>JAKQNR010000003.1 GCA_029565685.1 bacterium | reverse complement strand
CCGCCGGGCGGCACGGCTTCGGCGCTGCCCTGACCTATCTCGGGGTCCCGGATCAGGCGGTGCGCACCATCGAACAGCCCGAGGGGACCGGCGATTTCTACAACGCCGCCGATCTCGCCCTGGCGCTGAGCTACTCCTTCGCCTTTACCGACCAGTTTGCGATGGGCTTTTCCGCCAAATATATCCACCAGAGGATCTACCACTGCACCGCGGCCGCCGGCGCCGTCGATCTGGGCGCACTCTACCGGCCGTCGGCGATAAAATGGCTCACCCTCGGGGTCGAAATCGCCAATTTCGGCACCGATCTGCGCCTCAGGGGGAGAGATCTCACGCAAAAAGTCGACATCGATGAGCAGCATAATTCGAGCGCACAGCTGCCCGCCGCGCTCGACACCGACGCCTTTTCCCTGCCGCTCACCTTTCGCTTCGGCCTGGCGGCCCGGGTGCTGCACTCCCGGCGCAACAGCCTCACGGCCGCCGTCGATTTCCTGCATCCTTCCAACAACAGCGAAAGTCTGAATCTGGGGGCGGAGTATATCTTTCTCGGCGCCTTCGCCCTGCGCAGCGGCTATGGCGCGCTTTTCGAGCAGGACCATGACCTTGGCGGCGGATTGACCCTTGGCGCCGGACTCAAGTTGTATACCGGCGGCGCCCTGTTCGTTCTGGATTATGCCTGGCAATCCCATGGCATACTGGAAAATATTAGCCGTTTCAGCTGCGGTCTGCGCTTCTGATGCGTGCCGGCTCTGCTTCCAACCAGCAAAGTTGTCTCTCATGGCGAAAAGGACAGCATGAAAATACTTGACAGTGAAATGCCAATCGCGGCTGCCGCCAGGCCCGGCGCCCGCAGCAAGCGGCTGGCGATGAGATTCCTCCCTCTGCTGGCCCTGCTGCTGATGATGACTACCGAATATATTTATACCGCGACCTGAAGCCTGACACAACACATGGATTGGTTGCATAATTTGGCTTAAGAGCCATTTTGTATTGCATCTCAAAAAAACGGTTCTATCCGACATTGTGTGGGTAAGTTGAACTGAATGTGTTATATTCCTCTCTGAATCAATCTGATGGAAGGAGAGGATATGGCCACTACGGAACTATTTGCATTAGCGTTGGGGCTTACGGCCCCTTGGTATGTCAAAGATATTACCTTCGATGCAGAAGCGCATCGTTTGGATCTGGATATTGATTTCCACGCCGGATCGAAATTTACCTGTCAGTCCTGCAAACGCACCGGCTGTGGGGTGCATGACACACAAAAGCGTACCTGGCGGCATTTGGATTTTTTTCAGCATCAAGCCTACATCAATGCCCGGGTACCGCGTACGAATTGCCCGGCATGCGGTGTTAAATTGGTGGATGTCCCTTGGGCTCGGGCTGGCAGCGGTTTTACACTGCTCTTTGAGATCCTGGTATTGACCCTGGCGCAGAATATGGCCATTCGTCCCTTAGCCAGATTGTTGCAGATCCATACTGATAGCCTGTGGCGCATCCTTAGGCACTATGTACATGACGCCGTTAAAACGATGCCGCTGACCGAACTTGAGCAAGTAGGCATCGATGAAATCGCAATGAAGAAAGGGCACCACTACTTGACGGTGTTTGGTGATCTGGCCCAGTCGCGTGTGGTCTATCTGGCCGAGAAACGAGAGTCAACGGTGATCCAGCAATTCCATGATTTTCTTACAGCTAGAGGGCTGGATCCGGCACAGATCACGCATTTCTGCCTGGACATGTGGCCGGCCTATTTGAAAGGGCTTGAGGATAATTTTGCCGGCAGCACGATCGTTTTTGATCGTTATCATCTGATGGCCAAGGCTAATTTGGCCGTTGATCTGGTCAGGCGACAAGAAGCCAAAGAACGCAAAGAACTCAGAAGTACCCGGTATCTATGGCTGAAAGGCCAAGCCAAACTAAGCA
>JAKQNR010000043.1 GCA_029565685.1 bacterium | reverse complement strand
CCCCTGGTCGGCCCCTGGTTCGGAACGTTCTGGTAAAAAAGGCGGGATTCATCAAGCTGTACCAAGTGCAGCAATTCTCGAGTTTGATGCAAGCTGTACCTTCTGCTCTTGAAGTACTTCCGCGTCTTCCTCCCTCACTTTACGCACGATAGTACTTTTATACTCATTGGGCTGATAAAGCCGCAACGCTGCGGCGATTGGGGCCCAAGGGCGTTTGCCCCACCTGCACCCAGCCGCTGAAAGATCACTATGAGCAGGCTCTGGCTGAAATGGAACAGACTGTCGGCCAGTTGAGGCAGGCATATGCCCTTGCCAGAGACCAGGAAAAAACGCTTCTCCAGACCATTCGTGAGCAAGAGACTGCGGTGGAAGCCCTGCGCCGGCAGAAGGAAGAGCTGGTGAAACGGCAGGCAGGGTTGGATGAGACGAAAAAACAGCATGCACAGCTGACCGCGGAGCAGAAAATGCTGCAGGAGAGGCACGAGCAGAATCAGGCGCAGCTGTCGGAGTTGGGCGTCATCGATTACGATGCGGCCGCCCATGCGGCCTGCACGCAAAGGGTTGCGGCGGCGCAGGCGTTGCTGCAAAAGCAGGCTCAGCTTGAGGAAAGGGTGGGCCGACGCACTGCGCTGGAAGCTGATCTCAGCGGGGCGCAGAAAACCAGGGTGGAGATCATCAGAGATCTTGACCAAACACGCCAAGCGCAGACGGCGTTGAACTTTAATGAAGCGGATTTTCAATCCGCCAAAGCGGAGGTGGACCATGAGAGCCAAGCCCTGGATCAGAGTCAGGAGGCGTTGAGCGGGTGCCGAGAGACCATGGCGCGTGTGACCAGTGAAACCGAATCGCTGGCGAAGACCATCGAGGAACAGGCGCTAAAGGGTGAGCAGATCAAGCTTTTGGATGAAGAGGTACGCTATCTGGAGGCCCTGGATATGCATCTGGGGCGTTTTCGGCTGGAGCTGGCCGGCCGGATACGGCAGCTGCTGGCTCATCGCGCATCGCAGTTGCTGGCTTTGGTTTCCAACAACCGGTATCAGTGGCTCGAGTTGGATGAGGACTATGGCATCCAGGTGTATGACGCCAATCAGGCTTTTGGCGTAGACCGGTTCTCCGGCGGTGAACAGGATCTGGTAAACCTGTGTCTGCGCATCGCCATCAGTCAGGTGGTGGCGGAACGCAGCGGCGGTTTTCCGGTCAATTTTTTAGTCCTGGACGAGGTGTTCGCCTCTCAGGATGAAGAACGCAAAGGGAGCATTCTGGATGCGCTCAACCGGTTGTCGTCGCAGTTCCGGCAGATTTTCATGATCACCCATGTGGAGGCGATCAAGGAGATCCTGCCGGTCATCCTGGAGGTGCGGTTCCGCGACGCGGACACCAGTGAGGCGATTTGGCGTTAAAGCCGCGGCGGGTTAAGCGCCGGTCTCTTTGCGCACGCCCGAGATGCTCAAGCCCTCCTTGGAGAGGATGATCAGACCGAGAATCAAAACGGGGAAAAAGTTGATGCCGTGCATGACGAGCGCATAGGTCAGGGCCGGGCTGGCCGGCACACCGAACAATCCCAGCGAGACCTGGCAGAGATAGTGATAGGTGCCCACATAGCCCGGTGAAGAGGGCACGAGCACGCCAAAGGTGGTGATCACCAGCAGCACCAGCCAGGCGGTCCAGGGCAGATGATAAAGATGAATGAAATCAAAAGCGTGCAGCACCAGTTGAAAGATGTAACCGTAACACGCCCATAGTGCGATCGACTGCAGAGCGACGATGAGATAGTGAGATTTTTTTTGCAGCGGCAGAATGCCCTGAATAAAAGAGTCCAGCATATGGGTGAGCCTGGCTGCCAGACCAGCCGAGAGCGGGCGGGTGATCCGGTCCAGCAGACGCAGAGAAAACGAGCGGTATTTTTTCATCAGCATCAGCAGGACGAACAGCAACACGACCAGAACGCCGGTGAGATAGCCGCCGGTCTTGACCCATTGCGGAAACGGATAGACGATCATGGCAGCGGCCAGAAGCAGCAGCATGGCGAGCACGTCGATGATGCGTTCGATCACGATGGTGCCAAAGGCGGCGGTGGCGGTGAGCGGCGTCTTGCGCGCCAGCACATAGGCGCGAACGATTTCACCGAGATGGGCTGGAAGAAAAATATTGAACAGATAGCCGATCAGCAACGAATTGAACAGCGGCGTCATCGCCACGTTTTGCAAGGGCATCAGGAAATAACGCCAGCGCCAGGCCCGCAGCCAGAGGCTGAGCAGGATGACGGCAACAGTGGGTAGAACATACCAATAGTCCACCGTGGTCAGAGCGGCGGCCATGTGCTTGAATTCCACCCGGCGGAACGCCAGGTAAAGGAACAGCAGGCTGAACAACAGGCCAAGGATCAGCTTCCATTGGTGGAGAATTTTTTTGATCATGAAAAGAGCTCCGGCAAAACGCAGAACATAGGTTTGGTCGGCTTAAAGTACTAACAATTCAAGATTATCCAAAGCGAATAATAGAAGGAGGTCCCTATGTCGCTCCAGCGTCCCCTGGGGTTGTTCATGGTCTGTGATGAAGCTCTACCCGCCCGTTTGCAGGCCGGCCGGCAGCTGTCCATTCCCACCGCACAGATACTGGCGCCCGGCCGGCGCGACAGCTCATCGGCCAAGGCGTTGGCCCGCCGGTTTGAAGAGGCAGGTATACGAATCACCGTGGTGTTCTGCGGCTTTAGCGGCGAGAGTTATGCCGATATCCCCACAGTAGCTGCGACCGTCGGACTGGTGCCGCCGGCGACCCGGTCCCAGCGTCTGGCCGAGGCCAAGGAGATCTCTGATTTTGCCGCTGAACTGGGAGTCCCGGCCACGGCGCTGCACATCGGCTTTATCCGCGAGGACCAGGATTCCCCCGACTATCCGGCTATGGTCGCCATCGCCCAGGAGCTGTGCGATCATTGCCTAAAGAACAATCAGCGGCTGCACCTGGAAACCGGCCAGGAAACGGCCCAGGAGCTGATCAGGTTTATCGCCAAAGTGGACCGGCCCAATCTGGCGGTCAATTTCGACCCGGCCAACATGATCCTCTATGGCTGCGGCGAACCCCTACCCGCCCTAAAGCTGCTGGGACCGCTGGTCAAGAGCGTGCATTGCAAGGACGCCAAATGGGCTGCCCGTCCGGGGCAGGAGTGGGGCCAGGAGGTTCCGCTGGGCGAGGGCGATGTGAATATGGCGGCGTTTGTCCGGGTGCTGAATGAGATCGGCTACGCCGGGCCGCTGACCATCGAGCGGGAGATCGTCGGCGACCAGCAATTGCTCGACATGCAGAAAGGGGTGGAGCTGCTCAACCGGCTGAACGTCTGAAACAGGGGCCGCCCCTGCGTTTGCCGCTCGAACGGCGGCCATGGATTCAAATTTGCTTGCTTCCAAGGCATAAAAATTTTATCTTACCATGAACAGGGTACCGTAAACCGGGATGAGCCATGAATCTTATCACCAAACATAACTGTAAGGGACGGCTGATCGCTGTCGAGGGATTGGACGGTTCCGGAAAATCCACCCAGGTTTATCTGCTCAAGCGGTGGTTGGAGCTGGAAGGGTTTAAGGTTTTTTTTACCGAATGGAATTCTTCGGTGCTGGTAAAAAACGCCACCAAAAAAGGCAAAAAGCTCAATCTGCTGACGCCCACCACCTTTTCGCTGATTCATTGCACTGATTTCGCCGATCGCTATGAACGGCAGATCTGGCCGCTGTTGTGCGCCGGCTATCTCGTGCTGGCGGACCGGTACATGTTCACCGCCTTTGCCCGCGATGCGGCGCGCGGTTGCGATCCAGAGTGGGTGCGCAATCTCTACAGTTTCGCGTCGTTGCCGGACATCACCTTTTATTTCAATCTCCCGCCCGAGATCGCCATCAACCGCATCCTCGAAGGCCGTCCGACGCTGAAATATCATGAAGCCGGCATGGATCTGGGATTATCCACTGATCCCTATCAGAGCTTTCGTCTGTTTCAGGGCATGATCCATGAAAAGTACAGCCGGATGATCAAAGAGTTTGACTTTATCTCCATGGATGCGTCTCTGCCGGTGGACGTGCAGCAGCATACAGTGCGCGAGATCGTCAAGGAAAAAGTGGATCTTCCGGCGTTTAAGCATCGGGCAAGGAGCGGCCTATGAAATTTTATGGAAAAGGCATACCGAACGTCAATGCCGATGATCTGACCGGCAAGCTGATCGTGATCGAGGGCGCGGACGGCAGCGGCCGCTCCACGCAGATCCGGCTTTTAACCGATTTTCTCGAAGGCCGCGGCTACGGCACCGTCAACGTCGGCTTGAAGCGGTCGAACCTGGTCAGCGCGGAGCTGGAACAGGCCATGCAGGGCAACGTGCTCAGCCAGGGCACGCTCTCCCTTTTCTACGCGACGGATTTCATGGACCAGTTGGAGAACAACATCATTCCGGCGTTGCGCGCCGGGTTCATCGTGCTGGCCGACCGTTACATCTACACCCTGATGGCCCGCGACATCCTGCGCGGCAGCGATCCGGGCTGGCTGCAGACGATCTATTCCCTGGCTCTGGTTCCGGACGCGGTGTTCTATCTGAACGTTTCGCCGAGTTTTCTCATCGAACGGACTTTTCAGAAAAAAAACTCGCTGGATTACTGGGAATCGGGCATGGATGTGCGCATGTCGCGTGACATTTTCGACAGCTTTATTAAATATCAGCGCCGCATGAAGGCCGAATTCCAAAAGATGAAAGAGATGTACCATTTTGAGGTGATCAACGGCAACCGTTCGGCGAAAGCGATCGCCATGGATTTGCAGAAAAAGGTGGAAGTGATTTTAAATATTTGAGGCTCGGTCATGGCTACCCCTAAAAAGAGCAACGCATCTTGCAAAACGGCGGATCAGGAGACCTCCTGCCTTTTACTGGCCCGTGAATTGGCTTCCCTGCGCGGGCAGTTTCACGACATCACCACCCGTTATCAGGCCAACGTGGAGGCTGTCCTAGTTGCGTGCGTCAACAGCCTTTCCGCCAAGGAAAGCGACGATCTGTTGTGCGGCAAAAAGAGCCGCCGCGAATGGCAGACGCTGATCAAGGCGGTCCAGGAGGTCAAGCTCAAGCCGCAAAAGGGCCGGCTCAAAGACATTCGCCGTATCGACGAGCTGGTGGCCGAGATCGCCGAACAACTGGGATTGAGCTGACCTTTCGGGGGCGGCTTCGCCGTTTTTGTTATGGCTCGCAAAGCTTCCATCGATATCGGTACGAATTCGACCCGCCTGCTGGTGGCGGAAATCAACCCGGATCACACCATCACGCCTCTGTACGCCGCCGAGCGTATCACCCGGCTCGGCGAGGCTCTGAGCCGCAGCGGCGCATTGTCCGATGAAGCCATGACGCGGGTGAGCCAGGCGCTGGCCGAGTATCGTTCCCTGGCGCAAGCGTACGGCGTCGAGGCCTATCACGTCATCGCCACCAGCGCCACGCGCGAGGCTTCTAACCAAGCTTTTTTTCTGCGCAAGATGGCGCAGGAGACCGGTTTCCAGGTGTCTGTGGTGACCGGTGAAACAGAGGCGTACCTTTCTTTTATCGGCGCGCTGCACGACCAGCCGGTGGAGTGCGAGGCCCTGGTCTGCGACATCGGCGGCGGCAGTACCGAGTTCGTCCTGGGCCGACGTGAGCAAATGCGGTTGGCGGCCAGCCTGCCGCTGGGCAGCCGGAGATTGACCGAGACCTGTTTTTTACCAAAACGCCCGGTGGAACAGGCGGCGGCTGAGGCCCGGCGTTATTGCCGGCAGGAACTCGATCGCAGGTTTAACGATGTGGCGCACCCCAAACAGGGCCTGGCGTGCGGAGGCACAGCCACCACCCTGGCCATGATGGCCACCAGGACGCCGCTGCACGAAGCGGAAAAAATTCACGGCTATTGGTTAACGTGAGCGTAACCAGTGCAACGGTAGAGGAGAGTGGAGTGGGGAAGTTGCATCTGGTTTACGCATTGGTTGGGCGAACTTGGCTTTCCCGTTCATCACCAATCCGCTGATCTTGCCGCCGAATCTCACATTTCCTTAAATATAGCTTAATATTGATTTGTGGTCAAGCCCTTTGTGGAATATTTGGGGCAAATAAGGGGCACCGGCGATTTTGTCCCTTGACGCGTTTTTAGTAATTTTGTAGCATACGCTATACCCATAATTTGTCAGTTTTTAAAACGATCAAGGTATGGCGTGTGTGCTCCTGCGGCAAAAATGTACCGGCCTCGCAACCCGGAGGCTTCACCCTTTTTTAGGCTGGTTCGAGACCATTTCGACGAGTTCGAGCGAGTTTATGACGAACGGTTCCAGCCGAAATATGGCTATTGGCGGCCGCTCATTCGTACCGCCATTGACAAGTTTCTCAAATGCGGGGACCTGCGGGAGGGATTTGCACGGGTGCGCTGTCCGGATTGTGGTAAATAGCTTTCTTTCCTTGCCCTCCTTGGTCATGCTTTTGCTCAGCCAATGGGCGGCCAGGAATTTGGCCCAGGAGAAGTTGAGGTAGGCGGAGGGAGTGACG
>JAKQNR010000026.1 GCA_029565685.1 bacterium | reverse complement strand
TTTTGACAGGTATCTATTCAAACTTTTATGTTTTCCCGGCGGTGGAAGGACAGGATGAAATGTTCAGAAGCATTGTCAGGGATTTCAAATCGATCAAGATGAACGATCCGGCGGCCCGCAACTGGGTCGAAACGATTCTTTGCCACACGCCTTTCCACGCCATCTTCCTGTACCGGGTGGCGCATTGCCTTCTAAAGTGCCATATCCCGGTGCTGCCGCGTTTTATCACCGTGATCGGGCGGTTCTGGGCCGGGGTGGAAATACATCCCGGAGCAACAATCGGCGACTGGTTTTTCATCGACCACGGGACCGGGGTGGTGATCGGCGAGACAGCCGAGATCGGCGAGCACTGCGTGCTGTTCCACGGCGTTACGCTGGGCGGCACCGGACATTTTACCGGCAAGCGCCATCCCACGCTGGGGAACAATGTCCTGATAGGGACCTCCGCCACGCTACTCGGCCCTATCCGAGTAGGAGACAACGTGAAAGTAGGGGCGGAAACCGTGATAATCAACCGCGACGTACCCTCGGACTGCACCGTGGTCGGCGCTCCGGGCGTGATTGTCAAGCGTGGTGGACAGAAAGTGCACGAGAAGCTGCCGCTGGCGCATTATGCTGCGCCGGAAGACTGAAAAAAGGAATAAACAGTCACTTAAAAAGGCCGTTCCGCTCATTCCAGGGACGGCCTTTTCGTTATTCATAGCATAATGACGCTGCAGTCGCCGGGGCCGCAGAAGCATGTCGAAAGTTGAAAAATAATTACAAAGCACAATCCCTCTATCCCTTTTTATTAAGAAAGACTTTAACACCAATACTGGCAGGCAGTTGCAGATAGCCTGAAGGGGTGGCCGTTCCTCCCCCCTTCTCAAGGGGGGACCGAGGGGGATTTGATCCAATAAATCAACACACCTTCAGAACACAAGAAAAATCAGGCTGCCGCCTCGCCCGGTTCCGGTTTCGGCTCCCGGATGATCAGGCCGATAATCCAGCCGCCGGCCAGCGCCTGGACAAGCGTTCCCAGGAACCAGCCCAGGGCCATGAAATAAGGTATCGGCATGACCGAGTACGTGCCGTAACCCATCGAAATTCCCGCTCCGGCGCCGAACCACAGGCCGTAACGCCATCCCGTCCCCGCGCACTTGTCACCGATAAATCGGAAATAGACGTAAGTGAAAGTGAAAGCGGCGATCAGAGTTACAGCGACCATCAGGCCCTGCTTCATCTCCTCCATCGGCCGCCAGAGCTGCGCCGTAGCGGCATACAAAGGCGCAAGAAGCAGGCCGTGAATAACAAGGTCCAGCAGTTCCCAGACGGCGAAAACCAGCAACGTGGCGATCAACAGTCTTTTTTTCATTCCGCGGCTCCTGATTTTATGGGAATGATAATGCAGCCTGCATCGGCTGCGCCGCTGTCACCCGGCCGGTTTTTTCTCGCGGCTCAGGGCAGAACCTGCATCAGTTTCATTGCCGCTGACGGCATCTTAGGCGTCCTGCGCTCGAACAGGATGTCTTTCGCTTTGATTTTCCGGCCGTAGAATTTCTCGATCGCCTCATCGTCCGTGGTCAGCACGCTGCCGTCCAGC
>JAKQNR010000015.1 GCA_029565685.1 bacterium | reverse complement strand
GATGAAATACGGCGAGTTGATTCAATTTGAACCCATTGAGTCTGTTGTCCAGCTGCGGGATGCTGACAAAGCTGCAGCCGCCCGGCAGCTTGTGCAGACATACGTCATCTCCGCCGAGACGGCCGAGAGGCCGGTACATCTGGTCGTTCCGCAGCTTCAGTTCGACCAGCCGATGGATAATAAAGGATTGCTGGTCGTAGGCAACTATGGCACCGGTAAATCGCACCTCATGTCTGTGATCTCCGCTCTGGCGGAAAATGAAGATCTTGCGGATTACTTGACCGATAAGAACGTGGCCTCTGCTGCAAGCAAGATCAGCGGGCGCTTCAAGGTGGTGCGAACTGAGATTGGCGCCACGACCATGTCTCTGCGTGACATTGCCGTGGCCGAACTGGAAGAGCATCTGGCTGCGATGGGCGTCTCCTATGTCTTTCCTGCTGCGGACAGGGTTCCTAATAACAAGCGCGCTTTTGAAGAAATGATGACCGCTTTCCATGCGGAATATCCCGATCATGGGCTGCTCTTGGTCGTGGACGAATTGCTTGATTATCTGCGCAGCCGCAAGGATCAGGAAATCATTCTTGATCTCAATTTCCTACGCGAAATCGGTGAGGTCTGCAAGGACCTGCGCTTCCGTTTCATGGCCGGTATCCAGGAGGCCATCTTTGATAGCCAGCGCTTTGCTTTTGTATCAGACAGTATCCGCCGGGTCAAGGATCGTTTCGAGCAAATCCTGATCGCCCGCAAGGATGTCAAATTTGTTGTGGCTGAGCGGCTACTGAAAAAGAGTGCTGAACAGCAGGTGAAAATTCGTGAGTATCTCACTCCCTTTGCCAAATTTTACGGCCGCATGAACGAGCGTATGGACGAGTTCGTCAGCCTCTTTCCCGTGCATCCGGATTATATCGATACCTTTGAGCGTGTGACAGCCGTGGAAAAACGCGAGGTACTCAAAACCCTTTCTCTGGCCATGAAAAAGCTCCTCGGCCAGGAGGTGCCGCAGGACCGCCCCGGCGTCATCGCCTATGACGGCTACTGGACCACTCTGCGAGAGAATCCTTCCTTCCGCGCAGTCCCGGATATCAAGGCAGTGATCGACTGCAGCCAGGTACTCGAATCCCGCATCCAGCAGGCGTTCACTCGTCCTGTTTATAAACCCATGGCGATCCAGGTAATTCATGCACTTTCTGTCCATCGGCTCACAACGGGCGATATTAATGCTACCCTGGGCGCGACGGCAGAGGAGCTGCGCGATAGTCTATGCCTCTTTCAGCCGGGCATCGATGAACTGGGCGGTGAGCCGGCTGATGACCTACTTTCACAGGTGGAAACTGTTCTGCGTGAAATCCACAGGACAGTCAGCGGGCAGTTTATCTCTGTAAATCCCGAGAATCGCCAATACTACCTGGACCTTAAAAAGACCGATGATTTCGACGCGCTGATTGAAAAGCGGGCTGAGAGCCTCGAGGCATCACAACTTGATCGTTATTACTATGAAGCCCTCCGCCGGGTCATGGAGTGCACCGACCAGACCTATGTGACTGGCTATAAAATCTGGCAGCATGAGATTGAGTGGCTGGAGCGTAAAGCCGCGCGTCAGGGGTACCTCTTTTTCGGTGCGCCTAATGAACGCTCCACAGCAGCGCCGCCGCGAGATTTTTATCTCTATTTTATTCAGCCTTTCGATGCGCCGCACTTTAAAAACGAAAAAAAGCCCGATGAGTTGTTCTTCCATTTAAAGCATACAGATGAGCAGTTTCTCACCGCCCTGCGCAACTATGCTGCGGCGCTCGACCTCGCCTCCACCGCTTCAGGGCATGCCAAATCCACCTACGAATCCAAAGCCTCCAATTATCTGCGTGATCTTGTACAGTGGCTGCAAAAGAACATGACCTCTGCTTACGAGGTTACCTGGCAGGGGCGCGATAAACCCCTGATTGAGTGGGCAGAGGGCAAATCTATCCGCGAGCGTTCCGGGATCAGTTCGCATGAACGCATCAATTTCCGCGACCTGGTAAATACCATCGCAGGGATTTGTCTTGCGACCAGTTTCCAGGATCAGGCGCCTGAATACCCCTTCTTTGCAGTTCTCATCACCAGCGCGAACCGGACGCAGGCGGCGCAGGATGCCCTTCGCTTCATTGCCGGTCAAAGCCGTACCCACCAGGCCACCGCAGTGCTTGATGCACTTGAACTCCTTGATGGTGAGCGGCTCGATCCCTCCCGTTCCAAGTACGCCAGATACATCCTCGATGTCGTTAAAAAGAAAGGCTCCGGGCAGGTGGTCAACCGTTCCGAGTTGATCCAGGACGCGCTCGGCGTGGAGTACCTCGCACCGCAGTCTTTGCGTCTTGAACCCGAATGGGTGGTGGTAGTGCTGGCTGCATTAGTTTACTCCGGTGAGGTGGTCCTTGCCATCCCCGGCAAAAAGTTCGATGCCACCGGGCTTGCCCAACTAGCCGGGACCAGCATCGATGAGCTGGTCCAATTCAAGCACATCGAACCACCGAAAGAGTGGAACCTGCCGGCGCTCAAGGCACTCTTTGAACTGCTTGGACTCACGCCGGGGATGGCCCAATTGATCACCCAGGGCAAGGACGAGCCTGTTCAGGAACTGCAAAAAACCGTCACTCATACGGTGGAACAGCTGGTGCTGGTCCAGCAGAATATGCAGGCCGGGCTTTTCTTTTGGGGCCGTAGCCTGCTGGCCGAAGATGAGATCAGGAGGCTGCGCACAAAACTGGACG
>JAKQNR010000052.1 GCA_029565685.1 bacterium | reverse complement strand
CTTCAACGACAACACCTGCGTGATCGCAGCCGTCAACGTCGTCTTGCCGTGATCCACGTGCCCAATCGTGCCGATGTTCACATGCGGCTTGTTTCGCTCAAACTTTGCCTTGGCCATCTCACTATCTCCTTCAATGATAATTTTTAAAATGATGTCAAATGGGGTCCGGTTCACCCAACCTCGACGCTCCGGGACGCTTTCGAGTTGCCGCTGATGAGCCCAAGACCAGGATTGAACTGGTGACCTCATCCTTACCAAGGATGCGCTCTACCGACTGAGCTACTTGGGCTGAAATAGGTAACGCGATGAAAAGCAAGAACTGTTCTTTGAGCGGGAGACGGGACTCGAACCCGCGACCAACAGCTTGGAAGGCTGTGACTCTAACCGACTGAGTTACTCCCGCAGGACCGGGTCAAGACGTCTTGAAGTGTATGGGTCCTTCTATCGGACGCAAACAAATCGCCCTCGGACAGTCTGGATTTTTCATCAATCGGGCAGGCGCGCCCGACCGAATTCGATTGCGTGGAGAGGGGAGGATTCGAACCTCCGAAAGCGTAAGCTGACAGATTTACAGTCTGTTCCCTTTGGCCACTCGGGTACCTCTCCGTTACGCTGCTCACCCGAGCCACCAGCAGGAATCGAACCCGCGACGTCCTCATTACAAGTGAGGTGCTCTACCAACTGAGCTATGGTGGCTTAACAAGATTATGAACGTAGCCTTATAATATAGGGAAATTTGCATTAAAAGCAAGATAAATTTTCATGATCACGTTTTTTTTGCCTGAAGCGGCTAGCCGCGGGACCAGGTCGCCCCCTGCTTGCCGTCCTTGATCTGCACGCCCAGACTGGCCAGCCCATCGCGCAGCCGGTCGGCCAAAGCCCATTCCTTTTTCTGCCGCAACTCGTTGCGCAGGCTGACCAGCAGATCGATGAACGGATCGGCATCCAGTCCCGGCCCAGTCGCCTCTGAACCCAGGCCAAGCACGTTTACATACAGCTCCTCAAAGGCCGTCGCAACCGCTGCGCCCAGGGGCGCACCCTCTGCCAGCGCACGGTTGAGATCGCGGGAAAAATCGAACAGGCGGCCGATGGCGGCCGGCGTGTTGAAATCATCATCCATCTCCTGCCGAAACAGCTGCACATGGCGCTCCGCCAGCTCACGGCCGCCGTCCGCGCTGACATGGGCATCCGCCGTCAGCCTCTTGCGCAATTCAATCCGAGTGTTGCGCAACCGTTCTAAACCCTGAGCAGCCGCCGCAATGGCAGCGTCGGAAAAATCCACCGGACTGCGATAATGCGACTGCAGAATGAAAAACCGGACCTGCTCGCCGCTGAATTTCTTCAGCGCTTCCGCAATGGTGGTAAAATTACCCAGGGATTTGCTCATCTTGACGCCGTCCACCAGCACCATGTTGTTGTGCATCCAATAGCGGACGAAAGGCTTGCGGCTGGCCGCTTCGCTTTGCGCTATCTCGCATTCGTGATGGGGAAACTGGTTCTCCATGCCGCCGCCGTGGATGTCAAAGGTCTCGCCCAGATATTTAGCGGACATGGCGGAACACTCGATGTGCCAACCCGGAAAACCACGGCCCCAGGGGCTGTTCCATTGCATCAGATGGTTATCCGCCGCCTTTTTCCATAAAGCGAAATCCGCTGGGTGGCGCTTCTCCTCATTGATGTCCAGCCGGGCGCCGGCCATCTGCTCCTCCACTTTGCGGCCGGATAGTTTGCCGTACTCGGGCCATTTGGATACGTCGAAATAGACCGAGCCGTTGACTTCATAGGCATAGCCGTTCTCAAGCAACTTTTGCACCAGTTCGATCTGTTCAGGGATATGACCGCTGGCGCGCGGCGAGATGTCCGGCCGCAACACGTTCAGCTGATCCATGGCTTTGAAATAGGCAGCGGTATATTTTTCCACCAGTTCCATGGGCTCGATCTGTTCGCGCGCCGCACCTTTGAGAATGCGGTCCTCGCCGGAATCCAGCATGTGGCCCACATCGGTGATGTTTTGCACATAGCGCACGCGGTAGCCCAGCCAGCGGAAATAACGAACCACCACATCAAAGCTGATATAACTTTTAGCATGGCCGATATGCGGATAATCATAGACCGTGGGACCGCAGACATACATATGGACGCGTCCGGCCTGCAGCGGATGAAATTCTTCTTTTTGTCGGCTCAGGGTGTTATAGATGCGCAAAGACATGGGTTATCCGATCTCATTAAGGAAAATCGTTAGCAGCATAAGGAGCAAAAGATACCGTCATTCAGAGGCGGACCGCCCCATCGTTTCCTAGTGCGGATTCCATTAAAAGCTTACCGGCCCTCCCTCTCGATCAACGCCACCGCATGGGCCGCCACGCCTTCTCCGCGACCTTCCCATCCTAATTCCTCGGTGGTGGTGGCTTTGACCGAAACCGCATTGACCGCAACCCGCAGAGCCTGGGCCAGATTCCGGCGCATGGCCGGAACATGCGGCGCGATCTTGGGGCGCTGCAGAATCAGAGTGGCATCCACGTTGGCCACGCAATACCCCTTTTGGTTGAGCAGTCCGACCACTCGCTGCAGCAGCTGCAGACTGTCCGCCTGGTGAAAAGCCGAATCTGTGTCGGGAAAATGCCCGCCGATATCGCCCAGCGCAGCGGCGCCCAGCAGCGCATCGCTGACAGCGTGACAGAGAACATCCGCATCTGAGTGGCCCAGCAGCCCCTTGTCGTAGGGGATCTCTACGCCGCCGAGAACCAGCCTGCGGCCGACAGCGAACGCATGAACGTCGTATCCGTGACCGATGCGCATCATTGGTTCCATCCTTCCATAATCGCGTCGGCGATCGCCAGGTCGATGGGGGTGGTGATCTTGATGTTGCGATCATCGCCCTGCACCAGCGCCACAGGCAATCCGAGACGCTCGACCAGGGCGGCGTCGTCAGTGCTGAACCGCCCTTCTGCCGCAGCCGCCGCATAAGCCTGTTGCAGAATAGATCGGCGGAACGCCTGCGGCGTCTGTACCGCCACCAGACGGCTTCGCTCCAGCGTCTCGCCCACCCGCTGATCCACGCGAGTCTTGATGGTATCGGACGGCGTCAACGCAGCCACAGCGCTGCCCTCGCGCCGGGCTGCCTCCAGCACCCGCTGAATCAGCGCATGAGCGACAAAAGGGCGCACGCCGTCATGCACGATGATCCATTCGCATTCCAGTGGTGCAGCCTCCAGCCCGTTCATTACAGAATGATGCCGTTCCTCGCCGCCTTCGACAACGATGGGCGAACAGGAGAGCGGCCAGCCGCTGATCCGTTGCATTGCGTCCGCTCTTTCGCCTTCAGGAACCACGACCACCACGCAATCGACGTCCGGGCAGCTGCAAAAGCTGGCCAGGGTATGATATAGAATGGGTTTGCCGGACAGCAGCCGGTACTGCTTGCGCACCCCGGCGTCGAACCGGCTTCCTCTTCCGGCGGCGACCAGAATGGCAGCCACCCGTTCTCTCTGCATAGTCATGCTCCCAATCAGCAAAAAAACCAGCGCAAAAAAATCCGCCGGTCCGGCGAGCCATGGAAAAAATAAAAGAAACGCCTTTTCCGGCGCTCATCTGCATGGCAGCGGTCCATGGCCGGGCTGCCCTTGCCCGACCGAAAGCCTAGAGAATCATCATCGCGTCGCCATAGCTGTAAAACATATACTTATCTCGAATAGCCTTGCGATAGGCCTTTAAAATCAGATCCCGGGAGGCAAAGGCAGAGACCAACATCAGCAAAGTGGAGCAGGGCAGATGAAAATTGGTGATCATGCTGTCTACGATTTTAAAATCATAGGGCGGATAGATGAACTTGTCGGTCCACCCGCGCCCGGATTTGGCCCATCCTTCGGAGGTCACGCTGGTCTCCAGTGCGCGCACAACGCTGGTTCCCACTGCGATCACCTTTTTCTTGTTGCGCTTGGCCGCATTGATCTGGTTGGCGGCCTGGTCTGAAATGTCAAAGAACTCGGAGTCCATTTTATGCCGGCTCAGGTCCTCGACCACCACCGGACGAAAGCTGCCCAGTCCGAGATGAAGGACGATGCGCACCACGGTCACGCCTTTTTTTTCAATGCGGTCGATCAGTTTGTTGGTGAAATGCAAGCCGGCAGTGGGCGCAGCCACGGCGCCGCGCACCTTGGCGTACACGGTCTGATAGCGGTCTTTGTCCGAGGACTCTGGATCCCTTTTAATGTAGGGCGGCAGCGGAGATTTTCCGATCTTTTCGACGATTTTGTAAAAGTCGCCGCCGTAATTGAAACGCACGACGCGGCCGCCGGACACGGTGTTGTCGATCACATCGCACACCAGATCGTCGCCGATGCTCAGGCGATTGCCGACGCGCACCTTGCGCGCTGGGCGCACCAGCACCTCCCACAGGCCGGCCTCCAGCTCGCGCAGCAGAAACACCTCCACTTTGGCGTCGGTCTTGTCCTTGGTGCCCTCCAGACGTGCGGGAAAGACTTTGGTCTCATTCAGCACCAGGCAATCGCCTTCATGCATGTAAGATAGCACATCGGAAAAAAGGCCTTCCTGCAAGCTCTCATCGCTGCGCTGGACGACCAGTAATTTGCATTTGTCGCGCTGTTCGCTGGGATACTGTGCGATCAACTTTTCCGGCAGATTGTATTTAAAATCAGATAGCTTCATCGGGTGAATTCCTCCGATTAGTTTTAAATCCTTCTATGACCCGTCGGGTTTAGACGCAAAATACTGGGGCATACAACCAAAAGGGTGCTCGAGCGTTCCCTCCGGCGTTGTTTAAAAAAGTTCTGGTTGAGACGATCTCCCGTGCGTGCGTTGAAAATGACGATAGGCGGCGTCGGTGGCGACGCGGCCGCGTGGAGTGCGATTGAGAAAGCCGATCTGAATCAGATACGGCTCATAGATCTCTTCGATAGTGTCGCTCTCCTCGCCGATGGCCACAGCCAGCGTGTTTAAACCCACCGGACCTCCGCTGAATTTTTCGATCACTGTGAGGAGGATGCGTTTATCCATATCGTCCAGCCCTTGATCATCCACATCCAGCCGCTGCAGGGAGTGACGCGTGCTTTCGCAGGAGATGGTGTTTAATCCCTCGATCTGAGCGAAATCGCGCACCCGGCGCAGCAGGCGGTTGGCGACGCGCGGCGTGCCACGGGAGCGGCGCGCGATCTCCAGTGCGGCTTCGGCGTCGACCGGATAGCCGAGGATCCTGGCTGAGCGCAGCACTACTTCATGCAGCTCTTCGGGACTGTAATAATCAAGCCGCAGGGACACGCCGAACCGTGCTCGCAGCGGGGAGGTCAGCAAGCCGGCTCGCGTGGTGGCGCCGACCAATGTAAAGTGCGGCAGTTTCAGCTGAATCGTGCGGGCGTTGGCGCCCTTGTCCAAAATGATGTCCAGCTTGAAATCCTCCATAGCCGGATACAGATACTCCTCCACCACGCGATTCAGCCGATGGATCTCGTCGATGAACAGGACATCATGATCGTGCAGATTGGTGAGCAGACCGGCGAGATCGCCGGGCCGTTCCAGCGTCGGCCCGGAGGTGATACGAATATTGACGCCCATCTCCCGGCTGATGATATGGGCCAGGGTGGTCTTACCCAATCCCGGCGGCCCGTAAAACAGCACATGATCCAGCGACTCTCCCCTCTCCAGAGCGGCGCGGATAAAGACGTGCAGATTCTCCTTGATTTTGCTCTGGCCGATGAATTCCGAAAAATGGCTTGGCCGCAGAGTGGAATCCAGTTCCCGCTCGCCGTTGCGCGGCTCAGGATCCGTGGGACGATCATATGAATGCAAAGGATCGGTCAAGCTTGTATCCATGGATGAATGCGTGTCGCAGAGTATTGGTCGACGCCGGCGGCTGAGAATCAGCCCTGCAGCGCCTGGCGCAGCAGTTTTTCTATACTCGCCTCTTCGCCCAGAGCGTGCGCCGCTTTCTCTATGCTGCGCAAGGCCTCGGGTCTGGTATAGCCCAGAGAGATCATGGCCTGGATTGCTTCCTCCAGCATATCCCGGTTAAGCCGCGCCGGCATGGAAAAGTCGGCGGCGATTTTGCCGAGCTGAGCCGCGGCTTTGTCCTTCAGATCAAGAATCAACCGTTGCGCGGTCTTTTTTCCCAGCCCGGGGATCCGGGTGAGGTTCGCTTCGTTGCCCTCTGCCAGGTATTTGTACAAATCCGCGATCTTGCAGCCGGAGAGGATGCCCAGAGCCAATTTGATGCCGATGCCGTTTACAGACACCAGCATCTGAAAGAGCTCCTTTTCTTCGATCGAAAAAAAACCGATCAACGACAGGGCATCCTCGCGAACGTGCAGGTGGGTCTGCAGCGTGACCGCAGCGCCGGGGTCAGGCAATTTTTCAAAGGTGGAGAGCGGAATCAGCGCCTCCAGCCCCACGCCCGCGGTCCGGATCACGGCGCGGGTGGCGGTCTTGCTGACGAGAACGCCGCTGATAAAAGCGATCATCGCCTATCTCCCTGCAGACGAAATGAGGATGCGGTTCGATGATGATGACAGATGGCGAGGGCAAGGGCATCGGACGTATCCAGCGGCCAGTCCGCAAGGTTCAGCTGCAGCAACCCGCTCACCATGCTTTGAACCTGCTCCTTGCCGGCTCCGCCATACCCGGTAACGGCCAGTTTCACCTCCCGGGCCGCGTAATAAAAAACCGGCAGATCGGCATGGACCGCAGCGATCAGCGCCGCGCCGCGCGCCTGCCCCAGCTGCAACGCCGCCCGCATATTGCGGCTGATAAAGATCTCTTCAAACACGATCTGCTGCGGCTGATGGCGGCCGATCACTCCAGCGATCTCGTCATAAATCAGTTTCAGTCGCTGTTCAAAGGGGGAACCGGAGCGCGTTCGCACACATCCGCAAACGATGCAGTGCAACGGTCCCTGCGGCTCGCCGTCCACGATCCCATATCCGGTCACCGCCCCGCCGGGGTCAATGCCCATCACCCGCATCAGTCGTTCAACGAGGCCAGAGTGTTTTCATCTATATCAAAATTGGAATAAACGTTTTGCACATCATCATGTTCTTCGATCGCCTCGGCGAGTTTCATCAGCGATTCCGCTGTTTTGCCTTCCACCTTGACCGTGTTGGAGGGCTGCATGCTGACCTCTGCCGAATCATATTTAATGCCGGCGGTTTCCAGCGCTTTTTTAACCGGCTCCAACTTGGCGGGTTCGGTGAGGATTTGAAAGATATCTCCATCCTGCTGAATATCATCCGGCCCGGCATCCAGAGTCGCAACCATCAGATCATCCTCGGTCACGCCGGCGGCCGGTACAACGATGATTCCCTTTTTGCTGAACAATCGAGCCACGCTGCCGGTCACGCCGAGATTGCCGCCGTATTTGGAAAAAAGATGCCGCATCTCAGCCACGGTTCGGTTCTTGTTATCAGTCACCACCTCGACATAAAACGCCGTGCCGCCCGGACCGAATCCCTCGTACACGACCTCTTCATAATTCACGCCTTCGAGTTCGCCGGTGCCCTTTTTGATAGCGCGGTCGATGTTGACCGCCGGCATATTCGCCGCCTTGGCCGCCAGGACAGCGGTGCGCAAACGGGGGTTCGCGGCTTCATCACCACCGCCGTTGCGCGCAGCGATAGTGATCTCTTTGATCAACCGGGTAAATAGCCGGCCGCGTTCCGCGTCGGTTTTACCTTTTTTACGTTTGATGGTCGCCCATTTGGAATGTCCGGACATAGTGCCTCCTAAAAAAAGCCCGCTACCGGATCGGTAAACGGGATCTGGGTGGGATCGGTTGGCAGCTAGAAAAAATAAAAAAAAATCAGCCGTCTTAAAATATAATAAAAAAAACGCTTAAAAACAACCGGAAAAATGGGGGCGGCGTAAGGGGTAACGGGGGGAGAGCACGCGGCCAAAAGGACTCAGCGATGCAGGAACAGAGAATCGCCGGGCGAGGAGATCAGACTGTTGCGGTCAGGCGGCTGCTTGTACACCTGAGAGCGGGTGATCCACGCTTTGGCAAACCCCTTGGCCAAGGCGCGCTGCTGCAGCGAATCAGCCTGACTGCGAGAAAGGCAATCGCCCACGCGCAGCTTGTAATAGGGATTATCGAACAGCAGATAGACGTTTTCGCTGAACGAAAGCAGCGCGCTCTGCATGTTGGCCCGAGCTTCCGCCTCTTCCCGAGTGGCGACCAACTGCACCCGATACCCATTGGCATACAAACCCGCGCTCTCTTCCACTTTGCTGCGTCCCTTTAGCAGAGCCTCAAACTGTTCTTTGCGAATCACCTGCTGGCGCACAGCGCTGGTGTCCAGGCTCAAATCCAGCAATGCGGCTGGATCCCAGGACTCATCCAGCGTGAACCGGTCCTCTTCCTGGGACGTCGAGGTTCCAGCGTTGGTCGTGGTCACGGCAGGAATTTGCCCCGGAGCGACGGCAAAGCTGCAGAGCACAAACAGAAAGCATCTCATCGTTCGCTGGACTTTCTATAGAATTGACGGACCATGGTAATAAGCACTGATATAAATTAGTGCAATCCAATGTAAAATGCAATGAAATTATCCCTTGACATTATGGTCGAAACCCATTATACTAGTTGACGCTCAGCCTCTTCACCGGATTTACCCCCGGCCGCTGCCTGCGTTATGCTTTACTGGTTTTGATATTTAAAGGAGTTGCCTATGACCACCGCTGCTCACCCCTGGCTATTGAATCGGGCGACGGCGCATTACCCGTTGGCTGATGTCGATGAACCGCAGCTCATGCGCGATCAGTTTCCATACAGCGAAATACCCAAAACGATCTTTGACGGCGTGTGGGTCGCCCCTGAACCGGCAGACGAGATTTGGATCACCGACACCACTTTTCGCGACGGACAGCAGTCGCGGACGCCGTTCACGGTGGAACAAGTATCACGACTGTTCGATCTGCTCAACCGGCTTTCCGGGCCCCACGGCATCATCCGCCAGTCAGAATTTTTCATCTATTCCAGCCACGACCGCGAAATCCTCGAAGAGGTGCGCCGCAAGGGCTATCGTTATCCAGAGGTAACGGCCTGGATCCGCGCCAATCCCGCTGATTTTGAGCTGGTCAAGCAGGTGGGGTTGAAAGAGACCGGCATGCTCACCTCTATCTCAGACTATCACATCTTTTTAAAGCTGAAAAAAACGCGGCGACAGGCGCTGGACGCCTTTATGCAGGTGGTGCGGGCAGCCGCGGAAGCGGGCCTGGAAGCCATCCGCTGCCATTATGAAGACGTGACCCGCGCCGACTTTTGGGGCTGCGTCATGCCCTTTACAGAAGAGCTGATGAACTTTTCGCAGAAATCCGGATTGCGCATTAAAATCCGTCTCTGCGACACCATGGGCTACGGCGTGCCCTGGGCGAACGCCGCTCTGCCGCGCTCCATCCCCAAAATGGTGTTTTATCTGCAACGGGAATTCGGCATTCCGTCGGAAAACCTGGAATGGCACGGCCATAACGATTTCCACAAGGTCCACATCAACTCCCTCACCGCCTGGCTGTCCGGCGTCGCCAGCGTCAACGGCGCGCTTCTGGGATTCGGCGAACGCACCGGCAATTCGCCTCTAGAAGCGCTGGCGGTGGAATACGCCTCCCTCACCGGTCATACCAACGGCATGGATCTGACCGCGGTCAGCGACATCGCTGATTATGTGCGCGAGATCGGTACGCCGGTGCCGGCCAACTTTCCCTTTGTCGGCGAACGGTTCAACGTCACCATGGCCGGCATCCATGCCGACGGCGTAATTAAAAACGAAGAGATCTATAATATTTTCGATACCGGCAAAATTCTCAACCGGCCGTTGGACGTCAACATCACCGATCGCTCCGGCATCGCCGGCGTCGGTTTCTGGGTGAACCGCGAACTGCAGAAACGGGGCAAACCGGCGTTGGATAAACGCGATCCCCGCATCGCTAAAATGTTCGAATGGGTGGAAACCCAGTATGAAAACGGCCGCATCACCGCCATCTCGCCGGAGGAGATGGCCGAGCTGTTCAAAAAACACTTTGATTCCGTCTGATCCCCTTTGGGCGGAACGCACATCGTTTAATCCTGTACGGCCATTGACAACCTGATTTTTTTGGAAACCGCAAACCCGACATTGGACAAGCTGTTCGTCTACGGCTCGTTGAACAATGAACAGTATTTTCACATTCTGACCGGCCGCTCCTTTTCCGCGCAGCCGGCTGAATTGCTGGATCATCGTCGCGTGCAGCGGCGCAACAGCTTTGCTTTTGCCCTGCCCTGGAACGGCTCCCGCATCAGCGGAAAACTGCTCTCCGGCGTCACCTCGGCTGCTTTACAAAAACTGGACGAATATGAGGGCGAGGGCCACCTCTACCACCGGCGCATCGCCCGGGTCAAAATCGGCGCGGAGATCACTCAGGCCTATGTCTATGTCGGCGATCCCAAAGCGCTCAAACCCTATCTTAAAAAAGGCTTCAACGACCGCGATCGGATCGAGGAGTTTGTCGCCCGCCAGGTAGAGCGCTATCTGGAAAACAAAGCGGATCGAAACCTGCTCATGGACCGCAAACACCTGTCGCTCATGGTCACCCGCGAACTGCTGTCCGAAGAGGTTGAATCACTGCTCAGTCAGCATTTTATCGACGCCGGCTTGCCGCCGTTCATCATCAAGCATGAAATCGAAAGCGCCAGCCTGCCGTCCCTGGACTGGCTGGCCGCGGATCGCAAGGCCCAAGCTTATGCGGACGCCTATCTGAATATGGTAATTAAATTTATTATTTTTAATCAATTAGAGGAAAAATTTCGCGACCAGTACCGCGGCAGCGTCCAGACAAAACCGAACTATTATCATCACACACTGTCCGGATTGATGGCGCTCCAGCTGCTGCAGATGCAGCGGACGCGGGTGCAAACCGCCATGACTCAGATGGGCGTCAACACCTATCGCGAGGACCTGCGCTATATCGATTACGGCGTGGCAGCCATCATGATCGCCGAGGAGATCTTTGATCTGGACCTGGCTGATGAGATCGTCTATCAGGTCAAGAAGAACCGGCGCAGCGGAAACCATCCGCTGGGCGCGGAACTCGAGTTCTCCAACCTCGGCGTCCAGGCCGTCGCTGCCGTGGAACGCCAGGATCCGGTCTACGACGGCTTTTATTATTTTTATGACTTTGATCTCATGCGCCGCGGATGGAAGCTGGGCGCACATATCGATGATCATGGTTTTTTGACTTCGCCGGATGTGCGCACCCGCGGTTTTATGGAGCTCGCTTTCGGCCGCTATCGTCTGCTGGGCGATGTGAGCAAACCGGCTACCGACGACGCCTGGGTGCTCAGCCGCATGATCGAACTGGCGGTGGACTATATCGATGTTCGACCGCACAGTCTGCACATCAGTATGGAGATATTGCCGGACCGCCCCTTTCGCAGGATCGACGATCCGCAATTTTTTCTCTGCCTGCTGTTGCTGGGCGGAGATCTGCATGAGGACGATCAGGGGCGGTTGCGCGAATGGCGCATTTACAAAGAGGAAATCACCCATCCGGAGGTCGGCGTCTGCCTGTCGCGGCTGAATCGGCATCATCAGAATCCATCGGACCGCAAATGGTCTTCGGTGGTGGAATTTCAATTTCCCAGACTGACGGCCGGCCGGGATTACCAGCCGCTGATCATGGCCTTGAAAGGATTTCAGATCGCCGCCAACCCCTATCCGTTCAAAGGCGTCAAAGAGCGGCCGTTTCAGGCGCACTATGAAGAGATCGAACAATCGCTGGTGGACTGGGCGGCGCAGCCGATGCCGGTGTCAGCGTCTTCTTTGAACGCCTTTATCGCCCTAGTGGAAAAAGGGCTGAAGGAAGAGGCGCTGAAGTGCAGCGCAGAGTACGATTCGTACTGCCGCCTGATGCTGGGACGGATCGAAACAGAGCTGAAGCAAATCAACCAACGTATCATAGACCATAAGCCGAAGCGACCGAGCAATCACCCCTGAAGGTTATAACCGATAGAAAGGAAAAGCCCCTATGTCCTCTTCCGAATTGGAAAAAGCCAAAGCCCATTTCAGTGCGCTGATCGAAGAGCAGCTGGCGCGCGTGGCGGAGATGAAAAAAAATGCGCAATGGATCGATTACGCGTCGCTCAAGCCGATCCTCATCGGCGTCTGCTGGGGCGACGGCATCGGACCCATTATCGCCCAGGAAACCCAGCGGGTGCTGGAGCATGTTCTTGCGGAGGAGGTCCGCGAGGGCCGGGTGGCTTTTCGCACCATCGAAGGGTTGACCATAGAGAACCGGATCAAACATCTCAAGGCGATTCCTGATGATGTGCTGGCCGAACTCAAGGCCTGTCATGTGATCCTCAAGGCGCCCACCACGACGCCGGAAAAAGGCGGGCCTTATCCCAACATCGAAAGCGCCAACGTGGCCATGCGGCGCGAACTGGACCTGTTCGCCAATGTGCGGCCTGTGCAAGTGCCGCAGGAAGGCATCGATTGGATCTTTTTCCGCGAGAACACCGAGGGCGCCTATATCCTCGGCAGCAAAGGCATTCAAGTGACCGAGGATCTGGCCATCGATTTTACCGCTGTGACCAAACAGGGGTGTGAACGCATCATCGAGATGGCCTTCAACTATGCGCATACCAATAAAATCCCCAAAGTCACGGTGGTCACCAAGGCCAATGTCATCAAGACCACGGACGGGTTGTTCCTCGAGACCGCTGAGCGGATCGGCAAGCGCTATCCGGACATCAAATGGGACGCCTGGTACATCGACATCATGACGGCCAAGCTGATCGATCCCAAACGCCGTACGCAATTTCGTGTTCTGGTCATGCCCAACCTTTACGGCGATATTCTCACCGATGAGGCGGCCGAGTTTCAGGGTGGCGTCGGCACGGCCGGCAGCGCCAACATCGGCAAGCGCTATGCCATGTTCGAAGCCATTCACGGCTCTGCGCCGCGCATGATGGAAGAGGGGCGCGGCCAGTACGCTGATCCCTGCAGCTTGATTCGGGCAGCGGCCATGATGCTGCGCCACATCGGTTTTATCGCCAATGCGGAAAAGATCGAAATGGCGCTGGACATCTGCAGCCGTTTCGAAAAAGAGCGGGTGATCACCGGCCGGGCGGATGGCGCCACCAGCCGTCAGTTCTGCGACTATCTGATGGAGACGCTGCAGGATCCCTATCTGCAGAACCGATGGGGATCGCTGAGAAAGAACATTCAAACAACGAGGCAAGAGGCATGAGCGCAACTCTGGAAAACCGGTTCGGCGCCCGGGTCGCCTTGAACACCGGCGCGGGACCGGTCGATATCTTTTCCCTTCCCCATCTGGAACAGCAGGGGTTCAGCGCCATCGGCCGGCTTCCCTTCAGCCTGCGCGTGCTGCTTGAATCCCTGCTGCGGAACAACGACTCGGCAACCGCGGCGGAGCAAAATGTCATTCATCTCGCGGAATGGTCCGCTGCTGAACCCAAAGCGGTGGAGATTCCCTTCATGCCCGCACGGGTCATCCTGCAAGACTTTACCGGTGTGCCTGCCCTGGTGGATCTGGCCGCCATGCGTTCCGCGTTGCAGCGCCTGGGCGACGACCCTAAAAAGATCGAGCCGCTCATTCCAGCGGATCTGATCGTAGATCATTCGATCCAGGTGGATCATCATGCCGGCCCTGATGCGCTGGCCGCCAACATGAAACTAGAGTTCGAACGCAATCGCGAACGCTACGAATTCCTCAAATGGGGACAACAGGCCTTTAAAACCGTGCAGATTGTGCCGCCGGGCATGGGCATCATTCACCAGGTGAACCTGGAATTTCTCGCCCGCGGCGTCTGCCGCAGCGAAAAAGACGGACGCCCCATCGCGTATCCGGACAGTGTGGTCGGCACGGATTCTCACACCACGATGATCAATGGACTCGGCATCGTTGGCTGGGGCGTCGGCGGCATCGAAGCGGAAGCTGTGATGCTGGGGCAACCGATCTATATGCTGCTGCCCAAAGTGGTGGGTGTGCGCGTGACCGGCAGCCTGCCGGCCGGCGCCACCGCAACGGACATCGCTTTGACGGTCACCCAGATGCTGCGTAAAAAAGGGGTGGTCAATCAATTCGTGGAATTTTTCGGCCCCGGCCTGAACACGGTCAGCCTGCCGGACCGGGCCACCATCGCCAACATGGCGCCCGAGTACGGCGCTACTATAAGCTTTTTCCCCATGGATCAGGAGAGCATCGATTATCTTCGCCGCACCGGCCGGCCCGCCGGTCAGGTCGATCTGGTGGAACGTTACTGCAAACATCAGGGATTGTTTCGAACCGATGACCAGCCGGAGATCCTGTTCACCGAAACCATGGACCTGGATCTGAGCCGCATCGAGCCCTGTCTGGCCGGGCCTAAACGGCCGCAGGACAGAATCCCTCTGGCTGACGCCGGCAGAGCCTTCATTCAATCTCTTACCGCGCCGCTGGATCAGCGCGGCTTTAACCTGGCGGCGGACAAACTGGACCGCCGCGTGCCTATTCAGACGTCGAAAGGATCCTTTGAACTGCGGCATGGCAGCGTGGTCATAGCAGCCATCACCAGCTGCACCAACACCAGCAATGCCTCCGTCATGCTGGCGGCAGGATTGCTGGCGAAAAAGGCGGTAGAGCGAGGGCTGTCTGTTCCTTCCCATGTCAAGACCAGTCTAGCCCCAGGCTCCCGCGTGGTCACCTCCTATCTGCAGTCTACGGGTCTGCTTCCATTTCTTGAACAACTCGGGTTTCATGTGGTGGGCTATGGCTGCACCACCTGCATCGGCAACAGCGGACCATTGGCAAAGGAGATCAGCTCAGCCATCACGACGTCGCAGCTGGTGGCTGCGGCGGTTCTCAGCGGCAATCGTAATTTTGAAGGACGGATCAATCCGCATACTCGGGCTAACTTTCTCGCATCGCCGCCTCTGGTGATCGCCTACGCGCTGGCCGGCAGGATGGATATCGATCTGACCCGTGAGCCTTTGGGCCGGGATCGGGACGGCCGTCCGGTGACCCTGCAGGAGCTCTGGCCGTCTGCGCAGGAGATTCAAGCGATGATCAGCGAGGCGGATCGCTCTTTTCATTATGAAACCGTGTATCAGGACCTGAACGCCCTGGTTCCAGAATGGCAGGCGGCAGCCGGACAGGAGGGCGATCTTTATCGCTGGCAGTCCGGTTCCACCTATATTCAAGAGCCGCCCTTTTTGCTCCATCAAACCACCGCCGGCATGCGGCCCATTCTCAACAGCCGGGTTCTGGCCTTGTTCGGCGATTCGGTCACGACCGATCACATTTCCCCGGCAGGCTCCATTGCCAAAGACGGACCGGCCGGCCGCTATCTGCTCTCATTAGGCGTGCCGCAGCATGAGTTCAACTCGTACGGTGCACGCCGGGGCAACGACCGAGTGATGGTGCGCGGCACATTTGCCAACGTGCGGCTGAAAAATCTCCTGGTCCCAGGCGTGGAGGGCGGAGTGACCGTCCATCTGCCGGATGGCGAGCGCATGTGGATTTACGAGGCAGCGGTGCGCTACCGTCAGGAAGGAATCCCTCTCATTATTCTGGCCGGCAAAGAGTATGGCACTGGATCGTCCCGTGATTGGGCGGCCAAGGGCACGCTGCTGCTCGGCGTTCGCGCGGTGATCGCCGAGAGCTTTGAACGGATCCATCGCAGCAATCTGGTGCAGATGGGCGTTTTGCCGCTGCAGTTTTTGCCTGGCGAAAACATTCAGACACTGGGACTCTCCGGTCATGAACAATACTCCATTCTGATCGAGGAAGGCTGCCAACCAGGTCAAAAGATCCCGGTCCGCGTGCGACGTGTGGACGGAGAAGAGACCGCCTTTTCCGTCGTGGTACGCATCGATACGCCGGTGGAAATAAAATACTATCGACACGGTGGCATCCTCCCCACCATGCTGGCGGAGTTTGCCTCAAGGAGGACGAATGGCGCAAACGATCAACGATGAAATTCTGTTGCAATTCATTCAACAGGTCTTTTCAACCTTTGACCTCACTCAGCGGGACGCTCAAATCTGCGCCGAAAACCTGGTGCTGGCAGATCTGCGCGGCATACCTTCGCATGGCGTTGCGCGACTCAAGCGCTATGTGGATGGAATGAAGAACGGCACCATCCTGCCGCTGGCGCGGCCGCGCGTGATTCAGGATCATCCCTGCACCGCAGCGGTGGACGGCTGCGCCGGCTTGGGCCAGATCGTCGGTCATTTTGCCAGCCAACTGGCCATTGACAAAGCGTCCACCAGTGGAGTGGGAGTGGTGACCGTACGCAACAGCAACCACTATGGCATCGCCGGCTACTATAGTCAGATGATGCTGGAGGCCGGTCTGCTTGGCATCTCCATGACCAATTCGGCGCCGCTGGTGGTGCCGACGTTTGGCCGCGATATGATCATCGGCACCAATCCGATCAGCCTCACGGCGCCGGCAAAACGCAACAAGCCCTTTTTCCTCGACATGGCCACGTCCGTGGTGCCGCGGGGCAAATTGGAAGTGTACGACCGCCTAGGCAAAACCATGCCGGAAGGCTGGGCGGTGGATGAGCTGGGCCGGGTGACCGGCGACGCGGCCAATGTGCTAAAGAACATGGTTGCGCGCGCAGGCGGCGGCATTCTGCCTCTGGGCGGCGCGGGTGAATCGCTTAGCGGCTATAAGGGCTATGGCCTGGCGGTGCTGGTGGATATTCTCTGCGGCGTGCTCTCCGGCGGCGCTTATGCCGATCTGGTGGACAGCAAGGGGCCTCAAGGTGAGCATCAGCCGGCCAACGTCGCCCATTTTTTCATGGCGCTGAAAATCGAAAATTTTGTCGACCGCAACACCTTTTGCGAAAAGATGGACGATCTGATCGACCGCCTGAAAAATTCGGCCAGAGCGAAGGATGAACCGCGCATTTTCATCCACGGCGAGAAAGAGCAAGAGCGCTACGAAAAGCATAAACGCGAAGGCGTGCCGCTGGACGACAAAACGGTGCAGATGCTGCAGACCATCGGCCGGGAGCGCGGAGTGACGGTTCCTTTTTAAGCCCGCTGGATAATTTCACACTATGATGCAGCAAACGATTCGACAAAAAAAATTCTCTCAGTATATCCATAACGATCATCTGGTGGAACTGCCGTATGATCAGGAGCTGAATCTGAAGAATCAAGCGTTGGAAGCCTTTGCCCGCGAACAACACTGGCCGGCCTCGTGTCGGCCGGTCATCCCCTCGCCGCGGCCGCGGCAGTATCGCACGCTGTCCAAACGCACGGTGGTCCGTCACGGCGAAAGAATCCTCTGGCAACGCGCCGGTTCCCGGGAGGAGGTGGATCGGCGGCTGGAGGCGGAAGGTCATAGCGTGCTTTATGATTTCATTCTCTCCTTCCTGGCGAAACCCGGCTATCGGGAGTTGACCAGGCATTTGAACTATGTCATCCTCCGCGGCGACTATGAGACCTTTTGCGTCATCCTCAATGTCGCTCAGATGAATGGCGTGGTGGTGCGCAAATGCAAACTGCTGGCAGAACATCTGCAGCACGCGGCGTTGGGGGTCTCGGCCGTGTTCATCTATTTTGATCCCTCCCGATCCGAATATTATCTGGAGAGCGAGCGGCCGCCGGCAGCGGTCAGCTACAAAAAACTCTTCGGCTCCCAACTGTTGCACCTCGACATCCGCGGCAGGAGGCTGGTGTACGAAGCCACCGCATTCTCGCAGATCAATCAATCCATCCTGCCGGCTTTTATCGACGCAGTGGAAGACATGCTGGCGCCGCAGCCCGAACAGCGGCTGATCGATCTCTATTGCGGGTATGGTTTTTTCAGCCATCTTTTAGCGGAGCGGTATGCGGAGGTTTGGGGGGTGGATGTAAATTCCGAGGCGATTAAGTCAGCCCGACTCAACCAAAAACGGCTGCATCCAGACCGACGTATGCATTTTCAGGCGTTGGCCATCGACGGCCGCGTGGCGCGCCGCGGGCTGCCCAAAATGGACGGACGGCAGGAGGCGATGGTGCTGGATCCGCCCTACCAGGGCGCGGACGCGGCGGTGATTCCCGCTCTGGCGCAGCGCTGCCCCGCGCGGGTGCTGCATATTTTCTGCAACATCGACCGAGTTCGCACGGAACTGGCCCTGTGGCAGAACCAAGGCTACCGGATTCGCACTCTTCAACCGTTGGATCTCTTTCCAGCCACAGCTCATATCGAAATCCTGGCCCTGATGGAACGGTAAAGTACGAGGCGGGCTGGAAAGAAAAGCATCGCCTGCGGCGCCAATTCGCAATGGCCGTCCCTGCAACAGCTTTTCCCGAGCTGGACATAAACCGGCAGCGGCTGTTCATGTTATTCCGTTGTCATTCTATTTGCATCACCCTGTCGGCATCATTAAAGAGCATAGGCCGGATAAATCGCTTGCATTCTATTCGGATTTCATTTAATTTCAAACGCTGAAAACCATACAGCGGCCTGCACGGTCTATGATCGCATCACATTCATCCGGGGTCAGAGCGATCGTCATGAATCCTGTGGAAACAGACATCCGCTTCAAGATAGTCACGACGCTGGATGAGCTGATCAAAGCCTATCTGGTGCGCGCCATCGTGTTTCTGGAAGAGCAAAAGGTCTCTTATGCTGAGGAGGTGGATGAGCACGAATATGCCTGTGTGCACATCCTCGGCGAGACCGGCGGTAGGACCGCCGGCGAGCCCATAGCGGCCGGCCGCATCCGTTTTCTCGGCGACTATGCCAAGCTGGAACGCATCTGCGTACGTCAGGCGTGGCGCGGCCGCGCCCAGGGACATCGGCTGGTGGATTTTATGCTGGACGTGGCCAGACAGCGCGGGTTCAAAAAATTCAAAATGCACGCTCAGGCGCATTTGGTCCATTTTTACAGCTGCCACGGCTTTCAGCCCATCGGCGATCTGTTTGACGAGGCCGGAATCCCCCATATTCTGATGGTCAAAAAAGACGACGGAGTCACTCCGTCCCCGCTCGTGGAGAAGCCATGACCCAGGTCGACATCCTCACTACCCAGCACAGCTTCAAGACCACACTCGAGTTCACCAAGCTCAGTGAAGACGCCATCGGCATGCGCATCGACAGCGAATGTCCGCATCTGTTGAACACGGTGCAGAATCAACCGGTTGCCCTGGATCCCATGATCGAGCTGTTCCGGTCAGCGGACAGCGTCCTCACCCGCATCGCGGATCAGCTGCCTCACCGGGCCTGCCCTTTTCTGTTTTCAGCGCTCAAGGGGTTGGAGATCGAGGCAGGGCTGGAGAGGCCGGTGCAGGTTCAAATCAACGTCCGCAGGCAGGACAGCGAATAAAAAAGCCGGCGCAAAACGCCGGCCGGAAAAGCTCGCAGGGATTTTTTATCCGCGAGAAACGCGCTCCAGGTACTTGCCCGTGCGCGTGTCGATTTTAAGCACATCCCCTTCTTTGATGAACAGGGGCACTTGAATTTTAGCGCCGGTCTCCAGAGTGCAAAATTTGGTCACATTGCTCGCCGAATCGCCGCGCACGCCGGGCTCCGCTTCGACGACCAACAGATCTATGAAATTGGGGAGTTCCGCGGTCAACGGCTCAGCTTCGAGAAAATTGATAGTGCACAGACCGCCCTCTTTGAGGAATTTTTTCTGATCGCCCAGCATCTCAGCCGGAATAAACGTTTGTTCATAGGTCTCGGAATCCATGAAATAAAGATGGCCGTCCGCTTCATAGAGAAACTGCATCTGTTTGGTATCCAGACGCACCTCCTCGATATTATCGGTCATGCGAAAAGTGTTGTCGATGACGCGGCCGGTGCGGGCGTTCTTTAAACGGGTGCGAACCATCGCCCGCCAGTTGCCGGGCGTGACATGTTGAAATTCCGTAATAATCCAGATATCGTTGTTGAAACGGATTGCCAAACCGGTCCGGAATTCAGAAATAGAAGCCATATGATCTCCTGAGTAGCAGGTTAACGATTTGTCGTTTTTGCTCAGTCTGTAATTTAAACAATTTTTCTCTCAAGATAAATAGTTTTTTTTGCAGGACGAAAAACAGTGGACATCGGTTGCAGCCGAACCTCGGTTGTCCGTTTTTTGTAACCGGGGTGGGGTTTTCTCGTACCCTAGAACGAGCACACGCTGTAAAAAGCTCCGTCCCGCCGGAGCGACTGCTTAGCGGCGCTGAGCGGAAACCCGCTCCGGCACAGTCGTTCTAGATGGTTTCGATCCCCGGTTCATAGCCCATCGAAAGCACGAGCGGAGGTATGCCGCCCGGCTGGAGCCGTTCCAGCCGGGAATGACGCTGCACGCTTTCACAACACAAAAGGAGGCTCTATGTTCGTCGGCAAGATGATGGCCCTCTTCTGGTTCCTCATCGGCCTGGTGCTGGCACTGGCGGAATTGGCCCTGCCGGGCTTTGTGGTGATCTTTTTCGGCATCGGCGCTTGGTTGGTCATGCTGCTGGTCTTCGCCGGCCTGTTGCCGTCCTTTAACGGGCAGATGCTGGTCTTTCTGCTCATCTCCCTCGCCACTCTGATCTTGTTCCGCAAAAAGAGCAAAACCATATTCGAAGGCAAGGTGGCGGGACAGGGGCAACCGGTGGATGAGATCGCTGGAGAAAAAGCCGTGGTCATACAGGACATTCGTCCGGATCAAATCGGCGGCAAGGTGGAATTGCACGGCACGTTGTGGGAGGCGGTCTCCGATGAGGTGATCGAGCGCGGTCGGTTGGTGGAAATCCTCGAACGCAATAACCTGACTCTGCGCGTCAGAGCGCTGTAAGCCATTCATTCATTGAAAGGGAGAAACCATGCCAATTGAAACCGTCATCCTGTTGGGGTTGATATTCCTCGCCCTGATCATTCTGATGAAAACCGCCCGGGTGGTGCCGCAAAAAACTGTTTACATCATCGAACGGCTCGGCAAGTACCATGCCACGCTGGATGCGGGTTTTCATATTCTGATCCCCTTCATCGACCGCATCGCCTACAAGCACTCGCTCAAGGAGAACGCCATCGACGTGCCGTCGCAGACCTGTATCACCAAGGACAACATTCAGGTGGAGGTGGATGGCGTGCTCTACTTCCAAATCATCGATCCGGTGAAAGCTTCATACGGCATCAATAATTACGCCTTTGCCTCCATACAGCTGGCGCAGACCACCATGCGAAGCGAGATCGGCAAGATCGATCTGGACAAAACCTTTGAGGAAAGAGAAAAAATCAACGCAGAGATCGTCACCGCGGTGGACAAAGCGTCCATCCCCTGGGGGCTCAAGGTGACGCGCTACGAAATCAAGAACATCGTGCCGCCGCCCTCCATCAAGGATGCCATGGAAAAACAGATGCGCGCGGAGCGGGAAAAACGGGCGTTGATCGCTGAATCGGAAGGGGACAAACAAGCCAAGATCAACCGCGCCGAGGGCGACAAAGCGGAGGCCATCGCCAAATCGGAAGGCGAAAAGATGAAGCGCATCAACGAGGCGGAAGGCCGTGCGCAGGAGATCGAACGCGTGGCCATGGCCACAGCCAAGGGGATCCGGGAAATCGCCGCCGCGATTCAGGAGCCGGGCGGTCAATGGGCGGTCAACCTGCGCATCGCCGAACAATACCTGAACGAGTTCGGCAAACTGGCCCACGTCAACAACACTATGATTATTCCGAGCAATCTGGCGGACGTGGCCGGCACGGTCGCCGCAGTGGCCAAAGTGTTCAGCACCATGAGCGAATCGATTCCAGCGTCGCCGCCGGTTAAAAAATAACCCGGCTTGCTCAGCGCTCGCGGCCGAGGGTCATGACCTGCGTCAGCGTCTTTAGCGGCGTGTGCAGCCGACACTGATACACGCCAGGACCGTAAACGCCGGCCTGCCAGATCACGCGATAGAGACCAGGGACAGCGGTCTGCTGAAACAACAGCGCCACCCGCTGTCCCTGTTCGTTGTAAACGCTCAGTTCCACCTTCATCATCTCCGGCACTGTGAAGGAAATGGTGGCGGCCTGATCAAAGGGATTGGGGTCGTTCGGCTGCAGAGTCAGTTCAACCGCCCGGTCGACCGGCGAACTGGCGTAGAGTGAGGGAAGACGGGGATAATAGTACAAATGCGCCTCGATGTTGAAGGTTTCTTCACTCAAGGTGTAAAAACCCGCCCCATCCCCCCTCCAGGCGATGGCCTCGCCCTGAGGCTCCATCTCGTAGGGGATGATCGCCGGAGAAGCGGTCAACGCCTGCGCCACCGGCTGCTGTACCTCCCTCTTCCAATAAAACACCGTCAGGTAATTCTTAATCAGAATTTCACCGCCGTCGGCGGATAGATCGCCCGCCACCGCCAGAGTAAGCGGCAAGACGCCGGCGGCCTCGGCGGTCATCAGCATGCCGCTCTTTTGCGGAAAGGGCAGGCGATACAGGCGGCACGGTTCATCACGTTTGCTGACAATGAACAGATCACCGGTCACGGGATCTGCCAGCAGGGTTTCTGCGTCACGCGGTCCGTCCGGATAGGTGAAAGCGATGGTCTCCACCGCATCGATGACAATCACTTGACCACGATCCGAAAGCTGGATCTCAGGTTCTGGAAAACGATAGATACGGCTGACCTTATGTTCGGCGTTATTATCGCCGATATCCGCCAAATAAAGATAGGCCGTGCCTTCCTTTGGCCCGACGCCCGTAGCGATGTCCTCGCAATCACGGGCGGTCACGCCATCGAGCACGATCGTGGCCAACAGCGCTCCCTGGTCATCGATGGCAAAAACGCGAGTCCGGTCGCCCGAATCGTTGTGCGTATAGAGCACGCCGGGCATCAAGCGCGATGCCGCCAGGCCAGAGGCTTCGTTGATCTCTTTTGCCTCGATGAGACCTCGATCCACCGGTTCAGCGAAAGCAGGCTGCTGGCTGAATCCGGTTTCTGCTCTTACAAGGAATAGGACAGACATCAGAAAAAGCGCTTTATATAAGGGAAAACCAGCTGAAGGCGTTGACAAGGCAATCCTCATTTCTTTTTAGGGGCGGAACACCGCCGATGCGCCGGTCCTGCACCGCATCCCTGAAGCGACGATCAACCCGGCCTGATCAAACGAACCCCGCAATATATTAAAAGACATTGAATATTTAAAGATTTATTTTTATACTCCAGCGTCTGCTGTCCTGCATCATTCAAGCACTCCTGGGACAACGAACACAAAAAAGGATCTTCCATGACCTCTCGTCAACGTGTTATCGACACTATTTTATTCAAAAACCACGGCCGACTGCCGGTCGATTTTCCCGAGCCCTATGGCAGCGACTTTTACTGGGTGGATATGACCCCTTCGCCGGACAAACGGCCGCCGCAGGGGATCGACGAGTGGGGGGCCGAATGGCATAACATCGGCGTGTGCAATCTCGGCGAGGTGAAAAAGCCGGCGCTCGACGACTGGAAAGAGTTTGCCGACCTGCGCATACCCGACATCCTCGATCCGCAACGCTGGACCGCAGTAAAAAACAGCCGGACGCAAGCCGGCGATCGGTTTATTCTCAGTTCCGGCATCTCGATCTATGAACGGGTGCACTTTATCCGCGGCCTGGAAAACACCTGGGTGGACATCTATGAACACCCGCGGGAACTGCGCCGGTTGATCGACCTGCTGGTGGACATGAACCTGACCGCCATAGAGATCTATGCAGCGGCCGGTGCGGACGGCTTTATCATCACCGACGACTGGGGGCTGCAGAACCGGCTGATGATTTCGCCGGACAAATGGCGCGAAATCTGGAAGCCGGCCTACCAGCGCATCTTCCACGCCTGCCGCGAGGCAGGCGTGCTGACTTTTATGCACAGTTGCGGCTATATCGTCGATATCCTGGACGATCTGATCGACATCGGTCTCACGGTCGTCCATATGGACCAGCAGGAGAACATGGGGCTGGAACTTTTAGGCAAGCGGTTCGGCGGCAGGATCACTTTCTTCTCGCCGGTGGATATCCAAGCCACCATGGCCAAAGGCAGCCTGGAGGAAATTCGCGCTTACTGCCATTCCATGATCGAACATCTGAGTCGTCCCGGCGGCGGCTTTATTCCGCGTTGGTATTCGGATCCACAGGGCGCAGGCCATCGCCCGGAGGCCGTACAAGCCATGTGCGAAGAATTCCTAACCATCAACCGGAATAAATCATAAACCAATGCTTTTTTTCTTGATATTTTAAATATAATTTCTATATTGGTTTAGGCAACAACACATCAGCCAATTGCTTTTGTCCGCTGGCTCTGTGGCGTTTTTTTACAGCCCCGGCTTTCCAATTTTTATTGAACAGCCAATTTCGTACTGATATGGATGACGCACAAGTCTATACCGTTGTCGTTCGGATAAGCTGTGACACTCTCTGCTTTACACTCTTTCAACCAGACAATAGAAACGATAAATCAGATCCTCTAACCCTGCGTCCGCACACAGCGTGGGGCGATTGACTCTATGGTAAGGAGCAAAGTGCATGAAAGCACGTTACACCGTGATAGGGCTCCTGCTTTATGCCGCAGCGGCATCAGCCGGCATCACGGGAAAAATCCGCGGCATCGTTAAAGACGCCAGGACCGGAGAGCAGTTGCCGGGAGTAAATGTGGTGATCACCCACATCTGGCAGGAGGACCGCACTACAGCGGTGCGGAGCGAATTCGGCGCCGCCACCTCGATCAACGGCGAATACATCATCCTCAACGTCCCCCCCGGCGTTTATTCGCTCACCGCGTCGATGCTCGGGTACACGCCCTTTACTCAGCAGCGGGTCAAAGTGAGCGTGGACCGCACCACCACAGTTGACTTTACTCTAACCCAGACTGTGCTGGAAGGCGGCGAGGTGGTGGTAACTGCGACCAAAGACTTGCTCCAGCTGGATGTGGCCGCCACGGAGAGCTATGTTTCAGCGGAGCAGTACCAAAACACGCCCTTTGCCAACCGGGTGGAAGACATCCTCGGTTTGCAGTCAGGCGTCAGCGGCAATATCATCGAAGGGGAGATCCAGATTCGCGCCGGCGAAACGAGGGAGGTGGGTTTTCTTCTGGACGGCATGAGCATGACCGACCGCAAATTCAACCGGCCGGTCATCGCCGTGCAGCCCGGCACCGTGCAGGAGATCAAGATCATGCGCAACGGGTTCAACGCCGAGTATGGCCAATCCCGCTCCGGCATGATCAACGTGGTTTCTAAAAATCCCTCAGATCAAACGCACTTTTCCATCGATTATCAATTTGATCCTGCCAACCGACCGCACTCGGGCCGCAGCGTCTATGACACCAATTACCGCTGGGAGTGGCGGCTGCTCGCCGGCCCCATGGCTTATGAGGGCGGAGAGATCACGCTGGCCGAGGGCCGAGAGGGCATTAAAAAGACCTGGATCGGATGGAACAAATTTTCCGAGAATCTGCTCAACGACAAAGATCCGAACAATGATCTGACCGCTGACGAGGCCTTTGAATTGTGGAAGTGGCTTCACCGGCCCATTGAGTACGGCCATCGCAACGGCCATAATGTGGACGCCACGCTGAGCAGCCGAGTGCCGGTGATCCCTTGGCGCGCCAATTTCATGCTTGGCGGCAAATATGAATATCACCCGTTCTCCTATCCACAATCGCGAACCCATTACGATGAACGGCTGGGATCGCTGAAAATCCTCAATGAGCTCGGCAGCAACATGAAATTGACCCTGAACAGCATTTACAGTGAAGTGCGTTCCGTAACCCAGGGCAACTCCACCAGCAGCTGGAGCGAAGAGGACCGTCTGTCCTACAGCGGAGGCGGTTATGAGACCTATTATCCATTCTATAAACCGACTATCGATCGCTATACCACCCTGGCCGGCGCCAAGCTGACCCACGCCCTGAATGCCAAAATGTATTATGAAGTGAATCTGAGCCACTTTTACGTTAAATGGCATATGGGCCGGGGGGATTCAGCTAAAGCCTCCGACGGCCGCATCTTTCACGGCCGGCTTTATTACGATCCGCAATCGGGTTGGATACCCAAGGACAAGGGCATCGTGGATGTGGCCTCGGGCTACCGTCTATACGGCGGCGGATACACTTGGGATGATTCTTACAACCGCCGCACGTCGTTGAACGGAGCGATGACCTATCAATTTCATCCGGCCCATGAGTTGAAAACCGGCTTTGAATTCAATTACGACATTCTGCGCGAGAATCGCGTCCATTGGCACAACGAAGATGCCACTCAGGAATTCCTGCGTCGTTTCAAAGCAAAGCCGTTTGAATTAGGGCTCTATGCTCAGGACAAGATCGAATTCCAGGGCATGGTCGCCAACATCGGCCTCCGTTTCGACTATTTCAACACCAACACGGATGTCGCCGATATCCACCAGGCGTTGACCTATGGCACCAACCGGGAGATCTGGGAGGCCTTTACCACCGGCGCCTATCCCACCACCCGGGCCAAACCCAAGTATTATTTCAGCCCGCGCATCGGCATCTCCCACCCCCTATCGGTGCGCAGCAAGATTTATTTCAACTTTGGCCATTTTGTGCAGACGCCTCCGACCATGGGGCTGTTCCGCACTGAGGTGGACGGCGCCATGCCGCGCATGCAATGGATCAGCGACTCTAATCTTCCATTGGAAAAAACCATCGCCTATGAGCTCGGCTACGACATGGGCATCAGCGATTACTTTCAGCTGCATGTCGGCGCCTTTTACAAAGACTATTTCGACGTCGCCAGCGGCATGGTCTACGCCCATTCGGATCAGAGCCTGGTGATCGAATGGCCGGCGCACAACAACTATGCAGAGATCCGCGGGGTGGAGATCGAATTGCGCAAGACCGCCGGCCGTTTCATCACCGGTTGGCTGAACTACAATTACATCAAAAAGAGCGAAGCCAACCTGGAGATCCCCAACCTCAGCCAGATCCCCATTATTACCGACGATCCCAATATCGGCCGCAACGGCGTGCTCTGGGGAGTGCCGCGCTCGAACATCATCAACATTCAGCCCAACGCACGCGGCGTCATCACCTTCTCCTCACCGCGGGACTGGGGTCCCAGACTCGCCGGCTATCCGGTTTTGCAGAACACCAATTTGAGCTTTCAGGTCTATTATCAATCCGGCGCCCGGTTGCAGCATCCCCGTTCCAGTTTTCGTGATTTGCATCCAGACCTCTATTTTCACGAGCTGGATCGCTACTGGGCCAACCTGCGGCTGTCGCGCATGTTCACGCCCGGCAGGATGAGCATCGAGACCTACATGGACATCAGCAATATTTTACATACAAAATTCCGCAACCCGCCCGGCGGCACAGCCGGCGAGGACTATTACGACGATCTGTTCGCCTCCGGCCGGATCGATGAAGTGGGCACGGATAAAGTTTCCGATCCCCTGATTCTGCGCACAGAGAGCGACAACGTCTACTGGGCAACCCTGAAAGAGCTCGTTTTCGGGGTTCGGATCCATCTGTAACATCAAGCTCGATACGTTCAATCGAATCAACGGTCGTGGAGGCCCTTCATGTTAAAAAAAATTATAGTATTCCCGTTGATCGTCCTGATGATGCTGACCCTGACGACGAGCGGTCCGGCGCAATGGAAAAGCCATGAGATCGGCGATTTATGGCTGAGCATGTTTCCAGTCGGCAGCCGTCCCAACTATGCGCCGATCGCCGACCTGATGACCTATCCAGGCGGCGATTTCTGGGGGCAAACGCGCAAAAACTGCGACAACACCGGCGTGTGGATCGGGGTTAAGGATTGGACCGATAAATTCAAACAGTTTAAAACTTTTTATGTGTCTGAAGGCGGCTTTCTCAACTATGACGCCCAGGATATCCTGAAGAGCATCAGCAACCGAAAGTGGGTGCGGCAGCGCCTGCCGCTGGTGGATGTCAATGAAAGCCGCGAGCAACGCATTCTCGACAATCGCACGAGCAGCACCTACAAGCCAGATCTGCTCAGCGACGAGATGATCACCACCGTCTGGGCCACGGATGTCGGCGTGGAGGTCACCCGCAACAGCTGGGCGTTTGCCAATCCGCAGCATGGCTCCTATATCATCCAGGAGTTCATTTTCAAGAACACCGGCAATGTCGATGCCAAAACCACCACCATCGAGTTGCCCAATCAGAACCTGCAGGGCGTATATTTTGGCTTCTGGCGGGACTTTATCCCCTGCGGCGATTATGGCCACGAACAGATGGGCGGTGAACACGACGAATGGTGCCATTATTACGGCAACCAGCCGGGCGACACTCTGCGCGGATTCTGGTATGTCTATGACGGCGATAATTTCCGTAAAACCTTTGACGACACCGGCGATCCTTCGGAGATCAACGGCGAGTTGCTCTCCCCCCAGTATGTCTCCTTCGGCGTGCTGCATGCGGACACGGATGTAAACAATGAATTGGACAACCGCTCGCAGCCGACGACGGTCAATTTTTGGCCGCGTCAGCAGGTGCACTCCCACACCAAGGGCGACCAGGATCAGACTCTTTACTATGATCTGAGCAGTGGCGTGCAAAGCCAGGGCTCAGACGTCCTGGGCGTCGCCTCTCCCTGGGATGCGCAGGTGCAGCGCCCGGAAACCTTGATCGCATTCGGCCCTTATGATATCCCCTTTGGCCAAAATGTGCGCATCGTGCTCTTTGATGCGGTCGGCAGCATCAGCCGCAAACAGGCCGTTGAACTCGGCCGGCAGTGGAAAAACGGCTCCCTGCAATTTCAGGGAAAAACCGGCGACGAAGCAAAGAATGCGCTGTTGGCAACCGGCAAAGATTCTCTGCATCAGATCGTCTACCGCGCCGAGTGGACTTGGCGCAACGGCATCGCCGCAGTGCCGGATGGCCCGGAATCTCCCAACCTGCGCTTGAACGCCGGCCCGGGCAAGGTGGAATTGGAATGGTATTACGGCAACTATGGCGCCCATTCCACTACGCCCACGGCGCCGGATGTCGATACCGGCGTTCAGGATTTCTCCGGTTACCGGTTGTATCGCGCGGAAGAGGCTTACACCAACAACTATACCAAAATTTGGGAATGCGGCGGCAACACCGGCGTGCCGGTAAGCAACACCTACACCGACCGCAACGTCAAACGCGGTGTCGGTTATTACTATTTTGTCACCGCGTTTGACGACGGCAGCCAGAACTCCAGCTCGATCGCCCGAGGCCAGCCGGTCGAATCCAGCTTGTTCAGCAACCGCAATTACCAGTTCGCCGCTGTGCCGTTCGAAGGCGCCCACAGCAACATGGATTCCATCTATGTCGTGCCCAATCCTTTCCATGTTCAGGGCCTGGAATACGGCGGCACCGTGGCAGAGGATTGGAATATCGAATCAGATATCGGCGCACGCATCGAAGACCGCATCTCTTTCGTCGGTCTGCCGGCCAAAGCCCTGATCCATATCTTTACCAGCTCCGGCGATCTCGTAGCCAAGCTGGAACACCCCAATCCCTACAACCTGCGTTCCGTGCCGGAATCGTCCGACGAGATGTGGTTCCAAATCACCGATTCCTGGCAGACGCTGAAAAGCGGCGTTTATTTCTACACCGTGGAGGGCTGGAATTTGCAGGGTGAACCGCTGGGGTTCGCCAAGGGCAAGTTTGTAGTCATACGTTGATTGCTCGACCTTGCGAACGGGGCCATCGCCAAACAAGGGCAACCCCATGTTAAAAAATCCTCGACGCAAAAAGCGACCATCGTAAAGAGGCTGAACCATGAAGAAAAACGGCATTTTATTTTTGAGCATTCTGCTGCTGGCCGGATCGCTGCCGGCGATGAAAAACAAAGTGGCGCAGAGCGGCATGACCTATCTGGCTATCAGCATGAGCAGCCGCGAAACCGCCATGGGCGACGCCGGCACCGCCATCACCCGCGGCATCAACGGGCTCTGGCACAATCCAGCGGCGTTGGCGGATATTGAACGATTCTCGCTGGCGGTGAATCAAGTGGATTGGTTGATCGACACCAAGGTCTACGGAACAGCCCTGGCCGCCTCTTTGGGCAACTGGGGCACTTTCGCCCTGGACATCACCTATATGGATTACGGTGAGATCATCGGCACTCGTGTGGTGGATAAATCTGTGGACTATCGCGGTTTTGTCCTCACCGGAGACATCGGCGTGGAGGATTATGCGATCGGTTTAGCCTATGCGCGCCGCATCAATGACAAGTTCAGCCTCGGCGTCAAGGTCAAACGACTGCATGAACGACTGGGTCGGGCCTCCTATGTGGTCAGCGAATATGAGGACCCGGAGACCGGTGAAAAAATCCGCACGCGCAAGGAGAAGGACTGGAAGCTCAACGATTGGGGGCTGGACATCGGCACCTATTACAACGTGGGCTGGAAAAGCCTGACCTTTGCCATGGCCATGCAGAATTTTTCCCGCGACATGAAATATTGGAACGAAGAGTTTCAGACGCCGATGGTGCTGCGCATGGGCTTGGCGATGGATGTGACCGATCTCTTTATGGACAGCGCCAAATCGGTGGGGTTGCTCGTCTCATTGGACGCCCTGCATCCCAACGATCATACCGAACGGGTTCACCTTGGCGCCGAGTTCAGCTACTTGAAAAAGTACTGCCTGCGCGCCGGCTATAAATTCAATCATGAGGTTGAATCTCTAACCGCCGGGGTGGGTGCAGAATTTAACGTCTCCGGCCTGCAGGGTTCTTTTGATTATGCCTATGGCAGCGCCGATTATTTCGAAGATATTCACCGTTTTTCCATCACCTTTTCATTCTAACCCATCAAACAGGAGGAACCATCCATGCGAAAAGGGCTACTGTTTTTCATCATCCTGCTCATCCCTGTGCTGGCCTTTGGCCAGGGTCAGCTGCTATGGCATGACACGTTCGATGACGACGACGTCAAGCTGCAGAAACAGGTGGGGTGGCAGTACTACAGCGAAGCGGACGGATTGGCGGGAGCGATCGTCGAACAGCGCGACGGCGCTATGTTCATGCAAACCGGCAGCTATGGCGGCATGCTCAGCGTTGTTTTGGCTGAAACCAACGGCCTGCCGGAGATCAAGTACACCGATACCGGCAAACTGACGGACTCGACCAAGAGCGCCATTAAAAAAGATTATTACAGCTATCCTAATCAGTCCATCGTGTTCCAGGTCAATTTTAAAAAGATCACCGGTTCTTTTTTCGTCCTCTCCACCCGCATGACCTTTGACAGCGACAGCCTCGACTCTGATCCCACTGAATCGCCCGGCTATGCGCTGTTCATCAGCCCATTGCAGAGCGCGATGATGCTGGGCAAATACCAGGGCGACCTGGCCATCCTCAATCCAACCGGATGGACCGCCCTGGCGCAGGGCGGCTATAGCTTTACCCTGGATGTCAACTATTGGATCCGTCTGTACCTGAATGAAGGCGACATGAAAGCCAAGGTTTGGGAAGGCGAGTTGATGGACGAGCCGGCGGAGTGGTTTATGGAGGGCACTGATCCGGATCCGCGGGTCGAGGGTCATTTCACTCTGTTCGGCCTGCTCAATCCCAGCAACGCCTCGGCCAAAGACCAGCTGGTGATCGACAACATCCACGTCTTCAAAGAGGGCGACGAGCTGTGGCGGGACACCTTCAGCGACAGCGACGTGCCGGCGCGGGAGAACGTCGGCTGGAACTATTATGACGAACGTGACGGCCTCTCCGGCGCCATTGTGCAGCAGCAGGAGGGCGGCCTGTTCCTGCAAACCGGCAGCTATGGCGGCATGCTGGGCGCGGTGTTGGCTGAAACCAACGGCGTTCCGGCCATTCTGTTCGACGCTAACAACAAGCCGACCCAGGCGACCAAAGACGCAATCAAAAAGGACGATTACAGCGATCCAAACCAGGTGATCACCTTTCAGGTGAACTTTAAAAAGATCACCAGCTCTTTCTTCCTCTGCACCACCCGTCTCGAGTTCGACAGCGACAGCCTGGACTCGGATCCCACCGAGTCGCCCGGCTATGCGCTGTTTATCAGTCCGTTGCAGGGCGCGGTTATGCTGGGCAAATATGCCGGCGACCTGGCTATTCTCAATCCAACCGGCTACAGTGTTTTTGCCCAGGGCGCTTTTTCTTTCACCCTGGATGTGCCGTATTGGGTCAAGTATTATCTCAAAGACGGAGACATCAAGGCCAAAATCTGGGAAGGCGAATTGGTGGATGAGCCTGAAGCCTGGATGCTGGAGGGGCAGGATCCGGAGCCGCGGGTCAGCGGCACCTTTACCCTCTTTGGTTTGCTCAACCCAAGCAACGCCTCGGCCAAGGATCAGATCCTACTCGACAATATCATCGTCACCAGATCCGCAGGAACCACAAAGGTGGAACGCCAATTGCAGGCCGCCCAACCCGAGACCTTTCAGCTGATGCAGAATTATCCCAACCCGTTCAACGCCTCCACGGCGATTCAGTATCAACTGCCGCGCGACAGTCAGGTGGAGCTGACAGTGTTCAATGCGTTGGGACAGCAGGTGGCGGTGCTGCTGCATGGCAGACAGGCGGCCGGCGTGTATCGCGCGATCTGGGACGGCAAGGCCGCGGACGGCAGCTCCCTGCCCAGCGGGGTGTATCTGTATCGGCTAAAGACGGATGCTTTTTCACAAACTCAAAAGATGATTCTGACGAAATAAGGAAAATTTTCCTAATTGAAAATAGGCTGTTCGTCAAAGCGGAGCGGCGGGACCCGCAACAGATTTAAGCCTGCGCGGGGATGGCGTTGATCCGTAAAAAAGCCCCTGTTTCAGATCCTTGAAACAGGGGCTTTTGACGTTATTGCGAGCTGAGTCTCTTTTCCCGAGGCTCGCACCACTCTGCGTTGAAGCGAAGCAAGCCAATGACAGAGGACAATCCCTTTACGACGACAGATCCTCGACTGGGGGGATTTCTTCGGGCCGCTTGCCGCGGCCCTCGCAATGACAGGGAACTGGGGGATTGCTTTGCTCTAACAAAGGGCCGGCAGGATGGTTCACCCGGCGCCTTCGCTCACAAGGACAGATTAAAAACCGGCTAACTTGAACGCTCTTTTAAAATCCTCAGCGTATCGCGCGCAATCGCCAGTTCTTCATTGGTCGGGATCACCAGCACCTTGACCCGGCCAGTGCCGATATCAAAAGCGTTGGCCTGGTTCTTCGCCTCATCCACGCTGATGCCCAGATACTCCATGTTCTTCAAAGTGGCGGCACGCACCAGCGGGGAATGCTCGCCGATGCCGGCGGTGAACACCAGAATGTCCAGTCCCCCCAACACCGCCGAATAAGCGCCGATGTATTTTTTCAGCCGGTGACAAAAAGCCTCCAGCGCCCAAATCGATTGCTGATCGCCCGCAGCGGCGGCGTCTTCGATTTCACGGAAATCATTGGTCTTTTCAGTCAAACCAAGCATACCGCTCTTTTTATTGAGCAGCGCGTCCACCTGCGCCAACGTCAATTTTTCCAGGTCAGCGATATGCGGGATCAGCGCCGGATCGATGTCGCCGCAGCGCGTGCCCATGATCAACCCTTCCAGCGGCGTAAAACCCATGCTCGTCTCCACCGAATGTCCGCGGTCGACCGCCGTGATGCTGGCGCCGTTGCCCAGATGGCAGGTGATGATCTTCAGGGACTCAACCGGCTTGCCGACATATTCAGCGGCTTTGCGCGCCACGTACGCATGCGAGGTGCCATGGAAACCATAGCGCCGGATCTTGTGCTCACGATAAAACTTTATCGGCAGCGCATAAAGGTAAGCCTGAAGCGGCAGAGTGTGGTGAAACGCCGTATCAAAAACGCCGACCTGAGGGACGCCGGGCAAAAGTTGTTCACAGGCTTCCACGCCGCGCAGGTTGTGGGGATTGTGCAACGGCGCAAACTGAATGCAGCGGCGCACACCCTTTTTCACCTCTTCATCGATGAGAACCGAATCCACGAATTCTTCTCCGCCGTGCACCAGCCGGTGACCGATGCCGTCGATCTCGGTCTTGGATTTAAGAACCCCCTCGTAGGGATCCATGAGCGCCCGCAATACCACTTCAATAGCGACGTCATGGGATACGATGGCCTGAGTGCGAACGATTTTTTCTTTGCCCTTGGGTTTGTAGGTAAAGATCGCTTCCTGAGAACCGATTTTTTCCGTCTGGCCTTTCGCCAGCACTTCTTCATTTTCCATTTCGATGAGCTGAAATTTTATCGAGGAGCTTCCGCAGTTAAGAACAAGAACTTTCATGCAACACATCTCCTAAGCGCTGATTGATAAATAATGATTCACAGAAGGCGATCAAAAAATACACATTTTAAGCGTGAAAACCAAAATGAAAATTGCCGCCTAAGGTTTTAACATGCAGGAAAATGAATTGCTTTCATAACCGACCGTCGCCACGAAAACGGCAGCGTCCCGAGGAGGATGAACATTCGTTCATCAAGCGGAAGCGGCCCCCGGGCCTGCGGCCGGATCAAAGACATTTTCATTGCTTTATATTTAAAAAACCTTATCTTTTTCAGGACACAAGGCCATACAAAAGGAGGACCATCATGGCAGAGGAACTGTTGACCGCTGCGAAACTGGCGAAAGCGTGGGCTGTTTCAGAAAACCTGGTGAAAAAAGCCATCAAGGACCTCGGCATCACCCCGGACGCCAAAAAGGGGCCCTGCAACTATTACGGCCCGAAAACAGCGCAAAAAATTAAAAAAGCGATCAGCAAATGACTAGACCGGATCCGGCAGAGGTTGACCCTTTGCTGGATCCGCGCATTGGACAGGAGGAGACATGGCGCACCTGTTCGCCGGCCTCGACAGCTCAACCCAAAGCACCAAACTGGTGGTCATCGACGACGATAAAAAAGAGATGGTCTACAAGGACTCGGTCCAGTATGATCAGGATCTGCCGCATTATGGCACCGTCAACGGCGTGGTTCAGGGATTGGAGTTGGGCGCTTCGGAATCTGACCCTGCCATGTGGATTGAAGCCGTCGATATCCTGCTGGAACGCCTGCGTCGATCGAAACTCGATCAGCGGCAGATCCGCTGCCTGTCTGTATCCGGTCAACAACATGGTCTGGTCACCCTGGATCAGCAGGGAGCGCTCACCCGTAAACGCAGCAAATTATGGAACGATTTCAGCACCGAAGAAGAATGCCGCTTGCTCACCGAAGCGGTGGGCGGTCCGGAGAACATGATTCAAGAAGTGGGCAACAGCCAGCGCACCGGCTATACCGCTGCCAAGATCTTTCACATGGCGCGGCATGAACCCGAAGCCTTTCGCAAAACCTCTACGTGTTTCCTGGTGCATAATTATATAAACTGGTACTTGACCGGCGGCGTACGGGTTATGGAACCGGGCGATGCCTCGGGCATGGCGCTCTGGCACCCGCAAACCCGCCGCTGGTCCGCTCGGGTGCTTGCAGCCATCTCTGCGGATTTACCGGCCAAACTGCCCGAGATCCGGCCTTCGGATGCCACCATCGGCGCCATCAGCGCCGACTTGGCACAACGCTTTGAGATGGATCCTCGGTGCCGCATCGACGCCGGCAGCGGCGACAACATGTACGGCGCTGTCGGCACCGGCAATGTTGAGCCGGGCATCGTCACCGTGAGTCTAGGCACCAGCGGTACAGCCTACACATGTATGGAGCAAGCGTATATCGATGCCAACGGCGAGATAGCTGCGTTTTGCGACAGCACAGGACGATTTCTGCCGCTGCTCTGCGTATCCAATCTGGCTAATGGTTATAATGCGATCGTGCAGCAGTATGGTTTGAGCCATACGGAATTCGATGAACTCATTCGGCAGACGCCGCCGGGAAACCACGGCCGCCTGCTCATCCCCTGGTATGTCGGCGAACGCACGCCGGATGTACCCATCGCCGGACCAGTCTATTTCGGTTTCGGCGTGCAAGAGTTCAGCAAAGAAAATCTCTGCCGCGCTGTGCTTGAAGGCCACATTCTCAACCTTTACGATGGATTCCGCAAGATGCCCATAAGGCCGACAGAGATCCGCCTCACCGGCGGCCTGGCTCAGTCGCCGGCCTGGTGCCAGACCATTGCCGATATTTTCACAGCAGAGGCGGTGCCGGTGGAAGGCGAAGGCGCCGCCCTTGGCGCTGCAATACACGCGGCCTGGGTGTATTACAAAGAAGCCGGGCAGCCGGTCAGTTTGAAAGACCTGGTTCGTCCTTATGTGGTGATGCGTGAAGAACGACGCTGCAAGCCGATTCCGGCCAACTGCGAAATCCATCACCTACAAAAGCAGGTGTTCCAGGCGTTGAGCGAACGCGTGCGCGGAAAATCCTCCACAGCGGATCCGTTCGCTTTGCGCGAAAAGATGATAAAACGATAATCGCCGCGCCGGACATAAAGGCTCGGCCTCCCTTCACCATACATTACGCTGACTCGTGATTGCACAATTTCCCCCTGAATGGGCAAAGAAGGCCGTTTGGTACCAAATCTTTCCGGAGCGGTTCTGCAACGGGAATCCTGACAACGATCCCACCCTGGCCGACCAGCGGGGCGCTTGGCCCCATGACCTCAGCGAACCCTGGCAGATCCATCCATGGACCTCAGATTGGTACGAACGACAGCCTTACGAACAGGCCCATCCCCATCGCGATATCTGGTTTCATCTGCAGCGACGCCGTTACGGCGGCGATCTGCAGGGCATTCTCAACAAACTCGATTATCTTCAGGACCTGGGCGTCACCGCGCTCTATCTCTGTCCGGTTTTCTCCGCACCCTCCAGCCATAAATACGACGGCGCCACCTATCATCACATCGATCCCAATCTGGGTCCGGATCCACAGAGGGACCGCAAGGCGCTGGCGAAAGAAAATCCCGCAGATCCTTCCACTTGGATATGGACTCAGGCGGATCTCGCCCTTTTGACCCTGATTCAGGAAATCCATCGCCGCTCCATGCATCTCATTTTGGACGGCGTGTTCAATCATGTGGGAGTGACCTTCTGGGCTTTTCAGGATTTACAGGAAAAGCAGCAGAGATCCGCCTACCGGGATTGGTTCAAGGTTACAAGCTGGGATGATCCGCTGACTGGGAAAACTTTCGATTATCAGGGGTGGTTCGGATTCAGGGAGCTGCCGGAGTGGAAGCAGGATACAAACGGCATTGTTCAAGGACCGCGGGATTATATCTTTCAGGCGACCAGACGCTGGATGGATCCCTATAACAACGGCGAACTTTCCGCCGGCATCGACGGATGGCGTCTGGATGTGGCGTTCTGCGTCGCCCACCCATTCTGGCAAGAGTGGCGCCGCCTGGTCAAATCGATCAACCCGCAGGCCTATCTGACCGCAGAGGTGATCGATGCCATTCCGGTCTTGCAGCCCTATCTGCAGGGCGACGAATTCGATGCCGTGATGAATTATAATTTCGCTTTTTGCTGCGCAGAGTATTTCATCAACCAAAAGACCCGAATCTCCACCTCCGCTTTTGATCAACGGCTGCGCGACTTGCGCCAGGCTTTTCCCGCCGAGGTCGCCTACGCGATGCAGAACCTGTACGACAGCCACGATACACCCCGCCTGCCCACCTTGATCGCAAATCCGGATGGGGCGCCCTACCGCCAGTGGCGCCGACACAGCCGCTGGTCCCAGGCGCAGAATCCACGCTACCGCATTGCCAAACCCACACCCCAACACCGGCAAATACAAAAATTAATGGCGCTGTTTCAGATGACCTATGTCGGCAGCCCGATGATTTATTACGGCGATGAAGCGGGCATGTGGGGGGCCAACGATCCCTGTTGCCGGCAGCCGATGCTCTGGCCGGACCGTCCGTATGCCCCGGCCCGCTTTCTACCGGACGGCTCGACGCGACGCGAAGCGGAAGTCGTCGCCTTTGACCATGAGCTGCATCAACTCTATCGCCGGCTGATCCATCTGCGTAACCGCCATCCGGCGCTGCAATGTGGCGATTTTCAAACCCTGCTGGTGAATGATGAAGAAAGGATCTATGTTTTCAGCAGATCCTGTGGGGAGGAACAGATCATCGTCGCGCTGAACAACAGCCCCCATAGAGTAAACTGCTGTTTAAAAGGCGTCGACGGCTTGCACGATCTTTGGACCGAAGGAGCATCAGTTTCCGTGGACTCGTCCGGCGCCGCCTCCTTCGAGATAGCGCCGTTTTGGGCGCGGCTCTTCGCTGCCCGGCGTTCAGATGGGGAACAGTCGCCCGCCACCTGAGCGCTGAGCGCCGCGGGTTCAGATCACTTGATGGTCATTGTTTTAAAATCATAAATCCGCGTTTTCCCCCCGTAACGCATCGTCAGCATCTCACTGTCCACCTCCGCCTGAAGAAAAGGGCCGTCGAACAGCTTGAACTGCTCATAAGCCACCTTCTCACCGTTCAGTTTGCGCTGATCAGGGTAGGCGAATTCCATCCGCCGGCCGTCCCATGTTCGATAGTCTACAGCAACCCGGCCGGGCTGCAGAACCGCCACCGGCCTGGTTTCCGCCACCGCCCGACAGAACGCGTCAAAAGATCCGTTCTCGGACAAAGAACCCACCTGAATCACATAGCCGTTTTGCAACGGCCAGCTGCGCAGGCGATAATTACGCAGGTCCATGGTGCCGTCGTTGCGAGTGCTGCCGGTGCCCAGGTTCCATACCAGCGTGCGCAACTCGAACTCTTCGCTCCACTCCACCGGCTGCAGGGGATACCAGCCTGCGTAGACATCGCCGGCCTTGCACAGAATCCAGCCGCTGGGATCGATCCTGCGCTCCTGCAGATTAGCCGGGAAAAAGCCGTCGATATGGTTGCTGGTCGTGCCCACGGGGATGTCATAAAGCACCAGTAAAGTATTTTTATCCTGAAAGGTGTATTCGTAATACGAGCCCCCGGTCCACTTGTCCGGATTGTTATAGGTCGCCTTGGAAGCGGTGATGCCGGCCATGGAGGGTTTGATCTCCTCGGGAAAAAATGTTCCGATCTCCTCGATCGACCAATAAGGATGCAGGCCGAAAATCATGGAGAAGGGTTTACCGTGGAGGTAGCGCAGACACCAGGTCTGTTGTTGAATGGGCTGCAGCAATCCGCCATGCAGCGATCCCAGTACGTATTCACGGTTCATGTAGGTATATTTAAAGACCGGAGGATTGAGCTCCTTGCCAAAACGGATGTTGTTGCGCACCCGTTTGCGTTCTCGATGCACATAGGGCGTGCTTCGGTCCATGGCCATTTGATAGATCATATAGGGCAGCGTGTATCCGGATTGCAGAGCATAATAGCACCAGCCGCTTGTGATCGGGTCCCCAGCGCCGAAGTATAAATAGGCGAAACCGCTGGAGGTGGAGCGATCGAACCGCATCAGATTGACCTCATAGATGCGGCTGTGTCCGCCGCCGTATTGCTGTTGCAAATGTTCCACCGCGAAATCGGCCATAAAATAGTCAGCCAGCATGGCGCCCAGCTGTTTGACCTGGCGGTCCTTAGCATAGCCCGAGAGCAGGGTCGCGGCGATCATATACTCAGCCAAGTAGTCCGGAGAATCAAATTCGCCCTGGCCTCGGGTGGTGGTCAATCGGGCCCAGGAAAAGAGGTATTCGCGGCTTTCCTGACGGTTTTCCTTCGAGCTTTTGCCGTTGTACCATTCAGAGCCCGGCAGATCAGGCCATTGTTCCGCCGCCAGGTACAGCGTGGCATAGTACATGGCCCAGTGGTTCTCAGTATCGCCGCGGGTCGGCGCATAGGTTTTCCACGCTTGCCGCACGGCTGCGGCAGTCTGCGCCGACATTCTGCCCTTGCCCGCGAGATAGGTGCCGATGCAGGGAAACATCCAGAACATATCACCGCTGGGATTCTTCACCAATTCGATGAAAGCGGAATCCGCCCAGGCCAGATTCTTACCGGTCCGATAGCGTGCAGCGATGGTATTGAAATTGACGGCTCGCATGGTATCATACACAGCGAAAAACGCTTTCCTGCGAAGCTCAAAATTGCGCCGGTAGACTGATTCAGACTGTAATGGAGCCGGTATCCCTTCCGCAGCGGCAAAAACAAGTACAAGCGCAAAACTCAGCCATTTATTCATGATCTATCTTTCATAATTGAGAATTTTAATGGTCCAGACATAGCCGCCGGCGATGCCGTGATTGCGCCAGGTCAGGCCGCCGTCTTGGGAAAGAAAGACGCCCTGCGCCGTAGAACCGGCATAGACGCAACGGCTGTCAGCCGGGTCCACCGCCAGAGAATGAACATCGAGCGACGTCAGGCCGCTGAAAAACTGTTTCCAGGTTTTGCCGCCATCACTGGATTTATAGACGCCTGTTTGAAAACCGCCGGCGTACAGGGTATCCGGATGCGATGGATCAAAGGCGATCGAGTAAAACGTGGCATGCAGAATTCCGCTGTCGCATTTCTGCCAGTTTTTGCCGTGGTTGACGCTGCGATACAGGCCATGATCCTCTGTGCCGGCCAACCACACCTCCGGATTGCGTGGGTGCTGCACCAGGGTGCGCACGTGATTCACCTCCAAAGTTCCGGCGTGCCAGTGTTCGCCATCGTCGTCGCTTTCATAGAGGCCGGCCTCTGTGGAGATCAGCAAGCGACCGGGCCGGCTGTCATCGATCACCAAAGCGGTGACAAAAGTGGCGTCGGGATTGTCCAGTCCGTTGTTGTGCGCCGTCCAGGTGCATCCGTCATCGGTTGTTTTGTAAAAGCCATATGGAGAAGCGGCGTACAGTTTGCGCGGATTATCCGCCGCAAACCGGATGACGCTGACCTCGGTCATGCGCCAGTCGCTGGTGGTCTTCCAGGTCTTGCCGCCGTCCCAGGATTGCTGCACACCGGTGTGCGTCGCCATGGCCAGTATCCTGCCTCCGCTGGGCAGATAGGCATCCATCGAATAGACGCGATTATTGGGCCTAGCCATGAATCCCCAAGCGCTGTCGCCCGGCGTCTGATAGAATAGACCTGACAGGGTATGATTTTGGCCGACATGGGTGTGACTAGTGGCCAGCGTGGTGACATAGACGACGCGTTCCCCTCCCTCGGCCATCCAGGTGAAAATCAACACCCATGCAGCTGTTTGAAAAATGTTTTTCATCTATCGGTCCTTCACAGTAAGTATAGGCCTGTCTCACGCCGTCATGCTAGCGCAGCAGCATCATCTTGATCGTTTGACTGAACGATCCGGCGCTTAGGCGAGCCCAATAGAGGCCGCTGGGCAAAGCCCGGCCCATCTGGTCAGCGCCGTTCCATTGCAGGCGATAGCGGCCGGCGGGCTTGACAGCCTGGCAGATCAGGGCCACCCGACGGCCCAGAAGATCCAACACTTCCACCACCACTCCTTCCTGTTTCGGCAGGTCGAAGGTAAGCGCAGTGCTTTGATTAAAGGGATTGGGATAATTGGCGTGCAGCGCATAGCCGGCCGGTACGGCCAAGTCCTCTCGGCTGACCGCTGTTCCCTGTTGCGAGGTGAAGACCACGCGATACTCGCCGACGCCTGGGTTGGCATCATTCACGCCGCCGCGCGTCGAAGTGTAGTAACATTCCACAGCCAGGTAATAAACGCCGGTATAAGGAAAGACGCCGGTTAAGGCCGAAAAGGTGTTGTTGATAGTTTCTCCAGTGGCGACCACTTGCAAGCCGCGATCATCGTTTTCAGCCAGCACTGTTCCGTTGGAATCCAACAGTGACACAAAAGTATCTACGTCGCGGATAGCAAGGTCTTGGAGCGGAATCACGCCCAGCTCAAACGCTCGGCCGGCCTGACCGGTGAGGCGATACCAGTCTTTATCATCGGCGGGGAAAATGGCGCCGTGCAGCGTGTCGCCGGAGGCCAAACGAGGCCTCAGTCCTGCCTGTGCCAGAGTGTTATCCGGTTCATGCTGAAAAAGGTCCTGCACGCCTCTGCCGCCCACCAGCCGCAGCCGGTACGAGCCGTTTACGCCCATTGGGTTGGAAATTTTTGCGTAATAGATACCGGTCTTCTGCGCTAAAAAGCCGGCCAGGCGGAAATCGCCGCCGTTGTTGCGGCCGCGCACCGAAGCATTCAACAGGTTGGCTTCATAGTCCCCTTCATAATAGAGGGCGAGATCCGGCTCCAGCTGGGTCGGCAAGCTGGAAAAACTGGTGAAATAATAGAGATGGGTCGCCTGCAGTTTGAACTTGAACCAATCCACATCGGCAGGGGAAGAAAATACGGCGGAGAGGGTATCGCCGACGGCCATCATGGTGGCTGAGGCCGCCGTGTCGTTGTTCTCCCGCTCGCTCTTTTCTTCCGGCTGCAGCGGCGGCGGATCGCCTTTGCGGATGCGAAGATCGTCGATGATCTGGTTGTTGATGCTGACAGCCTGCAGCCGCAGGCTGTCGCCGACCAGGTCGACCCGCGTGTAATGAAACTCGTAAATATCTTTGGCCACATGGCGGTAATCGCGGCCCCAGACATCCAAGCCCCCTCCTCCGCCGCCGGTGATAATCCAGTAAACGCCGTTCAGATAACCCCGCTCATAATCATGGGTGTGGCCGTTGAACACCATATCAACCGCTTTCGCTTCGAACAGCGGTTGCAGGATCGTTTGGACGCGCGTGTCGCCGGCCCACACATCCCAACCGACCGAATAGGGCGGATGATGGAAATAAACCACGGTCCAGGTCGCTTGCCGTCGCGCCTCCGAGTTCAGGTCGTCGACCAGCCAGGTGTATTGGGGGCTGCCGAGGCCGAAATCGACGTTGCTGTCCAAAGCGATGCAATGAACATGGCCCCAGTTGAACGAATACCAGCGCTCGGTACTGTCCGGATTGTTGTGCGGCAGATAAAAATTTTCCAGATAGGTGGCGGCCTGATCAAAATAGGTGTCGTGATTGCCGATGCTGGTGAAAACCGGGCGGTATTTCACGATGTTCTTATAGGGTTTGAAAAAGATGTTGTCGTACTCGGAACCGTTGGACTGCGAAACGTCGCCCACATGCAGACAGAAATCCACCTGCTGCTGTTCCATCAACGCAGCGACGCCGTACTGAGCGGCGCCGCCGGTTCCGCTGTCGCCCCAGATCAAAAAACTGGCACGAGGATCAGAGGCCGGGCGAGCGGTGCGAAAGGTGTCGCCTTCGGTCATCACGACGCCGTTACTGGTCACCCGATAGAAATAGCGGGTGTCCGGCTCCAGCCCGGTGAGAGTGAGCCAATGTTTCCAGCCGAGCGAGTCCTCCTGGACCGTGGAACCATAGTCGAGCGTCGTTCCATACTCCACCGCACCGATGGCGGCCGTGGAAGTGCGCCAGGCGATCTGCACGGAATGCTGCGTCGACGACTGGATATAGGGCAGCCTCTGAACAACCGGGGTCGCGTTCGCCGGCTTTTCATAGACCAGGGATTCCGAGGTGACCCGCACGCTGTCGAAATGCGCGCCGCTGTTGGCGTAGCACATGAATCCGATGCCGCCGCTGGAAAAAGCGGCGTCGGTGGTTGAAAAAAGCAGTGCCCCGTTGAGGTAAATCGTAATGCGGTCCTCGCGTACATCCGCGGTGACGCTGAACCAGCCGGCCGGAATGGCCTTTGCCGTGGACTGGGTTTCCTGCAGAGTGGTCATGACGCCAGCCACATATTTTTGCAGCCGGGTAAACGGTCCCCGGTTATTCGCGTCATCGAGCATGATCAGACGATAATAGTTCTGCGCATCCCGGTAACGAAACAGAATCCCTATGCCGTCATCGTCCTCAGAACGCATCAGGCAATTAAAGGAATAATCTTTCCATTCGGGATTCCCAGCGTGAATGTGGGTGCCGAGAAATTTGGCGTATTCGTCTTCAGGCGTCAGCCCATAATAGATATTAGAAGTCTGCCGCAGGGTCTGTTCGTCCACTCGCCACAGACCTGGGCCTTCCCGGTTCGGTTCATCGTCGACAATAGTCCAGCCGGCGAGATCGTTATCGGCAAAGGAATCCATCCACGGCAGGGACTGCCCCCAGACAGGGCCATTGATGAAGAGAAAAAAAATCAAAGCATAGGCTAGTTGACGCATCGTTCCGTTTCCATGAGATCATTACTGGTTTACTGTTTGATGAAGGCTCCCCATCCGGGATCCACGATCGGCACCGCCAGACGGTTGCTGCTGCGTTTGTAGACCTGCATGCTGGCCCAGCGCGATTTTTCGAATTCGACTGTTTTAATCGTATCCAGCACGTCCTGATGGACCACGACCGGAAAGGCAACCTGGAGAGAATCGATCACCTGGTCAAGACGGCGGAGCATTTGGTGGTGATAGGCGTCGCGGCGGGCCCGCTCGAGGTTTTGCGCCAGAAGCGGTTGGTCATCCGGCCTCATTCTGTACTGTGCGAGATGGGCGTTGAAAAAGTCAGCCGCCGCTTGATCATCCACCGCTTGCACGTTTTGACCATAATACCGGCGGCACTCCTCAAACACCCACTTGTTGCGCCAAGCGGTCAACTCACTCTGCACCGAGGGCAACCGGTCCAGTTTTTTCTTACGCGCCGCTTCGGTAAAGAAATGATCACGAACAGCGATCGCTATTTCATTATTCAGGGCATTGCGCAGTTGAGAACGGTCGGCAAAATGTCTCTTGAGCACTCCGGGATTGAGGTGTTTGAGATAATCCTCTACGGTCCAAGCGCCGCCCTCAAAGGTGACCAGCGTCGTTCCGAGCCGTTGCCCCAGCTCGTACAGCTTTCCATCCTCGGGCTGAGCGGTGCGCACGGCCTTGAGGAAATCCCGGGGGCCTTCCTGTTTTTGCGCAGCCCAGGCCTGCAGGGCGTCGGCGAGCAGTCGAAACGGCTCGCCTTTGGTGGTGACGTTCTTAGGGGTCATGAATTGGGCGGTATAGGCGGCAGCGGCTTTGTTCAATTTCCGGTAATACAGGATCTGCCGGTAACTCTCAGCCCGTTCCTGGTATTCATATTCGGTGATCCCTTGACGGCGGATGTCCAGCACCTGAAAGATGAAAAAGCCCCCCTCCATCTCAACCGGTTGGGAGATTTCACCCATGGGCAGATCCTGAATGGCGGCGAGCAATTCATCCGAGACGTCCAGATAGGTGAGATAGCCGGTTTCAAAATCTTTGGGCTGCATCTGCACTTCCGGGTTGCTGCGCAATATCTCATCCACCACCGAAGTATAGCCGCGCTCCAACATGGCCTGATGAACGCGGCCTGCGAACTCGACGTTGGGTTCGTACCAGTAGCGAAGTTTCCAGCTCACCTTGGCCTTGGTGATGGCGTCGCGAATCTCCTGCGGCGTCACTGTGATCTTGCTGGCAACCTCGTGATCAAACCAGGCCTCCACCAGCAGCTCGTCCATCAAGTCCTGCTCCAGGCGGCGGACTCGTTCCGAGTTCTGCAACCCCAGCTTGTAGCCCTGCTGGGCGAGGATCGCCTCGTTGATCATATAGTTCAGATAGGTTCGCTTACGGTCCGGACCGGTTTTGAGATGGGATAAGCCGAATTCATAATTGCGGCGAAAGTCCTCCACCGTGATCTTTCGATCGCCTATCTCAGCCAGCACAGGGGACCGCGGCGCCCGTCTTCCGCAGGCGACGAAAAGTAAAAAAACGGCGCCCAGGAGCAACACGATTTTTTTCAAAGCGTAAGGTCCTTAAATAATCAAGCCTCAGGAATCGCTTCCTGAGGCTTGAGCATTCCAACGGTTACTTCATCAGAAGCAATTTTTTAGTTTGAATGAATTTATCGCCAGCTTGAATGCGATAGAGATACATGCCGCTGGCCACCCGTTGACCGAACTGATCCAGCGCATTCCAACGCACCGAATAGCTGCCGGCGGTCTGAATGCGGTCCACCAACGTGGCGATCAACTGGCCGCGGATGTTGTAAATGGACACATTGACATGCACATTTTCTTTCAGACGGTACTGAATGGTGGTCGTCGGATTGAACGGATTGGGGTAGTTCTGATCCAACGCGAACTCTTGCGGCATCTCCGTCTGAGTTTCCACTCCGGTCGGCATCATCATAGTCGCGGAAATGTGATAGCTTCCGGTGGCGTTGTTGCCGAAGGAGGTGCTGCCGCCCTGATACGCCAGGCCATAGTAGGGCATGGCGACGACGTAATAGGTGCCGGTGTAGGGCAGAGAGACGCTCTTAACCTGGGAATAGGTGCAGCTGATATCGCCCATGTAATAGTTAATTTCGTACCAGTCGTCGTAATCGTCGCTATCGTCCAGCACGGTGCTGTCCGCCGTCAGCAGACGCATGCCGGTATCCAATTCACGGATCCAGCGCGGACCGGTTCCGGGCGACAGCGTTACGGTCAGAGTCTGGCCGGCAATGCCGTCGATGGCGAAAATGTCCAGATCGGCGTTGCTGTCAAAAGCCACTTTGACCGGCTTGCCGTCAGTGGCCAACTTGGCGACGCTATTGGCCTGCTGCAGGGTGTTATCGGGTTCGTGCAGTGCCGCGACTTCGGAGATCAGTTCGCCGCCGGCGGCGTGCAGTTTGTAGGTGCCGATGTTTTGGTCATTGATGGCGCCGACGGGCACGGTGAGTCTGAGCAAATAGGTGCCCGTCTCAGGCGGATTGAAGCCGCTGAGGCGGAAATCCTTGCTGCTGTAACGGCCCATGGGGCTGCTGTCGATGATATTTTCTTTCGGGTCAGCCTCTTTATAGACCTCGAGGGTGATGTTTTCCGCAACCTTGGAATCCGCCGAGTTGAAATAGTAGAAACGGCCGTGTTCCAGATTCACCTTGAACCAATCCTCAACATCGTTGGGGGCGAATCGGGCTTCCACCAGACTGCTGTTGGAAATCGGAATGAGGTTCGCCTGCTCGGCAGAGTTGTTCGGTTCCGATTCGCTCACCGAACCGCTGAACGTGAGCAGATAATCGCCGGTGCCCGGGTTTCTGTCATTGGCCGGATCGTTCAGCTGAGTGGAGTAGCAGGCGGCCACGAGAACATAGTAGACGCCGTCCGCCGGCACTTCGATGGCGACTTTGGAGAGAGTGGTTCCGGAATCGTCATCGTTGTCGGCCAGCGTATCGCCGTTGGCGTTGGTGAGGAAGATGTAAGAATCGGTGTCCCGATGCCAGGTCGGTCCGCCCACCGGCGTCAATTTAGCCTCAAAGACCTGTCCCTTGGTCAGATTGAATCGATAGATATCGATGTCGTTGTAACCCTTGGGATCCGCTGGATTGTAGAAAGCGCTCTTGACCGTTACGCCGTCGACCGGATAGTCGCCCAGCGCGTCCGCTTCGGCGATGGAATTGTCCGGTTCATGGAAGGAGCCGACTTCCGCCACGTCGCTGCTGCGCATGCGCAGCACATAGGTGCCGGCGCCCGGGGTCGGACAGGTCAATTTCAAGTAATAGACGCCGCTGGCCGGCGGCAGGAATCCCGAGATGCGGAAATTCTTGTTGTTGTAGCGGCCGTCCACACTTGCATCGAGTACGTTGGCGGCCGTATCGGCTTCAGCGAAAAACTCGGCATGGATGTTGGCAGCCAGTTCGCTGTTGGTGGTGTTGATAAAGTACATGCGCCCGGCCTGCAGTTCCATCTTGTACCAGTCGACATCGCCGGCGCTGGAGAAAGTGGCTTCCACCTCTTTGCCTTCGGGCAACAGCATGGCCATAGCCACCACGTCGTTCTTTTCTTTCTCTTTGAAAGCCGGAGAAGCGGCGCTGGAATAAACCACCATGCGATACAAACCGACCGGGTTGTTGCCTTTGTGACTCGGATCGGTATAGCCGCAAGCCACTTTGATGTACACGGTGCCGCTGCCCTGCAGCACATAGTTCTTGATAGCGGAGAAAACGTTGCCGGGATGACGCTCCGGACCTGGACGATAATCGTCGTTTTCCATTTTATTGCCGCTCGGATCATAGAGCTCCAGCACCGTATCCAGATCCCGCGCCCACTTTTTGCCTTCGACATCCAGCGCGCTGAAAAGCTCGACATCGATGATATCGCCGGCCTTGCCTTCGAATTTATACCAGTCTTCGTCGCCGGCCGGATAGATGGAACCGATGGTTTTACTGGAGTCGAAAGCCACGGCCACGGCGCCGCTCTGGGTATTGTTGGCCGGTTCGTTGAGGCGGTTGGTCGTGCGCGGCGTCGCCCAGCCCATGCGCAGCTGGTATTCGCCGGTAAAGGCGCCGGTGACCGTTCCGGCCGAGGGGGTCAGCTTGAACAGATAGACGCCGTCTTCCGGAGGAACGAAACCGCAGAAACGGAAGTTGCCGTTGTTATAACGGCCGTTCACCTGGCTGCTGGCCAGGTTGGTGGTCATGTCCTTGCGATTGTAGACTTCGAGGTTTATATTAGCGCCGATGGTGCCGTTGTGAGTGGTGGTGAAAAAATACATCTTGGTGCTTTTCAAATTGTAGGCGAACCAGTCCACATCCCCATCGCTGCTGAACTGCGCGTTGATGAGAAAGTTGTTGGTCGGGCCCACTCGCGAACCGGTGACCGGCTCGCACAACGGCGTTGCCTGGTCGGAGACGTCGTTGGGTTCCCGCTCCTTGGAGCGTTCACCCATCCAGGCATAGGCGATATAGCCGCCGGTGGAGGGATCCTCATCGGTCATGCTGGCGGTTCCATCGTACCATGAAGAATAACAGGTGATCATGGTCACATAATACAAGCCGCTATAGGGCAAACTGTCCATCACGGCTAAAGAGAACACGTTGTTCTCGCCGAAATCCTCTTCCTGATTGTCTTTATCGTCATTCTGTAAAAAGCGGGTGTTGCCGTCGCCGTCCCAGATATCGATGGCGCTGTCCATATCGCGGGTGTGTGGATAGCCCTGGACCGGTTCGGTCTCCACCCATAAGCGCATGCCCTGCTCGCCGACCATGTAGAAAATATCGCGGTCGTCCCAGCCGTGCGGAAAACTGTCCATGTTGTACAACATGCCGTTAAAACGGCTGCCGTCGATGGGCAACGGGAACTGGCTGAAGGATTCTTGGAAGGTATTGTCCGGTTCATGCAGCCCGGCCCAATAGCTCAAACCCTGAGAGATGTAGCGGATTCGGTAGGAGCCGTTGTACTCGGCGGTGATCGAGTTGGGATGGGTGACGCGTAGATAGTAAACGCCGGAGCCGTATTCCCTGGGCACCCAGCCGGCGACGCGGAAATTTCTCCAGCCGGCGCGGCCATCGGGTTTGCCGACAAACAGGTTTTTGGTGGTATCCTGGCTGAAAAAGATCTCCACGTGCATGCTGGCCGGCAGGCTTACGGAATCAGAGTAAATGTGGTAAATGCTGTCCACCGACATGTTCATGGTGTAGACGTCCACATCCCCGTTGCTGGAAAAACTCGAAAACATGAGAGTATTTTCCGGCATCGGAGTCGCGGTTTTGAAAAAGTTATTGGGTTCTACTTCGCTAGCCGGCGCCAGAAACGTCTGTGCCGAGAGCCATGAAACGGTCGCCAGCATGAAAACAACCAGCATGATAGCACTTCTTTTCATTGCTTCCTCCTGAAAGGGTGAACAACCGAACGATTTATAGCAACGCACAAGTTCCTTGAACGATTCCCCGGCCCTCCTTTCGTGAAATACGGTTTTAATCAGCGACGCCATGCATTTCCCGCAGTGTGCGCATCGTCATTTGTTAAAAAAGCAAACCCAGGGAAAAGCGCTGAGTGTTGGTCAGGATCCCCCAATCAGCCCAGGAATAGTCCACTCGAAAGCCCATCATGCCGCGGCGGAAATATTCCACGCCGCCGCCGAAAGTGAGGCCGTTCTGGTGATCCCGTTCATACAGGTTTTCATAGCCGGCACGGACATAAAACATGTTGGCGAACCCGTACTCCGCGCCCAGGTTGATGCTCTCGGTTGTATTGCTGGGGTGATTGACGTCGCCGGCCACGGTAATTGTGCCCAAAGAGCCCAAACTGCGGGTGTACGCCAATCCCACCCGAAACAGCAGCGGCAGTGAATAGCTGCCGACTTTATAGTTGACCGGCACACGGTCAAAGTTCTGCACCGCCTCATCGGGGTCCACCACGGTGGTAAGATGGCGGCCGGCCATCTGAATGTCGGAACCGAAATTGCTGACCGAAGCGCCCAGACGCAAGCCCTTGAGCATGGTGTTGTAGTAGACGCCGACGTCCATGGCCACTGCAGAACCGCTTTCGCTCCAGATGCGTTGATTGATATATTTTCCAGAGAGGCCGAAAGAAAAACGGTCGGTCAAGGCCATAGCATAGCTGACGCTGACGGCGACATCGCGGGCGCCGTATTTCTCGCCGGTCCCTTCAGGCCGTTCCACGGTTCGCACCGGGTTTTCCCCGTAATCCAGACTGATCAGGCTCACTCCCACTGAGGAACGGATGGCCGGAATGGGCGCCACGAGGCCGAAAAAATTGTATTGCGTTTCCGCCAGCCACTGGCAGTTCATGAATTCGATCTGAAACCCGGGTATAAAAGCGATGCCGGCTGGATTCCAATACAGAGCCGTCGCATCGGTAGCCTGGGCCACATAGGCGGCGCCCATGGCCATAGCTCGGGCGCCGGCGCCGATCTCCAGAAACGTGGCGGCGCTGGTGCCGACGCCGGCGACATCGGTGACAAACTGGGAAGAGGTCTGATTCTTCTCCTGCGCCGTCGCCAAGGTAACGGCGAACATCGCAGCCCAGACCAGATTGATTGCTTTTCTATACATGATCAACTCCACACTATTCTAGGATAAGCTCCGCGGATTCGAACCGTTATTTGATGATGGCCAACTTGCCGATTTTACTGCCCACATTGGGTGCATCCACATGGTAAAAATACACGCCGTGGGACACCTCCAGCCCATCTTTGGTGCGCAGGTCCCAGCTCTCGCGGCCCTGTTCTGCCAGTCCATGGTGTTCGATTTCCCGTACCAATCGTCCGGCGCTGGTAAAGATGGAAATTTTGCACTCAGCCGGCAGATTGACAAAATCGATGCGCCGATCCCCTCGCCCCACGTCCTGGCTGACCAGACGCTTTTCCAGCGTGCTGGCGGCGATATAGGGATCCGGCACGGTGTAGATGTTTTCCATGGCGCTCTTGACCAGTTCCTGGCGCACTTCAGCGCCGATGACTTTGAAGGTGAAAACATCGTGGCGGTCAAAAGGCTTTCGAGTGAGAAACCGGAACACATCGCCGTGTTTCGGAAGCAATTGATAAATATTGTCCACACCGCGCGGCAGCGCAAAGTTGATGCGCCAGGAGGTCTCGGTGTAGATGTACTTGACCACGCCGCCCACGGTGACCACGAGCGGAGAGGCCTTGATGGCGATCTGATCGCCGGCGCTCAGCACCCCTTTCAGGGAATCGCCGTTTTCCGACAAACCAAAGACCACTTCAAAGGGGTGATCCGGATCTGTGATGTCGTACACTTTATAATTGGTGCGGATCTCGCGGCCGGGCACCGCGGAATAAGAGGTATCGGCGCCCATGGACAAGACGCGCACTTCATAATCACGCGGCACAGCCCGGCATTGCGAATCATAGCCGCGCGGATCGCCGATCAGGTTGCTCGCACCTTTGACCCATCCCGCCCAGTCGGTCTTGATGGAATCATGATTCATAATGTCCATCTTGAAGCCGTGGAACAGTTTTTCGGCGAATTCATCGCTTTTATACTTGTCTTTAGCGCGCAACAGCGTATCGCCGCTGGTTACATCCACCAGAATAGCGCCGTTCGTCAAGCCGGTCTTGAACGTCTTGTCGAATTTCTCGATCGAACCATCGTCCCGGAAAGACAATTGATACTCGTGATTTCGTTTGATGCTGTCCGGAATCAACACTTCAATGTGGATCGAACCGGTGCCGATGCCGGCGGTATGCTCCACGCCGGATTCCAGTTGCGGCGGCATATAGCCGGCCGCCGCTTCCATGGGCACCACCACCGCGCAGTTGCGGTCGACAAAAACAGTCTGGCCCAGTATGTTGGTCTGGATGACCGCCGTGCATTCCGTCGGACTGTTGGGCGTGAGATTTTGCCGATCGGACAGGCCGCGGCTGAAGAAATCAGCGGCATAGCCTTTGTCCACAGACACCACCGCATAATAATAAGTCCGGCCGTTGGTGAGATTGGTGTCCACAAACGAGTGGCGCAATCCGGTGTCCTCGCCCATATCATACGCCACACCCAGGTCCAGCCCGTCGCCCGAACCATTGCCGCCGATGGGAATGGGGTGCGGACCGGTCAGGCCGTCTTTGAGATCGAATTGAGCCAACGGCTTGTACAGAAGCGGGTTGCCAAAGGCGTCGGAGACGGTCTTGATGTCGCTGAACTGCGGATCCGTACTGCGGTATATTTTATACATCTCAAAGTCAGACCCGTAAATGGGGTCTTTTGATTTTTCCGAATTGTTATCCCACATCAGCACCACCTTGCGATCGCCGACGATGGTGGACAGAACAGGCAGGCGCGGCGGCTTGGAAAAATTATAGTCGGAATCGTAAATGCGCTGCATGGTGCGTTTGTTGCGCAGGATGTCGGGCAGATCGTTGCCGCACAAACAGGCGATGGCGTACTTTTGCCGCCCCTCTTTGCCCGGCTCCAGACGGATAAAGCCGCTGCCGTAGCTAAAGGCCACGTCGCGGGTGTACTCTTCATCGATGGCAAAGGTGCCGGGTTGAAGTTCCACGGTCCAAAATTCTTCGTCGTAGGCCAAGCGGTTGTCCACATCCTTGAGATACCAGGAGGTCAGACCGATTTGATCCGCCTCGTCGTTGTCGGTTTTACCGAAATTGGGCTCGCCCTGATCCGGCTTGCCGTTCGCCTCGGAGCCGTTGGGATCCGGGCCGGCATAGCCTTCATCCTCCGGACCGATGCCGTCGGAGCCCACGTCATCCCAGACCGTTTCCATATCGAGTTTGCCGTTCTGGTTGTCGTCTTCCCCTTCATCCAAAACGCTGTTAAAGTTCCGGTCCTCTGTATCCCATTTGCCGTTGCCGTTGGCGTCTTCCCACCGACGCCAATCCCCATCATCGTCAATCAGGTCCCATTGACTCTCGTCGACGAAACCGTCCTCATCATCATCCTTGCGGTTGTCGCTGATGCCCGGGCTCTCCAAAAAGGCAAAACCGAAATAGCCGGTCGGCAAACCCTGACTGGACTTGCCGCTCTTGTCCCAGACATAAGTGATGTCGTCGATCGTGTCAAAGTCAGAATCATCCATCGGCAAGGTGCCGCCGACATCGACGTCGCTGTACATGCCGATGACGGATTTGGCGATGGCCTTGCCATAGTTGATGATGTCATAGCGGGAGATCATGATGTCTTCCGCCTGCCGAGCCACCCATTGATAATTTCGCACCTGCACCGTCAATCCCAGGCCGCGACGGCCGTTGGGCCACGGCCGGGTGTCCGGCGTATCGGTTCCGGGCAGATTGAAGGGATAATAGGCGAATTGATCGATTTCGCGGTCGTCCATCACATAGTAGGATTCCTGATCCGCGCGGGCGTAATAGCCGAATTCGCCGTTCCAACGGCCGCTGCAAGGGCCGATGCCGAGCGTATCGGTGAGGGCGCGCGAATCGCCCTCATAGCTCTGCGGCGGCCAATCGGTGGGCCAGGTCTCGCGTAAATTGGTCATGGCCCCCCATTCGGATACGTTGATCATGCTATGGTCCAGCAGGCCGTTGCGGTTAAAGTCTTCCGCCTGCTGCAGCACGCCATCTCCCTCGCCTAAATCCTGTGTATTGGGAAATCCATCGATGCCCACGTCTTCATTGATGCCGCCGATGTCATAGGTTGTAGAATTGAGATGATGGTTGTTGAAGTAGCGAGGCAATGGCTTCCAGTCATACCAGTGGCTCTTGTCGGCCGACTGCTTGATGCCGCTGCGATGGAATCGCGAGGAAACGATATGAATGAGATTACCCTTGGCATCCCTCACTTCTGCACCGACGAAAAAACCAAAGAGAAAGCCATAGGAGATTCCTGATCCTTTAGGCCAGATCATGGACCAGCCCGGGGAATTATCCACATACCCATCAGCAAGCTGCCCCTGATTCACCCAACCGGTCTCGATGAGGTTGCCGTCATGTTTGGAAAGGCGGACAAAACGCTGTAGACCGGTCGGCGTGGCTTGACTTTTCAACAGCGCCGGCATCATAGTGCGGGAACTTAGATAGCTGGTTTGTTCGCTGCCGGCAGGAGCGCGGTAGAGCGCTTTGATGGCTTCTTCTTCTGCCGAGATCCGGGCCGGCAGGCCTAGGGACAACACCATGGCTAAAGCAATCCCCAAACCGGCCATGGCGCTCATTTTTTTATTTGTCATCACGTTTGCATCCTGTCTCTTTATTTGTATTTCCTGACTGAATCCGTTTGGACAAAGGTTAGAAGCGAACCGCCAATCCTAACTGCACCCGACGCGGCTCTGAAAACCAGGACGGTTGATTGTCCCACTCGTCCATGGTGAACTGGCCGCCTTGTTGCAGCATCTGCAATTGCACCAGCTGATCATAGGGCAGACGGGCGTTTTCCGTGGCCCGGCCGGTCACCGGGTAAACCGAATTTTCATTCATACGGTCCAGCAGGTTGTAAACCCTTAAGAACAGAGAATAGGTCATTTTGCCGAAAGTGAACTGCTTGTTGGCTTTGAGGTCGACATTAAACTGCATCGGTTTGCGGGCGCTGTTTTTAAATTCGCGGTCAGGCAGCGCCAGCTGCTCGACGCTGGAGGGCGAATAGGGCATGCCGCTGCCTGCTGTAGCAATGCAGGTCATCCCCCAGTCGCCGGGTTTGTTGAGACCCACCACCAGGTTCACGGTGTGGCGTTGATCCCAATCCAGAGGCAGAATCTGGCGCTCCGGGAACACGATGGATTCGCCGCTCATGCGCGTGGCCACTTCAATGACCTGGAGAAAGTTGGGGTCCGAAGCGCTGCCGCGCGAATACTGAAAGGTATAGTCCAGAGATCCGGAGAACAAACCGGTGCGCATTTTCTCCAGCGAAACAGTTAATCCCTTCACGTTGCCATAGTCGCGGTTGATGTAGCGGTAGTAGCCCACGGCATCCACGGTTTTAACCGATTCGAGGCCCAGCTGATTGCGAATATCCTTGTAGAAAAGGGTCACATCCACGCCGAACTGCCCGTTCAACTCCTGCTGCAATCCCACTTCGTAAGCAATGGTGCGCTCCGGCTTTAAATTAGGATCTCCCACACTGGCGCCGGCCAGCAGCAGGGGCGTCATATTGACGTCCACAGGACGTTCAAACAGATACTGAAAGCTCGGCATCTGGAAAAAATGGCCGTAGGAGACATGGAAGGCGCCCCGGTCGGAAACAGGAAACGAAAAACCCAGACGGGGGGAGAGCTGCTTCTTGGCCGCAGCCTGATCGAGATTGGCGGCATCGCCGATCTGCTCGGAGAGGGTGCGCTTGTCGACCAGGGTTTTGGCGTTGGGCTGGAAATAATCGAGGCGGACGCCTGCGTTGAGCACGATCTCGCCCAGCTCGATCTTGTCCTGAATATACGCGGCGAATTCCAGCGGCCGGCGCACATAATTCGTATAATCGCCGTCCGTCGCGTTGGCGAGACGGAGCTTGTCCGATTCATAGGCGGTGTTCCAATTCATCCAATAATCGCGCATCGCCGCCCAATAATCGTTAAACTCGAGCCCCTTGCCGTTGATGTCGTTGCTGTACTTGTAGCTTTTCCAAAGATCGGTTTCCAGCATGGGCTGATTCATGTAATGGATGTCATGCTGCCGCGCCTCGAATCCCAATTTGATAAAATTGATGCGATCGATCTGCCAATTTAAATCGCCGTTCATCATGTAGACTTTACGGATATTTTTATTGCGCCCGTACTGGTTGTCCCCCTGCACAAAGCCGGTCTGATCGTCCGCAGCGCCGAGGGGCAAATAGCCGTCATCGCCGGGGAATTCGGCCACCTTGGTGCTTTCGTATAGCCAAGATCGTCCGTAATTGTATTGATAAGAACCACGGATGTTGTAAAAAATAGAAGCAGAGGGGCTGTGCCGGAAAGAGAGAAAGTGGTGATGGCTGTAACCGCGATACTGCGTGCGGCCATCGGGGGCGTAGCGCCAGCTGTTGTTATATCCCCGGCTGTCGCCCCTGGAACCGAACAACGAATAGGTGATGCCGACGGCCGGTTTGGGGATATAGGTCAGCTTGCCGGTAAAAGTGAGCTGCTGGCTCTCGGACATGGGGATCAACGCCCGGTCGCCGGTCTTGAGCGAATCAGGCACCGGAATGCGGCCGTAGGAGGAGAGCTGATCAGCATAGCGTTGGGTGAACCAATGGCGGAAAGCGTCGATCTTCCATCCATCGATGGCGGCGTAACGGCGTTCGCCGAAAAGATGACCGTCGCTGTTGTTGTAGCGGGCGGTGGCGAAAAAGCCGAGGTTCTTCAACTTGGGCACAGGGCCGGAAAAGGTGGCCTGCACATCCTTCTCGTTGAGCGGATCTATCTTTTCGACGCCGAGAAAACGATCGGAGTGGCTGCTCACATTGTCTCCGCCGAATACTTGTATCTCGCCATGATAATCGGTCTCGGCGTTTTTAGTCACCACGTTGATGATGGCCGATTGGGCCGAACCGTATTCCGCGTTAAAGGTGCCGCTGATGACCTGCAGTTCTTTGATGATCGAATTTTCGATAGCCACGTTGCTGCCGCCGCCCTGGGAAAAAGCGTTGGAAACCGAAACTCCGTCGATCAGATAAGCGACCTCGCGGGAGCGTCCGCCGCGGAAATGCAAGTCGCCGCCGGCGCCGGTCACCACGCCGGCCTGCAGTTGGATGATCTCGGACACTTCTTGAACTGGAAGATCCCGAATAGTCTCTGCATCGACGTAAGACGCCGTGCTGGTGCGGTCCTTCTCGATCACCGGGCGCTCCGCCTTGATCACCACCTCCTGACCTTCCAGCGTCTTGGAGCTGAGCGAGACGTTCTGGGTAGTGGTTCGATCCACGTTGACCTTGACATCTTCAACGGTCAGCGTTGTGTAGCCGATCATCGACACTGCGATCTTGTAGGTACCCGGCGGGACATTGATGATCTGATAATAGCCGTCCGGATCCGTCACCCCGCCCCAGGTGGTGCCGACCAGCAGCACATTCACGCCTGGCAGGCCTTCTTTGTTGTCTCGGTCGATGATGCGGCCGGCAATTTTTCCCGAAGTGCCGGCCAGCAGCCCGCTGACGGTCAGCAAAAGCCCGACAACGACAAACAGGCTTAACACTTTTGCTTGCAGCTTCATTCTACCTCTTTTCATTTTAACTCTCTTCACGCTGTAACTTGGCAATTACTATATTGGAAATTTAGCACGGTTTATAAATTTCATCCCAAGCCGTCGATCCTCCTCCATCGGGGCTCTCTCATTCGCCTCGAAATCAGCTGCACCCCATCCTTCATCTCCGGCAGGTTGCAGGTCAGATGAATTCAGCGAGATTTGTACAAGACATTTGAGGAGGGAGACACGGCACGCAGAATCAAACAGTGGTAATGGATTACGCACGTCCAGCGACCGTAAAAAATGATAAAGAAATTAATCCAATTTAGTTTAACTGTCAAGGAAAATAATCATCGCATGGTATAAAAAAACGCTTTATCTGCACAGCAGCGCCAAGTCCTTTGAGCCGCAGTCCACCTGCACCGCCCCCTGGACGGCCGGCTGACCGCTAAAAACGCCGCTGTCCGCCGGCGATCCCGTCTGAAACGACGACAGAAATGAAGGCCATCAGCAGAAGCGCGGCCGCCAGGATCGCTGCCATTGCCAGACCGTTCGCTCGCGCACGTTCAGCAAACAATGGCGACGGTTTGGATTGTGAGGCGGAATAGAGCAATACCAGGCAGAAGAACAGCAGCCAGTATACATATTGTTCCAGCTGTAAAAGATCGTTGAGAAAAAAGAATCCTTTTTTCAAATGGCTCAGCAGGATATAAAGGGCGGTTAACAGGAAGAACAGCGTGGTGATGCTGCGTTTTTTCCAGGCGTACCAGGCGGTAAAAGCGAACAGAATCACCGCGGTTGCAGCCAGATAATACTGGGCGTGGGCGAATTGAACGGGATTCACGGCATTCAGGCTGGCGGCCATTCGGGCAAATTCCTCCAGGCTGAAGGCCTGCCACACGTTCACCAGCGGCAGGGCAATAAAAAGTCCCAGCAGCGCGAGGGTGCTGGAACGGCCGGAGAGATCGGCGCTCTCGGGCCACTCCTGAGTGTAGGCTCCGTAGGCCAGCCCCAATCCACCGCACGCTCCCAGCGTAAATTCCATGACATTCCACCAGTTGAACGGCAGGCCGCTGACCGCACCCAGTGTCTGAAAAAAATTTCCCAGAGCAAAACCAAAGCCGGCGCCAAAGGCTGTCCACAGCGCAGTGCGCAGCGCGCGATGAAATCGGTTTCTTTGCAGATACCAGGCCAGGCTTGCGGCCGCGCCGAGGCAGGCGGCCCAAAGCTCTGAACGCGGGGGCGTCATCCACAGCTCCCATTGATAGATCAGCACGCCCCAGAACAGCAGTCCGGCTGCCACCATCTGCGTGAGCAGCGCCGGCCAGTCCGGCTTTTTATCTTTTTCGGACTCTAAAGCCAGACCTAAAAAACCGCCGCCGATAAAACCGTACAGTCCACCGATCACCGCCAGCATGGACAGCCCATAGAGCGCATTGGCAAAATCACCGGATCGGCCGTACCCCACTACCAGACCGTAGCTCATCATGCCGCCCACGCCCCAGCCGATGCCGCCCAGCAGAGACGCCGGCAAAGCTTTGCGCTGCCAGTCCGGCCGCCCGCTGATCAGGATGAGGGCCAGAGAGCCCACAGCGCCGGCCCAGGCGGCGCCCTGTTCATGGCCGAAATGACCGCGCAGCGCCCACGCCAGCCCAAGAGCCAGAGCGGTGAAGCAAAGCGGCCGTGTTCCCCGAAATATTAGAATTCTGTTCATGGCGTTCCTCCTGGTACGCGGTCTCTGCTGTAGTGCGGCAGACTTGTCCCAAAGGGTGAAAACAACACAGCCTCTGATCCCCGACGGGCAGAGGCTGTTGATAAAGACAGAATCATCGGAATCCGGTTAGATGGAAATTTTATAGTCCGCTTCTTTTTTCAGAGTTTCCAGAAGCGTCTGAGTCATGTTGCGGCGTTTTTCGCGCAACAACTGTTGCTCCAGTTCGGCTTTGACATCCGCCAGCGGGCGGGTTTCTTTCTTGCGGTCCACGATCTGGAGAATATGATATCCGTAATCGGTCTCGACGATATCGGACAGCTGGCCCACCGGCACCGTGAACGCGGCGTCTTCAAAAGGTTTGACCATCTGCCCGCGCGGAAAGTTTTCATACAGACCGCCGTTGTTCTTGGAACCCGGATCCTCGGTATACTGTTTAGCCAGAGCGGCGAAATCTTCGCCGGCTTTGGCGCGATCCAAAAGACCCTGCATCATCGTGCGCTTCACCGCCTTGGCGGAATCGCTCAGGCCCCGGGTGGTCAGTAAAATGTGCCGGACGCTGGCGGTTTTATCCTGGTTGTAGATGTTTTCCAGCTCTTCCGCAGCGACCTTGATCTCACTGTTCTTTTTATCGAAATATTTGCGCAAGGTCATCTCCCGCTCGACATCCTGACGCACGACATCCAGCGTGATCCCCTGATCGCCGATGCGTTTGGCAAACGCTTCCTGGCCGCCGTTCTGGGTGTAGATTTTCAGCAGGGTGCTGTCCAATTCAGCCGGCGTAATCTTGATGCCCTCGGCCTTGGCGGTTTCCAGGAACAGCTGACGTTCGCCGAGACGTTCGACATTGGCCTTGAAAAAATCCTGCAGCCGTTTTTCATCCAGGGTTTTCAGCTGATCGGTGTTCTTCCCCATGCCGCGTTGCAGCTCGGTGAAAAAAGTGCCCGGGGTGAGAGTAAAATATTTGCAGGAGACCAAATCTTTGTTGACATCCGGATCCATGGCCGGATATTTTTTCGCAATCTCTTTGGCCAGATCATACAGCGGGGTGCCTTTTTCCAGCTTGATGCCTTTTTTGGATCCGCAGCCGTTGAAGCAGAGCGCCAGGACCACCAGGACTAAAAGACCTTTTCGCATCGATAACTCCTCTTAATTATTGTCAAATCTTCTCTATTTGAGATATTTAAAATAAGTAATAATTTTTAAAAATCATAGTTATATTATTATTTATACGGAGAACTGGGAGCGAAGCTCAAGGTCCGGGGAAGGATTTGGCTCAGCCGGAGAGCGTCTTATCATTCTTGAATCCGAAAATTTTTAAACTCTATGGCATAGCCCTCTTCATCCAGACCGACATGGCCCTTGAGGACCAGGGCCCTGCCGGCGTGTGGTGGCGACGCCGTTGACCACCAGGCTGAGCAGGCTGTCCGGGCAGGTGATCGCGTAGCTGTTCCATTCGCCGGCGGGCTTGACCGGATTAACGCCCTTGATCTGATCGCGGGTATCGCTGCGTTTAATTTCGCCGTGGATCGGCGAGTTGCCGAAAAGGAAACCACCGGCGCCGATCCCATCGGCGACTATCGCAGCAAAATTATTTTATGCAGCTCTGGCTTAAAAGTCGAACCCTGCACGGTGCATTGAACGGCAACAAAATATACCCCGCTGCACATGGCGCGACCATCCTCGTCTTTCCCATTCCAATGAAATCGATGAACCCCTTTGGCCAACGCCTGATCGTAAAGCGTTGCAACAGGACGGCCTATTGCATCCACTATCTTAACCGTTGCGGGTCCGCCGTCGAACTGTACCTCAATGGCCATGCTGGAATTGAACGGATTGGGATAGGCGGAAACAAGCGGCATCGTCCGATCAGAAATTCTACTGCGCCTCTGAGCCCATGTCGAATTTTCCATCCGCCGATAAAGCCCCGAGTTGGCGGCTGCGTATATCCTGCCCGACGAATCAGCAGTCAGATCGTTGATCACCGAATCTGCCAACGATTCCTTGAGCCAGCTGTTGCCGCGATCATCCGATCGCCAAATGCCATTGCCCTCTGTTCCGAAATAGAGAGCGCCATCACGATCCTCGCTAAAGCAGGAGATCGTTGCGGTCAGCCCGGGAATGGACACCCGCGTGAAATGAGCACCCCGGTCGGCCGAATAAAGTACATGACCTTCAAAGGCGCCGATGTAAATCGACTGATCTCGACTAACAAAGATCGATGTCGCAAACTGAGCACGCTCCAAAAGAAAGGCATAAGGCGATTCATTGATGCTAACACTGGGATGTCCATCAGCAATCAAATAGATCCGATAGTCTGCGCCTATGGCAACATCCGAAACCACCGGAGATCTATGAAAATCCGGCTGTTGATAATGCACGATCCGCCAATTTCTGCCTTCGTCATGAGAAGTAAACAGACCATTCGGATTCGAGCCGCCGACATAGATGCGACCATCCGGATGCACCGCCGAGCATAAATGAAAATAATCCTGCAATCCGATTATGCTCCAATGATCGCCATGATCTTTGGACAAGTACAGTCCATCGCCTGTCAGGGCGGCAAATAGATGCCCTGTGGGCATCACAGCGATAAACTTGATCGGATAGGACGCGTTGGCATGAATATCCGAATGCTTGTGAACTAGATTCCAAGTGCTGCCGTCGTCGCCGGAACGATAGATTTCACTCTGCCGCGTTCCGATAAAAATATTCTGCCAAAAATCGATGGCGACCGCTGTAAAGAGATGAGGATTAGAGCCGGCGCTATCGACAACAAGTTTCTGCCAATAGACCCCGTCGGCAAACAGGCGATCCGCCGCCATCGGCCATATCAGCGCGATCAAGCAAAAGAAAATCCTCATGATTCCTCCACCGGAATCCGACCGCACAAATACGCTGCTTTACTGTTTTTTAACTTCGTACTTGGAGGGACATTTAAGCAGGATTTTTGTCGCTGCGAGTTCACCATTGGCGGCCATTTTGCCTTCCACCACCACCTGCTGCGCTTCCGCCAGTTGATCCGGCGCCACGCCCTTATAGCACACCCGCAGACTGTCTTTGCCTTCAAACAACAGGAACCTGGTTTCCCCTTTATTCGCATCCCAGCGAATGGATGCAGGCGCCACATAGCCGTTCACCCGCAACCCTTCGTTTACCGGGAACTCGGACTGGGCGAACAGCTCGGAAACCGTCAAATAATATAATGCGCTGTTTTTCAAGCTGCCGACAAAAAGATAGGCTAATGCAGCAATGATGACGACAACCCCCGCCACGATCTTTGGCTTCATGTCTTCTCCGATAAATGAGTGAACTAAATTAAGCAATCCTTTTTTTTTTATCAATCGCTTTTGTAAAGGCTTTGATTTCCCCGCATGATTTTGTAAATTGACGCTGTCACATATAACCCCTTCCACAGGAGTCCTTATGATCCGCTTCGCAGTCCTCGGCTATGGCTTTATGGGCGTCACCCATGCCGGCCAGATCAAGCGTCACCCTCAGGCAGAGTTGGTGGCGGTAGTGGAAAGCAATCCCGACAAAATCAAACAGAGCACGCAGGGCAACCTGGGCGATGCTCCGGAGAAGAACCTGCTGCAGGGCGTGGCGGTCTACCCCACCCTTGGCGAGCTGCTGCGCCGGGAAAACATCGACTGCGTCAGTCTCTGCCTGCCGACGCACCTGCATCGTGCTCTGGCTGTGGAAGCGCTGGAGGCCGGCCGGTCGGTGATCTGCGAAAAGCCCATGGCCTTGACCCTGGAAGATTGTGATGAGATGATCGCCGCTGCTCAGCACAATCGGGCCACCTTGATTATCGCACAATGCCTGCGTTTCTGGCCGGAATATGAAAAGCTGAAGCAGTACATCGATTCCAAAGAGCTGGGCGCCCTTCAATCGCTGCTCCTACGCCGGGTCAGCGCTCCGCCCTTTTGGAGCGGCGCCGACAGCTGGTTTGCCGTGGCCGCGAAAAGCGGCGGCTGCCTCTTTGACCTGCACGTGCACGACGTGGATTTTATCCACTACAGTCTGGGCCGGCCGAGCGCGGTCTTTTCTCAGGGCTTATCGACTGCCTCCGGCCTGAACCATTCTGTGCTGACGCAATACGAGTTCGCCGAACCCCTGCTCTGCATGGCCGAGGGCAGCTGGAATTATCCGCTCGGATTCAAGATGAGCTATACGGCGGTGTTCGAAAAGGGAGCGTTGGAATACGACAGCAGCCGCACTCCGACGCTCACCCTCACCCGCAGCGGAGCGCAGGCGCCGGAGCCTGTAGCGGTGGAGCCGGGCGATGGCTACAGTCGTGAATACGACTATTTCATCTCCTGCCTGCAACGCCGGCAGGCGCCGCAACGGATCACGCCGGCCAGCGCCCGGCAGAGCATCGAAATCGCGCTGGCAGAAGCCCAATCCATGGAAACCAGAGAAAAAATCCGCTTGTGAGGTCCTATGATCAGACGCATATGGCTGTTCACACTGCTCTGTTTTTTTTCAGCTTTTGCCCGACCCCATTCTGCATGGTCTCAGGATCTGAACGCTGAGCTGGAATTGCTGTCCGTCTGGATTCAGGAGCGCATCGACTATTATAAAATTCCCGGCGTTGCCATCGGCGTGGTCGACAATCAAAAGTTGATCTGGGCCAAAGGCTTTGGTTACAGCGACGTGGAAAGTAAAAAGCTCATGACGCCGGAGACCTTGTGCCGCATCGCCTCCATCACCAAAACGTTCACCGCTGCAGCGATCATGCAGCTGCGCGATCAGGGCAAGCTGCGGCTCGATGACCCGATCACCCGCTTTCTTCCCTGGTTCCAAATTAAAAGCCGCTTTGCCGCTGAACCCCCGATCACCATTGAAAATCTTCTCACCCACACCAGCGGACTGCCCGGAGAAGCGGCTTTCCCCTACTGGACGGATCACCGATTTCCGACTGCGGAACAAATCCGCCGGACTGTGCCGAATCAGGAGTTGATTCAGGCGCCATGGTCTGCCTATCACTATTCCAACCTCGGCCTGGCGTTGGCCGGACAGATTGTCGAGGCCGCTTCCGGCGAGCCCTATGAGTCCTATGTCAGCAAACACATATTGCAGCCGCTGCACATGGACAATACCAGCGTGGTGCCAGCCGCTGAACAGCGCTCCCGCCTGGCCGCCAGCTATGATCGGTTGCTGCCGGATGGCACGCGCCTTCGTCTTGATTTTCCGGAAAGCCAGGGATTGATCCCTGCGGCTAACATCAGCTCCTGCGTCATCGATCTGGCCAAATACATCGCCCTGCATCTGCGCTATGAGGATATTTCAGACTCTGCGGTGCTTGCAGGACCGACTTTGCGTGAGATGCAGCGCGTGCACTGGTTGGACCCGAGCTGGAACAGCGGCCGGGGGCTTGGCTTTGCGGTGAACAAACGCAATAACCGCACCCTGGTGGGCCACAGCGGATGGGTGGCGGGCTATAAAAGCCGCATCGTTTTCTGCCCGGCGGAGAAAATCGGCATCATTGTTCTGATGAACTGTGCGGACGGCGATCCCACCACTATTGCTTATCGTGCCTATGACCTGGTGGCGCCCCTGATTTTGAAAGCAAGGCCATCTCCGCCGGCGCTCACGGCGGACCTCGTTGCGGCTGCAAAATATGTCGGCGACTATGAGGATTTGACCGGTTGGCGGATTCGGGTGATGGTACGGCACGACCGTCTGGTTCTGTATCAGCATGATTATCCACCGGCGGACGATCCCGAGGCCGGGGTCATCGAACTGACGCCCGTAGATGAAAACATCTTTCGTATGACCGGCGAAAACGGCAACGGAGAACTGGTCCGCTTTATCCTGAACAGCGATCAACGGGTTGAACGGCTGTACAAGGGTGAAAACTATTATCTATGGAAGAGATAAAGAATTCAACGGAGTTTGTCCGCCCGAGAGTGTCTGTCATCCTGCCGGTGTTCAATCGCCGCCACCTCATTCTTCGGGCCATCGCCTCTGTTCAACGGCAATCCTTCACGGATTGGGAGCTGCTGATCGTCGATGACGGCAGCAGCGATGGTTTGGAAGAGCTGATCCTTCCCCTTCTTCCTGAGAATCCAAACTGGCGCTACTTGAAACACAGCCGCCGCCGGCTGGCTGCCACGCGCAATATCGGTCTACAGGCCGGCCTGGGTTTTTACGCCACCTTTATCGATTCAGACGATGAATACCTTGAACAACATCTGCAGGCGCGGGTTTCTTATATGGACGCCCATCCGCAGGTGGATCTGATCCACGGCGGCGTGGTGCTGAACGGCCCGGAACAGAGCCATTGGGTTCAGGACGCCTTTCATCCGCAGCGCATGATTCACCTCTCCCAGTGCACCATCGGCGCCACCCTGTTCGGCAAACGCCGAGTGTTTGTCGACAGCGGCGGATTCAAACGGCTGTCCTATTCTGCAGAGTCAGAGTTCATCACGCGGCTGGCCCAAACCTATAGCATCGAACGCGTCGAATTCCCTACCTACGTATACTACACCGGCCTGGAAGACAGCATTTGCACACAGCGGCTCAAACAATACGAAAAGGACGACAACCGTTCAGCGATATGAAAGTTGAAGCGCTCATTCTCCGGCCCTCCTGGGTGGAGGTGGATCTGGACGCTGTCCTTGACAACCTCGCCCAGGTGCGAACCCTTCTTGCAGGCAAAAAACTCTGCGCCGTTGTTAAAGCCGATGCCTATGGGCTGGGCGCCGTGCCGGTCAGTCGTGCGTTGGCTCAAGCAGGAGTGGACGCTTTCGGCGTGGTCATGCTGGATGAGGCGGTTCAGTTGCGCCGCGCCGGCATTGTCACGCCGATCCTCAACATGGGCGAAATTCTTACCGAGCACGCCGGCTATGCGGTGGAATATGACGTTCAGCAGATGATCTACCGGCCTGAAACCGCACAGGCGTTGTCCATTGCAGCCGCCCGCCTGGGTAAAAAGGCGGCGGTGCATTTCAAGATCAACACCGGCATGGGCCGGTATGGCTGCGAGTATGAACATGCGCTGGAAACCCTGCAACAGTGCCGGCGCTATCCCCATCTCGTATTTGAAGGCGTGATGACCCATTTCCCGCTGTCCGATGCGGCGGATAAAAGCTTTGCCCAGCTGCAGATCCTGCGCATGAAGCGATTGCGCCGGCTGTTTGAAGAGAACGGCCTTGACATTCCCTGCTGGCATATGTGCAACAGCGGCGGCGTGCTGGACCTGCCGCAGGCGCATATGGATATGGTGCGCTGTGGTTTACTGCTTTACGGTTATTATCCTTCTGAGGATGTGCAAAGGCCGCTGACGCTCAAGCCGGCTATGACCGTGAAAACGCATATCATCGCTATCAGGGAGTTGCGGCGCGGCGACAGCGTAGGATACAGCCGCCGGTTCATCGCTCGAGGTCCGGAGCGCGTGGCGGTACTGCCCATCGGCTATGCGGACGGCTATGACCGTAAAATGCGCTTCAACGGCTACACGCTGCTCAACGGCCGTAAGGCGCCCATCATCAGCGGTTTGTGCATGGACGCCTGCTTTATCCGCATCAGCGATTTTCCACAGGCCCGCATCGGCGATCCGGTGATCCTCATGGGGCAGTGCGGCGAGGAGGAGATCTCGCCCCATGATATTGCTCATGCGATCCAGTCGGTCTCCTATGAGGTCATGGCGCGATTCGGCAAACGGCTGCCGCGGCTTTACTTTCGCGATGGGAGCAGAGTGGAAACCCTCCACAATGGGATGCAAGGGTGACGCTGCCGCGAAATCCAGGACAAAACTACGCCCACCCAGGATCATAACCGCCCGGATAAAGTGGTACGGATATTGCAATCGTACCGCAATGAGACTCAAAGGTGGTCGAAAACAATTCATCGCAGAAGCTTGCGACAGAGAGCGACCTCTAACTCTTTATATCTTGTCAATCGCTGGTTTACGGATGAATAAAACACAACAAAAAACGGTTATGAAGCACAGAATGGGGAAGCGCTGAGTGATCTTGAAAGAAACATTGTATCAATTTGATTCATAGAGGGCATCGCCATTATGGAGAGTCAGATTAAGCACTGGTGCATCGAACATCAGGAAAAAACGATAGGTCCGATCAGTTCTTATGCGCTCGCCTTATGGGGTCTGCAGGGATTATTGTATCCGAACGATATCATCACTCGCAACGGTCAGCGCCGGTTCCTCGCCGGCTATCTGCCCGGCATGATGCCGTTTATTCGCAACAACGGCCATTTACACCGGGCGAAACTATGGGCAGTGGCTGGCGGAAAAGGGGGCGTCGGCAAATCTGTTTTTTGCGCGTTAGTGGGCGTAGCGCTATCCAGCCTGGATAAAAAAGTGGTGATCGTGGATGCGGATTTCGGCGGTCCCAATCAGCACGATATCTTTGGCATCAAGTCGGAACCCGTGTCCTACTGGCGTCACCTGGACGCGCATAAAACTCTGAACAAACTGGTCAAACCCACTGCTTTCAAGAATCTCAGCATTATTCCGGGCCCGGAGGAAGCGTACGATCCCAAACAGGCTCATATCATGCGCAAAATCAGGATGGTCCAGGCTCTGCGCAACATGGAGACGGATTATGTCATCATGGATTTGGGGCCGCGCACCCAATCCAAAGATCTTGACTTTTTTCTTACTGCAGACATGCAGGTGTTGTTGTCCACCGGCGAACCAACCAGCCTGGAAAATCTGTCGCGCGTCATCAAGGCGCTGGTCCTGCGCAAGGCGCAGACCGCTTTCAACAGCCTAAGCAGGGAAACCTTTGCACAGAATTTCGACGAAACCGCGGACAGCGCCTCTTTCCTGCAAAGCCTTACTGAGCAACTGCGACGGCTGCAACTGCCTGCAGACGACATCTTTAAACGAGTGCTCAGCAGCTTTAACATCCGGGTCATTTTCAACATGGTGGAATCCACGGATTACGCCAAGCAGTCGCATCTGCTCAACAAATATCTCAGCAACGAGCTTGGCCTGACCTTTGTCGTCGCCGGCAGCATCCATCACGACCCGGTGGTTCACGAAGCGATACAGAATAAAGACATGCAACGGTTGACCACCTACCGCAGTCACGCCTTTCAGGATATCTTAGAGATCACACAAAAATTGATGGTTACGCGCACTCGAACGCCGGAATCGCCGGAGTTTAGGACCGTGCGACCGACAGCAGCGATCAACAAACAGGCGCTTATCTGCTCCAAGCAGTGCAATCTCTGGGATATCTGTGAATTCAAGACGCCCGGAGACTATTGCCGGGTCAAGAACTGGAATTAAATCACAGCGCGAGGCCTCTTCCACTCTACCGCCCTATTGGGCAGCCCAAGCGCCCCGGGTTAACGACAACCAATGGCTTGCTCTCGCCCTTTGCTTCCTGCCATGCGGTTCAAAAAAATTCATAGACCATTTCGCTTAACAGCCGCCAACCTCTTATAAAACCGCTTGCGTTTGTGCCGGTTGATGGTTAAATTGGTCCACACGATCTGATAGCCCCTATCGTGGGATGGATCAGTTGCTGCGAGACCCATTTATCTATCGGAGACCCATGCCTCTGGAGATTATTCCCATCCTGGCGCTGCTGCTGGTGGTGCTCGGCGTGGTCGGCGCCATTTATCTTTTGACCTATCTGTTGGGCCCACGGCGGCCTGGAGACGTCAAGCTCTCCCCCTACGAATCAGGTAAAGAGCCCATAGGGGACGCCCGCATTCGTTTTCCCATTCGTTTTTACCTCATCGCCATGCTGTTCGTGTTGTTTGACATCGAACTGGTCTTTTTCTATCCCTGGGCCGTAGTCTATAGAAAGCTGCTTTCCGCCGGCTCATTCATCCTCATAGAAATGGTCATCTTTATCGCCTTGCTCCTGATCGGCTATGTGTATGCCTGGAAACGGGGGGCGTTGCAATGGGACTAGAGAGCAGCTTGAGAGACTCGGTTTTCACCACCCGGCTGGACGCGTTCATCAACTGGGGCCGCAAAAACTCGCTCTGGCCCATGCCCTTCGGCACCGCCTGCTGTGCGATTGAATTCATGTGCGTGCTGGGGCCGAAATTCGATATGGGCCGTTTCGGCGCAGAGGCCATGCGCTTTTCGCCCCGGCAATCGGATATGATGATCGTGTCCGGACGCGTCAGCATCAAAATGATGCCGGTGCTGCAAAAAATCTATCGCCAAATGGCAGAGCCCAAATGGGTCATCTCCATGGGCGCCTGTGCTTCCACCGGCGGCGTGTTCGACACCTATTCAACCATCCAGGGCATCGATCGCTTTATCCCTGTGGACGTGTACGTGCCCGGCTGCCCGCCCAGACCGGAGACCGTCATCGACGCGGTGATAAAGCTGCAGAAAAAAATCGAATCAGAGCGATCGAGGGACTATCGATAGGTCATGGAAAGCATCGAACTGCAAAAGAGGATAGAAAGCCGTTTCCCCGGAAGCGCCTGGCAGCCTCAGGAATCGTCCGGCGTCGGGACGCTGGTGGCGGAACGGTCGGCCATCGTGGAGGTGCTGCGTTTTTTACGCGACGATCCTGATCTGGCCTTTGATTTTTTAATGGACCTGTTCGGCGTCGATTACCTGGAGATGGAGGCGACAGAACGGTTTGCAGTCATTTACCAGCTCTACTCCATGAAACACGGCCACCGGTTGCGGGTCAAGGCGTTCATCCCCGAAACGTCGCCTGCCATCGACTCGGTGGCCGAGATCTATCCGGCGGCCAATTGGGCGGAGCGCGAGACCTATGACCAGTACGGCATCCGCTTTAACGGACATCCGGATTTGCGCCGCATCCTCAATCCTGATGATTTCACCGGCCATCCTTTGCGCAAGGATTTTCCGGTGGAGGGCATAGGGTACCGCGACCAATTCGAAAAAATCACCCGCACCAGAGCGCAATGATTGAGCAGATGACGGATATGACCGCCGAACCGAAACCGATGCATGAATTCATATATGATCCCGATGACCAGCGCATGCTGCTCAACTTCGGGCCCTCCCATCCAGCGACCCATGGCACCCTGCGCCTGCTGCTGGAGCTCGACGGCGAACGCATCGTCGACTGTGTGCCTGAGATCGGCTATCTGCACCATGGCTTTGAAAAACTGGGCGAATACCGGACCTACAATCAAACGGTGACCATCACCGACCGGATGAACTATCTCTCCCCCATGAACAACAACCTGGCCTACATCCTGTCCGTGGAACAGCTGTTCGGCATCCAGGTGACTAAACGGGCGGAATATCTCCGCGTCATTCTCGCGGAACTGAGCCGGATCATGGACCATCTCATCTGCATCGGCACCCACGCCATGGACCTGGGCGCCTTTACCGTGCTCCTTTATTTCATACGCGAGAGAGAAAACATCTACAACCTTTTCGAACTGCTGACCGGCACCCGCCTGACCATCAGCTACGTTCGCGTCGGCGGATTCGCCCGCGATCGCGACATTCCGGACGCGTTCTTTCCCATGCTGCATAAGGTGCTCGCCGGATTGCCGGCCGCCATTGACGAAGTCGATCGCTTGCTGTCGCACAATAAAATCTATTTAGACCGCACCAAAGAGGTGGGCGTGCTCAGCAAAGAGGACGCCGCCCGTTATGCCGTCACCGGACCATGTCTGCGCGCCAGCGCCATTCCGTGGGATCTGCGCGTACAGCACCCCTATTCCTCCTATGAGGATTTTGAATTTGATATTCCCGTGGGCGCCATCGGCGACGTCTATGACCGCTACCTCGTGCGCATGGAAGAGATGCGTCAATCCATCCGCATCATCCAACAGGCGATCGCCCATTTCCCGGACGGTCCTCTGAACGTCGATTCGGACTCCAAGGTCATGCTGCCGGAAAAGAAAGAGGTCTACGGCTCCATCGAGGGGTTGATCCATCAATTTGAAGTCATCATGCCCAACCGCGGCAGTCGCGCTCCGCTCGGGGAGGCCTATGTGCCGACCGAAGCGCCCAACGGCGAGCTGGGCTATTTTATCATCAGCAACCAAGGCAACGGTCCTTATCGGTTTCGCGTTCGGCCGCCGTCGTTCTATCACTTTCAGGTCATTCCACTCCTTCTGCGCGGCCGGCTGTTATCCGACGCGGTTTCAGTGCTCAGCAGCCTGAACATCATCGCCGGGGAACTGGATCGTTAAAAGCAAAGGTTTTACTCTCATGGCCATCTCATTTTCATCGCAAGCCCTGGAAGCCTTTCATCAGCTCCTCGCTCTGTATCCGGACAAGTCCGCAGCCCTGATCCCGGTTTTGCATCTGGCCAAGCGGGAGTTCAAAACCATTACGCCGGAAGTGATGAGCTATGTGGCCGGTCTGCTTGACGTGCCGCCGACCCGGGTGATGGATGTGGTTTCGTTTTATACGCTGTTTCCACGTGAAGAGGAGGGCCGCTACGTCATCCAGGTATGCGCCACTCTATCCTGCAGCCTGATGGGTGCGGGCACCATCATCGACTATTTGCAGAAAAAGCTGAACATCGGCATCGGTGAAACCACCGCCGACAAACGCTTTACACTCAAAAAAGTGGAATGCCTCGGCTCCTGCGGCACCGCCCCGGTGATGCAGATCAACGACGACTATTACGAAAACCTGACGCCGGCTCGAATCGACGAAATATTAGCCAGTCTGCCGTAAACTATGAGTGAAAAATATTTCCTAAAACATATCGACCGTCCTGAATCCAACACTCTGGCTTTTTACCTTCAGCAGGGCGGCTATCGAACGTGGAAGCGCGTTCTGCAGGAGAAAAGCCCGGAGCAGATCATCGAAGAGGTCAAGCGTTCCGGGCTGCGCGGCCGCGGCGGCGCTGGATTTCCCACCGGACTGAAATGGAGCTTTGTGCCGCGTCAATCCGCATCGCCGAAATATCTTGTGTGCAATGCCGACGAGTCAGAGCCGGGCACGTTCAAGGACCGCTATCTGATCGAGCGGGAACCGCACCTGCTTCTGGAAGGCATGGCCATGGCCGCCTATGCCATCGACAGCCGGCAGGCCTTTATCTATATTCGCGGCGAATTCGCCTATGGCGCTCAGACGCTCGAGCGGGCCATCCACGAGGCGACGGAAGCGGGATTGCTCGGCAAAAACATCCAGGCCAGCGGCTATGACCTGCAGATCACTGTGCATCGCGGCGCCGGCGCCTATATTTGCGGCGAGGAAACCGGCTTGCTCGAATCGCTGGAGGGCAAACGCGGTTGGCCAAGGCTCAAGCCGCCCTTTCCCGCCACCAAAGGCGCGTTCGGCTGTCCCACAGTGGTGAACAATGTGGAAACCCTGGTCAATCTGCCGGTGATCCTGAGCCTCGGCGCAGACCGCTATGCGGCCATCGGCTCCAACGAAAAAAACACCGGCCCCAAACTCTATTGCCTCTCCGGCCATGTCAACCGGCCCGGTCTGTACGAGTTCCCGTTGGGGAAAAATCTTCAGGAGCTCATCTATCAGGAGGCCGGCGGCATCCGCAAAGGCAAAAAACTCAAGGCGGTCATTCCCGGCGGCTCTTCGGTGCCGGTGCTGCGCGCTGATGAGATCGACGTGGCTATGGACTTTGACGCCCTGGTCAGCCGCGGCTCCATGCTCGGCTCAGCCGGCGTCATCGTGATGGATGAAGACACCTGCATGGTGAAGGCGCTGCTCAATCTGGCCACCTTTTACAGCCATGAATCCTGCGGCCAGTGCACACCGTGCCGTGAGGGCACCATGTGGATGAAAAAAATCCTCAGCCGCATCGAGCATGGTCAGGGCAGGCCTGAGGACCTGCCGCTGCTGGAGGATATCGCGCGCCACATCCAAGGCCGCACCATCTGCCCGCTGGGCGATGCCGCTGCCATGCCTGCGGCCAGTTTCCTCAAGCAATTCAGGCAAGAGTTCATCGAACATATCGAACAGAAAAAATGCCCACACTCAAAATAGACGATAAAGAGATCACCGTAGAGCCCGGCGCCTCTGTTTTACAGGCGGCGCTGGCCAACGGCATCGAGATCCCGCATTACTGCTGGCATCCCGCTCTCTCGGTCGCCGGCAGCTGCCGCCTATGTCTGGTGGAAATCGAAGGATCGCCCAAGCTGCAGCTCTCCTGCGCCACGGAGGCGCGCGACGGCATGATCGTTCGCACCCAAACCGAATCAGTCAAAGATGCACGAAAAAGCATGCTGGAGTTTTTCCTCATCAATCATCCGCTGGACTGCCCGATATGCGACAAAGCCGGTGAGTGTCTGCTGCAGGACTACACCTGGAAGTATGGCACCTCGCACAGCCGTATGGTGGAGGATAAACGAGAACGGCCGACCAAAGACTTGGGCGGCAATATTCTGCTCTATCGCAATCGCTGCGTGCTCTGCAGCCGCTGCGTCCGTTTTTATCAAGAGGTTGTCGGCGATCCCTATCTGTTTATCGAACACCGCGGTTACCACAGCGATATCTCCATCTTTCCCGGCAAAGGGCTGACGCATAAAATGACCGGCAATATCGTCGAAATCTGTCCGGTGGGCTGCCTCATTGACAAGGACTTTCTCTTTCATGCTCGGGTGTGGAATCTACAGCGCAGTAAAAGCGTTTGCCCCGGCTGCAGCAGCGGCTGCACCATTTACCTCGAGCACAAGGACCGGCGCGTCTTTCGCATCCGCAACCGGGAGAATCCGGCCATCGGGCAGCAGTGGATCTGCGACGACGGTCGTTACTTGTATCATCGCTATGAAAATCTCAACCGACCCGAGAGCCCTTGGACCCGTCAGGCCGGAGAGCTCAAACCCCAGACTTGGGAACAGGCGATGATCTACGCTGTCGAGGCCTTGCAAAAAAATCCGGGCCGTCTGGCCGCAATCGGCTCCGCCTTTGCCAGCTGTGAAGAGAACTATCTGATGCGCAAAATTTTCCGCCAGATCCTGGGATGCGAATACCTCAGCTTTTATGCACCGGCGATCGAGGAAGCGGATACGGTCTACCGCAGCGGCTTTACCATTCGCGGCGATAAAAGCCCGAACCGCAAGGGCGCCGGACTGCTGTTGGGCGATCAAACGGATTTTTACCAAGCGATCGAAAGCGGACGGATCACCCGGTTGTTCCTGATCAACGGAGACCCGCTCCTGCATCTCACGCTGGAACAGAAACGGATTCTGGCGAAACTGCAGGAGCTCTGGGTGCTGGACATTCAGAGCCCGGAATGGGACAGCGTGGCCGCTCACTTCTGGCCCATCGCCTGCTTTACAGAGACCCAAGGCACTTTTGTAAACGCTGTGGGACAGGTGCAACGGTTTCAACGCGCGCTGCAACCGCCGCAAGGGGTCCGGCCGGGCTGGGAGGTGCTGCTGGACCTGCTGGCTAGGTTGGCGCCGGGCGCCGGTATGCTCTCCGCCGCCGATGTGCTCGACGCACTGGCGATGGAAGAGCCGGCGTGGCGCTCGATCAGCTATTTCAAACTGGGCGATCAGGGTTTGCCCATCGAATCAAGGTAAACGCATGTTCGGAATGGATTGGATCGATCTGGGGATTCTGCTGACCAAGGTGATGCTGGTCATTGCGGTCAATTTTCTGATCCTCATGATCATGGAATTGGCGGAACGAAGGGTCAGCGCCTTTATGCAGGATCGTGTCGGGCCCAATCGGGTCGGACCGTTCGGCCTGCTGCAGCCCGTCGCCGACGGCATCAAGTTTTTATTCAAAGAAGAGATCACCCCCAGCCAGGTGGAGAGAACGCTGTACTGGTTGGCTCCTGCGCTGGTGCTGGTGCCAGCCCTGCTGACGTTTTCGGTCATCCCATTCGGCATGAGCTTTTCCGCCTTTGGCCGCGAGATCACGCTCCAAATCGCGGATCTCCAGGTGGGCCTGTTGTTCATCTTTGCCCTGGTCTCCCTGGCGGTTTACGGCACGGTGCTCGGCGGCTGGGCGGCCAACAGTAAATATCCTCTGTTGGGGGGGCTGCGCGCCAGCTCGCAGATGATCAGCTACGAACTGTCGATCGGCATGTCCATCATCGGCGTGCTCATGCTCGTCGGCTCTTTGCGGCTGAGCGAGGTGGTGGCCTATCAGACGGGCTCGCTGTTCACGATCCTGCCGCGCTGGAACATCTTTACCCAACCGCTCGGATTTCTCATTTTTCTGATCGCCTCGTTCGCAGAGACGAACCGTCTGCCGTTCGATCTGCCTGAGACCGAACCGGAGTTGGTGGGTGGTTATCACACCGAATACAGTTCGATGAAATTCGCCATGTTTTTTATGGGCGAGTACATAGCGCTGATCACCACCTCGGCGCTGCTGACAACGCTGTTCCTCGGCGGCTGGGACGTCCCATGGGTGGATGAGGCCGCTCTCGGCAGCTGGGGCGTTCTACTGTCCTTGGCTGCCTTTGCCGTGAAAACCGGTTTTTTTCTATTTCTCTTCCTGTGGGTGCGTTGGACGCTGCCGCGTTTTCGTTTTGATCAGTTGATGCATTTAGGTTGGAAGGTGCTGTTGCCCCTGGCTATTGTGAACATCCTCGCCACCGGGCTGTTCCTCTACCTGGCGCCCTAGCGGCCTTGTTCCGGCACGCGACGGCCCGCTGCACCGCAGGGCGCAGCCGTCAAGGAACTGAGACGGCCGTCCGGCCGCTCCACTTGGATCGAAGAAGTTGAGGCTTTCATGTCGGTAAAACCTGTTGCCTACCAACCGCACTGGAGTGATCGGTTCTACTTGTTTGCCGTGCTCAAGGGCATGGTCATCACTCTCAAACATTTTTTTAAAAAAAAATATACGGTGCAATACCCGGAAGTCAAATGGCCGGTTCCAAAAGGGCATCGTGGAGCCATTCGCCTGAACAAGGACGAACAGGGCCGCATGCTTTGCGTCGCCTGCGAAATGTGCTCCACCGCCTGCCCGGCCAAGTGCATCACCATGAAGGCCGCGGTGTCGCCGTGGCCGGACCGAGAAAAATATCCGCTGACCTTTGAGATCAACATGTTGCGCTGCATTCTCTGCGGCATGTGCCAGGAGGCCTGCCCGGAAAAAGCCATCGAGCTCACCGAGATCTATGATTTTTCCGCCTATACGCGCCAGGACCTCATCTGGGATCGGGAAAGGCTGTTGAAAAATTATGATCTGACTTGTGACGGCCGTTATTTTGAGCGCAGCCGAGAGGAGACCGGACTGTAAATCAATGAACTAGGTCCGGATGCCAGCCTTCGAAGGGATAAACATGAGTTGGTTTTTTTTCATTCTATTCGCGGCTCTGGCCGTGGGTTCGGCCATCGCGATGATCAGCCAAAAAAATCCGGTTTACAGCGCCGTCTTTTTGATCATCACGTTTTTCGCAGTGGCCGGATGCTATTATCTGCTGCAGGCGCCCTTTTTGAGCATCGTGCAGATCATCGTCTACGCCGGCGCCATCATGGTGCTGTTTCTTTTCGTCATCATGCTGCTCAACCTGCGGAAGGAGATCCGGCTGCCGCTGCACGGACCCTGGCAGGTGGCCTTCGCGGCGCTGTTCGCCGCCATCCTGCTGCTGCAACTGGTCATGTTCATCCTGGCCGCGGTACCCACGTTTCACTCTGCTCCTGGCCACGGGGCTCTGTCAGGAGGGGGTGAACCGTTGGGGCTGCTGCTCTTTACCAAATATATCTATCCCTTTGAGATCGCGTCCCTGGTGTTGCTGGTTGCCATCATCGGCGCCGTGGTTCTGGGACGGAAAAAATTGCCCAAGGAATTTTAGCCGGACAGGGAAAGCTGTCCCGCTTATCTGATTTTAAGGCGCCGGTCGGTTCAGGCAAAGCAAACAGCCCCGGCCGGTGTTCTCGCTGCCCTGTGATCCTGATTCCGCCTCAGCGGAGTAAGGAACTGTCGACGAACGAGAAGGACGATCCTCATGGTACCGCTTCCCTATTATCTGACATTAGCCGCCGTGTTGTTCGTCATCGGCGTGATCGGCGTGCTGATCCGCCGCAACGCTCTGGTGATTTTTATGAGCATTGAATTGATGCTCAACGCGGCCAACCTGACCTTCGTGGCGTTCGCGCAGGAATGGCGGGCGCTGGACGGACAGATTTTCGTCTTTTTTATCATGACCGTGGCGGCGGCCGAAGTGGCGGTGGGATTGGCTGTCATCATCTCTCTCTTTCGCCTGAGAAAGACCGTCCACGTGGACGACATCCATTTATTGCGAGGATAAATGTTCGACACTATCTGGGCTCTTCCGGCGCTTCCGCTTCTCGGCGTGCTGCTGAACCTGTTGACGGGCCGCCGGTCCGGCAACTTGGCCGGTCTCATCGCCAGCAGCAGCGTCGGTTTGGCCTTTATCATCAGCCTCAAGCTGTTCTACGATCTGCTGCAGCTGCCGGCTGCGCAACGGCTCATCGAGAAAAACCTGTACACCTGGATCGCCGCCGGAACCCTGCGTGTTGAAATCGGCATGCAGCTCGATCCGCTGTCGGTCATCATGATTCTAGTGGTAACCGGCATTTCATTTCTCATCCATCTCTATGCCATCGGCTACATGCACGGCGATCCCGGATACAACCGCTTTTTCATCTATCTCAATCTGTTCGTATTCGCCATGCTCATCCTGGTGACCGCCAACAATTTCCTGATGATGTTCATCGGCTGGGAGGGCGTGGGGTTATGTTCCTATCTGCTCATCGGCTTTTGGTTTGAAGATCCAGTGAACGCCACCGCCGGACGCAAGGCGTTTATCGTCAATCGCATCGGCGATTTTGGATTTTTGCTGGCCCTCTTTCTTCTCTTTGTGACCTTTGGCTCCCTGGATTTCACCGACGTGTTCAACCAGGCCAGTGTACGGTTCTCGCCGGGCGATGGAGTCATCACCGCCATCGCTCTGCTGCTGTTCGTCGGCGCTGCGGGCAAATCCGCGCAGATACCGCTCTATATCTGGCTGCCGGATGCCATGGCCGGCCCGACGCCAGTCAGCGCCCTGATCCACGCCGCCACCATGGTCACCGCCGGCGTATATATGGTGGCGCGCGCCCATTTGCTCTACACCCTGGCGCCGCTGGCGCTGACGATCGTCGCGTGCGTCGGTTTGGCCACCGCGCTCTTGAGCGCCACAATCGGACTCACCCAGTTCGATATCAAACGGGTGCTGGCTTATTCAACCGTCAGTCAGCTGGGTTACATGTTCCTCGGACTCGGCGTCGGCGCCTTTGGCGCCGCGATCTTTCATTTGATGACCCACGCGTTCTTTAAAGCGCTGCTCTTTCTCGGCGCCGGCAGCGTCATGCATGCAATGAGCAACCAGACCGACATGCGACTCATGGGCGGACTGAAAAACAAAATGCCGATCACCTATGGGACCATGGTCATCGGCACTCTGGCCATCACCGGTTTTCCGGGCTTTTCCGGATTTTTCAGCAAAGACGAAATCCTCTGGCAAAGCTACGCCGGCTGGAATGGTCGCCCACTCTTCTGGCTGCTCGGCGCGCTGGCAGCCGGCCTCACCGCTTTTTATATGTTCCGCCTGATCTTTATGACCTTCCATGGAAAACTCCGCCTGCAGAGCGAAGCGGTGCACGCGATCCACGAATCGCCCAAGATCATAACCATACCCCTGGTGATGCTGGCGATCCTGTCCGTGGTTGGCGGCTATGTGGGCGTACCGGCCCTTCTCGGCGGCAGCCATCGCATTGAACAGTTTCTCCATCCGGTGTTCCAGCAAAGTGAGCAACTTTCTCATGGCCTGAAGACCGGCAAGCCCTCGCTGCACGCTCACAGCACGGAGTGGCTGTTGATGCTGACCGTGTTTCTGATCACTCTGATCAGCTTGTATTTGGCCTATCAATTCTATATCAAAAAAACCGATCTCCCAGATCGACTGGTGAAAAAAATCTCCAGCCTCTATACGCTGGTTTATAACAAGTACTTGATCGATGAGGCCTATGAGGCGGCCATCGTCCGGCCTCTGCTCAAGACCTCTGAATCCTTTCTGTGGAGAATCGTGGACAACCGGCTCATCGACGGATTGGTCAACACCGTCGGCGCCGGGATCGCAGCCTGCGGGCGCGCCCTGGCGGTCCTGCAGACCGGATCGGTGCAGCATTACGCCCTGTGGTTCGTGCTGGGCGCCGTCGTCCTGCTCGGCGCATGGCTGTTTTAATGTTCCGCTGTGTCCGCCGGTGCCGGGCAAACACGGACGCTCAGGTTGATTAACGCCGGCCAGAAGCAGAGCGGCTCCGGCGCGAATGCCCTTATCGTTCAAGACATTTTCCCTGGCCTTGGGAGCAACACATGACCGATTTTTTCTTCAGCCACCTTCTATCGCTGTTGATCGTTGTGCCCCTGCTCGGTGCAGCGGGATTGTTCATCGTGCCGCGTGAACGGATCGCCGCGCTGCGTCTTTTCACCCTGGCGGCGACCACGCTGAACTTTATTCTTTCGCTCCCTCTGTTCATTCACTTTGACAACCATTCCGGCGATTTTCAGTTTATCGAACAGTACGATTGGATTCCCTCCATCGGCGCTTCCTTTCACCTGGGCGTAGACGGCATCAGTCTGTTGATGGTGATGCTCACCACCCTGTTGATGCCGCTGGTCATCCTTTCCTCCTGGACCTCCATCGTCCATCGGGTCAAAGAGTACATGATCGTCTTTCTCCTCCTGGAAACCGCCATGATCGGCGTGTTCGTCTCTCTGGATCTGTTACTGTTCTATGTCTTCTGGGAAGCCATGCTAATCCCCATGTATTTCATCATCGGCGTCTGGGGCGGCGAGCGGCGGCTATACGCTGCAATCAAATTCTTCCTCTTTACCATGTTCGGCGGCGTGCTGATGCTGGTGGGCATTCTGGTGCTCTATTTCATGCACAGTCAAACGGCGGGCGTGGCCACGTTCAGTTATTCGACGCTGAACCAGATGATCATCGGCCGTCAGGCCCAGCTCTGGCTGTTCCTGGCCTTTGGTCTGGCGTTCGCCATCAAAGTGCCTATGGTGCCTTTTCATACCTGGCTGCCGGACGCCCACGTGGAAGCGCCCACCGGCGGCAGCGTAATTCTAGCCGGCGTTTTGCTCAAAATGGGAACCTATGGATTCCTGCGCTTCTGTCTGCCGCTGTTCCCCCACGCCGCCGCAAGGTTGGCGCCCTTGATCGGCCTTGCGGCGGTCATCGGCATCCTCTATGGCGCCCTGGTTTCTTGGGTGCAACCGGATCTGAAAAAGCTGGTGGCCTATTCATCAGTCAGTCACCTGGGCTTTGTCATGCTCGGCCTCTTTAGCTTTAACGTACAGGCGCAACAGGGCGCGGTGATCCAAATGGTCAATCACGGGCTCTCCACCGGAGCGCTGTTCTTGCTGGTCGGTATGATCTACGAGCGAAGACACACGCGGCAGATCGCGGATTTCGGCGGACTGGCATCGGTCATGCCGGCGTTTTCCACCCTGTTTCTCATCGTCACCCTGTCCTCCATCGGCCTGCCGGGATTGAACGGTTTTATCGGAGAGTTTTTGATTTTGCTCGGCGCGTTTCAGGCAAAGCCCTATCTCGCCGTGCCGGCCACGCTGGGCGTCGTTCTCTCCGCCGTCTACATGCTGACCATGTATCAGCGCGTGCATTTCGGCAAACGGACCCATGAGGAAAATAACCATCTTGCTGATTTAACCCTTCGCGAAAAGCTGGTGCTGCTGCCGCTGCTGCTGTTCTGCTTTTGGATCGGACTGTTTCCAGGAACTTTATTGCACAAGACCGAGGCGAGCGTTCAAAAAATATTGACCACCATGGAAGTGAAACAGACGACGCTTCTCGACCGGACTGAAAGGATATCCCCTGCTCAGCCGGCGTATGTCGTTAACGAGGAATGAGATGACGTTCACCCAGCCCACCATCGATCTAACTGCCGTCTCCCCCCTGTTGGCCCTGCTGGCAACAGCGATTTTCCTGTTGCTGCTGCCGTTGTTTTTCCGCTCCGCCGGACGAGCGCTCCTGGCGTTCGTGGCTGTGATCGGATTGCTGATCAGTGGAGTCTGTCTGTTCAGAATCCCGGTGGTTCCCATCAGCGGATTTGACCGTCTATTGCTGCTCGATCCGCTCGCCATCGCGGTGCACGGCGCGCTTCTGCTTGCCGCCCTGCTGACCCTGCTGATCTCCTTGAACCGGGTGGAAGACGAGTACCTGAATTACGGCGAATATTTCAGTCTGCTTCTCTTCAGCCTCATCGGCATGATGATCGTGACCTCCACCTGGAATCTGCTGGTCCTGTTCTTGGGATTGGAGCTGTTCTCCATCGCCTTGTACACGCTGGCCGGCATCCGCAAGATGCGTGCGGATTCGGTGGAGGCCTCGCTCAAGTATCTGCTCCTGGGAGCGTTTGCCAGTGGATTTCTCCTTTACGGCATGGCGTTGCTGTATGGAGCGTCCGGTACGCTGCAACTGAACGAGATGATGCTGGGCATTGAGGCCGACGCTTCCACTCTGGCCCTGATCTATGCCGGCGTTATCCTGCTTTTCATCGGCCTGGCCTTCAAGGCCGCCTTGGTGCCGTTCCACATGTGGACGCCGGATGTGTATGAAGGTTCCGCCACGCCGGTCTCTGCTTTCATGTCAACTGCCACCAAAGCCGCGGCCTTCATCGTGCTGATCCGGTTGCTCGCCCATTCTGAACTGGCCATCCGTTTTCCGTGGCCGCAGTTGCTCATTGTGCTGGCCGTTCTGACCATGACGGTCGGCAACCTGCTGGCCATTCATCAAAAAAATGTAAAACGCATGCTCGCCTATTCAAGCATCAGCCACGCCGGTTATCTGTTGGTGGGATTGACGGCTGCATCGTCCTCCGGCGATCAGGCCGTGCTCTTTTACCTTTTCGTCTACACCGCCATGAACATCGGCGCCTTTGGCGTGCTGTCGCACATGGGGGTGTCCAATGCGGATGAGCGCGTTGATTTCGAATCTTATCGTGGAATGGGATATCGCTCTCCGTTCGCCGCCCTCTGTCTGGCGGTGTTTATGTTCAGCCTGAGCGGCCTGCCGCCTTTCAGCGGCTTTATCGGAAAGCTGTATCTGTTCAGCGCCGCTGTTGAAAAGGGCTACGTCGCTCTGGTCGTCATCGCCGTGCTGAACTCTGTGGCGTCGGTGTATTACTATATGCGGCTGGTCGTCAATCTGTACATGCGTGACCCAGCCGAGGAGCTCTCGCTGCCCCGGGCGAACGCCGGCCTGAAGGCGGCCTTGTTCATCGCCCTTCTTCTCACCGTGTTGTGGGGCATTTACCCCTCCCTGTTGACCGACCTGCTGGCCGGGATAAGTCGGCCGCTGCCCTGACGGCTCATTCGAGGGAGAGCGAAGAAACAGGCGGCACTCGGTGCGGACGAATGTCCTACCGTGGACCGGACAGGCTGGTGAAAAAGGGGTTCTTCCGTCCTCGCGCATCGGCTTTGTTTGTCAACGGCCTAGTGGTTCACCCTGCCATCGCCGCTGGAACCACGGCGTTTGCTGTGCATGAGCCGCGCCCTTGCAACGGTCCGACGAACGATGCCGAGCCGATCGACTTGCACGCCCCATTTTCCTGATGCAAACAAACCATCCTATTCCAAGCAAGGAGGCACCCATGTTATCCCTGATCATTGTATTTCTGTTTGGCGCTGTGTTCATGGCCATGGTCTTGATGCAGAAAGACAGGGCAGCGGCCGGCAACGTGCGCGCCCTTTTTCAGGGCAAGGGCAAATTCATCCGTTGGGGCGTGATCGCGCTGGTGGCCCTGTTTCTGCTGAGCCAGGCCCTGGTCATCATCGATGCCGGCACCGTCGGCGTGGTGAAAAGGCTGGGCGCAGTGAGGGGCGAGATGGCCCCAGGGTTGCACTTGATCATTCCGCTTGTCGACAAGGTGGTGATCCTGCCGACCGTGAAAAAAACCTATGAGGCCTCTGAAATTCCCGGAGAAAGCAAAGCGGATTATCCGGATATCATCATCTCCGCGCTGACCTCGGACGGCCAGCAGATCCGCGTCGGCATCACCGCCCGCTTCATGATCGCGCCGGGCAAAGCGGCGTGGATCGTGCAGAATCTGGGAACCGAAGAGGAGTATGTGGAAAAGGTGGTCAAAACCGAAATACGCGGCTCCGGCCGGCGCGTGCCCACCAAGTTCGCAGCCTACGATCTCTATACCAAACGCAGCTATGAGGCGCAGCAGGCGATCTTTGACGAGATCGCGCCCAAGTTCACCGATAACGGCCTGATCCTCGATGAACTGGTCCTGCGCAACATCAGCTTTACTGCTGAATACGCTAAAACGCTGGAAGAAAAACAGATCGCCCTGGAAAATATCTCTACGGAAAAAAACAAGCTGGAACAGGAGAAAATCCGCAAGGAGCAAAAAATCGTCGCCGCTGAGGGCGATGCTAAAAGCATAGAGATCCGGCAGCTCGCGCTGACAAAAAATCCCACCATTATTCAATGGGAATTTGTTCAGAAACTGGCGCCCAATATTTCCTGGGGCGTGCTGCCGCAGAATGTGGTGCCGCTGCTCAACATGCAGAACATGACCGGCGCAGTGAAACCCTGAGCCCTCGTTGCTGATTGAGCCGGCCATTCTTTTATTTCTGTCGATGCGGTGTCCTGTTTTTTTTCACAACTTGTTTAAAACCGCCCAACAGCCTTTAAAGGACGAATCGACGCTGCATCGACCTTATGCCTTTATGCAGGAACCAAACCGGTTCGCCAGGCCTTTCGAGGCTTTGCGATCCGGCTGATCCGACAGACCGATGAAAAAACGAATTTCCACCCTGATCCCAGCTTACCTGATGCTGTCCCTGAACGCGGTGTCTCAGGCTCCAGCAGCGTCGCTGTATACCGCCAACCGGGCCCCGTTGGCCGCCAAGCCCTATCTCGAGTTGCCCTTGGGCGCCATTCAGCCGCAAGGTTGGCTGCGGCAACAACTGCAAACCATGGCCTCAGGTCTAACCGGTCATCTGGATGAACGCTACCCGGCGGTTGTAGGACCGCGCAACGGCTGGCTCGGCGGCGATGGAGACGGTTGGGAGCGCGGCCCCTACTGGATTGACGGACTCTTGCCGCTAGCCTATATCCTCCAGGACCAGGCGCTGATCGCAACAACCCGGCCGTGGATTGAATGGTGCCTCACTCATCAGCGGCCCGACGGCGACTTTGGCCCGGAAGAGTTGGATCAGCCCAGGCCGGAGCCCGGGCTGCAAAAGACGCAGCGCCGCGATTGGTGGCCCAGAATGGTCATGCTGAAAGTGCTGATGCAATACTACAGCGCCACTCAGGATGCCCGCGTCGTGGACCTCATGCGCCGCTATTTTCGTTATCAGTTAACCGAGTTGCCCAGAACCCCGCTCGACCACTGGACCATCTGGGCGAACCGACGCGGCGGCGATAACCTGATGGCCGTCTACTGGCTCTACAACCTCACCGGCGAACCTTTTTTGCTGAACCTGGCAGACCTGCTCATTCAACAGACCTTCCCCTGGACGCGCGTATTTCTCAACGATCGCCCGGCAGATTTTCACTCCGCCTTTCCAGGCGGCAGTCCATGGATTTATAACCTGGTGCGCTATCCGTGGAAAGAGGAGCAGATCAACGCCCTGAGCGTAAAAGAACAGCGCGCTTTTCATTGCGTCAACCTGGCCCAGGGCTTAAAACAGCCGGTGGTCGTTTATCAGCAGCACCCGGAACAAGTCTATCTGCAAGCGGTGAAACAGGCGCTGGCGGATGTACAGCGTTACCATGGCCAGGCGCAGGGCATGTACGGCGGCGATGAACCGTTGCACGGCAACCATCCCACGCAGGGTGTCGAGCTGTGCGCAGTGGTGGAATGGATGTTCTCCCTGGAGACCATGTTGTCCATCACCGGCGATCTGACCTGGGCCGATCATCTGGAAAAAATCGCTTACAACGCACTGCCGCCTCAGGCGGACGATGAATACACAAGCCGGCAATACTTTCAATGCGCCAATCAGGTTCTCATCACCCGCGACCGTAGAAATTTTTTCGAAACAGAAAATCACGGTCACACCGACCTGTGCTACGGCCTGCTCACCGGCTATCCTTGCTGCACCTGCAACATGCATCAGGGGTGGCCCAAATTCGTTCAGAACCTTTGGTACGCCACCCTGGACAGCGGCGCCGCGGCCCTGCTCTACGCACCGTCGCAGGTCACCCTGACTGTCGCCGACCGTGTACCTGTGACCATCTACGAAGAGACCGACTATCCCTTCGACGCGACTGTGCGGTTCATCCTCTCAGTCAAAAAAAGCACCATGTTCCCTTTCTATCTGCGCATTCCTGATTGGTGCGAAAAAGCAGAGGTGTTTATCAACGGTCGATTGTGGCGAACCTGTTCCGGCCGACAAAGCGTGCGGCTGAAGCGCACTTGGAAGAATAACGATTGCGTCAAGTTGGTGTTGGCACAGTCAATCAGAACCAGCCGCTGGGTGGAGGCATCCGTGGCGGTCGAGCGCGGCCCATTGGTTTTCAGCCTTAAAATCGAAGAGGATTGGAAATCGGTTCCTTCAACGGACAAATGGGGCGATTATCAGGAGGTGTATCCGGCAGGGCCATGGAATTACGGATTGCTGGAAGAAGCCGTGACAAATCCGCAGCAGGGATTCACGGTTATTCAAAAGTCCGTGGGAGCAAAGCCCTGGAACCTGACCAATGCACCGCTGGAAATCAGGACTCGGGGAAAACGCATTGCGGAATGGCAGCTCTATTGCAACAGCGCCGGACCACTGCCGGCAAGCCCGGTCACCCATCTTGTGCAAGAGCCTGCGCAGGAGATCCTCCTAGTGCCTTATGGCTGCACCACCTTGAGGATCACGGAGTTTCCTGTGGTGCGATAAGACCGAACGGCTGCAGCAGACCGCCTTCTCCGCCCTGCTTTTGGCCATGGGGTACGCGGACGCTCATGGGCTTGTGCGATCCGATATTTATATTTCTCTTGCATCTTATGTGCAGATGTTCTATTTTACTCGCACAACCTCATGTTGTTAAAAAATCGTTTTTAACAAATAAGGAGGGTTTCCGCTATGCCGACTGCGAAAAAAACCACCCCCAAAGTCAAGCCCAAAGGCAAGCCCAAAGTCAAAACAGCAACCAAGAAAGCCCCTGCAGCCAAAAAGCCAGCTCCTGCCAGCAAAGCTTTAACCGATTTAAAGGCCCGGTTGGCCGCCATTGAGGCTAAGCTCGCTAAAAGCGATAACTTGGATAAAATCAAGACGTTAGAAGAAAAAATCGCGGTGAATAGCACGGAAGTCCAAAAATTAAAGCATGGCATTGCTGACTGGGAACACAAAGTGGACCGCAAGATCGATCTGCTGCATGACACGGTGCAGGGTGTATCTGGAAAAGTAGAAGCCCTGATCGCTGAACAAGAAGCGCTGGAGCAAGCGGTGGCTAGTTCGCCGCCGCCGGAAAAACAGGACACCACCTTTTAAACTTTGGCCGCGCCGCAAGAGCTAAAGCTGCGGCGGTCCACCGTTTCAAATCTTTTAAGGGCGAATTTTCATATCGCCCTTTTTTATGCTCTGGGCGGCAAAAGCAGGGCAGGAGGAATCAATCAGATTAGACCTCGGTTGCGAGGAGTTGCATCAGGGTCGGCTCAAAGTCAGGAAAGGGCGTTTGAAGGTGTGAACGCGCCTTGCGGTTATCCAGAGAAACATCCTTTGGCCTGGCTGCGCCCATAGCCGGTGAACGGCTGTCTCTGGGACGAACCAGTTCCGGATTCACTCCTGTTAAAAAAGCGAGTTTACGGCCGATCTCATAGCGGCTCAACCGGTTGTTTCCCGCCAGGTGATAGATGCCGGTCATACGGTTGCCGGCCAGTTCCAGCAGCGCCCGGGCAGCTACCTCGACAAACACCGGTGTTCTGAATTCATCCGTTGCCAGGGTGATCGGTTCTCCTGCGCGGAGGCTGCCCAGGGCCCTTGCCAAGAAGGAATTCCCGCGGGAGAATGCGGCGAATCCCGCCACCAGACAGAGCCGGGCGACAACGAATACGTTTTCATGCTCCAGCACGAGCCGCTCAGCGGCTACTTTGCTGCGACCGTAATAGTTCACCGGATCCGCCGCATCTGTCTCCCGATAAAAACGACCAGCGCCGGAAAAAACCGTATCCGTGGAAGTGAACACCAACCGGCTGCCGAATTGAAGGCACAACCTCACCAGATGTCCGGTGGCCAGCACGTTGATGCCATAGGCCAGCTCCGGATTGCGTTCGCAGGCATCGATATCTGAGAGAGCGGCGGCATGAATCACCGCTGACGGCTGATGCTCCTTAAAAGCCCTTTCGAGCGCCGCGGGATCCATCAAGTCCACTTGCGCCCAGGACAGGTTAGCATGCCGCAGCGGCGCCGGCGATCTGGCCAGGCCGACGACCTTGCCGTGCGGCAGGGCGAGGCGTATCACATGACCGCCGACAAAGCCTGAAGCGCCGGTCACCATCACTCTTCCGTCGTGCACACCGGATCCTCTCTAAATAAAAAAACGCTGCCTGAGTGAAAAATTTATAAAAGCCGCTGTCAGGGAAATTTTTTCAGCTTCATCATCGTTTCATTGGAAAAAGCCGCTGCACCGGCCAAAATCTGAACTTGCATAAAGGAAAACATCATGACTAAAAACATCGGCACCACAGACCGGACGATCCGCATCGTTCTGGGACTCATCATCCTGGTGATGGGGGTGATTTTTAAAAGCTATTTCGGCCTGTTGGGTTTGCTTCTGATAGCCACCGGGCTGTTACGCTGGTGCCCGGCGTATCTGCCGTTCGGGCTGAACACCTGCAGGACCAAACCTCAATAAGCCGGATGAGCACGCCGGCCTCTTTGCGTTCACTCTTCCCCGGCGCCGGCCGTAATCGAAGGCCGCTCGGTGAGCATGACTTTCGGCGCAAGAGCTAAAGCGTTTGCCACCTTTTGATCCCGCTGATAAATATCGCGGCCGAATCTCAGTTCGCCCTGTGCATTGACCCAAGCGGTCCAGTACTGCAGATGTACAGAGTAAGGCCTGGGCAGGGCGATGGTCGCCTCGCGCTGGGTTTGGATCGTGCGCAGGATTGCCTCGCGATTCCAGGATGGCGAATCGCGCAGCAGATAAACCGCCAGGTCAATGGGGTTCTGCAGACGAATGCATCCCGAACTGAAAGCCCGATCAGCGCGGGTGAACAATCCCCGCGTCGGCGAATCATGCAGGTAAACGTCAAAATCGTTGTGCAGCACGAATTTGACCCGACCCAACGCGTTTTCCGGACCCGGATCCTGGCGGAAAAGATAAGGCAGATTATTCTTGTTGAGCTTATTCCAATCGACGCTTCCCGGATCCACAGGAGGCCGTTTGATATCCCAGTTAGGATAAAGGCGGATGCCGCGATCGGAGAGATAATGGGGGCGACGGCGTATCTCTGGAATCATGTCGTGGAGAATGATGGAGACCGGCACATTCCAGTACGGATTAAGCACAAGATGAGTCATGATATCGCTGAGCACCGGCGTACGCCGCGCCGGTTTTCCGACCACCACCCGCATGGACATGATGATGCTGTCCTGCTCCACCACTTCCAGCTCAAAGGTGGGAATGTTGACCAGGATATGGCGATCGCCGAGGTCGCGGTACAACCATCGCCAGCGCTCCAGATTGACGATAATCTGCGTACAGCGCTGCTCTGCAGTGACGTTCATCTCCTGAACCGTGCTCCAACCTATGATGCCGTCCGGCTCAAGCCCATGGGTTGTTTGAAAGCTTTTCACCGCTTCCACCAGCGCATCATCGTAGAAAAGGCTGTCCGGCGCCGCAGACCGGCCGGTCCATTCTCCGGTCACCCGCAGACGCCGGCGGACCTGAGCGATGCGCGGGCTGCGGGCCCCTGGCTCCAGTTTGGCCACATACTCCACAGTCGGCCACGCTCCCTGCTGCGCCAGGGTCCGAAAGCGGGCCAATGCCTGGCAGAGGCGGCGATAGGAAGGATGCCGCGGCCGCAGATCATCCAATTTTTGACACACCTCTCCGTTGCGAACCGCTTCTTCCAGCAGCACCACCACATCCGCGCTGTCCCGGCGCACGAACCACTCGGCGTCGAACGTGCGCGGATTGACCCGACCGGACTGCAGATGGCTGGCGAACAGCAAAAAGGCGTCGCTAAGCAATATGTCGAGTTCAGCCAGTTGATCCGCCGTCCACTTTTCCTGGTTGCGGGAACGCCGCTGCGGCTGGTTCAATTCCATCAATGCGGACAAATGATAGCAGGAACCGGCGAGCCCTTCCTGCTCTGCCTGCGACAACTCGCGAATCAACGAATCAACGCATGGCCGTGGCGCGCCGTTCTCGCTCCATCCAGGTTCATAGTTACGCTGCTGATAGAAACGAGCCAGCTCCTGTTGCGCCATCAACCGCTCGCCGTGGATGAGCACGAGTTGATCGCCGGTCGCCTGCCATCTTACGGAGATGTTTTCCTGCACAGGGAGGGTTACTGCAGCGCGGCGGCAGGCAGCCAAACACACCATAGACAGCAGCAAGGCTAGGCAGAAAGCAGCCCGGGGTACAGGATTCGCTTTCATTCGTACACAGGATTCCATCATCATTCCCACCGAATTCCCGAGAAAACCTTTTTTACAGATGCAGCGTTCCGCGCCAACGAGCGGAAGCCGCGGCACGGCTTAAAGGAACGTCGTCGCACTTACGGCTGCCAGGTCAGGCTGTTGAGCAGCAGCTGCGCGATCACGGGATTTTCAAAATCGTTGTTTTTATGTCCGAACATAAAATAAAAGAGATACCCCTGGCCGGTTTTCTGCAGCCAGGCTGAACGCGCCTGCTGATACCAGCGGCCGCTCGCCTGATCAAAGTATTTAAAACCGCACAGCGCCTGCTTTTCCGTCTCATTGGTGAACGTATGGTTGAGGTAAACCTCCGTATGCGTCAAGGTCACGGCCGGCGCTGGTGCGGGCAGCGAATCATAATCCGCTGTCTCCGGCCATACCAAGTTATGGCTTGTAATGTAATGGTCCGGAGCCAGGTTGATCATCTGCACGGTAACCGGCTCACGATAGGCATACCCGCCTTTTTCCAGCGGTGCGTTCGCCAAGCGGATGTTAAGAAAATCAAACCAGTGACGGTTTGCTCTTTTTCCGCTGCTGATGGAATGGTGCAGAACGATCAGCCGTCCGCCCTGCCTGGCGTAGCGAATCATTGCGAGTTCGGTGCGTTCCAGCAATCGTCGATGAACATAAAGGATGACGGCTCGATAGGAGGACAGCTCCGCCGGCATTCTCTCCTGGTCGGTCAACTCCGCCTCCAGGCCGCCTTTTTTATTCAGATAATCCGCCAGCACCTGCATCTGCGGCAGTTCGTCCTTGATGATCAGAACAGGTTCTGCCGCGCCGACTGCGTTCGCCAGAAAAAACAGCAGAGCCCCGCCGGCCAAGGCAACGACTGTTCTGCAGAGCTTGAACGCAGCAGCATCAGCGATAGGCATGGCATCATCTCCCTTCCGCACGACTGAACGAATACGGCGCCGCTTGCGGATCGCCGCCAAACCGAGTGTTGGGCTGATTCCCCATGCGCAAGTGCAGTATTCCGCCTTTCACGATGTCCGCATGCGACAGCCAGGTATGGGCGTGCGCGGCGCCGTTCAAGCGGACGGACTGAATGTAAACATTTTGCGCAGCATTTTCGTCAGCCTGAACAGTAAAAGTTTTTCCATTCTTTAAATGCAGTGTGACCTTTTTAAACAGCGGGCTGCCGAGCACATAGGTCGGTGTTCCCGGGGTAACAGGATAAAAGCCCATGGCGGAGAATAGGTACCAGGCGGAGGTTTGGCCGTTGTCCTCATCGCCGCAGAGGCCATCCGGACCGGGTCCATACAAAGTGGTGCAGGCATGGCGCACCCACTTTTGCGTTTTCCAAGGCTGGCCGGCGTAGGCATAGAGGTAAAGGACGTGATGTACCGGTTGATTGCCGTGCGCATATTGGCCCATTTTGCAGGCGACCATTTCGGTCATCTCGTGTATCTCACGGCGGTAATGGCCGACAGAAAATTTCGGCGGCAGCAGAAACAGACTGTCCAGTTTGCAGCAAAAGGCTTCGCGTCCGCCCATCAACCGGATCAGTCCGTCGATATCATGCAGGACCGACCAGGTGTAGTGCCACGCGCTGCCCTCGGTGAAAGGTCCGCCCCACTCAAAAGGATCAAAGTCAGGCCCCCAAGATCCATCCGCCAGACGACCGCGCATCATGGCGACAGAGGGATCCCAAACGTGGCGATAGTTGAACGATCGGTTGGAAAAAATCTCCTCATCCTGCGGCTTGTTCAACGCCCTAGCCATTTGCGCGATGCAGAAATCATCATAGGCATACTCGAGGGTGCGTGCCGTTGCCTCTCTGGTTTTATCGCAGGCGACGTAGCCCAGCCGCATATAATCCGCCAGTCCGGTGCGGCCATATCCACCCTGGTCCGTCAGCTGCGTGCCGTCTTTGAGCATGGCCTCGTAGGCGGTCTGAACGTCGAACTCACGGATGCCTTTGCAATACGCATCCGCCACCAGCGATTCTACATGCGTGCCGATCATGCAGTCTCGATACCCTGGGCTGCTCCATTTGGGAAACCAGCCTCCTTCCCGGTAGGCGTTGATCCAGCCGCGGATGATCTCGGCGTCTCGATCCGGGAACAGGATGGTAAAAAACGGATACACCGCACGAAAAGTATCCCAGAAGCCGTTGTCCGCATACAGTTCGCCGGCATGGACCTGGCCGTCATAGGGGCTGAAGTGGAGCATGCGTCCCTGGGCGTCGAACTCGTACCAGATGCGGGGAAAAAGCAGAACACGATACAGCGCGGTATAAAATGTGATTTCCTGATCCGTGGAAGCGCCCTGGATTTCAATGCGCTGCAGTTCCTTTTCCCAGAGCGCGCGGGACCGGTTTCGCGTAGCGGCGAAGGAGCGGTCGCCGATCTCTGCGGCCAAATTCTGTTCCGCCTGCTCCAGGCTGATGAAGGAGGTCGCAATGCGCACAGTCACCGATTGTCCGGAGGCAAATCTTAGAAAAGCGAACACCTGATCCGCTGCCATCTCCTGCGAATCCTGATGGAGCAGGGAATCAGCGCTCATGCCGGCGCAGGAAAAGGGCTGGTCGAAAATCATCACGAAATAGCAGGCGAAATTTTCCGGCGCCCCGCCGTTGTTAGCACGGGTAAAACCGCACACCTTTTTCTCCTGCGGCCGCAGTCGTATATAGGCGCCTCGAGGGTGAGCGTGGACAGACAGGTAGGCGGGTTGTGAAGGCGGAAAGGTGATGCGCAGGTGTCCGCAACGAGTGGTGGAGGTCATCTCTACCTTGGTCTTATATTTATCCAGAGTGACCGCGTAATAATAGGGCTTGCTGATCTCGTTGGAGCGCTGGAACGAAGAAGCCCGCGCTCGCCAGTCGATCTGCGGTTGTCCGGTCATGGGCATCAGGGAAAAATCACCGTAATCGCCCATCCAGGGACTGGGTTGATGCGTGGCCTTGAAGGCGTTGATGAAGGGTTGTTGATAGGTGTAGATCCATCCATCCCCCGGTTCGCCCGTTTGCGGCGTCCAGAACGTCATGGCAAAGGGAGTGGCCACGGCGGGATAGGTGTTGCCGTGCGAAAAACTGCGTTTAGAATCCGTGCCGAGCAGTGGATTGACCCGATCGGCCAGGCCGGCGCTTTGACTGATCCAGGGCAGTAGGACAAGCAAAGTTGAAAATAACAGCCGTTGCATGAAGCTCTCCATTTTTCTGTTTTCCGAATGTAAATAATAACGTATATTTGCGCAAGACGCAACTAAATTCTACCAGGAGGTCTTATGGAAATTTTACAGGTATTCATTCACGTCAAGGCGGATCAGGTGGAGGCGTTCAAAGCCGCGACGATCGAAAATGCACGCCACAGTCTGCAGGAGCCGGGCGTCAGTCGGTTTGATTTTTTTCAACAGGCGGATGATCCCACCCGTTTCACCCTGATCGAAGCCTACCGGACGGAGGACGCGCCGGCGCAGCACAAACAGACGGCGCACTATAAAAAATGGCTGGAAACCGTGAGCGACATGATGGCAACGCCGCGGACGCGAACCAGCTATCGTCCGGTTTTTCCCGCGGAGTGACAATCATGAACAGGGGGGATGAACCAGGCAAAGATATTTTCTCATGATGCAATCAGATTCGAAAGGCCAGCTTTGCGCTGCATCGCTATCTGAAATCGGGTCACCTGGAATAAGCGTATGAAATGAGATAACCAATGCGCACATCGCGCGGATTTCGGGCTCTCTCCGCGCCTGCAACATTGAGCATGGCTTACTGAGCAATTTCGGCGCTCCCAACCTCTGGGTCAAAAATCTGATTTTATCCAATCCAGAATAACGCGCCTTTTTACGGTGCTTTTTACGCTTTTTTGCGGCCCCCTCTGCATTCCCCGGTTCCCGCCAGCCTCAGCTCCTCAGGTGCCCGTCCCCATACACCACCCATTTGTAACTGGTCAGCTCATGGACGCCCACCGGGCCGCGTGCATGCAGCTTGTCGGTGCTGATGCCGACCACGGCGCCCATGCCATAGTCGCCGCCGCCGGACAACCGGGTGGATGCGTTCACCAGCACAGAGCCGGAATCCACCGCAGCTACAAAACGCTGTGCCAGCGGCAAGTTCTGTGTGACGATCGCGTCGGTGTGTCCTGATCCATAGGTGTTGATGTGCTCGATGGCCTCCTCGACTCCATCCACCACCCGTACGGACAACACCGGCGCAAGGTACTCGGTGCGCCAATCCTCTTCAACAGCGGCTTTCAGGCCTGGAACCAGCGCACGCGTGCGTTCGCAGCCGCGCAGTTCTACATTCTTTTCTCGAAACGCTTGCACCAAGGGCGGCAGCAGTCGACCGGCAGCCTCCTGGTCCACCAGCAGAGTCTCCAGCGCATTACACACTTCCACCCGCTGGATTTTTGAATTCACCGCCACGTTCACCGCCATGGCTTCCGGCGCATCGGCTGCGAGGTAAAGATGGCAGATGCCCTCGTAATGTTTGATCACCGGAATCCGCGTGCCGCGGGCCACGGCCTGTATCAATCCTTTGCCGCCGCGCGGTATCAGCACATCGATGTACTGATCCATTTGCAGCATGGCCTCCACCGCCTCGTGTCCTGTGCTGCGCACGATCTGCAGCGCATCGGCCGGAATGCCGTTCTCCTGCAGACTGGCGGACATGGCATCCGCCAGCACCAGATTGCTCTGCAAGGACTCTGATCCACCGCGCAAAATGACCGCGTTGCCGCTTTTCAGGCACACGGCCGCCGCATCGGTGGTTACGTTGGGCCGTGCCTCGTAGATGATCCCCACCACTCCCAGCGGCACGCTGATCTTTTCTACGCGCAGCCCATTTGGCCGCGTCTGGCCTTCCAGCACACGCCCCAGCGGATCCGGCAACTCGGCCACCTCCCGCAAGCGATCCAGCATATATTGAAAAATTTTTTCCGTGATCAACAGCCGTTTCACCATCGGTTCCGGCTGACCGCTTTTAAGCGCCGCTTCCACGTCCCGACTGTTGGCTGCCAACAGGCTTTCCTTCACCGCCAGCAGCCTCTCCGGCATGGACGCGAGCGCCTTTTGCCTTTGTGCACCGGACAGGGTCGCTAAAACCTGCGCCGCTTTTCTGGCGCGTCTGCCTATCTCCCCCATCTCTTCAACCTGGTCGTTCATGTCATGATCCCTTGCAAATTCCGCGGCCAATATACAAATATTTTAAAAATAAAAAAAGCCCCGGATCTATGTAAAAGTCCGAGGCTCTGTTGTCGAACCCTTTAAGGCATTTAGCCGTCCCGGCTGATCACATCCTCATTAGTTGATGGAAATCTCACGGGGCTTCACTTCGTCTGCTTTGGGCAGGGTAACGGTCAACACACCGTCCTTATATTCAGCCTTGATGGCTTCGGCTTTGAATTTTTCCGTCAGCTCAAAAGTGCGCTGAAAGATTCCAAAAGCTCTTTCCGAACGGTAATAATTCTTACCCTTGCTCTCTTTTTCGCACTTGCGTTCCGCGCGGATGGTCAACAGATTGTCTTTCAAATTAACTGAAAGATTCTTCTTGTCAACTCCGGGAAGGTCGGCTTTGACTATTACTGATTCCAGGTTTTCCTCCACATCAACGCGCGGGGACCACACCACAGAGTCCTCTTCAAAAGCCCGAAAGGGCGCCGGCACATACGAATTGAAATAGTTGGCCGTCTCGTTATTATTGTTTCTGGTTAACCACATAGTTCATTCTCCTTTATAATACCTTGTTGTTGATTTCGCCGTTTTCTGATCACGGTATTACAAAGCACGTGCCAAAAACGAATATCATAAACAACCTAAATATCTACAATATATTAAGAAGATAAAACGAAACACTGCTGGTTTTGCCATTTTTACCAACATCGCCGACATGTCTGCCATTTTGTCAATTTCTCTGACGAAAACGCTTCATCACCTCTTTCCAATTAGTCGTTACCACCCGCTGATCTTTGAGGAATTGTTTGACCTCTGGGTCGCTGAACAACTGTCCTTCCCACACCCGCTGCCTCCAGGAGTTGGTGATCTGCTTGAGCTGCTCGCTCTCCACCGCCGGATGAAAAATGATTTCGATCAGCCCCGGCTGCAGACCGCTAACCAGGGTGTAAAAGTCCGCTCTCTTCTGCTCATAAGAGGGTGCGGATTCGATGGAACGAAAGTCATCCAAAAGAGGTTGCCGGTAGCGCGACAGATGGCTCACCATCTCTTCAGTGATGGGATAGCCTTCACTGCGGAACCGCTGCATCAGGTCGTCTCTAGGATCCGGCACCATGGCTGGAATGCTATATTTCATGGCAAGGTTCAGATAGACCTGAGTGAATTCGGCTTTTCCGTAGACTGTGCCCATATGGGTATCCATATGGGTTGGGTTCCAGCCCAGCGCCTTCGCCGCTTCTATCTGACTTTGGATCTCCGTCTCCACCTCCTCGGCGTCGGCATGCAGCACCACACCGATGACCGCTTTCCACAAATAGCCGTCCGGATCGATCAGACCGGGCACGCGGCCGGCGTCGCTCACCGGTCCCCAGCGGTAGGCATTCCATTCGCTGGTCAGGGTTGTATGGATGCCGATATCGTAGGCGCTGTGCTGAACTGCCCAGGTGATCATGTCCGCCGCAGCGGGGCAGGGCATCATCACAGCCGTAGATTGAATCTCTCCGGCTAACAGATATTTCTGAATAGCTTGGTTGGCCTCCACGCACATGCCGGCATCGTCGGCATGCAGAATGATGATGCGTTTGCCTGCAGGATAGCCCAGCTTTTCCGCTTGGGTGTTCACCCCGGTGGTTTCCAGGGGCAGGGCGGCCCGGCCCTTATGGCAGCTGCACAAAACGCTGCAGCCCAATAGACATACCGCCAAAATATATTTTGCGATCATGGTCTCGCTCCCAATGCGATTGGTGAACAGGGATTTGAAAACAATATAACAGAAAATTCGTTCGACACAACCCTTTTCTGCCGCTCCGGGATTCATTAAGTCAGCTAATCCTTGCAAAAGTGTTCAGGAAGTGCTATTTTAAGCAAAAGTGAAAGGAGTTTTCATGAAAGCCAAGTTACTCCTGCTTCTCTCCCTTCTGCTCAGCCTGAGTTGTTCCCTGTTTGAAAAAAAGCTCGGCGCGCCGGTGAACCTGCGCTGCGAATATCGCACCAACCCGCTGGGGGTCAGCGGAGAACGGCCGCGTTTGTTCTGGCAGATCAACGATCCTCGTCGCGGCGCCAGGCAAACCGCCTATCAGATTCAAGTGGCAAGCACCCGCGAACGGCTTGAACGCAATGAACCGGATATCTGGGACACCGGCAAAGAGGAATCCGATCAGAACGTGCACATTTCCTACGACGGCTCGCTGCTGGAAAGCGGGCGGCGCTATTTCTGGCGCGTGCGTACTTGGGACCAGCAGGGCGAAATGTCAGCGTTCAGTAAAACCGCCTTTTTTGAAACCGCTCTGTTTTTTCCCCATGACTGGGAAGAGGTGAAATGGATCGGCAAGATCGAAAAAAGGGAAAAGCCGGAACAACCGGCCATGGGCGCTTGGATCTGGCATCCGAGCAACCGTCAGATCAACCTGCCGATCTATTTCCGTCGGTCTTTTCAGCTGCCCCAAAGCGCAAACAAAGCGCTGTTGCGCATCGCCGCGGACAACATCTTTCGCGTGTTTCTCAATGGAGCTGAAATCGGCAAGGGCGCCGGCTATCATAAGCTCCATGAGTACGATGTTCTCGCCCAGCTCCACGCCGGTGCAAACAGCCTGGCGGTCGAAGCGATCAACACCGCCGGCGACATCTGCGGCCTGATCGCAACCCTGGAGATCACCCTGGCCGATGGCAGCCAGCAATTTCTCTTCACCGACCGCTCCTGGAAATGCTCGGATCAGGCCGCGGGCGATTGGAAAATCGCACCTGCGCAGGACCGGACGTGGAGCGCCTGCAGGGAGATCGAATCATGGGGCGGAGGGATCTGGGGCAAACCGGGTGAGTCGGCCCAGCCGCTGCGCGCGATTCTGGCGCGCAAAGAGTTCGACATCGATCACTATTTTGATCAGGCGCGCGTCTATGTCACCGGTCTGGGCAGCTACGTGCTCTACATCAACGGCAAACGGGTTGGAGACGAACGGCTGACGCCGGGCTGGACCGATTATCCCAAGCGGATCCATTATCAAACGTATGACGTCACCAGGCTGCTGAGAAAGGGCTCCAATGCCGTAGCCGCCATGGTGGGCAACGCTTGGTGGAGCGGCGGCATGGGCGGCGGCAACCGCCGCGCCTACAGCGAGGGCCCCCTGCGCCTTTTGTGCAAAATTAAAATAGAATTCCCCGACGGCCGCACTCAGTCGGTGGTCAGCGACGAATCGTGGCAGGTGCATGAAGCGCCGATCCTGTTCGACAACATCTATGACGGCGAAGTCTACGACGCCCGACTGGAACAGGCGGGGTGGAATGAACCTTCATTCAAAAACGCGGACTGGGAACCGGCGGTCATCGTGCCCGCCGACAGCGCCGTAGTGTGCAGCCAGGAAGGCCCGCCCATCCGCACCTCCCGCGAGCTCACCCCCATCGCCGTCACCGAACCCGCTCCGGGCGTGTATGTCTTTGACATGGGGCAGAACATGGCGGGCAACGCCCGCCTCTCTGTAAAAGGTCCAGCCGGCCAGAGAGTGGAGCTCTCCTTCGCTGAGGTGCTGAATCCGGACGGCACCCTGTACAAGGACAATTATCGCAGCGCCAAAGCCACAGACACCTATATCCTCAAGGGCAAGGGCAAAGAGGTCTATCAGCCGACCTTCACTTACCGCGGTTTCCGCTACGTCCAGGTCGCCGGTTATCCCGGCAAACCAGGACTGGATGCAATCACCGGCTGCGTGTTCAACAGCGACGCGACTGAGACCGGCGTCTTTACCTGTTCCAATGAGTTGATCAACCGGATCCAGCACAACATCAGCTGGGGATTGACCGGCAATCTGCACAGTGTTCCCACTGACTGCCCGCAACGAGATGAACGGCTGGGCTGGATGGGCGATGCCCAGGTCATCGCCCCCACCGCCTGCTTTAACCGCGATATGGCGGATTTCTTCCGCAAATGGATGCAAGACATCGCCGACTGCCAGGGCGCGGACGGTGCGGTGCGCGACGTCAATCCCTGCCTGGACAGATACAGCGTGGCCAGCCCCGCCTGGGGCGATGCGGTGGTGATCATCCCCTGGGTGGTCTATCAGTATTACGGCGACCGGCGGATCATCGAACAATACTACCCCAACATGGCCGCATGGGTTGAATACATGAAAAACCACAGCCAGGACGATCTCTATGAGCGCGATGGATACGGAGACTGGGTGTCGTTGACCGCTTCGCCGAAAAAACCCATCGCCGCAGCCTACTATTACCGAGACGTCACCCTGATGAGCCAGATGGCAAAGATCATCGGCAAAGAGGCGGACGTCGCCGCCTATGCCGAGCTGGCGCGCAAGATCGCTGCCGCGTTCAATAAAAAATATTATCGCCCGGCGGACGGCTGGTATGAAGGCAAAACCCAAACGGCCAACCTGCTGCCGCTGGCCTTCGGCCTGGTCCCGCAACAACAGATCGCCGCAGTGATCCGCAACATCGCCGAGGATGTGCGCGGCCGCGACACGCACCTGTCCACTGGCTTTATCGGCACATCGGTCATCCTGCCGATGCTGAGCCGGTATGGCTATCACGATCTGGCCTACCAGCTGGCATCGCAAAAAACCTTCCCCTCCTGGGGCTATATGGTGGAAAAAGGCGCAACCACCATCTGGGAGCTGTGGAACAGCGACACCGAAGGGCCGGGTATGAACTCACGCAATCATTTCGCCTTCGGCGCCGTGGGTCGCTGGTTCTATGATTATCTCGCCGGCCTGCGCGTCGACATACAACATCCGGGCTATAAACGCGCCATCATCGCACCCCAACCAGTGGGTGATTTGAAATGGGCGGAGGCCAAGTTGAACACCCTGTATGGACCGCTTTCCTGCCGTTGGCAGCAAGAGACGAACACCTTGAAAATGTGGCTGACCATACCGGCCAACACCACTGCAGAGATACATTTTCCAACCGGAGGCCAGCAGGAACCCACCCTGCTGGAGGGCGGCCGCCATCTGATCCATAAAGGCAAAGCGGCAAGCGCCATCCCGGGCTTGAAATTCGTCCGTCTCGGCAAAGAAGCCGCCGTCCTCGAAGCAGAGGCGGGAACCTACGAGTTGGTGAGAGTGGACTGAAATCCTCGATGACACGAACCGCCGACGCTGCGGCGCAAACCGCCCCGGATCGGCAGCGGCTATGAACCCCAACAGGAGAATCAGCGCATGTTCAAAGGACTTCCCAAAGGATTGACCGTCGCGTTTTTCGCCAACATGGGCGAACGATTCGGTTTTTACACCATGGTGGCCATCTTTATTCTCTTCCTTCAGGCCAAGTACGGGATGAGCGCTGCCTCGTCCAGCCAGGTCTATGGCATCTTTATGTCCTTTGTCTATTTCTTTCCGCTGCTGGGCGGCCTGCTGGCGGATCGGGTGCTGGGCTACAGCAAAACCATCAGCCTCGGCATGATCGTCATGTTCGTGGGCTATTCGCTTATGGCCATCCCCACGACTATGGGATCAGGTTTCGGGCTGATCGTCCTCGCCCTGGCCACGATCGCCATCGGCACCGGCCTGTTCAAAGGCAACCTGCAGGCGCTGGTGGGCAAGATGTTCGACGATCCCCAATACGAGGGCAAACGCACCTCCGCCTTTAGCATTTTTTACATGGGCATCAACATCGGCGCCATGCTGGCGCCGACCGCGGCAGAGGTGATCAGCAATTGGATTTTGAAAAAGCATCAGTTTTTCTACGACGGCCGCCTGCCCGCCATGGCCAACGCTTTTTTGAAAAACCAGTTGGAGGATGTACCGGGCTATCTCGCCATCGCTCAAACCCAGGACAGCCGCGTCACGCTGGCAACGCTCGGCGATTTCTCGACCCACTATATCAACGCTCTGAGCGAGTCCTATCATTATGGCTTCGGCGTCGCATGCTTCAGCCTGATTGCCTCCATGCTGATCTTTTGGATCTTTCGCAAATATTACCAACATGCCGACCATATGGGAACGCAAAAAACCGCGGCCGCCATGAATCAGACGACGTACAACGAGGCGGAAACCCGGCCGCGACTTATCGCGCTGGGCCTGATCTTTGCCGTGGTCATCTTTTTCTGGATGTCTTTTCATCAAAACGGCGTCACCATGACCTATTTTGCCCGCGACTATACGGTGACCCACGTCGGCAAAGCAACCAACCTTTGGTTTGACCTGTTTGGTCTACTGTCCATCTTTCTTGCCGCGCTCTCTGCGTTCTATCTGCTCAGACGAGGAACCCCCTCCATGCAGCGCATGCTCGCCGCCGTCGGCGTGGTGGTTTTCGTCGCACTGGCCTGGTGGCGCTACCAGGGCTATTCCGGTTCCAACCTGTTCACACCGCAAAAATTTCAGCATTTCAATCCCTTTTTCATCGTAGCGTTGACACCGCTGGTTTTAGGCGTTTTCGCCTGGCTGAGAGCGAAAAAAAAGGAACCGTCCGCCCCGCGCAAGATCGGCATCGGCATGATCATCACCGCCGCCGGCTTTGCCCTGCTGGTGATCGCCTCCCTGGGCCTGCTGAGCCCCAAAGATATGGCGCCAGGTCAGGCGGTACCGCTGGACAGCCGTGTTTCTGTCTACTGGCTGATAGGCACCTATTTCGTGCTGACGATCGCTGAGCTGTTTATCAGCCCCATGGGCATCGCCTTTGTCAGCAAAGTGGCGCCGCCGCGGTTAAAGGGCGTGGCGCAGGGCGGGTGGTTCGCAGCCACGGCGCTGGGCAATTATTTGCTGAGCGTTATCGGCTATCTGTGGGATAAAATCGCGCTCTGGCAGTTGTGGACCGTGCTGGCGGTGTGCTGCCTGCTGTCCGCTGCGTTTATCTTTAGTGTGATGAAAAGATTGGAGAGGTTCAGCTGAAAAGCTTTAGGCCTTCGCCCCCTCTGGAGCGGAAGAGGGGGCGAAGGCCGGCCGCCTGAGTCAGGTGGCCGGGGGGAAACGCATTACGGTGATCGAGATCGAAACCCTGATTGCCTTTCATAGTGAACAGATCATCATCATTTAGTCGACCGGCCTTCAGACCACCCTAATCCTCCTCCCCCTCCTCGCACTTTTCCCCGCCGAAAAAGTTGGGCGTATCGATGCACTTTTCATAGAGCACGGTGGCCTTGATGTCAAAGTGAACGGTCATCAGCAGCCGTTTTCCGGCCGGCAGAGTAGTGCCGTAGAGATTGATTTCAATATCCGCATCGTTGAGACGGCTCACATGATCATTGATTTTAGTCTTTAAAGCGCTTATGCCTAGATCGACCAGTTTTTGCAAAGGCACACGGACGCCGTAGCCGACATCCACCCCGGTGGTCAAATGAATGGAAGTCTCTTTGAACAGCTCCACTTCATGGCCCTGATCCTTGATCGTTCCGCGCACCTTGACTTCAGTCGCCTCGTTGCCGGCCTTGGTCTCCGGCACGATTGAAAGGGCTTCGATGTCCACCCTTTTAATTGTGCTGCCTTCGGGCACATTCAGGTTATTGCGGATCTGCGCCGCCGTGATCGTGCGCACTGTCTTGAACGGCCCACTATGATCCACGGCAAAATCCACGGTCCTATTGAGAGTGGCGACGAACTGAAAACGCCGGCTTTCGCAGGACGACAACCACGCCGATGCGGTCAGGACTGCTATTAAAAGAATCACTCGTTTCATGGCAAGCTCCTAGCGAAAAGTTCATTACAGGCTACCAGCCGAAACCGATGCCCGCGCACAAAGTTTTTGGGGAGGCGAGGTTGTAATCCACGTGAATTTTTAAAATGACCAAATTCAAACCGACGCCCACCGTAAAACGCAGTTGATCCTCTGATTTCATGTCAAACGACACTCGGCTTGATTCAACGTCTTTCTCCTGTTCATAGGCAACCGTAACCTCTGTGGACTCGTAGCCGGCGCCGCCGTATAGGCAGAAAAGTCCCCAGGTCTTGCCGACCTGCGCCCCGTAATAGACGGCTTGGGCCTCCACCACTTCTCCCACAGAGAATTTCTGAGTGAAATAACCGACGGACAGATCAATGGGCAGAAGGGGCAGATACTGACTGATGCTGTGCCGCACTCCGATGCCCGCCAGTTTGAGATCGCCGATGTCCTCGCCTAGATTGGCCATAAAATAACGCACGGTTGCCTCTGTGCCGAGCAAGGTGCCGATGGTCGCCTGCGGGATCACCAGCGGCATCATGTCCATGTCGAAACCGCCGGGGAAATTGTACACCGTCCCGCCTACGCCCGTCACCGCAACCGCTTCGTTCTTGCCGAAAATCGTCGGCACTTTTTCCGTCTGCGTCGGACTGAAAGGTTCTTCGGTCGTGGCCTTGAAGGTCCTCAGGTCGTCGCCGATTTTCGCCGTCACCCCCTTGACGCCGATGGTCAGGTGAAAGCCGACCTGAGGCAGCCTGCCGCCTTGGAACAGACCACTGTTGAGATCAGCGCCGAATACATCCGCCAGGGGCTGCATATAGCCCTTGCCGTTTTCAGCGGTGTATTTTGAAATATAATCGCCGATCTCCTGGCCGAGAGCCCATTGGCTGGCGGCGAAAAGCGTCAGCAGATATAAACGGATTTTCATACACACCTCCCGATTAAAGTAACCATGCAGCGAGCTGTTCCGCGCAACCGGCCTCCAGGCCCTGCTTGAGTTGCCGGACCGACAGCGGGTAGCCCTCCTGCGCCAGACTGGTGACAAAAGTCTCATGCCCGCGGCCCTTGCGGTAATCCGGTTCCCTGGAAGGGTGACGCAGATAGCGCTCGATCAAATCCAGGTCCGGCTGAACCAGCAGAGAACCCTGATACAGATAGCGATGGCGGGATTTATGCATGGAACAGCCGAGAATCTTTCTTTCGTTGATCACCAGATCGCTGATGCCGGCGGCTCGAACGTCAGGCACCTGAAAAACATGTGCCAGTTGCTCGATGAGAAAGGCGTTGATCTTTTGGAAGAAATAGTAGGGCGAATCACTTTGTCGGCTTACGAACGCACAGGTCAGGCACAGAATCCCGGGCATCAGCACCACGGCGCCGCCGCCGCCCCGTCGCCGCATCACCGGAACCCCGTCCCGGCGACAGCGATCCATATGCACCTCCACCGCAGGCTGCTGTGAATACCCCACCACCACGGCGATCGACGTCGGCTGCCACAAAACCACCCGCAGCGGAGCTGCAGCCGACAGCCCATCCATAAGATCATCGTACAGGTTCACCGTGTTTCCCGTCGTCCTTCCCGCTTCCCCCCAAATCCTGTCTGATACTGTCTAACTCTGATCATACATCTTTTTTATTTTCCAGTCAAGCGGAATATCAGCGATTTAGTCCTTGGTCACAATTCGACGAAAAAAGACGTGCTGCAAAACCAGAGGTTGAAATGCTCCGTTTTTTTGGCTACATTGGAAGGGGCAAATCAGAGGACCGCACATGAACCGATCCATCAACAGCAGAAAAAAGCAGCACATCGATGTGGTACTGGCGGACAGCGACATCGATCGGCGCAAGAATTACTTTGACCAAATCCTGCTGGCTCATCGCGGCCTGCCGGAAATCGACCTGGAAGAGGTGGACACCTCGATCCGTTTCATGGGCAAACAGCTGAGCGCCCCCCTGTTGATCTCTTCCATGACCGGCGGCGATGATCCGCTCGTCCGCGTGATCAATAAAAATTTGGCGCTGGCTGCACAAACCACTCAGGTGGCCATGGCCGTGGGCTCCCAGCGAGTGATGTTTACCCATCCACAGGCGCGAGCCAGCTTTGATCTGCGCCGCTTTGCCCCCAGCACGCTGCTGTTCGCCAACTTGGGTGCGGTTCAGCTCAACTATGGGTTCGGCCTGCAGCATTGCCAGACAGCTGTGGAAGTGCTGCAAGCCGATGCACTCTATCTGCACCTCAATCCGCTGCAAGAGGCGGTGCAGCCGGAGGGCAACGTAAACTTTGCCGGTCTGATCGAAAAGATCGCCGATCTCAACCGCCGGCTGCATAAACCGATCATCCTCAAGGAGGTGGGGGCCGGTCTCAGCCCTCAGGATGTACGTCTGGCACTTCGTCACGGCCTGCACTATTTCGACGTGGCCGGCAGCGGCGGCACCTCCTGGAGCCGCATCGAACACCGGCGCGACCGGCGCAAAGATTCGTACGATCTTGGCCTGACTTTTCAGGATTGGGGCATTCCAACGCCGCTGGCGCTGCAACAGCTCCGCCCCTTGCGCAAACGGATCACCCTGATCGGTTCCGGCGGCGTGCGCAGCGGCATCGATGTCATCAAATGCATGGTGATGGGCGCATCGCTGGTGGGCCTGGCATTTCCGTTTTTCAAACCGGCGATGAAATCCCCGGATGCCGTTATCGCCGTCATTCGTCAGCTGCAGCGGGAAATAAAGATCGGTATGTTTCTACTGGGAATCACCAAGGCCAGCCGTTTGGTGCATAACGACCGTCTGCTCCTGTATGCCCCGACGGCCGAATTCCACGCGCCTTTGAATCGACGCTGACCAGAGTGTAGAAAAAGCCGGCCGCTTCAGGGCGCCTGCAGCGCTTCCTGCAGCTCCTTGCGGATGACAACGCCCAGAGTCTGGGCGATGGCCAAATGCCGGCGTGCCAGCTCCGGCTGCTGATTGAAATAATAGTTCACCGCCAGCGAATAATGCGCTTGGCCGAAAAGTGAATCCAGACTGATCGCTTTTTGCAGATAGGAGATCGCACGATCATAGGCGCCCCGGTCGCCGTGAATGACACCGAGACCATACCAGGCCTGTACCTGCAACGAATCCAACTGCAGCGCACGGTGCAGTTTTTGTTCGGCTTCGTCATTCACATGCTTTTTCACATAGACCAACCCCTGTGCGGTGAGATACCGAGCCTGCCGCTGCATCAGCTCAGCGGCCAGGCCGTATTCACGCAAACTGCGATCCAACTGGCCGGCTGTTTCGAACTCCCGTCCCTGAAGAAAATGAACCTCCGCCTGATGCTTGGCCGCTTCCTCAGTCCGTTCCAGCGAAAGCAGCAGCGCGGCGATCCGGCTATGCGCAGGAACAGAATCCGGATTGATCTGCAACGCCTTTGCATACGCTGCCAAGGCCTTCTCCATCTGTCTGCGCTGGACCTGATAATCCCCCTGGACCAGCCAGAGATATTCGCATCGTTGTTCCAGCGCCATCGCCCGCTGTAGAAAAGCCTCCGCCTCGTTCAGTCGCTTCTGTTTGATGCGAATCTCTGCCATAAGCGCCAGCGCGTCCGCGTAGCGTGGATGGAGCTGCAATGCCTGTCGGCCATAGCGCTCGGCAGCCTGCAGAGAATCGAGCTCCAGGGCAAACCGGCCTCGACAAAAGCGGCCCTGCGCGGTCATGATCCGGCTCTGCCGTCCTTGTTTGCGCTGCTGATAGAGCACAGCCAGCCATTCATAGGCATCCGGTCGTTGCGGCTGCAGCGAAACCGCTTTTCGAAAAGCCTGTTCAGCCGATTGCTCCTCGTTCATGGCTAAATAGCTCTTGCCGAGATTGAGATAGACCGCGGCATAATCTGCAGAGATCTTGGAGGCGGCGTCGCAGCCGGTGAGCAGATCGAGATACGCATGATTTCTGTTCGCATCCTTGCCCAGGTAACGCGAGGCCACATAGTCCGGATAGCGTTCGAGCGCCTGCTGAAAGGCCTGCAGAGCCGGACTGATCTCCTCAGCGGCATAATAGACATTTCCCAGTTCATGGTAGCTGACGGCCAGCGTTGAATCCAGTGCGATCGCGCGCAGAAAGGCGCTGCGCGCTTCCGCCGGGCGCTGTAACTTGGCAAGCACCGCTCCCCGCTGTTGATGATAATTCGCCTTATCCGGCTGAATCTGCAGAGCGCGATCGATCAACGCCAGAGCGGCATCCAAAGAATCCAAACGGGCAAGCGCCAAAGATAAATTATGCAACACGACGTCGGCGTCCGCCTTAATGGCGTGTGCCCGGCGAAAGCGGTCGATCGCTCCTGTTTCATCATTCAGGGCCAGCAACACCAGCCCGAGGTTGTTTTCCGCCTCATACATGGCCGGCGCCTGCTGCAGGGCTTGTTCATAATACCGACGGCTCTCCTCCAGCCGGCATTGACGGGCCAACGCATTGGCCAGGTTGAAAGCCGCGGCTGCATGAGTCGGTTCTTTCTGCAGCGCCAGCTCAAACTGCGCCATGGCCTGCTCCAAACGGCTCAGCCGGAAATAGAGCGCGCCGAGGTTGTTGTACAGGTTCGCAGAATCAGGCGCCAAAGAAAGAGCCGAACGATAATCGCGGACAGCCGATTCATAGTGCTCCATCTGCTCATGGATGGTTGCCCGCAAGCTGTAATTGGCCGCGTCCGGATGATGCTGCAGAGCCAGATCGATCGCCTTCAGCGCCAGCGGCGTTTTGCGCGCTGCCAGATAAGCGCCGGCGAGATTCCGGTAAGCCGTGAAATAGTGCGGCCGCAGACGCACCGCAGCTTCATAGGAGACGATGGCTGAGTCCAACCATCCCAAGCGGAAAAAAGCCACCCCCAGGTTGTTGTGCAGCACCGGATCATAGCTGGTCAACGCCAGCGCTTGATGAAAATACTCAACCGCCGCATGGTACCGGCCGCCCTCCAATTCCGCGACGCCTCTTTCATTCAAATAGCCGGCGGAAGTGGCGAGAAGCTTTTTAATCTCCTGCTCCTCCTTACGGGCGGAAGACGTACACGCCGCCAGCGCACAGAGAACCAGGAGCCAAACCATCGTCCAGCGCCGCCGCAACCAGCAGGCCGCTTTTACCTGCCGGCCTGCACAGCGATCGGCCTGCAGGGGATTCGTTGCCAATTTCGACGACCCTTTCATGCAAAGCATTTCTCTGATTCAGAGATAGATGATGGCGGTCACTGTACCCACATAGAGAATCATGCAGAGAATGATCGGCATATCGTGCAGCAGGGCGACCTCCGGGGATTCTCCGATGTTATGATGATGCACCAGAAAAAGATAACGAAAAAGACCGTAAATCACAAAAGGCAGGGTGAAGGCCAGATTGCGGGTGCCGAATTTGGCCACTGTATTGCTGTCCAGAGTGTATAGGCTGTACGACATCAGGCAGGCCGCAGTGGCGGTGTTGATCATCTGATCGAGAAACTGCGGGCTGTAACCGGAAAGCGTTTTCCGCACAGCCGCGGCGTTCTCACCCAGAGCGATGATCTCACTGCGACGTTTGGTCAAGGCCAGAAAGAGGGAAAGAAAGATGGTGCAGATGATCAGCCAGGATGAGATCGCCTCCTCGATGGCCAGGGTGCCGCCGATGGCGCGCAACACGAAACCGGAAGCGATCACCAGCACATCCAGTATGATAATCCGTTTAAGCAGCAGAGAATAGGAGATCGTCAGGATCACATAGCAAAGGATCAGCACGCCGAAAGAAAAGCGCAAAGAAAGGCTCAAACCGATGCCCGCCAGCAGCAGGATTCCCGCCAGCGCCAGCGCCGGAACCACCGGCACCCGGCCGGAGGCGATGGGCCGCTGCTTTTTTTTCGGATGCAGGGCATCCTTTTTCCGGTCCAATACATCATTGATCAAGTAGCCGCCGCTGGAAACCATGCAGAACAAAAGAAACGCCAACACCGCCGGAATGATCTTGTGCACATCGGAAATATCTTCCGCAAAGAACAAACCGGCGAACACGATAACGTTTTTAATCCACTGCTTGGGCCTCAGCGCACTTGACCAATCTAACAAACTTGCAGCGCTCTTTCTCATCCTACCCATACTTTCCGCCTGAAGAAGGACCGATCCTAAAAGAATGTCGCCGGTTTTTTATAAATTTGCAAGAAGAATTTTTCCGCCCTTGGAATCTCCATGAAAAATCACTATATTTTTTCAAGTTATATCACGCAAGACTGAACAGGAACTTGAATGGATCTCGTCAGCGTTATCTTAATCGCCGTCGGCCTCTCCATGGACGCCTTTGCGGTGGCGATCAGCGGCAGTTTGATCTATGGACGTATTCAGCCGAGCCAGGCGCTCAAGATCGGAGCGGCCTTCGGCGGCTTTCAGGCGTTGATGCCTATCCTGGGATGGCTGGCAGGCGTACAGCTGCGCGATCTCATCAGCAGCATCGACCACTGGATTGCGTTCCTGCTGCTGACGACCATCGGCGCCCGGATGATCGGCCAAGCCTTGGACAACAGCGGTAAAAATAAAACCATGGATATCCTGAATCCTCGCATCCTGCTCGCTCTGGCGGTCGCCACCAGCATCGACGCGCTGGTGGTCGGTCTCAGTTTCGCATTTTTAAATACGCCGATCGTGACGCCGGCGCTGATCATCGGCAGCATCACCTTTGCGCTCACTCTGGTAGGCGTGGATCTGGGACAAAAATTCGGTTTGTATCTGGGCAAGAAAATGGAAATCCTCGGCGGTGCAGTCCTGATCGCCATAGGCGCTAAAATTCTGATCCAGCATCTGTTCTTTAACGGATGAGGCCGCCGCCTCACCTAATGGAAAATATTCAGTATGAAAAGAAAAAAGATCAATGCCCCCTATGCGCCGGCCGTCTCACGGCACAAGCTGTTGCGCCTCTTTCTACTGCTGCTGGTCCTGCTGGCTCTGGTGGTGATTGCGCTGCGGTATTATGCTGTGCAACGGATTTCGTATACGCCGGATTGGTTTGAAGCCGAAAGAACGGCAGAGCGGGAAAACAGCTCCGCTATGGAACGAACGGCTGCAAATCCCATTGACCCGCCGGACTCGTCAGCCTTTTTCGGCCGGCCCATCGCGAACTCGTCCGGATCTGAAAACAGCGGCGACTTTATTCGGTCCACAAGGCCTCGATCCGCCGCTCCCATTCCGCCATCTTCTATCGACTCGAGGCCCTCATCCCCGGCACTCTCTGGGCAGGAAACGCCGATGGTCCGGGAGAACACATCGCTCGACCCCCTGCCTGCACTGCGCCCAGCGACTGTGGAAGCTTATCTGCAGGAATTGGAAAGCCGTAGACAAGTGACTCTGCTCGAATCCCAGATCTATCCCCTGATCAAGGAAACACTGCGGCAGAACGGCTATCAGCCGGAGCTGTTTCTCAAGGGGTGCAAGACCACCCTGACTGAGAACCGCGCCGTCCTGGAGCTGATCGTCGATCTGCGGCACGCACCCTATCAGTCTCTTTCCGACGAAGCAGAGCGCGCGTGGATCGCTTTGCTGAAAATGATCCCAGAGCACAGCCTGTCGCAGGTGTACCTTAAACTGGATCTGCTTCCATACAGAGAGAGGAATATGATTCGGCTCTTGCCCGAATCCCAATTATCCATCGGCAAAATCAACCTGCCGTTGAACCGATTGGAAAAAAAATTCGGTTTAAAGATGCAGATCAATCTGACGGAATTGCAGATCTCGGATTACCGTCTCAGCGATCATCAGTTGCGGCTGATCAAATAACGGCCCTGAGAGCGGGCTCACACATTGCAGGCATGCGTCGATCAAGAAGTCATGGACGATTTCAGCATTTGACGACTCGGCAAAAAGGCGGCGAGCAGGCCATGAAGGTTCAACGTCGTTCACAGCTCGGCTTACTGGAATCCATTCAGCCCTGGCTCAGCGGCCGGTCAGGCGGCTGAACAGCCTATTGATGATTCTGCGGTCCATCACGCCCGCGACGCCGGTCAGTAAAATATACAGCCCGCCGTACAAGCTTAGCACCAGCGCCGCCGTCCAGATAGGATGCAGTCCGACTGCCGTCTGTTTGACGAGAAAGGCAATGAGAGCCGCTGCCAGCGCACAGCCCAGCAGTTTGAGCACATAGGTTGGCTGCAGACCAGTGGAACCGACCTTTATCTTCATTTTCCTGCGCAGCAGCCAAAACTCCAACCAGCTGGCAATCCCTGCCGCCAGGGTCAGGCCGGCCACGCCCCAGCGGGGCGCCAACCCCAGCCACCTGGGCGCTGCCAACGCCAACAGCAAACCCAGGGCTGCGCTGACCGACACACGCACTACCGCCAAACGAAAGGGCGTACGCGCATCGCGAAGGGCATAATAGGCGGACGAATACAGCCTGCTCTGGGTGGCGGCTAAAAGGCCAAAGGCATAGCCCGCCAGAATGGTCCAGACAAAAACAACATCGTGATGAACAAAATGGCCGGTCTGATAAATTGCAGCGACGATGACATCGCCTAAAATCAGAAAAGCGGCGCTGGACGGAATGATAAAATAGGCGATCCGCCGCAAACCGCCATTCAGCCGGTCGGCGAGATACCCGGCTATCTCCTTTGGATCGCCGGTGGCACTGGACATGGCGGGCAACTCGGCAGCGGAAACCGACATGCCGAAAAGACTCACCGGCAGCAGATACAGGGTCTGAGCATAACCCAGGCCCGCCAGCGCGCCGGTGGGCAGCAGGCTGGCGATCATTTCATCGATAAAAGCGCTGATCTGGGTAACCCCGCGGCCAAAAAACACCGGGATAAAATTGTGCAAGACAGCCTTGACCGGTGGCGAATGAAAATCCAACGACAAGCGCAAAGAGCGGCTCACGCGCAACACAGTGGGCAATTGCAGCAAAAACTGCAAGGCGCTGCCCAGCACCGACGCCCAGGCATAGACCACTGTGAGCGGCTCCTGCCCCATCCGCGGTCCAAAGCCGAGCTGGCTGGCGATCATGACAAGATTCCAAAAGATCGGAGCTGAATAGGAGAGAAAAAATCTACGGTGGCTGTTGAGTATGCCGAGGCACCAGGCGGACAAGACCAGCAGACCGGCGCCGGGAAATAAAATGCGCACCAGATCGATGGTCAAATCACGCTTGGCGCCGATAAAGCCAGGCGCGATCACAGTGATCAAAATCGGAGTAAAGACGACGCCCAGCAGCACAAAGAGCGATACGACCAGCCCCAAGATCGCTGCAATCGCACCAGCGGTCCGGCCCGCCTCCTCCTCCCTGCCCTCAGCGAGCTGACGGGCGTACACCGGGATGAACGATGCAGAGAGGACGCCTTCGCCGAAAAGATTCTGCAGCATGTTGGGAATCCGAAACGCTGCTTTAAAGGCATCCGCCGCATCCGAACTGCCGAGAAAATGGGCAAAAACACGGTCGCGGATCAGGCCGGCGATGCGACTGAGAAAAATTCCCAGACCGACTTGTGCTGCTGATCCTGCGCCGCTCGCTGAGCCCTTCCAGGCACTGTGACGAGACTCGTTCATCCTTTGGCTGTGGTCGCTTTGTACACAACCGCCGAAGTCGTCGTGCGCAGCACATACGGCACATTTGCCGGCACAAAGATGCTGTCGCCGCGGTCTAAGGATAGAGAAAGACAGAGAGAATGGACCCAGGCTTCCCCTTCCAGCAGCAGGAGGATATCCGGTCCATGGTGCATCCGGCTCTTGTACTCCTTGCCCGGCGGCAGGGTGAGGCGCGACAACTGAAAGCCGTCAAAGGGCACTGCGTAAATCCGTTCGATGGATCCCAGCTGACGGCCCTTAATGAGCTTGGGCGCAACACACTCATAGGACACCGTCTGCAGCAATTCCTTCACATCGATGTGCTTGTCGGTCAGGCCGCCGCGCAACACATTGTCTGAGTTGGCCATCAACTCCACCGTCACCCCTTCCAGGTAGGCGTGTGGAACCCCGGCTGGTTGGAACGTGCCGCGGCCCTCTGGAATGTGCAGCAGGTTCATCAAATAGATGGAAAAAATCCCACGATCCCAATGGCCTGCGTTCGGCGGAAATTGCGAAAACGCCCGCCACGCCCAGTAATGCGGATGGCGCTTCGCCATTGTGCCTCTTGCGGACATCTGGGCCAGCTGATCATACAGTCTGGAGAGAACAGCATCCACCTCTGCTTGCGGCATCTCCATGATGGCGCTGTATAATCGGCGCAGCTTGTCGGCCTCGGACAAAACGAGTTTGGACAGCTTTTTTTCATAATTCGCCAAGGGTTGAAAAGCCGCCACAGCCTTCAAGGTACGCACAATCTCCGCATAGGGCCGGAAACCATGCAGCATCCAGAAATCCGTCAGCGCGATATGCAGCTCGGGCTTGTGGTACGGATCCTTATAATTGCGCTCCGGCGCCTGCAGGGGAATGTCCTTGCGGTTTTCCCTGGCAAAGCCTTTCTGCGCCTGATCAAGACTCGGATGCACCTGAATGGAAAGCATCTGCCGCACATCCAAAACCTTGAACAGATAAGGCAGTTTGCCCTGAAAAAGAGCCGCGGCCTCACTGCCGAGTATCTTTTTCGGGTCCACGGCAATTACTTCGTCCAAATTCACCGGCAGGCCGAGGTCCACGATAGAGGGAAATCGCGGATGCGCACCCATCCAGAGCTCGGCATAGGGTTGCCGATTTGGATTATCCTCCCCGATCAGGCGGGGGATGAATTCGAACCCGCCCCAGGTGTAATGCTGCACCCGGCCGGCTAGCCGGACCAGATGGGGCTGACTGGCGAACTCGAACAATACGGTGTGTTTGTCCTTCATAACCGTGATCCGCTCGTTATTTGTCATCATCCTGATACAACGCAGCTGACAAAATTTCGTCGATCTCTTTTTGACCAATGGCCTGGTGCTCGCCGATTTTTCCATCCCGTTCAGCGATGCGCCGGCCGATGCGTTCCAAACCCTGCGCCTGAATGCCATAGTCCGCCAGGCGAGTGCCCACGCCGAGAGAACGGAAAAAGCGCTCGGTTCGGTCGACGGCCTGCTCGATGCGCTGCGCTTCGCTTCCTTCGGTGATGCCGAAAATCCGCTCGCCGTACTGCAGAAGCTTGGCCGCTTTCCTTTCCCGTTGATGGCGCAACAACGCCGGAAACACCACTGCCAGGGACTGAGCATGATCGAGGCCGTAAAACGCCGTCAGCTCATGGCCGATGGCGTGCGTTGACCAGTCCTGCACAACGCCGCAACCGATGAGACCATTGAGCGCCTGACACGCGCACCACATGATGTTGGCGCGGACGTCGTAATCATTCGGATTAGCCATCACTCTCGGCCCTTCCTGAATCAGCGTCAAAAGGATGGCTTCCGCCTGCCGATCCTGCAACGGCGAATTCACCGGAACAGTCATGTATTGCTCGAGCACATGGGCAAAGGCGTCCACCACCCCGTTGGCCGTCTGACGCATATCCAATGACCGCGTGGTTTCCGGATCGAGAATGGAAAACCGCGGAAAGATCTTTGAACTGGCAAAGGACAATTTTTCCTGCGTCGCAGCCCGGGAGATCACGGCGAAACTATTCATCTCCGAGCCAGTGGCGGGCAGGGTCAACACCGCACCCAGCGGCACGGCCTGCTGCAGCCGGCGGTGTTTGGTAATGATCTCCCAGGGATCAGCGCCGGAAAAATGAGCCGCTGCAGCAATGAATTTGGTGCCGTCAAGGACCGATCCGCCGCCCACGCTCAAGAGAAAATCGATCTTTTCCTTTTTTACAACCTCGACCGCTTCCAACAAGGTTTCATATTTCGGATTGGGTTCGATGCCGCCGAACTCGACCACCCGCTTTACCTGCAGCGCCGCGAGGACCTGATCATAGACGCCGTTCCGTTTAATCGATCCCCCGCCATAAGTGAGCAGCAGATTTGCGGAAGCAGGCGCCAAAGTCCGCAACTGATCGATCGCCCCTTTGCCGAAAACGATTTTTACTGGATTATAATAAGTGAAATTTTTCACGAAACCTCCACGCAGTTCATAGCACGATCCCTTGTAAGCAAAAGAAAAAATACAAAATTCATCATTGAATGCCAAGAAGTATTCTATAGCTGACTCTGGCCTACAGCAAAAAAAAAGCCTCATTCCGAAGGTGGAAGAGGCTAGAGTCAGAGCGGGAGACGGGGATCGAACCCGCGACATCAAGCTTGGGAAGCTTGCGTTCTACCGCTGAACTACTCCCGCATTAGTATGAAAATCTTGGCTATTTTATTAATTATTCCCGCGAAATGCAAGCGTTTTTTGGCCGGCAGCCCTTTCCTGGCCATCCCGAGCAACAACCGACGACGAGGCGTCATTCATCCAATCATATATAAAAGCGTCTTTGTGAATCAAGTCACTGAATATCAGCATGTTAAAAATATGCGTTGGAGCGGTGCATTATTTTGCGAGATTAAAAGCCCGCAGCAGCGGACAATCCAGCGACGCTCTTCGCTCCATCCTTTCAGTTGTTGCGTTCTTTTCGAAATGCCTCAGCTGTAACGTTTCGCCGGGTAAAATTTACTCAAATTTTAATAATAATAGTTGACAATATGTAAATAATAAATTACATTAAGTAAGTAAAAGATTACATTTTTCATTCTACAGCGGAACAAAACCTTTGAGCCGCTGAGTCATTCAAGCGTGGATCGAGGCGTGCATGATCAATCATCTGCGAAAATATCGCTTTCTGGCTGGAGAGTTGACGCAGCAGGAACTGGCGGAACGCGTTCAGGTGAGCCGCCAGACCATCATCGCGATTGAAAAAGGGGCATTCAATCCATCTGTACGGCTGGCGCTCAAACTCAGCCGGGTGGTGAACGTCCGGCTTGAAGATCTTTTTGTTCTAGAAAAACAAGATTGGGAGGCGTGATGAAAAATATCAGATATCTATTGGCAGGGGCGTATCTGCTGGCGCTGGTGGGGACCATCATGCTGGGATTTTCCCGGGCGCTGCCGCCGCCGGCGCTGATCGCAGCAGCCGTGGTGCTGGTGGCCGTTCCATTGATCCGTGAGTTTGTTCATCGCAGCCATGTGGATGAACGGCAGTTGCAGATCAGCCGCTTCTCCACCGCCATGGCGTTTTACGCTTACCTGGTTGTGTTGCTCATCGTCCTCATCAAGGACTATTTGATCCAGAACAAGCATCCGGGCGACGCCATGCTGGCATTGCTGGTGATTCCGCTGGCGGTCAAGCTGTTCATCAGTCTGTTGCAAAATCATCCTCCGCAAAAAGCAGCGCGTTCTATCACCTTGTTCTTTGCCGGCGTCTGGCTGATCTTTGCGTTATTGTCGCACGGACTTTCCTGGATGACGCTGGTGGAGATGTTGCCGTTTCTATTGCTGACGGGTTTGGCGCTGGCAACGGACCGATGGCCGCGGCTGTGCGGCGTGCTGCTGATCCTGCTCGGCCTGGGATTTGGATTCGTTTTTCTCCCCAGCCAACGCAGCTTTTATGGCGGCCTCATGCTCTTCACCGTTCTGGCATTGCCGATGCTGTTGAGCGGCATCGCACTTCTCGTGCCAGGCCACAGGCAGGAACCGGCGGACTGACCGACGCCTGTTCGTGCCGATGGAGGCGAAAGGGCCATGCGCCGGTCCTGCCGCCTGGAACCTTTTACAGGAGGTGCAAGGTATGAAAATTGTTCTGTCCGGCGCCAGTGGATTGGTCGGCAATGGTTTGACGCGCCATCTTGCCCAGCAAGGACATGAAATCCATGCGCTGGTTCGGCGCACCCCGTTAAACTCTGAAAAAGAGATCTATTGGAATCCGGATGAAAATCAGATCAACGGCAGCGCTCTGGAGGGGATGGACGGCGTCATTCATCTGGCGGGGGAAAATCTGTCCGGCTTGTGGACGACTGCGAAAAAAGCTCGAATTTTGTCCAGTCGAAAAAACGGCACTCTGCTGTTGAGCCGCTGTCTGGGGGATTTAAAGCGTCCACCCCAAGTTTTTATCAGCGCCTCGGCCGTGGGCTATTACGGAGATCGGGGCGATGCACTCCTGGATGAGTCCGCTGGTCCGGGAAAAGGCTTTTTAGCCGATGTGTGCGTCGAGTGGGAGAACGCAGCGCTGCCGGCTGCAAAGGCCGGCATCCGACTGATCCACAGCCGGTTCGGCATTATTCTCGATTCTGGGGGTGGTGCGTTGGCCAGACTGCTGCCGCTGCTCCGCTGCGGACTAGGCGGCAAGCTGGGCCACGGAAGGCAATATTGGAGCTGGATCACTGCAAACGATGTGCACCGCGCCATCGCCCATCTTTTGCTTCACCCGGACCTTGCGGGACCCGTGAACGTCACAGCCCCACAGCCGGTGAGCAATGCAGTCTTTACCCGTATATTGGCTCAGGGCCTGCACCGTCCGGCGGTGTTCGCGGCGCCGGCCTTTCTGCTTCGTCTGATCTTGGGCGACATGGCGCAGGAGATGCTGCTGAGCAGCGCCCGGGCCATTCCGGCAAAACTGCTCGCCAGCGGCTTTCGATTTGATCAAGCGGATCTTGCTTCCGCCGTTCCGGTGGTTCTTTCTAAAACGAAAAAATAAATGATCCGCCGGACCATGTCGATGCAGTCCGGCGGACGAAAATTAAAACTCGGCGCTGAGACCGATGGAGGGCAAAATGCCGATGCTCGAAGTGCCGTCCAACTCCTGCTTGTAGCTGTTCCAGCGTGGAATGTCATTAAAAGGACGGTTGTAGATATTCTGTATGTCTACGTAGGTGATGAGATACATCTTGCCGACGTTCCAGCGCCGGTCCACGCGCAGATCCAGGGAATGGTTTACACCGATGCGTTGGCTGTTATACAGCTCCGCGGGCTTGTTAAAGTTCGCATCGAACGGCGTGTAGGGACGCCCCGTAGCCAGGCGAAATTTGGCGCTGAACTCCCAACGGCTGTTGGGGATGTAACCGCCGCCAAAGTTGATGATCCAGCGTTGATCAAAGCTGCTTGGACGAAGAACGCCGTCGAGCCCACTGAATTTAGACTCATTATAGCTGATGCTGAGCAGTGCATAGTGCGGCACCTCGGCCATGCGCTTTTGCAGAAAAAACTCCACACCGCGCGCCCAGCCGGTCCCACGGCTCACCAGGGGTTCCAGACCAAACGCTGCGAAACCATCCTCCGAGCCGCCAAAGCCCGCGCCGGTGTTGGCCATCACCAGCCAGGGCTGAAGCAGACTGGCGGGATAACGGGAATAATCCTTATAATACCCCTCCAGATTAACTTTCACATCGTCTTTTAAAATCCGCTGAACGCCTACGATGTATTGATCCACCCGAATCTGCCGCAACGCCCGATTCTGCGGATTGGCGACCAGCCAGATGTAGGCCGGCGCCTGGTGATAGCGGCCGGCGCTGACGCTGAACTTGGTGAGAGCCCGCCAGTCATACTCCACGGTTACGCGCGGAGAAAAAACAGCGCCTTGATCGATCAGATTGAAATAGTCCACGCGCCCCCCTGCCGTCAGGGTAAAAGGCCCGATTCTTTGCGCCAGCTGCAACCAGGCGGCGGCTTTGACCGCCGTGGTATCCAACAGCGCATCCACCTCCAGTGCACGGCCATAAGGGGTGACGAACAACGGCAACTTGACATCGCTGTCGAACAGGACCGCGCGCGCCTGGCCGCCGATCGTCGTTTCCGTTCGTCTGGCCGGCTTCCAGACCAGATTTGCGGTCAACAGGGTTTCGCGCTCCAAAGAATTATTCTTAAAGATAGGGTTCTGCAGCGTATCGGACTGGACCAGATCGTAGCGAAATCGGTTGTTGCTCAGCGTCACCGTGGAATAGCCTGAACGGTATAATCGCCGCCAGGTCAATCCAGCCACCGCCTGGTACTGATCGCTGGCGATAACCCTAGAATTGTCATAGCGTTTTTCCGCGGTGTCATTAAAAAGCTTGACGTCATCGATGGCGGACAAGGCGGTGAAGAAGAGTTGGTCGCGGGAGCTGAGTTGGTATTCACTCTTGATGAGAAAATCCCAATATTCCGGCACAAAGGCAAAACCCGCGGCTTTGAAAATAAAGTCGAGATAACTGCGTCGGGCGGAAAACACCAGAGTGCCCTTTTCGTCAACCGGGCCCTCGAGATTGAGGCCGAATTGGGAGGCGGAGACCGTGGCCTTTCCGCCCCAGCGGTCCTCACGGCCTTCCTGCAGTTCGATCGTGGTGACGGAGGAAAGGCGATCGCCGTAACGTACGCCAAAACCGCCGGTGGAAAAAGTGGTGTTGGCTACATAGTCCAGGTTGACGAAGCTGAGCGGACCGCCGGTAGCTCCTTGAGTGCCGAAATGGTTGATATTCGGCACCTCGATGCCGTCGACCACGTACAAGTTTTCCGAAGGCGCTCCGCCGCGCACAATGAGGTCATTGCGGCCGTTCTGAGCCTGGGCCACACCCGGCAGAATGGATATGGCGCGCACCACATCTTCAAGACCTCCGGGCAACCGCCGCAGTTCGGCATAGGTCTGGGTCTGCACGCTGAGCGGTTTGTCGCTGACTGCTTCGAAATAATTCGGCTTCACGGTTACGCTGGCGCCCTGTAAAACCGTCTGGTTCAGGCCGAACTTGACATCCAGCGGCTTGACCGAGTTCACCACTAAATCCGCTTCGATGATGGCTTTATATCCGACCATGGTTACTCGCAGAGCCCAAGTGCCCTCCGGAACGCGGTCGATGGTGAACGCGCCGTCAGGACGAGAGACAGCGCCTAAAGTTGTTCCGACGACCTGTATGTTAGCGCCGATCAGAGGCTCGCGGGTGGCGGCATCGAACACATGGCCGGTGATTTTGCCCAACCGAGTCATCTCTGCGCCGACCGTCGGCCGGCCTCCTGCCAGTAAAATCAATGTTAATAGAATTCCAATCCGTCTCATAGGTATCTGTCCATCCTTTATCGTATTTCCATTCGTCCATGAATAACACAAAATGCGCATCGAATATTTCTGCACCGTTGCGCACAGCCGCAGACTTTTCCGCGACGGTTTTGCCTCGGGCGGAACGAGGCCTAACCCGCGGCGGGGTCAGCGGCCGGTTTTCCGTTCCACAGGCTTTTCCTGATCGCCGGTCATTCGTCGAGGCAGCATAAAAACCCGTCCCTCGCGGTCGCAGAAATACAGACGGCATTCCGACGGGCGCCGTGCATGGCCATCAGACCAGATGGCATAGAAATCCGGATGGGCGTTCACGACTGCACGGGCAAAAGTATGATTAAACCGGCTGCCGGCGGTCATCTGTCTCTCTTTTTCCCAGGATCGGCCCTGATTCCGGCTCACCCAAAGAACCATTTCCCCGCCCGTGTTAAAGCGCTGCGGACCCGGTTCAGTCGGCGCGATCAGGCGCCAGACGCCGCCGGCCTCGAGGTACAGCGATCCCAGATCATAATTGTTGTCAGAGACGGTGATCGGATTAAACATCCACTCTGCCCCGGTCCAGCGCGCTGTCATCCAGGTTCTGGGATCGTTCTTCGGGCCAGAGGCATATCCCTTGCTGGTCAAATAAAGGATGATCGGGCGATCCGCCTCATCGTACACCACCTGCATCAGGTACACCAGCAGGCTGTCGCTGCGATAATCGTGGACCAGCGACGGATTGGAAATGCCGGTGACCGGCAGCGGCAGAGGCGTGCCGTCGATCGCCCGCCAGGTTCTGCCCCAGTCAGGGGTTTCCATGTAATAAAGATTGGTGCGGCTGTTCACCCCTTTGCCGCGGGGATGATAGTTAAAGGCTGCTCCTGCGATATGCCGGCCGACCGCACTGATCTGATAATGACCCTCTTCGATGGCCGCCAGGCGCTGGGGTGCGCTCCATAGAATTCCATCGCTGCTGTTCGAAAAAAAACTGGTGCGATTGGCCGGATCCCGATATCTGGTAAAAAAACTGATAAAGCCTTTGCCCGTTACGTGCCACGGTTGCATGTAAGAGAAATTGGTGATCGCCGAGGTTTGCCCGTCCTGGACAAAGGCGGCAGAGATCAGGTCAAAGGCATCGATATCATAGGGGCGTTTGCTGCGGTGGATGTAGGATGGACGGTCGGCGCCATGCGAAGTGGAAAAAATCCACACATGCCCCTGACCGTCCACCGAGATCACCGGATTGTCGTGCGCATCCGTTGTTTGTTTATCCAGCAAAACCGTCGGCCGCGGCACGACGCCTGTCCGATGGTCGTAGTAAGAGACCATATGCCACAGACGGCGGTCGTCGTCCGGCGCCGCACCGCCGTAGCAGAAAAAAGTCTTGTGCACACGATCGCAATAGACGGCAAAAGGGGCATGGTTCGCGCAATAGGTGCCCAATCCGCCGCTGTATTTGTAAACATATTCATCCTCAGACGGCTGATTCATATACCAGATGCCGCGATAGCCGGTGTCTTTTATATTCAGGGTCAAAGGGGCGGATGCGGATTCCCGACCGTGCGCTTCAGCCGCAAGCAGAGCGCCGGCCTTGGTAAGCGAAGAAAGCACGAGGCAGAGCAGTCCGGCTGAAAGAACGAAGCGCATGCTGTGTTCAAAAGGGCGTCTCTTTTCCATCGCCGCTCCTGTGCGTGGCATCAATCCGCTGTCCACTCGCGATCCAGCAGCTGGCGGAACCAGAACCGCATGGACTCTTGGCCGCTGTGCCGACCTTTTGCCGGACCGTAGCCGTGACGGCTGCCGGGGTAAATCATCATTTCGAAATGACGGTTCCGGTCTTGCAGCGCCGCGATCAACTGCAGGGTATTTTGCATATGCACGTTATCGTCCAGAGTGCCGTGGGTGATGCGCAACAAACCATGGTAGCGTTCCGCCCATGTCATCACCGAAGTGCTGTCGTAACCGCTGCGGTTCTCAGCCGGTGCATCCATGTAACGTTCGGTGTAGATGGAATCGTACAGCCGGAAATCGGTGACAGGGAACTCGGCGATGCCGTGGGTGAAATAGCCGGCGCCGCGGGTAAGCGCCAAGCAGGTCACATACCCGCCGTAGCTGCCGCCGGTGATCGCAATGCGGGTGGAATCTACAAAGGGCTGGCGTCGCAACCACTTGACCGTTTCGATGTAATCATTCATCTCCCAATGGCCGAGGCGGCGGTGCATCAATGCCGCCCCCTTTTTGCCAAAATGCCCGGAGCCGCGATGGTCCACAGACAGCCAAATAATGCCGTTCTGCGCGTAATAATGGTTGCGCAATGCCTGCCACGAGTTGCTGACCGTGGCCGCGGCCGGTCCGCCATAGACGGAGATCAACACCGGATATTTTTTGCTGCTGTCCAGATCCGCGGGCAGAACCCAGACAGCGGGCAGAAAAAAGCCGTCGCCGGTGGGAATAGAGAACAGGGTCACGCGACCCAGTTCGTATTCAGCCAACTGCGGGCTGTTTGCCTCCGCCAATGTGCACACCGGTTTGCCGCCCGTGACCACCAATTCCATTTTAGCCGGTTGGGCAATGTTGGACCAGGTATCGATAAAAAAACGGCTGTCCGGCGAAAGACGAACGGAATGGGCGCCAGGGCTGTGGGTCAGTTGCTGCAGAGGCCCCGCTTTCAGACCCACGCGGAAAAGCTGGGTTTCGGTGCCGACGGGCCGGCCTGCGGAGAAATACACCCAACCCCGCTTTTCGTCCACCTGTTCAATGCGTTTCACCGCCCATTCTCCGCTGGTGAGTTGCCGGCGCAACCGTCCCCTCAGGTCATAGTGATAGAGGTGCGGCCACCCGCTTTTATCGGAGCGCAGCAAAAAGCCGGTCCCGTTCTCCAACAGCTGCATATCCTCAAAGAATTCAACCCAGGCGGGCTGTCTTTCCTCATACACCACCGAGCAGCCGCCGTTGGCTGGGTCGGCTCGATACAGCTTTAGATGATCCTGACCGCGGTTCAGCCATTGAAAATAGAGCGCTCGGCCATCGTGACTCCAAATGGGATGGGCGATATAATGATCCTCGTCAGCCTCCAAATTCATCCAGGTGATGCGGCCGTCCGCCAGATTCGCCACACCCAGGGCGACCTTGGGATTGGCATCTCCGGCTTTGGGATATCGGGCTGTTTCCCAGGAACCGTGCACACTGTCGGCGCAGAACAGACTGAACTCCGGCACCGACGAATCGTCATAGCGGACGAACGCAAGCCGGTCTCCGGCCGGCGACCACCAGAAACCCCGGCGGGCGCGGTTGTACACCTCTTCATAATACACCCACGAATGGATGCCGTTTAAAATCAGCTCAGCGCCATCGTCGGTGATGCGCGTTTCCTCGCCGCTGTCGATGGCAACCACATACAAATCGTGCTCCCGGGTAAAAGCCACGCGGCGATGATCCGGTGAAAAATGCGGCGTCTCCTCGGCAGCGGCCGATTGGGTCAGCCGCTTGAAAAGGCCGCGCTGCGCATTGAAATAATAGAGGTCCTGATCCTTGCTGAATAAAAAATGAACGTAATCCGCACTGTGCTGCAGGCTGCTGCTTACATCGAATCCCTGCGGGAGTTTTTTGTTCAGCGAATCAGGATCCAGCCAGACCGTGCTTTGGCCATCGGTCACGCTCACGGCAAGAATCCTGCCGTCCGGCTTTCTGTTTTCACGCACCAGGTAATGCTCGTTATCCAGCCATCCTTCGATGAGCGGCAGAGGGGTCAATAAGCGGGGATCGCCGGCGCGGCCGCTGCTGAGCGAGTAGGTGAGCTTTTTCTTTTGCGCAGTGAGCGTAAAAACCGATCCCAGACTGAAGAGCAGCAGGGCCGTCAATGCAATTCGAATATTTCGCATCCTGTCGTCCATTCTGTTCTGTTGCAAAGGTCTCGTTCCGTTCAACCGTGCGGCTTGTGGAGGCGGCGCGGTCTGTGTTTTTATCCATGGCGTTGGGCGAACTCGGCGATCTCTTCGATCCCGCTCTGCTCCAAATCGAACCAGGTCACATCTGGAATCTTGCGAAACCAGGTCTCCTGCCGTTTGGCGTAACGGCGCGAGTTCTGCTTGATCAGCTGTACCATCCGCGTGTAATCGATTCGACCGTCGAAATAACTGAATACTTCTTTATAACCCACCGTGCGCAGGGCGTTCAGCCGCGCATCCCAGCCTCTTTCCTGCAGGCCGCGCACCTCCTCCAACAGCCCGCTCTCCAGCATGCGATCCACCCGGCTTTCGATGCGTTGATAGAGGCTGGAACGTGGACGATCGAGGCCGATGTAGAGCGGCGTGAAATCCGCCGGTTGTTCTTCGCCGGAACGAAAATGGGAGATGGGTCGACCGGAAAGTTCATACACTTCCAAGGCGCGGACGATGCGCTGCGTATCGTTGATGTGCAATCGGTCGTGCGTCTCTGGATCCACCCGCTGCAGATAGGCATAGACCGCCTCGCGGCCCTGTTCGCGAATAGCCTGCCGCCATTTCTCTTTGACCAGAGGGTCCGAGACTTGGGGCGCGAACAGACCGGCGACCAACGCCTGAAGATAAAAGCCGGAGCCGCCCACCACCCAGACGCCGCGCCCCCGGCGCAGCAGATCCGCGATGCACTGCCGCGCCGCGCGTCCGAACTCGCCGGCGCTGTAGGGTTCATCGGGATCGCGAATGTCGATAAAATGGTGGGGGACCCGGCTGCGTTCCTTCGGGGTGGGCTTGGCGGTGCCGATGTCCATGTAGCGGTAGATCTGCCGCGAATCAGCGGACACGATGTCGGCGGAGAAACGGCTTGCCAACTCGAGGGACAGCTCGGTCTTGCCGACCGCCGTTGGGCCGATGAGGAAAAAAACCCTAGGCGCGCTCAAATCGTTTGTCCAATTCTTCGGTGGAAAGGGTGATGATCGTGGGACGGCCGTGTGGACAAAAATAGGGATTCTGCGTGGCGAACAGCTGGTCGATCAATGCGGTCATCGCCTCTGTGGAGAGCTTGTCTCCGGTCATGATGGCGCTGCGACAGGCCCAGCTTTTAGCCACCCGCTCCTGAATATCCACCTCGGTGTCCATGTTTTCCTTGTACTCTTCCAGCAGCTCCAGCAGAATTTTTTCCTCCGCGCCGATGCGCAGGCCCACCGGCACGCCCTCCACCACAATAGTGCGGCCGCCGAAGCACTTGATGAGGAATCCCAGTTTATGCAGCAGCGGCAGAATTTCCTGCAGGATGTTATAATCCTGAGGGGTTAAGTCGATGGTCTGCGGGAACAGCAGTTGCTGCGACGCGGCCTCTGTCCGGGCAAAGTTCGTTTTCGCCTTTTCATAAAGAATGCGTTCATGGGCGGCATGCTGATCGATGACCACCAGGCCGCTTTTAATCTGCGCCAATATATACTTGTTCTGCATCTGCCAGACCATGGCGGGGGGAGATGCAGGCTCCGGTTCCCGGCCTACCGTTGCCGGCGAACTCATCGGTCCGGCCGGCGGCGGCGAAGGCATCGCCGCGCCGCTCGAGGCTTCGGGTCGGGAAAAGTCGATCCGGGTTTGATGAAAATCCAGAATCTCCTGTTGCAGCGACGTTTGAAACCGAGGCAAGTTTTCCGTAGAGCCGCCCGGCGTAAAGCGCTGCAGCTGCGGAACAATGGAATCGGTCTGCAGCGCCCGTTTGATGGCGCCGCGAACCAGATCGTACAGCATCTTTTGGTCTGCGAATTTCACTTCGTTTTTGGTGGGATGCACGTTGACGTCCACCCGCTCGGGATCGATGTCGAGGAACAGCACATACAGCGGATAGTGGCCGATGGGAATGCGTTCGCCAAAGGCGGAAGCGATCGCATATCCCAACGTCCGGTCGTTGACGTAACGGCGGTTGACGAATAGATACTGATCATTGCGCGAACGGCGCAAACAATCGAAATTGCCGATAAAACCGGACAGGGGCGCCAGCGTGTTTTCATCCTTGACCGGGATCAGATTGTCCGCGGTGCGGCGGCCGAGCGCCTCCCCGATGCGCGCCTGCAGGTCGGCAGGCTTAAAATCGAATACTGTGTTGGACTCATGGATCAGCGTAAATGCGATCTCGGGGTAGGCCAGGGTGAACCGGTTCATCATGGCCAGAATGTAGCGGTATTCCGTGCTTTCGGCGCGCAGGAATTTGCGGCGGGCCGGCGTATTGAAAAACAGATTCTTGACTGCAATCAGCGTCCCGGGATTGCCCCCGGTTTTCGCCACCTGATCGACCGCGCCGCCTTCGATGGTCAACAACGTGCCCTCCATCTCGCCGCGCGGAACGGTCCGCACCTCCATGCGGCTCACCGCAGCGATGCTGGCCAGCGCTTCGCCGCGAAAACCCAGCGTGGCGATGCGTTCGATATCGCGATAGGTTTTTATTTTGGAAGTGGCATGCCGCTGCAACGACAGGACGGCATCCTCTTCGTTCATGCCGCAGCCGTCATCCACCACCTGAATGAGCCCGCTGCCGCCGGCTTTGATGACCACCGTGATGTGCCGGCCGCCGGCATCGATGGCGTTCTCGACCAGCTCTTTGACCACCGAGGCCGGCCGATCGATCACCTCACCGGCCGCGATTTTATTGATCAGGTTTTCGGAGAGGATGTGAATTTTACGATCGCTTAATTTCATGTTTCATCGAATCAAAGGTTGGCGTGGCTACGGTTTTCCGCTTCGTGAGAGAAGGACGAAGGCGGATGAATCGGTACGCGGAAAAAAGGAGAGAGGGCGACTGCGCGAGCCTGCTGCCGGTCCGTGCGTTCACCCAAGCGCCACATCCAGGGTCATCATGACCGCAAACCCCAGCATGGTGCCGATGGTGGCGATGTGAGTGTTTTTCTCCAGCTGCGACTCGGGAATCAACTCCTCCACCACCACATAGATCATGGCGCCGGCGGCGAACGCCAACGCATAGGGCAACAGCGGCCTGATCAACAGCACCGCGGCCGCTCCCAGCACGCCGGCGATCGGCTCCACCACGCCCGACAGCTGTCCCATGAAAAAACTTTTGAACGTGCTGATCCCTTCACGACGCAAGGGCGCGGATACCGCCAATCCCTCGGGGAAATTCTGAATGCCGATGCCGATGGCCAAAGCGGCGGCGCCGGCCAGCGTGGCGGATGGCAGCTGAGCTCCCAACGCGCCAAAGGCGACGCCCACCGCCAGCCCCTCGGGAATGTTGTGCAGAGTGATGGCCAGCACCAGCAGCACGCTGCGCTGCCAGTGGGTTTTAATGCCTTCGGCCTCGGCCGTGGGAAAGCCCAGATGAAGATGGGGTAAAAGATGGTCCACCAGCCACAAAAACGCACCGCCTGCCAAGAAACCCACCACCGCCGGAACCCAGGCGAGCGAGCCGTTCTGTTCGGCCATCTCGATGGCCGGCGCAAGCAATGACCAATAGCTGGCGGCGATCATCACGCCGGCGGCAAAACCCAGCATGGCGTCGAGCATCTTTCGATTGACGCTCTTGAAAAAAAAGATCATCCCTGCGCCCAGGGCAGTGAGAAACCAGGTGAACAGCGTGGCGCCTAGCGCCTGATAAACCGGCGAGAGTCCCTTGAACCATTCAATGGCCATCACTGCAGCCTCATACTATTCGAAGATAATCGACCATGGTGCATCGCCGCATGCGCGTCCACGTCCGCGCAGTGGTGATGCCCTCGCCGGTGGGGCTGGCGATGCTGTGGGTAAACGTGCCTTCGCCGTTCAGGCCCAGGCCTGCGGTGGAAGGACCGTTTTTGACGAACAGCGTACAGTTCATCACCTTGCCCATCTTGGTCAAACTGGCGACGTTTTTCGAGTGCATGATGGCGGTATGGCGAAAGCCGTGCTCCACTTTGCGCGCTATTTCGATGGCCGCATCCACATCCGCAACCCGAATCACCGGCAGACAGGGCATCATCTGCTCCGCCATCACCCACGGATGATCCCACGGCGTTTCGCCGAACAGCATGGGGACAGACGCCGGCAGATCCAGGCCGATGGCTTTGGCCAGCACCGCGGCATCGCGGCCCACCAGCTGCCGATTGACCACCGGCTCCTTGACGCCGCGACCGCCGTTCTCAAACGCTTTCTCCGCCAGCTGATCCATCTGCGCCAGCGTCAAACGGACGCAGCCGATGGCCTCCAGCTCACGCATCAGCTGATCCGCCACCTGGGCGACCGCCACGATCTCCTTCTCTGCGATACAGAGCAGATTGTTGTCAAAGACCGCGCCCTCGACGATGGAGCGGGCGGCCTTGGCCAAATCCGCGGTTTCATCCACCACCACCGGGGGATTGCCCGGGCCTGCGCAAATAGCGCGTTTAGCCGATTGCATGGCGGCACGCACCACGCCGGGACCGCCGGTGATGGCCAACAGATCGATTTTGGGATGGTTGAATAAAATTTTCCCCGTATCCATGGTGGGTTTACGCACCGCGGTCACCAGATTGCACGGACCGCCGGCTGCGACAATGGCGCGGTTCATCAGCTGCACGCCGTATCCGGAAACATTCATGGCGTTGGGATGAGGATTGACCACCACCGCATTGCCCGCAGAGATCATGCCGATGGCATTGTTGAGCAGAGTGGGCACCGGGTGCGTCACCGGCGTGATGGCGCCGATGACGCCAAAGGGCGCCATCTCATTGACCGTCAACCCATGATCACCGGAAACCGCCTCACACTGCAGATCCTCCACTCCGGGCGTTCGCTGCGAAGCGACCTGCATCTTTAAAATTTTATGTTCATACTTGCCCATCTTGGTTTCCGCCATCTCGCGTTGGGCGATGTCCACCGCGTGTTCCTGTCCCATTTTGCGCAGACTTTCCACCGCCCGGCGGCGCAGCTCCACGCCGCCCTCGGTCAACTTGCTCTGAGCGACCACAGCCGCATCGATGGCGTCCTCCATATTGTCGAACAAGCCATCGGCGCCCAGGCCGCTCGCATGACCGTCCATCAGACCGGTTTGCTTTAGCTGCGCAACCACCTTTTGCACAATGCTCTCAATCTGCTGATTGTCCAATTTAATGCCTTTCTTCAATCAATGCATCTTGTTAAAAAAGGAGTGAATCCCCTTGGATTATTTCTTATATCTGACTTGGCCCGATACTTCCAGCGCATCCACAATGGCGATGACGCAGGCATCGGTAGGCACGGATTCCATCTTGTCGGCCTGACGGGCGGAACTGCCGCGAACGACCAGGACGACATCGCCGTGACCTGCGCCGACGGTATCGACGGACACCACCGAGTTCGCCGTCGGTTGGGCTTCAAGGTCGAGGAGTTCGACGAGCAACAGCTTGGCGCCCATGAGTTTGGGCTCCTTGACCGTCGCCACCACCGTGCCCGACACTCTGCCTAATTCCACAAAAACCTCCTTGTCCGCCTGCACGCTTTGTCCGGCGCAAACAGCGGGTTCGGAATGCAGCGATGTACCTTTTGCTTCAGGAGATCGCCCGCCGGGCTGATTCAATTCAGGAGCCCCTCATCGGCAAAACTGAAATAACTGTCATGCCCGATGATGAGATGATCCAGAACCTGAATATCCACGTAGCGGCACGCTTCGATGATTTTGTGAGTGATCTGCTTGTCCTCGGGCGACGGCGCCGGCTCTCCGCTGGGATGATTGTGCACCAGGATGATGGCCGCGGCGCCGCAGCGCACGGCATAGAGAATGATCTCACGGCTGGAGACGACGCTCTCAGACAAGCTGCCTTTGAACAATTCCTGATCATCGATGATATCGTGCCGAGTGGTCAGGAACAGCACACGGAACACTTCACGCGACAGATCGCGCATGCGCAGTCGCAGATAGTGAAAGGCATCGTCGGAGCACTGGATCCGCTCTTTCTTTTTCCATTTTTCCTGCACCAGGCGCTTGCTCAACTCCAGCGCCGCCTTGATCTGGCATGCCTTGGCCGGGCCGATGCCTTTGATGGCTTTCAAAGTATCAGCAGTCTGTCCATCGATGCCGCGGAGGCTTCCATAATCGCGGAGCAGCTTGCGCGCTAAATCCAATGCCGTGTCCTGAACGTTGCCGGTGCGCAGCAGAATGGCTAGCAATTCCGCCTCGGAGAGAGCCTCAGCTCCCTGCTGCAGCAGCCGCTCGCGCGGCCGCTGGTCCGCAGGCCAGGCGGGTATTTTCCGGCCTTGTGCCGCCATAACATCAAGCAATATAGGAGAAATGCGGTAAAAAATCAAGAGACAATTCCGTCGCGGCCGGCAGGAGGAAAGGGGAATATTCGTTCACCCGTGGGCAGGCACAGCCATTCACCCGTGGAGGCATCAAACAATTATGCATCATTCGATTCTCCATCTGATATGAATGGCTGAGCCTGTGTGCAGAATCAGCAACAGGCCGAAAGATCCGGCGACAAACAGAGCATGCGCATGGTTATGGACCTGCGCGTTGATAGATTCCTCGCCCTGCGCGACTGCATTCGGCATTTCGGAATATGGGATTGCGGGCTCGGCAAGACAAATTGAAATACTTCCATCCAGAGATTACATGATGGGATAACTGCCAGTCTAAGGGGATTGCCGTCTTCGCTCCAGCGTAGATTGGCGTTATTGTCGCGTGCCGGGCCTTCAATGACAGTCTTTTTTAAATTAGTCGGCGAATAACGCCTCATGGACGTTTGTTATTTTTAAGACAGGCTGAAAAATCCAGTCAATTCAAGAAGCGCCGCCTATTGCACTTTGATCATCTTGTGCAGAATGCGGCTGCGGCCGTCGCTGAGCAAATAAAAGTACACGCCGGAGCCAGTCATGCGGCCGCTGTCGTCGCGGCCGTCCCAAAGGATGCGATAATAGCCCGGCTGCGCCGGCTCGTTCACCAGCGTTCGCACGGTTCGCCCCAGCATGTCAAAAATGGACAGCGTGATGGTCTCGCCGCTGTTCTGCGCGATGCGGTAGTCTATGGTGGTGGTGGGGTTGAACGGATTGGGATAGTTCTGCGCCAGAGACATCTCCTTGGGCGCTGCCACTTCCGCCTCCAAGATGGTGGAATAGGTGAAGGCGCCGTCCGTATCGATTTGTTTGAGCCGGTAGTGATAACAACCCAGAGAGAGAGCAGGGTCCTCATAAAAATAATCGCGCCGTGAGACCACAGTGCCATGGCCCTTGACGAAGGCAATAGTCTGCCAGGTTGTGGCTGTCGCATCCTTGCGTTGCACCTCAAAGCCAAGGTTATTGGTCTCGGAGGCAGTGGCCCAGGCCAGTTGAATGGCATTTTCTTTGGCGGTGGCGCTCAGGGCGGTCAGCTCCACCGGCACAGCGGCGCCCTGTTCCCGAACCACCACGTTCAATGGATACGCGGTCTGGCTCTTGAGCGCATAAGCGCTGTCCGGTGTGATGTTCCTGCCGAGAAAATAGAAACGAAAGGCCATGTTGATATTTTCGCCGCCGTCCTGCGGCACAATGGCGCCGTACTTGATGCCCGTATCGCCCCAGGAGGTCATATCCCCTGTATCCAGTTTCGTACCGCCCGTGTCGTTGGTGCCAGTCGGGTTGTCCCAGTAATAGAGGCTCGGCGTGACGCCAAGGATGGGCTGCAGATAGCCCACGCTGAGCAGGGAACCGCCGTTGCCTGCCTGCAGCCACCAGTTCCATGCAGCCATGTTCAAATTGGTGCTGACCGCATCGTTGACCCGGTCCACCGCCACGCCGTCGGGATGCTGCCAGAGATCGTTGTTGGTGTACATACGTAGAACAGCGGTCTTGGGCTGCAAATCCGTGGACAATCGCAGCATATCGACCCGCTTGACTTTTATCTGATCGCCGGAATAAGAGGTCGGCACAGGAAAGGAGAACTCGTTGTAGTAGGGATAGTATTTCAATACCAGCGCGCTGATTGGTTGAGTAATAGTCGATCCTCCTAACTTGACGCTCATTTTCATTTCCCAGGTCTTAATCAGCCGAATTTTGCCGTCAATATATCTCGATTCCCCATTTTTCTTAAAATTATCTTCAGTTATTAGGATGTCGTTGAATGACCATAAAACGCTGATATCCGCCTGCATCCTGATTTTGAGGCGGTCGAAAAAATTCTGATCGTTCCCGTCTTCGCTGACCGGAATGCTGATGGAATACCACAGCCCCTCGGGATTATAGCTGAGGATATAGTACTTGGAAATAACGCTGTCCGGCGCCGATCCCACCACCGGCCGGTAGCGCATGTAATCCGTGGGATCCTCCTCCACGCCGTCATCCGGCACGAAATAGGCATAGAGATATCGCCGTTGTCCGATGGAATCGGTGAGTTCGATCTGATAGCGCGGCATGTCCCGTGACCCGGGATAAGGGATCCATTCGTTCACAGAGGCGTAATCGCCGGCATCGCGGGCCATGAACAGCAGCTCATCCCGTGCGCTCAGGTTTTTCGGCGTCGCTTCGTGGGAAGGATAATAATAACGTTCGTCGCAATCGTCGATCTGCGAGGGGATGATTCTCCAGGCGTGCTGCAGCGCGTTATACCTGAAAATTTTGATGAACTTTAGCTCCTGGCCGCCATAGGCGGAGAGCTTGTCCCCCTTGATGATCACCGCATCCAACCGTCCCTCAAATTGACCCCATCCCGGCACAGCATACAACAGCAGCGCCGCCAGACCGATTTTGCACACTTGGATTGCCTTCATGGTTCACCTGTACAGCTGCATGAAAAACAAAAAGGTCCGCAACTCTCACCTTTCATCGACGGATGAAGGTGAGATATCACGGACCAGGATTTATGCTTCAACAACCATTCAAATCGCTTTCCGGACTCTATCAACGATTGCAAGAGCTTCTGCGACCGTCTTTGAGAACAGGTTCCCCCACGGGAGGCATCATGGCGCCGGCGTCGATGAACGGTCTAAGCAGACGATTATTTAAACGCCGCCACCGCCTCCTCGACGGTTTCAAAGGTATCAAAAATGGTGATTAATTTTGTGATCGCGAACAAGTTTTCGACATTATCGGGAATTTTCGACAGTTTGAGATCTCCCTTGGCATTGCGCAGAGAGGTCATGGCGCCCATCAGCGCACCCAGGCCGGTGCTGTTCATCCAACTGACTTTTTCCATGTCCGCCACGACCTTGTTGTTGCCTCTGGCGATCAGATCCTTGATCTTGTCGTGAATTTCCAGAGTCTCTGCTCCGCCCATGAGTTTGCCTTTCAACTCGATGACGGCCACGTCGCCGGTCATGTTTTCTTTCAAAGCCATATGTTCCTCCAGCGGTTATTAAGGGATTGATCAATAATAGCTAAAGATACATGTTTTTGTCCAAAGACGCAACTATTTTCCATTCAGACTATTTTCCCGCCGCTCAGCCCGGTCTTGACCCGGGTCAGCAGACTGCGTGTGTCACGGTCCGAGGGGTCCAGGCGCAGCGCTTCGCTTAGAAATCGTTTCGCCCGTTCGTTCCACCCGCTCTCCAGGCAATAGCGGCCGACCACTCGGTAGGGTTGGGCCATAAATGTTTCGCCGAACACCGATTTAAACAGATCCGTCACCGGCTCATTGAGAAAATCCTGTACATAGCGCTCGTTTTCCAACACATAGTGCAACAACGCCTCATTGTCGGAATAATCCTTAAATAACTCTCGAATCAGTGCGGCGCCGGCGTCAAAGAACGCCTGGATTTTTTCAAAATATGATCCCAGGGAGATGTTCGAGTTCACATAATCCGTGGAATCGATGGTATAATGATCCATGACGTATTTCAGCTCACGCGCCACCAGAGTTTTATGAAACAGCAGCCCCACATTGTTCATCAGGTCGATCTCCCTGCGGCTGGGCGTGATCTTGTCGCCTTCCTCGAACTTCATGGTCTTAGGATCCACCGGCCGCTTGAAGATCAGATAGAGGTTTCCCTTGATCTCGAACAGCAGGTCAGACAGCTTTTTGAGATTCTCGAACACAATAGGCCGGCCGGCTTGAAAATCCCGCGACATGTTGCTGAACATGTTTTTCGCCCGCATATAGCTGCTGATGATGCGGCGGATCATCCATTTGCGGTTCATGGAAAGATAGGCGTTCTTTTTCGCCATCGCTACCTCATTCTGGTCTTTCGACCGCTTCAGCGTTGGAAAAGAAAAGAGCGTTGAACAACAATTTATAAGTGGCGTGACTCTGCGCCCGGAACTGGGGCATAAAACCCAACAGCCACACCCTTCCCTTGCCCAGGGCCACACAGGCGGCCGAGCACCCTGAGGCCATAAGACGCTCTCCGCGGAGAAATCCACCGGCCAGCAGATGGCTGTCCGGATAGGTCGCCACCGTTTCAACCCAAGGCGCCAGCGGTTGAAAGACCGGGCTGCGGTGGACAAAACCCGCGATTCTATCCGGCAAACCGTATCCCCCTGGATGGTCCACAGCCACATTCATGCGCAACAGCGAACCAGGGACAAAATATTCCTCTGCCTTGGAATCCTGCACCGTATTTTTTACAGCAAGCGCCCACCGGTCCACCAGCAGATTACAGGAGCGGTTGATCATCACCAGGCTGCCGCCTGACTGGACAAACGCCTGCAACCGGTCCAGCGCATTGCGTTCGCCGGTCGCTGAGGCCGGAGCAAGAAAAAGCTCGCGCAAACGCTCCGGAGATTGATCCGGAAATACGATGACGTCAAACTTTTCCGCCAGCTCCGGGTCGCAAACCCCTTCCATGGAGAGGCGGGTGTAATCAAATCCATACTCCTCCAGAACAAAACGGATCCATCCTTCATCGGCTTCAGCCTGTACAGCGAACAGACCGATGGCAGGCGGCCGTAATCGCCACGCTGGCCGGGATAGGGACTGCGCCGGATAAAACAGGTTCACCGGCAGATCGTTGAGATGGTAACGGCTGGTCTGATCCACATACAGCGTACCTGCAGGCAGAACGTCCGCGGAGGTGGTGCTGACCGAATCGCGCAGCCAAAAGACCGGCGCTTGCGCTTTGAAAAGCCGGGTCACTGCTCTGATCGCCTGGTTGCTGCGGTAATCGATGAGCAAACCATGCCCTCGCATAGGACCAGATTCGGTAAGCCGCGGCCGCGGCAGTCTGGACACATACTCCAGATCCGGCAGAGGCCCTTCAAACCGGTACATTCGGACGCCCAGCAAACCAGGCAGATAATGAGTGGTCACGTCATAGGGTTTTGATCCAGGCGGCGCCACCTCTTCATAGCGAGTCTGTTGCAAAAGCGTGCGGGCATAGGCGGCATAGGGCTGCTGTCCGGGAATGACATACACCGGCGGCGGCAGAGTGCCTTCCGCAAGCTGCAAAGGCGCGGTGGTGCGATAGATGTCCACAAGACCAGTGCGCAGCAACGACAGTAATTCATAAAGGCTGAACATGTCGTGCTGGTCCATTGGAAAGATGTAATAATCCGGTTTGGGATCGCCTGTTGCCTGCCGTTTCAGCGCCTGAAAGACATTGGCTACCCACAGTCTGCGATCCGAGGCGGCATGGCGGAGCAGCGCCAGGCTTGCCTCCAATCCATAACGCACGATATCGGCTAGCGACCAGCGGCCGCCGGTCCAGGGCAGCGGCTGGCGCCAGGAACGCCGGAGCGGATGAAAATCGCCTTCACCGTGCAGATCCGTCTCCTCCACCTGAATGGGGGTGGCGATGTGAGCGGAAGCGATCTCTCCGAGAACGCGGACGCCGCCGTGGTAGGGTATGTAACTGCGTGCCGGTGAATAGGAATCAAAGTAGAGGTTATGAACGATCCCAGACAACCCCAGAGCGGTCATGTCCATGGCGATCATATGGCCCAGCGCCGACAATCCGGCTTGCAGCAACGGATCGATATAGGGATCGTAGGGATCCACATACGGCGGCAAGAACATGCGGCCGCCGGCAGACCCCATCTGATGCAGATCAAAAACGATATGCGGTCGCCAGACATTGTATACTTTTTCAACGGTCAACCGGGTTTCTTTCTGCGACAGCATGAACCAGTCCCGATTCAGATCATGGCCGGCGTAGGGATGATCCGGTTGAGAGATGGGGGCGTCCGGTCTGCCGGCGCGCAGGTTTTTCTCATAACCGCGCACGATGGCATCCAGGCCGTCCGGATTTTGGCTGGGCATCAACAGCAGCACCACTTTGTTCAGCATCATCTGCATTTCCGGCGACCGGTCGTTCAGCAGCCGGTAGGCCAACTCCATGCTCATCTGCGAAGCGCCGATCTCGCGCGGATGAATGGAGCAGTTGATGGAGACGATCACCGGCGCCTGCTCGATGAGTTTTTTCGCCTCGCCGGCGCTCAGTCCCAGCGGCCGCGCCAAACGGGCCTGACGCGCTATGATCCGCTTCCGGTCGCGCAGGTTTTGCGGAGCGGAGATCACCGCCAGATACAGCGGCCGGCCTTGGGTAGTCCGGCCTAATTCCTGCAGCAGCAGGCGGTCGGATTCCTGCTCCAGCTCTTTGAAATAAGAGATGATAGTTTCGTAATCAGCCAATTGATGATCATCGCCGGGCGTAAAACCGAGAAATTGTACCGGCGAGGTCACCGTTGCGTAGGCTGCGGCCAGAGCGCCGAAAAAAAGAATCAGGATGAAAGTTCGCTTCATGGTCCGCTCAACAAGCTGTTCCTGATGGCCAGAGTCACTGGATCCGGATCCGGAGAAAGAGAAAGGCTGCAGGAGATTTGATCTCTCTTTTCCACCGGGACGGTCAGCGGCCATTGAACGCCATCACGGCTGATCAGCAGCCGGACGGTGTCGCCGATGGTTTTCTTCCCCACCCATTCATACAACGCTGCTTCACCCTTGAAAGCCTGATCGTCGAGGCTGAGGATCAGGTCATTGCGCCGCAATCCGGCACGGCCGGCCGCCGAAGTTTCATCCAAAGAAAAAACGCGGTTGCGTGGACCGATGATGCGAATGGCGCCGATGAAAGGCGTCGGCTCTGTCTGGACAACCGCCTGCAAGCCGGCAAAGGCCAGGATCTCCTGAAACGGCAGTTCAACCAGGCCGTAAAGATAGCGATCGAGAAACGCAGTAAAATCCTTGCCGACCACCTGCCGCAGTATATCCGCCCACTCGTCATCGCCGACGCCGCGGCCGGCCCTGGCATAGGTATGATACAAATAGTGCAAGACATGATCAAGTGATTTTTCGTTATGCGTGGCTTTGCGGATCATGACGTCCAGCAAAAGTCCGAGCAACTGGCCTTTGTTGTAATACGATATGCCCGGCCCGGCGAACCCGTTCTGCCAGACGCGCCAGCTCGCCTGCGCCAGGGTGGTGCGCAGGCGATCAGGATTCTCCTGCAGACGTTCTATCTCCCTGGCCTGATGGCGCAAAAAGTCATCCACCGTCCAGACGCCGCTGCGCAACAGGGCCAAATCGGCATAATAGCTGGTCACTCCTTCGAACCACCACAAAGATTCTGTACGCGCCTCCTGTTGATAGTTTAACGGCGCAAACGCTGCATTGGTGATGCGCTTGACGTTCCATAGATGAAAAAATTCATGGCTGATGATCGAGGCCGCGCTGCGCACATCTTTCATCACCTCCAGGCTCGGCAAGCGGATGGTGGTGCTGTTGCGGTGCTCGAGGCCGCTGCTGCCCCGCTCATCGTCGCTGAGGATGAATTGAAACACATACCGGCTATAAGGCAGGCCGCCCATCAACCGGGATTGGGCGGCCACAATCTTGCCGATCATGGCGGCGAACGCTGGACGATCGATCGCCGCTTCGCCATGAAAATAGAGTTCGTGGCGTGCGCCGTCGACGAAAAACGCCGTGTCGCTGAGCGCGCCCAACAGAAACGGACAATCCGCCAACTCATCATAGTCGGCAGCAACCCAACTCCCCCCTGCTTCCCCTGTTAGACCGGTGGCGATGCGCCAGCCGGCCGGAGCATGCACCCGCACTCGAACCGGCGCCTTCTCCGAATCGCGCACGCGCATCCAGGTGGCGGCGCCCTCCAACAGCGCGCCGGTGGAATCCAAACCAGTGCCCCAATACGAACGGCTGAATGGTTTTAAAGTGTAGGCGATGGTAACCAGGCCTTCACCGCCCTGCACCTCCCAGTCGCTGCGGCTGAGCTTTTCCCAGGCCAGCTTTGCACCGTTGCGGTCGACAGCGGAAAAATCTATCACCTGGTCCCCGAACGAACCCCATTCATAGGCGCCGGGGATCCAGTTGGGCATGGAAAACAACAGGCGGCGGCCAAAGGGATTTTCCAATTGTATGGTCACCGTGATATATTTCCAGGTGAGCTGATCGAACGCGAGCGTGTAACTCAGGTCAGCCGGGTACAGAAGCGCAGGAACGACCAGGCAGACCCACAGATAAAGGACGGCCAGGAGGCGGGAGACCCTCCATCGCGGAAGAAAAACCGGACGCTTCCACAGTTCCTTGTTTTTTTCGCCGGCTCTGTGCGGCAAAGGCAACCTCTAGGAATGGTAAAAAATCCGTTTCATATTCGAGCGGCCATCGCGCAAAAAAGCTTGAATGGTTCGCAACGCCTCAGCCGCGCAGAGGACGCCGCGCATGTCGATGCTCTCCGCCTGTTCTTCATGAGCCGCCAACCAGCTCACCGCTATCTCGGCCCGTTCATCCGCCGCCGGCAGGAGTGGACCGGGGTGAAAAAAATAACCGTCGATCTCTGCCTCCAGTTCCTCTTGCGCATTCAGCGACAGCCGGCGGTCAAAAATGGTCCACGCTGCCGAAGGGCTTTCCTCCTCTGCCGCCAGCAGACAACAATAAAGCGCCTTTTCCGGATGCAGAAAATAGAGTGCCTGCGAATCGTCACAGGCAGAGGGAAGCAGAACAATGCGCGGAAACCGGCTTTTACGGCGATGGGTGCGGCCGAACACTTTCACCTGTGTGTTGATGAGCGGATGCAGCTCCTTGATCAGCCGGTTCTCCAACAGCAAGGCCTCCAGTTCAGAACCGGTACGGATGATCTGCAATTGGTGAATTTGATTCCACAGAGTCTGCAGTTTTTCATCCACCGCGCCTCTGGCGCGAAAGTAAGAGCCCACCCGTTCGAACAGATCGGCGGCTTTGCCGACATAAAGAATCCGTTCCTGGCGATCCCGCATCACATACACGCCCGGCGCATGCGGCAGCGAGGCGATAAAGGCATCATCAAAGGCAAAAGCGGTAAAATCGGGCTGATGACGAACCGGAGGGTAAATCCGCAACAGATCGGAGAGATGTAAAACACCCTTGTCGTGCAGCCGTTCGAGCAACATCAGCAGGAGACCGGCCTCTGCCTGCAGTTGCACTTCGGGCTCTCCCTCAGCATAACCAGCGCCGGGCAGCAAACGCGTCAACTCCGTCATGGCAGTCGGTGCATTTTCAGGGAACACGAGTTCAGCCAAACGTCGCAGGGTCAACACGGGATCAGCGAGATCGATGCCGAGCAACGAGCGCGAAGCGGAGCGGAGTTGCGCAGCGTGCTGTTCAAATCCGGATAGAACCAAAGGATGCGTTTTCCGTTCTGCGGCGAACGCGGAAAGAGACTCGGCGAGAGTCCCCTGCCGTGCTTGGTCCGCAAGTTGAAAGACGCCGTTCCACAGACGGCCGTAGCGGATCCCGGACCAGCAAGACCAATGACCCTCCTGCCCGGAATGCGGCCGCAGAAAAAAAAACGTCTCCACCGGCAGTTCCGCTTCTGCCGGTTGAGCCTCTTCGCGCAACCGCCACAAACCCCGGCCGTCACGCACCAGGTTGTGCTCCTGGCCGGCAATCGATGCCAGCAGTTTCTCGGCCAGGGCAGGTGACGGCACAGAGATTCTGAGCACCTGGCGGACCAGCTCTTCAGCCGAAGCCGGCCGTCCCTTTTGCCGCAGATAAGCGGCAAGCTTGTCCATCATAGCGGAGGAGCGCCGGAATCCCGCTTCGTGTCCTCAGGCATCGGCTGGTCCGGCGGCGGTTCATAGGGCAGCCTGGCTTTGCCCACCAGGCTGACACCGACCAGGCCGCCGAGCAGGCCAAAAAGAGTATAGAAAACCAGATTGATCAAAAAGCCGAAAAAGAGCAGACCGCCGGTCAACATATCCGGCCGAAAGCGATCAAACATCTCCTCCATCTCCGGGTCCTGAAGGTAGGTGGTGATGATGTTGTGCACCATCTCGTAGCTGACCGTAGCGAACACCTGGCTCAGGGCCGTGGCGATGACTGCGCCGAAAAGGCCTGCCAGCAATCCGAGCTGAGCTCCATCCGAAAAGTCCATATGGTAGCGGGAATCAAGCTCGCGGCGAAAGAGATAAACTGCCAGAAATCCGCCGCCCATCACGCCGGCGCAGCAGGCGCAATTGATCCAACTTAAAAACGGCACGCCGCTGATGATGCCGATCGCCAAGCCGCCGTATACAGCGGGCATCAACTTGCTGGGTGGTTGCGGCACAAGTCCCTCCTGTCACATTTTTACCAGTGCTGTAAAGCCCATTGAAAATGAAAGAACACTCGCTCGCGCCGGTCAAGGCGCCGCTGTGCCGGCGCAGACGCTTGCTCAAGAAGCGGATGTTAAAACGTTATATGGGTGGTAATGATTTTCAGGACAGAGAAGAATGATCCAGGTTGCTGATAACTGTGTCGGCAAAAGTAACACTTTTTAACACAATTTGCCAACAAAATTATTGCCTTCGCAATGATCATATTCGAATCATCGGGAACACGGCAAAAAGCATGCTGCCGCTATTCACGTCCCTGCGAGGGCTCACGGGAGATCTAATTCCGAGTGAATGGCGCCTGCCGAGCGCGCCACCAAAAAAAGGCCGGACTCGCTGAAAGAGTCCGGCCGTGGCGGCTAGTATTTTGCCGGTTTGGGCAGTTTGTTGAGCACTGCGATCGATTTCTTGAACTCTTCTTCCGGCAGAGGATAGTTCACCAGCTCCCCACGGAAATAGAGGTCATAGCCGCGCAGGTCCATGAGGCCGTGTCCGCTAAAGTTGAAGAGGATCACGCGCTCTTTGCCCTCTTCCTTGGCCTTGCGCGCTTCATCGATGGCGCCGGCGATGGCATGGCTGGTCTCCGGTGCAGGGATGATGCCTTCTGTACGGGCAAATTGAACCGCTGCTTCATAGCAGTCCAGCTGATCGTAAGAACGGGGCTTGAACAGACCCAGGTTGATGCCATGACTGATCATGGGCGAAACGCCGTGATAGCGCAGGCCGCCGGCGTGGATCGGCGGCGGCATGAACATGTGGCCCAAAGAGTGCATGGGCAACAGCGGCGTCATCTCAGCGGTATCGCCGAAATCGTAGGAAAAGGGCGAACGGGTCATGGTGGGGCAGGAACTGGGCTCCACTGGAATGATCTCCATATCCGCGCCGTTGATCAGGTCCAGGGCAAAGGGGAACGAAATGCCGGCGAAATTGCTGCCGCCGCCCACGCAGCCGATGATTCGATCCACCTTCTTCTCTCCGGCCAAGGCCAGTTGCTTCTTGGCCTCGAGCCCGATAATGGTCTGATGCAGCATGACGTGATTGAGCACGCTGCCCAAGGAATAGCGGGTCTTGCCGGTGCTGTCGCTGACCGCCTCTTCGACCGCTTCACTGATAGCCATGCCCAAGCTGCCCGGAGCGTCGGGAAAATCACTGAGGAATTTTCTGCCAGAGTTGGTTTCCGGACTGGGGCTGGGAATGCATTTGGCGCCCCAGGTTTCCATCATCAGGCGGCGGAAGGGCTTTTGTTCAAAGCTGATGCGCACCATGTAGACTTTACATTCCATTTTAAGCAGACTGCACGCCAGCGCCAGAGCGCAGCCCCACTGACCGGCGCCGGTCTCGGTGGTGATTTTTTTAATACCGAACACCTTGTTGAAATAGGCCTGGGGAATGGCGGTATTGGGTTTATGGCTTCCGGCTGGATTGACGCTTTCATTTTTGTAATAAATCCGCGCCGGCGTGCCCAGCGCCTGCTCCAGCGCGCGGGCGCGGTGCAGCGGCGAAGGACGATATATGGCATACATCCTCAACACCTCTTCCGGAATGTCGATCCAGCGATCGGTGCTGACCTCCTGCTCGATGAGGTTCATGGGAAACACCGGCGCCAGCTGTTCCGGCGCAAGCGGTTTACCGTCCGGCCCCAGGGGCGGCAGCATGGGCTTGGGAAAGTCAGCGTTGAGATTATACCATTGACGCGGCATCTCATTCTCAGTCAGCACAAACTTGGTCGTTTCCATTTTTCTACTCCTTTGCTTGTAAGGGTTATCTGTTGTACGGCTGCTTTCATCCATTTTTCCAAATCACCTTGGCGCCGACAAGAGTAGGCCGAGCGCATAAAAAAAGCCCGCTACTGAGTGAACGTAGCGGGCCTGAAAAGGCGTGGAGTATTTATCAATAGCTGATCATGCTATACTTTTCTCCCACTACGTCCGGACGTACGCCACCACCAGCTCCACCAAAGACCTCTTTGCGCGTTCACGGACGATGTGCAAGAATTTGATAACATGAACATTCCTGTTTTATATAGTCGAATATACTACTTTTTCGTTTTGCTGTCAAGTGTTCTTTTTAAAAAATTCGCGCGCCGTTTGGCCGTAGCGGCTGCATGCCAGCAGGCATTCGATCATGCCGACGGGATCGGCCATGTTCTTTCCAGCATCTTCCAAAACGGTTCCATAATCTGCGGCGATGTGCAGAAAAGGCAGCCCCAGGGTCAGTTCGATCGTCCGCTGACAATCATAACAAAAGGCTGCGATGCGTCCCTGATCGTAGTACAGCGCAAGCACCGCATCATACATACCCGCGAGGGCATGACAAAAAACCAGATCAGCGGGCGCCGGACCTTTGACATTCAGCCCCAGACGGCAAGCCTGCGCAACAGCCGGAGCGAGTAGGGCGGCCTCTTCATCGCCGAGAAGGCCCTTCTCTCCGCCGCACGGATTGAGCGCCGCCACAGCCAGGCGCGGGCGTTCAACGCCAAGCTGACGCATGCCCTGATCGCCGCGCTGAAGCGCCGCCACTAGGCGGTCGACGGACAGATGCTCCGCCACCTGGCGGAACGGCATAGGCCGAGCATAGAGCAGAATGCGCAGCGGGCCGGTCATGAGCAGGGAGATGGGCGTTTCGGTCTGAGTTAACTTGGCCAAAATCTCGGTCTGATCCCAGTAAGGAATGTGGCCCGCACGAAGCGACTCTCTGCTGACCGGCGCACTGACCATGGCCTGGGTGATCCCGCTCATGGTCCAGTCGACGGCATTGGCCAGATAAGAGAAAACAGCGCGTCCGCACAGATCCTGCGCCGCACCCATCTGCACCGGCGCGTTGATCATATCGCTTTCCACCACCAGGATGGTGCTGGGTTCGAACACCGCTTGATCGATGCGCTGCAGGGGTTGCAGATTGAACCGCAATCCGGTGATATCCATGGCTTGGCGCAACACCTGGGCGTCGCCGAACACCACCGGCCGCACCGCCTGCTGCACCTGTTCATTCTTCAGCGCCTTGAGCGTGATCTCGGGTCCTACTCCGGCAGGATCACCCAGCGTGACGGCGATGATGGGCTTTTCCGACTGATTCATTTGTTTCCGATCTTCATTTTCTGAACGCTTGAAGCAAATACCGAGACCGGAATGTCAATCCGCGCACGCAAGCGGTCGGCGATGGACTGCAGCGTTTCCAGCGCAACCGGAGCCAGACCGCGGACCGGCGCGGTTCGATCCAACGAATAAATCTGCACCCCCTGGGGAGCAAGCTCGCCCACGCGGTCTATCCAGGCTGACACGCTTTGTTCATCGATATTACTATAGCGGCCGGCGACGAACAAGGACTGCAGAAAATAATGAGAAAGGGTTTTCAAGCAGTCCAGGATGTCAGCGAGCGACAGCGGGGCCGCCGGACGGTTGATTTGTTGAAAGGTCTCCTCTGTTCCGGCGTCGAGCTTGAGGATGGGAAGATCGATCAAAGGCAACGCAGCGCGTACGCCCTCCTGTCTCAGGCCGGATGCATTGGAAAGCAGGACCAGCTTGAGCCCCGGCGCCTGTGCGTCGCGCAATCTCCGCACTCTGGTTACGATCTCGGCAAAGGCAGGGTGCAGCGTCGGCTCGCCGTTGCCGGCAAAGGTGATGCAATCCACCGCCTGCACCCGCCGCAAAGCCTGAGCCAGCGCCTCCTCAACCTGCAGCGGAGCGGGCCAAGCTTCGGCCGCCGTTACGGTCAGCAGCGGCGGCCGGCTGCCGCATTCGCAGTAGATGCAGTCAAAGGAACACTGTTTCCTCGCTGTTGGACAAATGTTCAACCCCAAGGACAGACCTAATCGTCGCGAATGCACAGGTCCGTAGACCAAGCCGTCCTTGGCGATCGCTTTTCTGGTTTCGTTTCTTTCCATGATCCTCTAGTACGCTGCCAGGTCGGTCAGGAGAGGCCCAGGCCTCTTAGGTATTCCACGCCGGCGCGGATCTGTTCCGCGGTCGCCGGATGATGAATCTCTAAAATATTGATGGTCGTGTCGCCGATATAGGGTTTGAGCATGCGAAAATCCATATCGCCCTGTGCCGGCGCCAGATGATCTTTGAGCTTGCATACATCATGCAGATGAAAACCCGCCAGATGTTCTCGAAAGCGGACCAGCAGATCCTTTTCGTGATTCAGGAAGCCCAGGCGATGGTTGATCTCTGCATGACCGCAGTCGTGCCAGTAGCGCAACCGGCCGCCGCGAAAGGTGCTCAGGATCTGTTCGCATTCATCGCCAAAAGGGATTTCATTGAAACGCAGGCGGTTCTCCGCGCCGATGTCCACGCCGAGACGGCAGGCCTCTTCATGGATGGGATCCAAGGTGAATAACACCGCATCCACATAGGGAGCGGCCAGGCTGCGGCGTTCCGTCAGTTTGGTCTTGCGCCACTCTTCCGCCTGCGCGGTCTGGATCCGTTCCTGAAGAAACAACTCATTCAATTCATCCAGGTCCTGAGCCATCTCCACCTGTCCCAGATGAAAAACAACAATGGACGCGCCCAGGTCTGCAGCCAGCTGCACGGTCCGAATGGAATAACGTATGGCCAGTCGGCGCTCCTCCGCATCGAATGTCGACGGCGGAAAAAGCCGGCTGGCCTCCTCCCGGCTGCGGCCGTCCGGCAAAGGACAGTAATTGTGCACCGAGAGGACCGTGAAATCGCCGTTCAGCAGATGGGGCCGCATCTGCCTGAGCATCTCTCCGGTCACGCGATAGTCGATCTCGAGATGATTCAGGCCGGTCTGGCTGATTTCCGACAGCAGCTCGACGCCGTCGTTCACGCGGCCGGAACACCAGGCGGTGGATATACCGAACATCGTTCTCCTTTTTAAAAGATAAAAGAATAATTTACGGCAAACAAAAGGAATAGTCAAATGGTTTCACAACGGATGACGGTTTTACTGGGCAGGAACCGGTTGTGGTCGCTGCACGCGGGACTCGCCGAGGCGGGCGTCGTCTGCGCAGGTGCATGCACCACGCGTGGTCTGCAGCCGGACAGAGCGTGTCCCGCTGCATTTGCTTGCCAGCGGGCGCAGCTGCGCGTGAAAATCATCCTCCGCACAACCGTGGAAAAGCGAAAGCGGAAAGGCTGCTTCTGGTTTACACATGAATGGGTATTCATGCATTTAAGCATAGGCGGGAAAGAAAAGACCTGTTTTCAACAAACCAACTCTCTCGACGATCGAAATTCGGACCGGCTCAGAGCGCAGAAAAGGCGCGCAAACCCCGGGCCATTTTCCGCAATCGGCTGTCCACCCGGCCATAGACAGAAGCAGCGGGATACTTGCCGGTCCGGTTCGCTTTACCCGCGGGCCGGCCGGTGAGGATCTCGATGCCCTGGTCGATGGTGTCCACTGGATAAATGCTGAACAATCCTTTTTGCACCGCCTCCACCACCTCGGTATGCAGCATCAGATCCGCCACGTTCTGACGCGGGATCAACACACCCTGGGTGCCGGTCAATTCGCCCTTGACCTTGCAGGTGTAGAAAAAACCTTCGATCTTTTCATTGACGCCGCCGATGGGCTGGATCTCGCCGTTCTGATTGACCGATCCGGTGACCGCCAGATCCTGACGGATGGGCAGATCAGCCAGACGGGACAACAGCGCATAGACCTCGGTGGAAGAGGCGCTGTCGCCGTCCACGCCGGCATAAGACTGCTCGAAACAAAGACTGGCGCTGATGGCCAGCGGTTTGTCCTGGCTGAATTTGCCGCGCAGATAGCCGGCCAGGATCAGCACGCCTTTGTCGTGGGTCGGACCGCTCATCGCCGCCTCCCGTTCGATGTTGATGATGCCGCTGCGGCCCATGGCCACCTGAGCGGTGATGCGCGTGGGCATGCCGAAGGCGTAATCACTGATGCTCATGACCGACAGGCCATTGACCTGGCCGACCCGACTGCCGGTGGTGTCGATCATCAGAACGCCCTCGCCGATCATCTCGCGTATTTTTTCCTCCACCAGATTGAGCCGGTGGCGGCCTTCGCTGAGCGCCCGGTCCACATGAACGGCTTGCACGCGGGCCGCCTTTTCCTGAACGGCGAAATAATGGGCTTCGCGCATCAGATCTGCGATATAGGTAAAGCGGGTGGAAATTTTGTTCTGCCGTCCGGCCAACCGCACGCCGTGTTCCGCGACCTCGGCCACGGCGGAGCGTTCAAAGGGCAGCAGCTTTTCGTCGACGATCAACCGTTTGATGAACTCGGCGTAGCGGTGCAGGTTGGGCGAATCGCGCACCATGGTGGAATCGAAATCCGCGCGGATCTTGAATATTTTCTGAAACTCGTCGTCCGCCTCATAAAGCAGGTGGTACAGGTAGCTGTCGCCGATCATAATGACCTTGACGTTTACGCCGATGGGCTCCGGCTTCATCGCAGAGGCGGCGAACAGAAACGCCACGTCGTAACCGACGATCTCTGTGGCGCGGTTTTTAAGCACCCGCTTCAACGCGTTCCACACGCCTGGTTCCTGCAGCACGTCCATTGCGTGCAGGACCAGGTAGCCGCCGTTGGCCAACAGCAGAGAGCCGGCGCGGATTTTGGTGAAATCGGTCCGCCAGTGGCCGTTGGCGTCCGGAACCCGCTCTATGGTGCCGAACAGCTTGGCCAGGGTAGGCGAGTTCTCAAAGATCACCGGTGCGCCTTTTTTGTCCGAATTGTCCACGATCACATTGACGCGATATTCGAGAAAAGGATCCTGACCCGAGGCGCCTTTTTTAGCCGCCTCTTCCTCAGACTCGCCCTTGGGTTTGAACAGCTCCAGATTTTCCAGCAGTCCGTTCAACACGGCGTCGAGATAGCCGTGCAGCTTTTCACCGGTGAATTCCAGCCGAATCTCGTTGAGCGGTTCCTCGATCACCGGCCGAATGATCTCTCGGTCCAGGGCCGCCAGGCGGTTGCGCTTTTCCTTCTGCAGTTTCTGACTGGCTTTGAACACTTTGGCCAGCTCTTTGTTCAGCTCCACGTATTTCTGCTGAATCTCTGTCGCCTGCTCCGCAGTGATTGCGCCAGACTGAACCAATTCGTTGAGCGATTCCAGCGGCGTCGGCTGGTTCTTGATCACAGGCAGCACATCCGGTTTGGAATAGGGACCCATCTGCACCTGCACGATCGTAAAGTGCTCCTGGCCCGCTCGCTGTTCGAACGCTTTGATCAGCTGGGTCTGTTGCTGATTGAATGATTCCGCCAACGCCTCCCGCTGTTCGCGGACCTGTTCGCTCTCCATCAGCTGCGGAATGGTGGTGCGCAGATGCTCAATGAGGAATTCCATCTCCTTGCGAAAAGCGGCGCCCCGTCCTGCCGGCATGACCAGGGCGATGGGCATGTCCGGACGCTTGAAATTGTTGACATAACAGATGTCGTCCGGCTCTTCCTTTTGAAATCGCGGATCCCTGAGCAGATATTTGACGGTGGTGGTGCGGCCGGTGCCGCTGGCGCCGGCCACATAGATGTTATAGCCGGGATAATCCATCTGCAATCCAAAAGTGATGGCGCGCACCGCACGGTCCTGGCCCAGAATGGCGGGAAAGATGGAAAGGTCCTCAGTGGATTCAAAACACAGATCCGAGTCAGTACACTGCCAACGCAGCTGCCGGACCGGCACAGTTTCATATTTTTTTTTCATGGGTTTCTCATGGTTTAAAGGATCTTTCAGACTCTAGCCACGGAGCGATCCGCGGAGGTCCTGGTTCACTCGGCGATGCTGCGGTGAATGCGCTGCCGCTCCTGAATGCGCTCCTGATATTCCTGCAACAGCTCCGGTGTGGCCTGGTTCTTCTCCTTCAACAGCTGGCGGATTTCCTCGATGCGTTCGTCGATCCGCGTCATTCGGATGATCTTGATGCAATCAAAAGCGAACTTTTGTGGATTCGGATAGTGCGCCTGGCGCTCAAAGGACTGCGAAAGACTGGTGGCGATGTGCGGCGTGCGGATGCAGGCGATGTACCGCGCCGGATCGATGGCCGCGCCGTCGACGACCTCCATCTCGATCCGCTGAAACAGCTCGCGGATCTCTGGAAAGCTGAATTCAGTAAACGAGATCATGCGCGTCAGGGTGGAGGCGAGATCCGGATGTTTCAGAACCACATCCAGCAACGCCAGCTCCGCCGCGCCGCGCCGCGTCTGAAAATATCTTTCCTCTGCCGACAGCTCCGGTTCTGAGGCTTCCTTGCGCAGGGCAGTGCGCTGCGTCCTCTCGTGCTTGCGCACCTCCTGCCACAATACCGGTTCCTCCAGTTGCAGCTTCTCCGCCAGATCACGGACGTAAAAGGACTTTTGCAGCGGATCAGACATTCTGGCGACTGTGGCCAACAGATCGCGCACCGCCGTCGCCTTTAATCCAGGCGTGGCCAGCAATCCCTGATCCCGCAGTCGGCGCAGCTTGAAATCCTGCAGCTGTACCGAGGCGGCCAGTACCGCCTCCACTCCGCTGCGTCCCTGAGACCGTGCGAACTCGTCCGGATCCTGCCCAGAGGGCAGCGTGCCGATGCGAACGTCCAGCCCGTTGGCCAGCAGCACATCCGCACCGCGCAGGGACGCCGAAGCGCCGGCTGCATCGCCGTCATAGAGCAGAAAAGCGTTGCTGGTGTAACGGCGCAACAGGCGGCTGTGCTCCTCGGTCAGTGAAGTGCCGGCGCTCGCCACCACGTTCAACACGCCGACCCGCCGCATGCTGATCAGATCGGTGTAGCCCTCCAGGATGACCGCAGCGTTTTGATCGCGCATCGCCTGGCGGCCCCAGTGCAAACCATAGAGCACCAATCGCTTCTGATAAATATCGGTCTCCGGTGAATTGATATATTTGGGAGAGCTGTCCTCGATCAATCGGCGGCAGCCAAAGGCCACCACCTGGCCGGTGAGATTGTGGATGGCGAACGCCACTCGGCCGCGAAAACGGTCATAGTAATCGCCTCGTTCGTTCTGAATCACCAGACCGGCGCGAAGCAACAGCTCCGCTTGAACGCCCAGCTCTTTGGCATGCTCCAACAGTCCGTTCCAGCGGTTGGGCGCATAGCCGATCGAATACTCTTGCCACTCCTCCTTGGTGATGCCCCGCTGCTGCAGATAGTTGCGCGCGCCCTCCGCCTCGCCGGATTCGAGCAGCATTTTATGAAAAAACTCGGCCGCCATTCTGTTGACGTAAAACAGCGCCTCTTTTTCCTGCAGGCCGGCCAGGTCCTCGTTCTCCTCAGGCAGCAGAATGCCGGCGGCCTTGGCCAACCGCCGGACTGATTCCGGAAAGGTCAGCCGATCCATACGCATGATAAAGGTGAATACATTGCCGCCGGCGCCGCAGCCGAAACAGTGAAAAATCTGCAGCTCGGGATTGACGCTGAACGAGGCGGTCTTTTCATGATGAAACGGACAGAGACCAAAATAATTTTTACCGCGGCGCTGCAGGGTGACATAGGTGGAGACCACCTCGACAATATCACTGGCCTGCCTTACCTGATCGATTTTATCCTGACTGATGGACACAGAGATAAAAAATCCTTGCTTTTTATCCGGATTATTGATATCCTTTTCCGCCATGAAGCCCATTCACCAACCGGAGAAAACCGTGGACCAACGAACTCTGCCCAGGCTGCTGGAAACCAGCGCCGAAAAGTACGGCCCCAATGTATTAATGTGGGAGAAAAAGGACAAAGCCTATCAGCCCATGACCTACCGGGAGATGCGCGAGCGGATCCATCAATTCGCCGCCGGGCTTTTAAGCCTGGGGGTCGCCAAAGGAGACCGCCTGGCGCTGATCTCGGAAGGCCGCACCGACTGGGTGACCGCTGAGTTCGGCATTCTCTATGCAGGAGCGATCAATGTGCCGATATCGGTCAAGTTGGATGAGCTGTCGGAGCTTAAATTCCGCCTCGCTCATTCCGGTGCGCGCATGGTGGTGATCTCCAGCGGCCAGGTCGAAAAAATCCAAAAGATTAAAAAGGATCTGCCTGAGCTGGAAAAGATCATCCTGCTGGACGAATGCGAAACCTATGACCGGGACCAGATTACTTTACAAAATCTGTTAGACAAAGGCAAGCACTATCTGGACGCCAATCGCAGTCAGTTTGAAGCCACCTGGCAAAGCATCGCGGAAAAGGACCTGGCCAACATCTGCTACACTTCAGGCACCACTGCGGATCCCAAGGGCATCATGCTGACCCACCGCAACTATACCGCCAATGTGGAACAGGCCAGCTCCTTGCTGCCCATTCCGGAATGGTATCTCTCCCTGCTGATTTTGCCTTGGGACCATGCCTTTGCCCATGTGGCCGGCATCTACACCCTGATGAGCAACGGCGCTTCCATGGCATCGGTTCAGGTCGGCAAGACCCCCATGGAGACCTTGAAGAACATTCCGCTCAATATCAAGGAGACCAGGCCGACCTTTCTGCTCAGCGTGCCCTCCCTGGCGCAGAATTTCCGCAAGAACATCGAAAAAGGCATTCGCGCCAAAGGCCCTCGCGCTGTCAAGCTGTTCGAAAAAGCCATGGCGACCGCCTACAAGTATAACGGCCTCGGCATCGATCGCGGCAAAGGCAGCCGCATGCTTCTCAAACCGATGATGATGCTCTACGACAAGATTTTGTTCAGCAAAATCCGCGAGAACTTTGGCGGACGGCTCCAGTTCTTCATCGGCGGCGGCGCGTTGCTGGACATCGACATGCAACGCTTTTACTATGCCATCGGCATCCCCATGTATCAAGGCTATGGCTTGTCCGAAGCAGCGCCCATCATCTCCGCCAATGTGCCAAAACGCCACAAACTGGGTTCCTCCGGCGCCGTGGTCGCCAATCTGCAGGTGAAAATTTGCGATGAAAACGGCCGCGAACTGCCCGTCGGCGCCAAGGGCGAAATCGTCTGCAAGGGCGAAAACGTCATGGCCGGATATTGGCGCAACGAAAAAGCCACTCAAGAAACTATTCGCGATGGATGGCTGTACACCGGCGATCTGGGCTATATGGATCCGGACGGCTTTCTCTATGTGCTGGGTCGGGCCAAGAGCCTGCTGATCAGCAACGACGGCGAAAAATACAGCCCCGAGGGCATTGAAGAAAATATCATCGCCCATTCAGCCTATATCGACCAGATCATGCTCTACAACAACCAATCGCCGTATACCGTTGCCCTGCTTGTGCCCAATCGCGAGGCGCTGCTGCGGCTGTTGAAAAGCGAAAATCTTTCCCAGCAGAGTGAAGCCGGACAGCGACGGGCGCTGCAGCAGTTGCAGAAAGAGATCGACCAGTATAAGGAAGGCGGAGCGTATTCCGGCCTGTTCCCAGGCAAATGGTTGCCAGCCGCCGTGGGCGTGCTCGGGGAACCGTTCACGGAACAAAACCGCATGCTCAACTCTACGCTGAAAATGGTGCGCAATAAAATCGTAGAGTATTACAAAACGCGGCTGGACTATCTTTTCACCCCGGAAGCCAAAGACATCTGCAACAAACAGAACATGACCATCCTATCCAGGATGGAGTAAATAGCGCACCAAACAAAAGGGCCGGGATGAGCATCCCGGCCCTTTTGGCGTCTGAATGAAACAGAGGAGGAAGATGGTGCGGAGCTTGGTATCTATCGTGTCTTAATCTACACAGGTGCCAGATGAAACCTCGCCGGCGGTGTTGACCGATGAAACCGGAACGCCGCGAGCTGGTGCGTTGCCCAGGCCCTCTGTTTGAGATTTGGTCGCCACCAGCGTCTCTTCGAATGACGATCGAGGCGCCTGTTTTTCTATTTTGATCGACGGCAGAATAATCTCATCCTGAATTGCCGGCGGCTCGGTCCCCACAGCCAGCGCCATTCCAGCCATCAACAGCATCAATGACAAAGTATTCTTCATACGCGGTTTTTCCTGTTATTTCATTTCAGATCATTGCAAGTTTAATGCCAAAATTGTAATTGGAAAATGTATATTGCTTTTATATAACTTAACCCGATAAATTCGTCAGCCTTTTATACCATTTGTTTCAGCCTGATACAAACAGCCCGTCCTCTGTATCAAACGAAAACGCCTGAAATGGAGAACGCCTTCGGCAGCAGGCGAACAACGAACCCACAGACTCCGGCAAGGAGACATCCATTGACCAGCCATGAACGCATGCACCGCACACTGAAACGCGAACCGGTGGATCACATCCCCGTGGTGATCAATCCCTGGGAAGCCACGATTCGCAAATGGAGAGAACAAGGCCACTTGAGTGCAGATGAAGACGTCTATGAACATTTCGGCCAGGACCTGCGCACCGGTGGCTGGATCAATTCCATCGCTGACCCGGTTTTTGAACCCGTGGTATTAGAGGAGACCGAGGAGACCATTCTGACTTTGAACGGCAACGGCGCCAAGCTGCGGCGACACAAACTGCACGACAGCACGCCAGAGCACGTGGCTTTTGCCGTTCAGGAGAGACGGGGATGGCTGGAGCTGATCAAGCCGCATCTGCTCGATGTAGATGAACGCCGACTGCCTTATGAAAAATATATCCACGAGCGCAAGCTGGCAGCGGAAAAACAGCGTTATTTCTGCTGGGCCGGCATCGCGCCCTTTGAACAGATCCACCCAATGTGCGGCCACGAGAACATGCTGGTCGGCATGGCGCTGGATCCGGAGTGGGTCAAGGACATGGTGATGACCTATGCCCGATTCACCCTCATACACCTGGAGACGCTGTTCGCCAAAGCCGGCAAACCCGATGCATTGTATTTTTTTGAGGATATGGGCTTTAAATTAAGGCCGTTCATGTCGCCGGCCATGTACCGTGAGATCGTTCAACCCGGTCATCGCCTGCTGTTCGATTTCGCCCACGGACACGGCCTGCCGGTGATCGTCCACTCGTGCGGATTTGTCGAACCGCTGGTAGCCGGACTGATCGAGGCGGGGATGGATTGCCTGCAAGCCATGGAGGTCAAAGCCGGCATGGATTTACTGCGCCTGTTCCGCCGGTTCGGCGATCGCATAGCCTTCTTCGGCGGAATCGATACGCGCACACTGATCAGCAACGACCGCCGCAAAATCGAAGCCGAGCTGGAGGAAAAAATTCCGCCCATCATTCAGGGTCGGGGCGGCTATATTTTGCACAGCGATCATTCAGAACCGCCGGAGGTGGAATACAGCACGATGCACTTTTTCGTCAACCGAGGAAGAGAGATAGGCAAAGGTTTGGTGAATGCTTAGCCAGGAACCACTTGGCGGCAAAGGGCGGGGCAGCAGGAAGAACAACGGGCAAGCGCTGCGTTCATGGTCCGGTTCTCCTTTCTGCTGTTTGCATGAATCCGCGGCCGGCAGAGCAGCCGTGCAGCCAATAAGCTTCGCCAGGAAGGGTGCTCACAGCACCCTAGTCATCCGGTTGATCTCCTGATCGGTGAACACATCGGCCTCATCCCGGCTTTTAGTCGAAAACTCGGAGACAATGGCGCCCTCCGGGCCGCCCTGGAACCAGTGCAGCGTGTTGGGTTGAAGGGTATACTGCTCGCCGGGGTTGAGCACGATCTCTTTCCACACCGTGAACGTATCCTTTTTATCCTGGGGAATCCGAGCGCGGGGAGCGGCGGTGGGCGTACCGGGGATGTAGAGATACACCTGTCCCATGCGACAGCGGAAGGTCTCCTCCTTGCCCGGTTCACCGGCAACCGTCGGATGGCGATGTTCAGGACAGATCTGCCACGGGAACAGCACCAGTTCCTTGGCGCAGCAGCGCTCGGTATTGACGTACACCACCAGCTCCAGGCCGATCTCTTCGGTGCGGCCAAGATTGAAATCCGCCACCTCGATTTCTGCGGCCTCTTTGGCGGTCAGTACGATGCCCGCCCGGTCCAGATAAGCCTTTGCCCGTGTCCGATACTGCTGCAGTTGCTCTTTGGTAATCATTATAGACTCCTATCTCTCCCTGTATAAAGCCAAAATTATTATCCCGGCAATTCATTACTTGCATATCCAACATATCTGTTCGTAAAGTATAGTTTGATTCTTTTAGGAAATCGTTGAATACCTCGCATATATGTTTTGATCTGTTTCTAAAGTTGATCGCTATTTCTGGCCGGTGCCATGTTCGACACTGATTGTTTTAGATCTCGATCAGATATTCATCCGGATTCCGTTCAGGAGGATACGCAGGAAGGTAAAACAATTCTATCTTTTCTTTGTGCGCTTCGATCCACTCTTTTACAGGCCCAGAATGATGAACCTTTAAATTATCTACTATCAAAAGCACTTTTTTAGAACTATGTTTTATTAACCGGCGCAGGAATCTTATGAAAATTGCGGAATTCAGCGCGCTATCATAGCACATAAATCGAACCGTTCCTTGATTGCTGACGCTGGATAGGCTTCTGTGGTGTATATCCCCAACGTCGCAGATATTCACCAATACTGCGGATCGGCATCTTAAGTTGGTACTGATCCTGAATCAGCGTTTGTATGGCGCGGCGAGTTCAAAGCGCAAAGGGTAATTTGATCTGATCGGGCATCTTATCCTGGAAGGTTTTCTGGATAAATGCCTCTTGTTCAGGACTCAATGTCCGACAAGCGCCGTATGGACGGCCACGTTTGCCGATACGTAATCCCTTGATGCGTTTGGTTTGCTAAATTTTGATTCATGAACCGACTGTAACCTTGTGGACGCCCAAGATTTCGGCTATATAAATCCGTGTGCGGCCCTTTTTCCAGAGCTCGATCGCTTTTTTTTGCGCGAATTCTCTGGCGTCCGCCTTTAACTTTCTGCCATCTTGTTTTTTCATGCGTTAATATACAACATCACTAGTGGTAATTCAACAGTTAAATCGCCGGGATAATAATTGAATAAAATGATAAAACCACAAAGAGCACGAAGATAAAAGAACGAATCTTCCGATCCCTTCTTTTTCAAGTTCGACGTTGAAATTTATCAGCAAACCGATTGATCTTTTGGCCAATTTCATATAGGTCAATATGTGCGCCGCATGAATCGGTCATCATTCATCTGCAGATTTGATTTCAAGAATTATTTTGTTTTCGACAAGCATATCTAACCGGCATTCCCAATCGAGTTGAACACCTTTATATGCTATGGATATGGACTTTTGCATCTTAAAAGCAATATCAGCCAAAGAAAATTCTCTCGCCAGACATTGCTCCTAAGCAGATTCCAATAAACCAGGTCCTAAGTTTCGATGAACCTCGAATGCCCATCCAATGATCTTGTTCGATAAATCGTCAAATTGCAAATTCTTCTCACAAATGGTCCGGCGACCGGCCCTCCACTAAATACGCCAAGTTCTCGCCGAACCCCTTGATCTCGAAAGGCCCGATCCGACGCGCCATGACCTTGCCGGTGAGCGCCACATAGGTGGCCTCGCTGATGATGATCTGGTCGGGCTTGGCCAGGCTCTGCAGTCGCGCGGCGAAATTCATGTTAGCGCCGATGGCGGTGTAATCCTTGCGGTCAAAACTGCCGATCTGCCCCAGCACCACTTCTCCGGTGTGCACGCCTACGCCGATGGAAATCAGGGGTCTGCCGGTGATCTCCCACTCTTTGTTCAGCCGTGCCAATTCCGCCTGAATCTCCAGTGCGGTCTCCACTGCCAGCAATTGATGCACGCCCTGAGCGGTGTTTTTGGTGAACAGGGCCACCAGTTCGTCGCCGACATACTTGTCGACAATGCCGTCGTGGCCGGTGACGATGGGCGTGACGGCGTTATAATAATCGTTAAGCATGCGCACAGCGGTGGTGGGGTCCATCTCGCGCGTGATCCGGCTGTACTCGCGGATATCGGCGAACAGCATGGTGATCTCCATGCGTTGCCCGCGGGCGGTGTCCGGCCGCTGCATGATCAGCGCCTCCTCCACATCGCGTGTGGCTTCGCGTCCCACCAGCATCATCAACCGTCTGAATTTCTCTTCCTGAAAAATAAAACTGTCGATGATGCCGGCCACGGACTCTACCAGCCGCTGGTCCGCTTCATCGAACAGGCCCTGTTCCTTGTTGATCACCACCACGGCGCCGAGGAAAAGGCCGGAGATGAACATGGGCGCGATGATCACCGAATCGATCTCGCTGTTGGACAGCTTGTGGCGCACGACGGTTTTATGATGCAGCTTGGCCTCTCGGACCAGATCGCCGACCAGCCGATAATCCTCCTGGCTCATAGGTCTGCGGCCGCGCAGCACCTTGCCGCCGGGCAGGTGGCGGTCCTTTTCCGCATCGTAGAGGGTGATGAATCCGATCTGTGCCTTCACCGAGTCTAGAATCGTGGCGATCATCTGATCCAGCGCTTCGCCCTGATCCGTGGTCTCGTCGCGGATTTTGTCCAACTCCTTGATCACTCGGTTCTCGGTGGAGATGCGGCGTTGTTCCTGCAAACGCAACCACTCATCAATGGCGTCATCCATGCGTGCCTCCACCAGGGTGACCACCATGTGATCATAGTCGCCAAAAGGGCCGGCCGATTTGTTGGCCAGAATAAAAGCGCCGAGAACCCGTGCGTGCTTGATGATGGGCATGACCAGCGCACAGGTCAAGTTCTCTTCCGGCTCTTCCAGGGATAGGATCGACCGCGCGGCGGTCGCCTGCTGCGCGATCCGACTGAGCTGCTCGTTGGCGATCAGCGCCCGTCCGCGATCGTAGCGGCTCAGCACGCGCTGATGCAGCTGGCTGTCGTTGATGGTGATAGCGGCAGACTGCACGTCCAGCAGCTGCGCCAGCTGGTGCAGCAAGTTGGGAAGAAACTCCACCACATCACCTTCATGATCGCAGATCTCATCGATGCGCAGGAACAGCTTGAGCAGTGCGGCCGCTTCAGGCGATTTGGCGATTTGGTTCCATTTGTCGTTCATCATCCGGGCTCGTAGAAAAAGAACGTACGGTTGATTCAATATCTTCTTACAACATAGGTTATCTGATCGTTCTGAAACTTGGCCAGTTCCTCGGCAGCCGGCAGACGCTCTCGCCAGCGCGCCAACGCCCGTCGCGTGTCAGCCAGGATCTCCTGTTCGATTTTAACCTGCCGTCGGGTGAAAGAGCGGTCGCTCACCAGCTTGCGGGTATCGAGATAATCCGGATTCTTTTTATCATGATACAGCCGTGCGTGTTTGCGTTGAAAGGTGCGGTTGAGGGCCGAATGGTGTTTGCCGTCAAGCGCTTTATCGACTGGTCCTGCGCCGGCCCAGAGCGGTACAGCGATACTGCACAGCGGCTCGCCCAATAGACACCATAGAGTGGTAAGCAGCGGCGGCTCGCCCGGTCTGACGCCGTGAAAAATAGCACAGGAGACGGTACGGTGCCGGTTGATGCTGTTCTGGGTGCACAACCAGCCCTTCGGCGCCCCATCCATGGAACCGGTGAACGGCAGTGGGTATGGGTTCACCTCCTCAGTGACCAGATCCCGGCATACGGTCTGTAGGAGATACTCAAAGGAGAGAATGCTCTGTCTGGCCGGTTTTTGCAGCAGAGCGCGGGCGCGCTGATATCGCCAGGGTCCCTGCCCCTTGCGGTCCTGCTGACCGGTCATGGAAAAATTGGCGCGCACCAGAAACCCATCCGCAGCGATCAGGGGATCGTTGACGTCAAAACAGACAAAGGAACGGTTGCCGGTTTCGTACAGCGCAGCGCCGCCGAAGGCATCGATGCAGCCGAAATTAGCGCGGGTGCCGCGACCTGTCAAGTTGGTTTGCCGCAGCAGCGTCTCCACATCCTGCAGCCGGCCGCATTCAGCCAGCACCTGCTTCATGAAAAAACCTTCAGCGTCAGCGCTGTCGCCCGGCTGGTCCATGGACTCGGCATTCATGATCGCCAGCCCGGCTGTGTTGACGCCCATCCAGACCTGGGTGGTGTCCCCCGCATTGATGACGCCGATAAAATCGTGGCAAAGGCCGCGAAAAAATGCCACCTCATTCTCGCGAAAACTGCTGTCACGGTTTTTCCACAGCAACGGCCGGCCATCCGCCGTCGCTTTACCAGAGATCACCGCCACGGTGCAGCCCTCATACCCCTGGACGGCGGAAACGAGGATTCCCAAACAAAGCAGCCCGCGTTTCACCATCAGTGATTCTCCGTCGCTGCTTCCAATCGACGCTGGCGGGATTCCACCGCCGCCACGATGGTGAGACCCTGCAGCAATTTGGCCCGCAGTTCCTCTTCAGTCAAATCATACTGCAGTTCGCCGGCGATGGCCAGAGACACGCGGCCGGTTTCCTCCGAGACCACAATCACCATAGCGTCGGTCTCCTCAGACAATCCCAGGGCCGCGCGGTGGCGGGTGCCGAGGTTTTTAGCCGCCTGAGCGTGTTCGATCAACGGCAGAATGCATCGCGCCGACTCGATCACATCGTTCTGAATGACAATGGCGCCGTCATGCAGCGGCGACCGTGGATTAAAAACCGACAAGATCAACTCGGAGGAAACTTCCGCCTGCAAACGAACGCCGGATTCGATCACGCTCTTGAGTCCGGTCTCCCGCGCCAGCACGATGAGTGCGCCGTAGCCCTTGGCGCGCAAAGCGAACACCGCCTCGAGCACCTCCTCGATCATCTTGTTGCCGCTGACCTTGACGAAAAAGCGGATCACCCGGTTTTGTCCGATATGGATAAGCATGCGCCGCAATTCCGGTTGAAACAGGATGACGAACGCCACCAACCAGACGGTGCGCATATTGTTTAAAATCCAACTGATCCCGCGCAGATGCGCCAGTGGCGCGATCACCGACAGGACCAGAATGATGATCAGTCCGGCCAGCATCTGCGCCGCCCGAGAACCACGGATAAAATTATAGGTCTTGAAAATAACAAAGGACATGATCAGGATATCGAGGATATCCATGACGGTAATAGGCAGAAAGCCAATTTTGAACAAGGTGGATGACATGAAATCAGCTATCTCGCTTGTGAGAGACCAACCCTACAGTGGCGCAGAGCCTCCGCTACGGCGACGGCCTGCTTCATCTCCTTTACATCATGAACGCGCACAATGTCAACGCCCTGGAGCACCGCGGCGGTCACCGCCGCGGCGGTGCCATGCAACCGCTCTTCCGGCGGCAGGTTGAGAATGGCGCCGATGAAGGATTTGCGCGAAGGCCCCACCAGAATGGGCGATCCCAGGTCCAGCTGATCGAGCCGGCAAAGCAATGTCAGATTGTCCTGCTGCCGTTTGCCAAAGCCGATGCCGGGATCCACCACGATGCGGTTTTCCGGAATGCCCGCAGCCAGAGCGGCCTCTTTCTGACTGCGTAAAAACGCCCGCACCTCCTTCACCACATCAACATAAAACGGCTCGACCTGCATGTCGCGCGGCCTACCCTTCATGTGCATGATGACCACCCCGGCCTGAGCCTGCGCAATCACCTTCGCCATCCGTGGATCAAAAGTCAGGCCGCTGATGTCATTGACCACACAGGCGCCTTCAGTCAACGCCTGCAGGGCGATACTGGATTTGTAGGTATCCACCGACAGGGGGACAGCGGTTCGCCGGCTGAGCTCGCGGATCACCGGCAAAACGCGCCGCGCCTCCTCCTTCTCATCCACCGGCAGAGAGCCAGGGCGGGTGGATTCGCCGCCGATATCGAGAAGGTCGGCCCCTTCCTCAATCAGGCGCAGCCCTTGCTCCACCGCCCGATCGATCTGCAGATACCGGCCGCCGTCGCTGAAAGAATCCGGCGTGACATTGAGGATGCCCATGATCAGCGTATGATCCAGGGTCAAGGCATGATCCCGGCACCACCACTTTTTCGGCTCATCAGCGCACATAGGGCGTGAGCACCGTTGAGTCAGGCCGAGTGAGTTCGAACAGCCGCGCGCGCGCCACATCAGCAAAGCGGTCTTCTAATCCCTTTTTATGGCGAATGCGCAACCGGTATTCCTGGATCGCCTTATCGATCTCCCCCCGGCGCTCGTAAATTTGCCCGAGGTAGAGATGGCTGTCCGTGTGGTTGCTCAATCGCACTGCACGATTGAACAATTTTTCCGCGTTGTCCAGATCCTCTGACTGATAGTAATAGATGCCGAGGTTGTAATACGCGTCTGGGTTGTGCGGATCGATGGCAAAAATAGCGTCGTAGATCTCCGCCAGCCTGATAAAATCCCGGTCCGTGGCTGCCAGTTTGCCGAGGAACATAAGACCATCGATGGAACGGGGATGAATGGTCAGCAGGGCCCGCGCCTCCCGTTCCGCCGCCTTTTGATCATTGCGGGAGAAATACCATTCCGCCAGCCGCAGGCGGGCGCTCTCATCGCAGGGATTCAGCTGCAGCACATGCCGGAGCATCTCTTCGTCATCCTGCAAGCCGATCTCCTTAAACCGCGAGGCGTTGAGATAGGCATACAGCGAGAGGGCTTCGGCGTCATCCGGATCCAGCGCCACGGCTTTGCGCAGATGCCGGCCGGCCTGGGCCCATTGCTTTTCCGCCAGATAATAGGCGCCCAGCCATCGATAGGCAGCCGCGTCCGCCTGATGATGGCGGATGGTGTTTTCACACACCCGCAGAGCGCGAAGGCGCCCCACCGTATCGCTCAGGCCCTCTTTTTCCCGTCGGATTGATTGTTTTAACAGCGCAGCGGCGTAGAGGTTGCGAACCGGCACCAGAAGCGAGTCCTTTTGAAAGGCCGCTTCAGCTAAACGAACCGCCTCATCGAACCCGGACTGCGCCAGATAGGCGGACGCTTGGCTGCTGAGCCTCACGACTTCCGCATCCATTGGCGCGGCAGGGGGTGGATCCATCGATTGACCGAGGCATCGGGCCGCATCGATCGCCAGCAGACGGCCCAGCTCGCTCGCCTGGTCCTGGGACACCGTGATCTGCGATTTCGTGATCAGATTCGGTGGTTGAACACGGACAAAGATGTAATTCAGCGTAATCGACAGCCCGTCGCGGCTCAGTGCAGGAAGAACCGCCCAGTTCAAACCAATGCGTTCGGCGTAGCGCTGCAGGTAGGCGATCTCATTCAACGAATCGGGCTCCACGCTCATCCACAGCCAGTTGGCCGGATAGACCAGATACTCTTTGGCCAAACCGCGGCGCAGATGGTCGCCGGCCTGTTCCGCGATGTGCCAGGCCAACCAGGAACGCTCTGCCGTGAACAATTCCTCTTGCACCGGCAGCACAGCGACGCGGATGCGCGGCCGGGCCGGACGGTTGAACCAATAATCGGCCGCAGTCAGCAAAATAAAAAGGGCAATGATCCCAAATAGAAAATGGCCGAATCTTGCCCTGGTCATATACTCGGAGGTTTTGCGCAGATACAGCAACACCAGGAGGACGAAACAGAACGCGCCGAGCAGAATGTTGAAAAAAGGTGTCATGGGACCTGTCATGGCATCGGTTCGCTCTTGGCCTTATGGGAAAGAGGTACTGGGCCATTGCCGGCTGCGGCGGTTATTTGGCCGACCGTCGTTTCTCGTTGCGCTTGCCAGCCGGAGCCGGGGCATTCAAGATCTCCTCGATCGCCTGTCCATCGAGCATCTCTTTTTCCAGCAGCGCTTGAGCGACAGCGTGCAGATGGCCGATGTGATCGTGCATCATCTTGATCACATCCTCCAGCGCGTCGGTGATCAGCGACCTGATCTCCTGATCGATGATCTGCGCTGTCTTTTCGCTATAATCCCGGTGCTGAGCGATCTCACGGCCCAAAAAGATCTCTTCGCGTTTTTCCCCAAAGGTCATGGGGCCTAGCACCTCGCTCATGCCCCACTCGCAAACCATTTTGCGCGCCAGTTCGGTGGCGCGTTTGATGTCATCGCCCGCCCCGGTGGACAGCTCATTAAACACGATGGTCTCGGCCGCGCGGCCGCCCAGCAATCGTCGCAGCGAACCGAGACAATAGGTCTTGCTGTAATTATGCTTTTCGTCGATGGGCAACGTCTGAGTGAGACCCAGCGCCCGGCCGCGTGGAATGATGGTCACCTTGTGCACCGGATCAGAGCCCGGAGTGAATTTGGAGACCAGGACGTGACCGGCCTCATGATACGCCGTGATCCGTTTTTCTTCATCAGAGAGGATCAGGCTTTTGCGCTCTGTGCCCATCAGCACTTTGTCTTTGGCCTCTTCGAGATCGCGGCCGTCCACCTGGGTCTTATTCTTGCGCGCGGCCAGCAGCGCGGCCTCGTTGACCATGTTAGCCAGATCGGCGCCGGAAAAGCCCGGCGTGCCTTTAGCCAGAATGGACAGATCCACGTCTTTAGCCATGGGGATCTTGCGTGTGTGCACTTTGAGAATGCCCTCGCGGCCGCGCACATCCGGAGAGTCGACCACGATCTGCCGGTCGAAACGACCTGGCCGCAGCAACGCCGAATCGAGCACGTCCGGCCGGTTGGTGGCTGCCACCAGGATCACGCCCTCGTTGAACTCAAAGCCATCCATCTCCACCAGCAGCTGGTTCAGCGTCTGTTCCCGTTCGTCATGGCCGCCTCCCAGCCCGGCGCCGCGGTGACGGCCCACGGCGTCCAGCTCATCGATAAAGATGATGCAGGGGGCGTTGCGTTTACCCTGTTCAAAGAGATCGCGCACGCGAGAGGCGCCCACGCCGACGAACATTTCAACGAAATCCGCCCCGGACATGCTGAAAAAAGGCACGCCTGCTTCGCCGGCCACCGCTTTAGCCAGCAGCGTTTTGCCGGTGCCCGGAGGGCCAAGCAGCAGAGCGCCTTTGGGGATCTTGCCGCCCAGGCGCTGAAATTTTTCCGGTTCTTTCAAAAACTCGATGATCTCGCGCAGCTCGGTCTTGGCCTCATCGGCGCCGGCCACGTCGTCAAATGTGACCTTGGGGAAATTTTCCGTCCACATGCGGGCGCGCGATTTGCCGAAAGAAAAAATATTTTTATTGCCTCCGCCGCCGCCTTGCATCCGGCGCAGGAAAAACATCCAGACGCCAAAGATCACCACCCAAGGAATGATGGTCCAGAACACACTCCAGAAACTGATGGTGTCTTCCTTGAAACGCAGGTTGACGTTGTATTCGTTCCGCCATTTTTCAATGGTGGCAAAATCCGGTTTGGTCGGCAGCGTCAGTTTGAACGTGGAGACGCCGGATTCAGCGATCGGCTCCGAGGCCTTGCCGTGCGCGGTCTGTTCCTGCACCAGCAGATCGACCACTTTGCCTTCCTGCATCAGCATCATGAAGCGGTTATAGTCGATCAGCAATTCTTTTTGTTTCACGTCGGAAAATTTCTGCGATGCAAACAAGGCGACGAGAAATAAACTCAACCACAAAAAAAACGTCCGCGAGGCCTTGCCCCATTGCGGCGGCTCTGGCCGGCGAGGCGTGTTTTTCTTCGGCAGCCGGTCCCGGTCCGTCGGCCGTTGCTCCCGAGCAAATCCGGTCTTCTCTTTGTCCTGATCCTGTAAAGCGTTCACGGTCCTTATCCTCACCCGGGTCACCCGCTCTTTGAGCGGCGCCGAACCCGGCGCTTGATGAAACGTTTCCTGCTCCCCCTCGTCCGCCGGTTAATCCATCACAAAGACGGCCGGCAAGTTTCGCAATATCTGTTTATAATCTAAACCATAGCCGATGACGAACTCGTCGGGAATCTCGAACCCCACGTAGTCCAGCTGGACCTCCACGCGAACGTTCTGCTTTTTATACAACAGGGTGGCAAAGCGCAGGGAGGCTGGAGCCAGCCGGCTGAATTTTTCACGCAAGAATTGGATCGACAGCCCGGTATCGACGATGTCTTCAACCACCAGAATGTGGCGGCCTTGGATCTCTGCATTGATGTCCTTGAGCATCATCACCTTCCCGGAAGAAATCTTTTCATCGCCGTAACTCGAGATCTTGATAAAATCCACTTCCAGGTCCAGCTCAATGTGACGAATCAGATCCGCCATGAACAGAAACGCGCCGTTGAGCACTCCGATGATGATGGGCTGCATGCCGCCATAGTCCTTGGTGATCTGCCGACCCATTTCCACGACACGCCGGCGCAGCGTCTCCTGATCGATCAGCGTGCGAAATTCGCCCTCATAAACGGCTTTTTCAAATTCCGATTTCGGATTCACACTGTTCCGCCAATTTCAATTCATAGATCCGCGTCGTCTCCGCCGTCACCTTGAAGCGGTCATCCAACCGCCGACCGCACACCCAGACCACCTGATCGCCGCTCCACAGAATGGGAATGCGCCGGCGCAAATGGCGCGGGATTTTCTCATCGATAAAAAAATCGGACAGCGATTTGCTGCCCGCCAGATGCAACGGCCGGAAACGGTCGGCGTCGCGCATGGGTCGCAGATACAGGGGCAGCGTCAGTTTGTCGCCATCCACCCAAACACGTCTTAAATCCTGATTGCGGCGGATGGAAGAGAGCGGCTCGTTTGCAGCCATGATTTGCAGGCGCCGGCCATCCCACAACGGAAAAGAACCCTGCAGCCGATCGATTCGGACCTCGGCGCACGGAAGGGGGCTTCGGCCGATGATGAGGTCCTTTCCGGCCTTTTCGATAAACACTCGGCTGTCCAGAACCGCATAAGCATGATCGCCTGGCCCGGACAAAACCGACAGCGCTCGGTCGTACAGCGTATGATCGAAAAAGAATTCACCGGCAACCAGCTTGCTTAAACACAAGCGTAACAGATATTTCTTAAGAATTATAAAATACGCTAAAAACAGCTGACAATCAAGGATAATTTTGTCGCCTTCGGCCTGGATGCAACACTCTCCGAACGCCTTTTCCGCCATGGCGGTCAGATACTCATCCACTTCAGCCATGTTGCCGGAAAGACGGACCAGAGTGCGATGGATACGCGGATTATACTGCTGCAGATAGGGCAAAAGGTCATGCCGGAGCCGATTGCGCCGATACGACTGGTCCTCGTTGCTGGAATCGCGGCGAAAGGGCACTGCGCGCTCCTCGGCAAACGTGTTGATCCAGCGCCGATCTGCGAACAACAACGGTCGAATGATGCGATCCCTGCGGCGCGGTATGCCGCACAGGCCGGTCACCCCTGCGCCGCGAAGAAAATGGTCCAACACGGTCTCCGCCTGGTCGTCCGCGTTATGGCCGGTGGCCACGCGATCATAGCCCATTTTCTCCGCCAGGTCAAGAAGAAAACGATAGCGCAAAATTCTGGCGCCGGTCTCCACGCTCTGTCCCTGTTCAGCGCTCCAGCCCGCCACATCAGCGCCGCCTGCATGCACAGTCAAATCCCATTCAGCGGCCATTCGCAACACAAACTGCTCGTCATCATTCGATTCGATGCCGCGCAGATGGTGGTTGTAATGGGCCACAGCCAGCCTGAACGCCATCGGATCAGCCAGCTCGCGCAGCAGGGCGCACAAGACCATCGAGTCCACGCCGCCGGACACTGCCACCAGCACACTCTGTCCGGGCTGCACCAACCCATGCAGCTGCAGATAGGTGCGGCAAGCCTGTAAAAGATCACTCTGGCTTTTTTTCATTTGGTTTTCTTGCTGTTAATCGAATAAAGATAGCCCGCCGCCGGTTAAAATGCAACAGGAATGTAGCCCTCACGGCACCAGCGATCGAAGAGGCAAGAGTTCGGGCGGCCGTCGGCCCTGCGGCCGCGGGGACGAAATAGAGACTTGCACGACAAAAAAAAACTTGTTACATTTGCCCATGGATAACAAGGACTTTTTCATCCCGCTCAGCCGCAGCTCCATCGCGCTCGTCGGCGATCTGTACCTCGACGAGTTCATCTATGGCGAGGCGACAAAAATCGCCGAAGATGGTCTGGTGCCCATTGTGCACAGCGTGAGCCGATCCTGGCAGCCGGCTGCGGCAGGCTATACCGCGCTGCTGCTGGCCGGTCTTGGCGGACGGATTCACCTGCTGAGCCGTACTGGAGCGGATGTGCCGGGGCAGGTGGCAAAAAACCATCTCATGGAGCATGGAATCGATTGCACCGGCTTGGTCGTCGACCCCTCTTTTACCACACCCACCCGTCTGCGCATCAACGCCGGCGGGCCGGGCCATGCGGACCGGGAGATGGTGCGCGTTCTAAGCGAACAGCGACAGCGCCCCAGCGCAGCCAGCGCCGCGCTTTTAAAAAGCCGGCTCAAGCGAATTCTGCCCCGATGTCGTGCAGTGGTGCTGATGGACAAAGATACAGGCTTGATCGACCAGGAGCTGGTGGCGTTCATCCGCACGATCGCTCCGGAAGCTATTTTGATCGGCGATTCGGAAAAAAATCTGCCGTTGCTGAGCCGCTTTGACGTGGTCATTGCCAACGAAAGCGAAACCGCCGCCGCTCTGGGGGAACCGGCGTACACAGTGGACAGCGGCGATCGGCTGCGCCGGCGTCTGAAAGCCGATCTGCTTTTTATCAGCCACGGCGCCGACGGCATGAGCGTGCATCAAGCGAAAGGACCGACACGACGGGTGGCCACAGAACGACGGCAGGTCTATGACCGCGTGGGCGCCGGCGAAGCCGTGGTGGCGGCGATCACCACAGCGCTTGTCGCCGGCCTGCCACCGGACCAGACCGCCGAGTTCGCCAACCTCACCGCCGGAGTCGCCATCGCCAAGCCGGGTCTGGCAGAGATCACCCGCGAAGAGTTGGTCCAACTTCAGGAACAGCGAAATGCCCGGCTGGAAGCGCATAAAATCGTCTCCTTGCCCGAACTGCGCGCCGTGGTCGCTGATATGAAAAAATCAGGCCGGCGGGTTGTCTGGACCAACGGGTGTTTCGACATCATGCATGTCGGCCATATTCTGTATTTGGAAAAGGCGCGTTCACTCGGGGATTTGCTGGTGGTAGGATTGAACAGCGATGCTTCCGTGCGTTCTTTCAAGGGACCCGATCGCCCCATCGTTGAAGAAAGACAACGCGCCAAACTGTTGTCCGCACTATCCTGTGTAGATTATGTCATCATCTTTGAAGACGCGTCTCCGATCAAACTGATCGCCGAACTGCAACCGGACATCTATGCCAAGGGCGGCGATTATCATATGGGATCCATCAATCAGGAGGAACGTCGGCTGGTGGAAAAGTATGGCGGCCGCATCGCCTTGCTGCCGGGCGTGCCGGGTATGTCCACCAGCCATCTGATTGAAAGGATCATTAAAACTTATCGATAAGGATCAAGCTCTTTCCATGAACCGCGACGAACTGGCGACAGTGCGCACCCATCTGGCCAACGAGCGGACCCTGCTCGCCTATATCCGCACCGGCCTGGCATTTCTCGCCGGCGGCATCGGTATGATCCACCTGACCTCGTTTCATTCTTATCTGACCATCGGCTGGAGTTTGATCTGCGGCGGGACTGCGATCATCGTTCTGGGCGCACGGCGTTTCTGGATCTGCCGGCGCCGCATCCGCTCCTCCCCCTCCCCTCTGGTTGCGGAAAAGGAAGAAAAATCTCTGTAAGGAAAGACCGGCCGCAGCGCTACGAACCGCTATCGGCTCCGTGAAATACGGCGTCGTTCTCACCCGATGAATTCCCTCCGCCCGCATCCTGTGTCAGCCCGCGCTGGCGGTACACCACCTCGCCGTTGATCAGCGTGGCGTACACGGAAAAATCATCGTTCCACACCACCAGATCCGCATCATAGCCGGGACGAATGGCGCCCTTGCGATCCGCCAGTCCAAGCACGCGAGCCGGATTCATACTCGCGCATTCCAGCGCAACCTCCAGCGAGCAGCCGGTATATTTGCGAAAACGCAGCGCGATCTCGATCAAACGAAGGGTGGAACCGATCAGGGTGCCGTCCAGATAGCGCGCCGTGCCGTTGCGGGTCTCATACTCTTTACCTGCGTACACATAACGGCCGTCCGGCAATCCAGAGGCCTGCATGCCGTCGGTGATCAGCACGCAGCGCTCTGCGCCCAACAGCCGGTAGCTCAGGTTGATGATCTCCGCATGCACATGCACGCCGTCGCTGATGATCTGTGCCGTGACCGCGGGATGGTTGAAAACCGCGGCTACGCAGCCGGGCGCCCGATGCAGAAGCGGCGGCATGGCGTTGAACAGATGGGTGACATGCTGAATGCCGGCTGTGAATCCTGCAACCGCTTGTGCGTAGGACGCATCGGTGTGGCCGAGCGAAGGGATCACCCGACGTCGCACCAGCTGTTCGACGAGCTCCAGATGGCCGGGAAGCTCCGGCGCCAGAGTCATCATCCTCAGCCCGCCGGCGCAGATCTCCAGCAGTTCGTCCAGGCTCTGTGTGGCGGGTGAATCGATGCTTGCCGGATCGATCCCACCCCGCCGTTTGACGCTGATGTACGGCCCTTCCAGATGAATGCCGAGACAACGGGCGCCGCTTCCGCGCTGCCGGTTGATGAAATCCGCAGCGCTACGCAGATGCGCATGGCCGGATTGTCTGTGGCAGATGGTGGTGGCTAGAAAAGCGGTAACGCCCTGTTGCGCCAGGGTCAGCGCCATCCGCTGTAGATCCACGGCGCTGCCGGAAAACACCTCTGCCCCGCCGGCGCCATGAGTGTGCACATCGATGAGGCCTGGGGTAACCAGCCGTCCCTGAGCGGAGAGGTCCACGCCAGGCCGATCCGGTGCAGACGTCGCATCGGCCTGGATGGCGGCGATGCGGCCTTTTTCCAGAATCAGCTCGTGGAGGCCGAGTCGACCCGGCAGCCGGCATGCACGCAGGCGCATCACCGTGCCCCCTCTCGATGCGATGACAGTAATGAGTCAATACGAACCAAGCGATATCCTTTGCGCCGCAGCTCGCAAATCAGAGGCTCCAGCAACCAGTAGAATTTATCTGTGCGATCCGGATGCGTGCCGATATGAATCAGCAGCAGCGCGCCGTTCAGCCCATGGGCCGTCTTCTTTTCAAAATCAAACAGCTGCTGGTACAGGGCGGCTGAGGATCGATAGGCGCGCATATCCGGCGTGGTGTAATCCGCCTGGGTGCCCACGCCCGGAGTATAGTTGAACAGCGTGACGTCCAATTCCGCAGCCCAGCGGACATGATCCTGATTATACCACTCGTATGGAGGAATGAAAAACCGAAGCCGGGTGCACACGCCCAAGGCGTGCATGGCCTCATAGTTCGCCAGTAGGTCTGTGCGGAATTGCTCCCGCGAAACCAAGCTCGAGTCCCTGTGTTCCCAGGGGCAATAGAGCAGATGGCGATCCGAATGAGGGCCCAGATAGTGACCGTGCTGCTGCAAAAGACGGATGAGAACGTCGTTATCCGGATGGCGGTAAAAATCGCCGGTAAAGAAAAAGCCGGCCTTGACCTGCAGCCGCTGCAAAACAGCGGCAATATGGCGGCCGCCGTCGTTATAGTCGCCGCCGGTAAAGATCAGGGCTAGTTCTTTGCGGGTGGTATCCGCACGCACGACAGCTCCGTGATCGGTGAGGATCGCGGCAGGAGAAAGAGCGGCCGGCGCCGCCAGACCGGCGGACCAGGCCAGGCCGGAGAGGACCGCCCAAGCGAAACGACCGGAGAGGTTCATGAATGCCGGTTCAGCCCTTGAGACTGATCTGCGACTGTTTCCCGGAAGAGAAGCGCGATTTCAAGTGGTTTTTGAGGATTTTAAACGCAGTGTCCACATCGTCGACGGTGTGAAACAATGACAGATCACTCTCCGAGATCATACCATATTTCACCATTTTATCGAAATTGATCAAATCGTGCCAATAGTCCGAACCATACAGGATGATGCACATCTCCTTGAGCACTTTTTTTGTCTGCACCAGGGTAATCAATTCAAAAAACTCGTCCAACGTGCCAAAGCCGCCGGGGAAAACGATCAGGCCTTTGGCCAGATAGACAAACCAAAATTTACGCATGAAAAAATAATGAAATTCGAACACCATGTCCTGGGAGATATAGGGATTGGCGAACTGCTCCATCGGCAGACTGATGTTCATGCCGACGCTGGGGCCGCCCGCTTCCGTGGCGCCGCGGTTAGCCGCCTCCATGATGCCCGGACCGCCGCCGGAACAGACCACAAAACGCCGTTCGTTTTCCAGGGACGAGGACCAACGCGTCAGCTTATAGGCCAGGCTGCGCGCCTCTTCATAGTAGCGGGAGATCCGAAGGCTGTGGCGCGCCTGCTGCAGGCGCCGCCGTTCCTCTGCAGAGGGCTGACGGCCGATATTGGCGCGAATCATCTCATAACGGGTCTGGGCTTCTTCCTGGGACAGCACACGGGCGGAGCCGAAAAAAACCACCGTGTCTTTGATGCGATGTTTGCGCAACCGTTGCACAGGTTCCAAGTACTCGGCAAGAATGCGGATAGGCCGGCCGTCCGGGCTGTTCAAAAAGGCTTGATTTGCATAGGCCTTTTCCGGCGAATGCCGGTTGACCGGAGCAATGGTCTTTTCACTGGATTTTTTTCTTGCCATGATGGATTCCGCCATTAAAGATGTCGTTTAAGCCAGATCAAGGATTGCCTGATCACCTGGCGTCGATGGCCAGGGGTTTGATAGGTATGGCCGGCGCCGGGGATCTCCATGAAATCACAAGGCGGCAGCGCGCAGTCGCGAAAGGAATGAAAGCCGTCGATAAAGACCTCAGAATCCGCCGTACCCTGAATCACGAGCTTGGGCAGAGTGAGGCGGGAAAACACTCGCTGAATGTCATAACGCAGCGCATCCTCCCAAAAGCCTCGATGGATCAACCAACCCTCGTATTCGATCATTTCTGTGGAAAGAGCTTTGTCCTGCCAGTCGGGCATAAGGCTGGAAAAAAGCCGGCGCATATCGGGAACAGCGGACCAGGTCACCAGCGCGTCGATCGACAGGTCGGCGGCGGAGAGGATCGCCGTGGCGCCGCCCATGCTCAAACCCAGCACCGCGATCTTTTCATACCCCTTCTGTCGGGCCCAGGCGACTGCATCCTGCAGATTCACCAGATTGGTGGAGATGCTCGAATCGGCGAATTCACCGGCGCTGTCGCCGGATCCGAAAAAATCAAAACGAAACGCGTCAATGCCATCTGCGGTGAAAATCCGACCGGCTTCGACGAATAAGCGCTTGCTCTCAACTTTGCTTCCGGTAAATCCGTGACAAAGGAGGACGATTTTTTTGCTGCGACCGGTGTGCCAGATGCCCACCAGCTGTTGCCCCTGGCTGATCAAGGTGACAGGGATTTCCTCCACGGGCGTTGTCGTTTTCTTCATGGTACCACCGTTCTGATGATCCGGTGCGATGGCCCTGCCGGGCGCCGCCAGCGGCTGAGCTCTGCAGCCATCACCGGGGGTAAAAAAAAGCGCTGACGCAAGGTCAGCGCTTTTTTGGGTGTTAACCCTTCCGCACACACTCTACCCCACACACCCGACACAGTGCCTTTCGGCACACCTATAAGCTAACAATTCAAGCCAAAAAGTCAAGCAAAAAAACACTTTTTTACAGGTCAATCATACCTTTTTTAATGGCATATTTGACCAGTTCGGCGAGATTGCGGACGCCGGTTTTTTCCAAGATGCGGCTGCGATGGGTTTCCACAGTCTTGACGCTGATGTGCAGCAGCTCTGCCACCTCTTTGTTGGGATACCCCTCCGCCAACAGTTTCATCACGCTCTTTTCACGCTCGGTCAATTGGACCTCCTCCCCGGCCTGCTCATCCGCTTTGCCGCTGTGAATCCACTCGGAAACAAGGGGTTTGGATACCGACGGACTGATGTAGAGGTTGCCGTTCAACACGTGCATGAGAGCCATGCGCAATTCATCGGTATTCGATCCTTTGAGCAAATAACCGTCGGCGCCGTTCTTGATCGACTCGCGCACATATTGCTCGCGATCGTACATGCTTAATATGAGCACCTTGCAGTCCGGGGCGGCCTGTTTGATTTCACGGATGGCTTCCAAACCGCGCATTCTGGGCATGGCGATGTCCAACAGCACCACATCCGGTTGCAGTTCTCGAACCAGCTCGATCGCCTGAGCGCCGTCCCCGGCTTCGCCGACCACTTCGTAATGTTCAAACGTGAGCAGCAGTTGATGCAATCCGGAGCGCACCAACGCGTGGTCATCGACTAGCATCACCCTGGTCTTTTTCACGCCGTCTCCCTATCTTCTATAGGAATCAGGGCAACGATCAGAGTGCCGGAATGGGGTCTGCTGATAAGACGGAAACGTCCGTCCATCAATTCGACGCGTTCCTGCATGGCGAGCAATCCAAAGTGTCCCGACTCGCGTAGGCCGGGCCGGCCCGGCTCAAAGCCGACGCCATAATCGCGCACCGACAAGGTGACGCGGTTCTTCATCCGCTTAAGACGGACCTCGATGAAATCCGTCTGAGCGTGTTTCAATACGTTGAGGCATGCCTCCTGCAGCACGCGAAAAAGCGTCGTCTCCACCTCGCGGGATAGCAGTTTGGCCTCATTGTACGATTGAAAGGCGATACGGATGTTCCACTTGCTGTTGAATTCTTCTACGTAATCTTTGATCGCCGCCTCCAGGCCGAAATCATCCAAGACCGGGGTGCGCAAGGTCTGCACCAGTGAGCGACCGATCCGGACCGCCTCATTGATGGTGGATTTGGCGTTGTTGAGCAACGTCGTCACTCTGTCATTGGCAGTAGGGCATTCACTGGTCAAGGCGCCGATTTCCATTTGCAGCGCGGTTAAATACTGACCCAGAGAATCATGAATCTCGCGCGCGATGTGGGTCCGTTCGTCCTCCTGCACCTCCACCAGGCGCATGGACAGCCGGCGCAAGCGCGCCAGATTGATCATCTGGGCTGTGGTGTTGATGTTCATGCCAACCATGCCGATCATCTCGCCCTCTGTAGTTAAAATCGGACTGATCATGGTGGAATAATAGACCTTCTCCTCCTGTCGAATGACGCTAAAAACAGCTTGATGAGGCTCTTTGCTCTCCAAGACCTTTTTGATCAGGTTTTTGTATAATCCGGACACACCGGCGTCCTCCACCACCAAGGACAAAAGCCGGCCCGCCCCATTGCCCCAATTGCTGGTGAACAGCCGGTTCGCCTCCTGAAGCGTGCCGTCTATGGAAAGAACGAACGCCTCATAGGGGATGCTGTCGAACAGCGAGCGGTAGCGCGCTTCGCTGGCCTGCAGCGCGGCCAGGTTCGCCTTTTGCTCCGTGACATCCCTTGTAAAACCCTCCACGCCGAGGACTCGGCCGTCCTGCATCACCCGGCGGAAATGAAAGGAGACGCAGATCAAACGACCATCTTTGCGGGGCAAAATGATCTCTGCAGAGTTCGTCGTTTCACCGGCCAACGCCCGGGTGAAGAGAAAATGCCCGTCTTTGAGATCCTTGGGGGAAAGCCGGGACATGATCAATCCTTCTTTCATGATTTCTTCCCGGCTGTAGCCGAGGATTTTTTCCAGGGCTGGGTTGCAATTCAGAAACCGGCCATGAAGATCGACAAAAAAATACCCGTCGATGGAGCGTTCGATAATATCCTTGTACCGTTGATTGATTTTGTCAGCCTGTTGCGCGGCCTGGATGCGATCGGTGACGTTGCGCGAGATGCCAAGCACCTGATGCACTTGTTTCTTCGCATTGAACAGGGGTACCAGCCAGGTGCCCAGCCAAACGACAGATTGCGCATACTCGTGACGGTTTTCTAAGTACAGGGAGATTCCCTCGCGGAACACGCGGTCCAGCGCCATTTTCTGCCGCCGCGATGCCTCCGGGGGCAACAGGATCGACCTTTTTTTGCCGATCAACTGCTCCGCCGGTTTTCCGATATATCGCGCGCCGGTCGGATTGATGTAGCGGACACGGTCCTTGCGATCGATGATAAAGATATAATCCTGCGCCGCTTCGGCCAACATTCGATATCTTTGTTCACTCTGCTGCAGAGCCTGTTTCGTTCTCACCTCTTCAGTGACATCGCGGATTTCCAGAACCACGTCGGCTGTTTTGCGGGAATGGACGGGGATCGTTGCAATGGTGATCTCTGCATGCAGGACGGAGCCGGCGGCGGTGCGCAGGCGATAAAGCGAACCCTCGATCCTCTTTTCCGCCTGAACGCGGTCCAGCGCGCCGGCCAGACGTTTGACTTGATTAGGTCGGATCAATCTAAAAACATCGCCAGGCAGAGGCGATGCTCCCGGCTCCTGTGAATAGCCGAACAGCTCATAGGTTCTGGGGTTGCAGGAGAGCAACCGCCCCCTGCTGTCGCAAATGATCAAAGCCCGGCTGGATTGATTGGCCAGAGCATAATAGATCTCCATAAACCGCGGCGACTTGCTCAGCGGCCTGGCAGCTGATTTACGCGCGCGGCCGCACGTTTTTTGCGGCGCCGGCTGATTCGCTTTCTTCATGCGATCAAGTCCTGTAAGCTGGTGCACAGCGGAACGCCGCACGCCTGCAAACGCTCCAACGCGTGGTGGCCGGCGGGAATAAGCACGCAAGCCATGCCTAAGGCGCGGGCGACCTGATGGTCATGGGTGGTGTCTCCGATCAACAGCACAGCTTCGGGCGCCGCCGTACACCGGGAGAGAAACGCTTGCGCCTGAGCCAGCTTGCCCTCCGCATAGTGATGGTCAAGACCATGAATGTCCGCAAAAAAAGACTCCAGATCAAAATGCTGCAACCCCTGCTGCACCAAGCTCACGGACGCAGCGGATAGAATGGATTGAGGGATGCGCTGCTCCTGAAACCGGCGCAGCACGGTCTTTGCGTGTTGACGAATCTGACAGGTGCGCCAGCGGCGGTGATACTCGTCCATGAATTCCGTTCCCACCTGTTCAAACGGCGTGTGCGAAAAATCAAAACCAAGCGCCTGGTAATAGTCCCGCACCGGAAAATCGAAAATCCGTTGATAGCGCTTCAGCGTTAAACCGGGTTTGCCGTACCGTTTCAACAATCGATCCATGATCTCCACGCACAGTGCAGCATCATCCAGCAAAGTGCCGTTCCAATCCCACAAAATATACTGGTACCGGCCCGGAGGTATAAGCGGCATGAGCGGTCCTGTCGAGTTAGGATGAGAAGCGTTTTGAAGGGTTTGTTCTCCGAGACTTAACCTGCTGTGCACGCTCCATAGCGATAAATTAACAATAAAACATCATTTTTTCAATCGAAAAAGCCCGGTAAAGACGGGTTGAATGCAGTTGCTTTTATCGCTTTTTTTTTGTACAATTCCGGCATGTCAGTACAAAAAGGGGTCGCTTTCTTCGGGGCCCGTTGCCCCGTGACATGGCAGGACTTGCGCTGAGCTCATAAAAAAGAGGAATCCATATGAAAACGGCCGTCATCCTGTGCGCAGGCCAGGGGCGAAAAATGTGGCCTTATGGCGTCACCCGCAATAAAGCGATGCTGCCGGTCGCCAACCGGCCTCTGCTCCTTTGGCAAATGGATGCCCTGACGGCCGTCGGGGTTAAAAAAATCGTTCTGGCGGTTGATTATCGCCAGGAACAGATGCGCAGCCTGCTGGACCATGATCCGCGTGTCGCCTTTGTTTCCGCCGGCGGCTGCAACGGCACCGCGCCGGCTCTGCTGGCCGCCTGGTCCACGCTGGAGGACCACTCGTTGTTGGTCTGTTACGGCGACATCCTCTTTGCCGCTGAAGACCTGCAGACGCTGCTACGCCTGCACCAAGAGGGGCGGCGGCCGGCAACCGCGTTGCTGCAGCCCCTGGGGGAAGAAAAACCCAATGATTGGCTGTGCGCACAGGTGAGCGGAGACCACATCGAGCAAATTCTCGGCCACCCGCGCGACAGCGTGTCCCACCGTTTCGGCGGAGTGTTCGCTTTGGAAAAAAGCATGCTTCCATACCTGCGCGCCAATCCAGGACGAATGGAAGCCATTCAAGTCGGCATGATGGCGCCGGATGAAGCGCACCTCGAAGCCTCGCTGCAAATCGCCCTGGAGGCTGACCACGAAATCGGCGCTGCACAAGCCGGCGCCACGTTGCAGGATCTGGACAAACCCTGGCATCTGCTGCAGGCCAATTATGTCTGGGGACGACATCTGCTGCAATCGATGGAAAAATCAACCATAGCCGACAGCGCTAAAATATCGAAACGCGCCTATATCAACGGTCATGTGACGATCGGCGCCGACAGCGAGATCGGCGATGGAGTGATCATCGAAGGCAACGTATGGATCGGTAAAAACAGCCGTGTGGTGCAGGGCGCCATTCTGGAGAAAAACGTGATCATCGGCGATCATTGCACGGTGCGCCGGTATGCGCAGGTAGAGGAGGGCTCGGTGATCGGCGATCGCTGCTTTATCGGCCATTGCGCTGAAGTGGCGGGAGTGCTGATGCGCAACGTCTACGCCTATCATTACGGCGAATATTGGGGCATCCTTGGCGAAGCCTGCGATCTCGGCGCCGCCACAGTGTGCGGCAACCTGCGTTTCGACGATGGACAGACCGTTCATCAGGTGGGCGGCCATCGTGAAACGCCGTTGCTCGGCGCCAACGCCGCTTATCTAGGCGATTATGTGCGCACCGGCGTCAACGCCATTCTGATGCCCGGCGTCAAGGTCGGTCCCTACAGCGTCATCGGCGCCGGCGCACTGGTGAACGAACAGGTGCCGGAACGCACACTCGTCTATGTCCAACAACAGCATATTCGCAAAACCTGGGGACCGGAACGCTACGGCTGGTGACAGCAGGGAAACGCCATGACCTTTGCCGCCGCCAGCCGGCGGTCGTGCTCCCTTTGGCAGATCCCCTTCGTAAACAGGTCGCCGCTCCCGCGGGAACCAGGGACCCTTTGCAGCTGTAAACGACCTTACGCCTGGCGCGGGCCCAGCATGTGCGTTATCGGGGCATTTGCAATAAAATTTTTCCGGCATATTTGCGCGATGTCAGCGCTTCCTGAGCCTCCGCGGCTTTTGCCAATGGAAATTTTTTCGCGATAGTTAACAGCAGCTGTTTTTGTTTCAGCCAGGAGAAGACATCGTTCGCCCTTTTCAACAGCTCTTCCCGTTGGCTGATATAATGGGCCAGACTGGGCCTGGTCAAGAACAGAGACCCCATTCCGGCCAACACCCCTGGATCCAACGGCGCCACCGGTCCGCTGGATTGACCATACAACACCAGATAGCCGCGCGGCCGCAGACAGGTCAAGCTATTAGCAAAGGTGTCTGCGCCCACCGAATCGTAAACCACATCCACGCCCCTGCCGTTAGTCAGCTCTTTTACCTTCATAGAAAAATCCGAAGCTGAATAATTAATCACCCAGTCAGCGCCCAACGACCGTGCGCGCTGTTCTTTTTCCTCATTGCTCACGGTGGCGATCACGCGGCTGCCGCGGATCTTGGCCATTTGTACCAACAGTCCACCTGTGCCGCCGGCCGCCGCATGCACCAACGCCAGATCGCCCACACGCAGCGGGTAGGCGTCGTGAGCGAGATAGTGCGCGGTCAGCCCCTGCAGCATGCTGCCGGCCGCCTGTTCCGCAGCTATGGAATCGGGAATCTTGACCAATTTTTGCCAGGCTACGCAAACATATTCCGCATAAGCGCCGGGATGCATGGCAAACGCCACCCGGTCTCCGACAGCGAACTCGATCACCTCCGCGCCGGTGGCCTCGACTATGCCGGCGGCTTCCATACCGGGCACAAAAGGCAAAGGGTTTTTGTACAGTCCGGTTCGTTGATAGATATCGATATAATTGACGCCGGCGAACTGAATGCGGACCAGCGCCTGATCGGCGGCCGGCCTGGGGACAGGCAAATCGGCAAGCGTTAATACATCGGCCCCACCAAAATGAGAAATTTGAACTGCCTGCATATACCTCCCCCTTTCAGGAATTCCGGCGTATAATCGAGCGGCTATTTTTTAACCCAATCGGCGTGGTCTTTGTTCCCAAGCCGGCACAAAGGCCGCTCCACCTGCGTTCGGCCTGGACCAGGCTTTCCGGCAGAACCCGATGTCCACCGGCCGCAGGATTCCAGCTCGTCAGTGGACAGCGTTGATGACAAAATTGAACAGAAACAATAAGGTGACGATGTACATCAACGGATGAACCGCACGCCATTGGCCCCGCACCGCTTTGGTGAGTACATAAAAGATGAATCCTGCGGCCACGCCGTTGGCGATGCTGAAGGTGAAGGGCATCATCACCACGGTGAAAAAGGCCGCCACCGCCTGATCCATATCGTTCCAGGCCACCTGCCTCAGGCTTTCGATCATCAGGATGCCGACGACGATGAGCGCCGCAGCAGTGGCTGAGGCCGGAATCAGCATGGCCAGCGGCGCAATGAACAGACACAATAAAAACAGCAGCGCGGTGAAAACCGATGTCAAGCCGGTGCGTCCGCCGGCGCTGATGCCGGCCGCGCTTTCGACGTAACTGGTTACATTGCTGGTTCCCAGCAACGCCCCCAGAGAGGTGGCGATGCCGTCGCTGAACAACGCGCGATCCATTTTGGAGGAAAAACCTTTTCCGGTTTTCAGCTGCACTTCGTCGCTTTGATCAAAGATGCCCGCCTTGCGGCCCGTGCCGATAAAAGTGCCGATAGTATCAAAAGTATCCGACAGGCTGAAAGCCACAATCACCGTCAGAACGGTAAACAGCTGATCCGGTCGGTCGAACAACCCGGCCAGGTCCAGCTGGAACAGCGTCGGCGACAGCGAGGGCGGGAGAAAATCCTGAACGCGGAACTGCGGCCACGGCGCCATGCCGCTCAACAGCCCGATGGCCGTAGTGAACAGTATGCCCAACAGCAGGGCGGCGCGCCAGTGCAGCAGCAGCATCACCACTGTCAATAGGATGCCGGCCAGGGCCAACAGCGTAGTGGGGTCGTTGAAACGGGCCAAAGCCGGCAACACATCGCGGGAGACCAGTTCCACCACCCGTCCGTCTTGCAGATCGGCACGCACCACATTGTTCCCCTGCACGATGAAATCAAGAAAATGAGCGTTCTTGAAACCGATGTAGGCAATGAACAGGCCGATGCCGCCGCCGATGGCGTGTTGCAAAGATTCAGGGATGGCCTGGATCAACAGCTTGCGCACCTTGGTGATCACGATCAAAAAATTGATCACCCCGCATAAAAACACGATCGCCAGCGCCTGCTGCCAGGAGAACCCCATGGTCAGCACCACAGTAAAAGTGAAGAAAGAGTTGAGCCCCATACCCGGCGCCTGGGCGAACGGCACGTTGGCATACAATCCCATGATCAGCGTCGCGATCACTGTGGACAAAATGGTGGCGGTGAACACCGCGCCGCGGTCCATGCCGGTTGCAGATAGAATAGCGGGATTGACGAATATGATATAGGCCATAGTGATAAAGGTGGTCAATCCGGCCATGCCCTCGGTGCGAATGGTCGTTCCGTGATCGGATAATTGAAAAAATTGATCAAGCTTTTTACGTATCACCGCTTCCTCCGAATTCCATCCATTTGTGCAGCCAGGCAAAAAACGCACAGCCAGGGTGCGCTTACCCGCCGCAGCCGCGCGTCCCTAGGCTGAACCAGGCTCGATTTTTTGCTTAAATATAGGTGCAAGACCCTTATGCTGCAAGGAATTTTTCACCCGCATTCGATTTGATTGTTTTACGATGAAATTTTTCGTACTTTAGTGCGCTTTTTAAGCCCTAGTCTGCGGGAGTCGGTCTGCAGGTCTCGGTCTGCAGGTCTCGGTCTGCAGGCCTCGGTCTGCAGGCCTCGGCCTGCAGGCCCCTGGCCTGATCAGGCCCAATCAACCAGCCGATACACGGCCGGCTGAAGGAATTGATAAGCTAAAAGAAACTTATGGTCGATCAAATCAAACAGTCCATCAAAAGACGAAGGCGCCTGATCCGCGACTATGTCGCTATTACGATCGGCGCCTTTATCATGGGGGCAGGCATATCGGTTTTCCTGGTGGACGCCAAGGTGGTGCCTGGCGGCGTCAGCGGACTTTCCATGGCTCTGCATTATCTTACCGGCGGCGTTCTGCCGGTGGGGCTGATGATCTGGATCTTAAACATCCCACTCTACATCTGGGGAGTGCGCGAACTGGGCAAGCAGTTCGGCGCCCGTACCTTCGTCGGCTTCACCCTCAACTCGTTTTTTATCGATCTGCTGCGCGGTCAGATCCCCGGCCTTTCTTACATCCGCCTGAACGAACACCCGGCGATCGTCAGCCTGCAGCAGAAAGATTTTCTCTTTCTTATCCTCATCGGCGCGGTGCTGCTCGGCATCGGCCTGGGCATTATCTTTAAATTCCGCGGCAGCACCGCCGGGTCCGACGTCATCGCCGCGGTGGCGCAAAAGCGCTGGGGCATCAAGCCGGGCACGGTATTCATGGTGGTGGATTCCCTGGTGATCCTGCTGGCCGGATTTATCATCCATTTCAAAGGTCTGGAAGCGGAACGGCACGCCGTCACTCTGACGCTCTATGCCTTTTTCCTCCTCTTCGTCTCCAGCCATTTAGTGGACGTGATCATCGAAGGATTCGATTACGCCCATTCGGTCATCATCATCTCCGACCAGTCGGCGGAGATCGGCCGGCGCATCATCGCCGAACTGGACCGCAGCGCCACCCTGGTGGAGGCGACCGGCATCTACACGAACAGCAAACGCCCGGTGTTGTACGCCGTGGTGACGCGCAAACAGGTGGGGGACATGGTGCAGATCATCAAGGAAACGGATCCGCACGCCTTTGTCATTCTCAACAATGTCCATGAAGTGCTGGGGGAGGGATTCCGTGCGCGGATCTGACAAACCACGGCGCTGCGTCATCCTCACCGAGGGCCAGACGCACCCGACGCCGGCGAAAACCGCGGCCGGATTTTTACGCTACTGCCCGGAGCAGGCAGTGGCGCTGTTGGACAGCCAGCAGGCCGGCCGCGACAGCGGCGAACTGCTCGGCGTCGGCCATGGAGTTCCCATCGTCGCGGATGTGGCTGCCGCCTGCCGCCTGGGCGCCAACACGCTGTTGATCGGCATCACTCCGGCCGGCGGTCAGTTGCCGCAGGCATGGCGGGCGCTGATCCTGGAGGCCATCAACCTCAGAATGGATGTGATCAGCGGCCTGCACACCATCCTGTCCGAGGATGCAGAGTTTCGCCAGGCAGCCGTTGACCACGGCGTTCGGATCACGGATCTGCGGCTGCCGCCAAAGGATCTTGAAGTGAATCGCTGCCGCAGCGCCGGTTCAAAAACGTTCCGCATCCACACCGTCGGCACCGACTGCAACTGCGGCAAAAAAGTGACCGCCCTGGAAGTAAACCGCAGCCTGAAAAGCCGCGGCGTGCGTTCGGAATTCATCGCCACCGGTCAAACCGGAATTCTGATCTCCGGCAAAGGCATCGCCATGGATCGGGTCATCGCGGATTTCATCAGCGGCGCGGCCGAACGACTGGTTCTGGAAAACGAAACGTTTGACTTTTTGGTGATCGAAGGCCAAGGAAGTCTGGCCCATCCCCTGTACTCCGGCGTAACCCTGGGCATGCTGCACGGATTTGCGCCGCAGGCGTTGATCCTGTGCCATCAAGTCGGCCGCACGATCATGCGCGGCACAACGGACACGCCCATGCCCTCCATGAAAACCATGATCGATCTGTATGAACGGATCAGCGCCCCGGTTTTTCCGGCGCGCGTGGTGGGCGTTGCGCTGAATCTTATGACCCTGACGGATGAACAGCAAGCGCTGGATGAGATCAAGCGTGTGGAGGATCAGCTGCAGTTGCCGACCACCGATGTCATCCGCTTCGGCGCCGACAAGCTGGCTGAGGCGGTATTGGATTTTCATCAGAAAGGTCAGGCGCACTCTTGCCGCTGAAACATATTAACCGGCCGCCTATGTACCGCCGCATTGCTGCTGATGGCATGAACGAGGGGATGTTATGGTAGAGTGGATGCGTTGGCTCCACCTCGGGTCAGCAGGGTTGCTGATCGGCGTTTATGGCCTGCTGGCCTGGCGCTGGGGAACCCGGAAGAAGACGGCCTTCTCCGCTTTTTACCGCACCCTGGCGCAAACCGGCCGCTTGATCCTGCTGTGGGAATACCTGAATGGATTCATCCTGTTCAACAGCTACCGGTTGCCGGTGTCTGGCTGGCATCACTATGCCTCGCTGCTGCCGGTGGCGGTGATTCTGATCTTTCAGGTTTTACCCGGGCTGTTCGACTATGAGCTTGACGAAAAGGGGATGAGACAGATGTGGCTGGCCATGCTGATCACCGTGGCAACGATCAGCATGGCCGGCTGGTTTTGCTGATCAGAAATTGCCGCGCAGCGTGGCCTTGTACTCCAGCTGCGGAACCTGAGTGAATTCGTTTTCCGCCAGTTGCGCCCTCACCCGTTTCAGCAGTTCGCGCCGGGTCAGATCGCCCTTCGCGGTCTCCAGCTCCCGGCAGTAGAAATAGGTAAAGGCGCCGTGCCATTTGCCGTCGAGCAGCGCATCGGCACTAGTCTGCGAGTCACGGCAGGCGGCCCAGAGAATGTGGTTGGGGTGATTCGCCCTGACCAGCATCGTGCGCAGAGTATCGGTTGGCCGTCGTTGCGCGTCCTTGAAAGCCGCCAGCGACGGCGGCGGCAGGTAGCGCGGCTGACGGGACAGCAACAGGTCTATGGCCTTGAGCCCGGTGCCGCTGTGACAGGTGTCGAGATATACCTCCAGCAGAACATTTTTCGGCAGCTGCACAAACAGATCATGCAGTTCGTCGTCGATGATAATATGGCGGGGATCCCACTGGCCCTTCTTTTCCGCCAGATCGTATGGGCAGAAGGCCTCATCCGCTTTGTCTCGCTCATCGCCCCCGACATCCACGATCTGAGTGCCATGACTGGACAGGCTGAAAACCAAATAGTCGTACTTGCCCTCCTGAGCGCCCTGCACCATGGCCGTCAACTTTTTCATGATCGCGGTCTTGGTCGCCTGCCGATCGGTGAGAACCGTGATGTCCTGCTTGGCAAAATTCAAGTAACGCGTCAGTACAGCGGACATCTCTTTGGCGTCGTTAACGCATCCCCGCAATGCGGCATCAGGGTAATTCTTGTACTTGTTGATGCCCACGCACAACGCTCTGCGCCTTCCCATATTCTTGCCTCCTTATCAAGTTTCTCATGAACCATGACTGTGCTTCAGCCCATGCCCAGTTAAGGCGGTCACCAGCGTACGGCCGGGCGGCTGGCCGTTGAGGATCTGGGCTGTTCCGGCCACAGCGACAGCGGCGGTGGGTTCGATATAAAAGCCCTGCAATGCCATCTCGCGCCGGTATTTTTCGATCTCTTCTTCGCTGACCACGATCACTCTGCCCCCGGTTTGTCGCACAGCGGCCAAGATCTGGCTGCCGCGGATTGGCTCAGCAATGGCAATGCCCTCTGCCATGGTCTCCCCGGCCGTCGTCGGGACCGGATGCAGCTTGCCCTGAAGAAAAGCATCATACAAGGGCGCACACCGGGCTGTCTGCACCGCATGGATCGCCGGCATGCGATTGGTCAGACCCTGCTCCAATAATTCGGAAAAGCCGATGAACGCGCCCAAGACCAACGTTCCATTGCCAGCCGGCAAAACCACATCGTCAGGCGCCCGGCACTGCAGCTGTTCCCAGACCTCATAGGCAAAGGTTTTGACGCCATGCAGAAAAAACGGATTCCAACAGTGACTGGCATAATAAGCGGACTCCGCGGCATGCCGGGCTGCCTGCGCGGCGGCGCTCCGGTCTCCGCGGACAAGCCGAATCTCGGCGCCATAGGCGCGGATCTGCTCGATCTTTTGCGCAGAGGTTTTTTCCGGCACGAAAATCTCGCAGGCCACCCCCGCTCTGGCGCAGTACGCGGCTATGGCGCATCCGGCATTGCCGGATGAATCCTGCACCACCCGTTGCACAGCCAGTTCTTTCACCTTGCTGATCAGCACCGCAGCACCTCGGTCCTTGAACGATCCGGTCGAAAAAAGCTGTTCCTGCTTGATCCACACCGGATGGCCGGCCAGGCGCATAAACAACAGCGGCGTACACATCTCTCCTAAACTGACGATGGATTCATCTTTTTGAACCGGCAAACATTCCCGATAGCGCCATAGTTGCGGTTTTCTCCCCGCCAGGGCAGCCACATTCAACCGCGGAGTAAAAGCGAGATCCAGCAAGGCTCCACTCTCTCCGCACCAGCGCGGTGTTTCGGCGTCGTACGCTCTGCCGGAATCCGCTTCCACCAGATGATAAGGTTCCAGTTTGACCATAGGCGTTGTTCACCGCTCGCTGATGATAAAGATTTTTCCGGATAAAAAATCACTCATCCATAACCGCCCCTTCGCATCCTCCTTGGCCTGGTTGAGACTATAGACCACATCGCCGTACTGACCTGTCATATAAAAAGAACTATTGCCGGCGTCAAAGGCGGTATCGCCGAATGGATAATCGTACGACAGAATTGTCTCAAACTTGGCCGTTTGCGGCGTATACGCCAAAACCGTCAATGTCAGCGCCGAGTGCGCGGTGACGATCAGCCGGTCTTTCCAGACCAAGAGCTGGTCAACGCGGCCCGGCGCAGGAACGGCGACTGCGGCGGCTCCGGCTTCAACGCGCTGCAGCGAGTGATCCAAATGGTTGATCACCCAGGCCGCCCCGTTTGCAACCGCGAGTTTGAGCGGACCTCGGCCGACGGCCAGAGTTTGCACAGTGAAATCTTCCAGATCGACCACACTGACCGAATCGGAGAGAAAATCGGCTGTATACAGATGATACGCATCGAAACACAGATCCGCTGGACAGCGACCGACGACCACACGCGCCAGCACTTTTTTCTCCGCCGGATCGATGATCTGCAGCACCCCTGCATCACTGTCGCTCTCCGCCGCCCTGGCAAGATACAAACGATGCCTGAGCGCGTCATACTGCAGCAGACGCTGCGTGGTCTCCCGTTCCACCTGATCGCCCAGCCCTATGCGCGTCGAAATGTCGAAGAGCCGAACGCCGTCCGGCAGGTTGCCGAGAAACTGCTCCTCTTTACCCCAGGGATTCTGGGTGAAATGCAGCACGCCGCTGCGGTCCAGCGCCATCTTTTGCGCCTGGCGGGGAAGGCGACGGTCGTAAAAAGAAAAGTCCCTGTGAATAGTTAGAATGCCGTTGGACGCATCCCAGATATAGACTGTGGGCCAATAGGATTGATGCGCCCCGTAGGAGAGATACACATCTCCCTCGGCGTTCGCGATCGTTTGAATGGGATACTCTTTGGGCAGGACAACCTGAGAACGAACGCCCTGATCATCCACCAGAGCCATGCGGTCCTCGTTGTTGAACACAAGAAAACTTGATCCCTTTTCCCATTCGATCAGATCCATGGGCAGCCAACCGGTGAGGATTTTATCGGCCGTCTCGGCGTCCGGATGCAGCGTCATCAGAGCGGCGCCAAAGGAGCCGTTGACCGCCGTGGCGCCTTTGGGGATGTACAACAGACCGTTCTCGGGATTGAAGGCAAGGGTGGCCATGTGCGGAAGCAGACCCTGATGGCTGATGCGCTTGTGCAGCCGGCGCTTCACCAGGTCAACCACTTCCACATCGCCCTGAGGCCAGCTGGCTACGAACAACCGCTGCCGCTTCAGGTCCAGAGCCGTGGCATCGTTGCCAAAGGAAGGCAGCGACACCTCGACGAGCGGATTTTTAAAATCCACCACATGCAGACAAGCGGCGTTGTCATAGGGCACATAGACCTCTTCCCGGTTTGAATTATACAGGATGCCCGATCCTTCGCGCAATCCGGGCATCGCCGCAACAGCGTCCTCGCCGGTCAACACATTGATGCGCGCGGTCTGCACCACATTGCGGTTATTGTTTTCAATGACCAGATAGAGACAATGTCTTTGACGGTCATAGCCCGCAAGATGCCAGCGTCCACCCTTTTCCAATGCCAAAGGACGCTGCTGTAAAAGCCGGCAGCGATCACAGTCGAACAGATACAATCCAGACTGCATCCCGTCGACAGCGACCGCTCTTCTCAGCTGCGGATCCACGACCACTTTGCGCAGAGGCGGCGGCGGCGTGGCGTTCAGGTTGGCCAGGGACACTTCGGTTTGCAGCCAGGGCAGATAGGTCAGTTTCTTTTTCTTGGCGTGGTAAAACGCCAGGTGACGGCTTTCCCGTCCTGCCAGAAAGACATTGCCGCTTAGCGGATCCACAGCGATGCTCTCAAACTGCCGGCTGGTGAGAATCTGCTCGGACCGCCGCTCGTCCGGATGAATGATGAAAAAACATCGATGGCCGATGAGACAGATCCCGCCGCTGCGCTCGTTCAGCGCCATGGCCTCTGCCTTGAGGTACTGCGGCACACGGCCGGCCAGAGGGATGTTTTCCACCAAGTGAGTGCGGCCGTCGATGAGAGAGAGGGAACTGGTCAGCGTCTGAGCCAGGATAATGCGGTGGCGCAGCGTGTCACAGCGCACCAGCAGCGGACCGCCGGCATTGCAGGTGACTCTAGCCTGCGGCAGCAGATCGATGGTGCTCACACAATATTCGGCCGACAGCGCAGTTGCCGGCAGGCACAATATCAGCAAAAGCTTCTTTACTGTCATTCGTCGCTCCAGCTTTCCCCATTTTAGTATAGCAATAAAACGTTCAAGATTCTCTCCGCATCCGCGTGATGCAGACCACCCTGATGACAGGCAGCCGCCGGCGCCGTTACAACCCAGCTGGAATCAGATGGTTATCTGCGCTGGTGATCCCGTCAGCGCCGGCTTGAACCGGCCTGCGATCCTGATTCATTCGTTTTTATGCAAGTACGTTGCTGCACAGATCGATCTCTTAGGTATCATGCATCCTGTCTGCTCACATCCACTCGATTTGGATGACGCCATAGCAGGACAAATAGGGGATTGTGACAACCACCCTTCCCTGTTTCAAAGACGGCCTCAGCGGAGCGGCGGTCTCCTGGTCCGGGCGCCGGTAGACCGCGGACGCCAAGCGCCTGCCCGGTTCGGCCGGAAGCGCCACTTTCAGGTTCGTAACAGTCTGCAACCTTCTTGGACCGTCCTCGATGTCGAGGCGGACGTTTTTGTTGACCAGATGAAGGACCGTCAGCACCCGGCGGCCCTGCTGTTTGCGCCACAGCGTATGGCGCAATCCACTGGCCTGCATCGGATCCATGAGATGAGGATTTCCGCCCAGGGCTTCAGCCAGGCAATCGGTCAACGGCCCCTTGAGCTGATACCGTTTGAAATGCAGTGCATGGTCCAGTTCGGCCAGCCGTTGATAGGTTGCACCTTTGCCGCCTGCTTTGAGTTTTCGCACTGCGCGCAGGCCGTCATCGAGGTCAATGCCGCGGTGCGGCAGCGCCTGATGCAGATCGTTGAAATGGCGATGGCGTTTTCCCGGCTTGATGCGGCGGTTGAAAACAGCCGCATCCCGCGGCCGGCAGCATAAATCCTGCGTTGCAGTTTCGCCGATGGTGATCAGCGTGCCGCCCTGCCCCACATATGTTTTCAGCGCAGCGATCTGTTCATTCGAGAGATAAACCACATTCGGCAAAATGATCGCCTGATACCGGGAGAGCTGAACGGGATCCAGACAGCCCTCGTGGATATAATCAAAGGGAATCTGCTGATCGGCGAGAAACCGGTTCAACGCGTATACTTGGCGAAAGTGATCGATGTTCAGATAATAATATTGATCGTAAAAAAAGGCCAGGGCGACGCGGCCGGCGCAGGAGTATCCTTCATACAGATCCGCATTTGTCTCGAAAAACCGCCGGTATTTTTCCCTCACCTGCGGATAACGAAAGGTGGTGACGAACACACTGCCGCCGGAGGCGGCGGCTTCGGCATGATGCACCTCTTCCAAGACCGGATCGTTGAGGGTGTAGGGAAGCAACATGGCGCGAACACCGCAGCTGAACGCATAGCGCAGTTCGAGGTCATAATCCAGCAGCACGCCGGGCGCTAAAAGTCCGGTCGCATAATCCTCTTCGAACATCTGCCAGTCCGCTCCGTGGCGCCAACGCCGTATATCTTTGCCGTCTTCGGCGCGGCCGATGGCGCCGTCGATCCGTTGAAAGACGCCCCAGTTGGGCATGAGAAAAAAATCAGGATTGGTCTCTCGGCCCGCATCGCGCATTTCCGCCAGCATATCGCCGATGCTTTGGTTCCAGAACATCTGCGTCTCCGCCCAGCGCAGCCGTCCGATCGGCGTCTGCAGCGCCGGGTTGGCCAGACGAAGAGACTCAAAAATAGCCGGGGAGGCGACGGATAATATTCGTTCCGCGACGAATTGCTCCGTTTCACCGTAAAGCATGCCGCCGCCGGCTGCATCCACGTTCACCTCTTGCAATGAATCGGCTGTGTCAAAATGAATCGGCCATTCGGACTGTGGGTATTTGCGCTCCAGCCAGGGGATAAAACCGTCGAACGACCGCGCCCACCAGCGCAGATCCCCTTCATGATACAGCGTGATTGCTCCATAGTCGCGCGTTGCAAAGGCCTGGTATAATTCATCCGGCGTATATTTCGCCCGTAGATAATCCTGAAACCGCCGCTCGCAGGCGGCGCAGTAACAATGGATGATGTTGTTGTCGATAAAATAGCCGTCAAAGCCGATACGGCCGGCGTTGCGCGCCTCTGCATTGCAGAGGTTGCGCCAATCCGGATTGTTCGGACAGGGCGCATAGCGGATCTGCAGATCATCCTGATGGCGTTCGAGAAAACATTTGCGTTTGTAATTATAGTGAAGGTTGCCGGAGGGTTCCCGCTGCATCCACAGGATGGGATCCTGCGGTTTTTCCCCCAGCCCTAAAAAGGCGAAATCCTGCCAGCGGTCATACACCTCCCAGACGCCGTAGCGGTGGACATCGTTGCCCGAAATCGTCTGATTGCACAGGTAGGGCGTGATCCAGCGCACTCCCTGCGCCCGCAGAAATTGAAGATACTCTTTCACCTGGGCTTCATAGGTTGCGTAGGGCATATTGCGGTAAGGCGTTACCATGCCGCCGAAACCGAAACGGCCGAGATAGCGCAGTTCCGGTCCGGGATGAAACAGCGTGGGTGCGGCTTGGAGAAATTGCCGGCGAAAGTCAGGATCGGTCTCCTGCAAAGAAGCGTAATCGATGACGTAGGTGAAAGGCAGCCGGCTGGTGGGCGCCGCGGTATAGCCGGCAGCGGTTATCGACAGCAGAAGAAAAAAACTTTTAAACGCCATGTCGACCTCCCGGTAATGACGTTAAGGTGTGACGGTGACGGTCAAACGGGATGGAATCAGCCCATCGGCCGCAGCTACGACCTGGATGACGCCTGCGGAACCTGTGGATTTAAGCGTCACCGTAGCCCGGCCCTGTAGCGCCTGCATCGTCCCTCTTTTCCCCTGGCCGGCCAGAAAGCCCGGACCTTGCACAGTAAACTGCACCGGCAGGTCTGCCGACGGCGCCAGCACGCCATAGGCATCACAGACCTGAGCGGTCAGGATCAGTTCCCCAGTGCTCCGCAGCTGTGCCGAAGGAGCGTGCAGATGCAGCGAGATCGGTCGGGGCGCGTGAGAAGAAAGGGTGAACCGGTCCGAAATCAGACCCGGCGAAACGGCGGCCACGGCAAAGCGGCCGGGCGTTGTTGTAGTTTGCACGATCACCGCGCACAGACCGTTGTACGCCTTGCGAAAGGCCGTCTGATTGGCTTCATGGCTGGCGATGTCGCCATTGCCCACGCCGATGATCTTTTCTGCGCCCTCCACCGTAAATTGCACCAGGTTGTCGGCATGCGGAACCCGCACTCCATCGCGGTCCACAATCTCCGCTTTGAGAATCGCCACATCGCGGCCGTCCGCGATCAGCGGCATTATCTGTTGCTCATCCACCAGGCCGGCGAGAAGCGGGGAGAGCTTGATCGCAGCCGGCTCAGTTGCGGTCGAGACCTGTTGTTCGCAGACCATGGCGCCGCGGCGCATTCCCACCGCGCGCAGAACGCCGGGTTCATAAGGGATCTGCCAGGTCAGGTGTTCCGCTTGTTCCTCGGCCTGTTCCGGCGACGGCGCCGGCCGGCCGGGCGCCCAGGCGGCCGGTTCAGCCGGCCGGCGCTGAAAACCGAATGAACGATCATTCAGAAAGAGCTCGACGCTGTCGCAGTTGCTGTAACACCAGACGTCGATGGGCCGCCCCTCGCTCCCCGGCCAGTTCCAATGCGGAAAAAGATGGACCATGGGTTTTTCCGTCCACTGGCTGACAAAGTAATAAAAGGCGTCTTTGGGAAAAAGACACAGATCCAGGGCGCCGTCGCCGCGGGAGATCAGCGGCCAGGCGTTGCCTTCCCCCCAGCTGTCTTTGCCGCTCCAGACACAGCCGCCGGCCATGTAGGTACGCGCCTTGATGCGGCGCCAGTAGCTCTCTACCCGGCTGCACAGCTCATACATGGTCTCCACCTGTCCGCTGTAAAGATCGAAATAGGAATCCTCCTCCGCCCGAGCGAAGCGCTCGACGCCATAGACGCCGCGGCGGGCGCGGGCGGCGGCGAATTCACTGAGCAAACCGATCTTCCAATGCGGAAAATCGACATGATCCTGATCCGCGCGGCGCCAGTCGTAATTATAGCTCACCACATCCAACGCTTCGCCGTAACCGTTGCGGTTCACCGGCATGGAGGCGGCGGAGGTGGTCAAGCGCGTGGGATCCAACGCGTGCGCCAGCGCGGTGGCCTGCGCGATGATTTTGGCGCCAAAGACCGTGCTCTCCAGCGGCGATTCATTCTCCAGCGACCAGAGGATCACACTCGGATGATTGCGGTCGCGCAGGATCGTCTCGCGCACCAGCGCCAGTTCCACTTCCGGGCTTTCCAGCTTGCGCTCGATCTCGTCCCAGACCAGCAGGCCGATGCGGTCGCACACATCCAGCCGTTCCGGCGTGGCGGGATTGTGGCTGGAGCGGTAAAGGTTAAAACCGGCCTGTTTCATGACCATCATCGCGTCCCACTGCATCCGGTCGGGCAGAGCGGCGCCGACGCCGGCGAAATCATAGTGCGCATTGAAACCCTTGAGCTTGACCGGCCGGCCGTTGAGGAAAAAACCGTTGTCCGGCGTGAACGCGAACGTACGAATACCGAAAAACGTCTCTACCGCATCCACGATCTCAGCGCCGTCATAGACCAGGGTATGGGCGCGGTAGAGATAGGGATCGTCGATGTCCCAGAGATGCGGCTGTGGCAGATCGGTCTGTTGCATGAATGTATACTCCCCGGCGGCGGGGATGGTGCGCTGTGACTAGATCTTGGCCCGCACATGACCATCGGCATCCATGATCAGAGTGACCAGCCGGCATTTTTTAGCGGTTTGATTTTCGTTCTGAATGCGCGTCTGCACTTGCACCATCGCTGCGGTGCGGCTCACTTGAGGCGTGCTGATAAAAACGCCGCACCAGGCCGAGTGCAACCTGTTGGTGATCAACAGCCACACATGCCGGTAGATGCCCGTTCCCTCGTACATGTCCTGTTCATGACGCCGACCGTCCACGCGCACGCGCAGGCCGTTGGGCGTGCGGTCGCCAAGGCGGACATAGTCGGTCAAATCATAAATGAAACTGGTATAGCCGGACTCGTGGTGGCCCAGATAGGCATAGTTCATCCACACGTCAGAGGCGCGATAGACGCCGTCAAAGACGATAAAAATCTTTTTGTTTTCATAGGAAACCGGAAAGAACAGTCCTTTGCTGTACCAACCGATCTCCATGGGCAAAAATCCCTGGGTGGTGTTGTTTTCCCGGTTAAAAGCGCCGGTGATGGAGGCGTCATGCGGCAGGTTCACCGTCTGCCAGGGCAGCTGGTTGACCTGATGGGTTTCCTCCTCATGCGGAAAATCCCGGTTGATATATTTCCAGTCGAAATCGATGTTGATTCTTTGGCGGTCGGATGCGGGTAGGAGACAAGGTATTTCAGCAGCCTGCAGGGCGCTTGCGGCGAACAGCAGCCAGAATACTGATTTTCTCATCGATGGACTCCGTTTTTCATGCAAGGATTTGCTTTTTTTCTTCATTCCAGCCGATCCCGTCGTCGGAGTTGCTCTTCGGGCATCTTGCCGACAACAGTTAGGATTCGCATTTGACCGTATGATGAACCGCCCCGTTGGAAAGCCCACTCCGCTTTCCTCACAGGGTCAGCCCGGCCAGAACCGGAAAATGGTCGCTCGGGTAAATTCCATTGGCATTGTCGTAAAGGATTTCGATGGATTTCACCGTGAACTCTTCCGTCACCAGAATCCAGTCGATGCGAGTGACGCCCTTGCCTGTAAACGCGTGCCCCGTGCCGGCGCCCTGTTCCGGCTTGTTGAGGACTTGCCAGCAGTCGCGAAATCGGCCGGCCAGCTCCTTGGGGCCGGTCCGGCCGCAAAACAGCTCATGCTCCGGGCTTTCCGGCGCCAGATTGAAATCACCCATCAGAATAGTCGGCAGTCCCTGGCTGATCTCGCGCCACTTGCGCATAATGAGATAGGCGGTGTTCTGAACATAGGGCTGATCCCAATGAAAATGGGTGTTCATCACGACGAATTTTTTGCCGCCGTCTTTGATCCGAAATTTTCCCCAGGTGACGACCCGGGGCAGCTCATTGCCCCAGGTGCGGCTGCCGGCGCTGTCGGGAAGATCGCTGTGCCAGAAAGTTCCATGATCGATAATATCATATTTGTTCTGATCATAAAGGATGCGGCATGATTCGCCGCCCAGGTCCTCATAGGGCCGACGGGGTGAAACAGCCAGCACCTGATGGTAACGGCCTTTGCCGAAAACCCGCCAGTTTGGAAAAGCGTCTAGAATGGCATCGGTTTGAAATTTAAACGACTCCTGAGTGCCGAGCAGGTCGGGAGCATGCGCCTTAAGGCAGGCGATGAGCAGAGGCCGGCGGACCTCCCAGGAGGTATCGCCGGAAAAAACCCTGTGGCTGTTGTACAGGATATTGAAAGTCATGACCTTCATATCCGTTTCTTGCACTGAATGACAGCCGGAAAGGATGAGCAGCAGGAAAAGAGCGCTCGCAGGAGAGATTTTTTTATGCATCGACATGGTTTCCTCCATCTTGGCAGCGATCCCCGCAGGGTGGCCGGCGCCGCAGCGGCGGCAAGGATGATACGGTCATCACAGCAATCTTCGCACTTGGGCGTCCGGCAGCCGATTCTAAGATTCGTTTTGCTCGTGGAAATCACGATGAAAAGGGGGGCACCCATCTAATGCGGCACTCCCCGTTAATGGATCACCTCGTTATAATGTAATGAACCGCGGGATTCAAAACTACAATTATTGCAATTGTGCGCAAATTTTTCCATCCTGATGAAGCTTTGGCAGGCGCAAACAAAATAGCCACAAAAATCAACAGGCTCATATTGACCATACCGGTGCATCCACTAAAAAAAGTGCGCTTGCTGCGCTAGTACATGCAGCCGAGCGATGAGAGCCTCCATTTTGCTGCAATGTCAGCCGATACACTCCATTTTTGGGCAGCGTCCCCCGGAGCGCATGGAAGCAGCCAGCAGACCCATAACACTGGCAAACTGAAAGTCCTTACAGTCCTATGGATGCAGCCAGAAACTCTGCAACAATTTACTTTGTTTTTTAAAAGTATAACTTGCAAATTACAAAACGCCTATAAATTATTAGCATGATCCTGATAAATATTATTTTAACTGCAAGGTCCTAGCATGGTTGATCGTGAAATCTCCTTTCATTTGCAGACATTAGCGTCGCAGTATCCCGTCATTACCCTCACCTGCCCCAGGCAGTCGGGAAAAACGACTCTGGTTCGCCATATCTTTAAAGAGAAAGCCTATATCAATCTGGAATTACTGGATCAGCGAGAATTTGCCCGCTCCGACCCCCGTGGATTCTTGCGCCGCATACCCGATGGCGCCATACAGGATGAAATCCAGCATGTGCCGGAACTCCTTTCATATATTCAGGGCATCGTGGATGAAAGCAGGGTCAACTATCTGTTCATTCTGACTGGAAGCCGACAATTCGAGATTTTAAACCGTGTCAGGCAGTCGCTTGCGGGAAGAATCGGACAGCTCTTAAATATGAATAGTCTGGGGAATGATGCCGGAGTCTCGCATACAACCGCCCGGGAATGGCTTTCTCTGCTCGAAGCAAGCTATCTGGTCTTTTTATTGGAGCCTTTCCATCGCAATCTTGGCAAGAGGCTGATCAAATCTCCAAAGCTCTACTTCTACGACACCGGTTTAGCCTGTTATTTGCTGGGAATTGGAAAAGAGACGCAGGTGGATACCCATCCTCTGCGCGGCAGCCTGTTCGAAAATCTGGTTATTGCGGAACTCGTCAAATTTCGCTTCAATCCAGGCAAGAGCATCAACCTTAATTTCTACCGCGACAGTATGGGCAACGAGACCGATGTGATCTATAACATCGCCCAGGAGATCCTGCCCATCGAGATAAAAGCAGGAAAGACGGTGGCGCCTGAACATTTCAAGGGATTGCTAGCCCTTCAGAAGGTCATCGGCTCCTATGCGTACGGCCGCTGCATCGTTTACAATGGAGACCACGAAGAAACGCGCAGGGACATCATCATTACCGTTGTGTCCGGTTTGCTTCAGCTATTGCGCAGGATCGAATGAAAATGGTCAAGAAAAAGATATTGATTAAAAAGGGCAAGCCGGCAAAGTACTTTCCACCGGCGGCGGAATTGCCGCTGGTATTCTAGGGATCGGCGGCATCGCAGATCATCAGCTTCACCGCACTTTAATAATTCCCTCATTTTCTGATGGCGGGAAATTTTGCAGCCGGCCAAAACCGGCATCAAGACTAGTCAGAGGAATCCCGATGAAATCACCTTCCGGCAAAAAGGCACCGGTCAATCCCTTCCTGGAATTGAACTGGATGGATATCGAGCATTGGGCGGGAGCGACCATCCTGGCCCGCGGCAAGAGCTATCAACGTTCCGGCCGCGTCAGGGAGCTGGGCATCACCACCCATAACGATCTGGTGGCCTGGGTGCAGGGATCCACGCGCTATGCGACTCGCGTCTCCATCACGCAGGGCGAGCTAGCATCCATTTGCACCTGTCCCTATGGCAGCAATTGCAAACACGGCGTTGCGGTCGTCATCGAATACCTCCATGCCATCAAAAAGAAAAAAGAGATACCAGTCATCCCGGAGACCGACGAACGGCTCTCCCTGATCGAGCAGGGAACCACCGCATGGCCTGAGGATTTCGACGATTGGGATGAAGAAGATAGCGACGACGATGAAGAACGCCCAGCTCTCCGCCCGGAGAACTGGGAAGATTTTGAAACCTTGATCAAGGGCAAGTCGAAAGCCGAACTGAGAGCGATGCTGCTCCAGGTCGCGCAGAACCATCCTCAAATCGTCCGCGAGCTTCAGTCCGGTTTCAGCATCGCGCCGCCTTCAGTGGCCGGTCTCGCACAGAAAATCAGCAAGGAGATCAATAGGGTCAGCCGGGAGCCGGCCTGGTCAAGCCACTGGTCGCACGCGTCAAATATACCGGATTATTCCAACATCGCATCAGGATTGCAACAGCTCTTCGACGCCGGCCATTTCGACGAGGTCGTCAAACTCGGCAAAAAGTTGTTCACTGATGGCATGGAGCAGATCGAACAGAGCAATGATGAAGGGGAGACGATCGAGGAGATCAGCCGCTCGCTTCAGATTGTTTTCAAGGCGTTGCTATACAGCTCGCTCTCCGATGTCGACAAGCTGGAGCAGGCGGTGGAATGGGAGGTGGAGGATAATTATGGCCTTTGCGACGGGCTTGAGCTGATCTGGAAGATCAAATTCGACGCCAGCGTCTGGAGCGATCTCGCAGACCGGCTGCTGGCCCGGCTTGAGGAGTTCAGACCTACCAAGGAAGAACAGGAGTTCCACCACCACTATAAAAGGGACAAACTGACGGATCAGATCGTCTCGGCGCTCGATCACGCCGGCCGCAAGGAAGAGATGCTGCAGCTCTGCATCCGCGAAGCGCCGTTGACCGCCAGCTACGAACGGCTGGTCAAAGTCCTGCGTAAATCGGGTAAAAGCTCGGAAGCAGAAGAGTGGATCATAAAAGGGATCGAGGCGACCCGGGATAAACTCTCCGGCATCGCCGCCGCTCTGCGCACTCAATACCTGGAGATCCGTACCGCGAAAAAGGACTGGCTCTTTTGTGCGGCCATCAAAGCGGATGTCTTCTTTGACGAGCCGTGCATCGGCGCCTACGCCGAATTGAAAAAAGCCTGTGATAAAATTAATCTGTGGGATAATATTCGTCCCGCGATTATCCAGTTTCTGAATAACGGGCAAAGGCCTGGTGAGAGTGCCTGGCCGCTGCCGGAGACCGGCATCGAGGGCATGGCACGGAATCGCCGTGCGTCCTTTCCCGATACCGATCTGCTGATCGAGATCGCTTTGCTGGAAAAAGATCTGGATGAGGCTTTGCGGCTCTATGATGAGGAGCGGCAGGACAAAAGAGCCTTGGCGCCGTGGCGTTTCAACTGGGGATCCGATATCAGCGAGCAGATTGCCGATGCCGTTCAACACAAATACCCGGATCGCTCCATCGTCATCTGGAAGGCTATTGCAGAAAGCCATATCAACCAGAAAAATCCAAAGGAATATGGCATTGCGATGGGCTACCTAAAGAGGATTATGAAGATTTTAAAACAGAATGGGCGGCAGCTCGAATTTACTGCTTATATCGGCGCTCTTAGAGCGGAACATATCCGCAAATATCGGCTTGTCGAGATGCTGGATTCGTTGTCCGGGAAACGGATCGTCGATGGATGAATCCAGCGTCACAGATCGACGATCAAGATTTTTTTCTGACCGTTGCGCATCACCTCGACGCTGATCCGGTCGCCGCTGCGCAGCTCGCTGAGTCGGTGCATGTACTCGTAAATATCGTTCACCGGTTTGCCGTCGATGGCGACGATGACATCGCCCTTGATCATGCCGCCGCGGCCGGCGGGACGGTCCGGGTCCACCACCGAGACCCGCAGGCCCTTGATCCCCGCCGCCGAATGGTCGGGCATGACGCCGAGGGTGATTTTGAACCGGCGGCCGCGGGGCGGCGTCTTCGGGCCTGCCTCTTGAAAGGCCAGACTCTCGGGACGATTTGCAAGCTCCTTAGCCGCATCCAGAATATAATCGACGATCATTTTTTGGCCTGCGTAATTCAGCTTATCGCTGTCGTCGTCCGGAGTGTGATAATCCTCATGGAGGTCGGCCATAAAAAAGAGAACCGGTATATCCTTGGCGTAAAAAGAGGCATGATCAGAAGGGCCGGCGCCCTCGGGGCTCATCTTGATCGTAAAGGCGCGCCCCTGCGCCAACCGGTTCAGAATCTCCTCCATGCCTTGCGCAGTGCCGACGCCGCCGACGGAAAAAACCTTTTCTTCCTCATGCATTCGGCCCACCATATCGAGGTTGAGCATGTATTTGATCTGCGACAACGGCGCCGGCGGATGATCGACAAAATAACGGCTGCCGAGCGTGCCCATCTCTTCAGCGCTGAAAGCGACGAACAGGACGCTGCGGCGCAGAGATTTTCGATTCGCAGCCAGCGCCTCGGCCAGCTCCAGCATGCCGGCAACGCCCGACGCGTTATCGTCCGCGCCGTTGTGCACAGCCACGGTATCCGGCCGACGGGAATGGGAGCCCGGACCGCCCAGGCCGAGGTGATCATAGTGCGCGCCGATGACGAGAAATTCATTTTTCAGCAAAGGATCGTTTCCGGTCAGCTGCGCCGCCACGTTGGCGGTCCTGGTTTGCTGCAGAATCACCTCGGCGCTGGCACGAAGCGTATCGCCGAGTAAAAAACTGTGCGGCGATTTATTGCGGTAGAATTCCGCCTCGAGCCCGGCGATGGTCTGGCCCGCTTCGGCGAGCAGCTGATCCGCCAGCGACCGTTTGATGTGCAGCACCGGCAGGCCGGCGGTCCCGGGGCTGTCGTCATAGACCAGCGGCAGCAACGCATCGCGCTGGTCCGTTTTTTCACCAGAGACAAACAGCACGCCCACAGCGCCCCGGTCCTTGGCGACCGCAACCTTTTTGCGCAGCGGCGTATAGGGCTCGAAGCCGCTGTTGGGCGCGCCTCCGTCCGGCGCCTCGCGCAGAATCATCACCCAGCGGCCGCTGACGTCGAGCGCGTCGTAATCCCTCCACGTCAGCGAATCCGTCTCAATATGGAATCCATATCCCGCAAACGCCAACGGCGCGCGGGCATGGGCAGAGGCTGAAAAGGACAGCGGAGTAAAATCCTCCATCAATCGGCCCTCGCTGCCGCGAAAAGAGAACTGGTTTTCAATGCCCGGCTCGACGCCGGTGACGACGTAAAACTCTTGCAAGCCATTGCCGCCCAGCAGCTCGAGTTTGCATTTCTTCAGCTCTTTTTTTATGTACTCGGCCGCCTGGCGCGCCTCTTCCGTTCCGGGTTTGCGGCCCTTCATCGCATCAGAGGCCAAATAAGTCACATGCTCCTGCAATTCCGCAATCGTTATCGCCTCAGGATCTTTTGCCCGGCCTGACAAGGCCAGACAGAGGCTCATCAACCATGCAGCCTGAACCAGTTTCATTCAACAACTCCTTAATCCTACAAGCCGCTCACCTTGAAAAATCAGACTGAACCCCAGCGGCGATTTTTTCAAGATCCTTAAAATATTTGACCGTGGCCACCCGCAGCTCCATGGTGGCGTCATCGTCGCAGACGATGATGCAATGCGGATGCAGTTGCATCATGGAGACCGTCCACATATGGCTCACACCTTCCTCCACCACCTGGCGCAGCGCCCGCGCTTTGCTGTACCCGGTGATGATCAGCAGCACCTGGCGCGCATCCATGACCGTGCCGACGCCCACGGTCAAGGCCATGCGCGGAACCTTCTCCAGATCCCCGCCGAAAAACCGGGCGTTGGCTGCGATGGTCTCGTAGGTAAGGGTTTTAACCCGCGTGCGCGAGACCAGCGAGGAAGCGGGCTCATTGAAAGCGATATGTCCGTCAGGCCCGATGCCGCCGAGAAAAAGCTCGATGCCGCCGTGCCGCCGGATGCTCTCTTCATAACGCCGGCACTCTGCCTCGAGATCCGGGGCATTGCCGTCCAGAATGTGGATGTTCTCGTTCGGAATGTCGATATGATCGAAAAGATGCCGGCGCATGTAATAATGGTAGCTTTCCGGGTGATCCTCCGGCAGATTGACATATTCATCCATATTAAAGGTGACGACGTTTTTAAACGAAATCCGCCGCTGTTGGTGCAACCGGACCAGTTCGCGATAGGTGCCGATAGGAGAACTGCCGGTGGGCAATCCCAATACAAACGGCCGCTCCGGCCCCGGCTTGAACCGGTTGATGCGCTCGACCAGATAGTTGGCGGTCCATTCGCTTACTTGCTCCGCATCATCTAAAATCACGATCCGCATGACGATCTCATCTCCCGTCGCTTGAAAACGTTCGCACCCCTTTGGCTGATAACAATTTACCAAATTGCGGTCATTGAATCAACTCATTTCAGCCGGCGAATCCGGCTGCTGGAAGAAAAAAACATAGCGCCCTGCTTTGGCATCGGATGTCTTGACCCACAGCAGCTGCCGGTCCGCGTCGAACCGCCAGCGTGCGCCCTCGGCTAAAAGCGCCCCATTCCATTGCACTCGGTTCGGCTTTTGCCGACAAAGGATCCGCAAAATGTGCGGCGCAACCGCACCGGACATTTCTATTTCCAGGCGGAACGCATGCTGCAGCAGATGCACGACCGTGACCGTCGGCCGGTTCGCATCATAAAGGGTAAAGAGGTTCTCTTGCGGCTTTGCCTTCGCCCGCGCGGCCGATGGGCCGGCCGCATGCGCAAAAGAGCCGGCCGCATCCGCAAACGGATAGATCAGCCAAGTCACATAACCCCTATGGCCCGCATCCCCCACCCCTGTGTAGGCGCGTTGAATGTTCATGGGAACAATGGCGCCCTGACGGACAAAGACCGGATATTCTTCGAGCGGATAGCTGCGGCGGAGACTCGAAGGGCCTTGAAAAGATTCACGATCGTGAAAAAAATAGTGCCAGCCTCCGGGCGGCAGCGTTGCTGTTTTCGTCAATGCCGGACGGAGGATCGGGATCACGAAAAAATCATCGCCAAAAAAATAGCCGTATTCGTCGCCCCAGGGCCGCTGCAGCGGCAACCCGCCTTCATGACACCGCCGCACATGGCTGTACATGTAAGGAACCAGTTCCTGGTGCAGCCAGGTGAAACGGCGGATAATCTCCAGTTCCTGGCGGCTCCGTTTCCATAGAGCGCGCTCACCGTGTCCGCCGTTCAGGAACAGTCCGCAAAACGTGGAAAATTGCGCCCAACGAATGTACAGGTCCGCCGGAATCACCCGGCCGCTGTAGCCGCCGATATCCGATCCGACCACGCAGTAACCGTTGCGGGCGCTGTGCAAAATATCGTGCACTGCTTCTTCCAACCCACGCCTGCCTTGCAGCCGCAAATCCTGGTCAGCAGAATCCGCGGCCGTCTCCATGCGGCCTGACCAGATGTGCTGCTGATCGCCGACCCAGCACACCGGCGCAGCCTCCCTGGGTGCGAATCCCTCAGGATGGGTCCAAAGACGGTCATAGGAGCGCACTAAGGTGATGAATTCCTCATTCGCGGCAAGTCCGTGACGATATTCCTCTTGGTAATAAAGGTTCATGTAACCGCGCGTGGTCAGCAGCCCTTTGAATGCAGCGGCATATGGAATCGGAAGGCCGAACCAGGAGGTGGAAAAAAATGTGGCTGGATCATCCAATTTCCAGCCATCCACGCCGTGCGCGAGCAAAGGACGCTGCTGCTCCTGCCACCAGCGCAGGGCCGCCGGATGGGTATAGTCAATAAAACCGCCGCGGCCTTTCCACCATTTAACCTGACGACCGTTTGCGGCAAGAAATCCTCTGTCTTTGGCCTGCTGATAAAAACCGCCGCTGTTGCGAAAGCGGGTATCGCGATTGCGGCTGTTGACCATGCAGGTCATCCACAACACCACGCGATAGCCTTGCTGCTGCAGGCCATCGAGCCAGGCGCTCATATCGGGATAACGAAGCGAATCCGGGATGAAATCGTTGTAACGGGTGCTCCAAGGGCTATCCAGCAGAACCGTGCGAACCGGAATGTCGTGTGCAGCATATCCTGCCAGCAGCGAATCGACAGTGCCGGCATGATGGTGATCGTCCTCCCACAGCCACGGTTCCAGAGCCCAGGCAGGCGTCAGCGGCGGTGCGGCCCGGTTCAGGAGACTGAACGGCAGACCCCAAACAGGAAGAAGGACATAAAAATAGACTATCGCCGACAGGATAGCGAGAACCAGTAAAACTTTTCTAAAGAACTTGCCCATGTCATTGCTCCTGGCGTGCCAAGCGGCCCGCTGTCGATGCTCAGGGCACCAGAAGGCCGGTCTGCATCAGAATAAGCCATCAAATGAGAACCGCCGTTTCAGGCGGATGTGCAGGAGGCCGGCTTTTTCGCCCACACCGGCGGCTGCAAAAAAATCCGCGACCGTGCTCCAGATATCAGGCTTTTGCAGCCGAGCCGGGCAGAACCAGCGCGGCCTCAATGTTCATCTCCGCGATCGGTCCGGCGTGCATTTTATGGTCTCAATAGCATGATGACCAACGAACACCTCAACCGAATGATCGGTTACCGTCAAAGCCTCCCCCTCTTCTTCGATGATGTTGGTCCGCTTGGCGTTTTGCAGCGGCACGAACAGCCTGATGGTGTTTTGGCTGTCCTTGCCCTCCATATCCACGCAGCGCAGGATGATTTGATCGTCATCCTCGCATTTTTTCAGAGCAGTCAGCACCACATTGGCTGAGGAAAGGCTGCAAAAACTCTCAAATTCGGGCAGAGACGCATGCGCGGCCGTCGAAACCGCAGTCACGGGCGTCAACCGATGGTTCGCCTGCACCGCCAAACGATAGCCGTTGCTCCATCCCGGTGCATGGCTGAACAAAGAGAAATGGTAATGATGATCGCCTTCCTGCAGGTACCAGTTGCCGTTGGAATGACAACTTTTTCGTGAAGCCAGCAGCACGGGTTGTAAAACCGGACAGGGGTTTTGCGCGTCCGTGGGATCCACATAATCGCAGACAGCCACGCTGGAGCTCATGGTAACGCCGATGCGGTCATCACTGGCGCTGATGAAATTCTGCACTTCGCGCGGATGAACGTCTTTGCAGGCCGCGGAATAATTCAATCGGCCATAGGCATGTCCGGCCGCACCGGGTATCTCATCCTTGCCCACGGTGACCACAGCCATCGGCGCCTCATAGCTGATCCGGCCGCCGATCATAGCCAGAGGCCAGGCCAGGCGAAATTCACGGTAGGGCGTGCCGTCCCAATCGAGAAGCGACAGGTCGCAATCGATCTGTTTGCGATCGTTGAAAATGGTCAGCGTTTCCACCGCCGTGCAGCCGGCTAGACCGACGCGTAAGGAGAACTGTGTGCACACCGGTCCGTTGGCGCTCATGCGCCACACGGGCTGATGCCGGCCGGCCTGGTCAAACCCCTCCATGGTAGGCTGTTGTACATCGTCGAACTCGCCGGCGCCGTTGCCCACCGATTGCAGGGTAAAAAGCTCAGCGCCCAGCAATCCGCCTTCGCGCAGGATCGCCTTCTGCAGCTGCTTGTCGAAAATCTGCCGAATGCCGCCCGGGCTCAGATGGATTTTATAAAACTGATTCTCATATACCTCTGTCTTTTCAGCCGTCCGTTTGACTGCGGACTTGGCCTCAGCTCCAGTCACATAATAGACGCGGTAGCCGACCGCAGGCACCTCTTTGGCAAAAAAGACGATCCTCTCCTCGTCCAGCGGCTGGCCCGGCTCTGCGGCCAGGACTTGATGAAGGACCGTCTCTCCATTGTGGTCTATCAAACGATAAGGGCCCTGGCGATGGATCGTGCACCAGACCGGATCGCTTCGTTGCCAGGAGAGCGCATTGAAAACCACGATCGGCTGTCCGAGTTTGCGATTGAATTGGATGCGGCTGCTGATTTTAGCCGTCGCCGCTTGCAGCAACGCTTCACCCTCGTTGGCGGCGAAATCCAGTTTACTGCGGAACAGCTGATCCGTGATCTGCCCCTGGTTGCCGCCCCAGCCGTGGTCATCGAAGATAGAGGCCGCCCAGGCGGCGTTCAACCGTTCTTCAGGATAGTCGTTGAAATGGCCGGCGAGCAGCCCTTCCACAGTATGAAAGATCTCCGCCGCGGGCAGCAGCACGCCGGCGGCGCGTTTGCTGGAGATGGCTCGATGGTGGGATGGTCCATGGATATAGAGCCATACGTTCGGCCGTTCCCCGCACAGGGTTTGCAGCTGCACCGTGTCCACGTCGATGGCTTGGAAAAATTGTTCCGCCGTGGCGTAGACCATCCGTTGCTCGGAGGAGTCGCTGTCGCCGGATGCAGACAAATTGTTCCAGGCCTCGATCAATTCAGTGAACGGACGCGGCCCGGCTGCATCGTTGGAATAGAGCAACGGCAGAGCGGGCGGCAGTTTTCTCTCACGGTAATACTCGTCCCATCCGGCCAGTTCTTCGCGAAGGCCCATCACCGCCTGCATGGTCGGACGGTCGAGAATGGCCATAGGATTCCCATAATGGCCTGGAGAAAAAACGAGCACGCTGCTGCCGTCCGGGCTGCTCCAACGGAACACGCCCTTTTCATGTCTGCTGATGATTAGATACGGAATGCCGGCCTTGTGCAGGATCTGCTGCATTTGCAGCGAGCGCGCAGGCACGTCGGGATTCCAGGCCACGCGGGCGTCGCAACCCGGCATGTTTTTCTTGATCCACTTGCGGCCCAAGTACACCTCACGGACCAGTTGCTCGCCCGAGAGCAGCGATTCATAAGGCTGATTATAAGTGGCGCCCCATTCCAACCGTCCGGACTCGGTCCTTTGCCGCACCTCTTCCCTGCGTTCCGGATGGCGCTGCAGATATTCCATCAAGTTCATCATGCTTTCCATGCCGTAGCGAAACACGCTGTTCTGACGCATCAAAGCCAGCGCCGGGGTGATGACCTGCTCATCGCGCTGTTCCATGCACTTTTCCGGGCTGTCCATCCAGGCGATATCCTGATGGCTCGAACAGATGAGCTGCACCTGGCCGCCGTAAAAATAGTTGGGTTCGTGCATACGGATCTCCAGGTATTTTTTTCTGATAGAGTCGATAGACGCTTTGGCGGACCAAGTCTCCGGCGAAAGTCCGCGTTTGCGGCATGCCTGCTCATACGCGTTTATATAATTCGCCGCGAGCTTGCGGGCTTCATCGCCCTCGGTGAACTGCCAGATCTTGTCCTCGATCTCCAGCGCCATCTCCATTCGCAAGGAGGCATCGTTGAAATCGCGTTCCAGCAGCGGCCACAGGGCATCAGGATGATAATGCAACAAAGAGAAATAAAATTCGAAATCACCGGCGTTATTGGTGATTTTCATCAACAGATGATTGACGCCCCGGTTCAGAGCCAGCGACAAAATTTCCTGGTTCGGCCGGCATGGACGATGTTTATCGTTCCGTAATAGCAGTCCCCCGTTCAGCCAAACAGCGATGCCGTCGTCACTGCCTAGATAAATCTGAAAAGAAGTGTCCTTTTGCACCGTGATCGTGCGATAGACGAATTGGACGGCGTTCGGCATCGGCGTCAGCACCGCAGTCTTCCCATCACGCCATTCCGGATGTCGAATCCAAGCTTGACCTGATTCGGCCTGCTGCGACAATACGATCTCTGCCGTTGGATCGAAATTTTTAACAAATGGAGAATCGACCGACAGCGGACCGATCGTATGCCAATCGGACAGCCGCAGAGTCGGCGACGAGGCGACTTTTTGCCTGAGCAGGCGCAAGGCCTGCCGGCTTGCCAGCATGCTCTCCCACCAGGTCTTTTTCCTGACGTAAACATCGGATGGAGGGGCGGAGACAGTCAGGCCGGCAAGAAGCAGGATCAGGCACATCCGGCGCCTGCTCCAGATCAACCAATTCAATTTCTCTTCCATACAAAACTCCTCTCTCGGGCCAGCCGGCCTGTTGCGCATTCATCACGAGCGAATGAGGCCGGACTTATGGGCGTTGCCTGAGCCGCTCTGCCGGAATGATCTGCTTGGGAATGCCGGGGCCGGCGTAACTGACCTGCAGCGATTGCTCGCCGTGATCTTCAAAATAATGCACCGTGATGGGATGCCATCCGGCCGCCAGTCCGATGAGGCCGGCTTTTTCGTCAGCGCCATGGGAGCCGTCGTTATCCACCACCTTGACATCGCCGATCCAAAGTGCGGATCCGTCATCCGAACGGGTATAAAAAGTGTAAAAACCGTCGGCCGGTATGTTGATCATGGCGGTATAGAGAACGGCGAAATGATCCTCGCGCGCCTGATCCGGCAGGCTGAAATCGGGCAAAACCGCGGTGCGTATAGGGCTCAGTTGTGGGAAATTCGGCAGCCATTTCCACACGCCTTCATAATAACTGCAACAGACGCCTGCGTCGCCGTCGGACGCAGCAACGGCCGGCCGCAGTGACGATTGGAAAAACCGTTTCGATGCGACCGGCCCGGCGTTGTTCAGCGGATCGAATGCACACGCCTTGACCAGGGTGGTACGGTCAACGAAAAACGGGGCCTGATAAAGCAACGAGGACGCACCGGGTTCCGAACCATCCAGCGTATAGCGCACCTCTTTCTGCGACGGAGAGGCAACCAGGGAGATGAGCAGCTTGTCGACAAAACAGAGGGCGTTCTCCGCAGAGACGATGGCGACCTGGTTGTCCGGAAACTGGTCGAACAAGGGCGACAGAGCACGGGCGCCTCCGTTTTCTTCCCGGCTGCACGTGGCGGCGAAAACAACCACCTCTTCCTGGTTTGGCAGGGCGACGGTGCGGACATTCTCAGCCAGGGGAAAATCATATCTGAATAAATAGCAGAATTTGTACGGCACATCGCCGCCAGGGGTATGCGAATGGGTAGCCACCCAGGCGATCCGATCCGTCTTGATGAATCCCGGCGTGAGTGAAAAGGTTTCCACCTCAACGCCGTTAAGCCGACCGATCTCAGCCGCGCTGCCGTCAACCAGCCGGCTGTCCCATTGGCCGATGTTTCCGCGAAAGCTCTGCACCTTCCATGTATGCGGCCGCCCCTCGACAAGCAGACTGCATGATACATCCTCCGTTCGGCTGGCAGCAAGCAGATGCAAGCGATTATAGCCGCCGGCAGGCAGCGTCAAAGTCTGACCCTTGCACGCCAGCGCATTCAGTGATCCTGGGGCTGTGGAGCCCATTTTAAAAACCACCTCCTCGGAAAGCACTGTGTCTGAGATCAGCTCACTCGGAAAACAGGCGCCGTTGCCGTCGAGATCGCCGTCACTCCGGTCCTCGTTCGAAGAAAAAGCGTCCAAAGTGAAGGGCAAATCCACCGGCTGGCAGCGGACGGACTGGACGGCCTGAGGAGGATCGGCAAGGCGCACCGCAATGGTCCTGAGCTGATAGGGCGCAAAGCTGAGATGCAGCGCACCCTGATGGACGTTCAACGGAGCGACAAACGCCTCGCTGCCGTTCAACTCACGCGCGGACTGGACCGGTGCATAAAATTTCAGCGCCGCCTGCTCCACCGGCCTGCCGCTGCACTCACACAGGCGCACGACGATTTCATCGCTTGCCTCCGCCTGTTTGATCGCATGGATAAGGATCTGATCGGTGTCAAGGGAGGCGAAGGACAGTTCGCTCGCGCAACCACTATGACGGCCGGTTAAAAAAGCGATCAAAGGCTGATTCAGTCGGCCGGCCTGCTGCACCACGCCGCTCTGCTGCCAGGGACCGGCATGTCCCATCAGTCCGTAAGCCATTTGATGACATCCCAGATCCTGAGCAGATTGGTCCTGGAAACCGCTGCCGGTGGTGGGAGTATGCAACAGAGTCAGTCGCAGCGTATGATCATCCGGTTTATCCCACCCGTATTTACAATCGTTGAACACCGCCACCCCGTACTCGCCGCCGGCATCGGTCAAGTCCGCCCACTGCTGTGCCGGTACTTCGTATAGTTTTTCGCTGTTGGTGGGCCGGGCGATGGCGCCGACGCCGAGATCGTAGGTCGCGTGGTCATTGCGCACACTCAAGGGGAAGGCTGCCTTGAGCAGCGTGCCCCGCGTATTCCAGTTCAGGGCAAGAGAGAAAAGAACCTGGTCCCCCGCCTCACCGGCAGCCAGGGAGATGTTCTGAATGAATGTGGAACTGTCTTTTCTCTGCGTGATTCGCAGGCAAACGCGCACGGGCCCGTTTTCCACCACCGACACCTGCGCCGGGCTGTCCACCGCAGCCCTGGGCGGAACGGATAGGTCCTTGTAGATCACCTCCCAGGCGGGCCAATCGATCGAAGTGTTGTTGAGAAGCTGCAGCTGCAGGGGCGCAGACAGCAATTCCCGGTTCGCCTTTTTATCGCGTATAGAGACCACCTGTCCCTGGGCGTTGAGCGTAAGGCGATAGCGTTTATTCTCCAGCCGGCTCGCAGAGACATGGAGGTCCGACGCTTCACGATACGGCGTGTCGCTGTAACGCAGGCTGTATACTTGGAAACCCACAGACGGCGCTCGAGCGAGAAAGATCATCCGCAGCGTTGTGGCAGTAGCCGACAACACCTGCGACGGCACTTCTCGGCCGCGATCGAAAATGCGGGCGTATGGCTTCTCGCCCTCCCTGGGCACGGTGATCTCCACTACATCCTGGCGGTCGAAACTCAGCGGATTATACACCAGAATGGGGAGTCCCGTGACCCGCGTATCGAGACCGCGAGACGCTGCGGCGACGCTGTGTTCGAGCACGGCGGCGAACTGATTGGCGCTGATGATCTCGTCGTTCCAGGAGAACTCGTACGCCTCTGGAATGCTGGTGCCGGTCAAATCGTCATGAAATTGATGCCAGAGGAAACGTACCCAGGCGTCTTTCAATTTCTCTTTCGGGTAGCGGGCGGCGCCGAACCAATCGGCGACCACGGCTGCGCGCTCCGCGGCGTTCGCCAGCAATTCGTTTTTGCGGTTCCAACGCTTCATCGCCGCCTGGCTGGTGTAGCAGCCGGTGCCGTGCGTGCTCATCAGCAGTTCGCCGTTGTAGCGGGGCAGCGCCTGCTGCTGTTCGGGCGACAGCTCACGATACAGCTGATCCGCCGTCGCGCTGACGACGGTGATGGGCCCGTCGGAATGAAGGCTGTTTTCCAGCCATTGAACCGAGCCCTCGCTGGGTGCGCCGCCGACATCGCCGGTGCCATAATAGCGGTAGGCAACGGATAAACCGGACCGCCGCCATTGCCGATCGATCGCCCGCGCCACCACCGAGTCGCGACTCTGATCCTGAGTCAGATCCGACACATAGGCGCCGGGATCCAGCGCGGCGATCAGCGTATGGCCGTCGACTCCCTGCCAGAGACCGATGTCAAAGGGAATGCCGACAGAAGACCCCCAGGTCAATTTTTGCGTTGAAAAGCCTAAAAGACCACAGTGCCTGGCGATGGAGGGCAGAGCGTAGCCAAAACCGAAACAATCGGGAAGGAAAATGTCACAGCTGGTTTTGCCGAACTCCTTTTGGAAAAAACCGTTGCCGTAGAGCGCCTGGCGGATCAGCGATTCCGGAGAGGGGATGTTCACATCGCAAGCGTCCACAAAGCTGCCGGTCACCTGCCAGCGGCCGGCTCGAATGTAGTCGGCCATTCTGGCATACTCTTGCGGATAATACTCTTTGGCCAGCATGTAGCGAAAGGCGCCCTCAAAGTTGAACACATATTCAGGATATCGTTGCAACAGCGCAAAATTTCCCCGCAGCGTGTTCGGAATATAATCCCGAATGGTGGTCTGTATGGTCCAGCGCCATTGGGTGTCGAGATGAGAGGTGGCGACCAGATAGGCCTTTTTCTGCGCAGGCGAATCCGGCGAGGCGCGCAGAGTCGTCCTCAGCGCAAGGGATAGCAGGATCCCGCCGACGGCCACGCCCGTTTTCAATGCCCGCAGGAACCGCCGTGCAACACCACTTGTTTGCATCATTGTTCTGCCCTTTCCTGCAATGATAGATGACGATACCAAAACAGATACATGCCGAGGCTGCACAGCGCCAGGATCAGCGCCAGCATCAGCGTCTGCGACCATTGTCGCATCACCAGGCTCATCATGAACAGAAACAACGAAATCTGCCAAGGCGCCGCAAAAAGCAGCGAAAGAAGGTCGCGGCGGTTTTCACGATCGATCGCAATCGCTGCGGACGCATCCCGCCGGCGTTTATAAGGCCCCCAGAAGCCGAAAGGCCGGGTTACCGTGTAGAAATGTTCCAACACCTTGTCGTCCGTCGGCCGCGTCAGAAGAGTGCCGGCAACGGTTCCGAGGATGGACAGGCCGCAGGAAAAGATGAAAGAAAAATACTCCTCCGTGTTTTCCGGCATGATCAACTTCCACAAAATGGCGGCCAGTGTGCCCGTCGCCAGGCCGATGGTATAGCCGTAGCCGTTCAATCGCCACCAATACCAGCGGATCATAAAGGGGATCACCATGCCCGCGCTGATGCTCATGGTGATCCACCCCCAGATGTCATTGATGTTTTTAATCACCAGCATCAGCGACAAACCCATCACCACCACCACGGTAGATGCGAGATAGCTCTGCATCATGGCGCTCTTGCCGGAGGCATGGGGTCTGATCAGCACCAGATAGATGTCTTTGACCCAGTAAGCGGCGCCGGCGTTGACGGTGGAGACGAACGTGGACATGGCCGCGGCCATAAAGCCGGCGACGAGAAATCCTTTGATGCCCATGGGCAGCGTGTCCACCACCATAGGCAGCACTTTTTCCGGATCGGTGATTTGCGCGCCCAGGGACAATCCCCAGATCGCCAGGGCCGCCACAAAGATCCAGCGGAAGGAGAGCAAAAAGGTCCACAGGACCGAGATCAGACCTGCTTCGCGGTCGTTGCGCGCTGCAAAATATCTCTGCGCCATATAGTTGGTGGCGCCGCCGCTGCCCTCAAAGGCCACCTTGAAAAAATAAAAAAGCACCGCGACCCCGAATAGATTGTATATGGAATAGGCGTTGGCCGGGTCCAAATCCAAATTCCATTTGGGCAGGACGTTGCTCCACTCGCTGAACGTGGTGGGATAGGTCTGAAAACCTCCATCCTTCAACGGCATCGAGATGAGGAGGTTTTCCGGCAGTTCGATGCCGAAGGCCCGGATGGTGATATATAGAATCATGGCCAGAATCAGCACCATTTGAAAAAAATCGGTCCAAACCACTCCATACAGCCCGGAGGCGATCGTGTATACCGCGGAGACAAAAATCAGAATGGCGGCTGCCCAGAATTCAGAGGAGAGTCCCCAGAAGCTTGGAATGCCCAGGAACTTGTCGAGAAATTTACCGCCGCCGATGGCAAAATAGGTGACCATGGCGACGGTGAAAAGCAGCGACGTGATTGCGGTGACCAACCGCGCCAGGCGGCCCTCAGGCCCTGACCCGAAGCGAAACTCCATCCACTCCGCCAGGGTCATCACGTTGGCGCGCCGGTTCCATTTGCCCATGAACGCAGTCAAAAAAGCCATGATCAGCACCACGCCGCCGCGCAATTCAATGTAAAAGCCGTTGGCGCCCAGCGCATAGACCAGAGCGACGATGATCATGGTGCCGCTGAGATCGAGATTGGAGGCCATGCCGGAGGAGGCCAACGCCCACCAGGGGATGGTTTTATTGCCTAAAAAATAAGAGGTGATGCTCTCTGAAGCTTTTTTTTGCATCCAAAAGCCGATGAACAACGTGCCCAGCAGATACAGCACAACGATTGCAAAATCAAGTACAGCCATGATCCACCTCCGTGCCGGGTATTTATCAAACCGTCTTGGTTCAAACGCTCAAAAAAATTGGCGCCGGCTGTCCGCGCAGCCTGCGAATAAAAAAGTCTCAAGGATGACAGGCCAAAAAAAACGGCTGACGAATTGAAGCGCTGGATCCGGCCGTCTTTGATCAAGCATCAGCGGCCTGCCGAACTCCTATTTCCCTGCGTCCAGCAGGAGGCAACGCTTTCCATGTCGTGGAAAAATCTATTCTTTTGGACTCGTCAATTTGCCTCCCAACTGGTTGCGGGGCCGCAGAGAAAACGACCAGAAAGGATTGCTCTGTTCCACCGCAACCAGCAGCTCGTTTTCCCCCTGGTTATATTCGACGCCTATCATTATTGCATCCCACTGGAACGGCTGTACGCTGCGATGGTAAGGATGGTTGTTGGAGCCCGAATAGATCATCTTTCCGTTTAGATAAAGCCTGGCCACCCCTGTATGTCCAAACCAGATTTCTCCCTTTTTTTCGTGTGTGGAAAATCTGGATTTTAAAAGTGCAAATTGGTTAAAGCTCACATGATTCAGTCCGGCCAATGGGCAGGCCGCAACGGCTTCGCGGACCTGGATCACTCCAGGAGCAGAGGCGGTAAAAAGATGATCGGCAGACACCGTACCGGCTGCGACTTGCTTTTCAAATTCGTTTTTATTCGATTCTCCAACCTGGGGCTGGAACACCTCAAAACGAGTCAAATAATCATCATAGTGCTGCATCGACTCGTTGTACCATTCTTTTAAAAATGGAAAAGGATTGATATGGATTTTTTTCTCCAGATGAATGAGGCTAAAGTGCAAGTGATGCCAACCTCCCGAACTGCCGCGAGCGCTGGCGTATCCCAGGATGTCGCCCTTTTGAATGGTGTCCCCCACTGAAAAGGCTCTGGCCAATCCGGACAAATGGGTGTAATAATACAGAATCGGCAGATCCACGAGCCCAATCGAGTCCCTCCCGTCTCGCTTTCATGGCGTTCATGGAATAGAAATGTGTGCATTCAGCACCTCCGCTGATAGCGCAAGTGAACGGATCTCATGCGGCACAGGTCTCCTTGCGGATCGATTGGCTGCAAGCAGTTCCCGCAAAATGGACAGCGCCCGGGCGGCGGGCAAAACACAGGTTCAAACACGAGATCTGCCGCCTTCTACATCCAATAGACGCTGGTGGCCCGAAAAAATCGCGCTCTCCTTTACGCTGATCGCAGAAGATTGTTCATTGAACCATTGGCCTCCATTTGTCCGATGCCAGCCGCATGCATTCGGCTGGTCGTTGACGTCATACAAATAAAACCGCCCACACGCCGTGACAGCACTCCATTCATGGGCCGTTTTTTCTCTGAGAAAAAATCTTTGTCTGACGTTCGATTCCAGCGCATGCGTTCGCCTAATGAAGCTGCCTCTGTTACCAGCTTTTGGCGATCTCCGCGAAACACTCCACGCCACTGGGAATGACAGCGCCATAGCCATGCCCCGGCCGCGACCATGCGCCCGCCATATAGAGGTTCTTGACCGGCGTGGTGTGCCCGACGCGGGCATTCCCGGAATTGTTGACCGTCTGATCCCAGCCGTAAATGGCGCCGCGAGGATGGCCGGTGTAGCGCAGGTTGGTCAAGGGCGTGCCGACCTCTTTCACCTGAATGGCTTCAGCCAAGCCCGGCAGCAGCGCCTTCTCCGCTTTGGCGATGAGGATCGCCGCCATACGCTCCTTCTCCTTGCGGTACGCCTTTTTGTCTCCGGCCGAATAGTCCGCTCTATATTTATCCCAATGGTCGTAGCCCTGCAGGGTCATCAGGTTGATGGTGTTCTTGCCCTTGGGGGAGTAATCGCTATCGATATTGTCATAGAGCGTGACGCCCACCCCGCCGTTTTCCACATCGCCGCGGAGGGCGCCCGCATAGGCGGTTTCCGGATCGTAGGAAGTTTCAAGGAAAATTTCCGAATCAGTGATGCCCAGTTTGCGCACCAAGTCCTCCTTGAGGCCGAGAAAAACTTGAAAAGAGGAAATGCTGATGCTGTAATTTTTCCATTTCGCCTCTTCTGCAGCCAAAATATCGGGCTCGCCGAGCAACCGCCCGAGAGTTTCGTGTGGGCTGGCGTTGGAAACCACAGCCCTTGCCGTGAAGGTGCGGCCATCATGGGTGCGCACACCCGAAGCCGCGCCGTTGCTGAGAAGAATTTTGTCGACCCTGGAATTCAGCAGCACCTTTCCGCCGCGATCCGTCAGATATTTGACGAAAGCATTGGAGAGGTCCTGGGAACGGCCTTTGGGATAAAATCCGCCGCCGCTGAGGTAGCCCATAAAGGGCAGGGCGTAATAGAAACAGGAAAGTTTGGAAGGCGGCAGGCCATAGTATCCACACTGGACGGAAATCATGGCTTTCAGCTTTGGATCGCGGATCCGGGTGTCGGCCATCTCGCCCCAGGTCTTTGAATGAAACTTGAAGAGAAAGGGGAACTCGGTGGGAAAGTTGCTCATATCCACCTGGCCCTGTTTGGCGGAGATACGGCCGACATCCTCGGCCAGACCCTGCATATCCGCGAAAAGACCTTTGATATTTTCGCTTTCGTCGGGAAAGAGTTGACAGAGTTGCGCAACGTAAGCGCCGGGGTCGCGCTGCGCCACCCGCAGATCATGCTGCGGATAGATTGCGCGAAACAAAGTGGGATGAAGGAGAAAATCGACGTCGGTTATTTCAGGGAAATTATAGATAAGATTAAAGCGGCCATCCCGTTCACCGACCGTTGTGGAATGCAGCGAGACGTCGAAATTGAATCCGCCGGGGCGCTTGAAGGATGTGGCGAATCCGCCGGGCTTGTTGTGCTGCTCCAGAACCAGCGCCTTGAAGCCCTGACGCTCAAATGAAGCGGCGCAGGCGAGGCCGGCGAGGCCGGAGCCGATGACGATGACGTCGTAATCAGATGGGCTTTTACCGGCTGACCGCTGGGGAAAAGCGTTCCAGTCCAGTGCAGCTGCAGGAAATGCACTGGCCAGCATATTAAGAAAATCCCGACGTGGAAGTTGATGCGCGTCCATAAAGCCTCCTTGGCGGCCCGCCCTGGCCGTAAACCGGTCCAGGCTCAGCTCCCCGGCTGATGACATGTTGTACACCGAAGACGAACGGGCGGAGCGGATCGAACCGGCAGGATCACCGGCTCTGCATCCGCTCCTGCACTGCAGTTGATTTAACCTTGTTGCTCAGCTATTTGACCAGAAGCATCCGCTTCACGCTCGAGTACCGGCTCTGCGGAGCGGTCAACGGCACCGCCTCCATGCGATAAAAATAGATGCCAGGGGCGATGTCAGCATCCCAGCGGGTCACATGCACTCCGGCTGCCACATCCTGATCCATGAGTGTTGCGATCATTCGGCCAAGCAACGTATAGACCGTGATGCGCACTCGGCTGGGCTGAGGGCACGAGACGGAAATCGTGGTAGACCCATTAAAGGGATTGGGAACATTTTGTCCCAGTTCGAACGCTTGAGCATCGGCGCTGCTGCGTTGCACCCGCATATAGCTGTTGTTCTGGTAGGTCCCGCATAAAAGCGTTCCAATGTCTCCCAACAGCCAGCCGCAGCCGGATGAAGAAAATCCGATGTCTCTGCCGCCCGAATCCCCTTGCAGGGACCAGCTCCTGCCTGTATCGCTGCTGAAGAAAATTTTCTTATTGTCCGTCATCCACACCCAAGCCGGACCGAACGGGGAGAATTCAATATCGTTCCCCCATCCGCTGTGAGGAGACGGGAACTCTTGCCAGGAGGTGGCGGCATCCAGCGTACGAAAGATGCGGCCGGCGCCTGCAACCGCCAGTCCGATATTCCGGTCATAAAACTTGAGCGCCTGCACATAGGGCAGCTGCGCAGGGGTCTGACTCCAACTTGCGCCCTGATCGTCCGTGCGGCGAAGCCGTTGTGGATTCAAGCCCGAAGCAAAAAAATAACCGCAGCTGGTGGTGACAAAATCGATCCTGCGCCATACATCGCCGGATGCAGCGCCGAAGGCCTGTGTGTTCATCGAGTGCCAAGTTGCACCGCCGTCTTCGGTGCGAAGGATGGCGGCGATATTATCGAATCCATCACCCATGGCCACGCCGTGCTGCAAATCGAAGAAATGAATGTAATTGATAAAATTGGCAACCGTAGAATCAAAAAATTGCACGGACCACTGGCGGCCGCCGTTGCCGGTCGCCCAGATCCGGCCGCGGCCATCCCCGGCCCAGATATGATCCTTGTCCACCATGGAGATATCGATAACGAGCCGTTCGAATCCGGCGACCGACGGGTCCCAAATTCTTCTCCAGGTTTTGCCGCCGTCGCTCGACAGATCGACGGCCTCAGAGGTCGCAATGACCACGCCCAGGCTGTCCGCCGTATCCAGCGCCATGCCGGTCTGCCAGTTCATCGGCAAACCGGTCGACACAGGCATCCATTGCGCCTGAATGGAAAAAGCCATCAGGGCGATGGCCCCGGCCTGCATCAGCAGAATTCTGTTCATTGCATTCCTTTCTGCAGTGCATGAATATTTCTCCTGCAGCAGAGTGCTCGACCTCTGTCTCGGTTCGTACGCGCAAAAAATGTCATACGGGTGATCATGGAATGACAGGACAATCTAGAACAGGAAAACGATTGTGCTTCGTTCGAGCGGCCTCGCTAGGAAAATCGACTGAAAAAAATGGTTCCTATAGAATTACAAAAATTTTTAACAACTTCAAAGAATTAATTAAATAATTTTGCCGCGATAACTGCGCTGATCCGACCTGGAATGAATAAAAAAGGATGTACGGTGAAGCGCCGGACAGCCCGAGTTTGCCCTGATGGTTGTCTCTGGCTGTGCGCCAATTTACTCGGCAGACGACGGCAAAAAAGCGAATACGGGAAAACATCTTTCAGACCCTGCGCCCGCCGGTTTGGCGCCCCGGCGCATTTCCTGCCTTTCATTCCTATTGCTGAAACATAAAAAAAGACTCACTTCGAGAAAAACTTCTTGCATTTATCCGGAGAGATTATTAAATTATGACTTGTTATTCAAAAAATGACTTATAAGTCATATATAAAACCGAAGGGTCAAATAATGTCCAATCGCCCGTTAAGCCGCAAGGAACGTGAAAAGCTGGCCAGGCAGCAGGAGATCGTCGCAGCGGCGCGCGAGCTTTTCCTTCGCCAAGGCTATCACGAGACCACCTTGGAGGAGATCGCCCACCACGCCGAATTCGGCAAGGGTACGATCTATAACTATTTCGCCTCCAAGGAGGATCTCTTCCTCGCCATTTTCGATCAGCTCATCGGCGAGATGGAGGAGATCGCCCGCAGAACGCTCATCGAGGGCGAGGGACCGGGGCGTCAGCGTCTGACGACCTACGCCAGCACAATGATTCACTATTCGTGCGACAATGTCAAGTTGATCGCTCTGGTCATGCACCGAATCCATCAGATCAGCCGGGAGAAAGTGAGACCCTATCTGGCTCGCTTTTCTTCGGTCATGAGAAATATCTGGCACGCCATCAGCATTCCGGTGCGAATGGAGCAGGAGCAGCAAGGCGGCTGTGCCTACGACCCTCTGAAACTGGCCATCCTCTTCGAGGGGCTGGTGCGCACCTATAACATGAGCCGGTTTGGACCTCTGCAATCGATGCCTGAGGAGGAGATCGAACAGGCCGCTAAAATGATCACCACCATTTTTTTTGACGGAATCGGAAAACCTCATAAAGGATAAATTGAGCATGTCAAGGATTCGAATTTCATACGTTCTGCTGTCTTTCGCTCTCTTTTGCCGTGCCTGGGCAGCTCCGGCTGCAGCCGATCCAGCCGCGCAGGAGCCTCTGGTGCTGAGCATGGACACAGCCATCGCCATGGCCTTGCAGCAGAACCGCGACCTCCTGATCGCTGGAGAAGAACGGGTCAAAGCGGACGCCCAGGTCGGCGAGGCCAAATCAGGAGCCTATCCACAGCTCACCGTCGCCGGGCAGTATATGCGTTATCTCAAAAAGCAGGTGATGTTCCTGCCCCCAGGCAATGCCATCAACCCGACTGACAGGACGCTGTTGTTCGAGATCGGCTCCAACAACGCCTATTCCGGCGCGCTGCAGCTCTCTCAAGCCCTCTACAGCCGTAAAGTGGGCGTCGCCCTGCAGATCGCTAAAACGTATCGCGAGTTGGCAAAGGAATCCTATACCGCAGCGCAGCAGGGAGTGATCCGCGACACCCGCAAAGCCTTTTATCAAGTTCTGCTGGCGAAAAAGCTGGTTGAGGTCAATCGCCAGGGTTTGGAGGTCATTCAGGCAAACTATCAGAATGTGAAGGCGCAGTATCGCGTGGGCGCAGCGGCGGAGTACGATCTGTTGCGCGCCGAGGTGCAGCTGGCCAATACCGAACCGATGCTGATCTCGGCGGAAAACACCTACCAACTGGCGGTGAACGCCCTCAAGAATCTCCTGGCGCTCCCCCTGGATCAGCCGGTAGTCATCGAGGGCGAAATGACTTTTACAGAGCTGCCCGCAGAGGTCGCACAGCAGGCCGAGGCGCAAGCCCTGGCGGTCAATCCGACGATCAAACAACTGGCGTTGCAGGAGCAAATGCTCGACAAGAATATTGCCATCGAGAAGGCGGGCGCCTATCCCACCCTCTATGGCATCGGCAGCTACATCTGGCAATCGCAGGACAACACCTTCAAATTCAACCATTACCTCTGGGCCAACACGATCAACGCGGGCGTGTCGCTCTCCTGTCCGCTCTTTGACGGTTTCCGTACGCGGAACCGCGTACAACAGGCCAAGGTGGAGCGCAACAAGGTACACTACACTCGGCTCAAGGTGGAGGAAGGACTTAAAGTGCAGATCCAGGCCGGCGCACTGCGCATGATGGAAGCCCGTAAGCGTATGAGCGGGCAAGAGAAGAATATCGAGCAAGCGCAAAAGGCGGTGCGCATTGCTCAGACCCGTTTTAAAAGCGGCGTGGGCACACAGCTGGAGTTATTGGACGCCCAGGTGGCGATGACCCGCAGTCAGACCAATTACGCCCAGGCACTTTACGATTATCTGGTCAGCAAAACAGAATGGGAGTATGCCACCGGGACCAGCCGTTGATCCATTCATTAACAGGAAATCAAGCGGAGTTCAAATGATGAAAAGCACACCGGTATTAGGACATGGGCTGTTAGCTGCTCTGGCGGTCACTGCACTGAGCTTGGTTCTGGGCTGCGGCCCGGCGAAGCAAAAAGCCGAGGCGACAACCATGAACGCCGGCGCCGAAGTGGTGCCGGTGGAGACCGCCCTGGTCGAACGTCAGGCGCTGGCGGTGACCAAGAGCTATATCGGCTCGCTCGAGGGCGAAGCCCAGGCCAATATTGTGGCCAAGATTTCAGAGCGGGTTACGGCGATCCACAGCAGCGTGGGCCAGTCCGTGGCCAAGGGACGGACGATCATCTCCCTGGACAAGAGCGGCGCCACCTCGCAGTATTTTCAGGCAGAGGCCAATTATAAGAATGCGGGAAAAAACCTGGAACGAATGAAGGCGCTGCTGGCTGAAGGGGCGATCTCGCAACAGCTTCTTGACGCTACGCAAACCGCCTTTGATGTGGCCAAGGCCAACTTTGAAGCGGCGCGCAGCGCGGTCGAGCTGGTCTCCCCCATCTCCGGGGTCATCACCGCCCTCAATGTCAATCTCGGCGATCTCTCGCAGCCGGGTGCGGTGCTGGCGACCGTGGCTGATATCCATCGAATGAAGGTCATTTTCAGCATCAACGAGGCGGATGTCATGCAGATCACCCCGGGCCAGAGCGTTGAAATCCAGTCCGAGGGCGGATCGGCGCGGCGGGTGCAGGGCAGAGTCGTGCAGATCTCGCGTTCGGCCGATGTGCGCTCGCGCTCCTTTGAAATCAAAGCCCTTTTCCCCAACACAGCGGATCAATGGTACCGGCCGGGGATGTTCTGCAAGGTGATGGTCAGAATATCGCCGCGTGACAACGCCCTGGTCGTTCCGGCTGCGGCGATTCTCAGCGACGGTCTGACCAGCAAAGTGTACAAAGTGGTTGACGGCCGCGCCATTTCCCAGCCCGTTGTCACGGGCATCTCGGATGGATCGCACGTGGAGATCCTCCAGGGATTGCAGGATCAGGAACGGGTTGTCACCACCGGGGCGACCAATCTGCGCGACAGCAGCTTGGTCGCCGTTGCCCCTGCGCTCCATGGACAAGCTGCCGATAAAAAGGAGTAGACCTTTCGATGAAATTAGCCGATGTCTCTATTGAGCGCCCGGTTTTTGCGACCATGATGATCCTGGCGCTGCTCGTGCTGGGCCTTTTTTCCTATCAGAAACTCAATATCGATCAATTCCCGGATGTCGATTTCCCCTATGTAACGGCCACGACCGTTTTGCCCGGTGCCGGCCCGGAACAGATCGAAACCGATGTCACTAAAAAAATCGAGGACGCGGTCAACACCATCGGCGGGCTCGATCATATCCAGTCGATCTCTCAGGAGAATGTCTCCATCGTCATCATCCAGTTCAAGCTGGAGGTGGACGGTAAGCAGGCGGCTCAGGAGGTGCGTGAAAAGATCGCGGCGATCCGCGCCAATCTTCCGGACGATATCGAAGACCCGGTCATTCAGCGCCTCGATCCCGCCAGCTCGCCGATCTACACCGTCGCGTTGTCAGGGAGCCTGAGCGCTAAGGAGCTCACCACCTTTGCCAAGGATGTGATCAAGAAACGGCTCGAAAACGTGCCCGGAGTCGGCCGCGTCGATCTGGTCGGCGGCGCCGAACGTGAGATCGAGGTGCAGGTGGATGCCAGCCGGCTGCAAGCCTACAACCTCTCGATCCAGGAGGTGGTGCAGGCCATCGCCGCAGCCAATGTAGAGGTGCCGGCGGGCAACCTGGTTCAAGGCGAGCGCCAGATTCTACTGCGCACCACCGGCAAATATACCCAGGTAGCCGATTTCGACAAGGTCATCGTCGCTTCGCCCGGCGGCAAGCCCATCTACCTCGCCGAGATCGCCACGGTGGTGGACGGGGTCAAGGAGCGCACCAGCCTTTCGCGCGTCGATGGCAAGACTGCTGTGGTCCTCAACATCCTCAAACAGTCGGGGAGCAATACCGTACAAGTGGCAGATGCCGTCACCGCACAGATCGGCGCGATTCAGAAGGATCTGCCTGCCCACGTTCAGCTGGCCACGGTGCGCGACAAAAGCACCTTTATTCGCGATTCCGTGCGCGACGTACTTTTTGATATCATCTACGGCGGACTGCTGGCGGTGATCGTGGTTTACCTCTTTCTCGCCAACCACCGGCCGACATTGATCAGCGCCATCGCTCTGCCGACTTCGATCATCGCCAGCTTTATCATCATGTACGCGCTCAAATTCACCTTGAACATCCTCACCCTCCTGTCCCTTTCCCTGGCAGTGGGGTTGCTGATTGACGATGCCATCGTGGTCATCGAAAACATCTATCGCCATCTGATGAAGGGTGAGAGCGCCATGGAGGCAGCGCGCAAGGCCACCGCCGAAATCGGTCTGGCGGTCATGGCCACTACTTTTACCATCGTGGCGGTCTTTGTGCCCGTAGCCTTTATGCCCGGCATCGCCGGCCGTTTCTTTTACCAGTTCGGCATCACCGTCTCGGCGGCGGTGCTGGTCTCGCTCTTTGTCGCCTTTACCCTGACGCCGATGCTCTCCTCACGCTGGCTGCGGGAGGAGGATGAAGAACTGACCAATACGGGTTCGCCGTTGCGCCGAGGTCTTTACTGGTTCAACCATTTCTTCGAGATCTTGAGCGAAAAATACAAAAAAACCATCGCTTGGTCGCTCCACCATCGCAAGACCATGGTTTTCGGCGCTATGGCGACCTTCTTTTTCAGCCTCTTCCTCATCCGTTTTCTCGCCACTGCCTTCATGCCCAGTTTTGACATGAGCCAGATGACCGTCACGGTCACTGCTGCGCCCGGCAGTTCGCTTGAGCAAACCAGCCGGATCTGCAGCCGAATCGAAACAGCCTTGCACCGACGACCAGAGGTGACCATGGTGTTGACCACCATCGGCGCTGGGACAGACCCGGTGACCAAAGCCAGCGTCTTTGCCAAACTGGTCAAAAAAAATCAACGCGACAAAGGAGTGGAACAGATCATCGGCGAATTGCGCAGCGAGCTGCAGACCGTCCCCGGCGTTAAAATCGGTTTTACGGTTCAGCAAGGCATGGGCGGCAATCAAAAGCCGGTGATCCTGAGCGTGCGTGGAGAAAATCTGACTATATTGAAAAAGCTGGCCGATCAGGTCGAGCGGATCGTTCGCGCAACCCCCGGCGCAGTGGATGTGGAGAACAGCCTCGAGACCTCGAAACCGGAAGTGCGGATCCGCATCGACCGCGACAAGGCAGCGGATCTCGGCGCCAATGTGGCCTTGATCGCCGCCACCGCGCGCGCCATGGTCGACGGCTATGTCGCCAGCACCTTTCAAGAAGGCGACGAGCAGTTCGACGTGCGCGTCCGTCTGAACAAGCAGGATCGCACCTCGATGGAGAATGTCGGCGACCTCTTGATCAAGAGCGGCAAAGATATCGGCAATGGTCAGCGGCTGATGGTGCCGGTCCGCAATGTCGCCGAGATCCAGCCGGCCTCAGGTCCCTCAACGATCAACCGATATGACCGGCAACGCGAGATCCGCGTCGAGGCCAACACCTACGGCAAAACCCTGGGACAGGTGCTGGGGGCCGTGCAGCAACGGACGCGCAAAATGGAGGTGCCGTCCGGCTATGCCATCGGCGTGGTTGGACAGGGCCAGATGCAGTCGGAAACCTTTGCCAACATGCTGATGGCTTTGGCGCTGGCGATCATCTTTGTCTATATCGTACTGGCCGCCCAGTTCGAGAGCTTTATCCATCCCTTTTCGATCATGCTGGCGCTGCCCATGTCGCTGATCGGCGCGGTGCTGGCGCTGCTGGCGTGGGGCAGCTCGCTGTCGATGATGTCGATGATCGGCATCATCATGCTGATGGGCCTGGTGACCAAGAACGGAATTTTGCTGGTCGATTACGCCAATCAGCTGCGCCGGCAGGGCGTCGCGCGCACGCAAGCGCTGATTCAGGCCGGCGCCATCCGGCTGCGGCCGATCCTGATGACCACCTTTGCCATGATCTTCGGCATGATCCCGGTGGCCTTTGCCCTCGGCGAGGGCAGCGAATTCCGCGCGCCCATGGGCCAGGCGGTGATCGGCGGATTGATCACCTCCACCCTGCTGACGCTTTTCATCGTGCCGGTGGTCTATTCGATTTTGGACGATCTTGGATCAAAAATCCACCGCAGACAAAAATAGCTCTTCCTTTGACTGTAAAAAGGCAGCCCGATGCACCGGCTGCCTTTTTTTATGGTCCTACGGCATTCTTTCAGCTTGCTGGAAACGCCATCAAAAATACTGCAAAAAAGGTTAAAATATTCTTGCTTTTGTGCCTATTTGGCGATATAATCTATAAGCAGCGATTATTCTTGCTTTTTTTATTCTTCGGGGTTTTCTTTCATCTGCCACGCCTAATCTGATACTCCCAGGATTTCGACCTTACCTCCAGACCCGCTTTGCGTGTTCTCTTTCTGCGCCCATTTCCTTTTCATCATCATACCGGCAGCCAGGGGGTGATCAAATGCGCCACGATCTGATCCAGAGAAACAAAGAGCCGCCTC
>JAKQNR010000007.1 GCA_029565685.1 bacterium | reverse complement strand
TCGTGAGCGTCGCCTGCGGCCTTCCCTGCTGCGTGGACTGCTGCGTGAATGGTTGTCCTCGGATACAGACGCTCCAAGAACCTCAGCCCGGTTTCATTCATGAATTCGGTTTTCCACCATGCGGGAGAGGCCGACTCGCCGAGGGCGAGGACAACGGCGCGCAGATGGAGGATAAGAAGGGGCAGCAGCGGTTTCTGCGTTTCGTTCTTAGTTGTCATCTGCGGTCACCCTCCGGAAGCGTCAACTTGCCCTGACCGGTCATCTTCTTGCAGAAGCCCTCCAGTTGGGCCTTTGCGAGCTTGGAAGGTTTGGACAGACCGCTCTCCCATCGGTTGACGGTCGCGTAGCTGACGCCGAGCCGCCTAGCCAGATCTTCCTGGCTCAAAGACAACTGTCGCCGGATCTCTATTATCATTGTTTCGAAACCGCCAATTTCCAAGCTCACCATCTGCACCTCATTCGGCAGCCGAAAATGCTGTTTTATCAAAGTTAATAAAATATATTATTGCATTTGCAAGTGAAACGCAAGAGAATTTTATTACCGAACTCGGGAAGATCATCTCTCTCTGGATCGCATCGTCGCGAGATGTGATCTGTTCATGTAATAAGATATTGCTGTGTATTGTTAAAGGTCTTGCCTGCGCCGGCGACCATCTGGATCGGGGCGCGCTGTTTGTTCTGCTTGAGTGACTGCTCCAGCCAGAAGGCGGCTTGAAACAGGCGTCGGTGCTGTCCCTGCGACGGCAGCTCGGGCAGCCGGTGCAGCGAGGCGCGCAGGGAGTTCTGCTTTTTCGGCCAGCTGTGGAGTGTTTCGGGGCGATGAAAGGAGAAGAGGCTGCGCGCTCGGGGCTTGGGATCGCGGAAATCGGTGAAAGCGACGACCTCGCCGGTGCTGAGATAGACAAGGGGGAGTTTTTCGTTATCGAGATATTTTATTCCGGCTTTTGCATAGTTTTCAGCCTGATTTTCATGAGTGAAGAGTTTGTGGCCTTCTTCTTTGCGTTCGGCCTCGATGACGCCGGCAGGCCGGCCATGGACGAAGAGGAGATAGTCCGCTGGGCCGGCATCAGTGAGGTACTCGTGCACCGCTACGCCAAGGGCGGCATGCAGGTTGATCTCGGATTTGTCTTGAATCATCCAACCGAAGACAGCGAGCTGCCGGTCGATGTGATCGCGGGCGATCTGTTCTGGGGTTTGATTCATTTCTGCTGTGCCAGGCTCTACATTCCTCACAAATGGATTTGTGATGGCCGTTTTGAGTATCGTGTATGATATATAATAAAAAAAGCCCAATCATTTTCAGTCGATTGAGCCGTTCATTTTCCCAACAATGCCCCTCCCGGATTGCACTGCTTGCTAAAATGCATTATTCATAAAATGTCTTTGTCTATTCCATAATGTAATAATATCATACACAAAATCAAGGAGTTTTGCGGAATGTCAATGAGTAAAAAAAATGCCTGATGCTGAAGCGAATGCCCATCAGTAAGAACCTTGCGAAGGTTGTGTTAATACATCCTTTTGTCATTCTGAGCCCGCAACCCCCTATCTCTAACAAGCAGCAGAAGCAGAAAAGGGCGAAGAATCTATCGATGCACAGAGTTTTTGTTGTTCCGCATTCTTGGTTCGTCGCCAGATCCTTCGGGCTGCAAATAAGCGTTGCTAAAGATTGAAGAGATAATTGGCGCAGCCCTCAGGATGACAACATAAAAGCACACCTTGTCATGATGAGGCACAGAGCCAATAGAGTGGGTGGCCTTCCGGCTCGAAGCGCCGGCGCAATTCATCAGGTCCGCGGCTTGCGGTCGTCGCAGGGATGATTGTTGCACCAGTCCTTCTTGACAGAACTATCTGCAAAATCAGAGCTATTCTCCTTTTTTATGGGATCGCTCTATATTCATAAAGTGATCGCTCAGTTTTTCGATCCTTCGCAATGACAATGAATGGCCGCAAAACAAGATCGGATATTAGTTTCGTTAACCCGGTGGCGGGATGACAAATAACAAAAGTGGCATTCTTCCCGTTCATCACCGTTTTTTCCGCTTCGTCGGCTGTTTTTCCGGTTCGTCCACTCTTTTTTCCCTTCTTGCCCCAATAGTGGTATCTTGTGCGGTCAAAATCAACCGGAAAAGGAGAAAAAAATGAAAGAATCCAATGCTGTTGTTTTTTCGCTGCTGACCCTGGCCTGTGTGGTTCTGGCTGCGGCGCCACTCTCTCAAGGTCAAAACGCCCTGGCTTTTGACCCAGTGCTTATGCCCCTGGGAACTATGAACCTGGAATATGAAACAGCGCTGCCGATGGAGAAACTGAGCCTGGGTGTGTCCGGCTGGTACGAATACAAGGAGGTAGAGGCCAGATGGGCTTATGGGAAGATCCTCTATTATCCGTTTGGCAAAACTTTTCAGGGTCTGGCCCTGGGCCCGCTCGCCGGGGTTCTGCGTTACTACCGGCAGGAGGACGAGGCGAACAAGATGGAAAAAGACACCAGTTTGATGCTGGGCGCCATCGCACAGTACAACTGGCTGCTGGGCAGTAACGATCGTTTTCTCATCGGAGTGGGCGCGGCGGTGCGCACCGCGGTCAAAGAGATCAAGCCGGAATCTCCGCTAAAGAAAGTGGATGGAGAGCTGCGGCTGGTGGCGGGCATAAAGTTTTAACTTCCGGAAAGGAGTAAAAAATGAAATCGCGGATAATTCTCTGCTTGGTGACGGCGGCCCTGGCCACGGGCGCTCAAGCGATCGAATCGCCCGGATGGATGGCGAAAAAGATTAACGGCTATGCCAGCCTGGCCGGCCGCGCCTCGACGATTCTGAATGACAGAGCGGGGTATGGCGATGTGCGTGCAGCGCTGCAGTTGAAGAATAACTGGGCGGTGGGCTTGTCCGCCTCCGGGCTTTACTATGATAAAAAGCTCTCCACTCTGGTGCAAGACGGCACGTATCACCTTAATTTGGCGTACAGCGGCGTTTTTGTCGAAAAGTTGTTCAACCTCGGCGGGAATGTTCAGCTCTCGATCAGCCTGATGACCGGACTCGGAGTCGCCCAGTATCAGTACGACAAGGAGTATCGCCAAGAAAAAGTGTGGAAAGAGGAGATCATCGACCAGACCACTTTCGGCGTGCAGGAACTGAACCTGACGCTGATGCACCGGTTGACCGGCCCATGGTGGATCGGCATGGTGGCGAGTCTGCGCCAGTCCGCCCCGGTGGAGCTGGTCGCTACGCCGCAAAATCTGCTCAAGAACGGCGGCGTCGGATTCTCGCTCAAGCGGACATTTTGATGTCCAGGAGACCGGCGGCGTTGCGCGCGCCGCGATTTTGACGCCTTTGCGGAACCTTTTTTAGCGGATGTTTTGCTTTTTTCAGATTTTTCCGTACTTTTACTACCGTATCGATTCGAGGAATGAATGACTAGAAAAATACAGCCTGCCGTTTATCTCCTGGCGGCCTCGGCTTTGGTCCAGCTGCTGCTGATTCTGTACAAGCATTTCATCGGCTATGTGGTCATCGAGAGCGTGGTCCATCTGGTCGTGATGTGGACCATCAGCACGCTGTTGAGCGTCCCGGTTTTAGCCCTGCTGATATGGTTCGATCTGTTGCTGATGCGACGACTGGAAAAGCAGTCCTGGGAAAAAAAGCGATGGTTGAGAGCCCTGTTGGAGGGGCCGGCGATTTTGTTGATCGGCGGGGCGCTTGGTCTGTTGATCACCGTGCTTTTTCAGGCTTTCATCGGCTATGCGCAACCGTTCGCAGAAGTTTTGCGGAACAACCTGCTGATCGCCACCATATTGAATATCCTGATCGTCACCGGATTGGAAGCGTATAACTTTTATCACCAGCATCAGGCCGCTTCGATGAAAGCGCAGGCCCTGGAAAAAGAGAACATCCATCTGCGCTTTGAAACGTTGAAAAAGCAGTTGGACCCGCATTTTCTCTTTAACAGCTTGAATGTGCTCGCCTCGCTGATCACCAAGGACTCGGCAAAAGCCCAGGAATTCATCGACGAGTTTTCATCGGTCTATCGCTACACTCTGGAGGTGATCGACAAGCAGGTGGTCACGGTGGCTGAAGAGTTGGAGTTTGCCCGTTCCTATCTTTTTCTCCAGCAGATCCGTTTCGGTGAAGGGGTGCGGGCCGAGATCAACGTCGATCCGGCCGTCCTGCGCCATTTTCTGCCGCCGCTTGCCGTGCAGATCCTGCTGGAGAACGCCATCAAGCACAACATCGCCGGCAGTGCGTGTCCGCTGCAGGTGCGCATCTTTTCTACGCCGGACGCTTTGATCGTGGTCAACAACGTGCAAAAAAAGGGCGGGGACACTCGGGGCAAAGGATTGGGATTAGCTAATCTGAAGGCCCGTTACGCTCTATTGACCGATGAACAGCCGAAAATCATTCACACGGCTGCTGAATATAAAGTCCGTTTACCCTTAATCGAGCCCGACTGAGATGAAGATCGCCATCGTTGAAGATGAAAGATTGTCCGCCGAACACTTGGCTGCGTTGATCGCCGAGATCGAGCCGGCGGCAGAAATCGTGGCCATTTTGGACTCTGTCGCCGCCACGGTGGCTTGGTTGCGCAAGAATGAACCCGAGCTGATTTTCCTCGATATTCAGCTGACGGACGGTCAGAGCTTTGCCATCTTTGAGCAGATCAAAGTCGATATACCGGTCATTTTTACCACTGCGTATGACGCTTACGCCATTCAGGCTTTCAAGGTCAACAGCGTGGATTATCTGCTCAAGCCCATTCGCAAAGCCGAGCTGCGCGCCGGCCTGGAAAAATTTCACCGGCTGCATTTTCCGGTGCATAAAAATCTGCAGCAACTGTTCCAGACGCTGCAAAGATCGTCTCAGGAGTATAAAAAAAAGTTTCTTGTGCAATGCGGAGAAAAGCTCTATTATATCGAAACCAGCTCCATCGCTTTTGCCTATAGCCTGGAGAAGAGCAGCTTCCTGACCACGTTCGACCGGGAGGTCCATACCGTCGATTTCTCTCTCGATCAACTGCAGGAGTTGCTGGATCCGGACATCTTTTGCCGCATCAACCGTAAAATGATCGTCAACTACAAGGCTATTAAAAGCATGACTGCTTTTTCGCGCTCCCGCATCAAACTGGAGCTGCAGCCGGCGCCGCCCAAAACCATCGATGCCCTGGTGAGCGTGGAGCGGACGCACCGATTCAAAGAATGGATCGATAAATAACAAGCCCGGCTGCAGCGAGTTTTATCCTTAGCTCTGGAGGCAGACCGGCCATGAACCGTTGTGACAGGTCCTTTTGCAGCGCTGTTTGTTTTTTTCGCTCTATTCCGATGCCGGTGCCGAACCGGAGTCGTTTAAAAAGCACGCCAGAGAATATCCCTTTTTTTATTTCCCGCTCAACAGCCGTCCATCAGTAATCCCGGGCCAGCGCCTGGCTGAGCTTCATCTGGCTGCTATGGCTGAAAAGGCGCAGCCCGGCGCGGAAGAACATATAGAGCTGCTGCCAGAGGAAAAGCACGGCAATGGTCATGGCCGAGGGGGCGTGAAGCAGGTCTGCGACCGGATTATAGACCAGCAGCCCGAGCAGGCTGATGACGGTCAACAACAGCGCCAGTATGAAGAGGCGGCCAAAGTGGCGGTTCGCGAACCGCAAAGCGGCGAGAGCCAGGCGATGCGTCCGTTTTTCCCTTTTCTGCACAGCCAGAATGCGGCTGTAATCGAAGAAAAGGGCCCAGAGCAGCAACGCAAGATAACGGAGTCCCATCTTGATGACTCCAAACCAATAGGTGATGTTATCGCCGGGGTCTTTGCCCCAGAAGAGTCGGCGCACCAGGTCGGCCAGGGCGGGGAGCAGAAAGAGCAGGGCCAGCAGAGGCAGGCTGCAGACAAAGAGAAGAACGAAGCGGCCGAAATAGCGGCTGCAGGCGTCCCAGAATTCGCGCGGCCGGTAGGGATGATCGCCAGCCATGAGCTTGAGCGCGCCGCCGGAGAAAAAAAGCATCACCAGCGAAAAGAAAAAGGTTGTCATCATCAACAGGGGAAAGAGGGCGCTCAGAGCGCTGCCGCGGTAGCGAAAAAGTTCGATGAGAAAAGTGACATCCATAAAGCCGCTGAGGCGTTCGGCGGCGAGGGTTCGGCCGGCATAGCTGTTGACAATCCAGGCCGCCGGCAGGGCCACTACGGCGGCGAAAACCAGTCCGCTGAGATAATAGAGAAACCAGAGCCGCTTGAGCGAGAACAGGCGGGCCAGGGCGGAACGGAGTGCGGATGTTATCATCGATAGATCCTCGCGGCTGATTACAGGTGAGGTGAAAAGATGGTAAAGAGGTTGAAGAACTTGGGCATGTCCATAAAGAATTGTGTCCAGAAGAGAATGCGCGCGGCCAGTTTGGCTTTTCCGCGCGAGGAACGCTCCAGGGTGCGGCTGTTGTTGGTGAGCTGGACGTCGAGGAGAATCTTGTTCTTCGGATCGATGGCGGCGGAGACCAAGCGGCTGGCCCGAGTGACGGAGAACTCTTTCCAGCGAGACCTGCCGTCCCACTTTTCTATCAGCGTATCCCCATCGCTGAAGATCAATTGCAGTTCCACTGGAAAAATAAACTCGCCGAGCCGTCGCACCTTCACGGAAGAGTGATATAACTTTTTCTCTTCCTTCTCCTTGTCGTCCAAGACCTCTTTGCCGCTGTCCGCTCCGGCTTTGTTGCGGCGGCCGGTTGTATCCGACTCCAATCCGCCGGCAGCCACGGTGTCCGTCGTGAGGGTGGCGGTGGCGGAAACAGCAGCGGTCGAATCGGCGGGGAAAAAGTCAAAGCCGCGGTTTTGTTCCACCTCTTCGCTGCTGATCTCGCTGACGCTGTAATCGAGCACCGCGGTGGAGTTCAAGACCTGGTCAAAGAACCAGTCGAAATTTTCGCCGGAGACCTCGTTGACCACAGCGATGAAATCGGCGCTGCGCGGATGTTTGAACCGCCAGCGCTCGAGCCAGGTGCGTAGAATGCGGTTCATGGTTTCGCGGCCGACCATGTTTTGCAGGGTGAGCAACATCAGTCCGGGTTTGTTGTAGGACATCGAGGAGTAGTTGCTTCCCGAATAGTATTTCCAGGCGGGTTGCAGGACCGGGTCGAGGCCGGGTTCGGCGATGTAGCCCATGCGCAGCAGCTGGCTATCGCTGATGCGAATGCCGCAGAGATCGACCATGCTGCCGGCCTCGCCGTAGGTGTCGCTGAGGATCTGCATCTCGCTGAAGGTGTTGATCCCTTCGTCGAGCCAGGCCTCTTCGAACTCGTTGCTGGCGACGAGGTGATACCAGTAATTGTGGCCGAACTCGTGCATGATCACCATTTCCAGGGAGCGAAAGCCCTTCGGGATTCCATAGGCGCCCCAGGCGGTGATCAGAGTCGGATACTCCATGCCTCCTGCTCCGCCGGCGCCGCGGCGGGGATCGACCACGGTGAGGTTGGGATAGGGATAGTCGCCGTACCGGTCCTGGAACCAGGCGACGGCGATCTCCGCCGCCCTGAGAAAGCGCGGCCCTATGCCGGCGTGGTCTTTTTGCAGCAGAGCGCGGATCTCCACATCCTGGCTTTTACCGTTCAGGACAAGGAAATCGGGGCTGGCGGTCCAGGCGAAATCATGGACGTCCTCGGCATGGTAGCGATGGGTGACGGTGGAATCGGGATTATCCGCCGTTGCGCAGCAGAGGCCGGTGGCGCCGACGATGTGGCCTTTGGGCACAGTGATGTTGACATGGTAGACGCCGAAATCGGCGTAGAATTCGGAATGGGCGTGAAACTGATGGCAGTTCCAGGCGCCGTTTTCATAAACACCGATCTTGGGGAACCACTGGCCGGCCATGACGAACTCTTCCTTGATGCCGGTGCGGGCCATCGGGGGTTCGGGCAGCTTGGCGGTAAAGGCGAAATAAAGCGTGATGGTCTCACCAGGGGAAAGGGGTTTGGGCAACGGCAAGTGAAGCACGGTTTTGTCATTCGTGTTGCCGTCGTCCGGCTGAATGAAGGCGGTCAGGGGAAGCAACTCCTCCCCGGCTGCATTGGACAGAGAATCGATATCGATATAGCCCCAGCCTTTTTCGTCGAGTTTTTCGCCGCGATGGCGGCCGCCGGATTCACGCATAAAAGTCGACTGATTGTTGCGGAAGCCGTTGAGATAGAGATGGAAATGAAGATCCTCGACAGCGTGGCCGGCGGTGTTGCGCCAGCGCAGAACCTGGCGGCCGTGTAAAAGGCGGGCCTTGGCGTCGAGGCGGACATCGATGTCATAGTTGGCGATGCGCGGACTTTTCGGTTGGGAGAAAGGCACGGGCTGACCGGCGCCCGTCTCGAGCATGATCAGAAGGCTGATGAGGCAAAACAAGCATGCGGCACGGGAAAAAGTCATTTTCATCTCCAGATTTGCAAGGGAGGTGTGATACAATGTTTCCGGATCAGGGTGAAAAAGAGGAGTGGCGCTGGCAGCGTCGCCGTGAATCCTGCCCGCCAGAAAGGCATCTGGTCTCCCTGGACATCAATTTACAATATTTTTTATGAAAACGCAGTTAAATTTCAACCTCCATTTTGTTTTGGTTCTACCCTGTCGACTTGGCGGTCGCGGGAAGCCCAGGCCAATCCCACCAGCGCGTGCTGCCAATGGATGCCCATGGTCCACTCTTTATGGCGATCCAGCATGAGAAAAAGTCCCGGCGAAAAGCGGCCGAAGCGGATAAAACCGGGATAGAGATTGATGCGAAGATATTCTTCCAATTTGCCGGCATAGAGCACCGACGCCAGAAGGGACTGATTGCGGTCATAAAAGATGCCGGCCGTGGTCACCAGGTTGGTGGTGAGCCTGCGCAGAGTGCTCGCGTCATCCCCGGCGATATCCACGAGATTCTTCGCCACCAGTCCGGCGCCGAAAGAGATCGATCTCTCCTGATCGAGTTTGCAGGAAAGACCCAACTCGCCGTGATTGCCATAGTTGTAGAACAGATGCCACTTTTCTGATCGGGGCAGGCGCCATTTAACGCTGAAATTCTGACCATTGTTGACGATGGCGCCGCGCCAGGGATCGAGGGCGAGCTGATAGGACCAGTCGGAAAAATGAAGCGTGCGGCTGAAAAAGTGCGCCACGTTATCGTTGCTGAACAGCACGATGCTGAGTGGATCAAAAATATAGAGATCTGCGATGGGATCGACGTTATAGCCCTTGAAATCGCCGTTTTCCACCACTTCGTTGAGAAGATGGTAGGCGGTCATTGTGGCTACGGCGCAAAGCCTGGGATGAGGGATTTGGTGTTGTTCGAACCATTCGCTCATCATGCGGCTGCTCATGCCGCCGCCGAGCAGATGCATGGTATAGTTGGGCCAGTATTGCGCGCGCTTGGAATTGACGCTGAACGGCACGATTTCCGAGGTGATAAAATCCTTCCACCCATAGCTTTTAATGGCGGTCAGCGGATGGGACAAGTTATAGCGCACATTGTCCCATCCGGCGGCATAGGGGAAATCGAGAATGTTGTTGGGACGGTTCTCCATGGCCAGAATGCCATAGCCGCCATGCAGTATCAGCGCAAGGGGATGGACCAGCGCTTGACTGCCATACTCATAGCTATGATAAAAATATGCATCCTGCTCCTGCGCGTGGCCGAGCGTTGCGATGGACAAGAGAAGAATATAACAGAGTTGAATTCTTTTATGCAGCATAAGTGATTTTTTCTTGAATAGAATCCGGTTAAAGCTGGTATCGCGCATGAATGAGCCGTTCACCCTGTTGAAGCATTCCAACCAGAGCAGACGGCCTTTGGGCCCATAGCCTGCCGGCTAGTAGTTGCGTTCAAGCGTCAGGCCGCCGGTCCATCCGGAGTAGCTGTGGACGCCGTTGATCGCTTTATTGAACGTGTTATCGTGATAACACTGGTTGATGACGATGCTGCGGCCCTGCTTGATTGGAATTCTTACGCCGGCGCCATAATGGAGACCAAAGCTGCTGTCCTGGTAACGGGCAAACGCGATCCCCTTTCTGCTTACCGGTTCGCTCCGGCTGGCAACGTACCCTCCGCCGCCGGCCTCCGCCGGCGCCAAATATTTGGCGAATGCCGCGCCTTCCATGGGGTGTCTGGCGCCGTTGCCGGCGTAGACCGGCGGAATGGCGTCGGCGGCCAGAGTCAATAAAAGTACAGGGAGAAAGAAATTTTTCAGTTTCAATGCCATCGTCTTGACTCAACAGGTTTTGTTTCAGGGATGTTGTTATCTGCCGGTTGCATTCAGATAGACGGTTTTTTTCAATAGATAGCCGGTTTTGGCATCGGTCAGTTGATCCATAGCCTGCTGTTGCAGGGCCTGGGCTTCCAGCAGATCGCTGACGCTGCACACCCCATGATCATAGCTGTCTTGATTGACTTTGAGATTTTCCTCGGCCTGGATCTTGGCCTCTTCGCACAGCCGTACCTGTCGGTAGGCGTCGTTCAGATCTTGCCAGGCTTTTTCGATTTGCAGCAGCAGCAGTTCCGTACGGTCCTGCAGGTCGTTTTTCGCCATCTGCTCCTTTAAACGGTGTTCCTGGACTGTATGCGAAGCCTCCCACCAGCCGGAGAGGGGGATGGCCGCGGTAGCGAAAGCCATGCCGATGGTCCGGTCTTCGCCTTGATCGAATTTCATGTACATACCGACCACTCCCACGCCCACCTGGGGCAGGTATTCGCCCACTTTCATCCGTTTTTGCAGGGTTGCGGCTTGCACCGAGGCCTGCAGCAGCTGATATTCATTCCTTCTCTGCACTGCAGCCTGGGCATCGACATAGATGGTCTGGGGCACATCGCGGATCAGCAGAGAATCCTGCATAACCAGGGTGGAATCATAGGGAATGCCGATGTATTGGCAGAACGCCATTTTCGCCAGTTTTTTGCCGTTTTCCAGCTTGGATCGGTTGAGCTGGATTTCATTTTGCTTCAGCTTTACTTTGAGGACGTCGTTTTTCGTCACCAGGCCGGATTTCCACGCATCCTCAATCTGATTACGTAAACTGGACAGCAAAGATTCATACTTTTGTATGGTTTTGGTTTTTTCCTCCAGCGACACCACCAGCCAGTACTGCTCTTCTGTTTTCTGCAGAACTTCGGCATGGGTCATTCGCCCCTTGCGTTCGTTGACGGCCACCCCTAACGACGCCAGCCTGTTGCCGTTGACGATCCTGCCTCCGGCAAACACCGGCTGGACCACATTGACCATTCCAATGGTCCCGGATTTCAATAACCCCATGGTGGCGCCGGGCATATAGGCAAATAGGCTGGGGCGGAGCAGGTTGAGCGGATTGCCGTCATACACCGGTAGGTTGCCGCCCTGGGTGGTTATTTCCATCAGAGGATCCTGCGCTTCAAACAGGACCCCGCCGGCGCTGACGGCTGGAAAGTATTTGGTCAAAGCGGCTTTTCTCGTCTGCTGCGCTGCTTTCAGTTCCAGGCGACTGTTCTCTATGGCATGGTTATGCTGCAGAGCAAGCTGTTGGCTCTTCTCCAGAGTCAGCGCTTTTTGCCCGTAGCCCGGGTTGATGCTCAGCAGCATGATCAGGATAAGGGGTTGGTTTAGCTTTTTCATAGTTGTTCACTCGCTTCAACTTTATTGAAATCTTTCCGGTGAAAGATATAATAGAGCACCGGCATCAACAATAGAGATAGAATCAGGGCAAAGATCAACCCGAAACAGATCACCGACCCTAACGGCCCCCACAACAGGGAGCCGCCGGCGATCATGGGAATCACGCCGACCGCCGCCGCCGCCGCGGTGAGGAAAATCGGCCGCATTCTGCGCTGGGCGGCCGAGATCGCCGCTTCTTCCAGAGAATGGCCGTGTTCCCTGCGCAGCTCTTCCGCATAAGAGATATAGATGATGCCGTTGCGGACGACGATGCCCATCAAGCCGATCAGCCCGATAAACGCCGTGACGCCGAAAGGATAACCGGTGATCAATATGCCCATCGATGCGCCAAAAATGCATAACGGCATGGTCAGCATGATCAGCAACGTAGTCTTGACGTTTTTAAACTGGACCATCAAAATGAGAAAGATGATGACGATGCTGATCATCAGCGAATAGTAAAAGGGGGTGATATATTCCACAGTGTCCTGGTGATCGCCGCCATAGTAAATGGAAAAACCTTCCGGCAACGGCAGGGCTTCGATTTTCGGTCTTACTTTGTTGAAAATGGTCGAGGGATACGCCTTTCTGCTCACATCCGCCTGAACCGTAAGGGTGCGGATGCCGTTGCGATGGACGATCTCGCCCTCGGTCCATCCTGGTTTGAGATCGGCGATCTGACGAACCGGCACCGAGGCGACCAGATAGGGAGAGGTCACATACTGGTTATTGATATCGTCGATGCTGGTTTTGACTTTTTTATCTACTTTGAGTTGCACTTGCACCGGATAATCGCCCTCCCAGATGGTGGCCAGAGGCAATCCTTTGGTGCCGACCATCAGGGAATAACCGAGCAGCATATTGGAATAGCCAAGCCGGCCGGCTTCATCCCTTTTGATCTCAAGATCGATGGTCTGCTGAGCCTGCTTGAAATCCGTGCGCACCCAGGTAACGCCTTCGCATTGCCGGAGGATATTTGAGACGCGGTCCGCCGTTTGTTTCAGGGCCTGCAGGTCATCGCCGGCGATGCGGATTTCGATGGGCGACGGGGAGACGGCGAATTCCAGCTGCTTCCATTTGACATCCGCGTTCGCATAGCGATGGGCGTATTTGACGCTGAATTCATCGAGCAGCTCGACCGTCGCCTGATTGGAGGCAGTCAGTACGATCAATTGTCCATAGCTTTTTGCCGGAAAATTGGGCGCGTAAATAGTATGGAAACGCGGCGAGCTGGTCCCGACAAACGACGCCACAGTCTTGACCCGGGAGTCCTTTTCCAGCAGTTGTTCCAAATCTTTCATCACCGCATCGGTTTGCTGCAGGGAACTGCCCAGAGGCAAGTGCACCTCAACGGCGAACTGGTTGCGCTCGATTTTCGGAAAAGACTGTTGCGGGGAAATGCCGAGGATCGCCATGCCGGCGATGAAGGAGCCCATGCCCAGCAGCACTACCATCAGTTTGTTTTTAAAAACTTTATCCAGCAAACGGTTATAATACTTTTGTACGTTGTCCAGAAAGACGGCCTTTCTGCCCTTGCGGCTATCATTTTTAATGCCGTTTTTGATGAACGAATAGCTCAGCAGCGGCACCAGCACCGCGGAGGTGAATAGCGAGATGAACAGGGCATAACTGACCACATAGGGGAGAGAGCGGACAAAGTCGCCGGCGGTCCCTTTCATGAAAAAGATGATCGGCCAGAAACAGGCGATGAGGATGAGGGTGGCGGAAAGCACTGAACCGAACAGATCCGACACGCTCTGCGAGGCGGCATCGTGTGGGGTAATGCCGTTGTCCAATTTCTCCACATAATTGTCGATGATGACGATCGCGTTGTCCACCACCATCCCCAAAACCAGGATCAACGAGGCCAGGGAAACCGTCTGCAGATCCCACCCGGTCACCCACATGAACGCCAGAGTGATGAGGATGGAGATGGGGATGGCGGATGCGGCCACCAAGGCCACTCTGCGCGGCAGGAGGATAATGGTGACCAGAATGACGGCGACGATGGCGATGGCGAACTCTTTCATAAAGTTGGCAATCGCGTGGGAGACTGCGCCGGGAATGTTGGAGATGGTTATGATTTTTACATCCGGCGGCAACGATCGGCTGAAACGGTCGATCTCTTTGCCGACCGCCTCGCCAAAGTGAACGATGTTGTTGCCGGTCTGCATTTCCAGAGAGACGATGAGGCATTTTTTACCGTTGACGCGGACAAAGGAGTCCGGCTGCTCATATTCACGCACCACCCTGGCTACATCTTTGACCCGGACGATATGGCCCAAAGGATCCGAATAGACGATCTGATTCGCCAAATCTTCTTCGGTTCGATAGCTCAACGGAATATGAATCGGGTACACGGAATGACCGTCGTCGATCTCGCCGGCATAGCCGACCTCGCTTTGCGGTTTGAGGGCCGCCAGCACCACCAATGGCTTGATGCCATAATGGGCGAGCTTGGCGTCGTCCATATAGACGTTGATCTGTTCCTTCAGCGAGCCGTAATTTTTCACTTTGGAGACGGAAGGAATTTTTCTGATTTGATCTTCAAATTGGTCGACGACCTCTTTCAGCTCTTTGTAGGTTTTGGTCTCGGATTGAACCGCCAGCAACAGGGCCGAGGTGCTGCCGAAATCATTGTCCGCGGTCAGAGACAGGACGCCGGAGGGCAACTGTTTTTTAAAATCATTCAGCCCGAGCCGAAGCTTGGCCCAAAAAGCTTCCGGATCTTTTTCTTTCTCCGAAACTTCCACATAGATGACCATCACGTTTTCTTTGGAGATGGAGCGGGTTTTGCTGCGCACGACCGAGTTGTATTGAAACAGATATTGTTCGACTTTGGTCGTCAGCTGCTCCTCGACCTGCAGGGAGGAGGCGCCGGGGTAAACGCCGACAATGATGCCCTGCCGTATTTCAAAGGTGGGGAATTCATCGCGCGGCATCTGCATCAGGGCCAGAATTCCCACCAGCAGCAAAATGCCGGTGCTGATGAACAGCACCTGCTTGTAACGCAGCAGCGTTTCCAGGAGGGTGTATTTTTTTTTCATGGTTTTCATTTCCTCGGGTGCTAGTTGGGCAGGATGCGCACTGGGGCGTTATCCACCAGTCTGTGCTGACCGGAGACCACCAGATGGTCGTTTACATTCAACCCGTCGGTGATTTCCAGGCCGTCCGTGAGCAGACCGCCGATTTGAACGTATTTTCTCGTCGCTTTTGCCGTAGCCGGATCGACCGTATAGACAAAGTTTTTGCCGGTCTCATCGACTAATACCGCGTGACTCGGCGCCAGCAAGCCCCGTTGAACCGCCGGATTTTCGATGGTCGCTTTGCAGATCATGCCGGGTTTGATTTTCCAATCAGAATTGTCCAAAGCAATTTTTATTGCATAGGTATGCGCCAGCGGATCGGCCATCACGCCGACCTCTGCCACCGTGCCGGCATAGGCCCGGCTTCCCAGAGCGCCGATGGCGACCATGGCTTTGTCGCCGTTTTTGATCGAAGAGATTTCATCTTCCGGAACCGCCACCTTGGCGAACACTTTAGAGATTTTGACCAGGGTAATGGAAGCGATGTTCGGCAGGGCGATCATGCCCGGATTGATCGAACGTTTGCCGACAAGGGCATCGGTGGTGGCGTACAGATTGCAGTCGTCCAGGCCTTTGCGGGCGATGGCCGCGGCGGCTTTGGCCTGTTGCAAGCCGGTCTGGACCTCGACATATTTGATCTCCGGCAGATTGCCGTTCTGATACATGGGGGCTAATCGCTGGTAGGCATCCTCCGCCTGCTGTTGCACGGCGTTCGCCATGTTCCAGGCGCTTTTAAACGTGCTGGTGTCGAGCCTGGCCAGGAGCTGGCCCTTTTTGACGAATTGCCCTTCGGAGACCCGCACTTCTGCAACGGTGCCGACTGACGCAAAACTAAGAGGAATGGTTTCCGATTCTTCGATGGTGCCGCTATAGGCCGTATAGTGGCGGGCATCCATGACATGTACCTGATAAACTTTGACGGGAACGGGTTCCGGTTGAGTCTGGTTCACGGATCGATTGCAGCCTGTGACCGTGATCAGGGCTACGATCAGGCTGACAACGGGTGCAGTTGAGTTTTTCATGGTAGTTTCCTATATTTTTAGACCTAATTAGTTTTTTAGTCGAAAACTGGTTAAAAAATCAAATTCCATTAGTTATGAGTCTAGCAACGATATCTATCTGTTTGGGATCGTCATTTTCCAGCATCAAGTACAATTCCAGCGCATGAATGACGCCGACGATCGCTTTAATTGCAGTTTCCAATTCATCCTCATCGATAAAGTGAAATTCACTGCTTAAAAAACCATGATTTAACACCTGTCTGATGAATTTTTCTTCCCTTTCTTCCAAAAACGATCTGATTTTTTCCAGGTAACCGCGGCTCATGTTGATCTCTCGGCGGGCGATGCTGTAGATGGTCGAGTATTTGCCCATTTCGCAAATACAGCTGACGATGTATTTTTTCAGTTTTTCTTTCGCCGAGCTCATGCTGTTGGCGAGCTCTTCAGCCTTGGAAAGAATGTTATTCAATTGAATCTTTAGAACCGCGTCAAAAATTTCGTCCTTGCTTTTATAATAGTAGTATAAGGTGCTTTTTCCCTTTCCGGCTTCGCGGGCGATGTCTTCCATGGTGGTTTTATTCAATCCCCATTTCTGAAAAACCCGCAGGGCGGCTTGCAGGATCGCTTGCCGAACCTGCTCATCTTTTTCTTTTATAATGTCCATGTGGAATTCCTAAAATTTTCGTCTTTTCGACTAAAATTGTTTTATAGTCTAATTTAGCCAATATTCAAGGAAAACGCAAGGCATTTTTTATTAAATTTGCTGAAACATTCTTGTTTTTCATTTTTCGCCTGGTTACATTTCCGGGGCAGCAGGCGGGAGGCGTTGCCGATGGTATGCGCTGGTGCAGCCTATGAGACCATTCCCCTCTTTAAAGTAATCGCAGCGCGATGCCGAGGGAATGAATAAACCATACTACTCGGCGCACTTGGCGATTGATCAGCTGCCTATCTGTCGAATGAACCATATCAATTTCGATATTGCGACCGACTTGCAAAGGAGGAAAAATGGATGAGAAAATCTGTTGTCCAAAATTCGATCCGGCGCCCTGGGATGACAAAGTATTTGACTGGGCGGGTAAAAAATTCATCAAGGAAAAGGTCCGGACCCTTTTCTACATGCCGCTCAACTTTGGCTCGGTTATGAAGCGGCTGGACGCCACGGTGACGGCGGCCGGCGGCTCTTTTATCGGCAGGCTCTGTCTGTCCGATCACACCTCCAAATGGAATATGGATGTCTATCTCGCCGTGGACCGTGAGATTCCCGGTGCGGAAAACATCAACCTGAGCGGTAAATTTCTGACCAAGGTCTATGAAGGGCCGTTCAAGGACACCGGAAAATGGTGCGCGGATTTTCAGGCGCAGGCTGAAGCCAAGGGGCTGGAGGTGAAGAAATGGTACATGTGGTATACCACCTGTCCGAAATGCGCGAAAAAATACGGCAAGAACTATACGGTAATTGTAGCGCAGGTGTAAGAATCCCTTGTAAAACGCCCGGCCGCGGTCAGTTCCGGCGGCAATGGGCGATGGCACTTTTTATGACTGCTTTGTTCAGCGCCTGATCTGCCGAACTGCAGTCAAAGGAGGTAAAAGATGGCTGAGGAAAATTGCGCCAAATGCGCCTTTCGCGCCCGTTACGACAAGAATCCTAAATCTCTGATGGGCCGGTTCTGGCGTTGGCATATCAACTTTTGTCCTGGCTGGAAGAAATATTTCACTTCGCTGTCGGGCGAAGAAAAAGCGAACCTGGCGAAGCGCTACGCCTTTACAAAATATCAATGATCGGTGCAGAAGGGGCTCATCGCAAGGGGCGTGACCGGCGATTACGACGTCGATGAAAATCGACCAGGATGGGATTGAAAAACCGCATACGAATCCTTGAAAGTGGATCAGCTTGCCGTTACGGCCTGATGGCCGTGAGCTTTAGCGCTTCATGAAAACCAGAGATCAAACCATGAAAACAAACCGCAGACAATTTCTCAAAACAGCAGGTGCGGCAGGCGCGGGATTGACCGCATTGGGCATGACCGGCATAAAGCCCGGACGCAAAGCCGGAAGAGCGGAGCTGTTCGCTTATACCAAAAGGGAAGCGGAAGAAACGCATCAGCAGATTTTCAATATGTGCGGCTACGCGGCGCCCAGGCTGGAAACCGTTCGGATCGGGCTGATCGGCGTCGGCAGCCGTGGATTCGCGGCCGTGGGCCGGCTAAGGCTGATTGAAGGCGTTGAGATCAGGGCGCTTTGCGATAAATACCAGGATCGAGTCGATCTGGGACAGAAAAGCCTCCGAAAGAACAAAGAGACATTGCATGATGTTGGAAAACTGCTGCTATGATTTTTTCGAGCTGCTGGTCCTCAATATGGTGCGGCAGGGGCTTTTCGGCGATATCATCCATGTGGAAGGCGGCTATATCCACGATCAACTGAAGATGAACTTTAACCTGCCGAGAAGCACCGGCATGTGACGCTTGCGGGAAAGTCAGCGCCGGAATGCAAACCTCTATCCCACCCATGGGCTCCTCGGCCCGCTCTGCCAGGTGGTCAACATCAACCGCGGCGACCGGATGACCTTCATGACCTCGATGTCGTCAAACGATTTTATGATGGGAAAAGTACACCCCGGAGATCGTCAAACGCGTATGCGACCTCGCCAAAACGATCGGTGGACACGGCGGCATGGACTTTATGATGGACTGGCCCCTGATCGACTGCCTCAGGAATGGGCTTCCGCTGGAGCAGGACGTGTACGATGTCGCCGCCTGGAGTTCCATCGTTCCGCTGAGCGCATGGTCTGTGGCCAACGGATCTTTCCCCATCACTGTCCCTGATTTCACCTGTGGATCCTATCGAACCAATGCACCGCTGGATCTTTCGCTGTCACATGGGGGAAACACGCAGGTCCGCCCGATTCCAGCCGCCGGTTGAACGATCGATTCATTCTGCCACTTTTTCATGCCCCTCTGAGGAAACGAGATGTAAGGACGTCTGCCGTCGGTGCTTTGTTATATCGGATCACCTGCTGCATGAACCTTGCCGGGGTTTTCTTGAGCTGCTTGACACAAAGCGGATGAATTTCCCCTTGACATTGGCAGCACGATTGAATATTTTTCAACAGGCCTTGGAGCCGTCGCTCGGGGAAATATCCGCTGCCGCAGCTGATCACCTCTTATCATCCTGCCTTGGTCCTTCCATCCCCGGAGAGTGACCTTCATCGCATGGATCGTTTAACTCCTATCGATAGTGCCCGCAAACCCGTGGAGGCCAGGTCATGAAAGTTAATATGCCGCTCCTTATCGTTCTCGCCGGATTATGTTTCATTGTTATTTCGCCCCTGGCGGCACAGTGGAGTTACACCGGTGAATTGCAAATCGCCCGTTCCTACCATACCGCCACTCTGCTAAAAGATGGCAGGGTGCTGATCGCCGGCGGCGGCGAAGTAAAAGCCGAGCTCTACAATCCCAATACCGGGAGTTTTAACCTCACTGGCAGTACAAAAAAAAATTTCTACCAGGGTTCGTCGGCCACTTTGCTGCCTGATGGCCGGGTGCTGCTTGCCGGCGGAATCAACAGCCAGAAATACGCAGAGATCTACAATCCCGCCACCGGAGTTTTCACCCCTACGGACAGCATGGCAACCGACCATTGTTATCATACGGCCACTCTGCTCGCTGACGGCCGCGTTCTGATCGCCGCCGGTCAGCATCAACAGGGACCGCAGACCCACGCGGTTGCGGAGATCTACGATCCGGCAACGGGCGCCTTTACAACGACCGGCAGCCTGTCGACGGACCGCTCCGGCCATGCTGCGGCGCTGTTGCCCGATGGACGCGTGCTCATCGCAGGCGGCTTGCAGACGACCACGCCTGGTTTTGGCATCGGCCTCAGATCCTGCGAAATTTTCAGTCCCGGGAGCGGGCTATTTACCGCTGCCGCTGAAATGACGCCGACGCGATCTAACTTTTCGCTCTGCCCGCTTCCGGACGGCCGGGTGCTGGCAGCTGGTTCATTCTCTGCAGGCCAATGCGAAATTTTTGATCCACAGACAGGTTACTGGACTCCGGCCGGAGTCATGGCAGCCGAGAGACGCAGGGGGCACCAGTTTGTGACGTTTGCCAATGGCAAAATTCTCCTTGTCGGCGGATTGATTCCGACGATCACCCGCTCGGTGGAACTGTACGATCCCGTTCAGGGGACTTTTGCCTTTGTCGACAGCCTGAACACGCCCCGGTATGGGCATACTGCTACCCTGCTCAAGGACGGCCGGGTGCTGGTCACAGGAGGCTATAGCGGCAGCGCAAAAATCAAGACAGCGGAGCTCATCACACCCGCTGCGTTGGGGATTGCAGTCCTGGACCCCGCACTGCCGGCCGATTATATCCTGCGGCAAAACTATCCCAACCCCTTTAACAGCCGTACTACAGTGGAGTACGCACTGCTCGAGCCCGGTATGGTCGCTATTCAGGTTCTGGATCTGATGGGAAAAACGGTGGCGACGCTGGACCAGGGGATCAGGCAGACTGGCGTGCACCGGGTGCATTGGTCCGGATGCGATGCCGACGGCCGGGAGATGCCTTCTGGATTTTATTTTCTCCGGCTGACTGGGTCGAGTTTTTCTCAATCACGCAAGATGCTGTTGCTGCGGTGAGGGTGTCAACTAAGCGAGTGCTTTTAACTTTGTTCCATTACCCGAACAGAAAGGAGCGCAGAATGAAGCATGTGCGGGCCATCATTCTTCGGGGGCTGGAGCTGTTTTTATTTGTGATAATTGGTGTCGCCCAGGCGCAGGTGTACAGCGAAAACTGCACTCTGGTCGGCCGCTGGGCAGAGGGGGAGTGCTATGACGTACTAGCCGATGGCAATCGGGTCTATCTCGGCAACGGCGCCTATGTGCAGATCATGGACTATACCGATCCGGCCTATCCGCAGCTGCTCGGCCGCGTTGCTTTGCCGAGAATGGTGCGGAGACTGGCTTTGCGTGAGAACAGAATATATGTCGCCGATTATGAGGGCGGCCTGCGCATCGTCGATGTTTCCGACCCGTCCGCTCCGGTGGAGATCGGGGCGCTGGAGAGCATCAAGACAGCTATTGATGTCGCGCTGGCCGAAAGTCATGCCTTCATCGCGGCGGGAAATGACGGCCTGATCATCGCCGACATCTCCAATCCGGCCCGGCCGGCTGTGTGCGGGCACCTTAGGCTCGCTGGTATGGTGCTTTCGCTCGCTGTGAGCGGCCGATTTGCTTATGTTCCTTTCTGGAAAAGCCTGGCGGTGGTGGATATTGCCGATCCGGCCAACCCGACTGTGGTAAACCAGGTGCCCCTTCCCGATGAAACCCAGGAGATCTCCATCCATAACAACCACGCTTATCTGGCTTGCAGCAATGGCGGTCTGCGCATCTTTGATATTTCTACGCCGGCGCAGCCGGTCGAGATCGGCTTCTGCCTGGAAAACAGGAACGTTTTCAGCGTCCGACTGAAGAACACCACCGCCTACATCGCCGGCTATCGATCGGGTTTGTATATTTATGATGTCTCGACGCCCGCCCATCCCGTTAAGGTGGATTCCTTGAATACTGTGCGCTCCATCCGGCGGATGTCGGTGCAGAATGATCTGACCTATGTCGCCTGCAGCGGCCAGGGGATGTCCGTGATCTCGGTTTCCTCCTCTCCGCCTGTTGTCGTCTCAAACCTAAAAACCGGGAGTTACTGGAGCGGAATCGATGTGAAAGGAGCGTACGCTTATCTAAGCGGCGGTGAAACCATCCGGATTATTCAGTGCGCAGACCCATTGACTCCCTCCTCGACAGGTTATTTGGATTCCGGAAATTATGATTGTGATCGGGTCGTAGTGCAGGACAATCATGCCTATCTCGCCGCTGCTTATATGGGTCTGGCCATCGTCGATCTCTCCACGCCGGCCCAGCCGGTGCTGACTGCAACGATGAATTATTTCGATTGGTGCCAGGGCCTCGCTGTGGAGGGCCATTATGCCTATATGGCGGATTACACGAGAGGTCTGCGCATTATGGATGTCGCCAACCCGCTGGCGCCGGTGGAGGTTGGTGGTTTTGATACTCCGGGCAAGGCCATCGATGTCACTGTGCAAAGCCCCTATGCCTTCGTCGCAGACGAAGACAGCGGCCTGTGTATCGTTCAGGTGGCCGATCCGGCGAATCCGGCTTTGATCGCGCGCATCAGGGCTTCCACCCATACCATGGGATCAGCGGTTCGTGAGCACACGCTTTTTATTGCCGGCGGCGATTCGATCCACAGCTATGACATTACCGATATCAGCAATCCGCAAAGGATCGGCGACTGCCGCTCCTCTGGCTTTGCCTGGCAGATCGAATTGGCCGGGAATTATGCCTTCGTCGCCGCTGGAACAGGCGGCGCCGTTGTTTTTGACATCTCACATCCGCAGGCGCCGCAACGGATCGGCTGTTACATCACTGGCGGCGACGTCTATGACATCGCTGTGCATAACAGCCTGATCTACACCTTGGACCGCGAGACCGGACTCTATATCCTCCGCTTCGACCCACCGACGCGGGTTGCGCAGGGGCAGGCTGGCTCCGCTCCGGTTGAATTCGCACTGCTGGCCAACCATCCGAATCCATTCAACAGCTGCACGACCATCGAATATGCGCTTGCTCGGGCTGAAGAGGTCGACATCGACGTTGTCAATCTACTGGGGAAAGTTGTGGCTGGGTTGTATTGTGGCAACCGGGAAGCCGGAAGACATCGGGTCGTCTGGACGGGCGTTGATCATCGCGGCCGCCAGGCGCCTTCAGGCATTTATTATATCAGAATGAAATCGAAAGGGTTTGCAGTGACACACAAGGTCCTGCTGTTGAGGTGATGCCGAATCATCAGCGCTTTTATGCGTTTCACGGCACTGGCTCCTGTTTTTGAACCGGTTAGTTATAGTTGCAAGAGACGAAGCGCATGCGTTCGGCTGTAATATATCCCTGCTGTGCAAAAAGTGAGGCGGAAGAAAGAAAAGATGAAGAACTGGAAGCATGAACGCTCAAGACACAGCGCCGGCAAGTGGCTTTGGCTGGCACTGTTGCTCGTGTTCTGTGTGGGCTGGTATGTGTTTTTTACATCCAGGGCAAGACATGAAGCTGTCTTCTTTTCGCTATTGTGCGGTTCTCTCAGTCTGGCGACCATCTGGGCGATACGCGGCCTGTTCTACAGCGAAAACGAGGAGGCCCTGGATCATGCTGTCCAGAAGCGGGAGCCCGTGGATGGAAAGTGGACGGCGGCGGTAGGAACTATTCAGCCCCTGACGCCCCAAGGGGCGCTTACAGCGCCGTTCTCGGGGCAGGCGGCTGTTGCCTATCAATATTGGATCACGCGTTTTGAGCGCCGGACAGCCGGGCCGGAACCCTCGAGGCGGTACTCACGAAACCGGCACCTTATCACCGCGTACACCGGCCGTGCGATGGTCCCCTGTGAGATCAGAACTGCAAGCGGCGGCGTGCGCATCCAGGGGATGCCGGTTCTTCAGGCGCCCAGGAGCACACTGTCTGATGACGCTTCCCGTGATAGAGCCCAGGCGTACATTAACAGCACGGTCTTTGAGGATGCGTTCTTGAGACAAAAGGCGGATTCCACGGCCGAAGGCCGGAAAGGCGGATCGGCGCCGGTAACAGTCAGAGAAGACAAGCGAGAGAATCCAGGACCGAATCTTGATGGGTGGATGCTCGACGAAGTCGTTGTCCGACCGGGCGAGACGGTCTGTGCTTACGGATTGTACTCAGCGGCGGACAGAAGCCTTTTCGCCCCGCCAAGGGAGACGGGAGGGCGTCTGTTTGCTCTGTTGCCCGGCGATGCCGCTGCAGCCAAGGCAGCCCTTCGGGCACAACGGACTTTTCTTGGAATCGTTCTGGCTGTCCTGGTGGGATTTCAGCTCTTGATAGCCTGGCGTGCATGGTGAAAAAACCTAAAGATCCGGTCGCAGGAAATTTTTATTTAGAGTGGTTTATGTAAACTGAACCATTCCGTCGGCCTGGCCAGTCATCTCTTCTTGACAATGCGTGCATGACAGTCTCTCGGCACGCTCCTCTGCAAAAAAGCGGCATGGTCTGTGAGCGCTTGACATTAGTGAAGCCTGCTCAAAGCCCTATCGATTGATCGATGAGATCGCTGCTTCCCTTCAGTCCACCTCTATAACCGGCAAAAACGTCGACGCTGTACTTGTCCTGGAACAGGAGAAGGCAGCCAATATCATTGGAATGCGGAGGCACAGCAAAGAGGCTGAGCGCAAGCGACCGACTGGAATCACCCGGCGCATTCCGCCGCTGATTCGCTGTATGCATCAACCCAATTCAATAGTGAAAGTGGCGCCCTGCCCCGGGCTGCTGTTGACGGTGATGAGTCCGTCGTGCTGGTTGACGATCTGCTGGACGATGCTCAATCCGATGCCGGTTCCTTTTTCTCGAGTGGTGTAATAGAGGTGAAAGATTTTCCCCAGGTCTGCTTGCTGAATGCCCGGACCGTTATCGCGAACGATGAAGTGGACCTTGTCGCCCATGGGGCGGCACTCCAGCTGAATCTCATCGCCGCTGGAACAGGCGTCCACGCTGTTCTGCGCTAGATTGAGCAGCGCCTGTTCCATTTTGTCCCGATCGATCTCGATCTCTTGTACGGTCTGCGCATGGACCGTCACTTTGATCCCTTTGGCCTCCGCTGCGGGCCTGATCAGACCTGCGACGTGATGAAGGATCTCATCCCCGCGGCACTTGTTCCGGTTCAACGGCGCAGGTTTGGCAAAGGTCAAGAACTGCTGGATAATGTCGTTGATGCGCCGGCTTTCAGAAACAACGGTCTGCGTCAGGCGATGGTACTCCTCAGCATCCTCTTTCGGTGAAAATTCCAGCCCCAGCCGCTGCGCGATCATGCTGACGGCGTTGAGTGGATTGCGGATCTCGTGCGCTACCCCCGAGGCCAAATGCCCCATGGCGGTGAGCTGTTCCTGTCGTTTGATTTGGTCGGCCAGACGCTGCTGTTGTGTCATATCGCGCATCACGGCGAACACCGTGTCGATGCGGCCTTGTCCGTCGCGCAGCACGGTGATATCGCCATGAATCACCAACTGTTTCTCCTCCACCGTGATAGTTCCCTGTTGATCTACCAGATCCTTTCCAGACTCGAGCGCCTGCGTCAACCAGCCGCATACGTCGATATGAGCGGGACAGGGTCTGCCGATCACTTGGTCCGGCCGCAGGTTGAAAAGTTTTTCTGCAGAGACGTTGAACACGGTCACCCGTGCGTTCGCATCCAGAGCCACCACCGCCTCGTGCAGATGGGCGAGAATGCTGCCGGTGTGCCCTTCGATGCGACGGTAGGCCTGTTGCAGCGTGCGATAGTTCTGCAGACTGATGATAAAATGGGTCAAGGCCACACTGACAAAGACAAAAAGCAGCGACTGCAGCAGCACGCGGCGGAGGGCGTTTGTTTCCGCTGCAGCCAGGTGACTGGTGCTCAGACCGATGCGCAGCAACCCTCGATCAAAGGGATCCATTTCGATGGTCTGGACGATTTCAGCGATGCGCTCATTTTCATATTCGCTGAAGCGGAAATGTGGTTGGCTGTCGGCAAGCGCAGCGAGCAGAAAAGGATCGGAGGGGATGCTGTTCATGGCGTGGACCCCTTCGGAGGCCAGAAGGATTTGCACACTGTCTTGCAGCACCATATAGCGCACATCCGGAATTTCTTTCATGGTGCGCATAAAGCTGCCGGCGCCCATGGTGCGGCGAAAGTGCAGCATCTCCTCCGCATCGGCGTTGACGGTGATTACGCCGCCCCGGCTTCTTTTTCTGGCCACCGCGAACCGTTGTCCGCTGCCAAAGCGGCCTTGGCGGAAACCCAGCACCAGTTCCTGTTCTTCGCCTTTCAATATCGGTTGCAGCTGAACACGAGGGCCTGGTCCGGGTCCAGCTCCGTGTTGCTCGCCGGTTCCATTGGTCATCACCAGCCGGCCCTGGCCATCGAACACCTGAACCCGAAAGAGATGGTTTTGTTCTGCCAGCTGGGTCAGCAGGGCCGGCGTCAACCGGCTTTGGCGATCCAGCTGTTCCAGCAGCCGGGCGTTGTCCAGCAGACGCTCGGCTAGTTGGCTTTGCAGATAGTCCAGCGATTGGGCTGCATCAGAAAGCCCTTTATGGGCAAGCGAGAGCAGGCTGATCGCCTGGTTCTGCAACAGGCCGGAGAACTCTTGCCGGGTCCGACGGATGTCCCAGAGGGCATACAGGGTCAGGAGGAGGCTGAAGATGATAGTCAGTGCGATCAGCAGGCGAGCGTTAAAACGCAGGAGCAAGCGACTCGACGGCAGAGGGGGGGCGGAAGCGGGATTTTCTCGAAAAACGTTCAGACCAGGCTCCTGATTGGACTTGGGTCGCAAAGAAAACGCCGGCGGAAGAAGCGGGTTGATGGGACCGCTTGCGTCGGCCGGCGTTTTGTTGTCTATTGATTATTTCACTTCAAAGGTGAGGCTTCCGGCTTTGCCGGTTTCATTGTTCTCAAAGCCGGAAGTGATGACCTCGATGTCGTTTTTATCGATGGCGCTGATATCCAGGTGAAAGGATTGAATGGGCGCATCCCACGGAACAGTTGTTTTTAACGTCCAGACGCTCTGGTTTGCCGCTTTTTTCAGCCTGAATTTAGGTGCGTCGTAAGGATATTCGCGGACCGTGATGACCACGCTCTTGACCGCATCCGGTTCTCCGGTAAATTCGACGCGCACGCAAACGGTATCGCCCGGCGCTGCGGAGGTGGGCTTGATCTGGGCGGATTTCAGCTCGACCTTGGCAAAGGCCAGCGACAGTGTGAACATGAGGAGCAGAACAGTTAAAACAGCGGGTTTTTTCATGGTTCCTCCAAAGGACTGACGAGTGTACGTGTTTTTCAGTCTACCATTGACCTTTCAGGGATAATTTATACATCAAGCTGGAAAGAATCAAGCACTATTCGACCGCGGCCGCCGCCCGATCGGCGGCTGCGGTGATTAGAGGCGCTGCAGGTGAGCTGCACGGTCAGCGCTTTTCGCCAGGCGTGATGCCGGTCCGGTCATAAAACGTCTGATACCCTCCGCCCATATTGCGGCCGATCCACAGACGGTAGTTGAGGTCGTTCAGCGGCGAGACCATCGCTCTGGGCAGCACGGTGACGGCTGTGACCACGCAGAGCACCGGCGCGCCGTTCCGGGCCTTGGCCTTTACCACCAGCTCATCGCGGAAATCTCCGTACAGGTCCATCTGCATCACCAGGCTGCTGCGAGGGATGGGATTGGGCTGTTGTCCAGAGATCAGGTCCACGGTGACGCCATTGAACCGGCCGATACGCCGGCCGTTGTCGAACAGCAGCTCGCGGACCGGGTCGCCGTTCCATTCCACCGGCTGGTAGCCGTTGGGAAAGGGCTCCTGGAGCAATCTACCGTCCGCAGCGTACAGCACCAGGTTTTGGTCCCAATGGCCGGATCGTGTGACAATGCATTCGATGCCTTTGGCGCCGTCCCAGATATCCGCGTTCCAGCCGTAATGGCCGTGGGTCCAGCGCGGATCGTCCTCCCGGTTGACCTTCCAGATGATTTTTCCCGATGAGGCGTCCACCATATAGGCGCCGGCGTGCGCATTGGACTCGACGAGAAAAAAGACCTCCAGCCCGGGCCGGTCCGGCAGAAAATCGTGAACAGCCACTTTATCCGGGTGCTGGCGGTAGATGGACCAGCGCAGGGTGCCGTCATGGTTGAGGCAGGTGGTGCCGTCAAACACCTCCATTTTTCCGTCGCCGTCCACATCCGCCACTTCGATGCTGTGCGCTCCGCTGCCGTTGGTTTCGGCAAAGCTGTTGAACTGCCACAGCTTTTTCAATTTCGCATCAAAGGCGACAAAGACCTCGTTCTCATACAAACCGGTCTGCGTGACTACCGCCGGATGTACGCCGTCGAGATAGGCCACAGAGAGATGGATGCGGGTGGACGAACGCTGGAAATCCGTGGCCATGTCCGGCCAGGCGGTTTTCGCCAGCACACGGCCGCTCATGCCCTCCAGAATGGCGACGAACACCGAATCGCCGATCTGCAGACGGGTGATGATTTCCGCTTTGCCGTCGCCATCCATGTCCCAGACATTGAACGGCACGTTGTTGGCGCTGCCGTAACAATGATCATGATAACAGATGTCCTTGCGCCACAGCGAGCGGCCGAAGGAGGTGAACGCCTCCAGCTGTACCGGTATACCGGGATCCTGCGACTCTTCCTCGTTTCCGTTCTGCAACCGGATCACACAGTCCATGGCTCGGTCTCCATCCAGATCGCCGAAGATCGGCGTCAGGCCGTCGTGGCTGGTGATGGGGCTGAAGGTGACCAACGCGGAATCAGCTTGGCTGCGGACTGTCGCGCTTGCCCATTCGGATCGTCGGCCTTCGCGGCCGTTGGCATCCACGGTGCGGACATAATAGTGAACTCTTTTTCCAGCCGTCAGGTTTTCATCGATGAACGAAGTATAGTCCGCCGGCTTTTGATTGACCAGGAATCCGCTGTGATTGCGCGAAGAGGCGCGGTAGAGATTGTAGCGCTGGCCTGGTTTGTCCTCCGGCAACAACGCCCAGCTGAGAAACACGCGGCCGTTGCCGATGGATTGGCAGCAGAGGCGGCGCGGCTGTTCCCGCCAGTCAGCGCCCGCCGGCTGGCGAATGGGCCGAAAGCCGATATCGGGATGGCGGATGGCGGAGGAGAGCTCTGAGCGGTTGCCGCAGCGCAGATAGTCGGCGCTGCGCGCCCAGGACCCACCCATGCGGCTGCCCTCCAGCGTCGGCACATTGGTGATGCGATATTTGAACGGCGTAGTCGCCGGATCCAGGAGATTGACGGTGAGGTGCCAGACATTGCCGGCCATGCCGTAGAGGCGGTATCCGTTGGGTTTGCCCTCTTTGGCCGGCCGCAGATATTTCTGCCACTGATCAAAGGGCCGATCGTTCTTGGCGTCATAATTGGCTCGGCCAGATGGATCGTCATCGCCCCAGGGATATTTTTTATCCGTCTGTCCGCCGCGCGAGGCGTATTCGAATTCGATGAAGGTGGGCAGCCGATATATGCGGCCGTCGGTTTGTGTCAACCATTGCAGGTACGCATCCACATCGTGGCGATTGACGAAAATCACCGGATACTCCTCTTTGCCGGCTGGAATTCGACCGTCGATCCAATGCAGCGGCGGCGGAAAACCGGTTGCATCGATAAAACATTTATACTCGGCGTTGGTGACCGGATGGTCGAGCATTTCAAAGGCGTCGACGCGGACCAGCGGCCTTTCGCTTTCAGTGACGACATCTCCCCGTTGAAAGGCGCCGCCCGGAACAGGGACAAAGCCTTGCAGCGATGATTGAGGTTGGGAAGCAGAACACAAGCAAAAAAGCAAAAGAAGGGACTTTGTTTTCATGATGACAGCTCCACAATGATGATACGTCTGGAAAAATGGGCTTGGCCGCTCATCCAGCGGTCAAGGCTCCACCCAGCGCACTTTGTTTTTTTCAGCCTGCTCCAGAATGCGCAGATAGAAACCCCAGTGAGAGCCGCCCCGGTCGCCGCACTTGACCAGGATTTGCGAGCGGCCGGCGGGCAGGGTGACGGCGATGATGTCCTCATCGATCACGGCGTTGCGCGACCCGTCGAAATGAAAAACCGATTTTCCGTTGACAAACACGGTCGCGCAATCGTTGCAGCCGAAGCCCAGCTGCACCGGCTGTTTTTTCGCACTTGCCACCCAGGCGAGGCTGTAGGCGAGGGGCATCTTTTGGTTGCCGTACAGGCTAGCCAGGTCGACATAGCCGGAAGAGTCAACCGGCGTTTTCTGCCAGCAGCCTTGACCGGACAGGGTGGTGTACTCGGCCTGGAGATCGATTGTTTTTTCCGGCGCCATGGGCATGGAGAAATTTTTCTGGTCAAAAGCGAACGGTCCCAGGTGGCGCCAGTAAGGCGCGAAACCGGTGAAGTAGTTGAGCCCCTGATGTTCGCGTACCAGCCGGCTGCCGTTCGCAAAGGACGAGTCCTGCAAAATCTTTGGATAACGCAATACGTCAAGATAGTCCTGAAGATTGTCCACCACCGGCAGGGTATCGCCGGCGCTGGCGTGAAAGCGGATCATCTCTTCTTTGCTCAGCTGCCAGAACACCTGGCCATGACAATAGATCCAGACAAACCGGCGGGCCAACAGCCGACCGGCCGCATATTGACGCTGGAATTCCGCAGCGCTATAGTTTTCGCTTTTATCCGCATAGGAGCCGATGATGCGGTCGCCGAATTTTTCTTTTTTGCCGGCATAACCGATCCGGTTTCCTGCCGCGTCCAGAATCTCTCGATAATACCCCAGAGGCCAGAGGCCGGGGCTGATGGAGCCGCGCCGTCGCCAATACTCTAAAGCCTGTTGATCTGCCGACGCAGCCAGAACCTGCTGCGACTTGATATCTGTTTTATAAACCAAGCCGAACAGGGCCCGCGGTTTGGTGGCGGTATAGGTGCCTTCGCTGCACACGTGGATGCCGCCGGGAGAATCCTTTTCCGCCAGAGCGCTGACCATGCCGCTGAACAGATCCGAAGCCAGGGGGCCGTACATGGTCATGCATTCGGGCAAAAGCCAAAAAATCATGTCCGGAAATCCTTTGATCATGGCCGCCATCAGTTCTTGGCCGCGCTGCTGCGCTTGGCTGCGGAGGCGATCGCGCGGATAGCCGGCGACCTGATAAGCCGGATAATCCAGATGGTACATTTCGGCGATGTATTCGATATCCAGGGTGATGCCGCTGAATTGGGCCAAGCGGCTGAAAACAGCGCACTGGTGGAAATTTTCGCACAATGCGCGCCAGGCCGCGTCATCGAACCAGTCCGGCAGGTTTTTATAAAACGCGACCTTGACGCTGTTGTATTCGATCCCCAGCTCACGGCAACGTTGGTTGGTCCGCCGGCATTTCCGCAGCAGGGGATTGGCTTCGCCGACGACTCTTCCGGCCGGCGCATGCGGGGTGTAGGCCGTGGGCTGTTTCCAGATATCATCCTGCCAGCTGGCCATGATATGCGCCATCATAAAGCCATGTATGCCGTTTTGGGCGAAAAAATCCGCCCGTTCGTAGAGGAAATCCGGAGCGATAGTGGCGAACAAAATAGTTTTGACGCGTTCGGGATTCGAGTCGGCGAGATAATGCGCCCCCTGATCAACCGACCCCGGTTTCTGTGACCGGCAACTGCAAAACAACAGCAACCATGCTGTGCCGGCAACCATTCGTCGTGCAAGCCGTTCACGTGACTTCATGCCAGGTCCTCCTTCGCTTGGCCCCCATCGGTCGTGACACTTTTGTCCGGCTCAGCCGGCGCTGGTTTCACTTTTTTGGTTTCAGCCCTTGCGGCCTCAGTCTTCGGGTGTCAATATGATTTCCTTAAAGGTGAAGCCGGGTTGACCGTCCGGTTTTTGTTCTGGATTGATGGACAGCGGTTGCAGCCGCAGGTGCTGGCTGCCCGGACGGTTGTAGGTGAGGCAGCCTGCGTGGGTGTGTATGCGATGCCAATAATGCGCGCGTGGGCTGTACTCTCTTTCGTCCGCTCGAATCACACCCTGCAGGCTGGCGGCGCTGTGAATCTCGAAGGTGTGACCGCCCACCCAGGCCGGGTCGCCATGCTGCCCGGTCTCCATGGTGATGATGTCCACCCGATAGCGGCCGGGTTTTTCCAGATGGAAATCCCAGTCGATGGCAATGGCGGGATCCAGCCAGCCGTCCGAACCGCCGGTGCGGGAGCCAAAATTCAGTTGAGCCTCTTCGCCGGCCCGGCTGATTTTTCCCAGAACCCCGGGCAAAAGCACACTGCCGTCGCCGCTCTGGAACAAGCCCTGCTGCACCATCGGTTCTCCGGTCAACTGCAGCACTACAACAGAAACCGCTTCGTCCGGCCCCTGCTGAGGCAGATGAAGGGAGAGCCGCGGCCTTCCGGCGCTCGGATCCAGAGTCTGCTGAAAAGCCAGCCCTTTTTGATCGGGATCCGCCAGCAGCCAGGCTTTTTCCACCCGCGTCAACAGCCCTTCGAGATAAAATTCGCCGGCAGGCCATTGATAGAAGCCCAAATAGAGTTTGTCGCCCTTGCGGGTGAGGTTGCCCCAGCTGAATTCGCGTTGAAACGGGCTTGCTTCGGTTCCATAGATGCTTTCTCCGTTCACCGACAACCATTCGCCCATTTTATGCAGAATGGCCACCGACTCGGCGGGGATCACGCCTTCGGCTGTGGGGCCTACGTTCAGCAAGTAGTTGCCGCCTTTGGCGACAATGTCGAACAGGATGATGGTCAGCTGTCGAGGGGACTTCCACGAATGATCCTCCACCTTGAATCCCCAGGTGTCGTTCAGCGTGGCCGGCACCTCCCAGTCGGTGGCGATCATGGAGCCGGGCACCACATTATCGCCGGTGGAGATATAATCGGTCTTTACGCCGCCGCCGAGCCGGCCGCTGATGATGCAGGCCGGCTGCAACCGGCGCACCAGGTCCTTGAGCGATTGCGCCTGTTCTGCAGTAATGTTGTAGGGCGTATCAAACCAGATCATGCCTATCGGTCCGTACTCGGTCAGCAGCTCGGTAAGCTGCGGCTTGACCTTTTCATCAAGGTATTTTTGAAAATCCCCCTGTACGGGAAAATCCCAGGTGTTGCCGTAACCGCCCGGTTCATTCCAGTCCTGAACCTGAGAATAGTAAAAGCAAATTTTTAAGCCTTGCTTATGGCATTCTTCCGCCAGCTCTCTGATCGGGTCTCGTTTGAACGGAGTGGCATCGACGATGTTGTACGAGGAGGCCTTGGAACCGTACAGGGCAAAACCGTCGTGATGTTTGGAGGTGATGGTGATGTATTTCATGCCCGCAGTTTTGGCCAGCTCGACCCAGGCCTTGGCGTCGAATTTCTGCGGATTGAATTGTTTCGCGAGCTTGCGATATTCTTCGACCGGAATTTTGGCGCTGTACATGATCCATTCGCCGATGCCGGGTATCGATCTGCCCTTCCAGATGCCTGCGGGGATAGCGTACAGACCCCAATGGATGAACAGGCCGAACCGGGATCGGCGCCACCACTCCATGCGTTGGTCCTGGGTGATGGGTTCGGATTGAAGCGCAGCGGCAAATCCGATAAATAAAACTGCGCATAAAATAGAGATGCTCATTGGATCCTCTTTTGAATGGTTGATGGCCGGTGCATTGGACAAGATATCATTAGCAGCGCATAAAAGCAAGAGGAAATAGCAGGGGATATTCAGCAGCGGAATGGGGGCTGGTTCTAAAGGCAGAGCAGTCAGGGTTTCGATCGCTCTCCAGGTGTTCGAGGCGCTGAAGCGCGTTGCCGCGCTCTGCTTTATGCTTTGTTAATTCGCAAAGCAGAGCTGGGCTTTCTGCGGCAAATTAGCTTTAAAGGTCTTGTTTAGAGTCAAAGGCCATTACTGGTTTTCGTCATGATTTTCCCCCTGTCGCCGGGCACTTTTTTTATTGGTATTCAACATACTCTTGAGTAGATTGTTTGAGAGGTGGTGAATCCGTAGTGAATGCCTCTACCTTCCGGAAAGAAGTATGTCATGAATAGTATCCATCATGTATAAAGCCTCGAATCTCGATGGCCATTTCTTCAGATTGGTGCAGTTCCATCATTGAGCCGCGACAGGGGAGTGAGCAATGATCGATCGGCAGCGGGCGGAATCCTTCAACCGCATCGCTCCCTTTTAAGACCGCATTGCAGCGCTCCTCGATGACTACCAGCGAAGGGCTCGAAGGGCCGATCATGGTCAATCTCGAGGGCGCCCGCAACAACCGTTCCCGCTGACAGGAGAGGAGAACTGCAACCTTTGTGCACCAGGCTCTCCTTTGAATCCGGCGCCTTGCGCACCTGGCGAGCATGGCCTGGCGCAGGAGAAAGGTGTCGACAGCATGAAAAAAAGGATCAACTTATATGCCACGGCCTGGCTGCTGCTCGCGGCAAATGGCACGGCTTCAGGCGGCGTGCAGCTGGGTTTTTCACAGTCAGACGACAAAGCCCTTGCCTTTCAGTCCGACCTCGGCGGTCGCCTTGAACAATTCAGCCGTTGGCCTGAATCTCGGGCTGTGGATACGCTGGTCCGAATGGCTCGTCGGATTTCGCTACACCTACAGCCGGCTCCATGAGCTGGATGCGGTCAGGTTCAACAAACCCTATCACACTCTCCATCTGATAATCTCCTTCCAACCGGCGGGAGATTAAGTATCTCTGAACCAGGCCTATCCGCGGCAGATCAGGCGGATTCTTCATCGCCGCTTCGTTTGCGCCGCGCTACGGCCTGACGCAGGATGAATTCGATCTGTCCATTGACGCTGCGCAGCTCATCGGCAGCCCATTTCTCCAGTTCCATCCATAAATCCGGCGGAATGCGCAGCAGGAACGATTTTTTCTCTTCTCCAGCCATGATCAACTGTAAAGAGTGCCGGTATTGATGACAGGGGTGGAGGCCGTTTCACTGCACAGGACGACGAGTAGATTGCTGACCATCGCCGCCTTGCGTTCCTCATCCAGCTTAACCACCTCCTTGTCCGCCAAATCCTGCAGCGCCATCTCCACCATGCTCACCGCGCCGTGGACGATTTTCTGCCGCGCCGCGATGACCGCCTCCGCCTGCTGGCGGCGCAGCATTGCCTGGGCGATCTCAGGCGCATAGGCCAGATGGGTGATGCGGGCTTCGTCGACCACCACACCGGCCTTATGCAGCCGCGCCTGCAGTTCTTTGGTCAATTCCGCCGCCACCTCGTCGCCGCCGTTGCGCAGGGTGACCTCATGTTCCTCACCGTGGTCGTAATCGTAGAGGCTGGCAATGCTGCGGATCGCCGACTCGGCTTGCACCTGTACATAGCTTTCATAATCCTCGACATCAAAAGCCGCCTGGGCGGTATCCTGCACTCGCCACACGACCACTGCTGCGATTTCAATAGGGTTGCCGCGCCGGTCGTTGACCTTGAGCTTGTCGCTGTTGAAATTGTGCGCGCGCAGCGAAATCTTGGCGCTTAAAGGCTGGTAAAGGATGCCGCCGGTGGTGGCATTGACCGCAGTGGTAACGGCTGCACCCTTGCCTGACCCGTGTGATGGAACTCCCGAGGAGTGGACCGGTATCTTGGCGCGCGTGCGTGAATAAAAAGGATTAGCCCAGTAGAATCCGCTCTTGCGGATTGTGCCCTTGTAAGCGCCGAAGAGGATGAGCACGCGGGCCTGGTTGGGCTGCAGGGCGATGTGGCCGCTGAGCATGATGATGCCAAGGATGATGAGAAATGCGCCAAAGAGCACGCCGCTGACGATGGCGCCGGCGCTGAGATGCCTCTGTGCGCCGGAGACAGCGGTCCAGACAATCAGCACCGGACCGGAGAAGAGAATAGCCAGATTGATGAAGAGCATCGGCCATCCATTGATGGCGCCGACTTCTTTCTCGATGCTCGCGGGTTTGACAGACTCGCTGGACATAGACACCTCCATTTTTAGATATTAATATGATATCATATTAATATAATAAGTATATCGAATTTTACCATAATTGTCAAGCTTTTTCTTTACCATTCTCATGCCAGCCAGGTTATTGTAATCGTTACACGGCCAGACCGAAGTTACATCATGGTCCGAGACTCTTCCGGACAGCATTATGATGGGTAAGAACCTTTGCTCAGCAGGTTTTTAAAGGGAGTGCGTCGCCAATCCCCTGAGACTGTAGATATGTTGCTTTTTTAAGCGCGTCTCCATACTATCTCCTGCCATTCCTTGTTGCCGCCCAGGTTTTACCGGCAGTGCCTCCGTCATAGTACATGCGGTTGGTAAATTCCGCTTGATTTTCAAGGACTCATTGGCTATTATATCGACAAGTTAGGTGTGAGTACCTCCGCTATAGCCTCTGGCCTGACAACGAAAATATGCTTAGGCGAAGGAGAGGTTCAACGCTTTCGAGCAAGTGAATTCCGCACTTTTCATGAAAAAGTTCTATCACCAAGAGAAATCAGCAGGAATATGATAAAATCGCGGGAAGAGGAATCCAACCCTAAAGGCTATGTCGCCATCCTGACCTTTATTGCCACGCTTGGAGGATTGTTGTTCGGATATGACACAGCCGTCATTTCCGGGACAGTCAGTTCTTTAAAAGCGGTTTTCATTGATCCTCACAACTGGTCCGAGGCTGCGGCCAATTCCTGGCATGGTTTCCTGGTCTCTTCGGCTCTTATCGGATGCATTGTCGGGGGCCTTATCGGAGGGTGGGTCAGTCTGAAACTGGGGCGAAAGGGAGGGCTGATCCTGGCTGCCTGGCTGTTCCTGACATCAGCGATTGGCTCTGCCATGCCGGAGATGTTTTTTCAGGCAATCGGATCGGCCGATGAGTCCTTTATGCCGCATTTCATTATTTACCGGATCATCGGAGGCATTGGTGTAGGGCTGGCTTCGATGCTCTCCCCGATGTATATCGCAGAAATCTCGCCGGCCGGGATCCGCGGCAAACTGGTATCCTGGAATCAATTCGCGATTATTTTCGGCATGCTGGTGGTTTATTTTGTCAACTATGCGATCGCCAGCCAGGGAGATGACGAGTGGATCACTCGAATAGGTTGGAGGTGGATGTTTGCCTCGGAAGCGGTTCCTGCAGCCCTGTTTCTTGTTCTCCTGTTTTTTGTTCCGGAAACCCCCAGGTTTCTGGTATTAAAAAATAAACATGCTGAAGCGATGAAGATATTGGCCCGCATCAATGGAGCGAAAATCGCTGGAAGCATACTTGCCGAAATCGGATCAACCGTTGTTGCCTCCGGCAGTCGGTTGTTCAGCTTTGGCAGGCAGGTGGTGGTCATTGGTCTTCTCTTGGCTGTATTTCAGCAATTTGTCGGGATTAATGTTGTACTCTACTATGCCCCCGAGATTTTCAAGAACATGGGATCGGGGACTAATGTGTCTCTTCTGCAAACGATCATCGTGGGGATCATCAACCTCTCCTTCACTGTGATCGCCATTTTTACCGTTGACCGGTTTGGCCGGAAACAGCTGCAACTGATCGGTGCTTTTGGCATGGCTGTATTCATGCTGATTCTTGGCGCTTGTTTTTATTCTGAACGGCTCGGTTGGGTTGCCATGCTGGCCATGCTCGGCTTTGTAGCCTGTTTTGCTTTCTCCTGGGGCCCGGTCACCTGGGTTCTGCTTTCAGAGCTGTTCCCGAACCGCATCCGGGGCAGGGCCATGGCATATGCCGTAGCCTCCATGTGGATATCCAATTTGATCGTTTCCTGGACTTTCCCCATCATGAACAACAGTACCGCATTAGCCTCCCTGTTTCATCACGGCTTTGCCTACTGGATCTATTCGGCCATGGGCCTTGCCGCGGCCTGGTTTATATGGAAATGGGTGCCGGAAACCCGGGGCCGGTCGCTGGAAGAGATCGAAAAGTTTTGGAGATTAAAAATGAACAAGCCATAAATAAGTGTTGACTATTTACACCTGAGAAAAGTGTTGTTCCCCCTTCTATTAGCGGAGGCGTCCCCGACTTGACTTTTGCTTTTGCACCAGGAAATGGCAAATCGCCGGCAAATCCTTGATCATAGTACTATCCCTGCGGATTGTGGAAAGAACCAGTACAACAGCCTCTGCCGGGAACAAGTGGAATTACAGAGGGCGAGTCGAGTAGGATAACTGCCATTTTGCGAGTGCCGGAAAAGCTTGGCGCAGTGAAAATGGAGAAATGGCTGGGCATCTCCCACCGCTCAAGTTTTTGCACGGGCTGAGAGCAAGCCGGCTTTACGGAATACGCTGCGACCAGGTCGACCACCCCAGTAGAGAAAAACCATTTGCATTTTGCTTCGCGCCTGTTTATATTTTTCTATGTGGCGGATACACAAAGGGGGAAGGGATTTCCTCGTGCCTGCTGGAGAGCGGTTATCTATCGCCCAGGGGCAGAAAGAGCATGGTGGCAGTTGCTTTGCGCTCAGTTCTTCTGTTCGGACGATGCGCTCTCTTTCGTCCATACCTCTTCGCTTGGATGCCCTTTATTGTGCTCGTCCAAAGGGCTTGCAAAGTCCAACCTCAACCAGATGAGGGGAACAATGGATAAGCACTTTTTCCTCCATTTTACGCCAACCACCATGATCCCTGCTAAAAACATGCCCCCCAATGTATTCCTTCAGGCCGATGAAATCGTTAATCAGGTTCTGGAAGCCGCAGAAACGGGTTTCACAGAATCGGCCTTGATGATGGACCTGCAGAAAGGCTGGAAAGATCGTAACGCGACTGCATTCGAAAAGAAAAGTCCGTCGTATTATAAAATAACATTTAATTCTTTACTTTTTATCCTGCAACCATCGAATTCGGGCTATGGGAGCGATGAGCGATGAAGTTATTGGTAGATTCAATCAATAAAGCCATTTGCCTGAATTTTGAAAGGGAAGTGGTTTTAACAGAACTTGATCTGACTAAGCCTTCTCGTTACAAGGTAAAAAGCGAATTATCGACTGACTATAACTATAGACCTTATGGGGAAAAAGATTTGAATGCAGTAATAAAGTTTTGTGAAGAGATAGGCGACCCCACTGAGGTTGATCTGATTAAACGTTTAATCGAACACAAATGTAATGGTGTATTGTTTTTCAAAGACGCCGCATTAATTGGTTATTATTGGTGGTATGCCAAGCGAATAAAAAATGGATATTCTTATGCGTTAGATAGACTGCCCATTAAACTTGAAGGGGAGAATGAAATCTATGCTGAGTATTTCTATATTACACCCCCCAATAGAGGTCAGGGCCTCGCCTTATATTTGCTTTCTGAAATGTATGCAAATCACCGTAGCAATGGATATACGAAAATCTATGGATACGTGGATATTAAAAACATATCGGCGCATTGGATATATAAAATATTAGGCTGTGAAGAAATTAAAAGATTCAAAGAGTATACCATCACGATCAACGGGAAAAAGAGAAAAATCTTTTATTATGGAAATCACCCCAAAGATATATATCTATTCGTTGCCCAAAATTTGTTCCGATGGATGAGAAGCATTATTACGAAAAAGTCTAGTTGACATTTCAATATAAAACAACCTCTAATCTGCAAGACAAACAATTTACTAGGCGAAAAAATTTAATGGATATTATTAAATGAGGATCGCCTGCTGGCACTTAGTTACAAATTAAAAGATTTATGCGTATTGATGTTTTTATTTTGTTTCGCAGGAATGATAGGATGAAAATAAAACAGGCAGTGAAAAATGCATTATTCTATCCAAACGGCAGCACAGGATCTTTAACCAAAGTGCCTTTTACAGACCTGCTGCACAACCCTTTTCATGTAGATCAGTTTTTCACCTCGCGGCGGGACGATAGGCTGGCAACCGGCGAGCTGGTTCGCGCGCGAAGAGCCAACCCCGGTCGCAGCGAGCAAGCCCAGCAATATGGAAGCCCTGTTTACCTTGCTCCCTTTGGCCCATTGCGGCGCGAAGGGTATAAACACTCACTTCCGCTCAGCGTCGGTTGTTGGGCGATCTCACCACTTTGCTTAACTAGAACCTTTATACGGGGCCGAGAGCAAGTTATTTATAAACGCACCAGCGATTTAGCCCCAGGACCCATTTGCATCGATATGGTACCGCCCTCGAGCCGATTCGGGGAGCATTTGTCCATTTTCTTCAACATATCGAAGCGGTTATTTATTTTCTTCCGGTACGACCGCTGTTTGCTGGGGACGTTATGCCGTTCGAAGAATGAAGCGATGAGGGATGGATGAGGCCAGACTTGCGGAGCGAGAGTGGGATCAGCTTGTTTTACAAGGACGGCACAAACTTGAGCGATCTGATGGACTGGAACAGTTCGGTGCATGCGATCGTAATCGCGTTTGCATATCACGAGTCAGTAATTTTTACGCAGGCTGATCCCGCAGCAATAGCGTCTAATTGCAGATGATTCAAATATTTGCTTGCTTAATAGAGTTAGAGTAGCTACTTTCCCGGAGATGAGAACCGGCGACGGGCAGGATATGGATCTGCATTCCAAAATGGGGGAATAGATGGGTGCGAGGCGTATGTCAGAGGATGATCTCCTCGATTTTTTTTAAACCCAGCAAAATAAAATTTTCTTAACTTCTTTCCATCTCAAAGGCAAACTGGCGTAGCAAGGGTTTGAACGGTATGAGAGACTGAGCAAGCGCGGTCGGAGTCGCCATTTGTGATTTCTTGGATACTGTCAGTCTCATTGGTTTGATGCGAGTTGATTTATCATCAATAAATGTTGGAATAAATATGAAAATCAAGATGGCTCAGCAAGTCAAAAAGATATTATCGGAAAATAGTTTTCTTTATCGATTATTATCTAAAATATACCATTCCGGAGATAAACTGTGGTTGCCAAAGCAAAAACCATTAGAAGAAATATTAGAAAGCTATTCACATTTTAAAAATGATGTTTTTTTTATTCAAATAGGTTCTAATGATGGAGTTGAAGCGGATCCAATAAACAAATATATTAATCAATATAATTGGCAAGGCCTTTTGGTTGAACCAGTTACCTATCTTTTTGAAAGATTAAAGCGAAATTATTCTTCAAAGCAACATAATTTGATTTTTGAAAATTCTGCGATTTCAAATAATGACGGCGAAGCAAGTTTTTATCGATTAAAAGTAGAAAACGATCCTAATTTGCCGAGATGGTATCATACTATAGGCTCTTTTAATAAAGAGATTATTCTCAAGCATAAAAAAAATATATCAAATTTTGATGACCTGCTTATCGAAGAGAAAATAAAAACGATTTCATTGGACACTTTGCTTCTAAAGCACAATATTGAAAATGTAGATCTAATCGAAATTGACACGGAAGGTTATGATTTTGAAATAATAAAGCTTATAAATTTTAACAAGTTAAAGATAGATATAATTATTTTTGAACATATACATTTAACGACGTCAGATTATAAAAAATCTATTAAATTAATAAAAAGGAATGGATTTAAATTATTTGCCTATAAAGAAAATACAATAGGTATAAGGAAAAATTATTATTCCGGCAATTAATTACTCGCAAATTCGGCAATTTTGTTCGTGACATGTAGCTTGATTCTTTTGGGAAATCGTTGAATACCTCGTATATATGTTTTGATCTGTTTCTGCAGTTGATTGCTATTTCTGGCCGGCGCCATATTTAATGCTGATTGTTTCGAATCTCGATTTAAATATTCATCCGGATTCCGTTCAGCTGTATGCGCAGGAAGGAAATACAATTTGATCGCCATCTTGGGATTCTGTTCGTAAGCCCGAGTGATGGGCGTTCCCCAGCGACGGAGATATTCATCAATGCTGCGGATCAGCGACTGTAGTATACAATGATCCTGAATCAGCGTCTGGATGGCGCGGCGAGTCCAAAGCGCAATGGGGCATTTAATCTGATTTGGCAGCTATCCTGGATGGTAGTCTGAATAAAGGCCACTTGCGCAGGATGATCAATCCGGCAGTCGCCGTATGGACGACGACGTTTGCCGATACGTGCTCTCTTGCTGCCTTTGAATGGGTGAGATTCGATCCATTGACCGACTGTACCCTTGCGGATGACCAAGAGTATGGCGATATATCCGTAGGTGATCCTTTTTCCAGAACGCGATCGTTTTATTATATGCGAACGCTCTGGCGTCCGACTTAAAGCACCTGCCCTCTTGTTTTAATACGTTAATGTAAAAAAATCATCGTCGATCATTCAAGAGTTAACTCGCTGGCATTATAATAAAACAATGGAATCCGATGTTATTGACCCAATTAGCTTCAAAGGTGAAGTTCATTTTCGGATCAGCAAATCAAAAATCGTCTTCCATTATCGTCGGTTTATTGATTTCCATTATGGGCTTTTTGCTTCATTGGAATCTCGAATTGAAGCTTGAGCGATTTGGAGTATTTCAACAGTACAATGTTTTATTCGATGCAGATCCAAATGTAGTGTTGCATTCCTTTACCAATTTGGGCGATGAACCGAATATTGATCTGTATTATATGCGACAATTAGCGCATCCCAATGTGCCAACCTTTTTTGCCGCCCCGATCAGGGTGCTGTCAAAGGGGCTGACCATCGTATCGCCCGGCAAATTTGATGACACAAAATATTTGCACCGTCAATGCGCGCTGGTAATCGTTCCCTTGATGGCAGCACTCTACTATTGGATTGTTTATCGGCTATTCTTGCGGCTAACGTTGTCCTTACTGCTGGCTAGCCTGTTTACCTTGCTGGCCTTGGTTTCATTTACTCAGCTGTTGTTCGGCAGCATTCCCGAATTATTTGCTATCAACAATCTGGCCATCGCACTGGCCTATTTATTATTCCTGGTCTCAAAGGATGGCCGTGAGCGGCAGTGCTTTATGGCGTGGACCGCAGTCGGAATGTTTGCCACCGGTGTTACGATCACCAACCTGGTGCCTATGGCTATTCTGTTCTGGCTGAGCGAAATTTACCAGCATAGAGGCGTTTGGATTTCGATTGCCAGGGTTGTGGGATGGGCGGCCCTCGTCTTAGCCCTAACCTTCGCCCTTCAAGACATCATGCTCGGTGCGACCGGGCTAAAGCGGCCCTCCCTCAGTCATGAATTTGACTGGATTCAGACGTTTGGCACGAAAAATGCTAAAAACGCTGTCAAGAAATTTTTCACCTTTCCAGAGGTAGTTGTGAATTCGATCATCGCGCCGGAACCGAAGCAAATTCCGAATGCATTTGCCATGCAAATGAATCCTTCGGCCCGCTATGCTTTCAAGTTTTCCTTTGATCACCTCGACCAGAAGAGTTGGCATAACGCTTTTTTCTCCGTAAGGAATTTGATCGGCATGGTTCTCTTGCTGTTGTTACTATTACCCATTCGTCAATTGGCCCGTGAAGACCGTTCGCTATTCTTGCTTTCATGGGGTAGCGGGCTTGTCGTTTTTTACAACATGATTTTTCACTCTTTGTGGGGCAGTGACCGTTTTTTATATTCACAACACTGGCATACGCCGCTGGTTTTTCTGGGCGCCCTATTGGTGGCAACGAAACTCCATGTTTCCTGGCAGCGATGCGGTTTAGTGGCTGCAGTTATCGGCGTAACGGCGATTAATAACTGGACGGTCGGTCGCACCCTATTAGAAGCCTTATCAGCCAGGTAAAAAAGCATCATTGACCTTTCCCCTTTTCGTCCGCCCTCAAACGAAATCAGGCTCGTTAAGCAAGGTGTGAAGGTAGCATGATCAATGTGACAAGGAGAAGGATAGAATGTTTAAGAAGACGACTCCTGCCGCCAGAAGCGTGGCCATTATTACGAATAATGTGGGATGCGAAAGGCATGTGCAATATTACTCGCATCTTGAGAAATACCTTGCTGCTAATCATTGGACCATTGCTGAAAATTTTGCTGTTGATAAAATACTGATCTGTGCTTGCGGTTTTCATGATTTCATGATGAAGAAAGTATTGAAATTGCTCCATCAATTATCCGAAATCGGATTCGCGGAAGAGAATATTATTATAGTTGGATGTTTTCCGAAAACCCATGAGCCATATTTAAAGCAAAAATTTCATGGTGAATGTGTGGAGCTCGATCAGGAGCATCGTCTGGATGAAATTTTTAACGCCAAGATCCCTTTCAGGAGCGTTAGTCTGCCCAATGTGTTTGTGCGGCCCCAAAGCTGGCAGGTCCCTCAGGATCGAACCTTTTATATCAAGATTGAACAGGGATGCGTAGGAAATTGCACTTATTGTGTTATTAAAAAGGCAAAGGGTCAAACTCGAAGCGTACCGTTTGAAGAGATTAAAAAGCAGTATGAATGCGCGATTCAGAGCGGCTACAGAGAAATCTCTCTGATGGGGGAAGACACATTTTCGTACGGCATAGACTTGGGTACAAACATCATTTGGCTCGTGGATTCGCTGCTGAATATCTCGCCCGATATTTCTCTGCGTTTTGGCAATTGGCATAGTCGCTGGTTGCCCCAGTTCTCAGAGGATATGCTCCGATTTTGCAAGATGGGCGTTATCAAGAGACTTCATATTGGTCTTCAACACGTCAATGAATGGCTCTTGCGTCGAATGGGTCGCCCCCTTGATTTTCCTGAGTTTTACGGTATTCTTCGTCGGTTCCGAACTGAATGTCCTCATTTATACCTCTTGGCAGACATCATCGTCGGATTTCCTGGAGAAACACCTGAAATGTTTGAGGAATTGGTTTCTTTTTTTAAGAAGGACACTGTTTTCGATATGATATCTCATTTTGGCTATAGCGATGTTCAGGGAGCGCCTTCATCTAAATTGAATGGAAAAGTGGACTCGCTGCAGATCGGACGTCGATGGGACTTGCTAAGGAAAGTGTTGGGAAAGCGATCTTTCTACAATGCCATGGAAAAATCCGACACGGATAGAGCGATTTATCTAATAAGCCTTGAAAGCGATTATGTTTTTTGCAAAGGCACTTACCTGAAAGAATGATGTTTAGGCCATACCGGGGTCGAAGGATATTCCTCGTTTTTTATTGTTTTGCCCCTTATCCATGTTCTGATGGCTCTTACTTCCGGAAAAGAATAGAACCAACAAAAAGAAATCGCCCTGTCTTAACAATCGCCCTGCCTCCTGCTAGTCTCTCACACCCTTGCTTTGCAGGGACTTTACTATCACGCCGGCGTTGCCCATTTGCATAATTTCTTCATCGCCGAATTTGATGTTAAATTCTTCCTCCAGGGCCAAGATGAGATTCATATGCTGGAAAGAATCCCATTTGGCTATCGTTTCCGGAGAAGAATGCTCATGGACCTGATCGAGGGGCACATTCATCAGTTGACTGATGATTTTAAAAACTCTTTCTTTAGGCATACTTGTCTCTCCCGTGTACACTCTTTATTCATTTAGAAAGGAGCGTATTTCTTTGAAATACGACGGTTCTTCCATGAGAGGTCCGCTCAAGCTGATACAGTAACGCCATCCCTCTTTATCCGATGATCGAGGAATCGACTCAAAACCTCGCCTTGGATAGAAATTTTTAACCTGTTCGTTTTTTGCCGTCTGGTAATATTCTGCAATAACCGATTCGCATTTCCGTTGCCTTGCAAGCTTTAAAGCCTGGGCGATAAAAACATCCTCTACGCCTCTGCCTAGAACACGGCAGGAAAGCAGCAAGGTGTCAATCAGGGCAGTTTGTTTACTGCGCTTCAGGATGCATACGCCCACCAGGCCCGAATCCCCGAACTTGTCGGATAATCGCAGGGTGAGGACATCCACTTCTTCGGCTTGCATAAAAGCTCTGATATCGGCTTCGGAGTACCTTCGTGTCGTAAGATTGAACTGATTCGTCTTTTGAGTCAGCTGGGCCACGCGTGGGAGTGTGTAATCATCAACCAAGTTCAATTCGACTACCATTTCTAGAGAGCGGAGATAGGTTTCCAGGTCCGGCGCCTCATTTTGCATTTTCTTACGCAACGCTTCGAGCCTGTACATATCCCCTCTCTCACGATCCTCCGCCGACAGCGCCAATGTATCGAAAAGTCCGCATGATGCCAAAATATTCCTGTATTCCACGGATTTATCCTTGGGCAGATGGATGACGGTGATTTCCGGAATGGCGTCCCTCACCAGATTTACTTCGAACTCACTGTCATCGATAAAAACCATGCTTTCAAGCCCTATATTTAAATTTATGGCGATCTTTTTTAGATTGGTAGCTTTGTCCTCCCAGTTAATTTCAGCCGCCGCAATGTGATTTTCTTTCAAGACCATATCCGGATGAGTTCGAAAAACCTCCCATACATCCTTATCGTTATTTTTGCTGCACAGGGCTAGGATAATTCCTCGGCTGTATAGATTCAGCACTTCCTGCTGGAATTCCGTATAAGGGGATCCCGGGTACACTTTGCTCAGTTTTATCCCTGAAAGACCATCTTCTCCAATAATTCCGCCCCAGAGGACGTTATCGCAGTCTAAAACCAGGCATTTTTTATTTTTTCCCTTGCCCGCGCGGATATATTTAAAAGCCTCGCTCGCTATTTCTGCGAGCCCCTCTCGGCTGTAGGGAGCGCGCCCGATATGCCAATAGCGTTCGTCGTAAAACGCTCGTCCGCCCACTCGTGCAAGGCATAGATTAAGATCAACATAATAGGCATTGGGGATGTTGCGCAGGCTTGAACGCAAAAAGTTGTTCAGCTCGGCAATTATCTCGGATTGTCCTGATGCGATCTGACCATCCCCAATTCCTAGGCTGGGATAGAGCGGGAGTTCAAATCCACACCATAAAATCATTCCATTGGTCTGATTTCTTATCCCGCCCAGTACGTTGGTAATCGTCTTATGAATGTTGAGGATTTGATTTTGTATTTCTTCCTTTTCAAGAGACGCGAAATTTCTGGCCAGGCTCCAGGATAAACCATCTATTTTACTAAAAATTAATATGCAATCAGTGTCTTTTTTTACAATACCGCTTCCCCCCGCCAACGATTCTTGAACAATATTGTCGTAATCCCCCATCCTGATCTCTGCCCGAAAACCCATTTCATATGCCAGAAACTTTAAATATGGGATCATACCTTCGACCACCACGTTGCGCAAAATGGAGATATCGAGCTTGGGCAATTGGTCCAGCTTTGCCCGGTTCAGGATATCGTGTATTTCAGCATAGGCCATTTTAAACATGATTTCTTATTTCTCTACTAACTCGATCAATCCAATATAACGGTTATACATCCAGGCGATTTTTTTGCCTCCACAGGCGACCGCGGGAACTGGAGCATGTCTGAGAAGAAATCCTTCCTCGCGCAATTTTTTTGTCGCCTCCTCGATGCTATCTACTTCGTAGCAGATATGATAAAACCCGTTCCCTACTTGAGATACAAACCGTTTGGTCGGGCCGTTTTCGTCAGCGTCACATACAAGTTCGATCATGGCCTCCTGATCTCGGGAGACAAAGGCCACCCGGACTTTTTGAATGGCATCATAAGTGATGGTTCCGACATGATAACCAAGCGTGCGCATAGTCTCCATACTTCGTTCCAGGTCAGCCGTCGCCAGGCCGTAATGATGCACTCTCCACTCCTTCATGGCTTCTCCGGAATGACCGGTGGCGACGTCGCTGGACGCCAAATGATAGTCACAGGCGGCGTCTTGTCATCGCGGCGAAGCTCTGGTCCAATTTCAAAGCCTAGTCTGCGATAAAATGGCAAGTTGAGGGGATTGGACGACCAACTCCATACCGGCCATCCATCCTGATCAAAGATTTTCAAGACATTGGCAAAAAGAAAAAATCCTATCCCTCGTGGCGCATCGGGCAAACTGCCTAGGAATTCTGTGTAGTGGTGGTCGATATCGGGCCGAAAGGTCTCGATCCAGCGGAAATATTCATTGGCCGGAGAGTCTGCCCGGACCAGCGACGGCATATGACGCACGCCATTGGGATAAACCGAATCGCCTTTTGTCACCAGCCTGGTGACAAGCACGGCAGTACGGTCGGACGTTGCGAACACTTCCCAATTACGGGGCTGCATCCAACGAAAATAGAATGTAAAGAACATAACAGCATCCCGCATCCGCGTCTCGGCGTTGGGCATCGCCCAGATATGTATCGGGTCGTTGGCATAAGCCGCTGCAAGTACTCTCGCCACGGTGTCGAGCTCATTATAATCGACACGTTCAACTTTTAATCCGCCATCCATCATGCTCTAAACTCTCATGTACATTTTGATCTCAGCTTTTATGTGCCAGGCCGAGCCCTAGTTTTTTTCTGTCTACCTTGCCCGATGAAGTCATCGGCAAGGAGTTGCGAAATTCCACGATCTCGGGAACCATATATTTAGGCAGCAGCCTTGAGCAATATTTTAGTATTTCCTCTTTCCCCATACGGCTGCCATCCGAAGGGACGATGATCGCGGCAATTCTGTTGCCAATCAGCTCATCAGCTATAGGAATCACGACGGCCATTTTTACCTGAGGATGATTAGCTAAGATCGTCTCTATTTCACCGATTTCGATCCTATAGCCGCGGCTTTTTATCATATGGTCAACCCGGCCTAGAAAAACATAGTTGCCGTTGCTATCCATTTGGACAACATCTCCGGTTTTGTAGACTATTTCTCCCGAGCCTGGAGATAAGGGATTCTCGACAAATTTCTCCCTGCTCTGTTCCGGATCCCTCCAATAGCCCGAAGCGATGGTCTCCGAGCGCACATACAATTCTCCCTTGGTCTGTTGGTCGGCAATCTTGCAGCCCTTTTCGTCCAGTGCAAAGACATCAAAATCTGGAAATGACTTTCCAATCGGTATCAGACTTGTGTCTTCCTCAGGAATGCGATCAACTAGATAATAGAGGGAGGAATTTGCCTCGGTTTGGCCATAAATATTGTAAAATTGCGCATTGGGAATATTTCTTTTAAGCTGACGCAGATACTTGACCGGGAATACCTCTCCTGCAAACAAAATCAATCTCAAGGATGAAAGATCACACGTATTCAGATTGACAAAAGTGGCAAGCAGAGCAAGTGCAGAAGGCACGGAATTCCAAACAGTTATTTTATAATTTTCAATAAATTCCGCCAATTTGGAAGGGAATATGGCAATGCTTTCTGGTACAATGGCTACGGCAGCGCCTGCGCTAAAAGCAACATAGAGTTCAAAGACCGAAAGATCAAAATGCAGGGGAGAGATATTGGAAAAAATGTCTTTATCGCTGATTTTGAAAAACTTGCATGCCATATTGACAAAGGTCAAGGCATTCCGATGGGATAACATTACCCCTTTGGGATTTCCGGTGGAGCCGGATGTAAACAAGATATAGCTTAATTCATTATCTTTGATCTTTGTCTGATCTGGTACTGCGCTCACTCCTTTTTGTTCTTTTTCCCACCACTGCAGTTTGATCCCAGGGTTAACCTCAAGATTTGCATCAAGGCCGTCCATTACGAGAACAGTTTGCAGAGGTGAATCTGCAGAAAAAGTGCCGCTTATCTTGGGAAGCTTATCGCGGGAGGTGAGCAGGAGCGCTATTTGGCATTTGTTCACAATATAATGGAGTCGGCTCTCGGGACAAAAAGGATCGACTGGAACATATATCGCGCCGGCCTTGAGGATGCCAAAGACGCTTATGATGGAATGAATGCTGCGTGGCATGTGAATGCCGATCCTATCCTGCGGCTTCACTCCCATATTCTTCAACAAATTGGCCAAGCGGTTCGATATCTCGTCAAGTTCACCGTAGGTTATTCGACTGTTATTGAACAGAACCGCTGTTTTATCCGGAAGCGCAGCAGCTGTTTCAGACAGTAATTCGTGCAATAAAGATCCCATAATGATATTTCCCTGCTTCCCAGACGGACTGCTTTTAGTGGTTGCTGTCGCAACATGTCAACCAGCGCGCCAGGACACGCTCGCGCCCGTTCCCTTCACTGGCAAGGGAATTTATGAGCCTGTTTTCTATAGCGGCCTGTGCTTTCCGCCCTTGTAGATACAACGTCCAAACGTGGGTCCCTTTTAAAGCTTGCAGCTTATTAGTCGCCTTTGCCATGGATAGTGCGTCGAGCATCTCATCGTATCTGGTTATTTCATTCGAGAATATCTCGTATGATTTGGTTTTGATCACCTGGGACAGCGGTTCATAATCGGTATATTCGCCGGGTTGGTGCTGCTCGATGCCGATGGGGGCTGGATCAAACAAACAAAAGAGTGATACATATCCTTCAAGGATGACCACTTCATGTTTATTGCGCCAAGTTGTCGGAGTCTGGGTCTCCACATCCAGAATGCACTCCTCCTCAGGACCTCCAGCCGCCTCGTTCAGGTGATAAGTCGAATCGCCGTCGAGCGTCAGCCATGGATTCCAGATTTGTTTCGATGAGTGGTAGGGATGCTGCGCCATGCGTACGCGGGCTATGCCTTTGACGTCATAACAGAAATTAACTTCGGTCCGGGAGTTATAAGACATCTTGAAAACCGACTCCCCCTCTTCGTTTTGGGGAAGCCCCGACACATCAAACATCGTGGTGTGAAATAATGAGATCGGATTTCCGGCTTTGGAAAGCAAGGTTTGGTCATGATGCAGAAAAATCCTACGGCTCAAGTACTGAGGTGTTAGGATCCAGCGAAGGGATTGAGATTCTGATGCACAGGCGGCAAGATAGGTTTCGTCACGCAACACAAGCTTTTTTCCACGAGCCTGTGATGACGATGGGCTCGATATGCAAATGAATTCTGTCTCCGGCTCCGCTTCCAGAACACACTCTGAGCCGGGCGGAATGTACGCATGCACCCTTGCCGGCATATTCAGGGGCTGCTTATGATCCCCATTCAGATATAATCTTCCCATCCCTCGAAGCATGCTGATAAGGTGGCCCACTTTATCTTCTAGCGCTAAAGATCCGGATTCACAAAACCTGATACGATCTACATCCAATCCCTCCGGATGAATGTCGTGGTGGAGGATTCTGGCGCGAAAGAAGGGCTCCCCGGATTTTCTGGACCAATCATTTCTGATAAGCTTCTCCATGGTCGACCATTCTGTTTCTTTTATCTATAGGTATTCTCTATGATGTGGTGCTGTTCAGCCAACCTGTTGATTTTTTCTTTAAACTTTGCAAATCCTTCGGGACCAGATTCCTTAATGATGCTAAACTGTATCCTCAAGCAGATGTGATAGAGACATCTTTTGCTTCTGTATAGTCTGGGCAGTATGCATCCATTCGGGCCTAAAAATCCTTTCTGCGGGTTAAAGCCGTATTGCGCTTTCATCTCCTCAAATCTTCCGTCTTGATAATACCCTTTTTCTCTCGCGCAAGGTTCACAGCAACTGATTGTACAACTGGGGCAAAGTTCGGCACATAAATGATCAAACAGGGAAGCCAATTCTTGAATGATGGGTTCGAGTGCCCGATAATATGCTTCGCGATTATTTCCCTCTTTGGGATGTTGATTCATTCAATTCTCCATGGTATTACAGTCCCAAGTATTTTGCGATGATATTCTTTTGTATTTCAGAGGTTCCAGAATAAAGCGTACTGCTGATGGAGTCCCGTAAGTCGCGCTCCACTTCATATTCGGCTGTGTATCCATACCCGCCATGGATTTGAATGGCATCGAGACAGGACTGGATCAGAGATTCGCTGAGGTAAAGTTTTGCAATAGCCGCTTCCATTCCTGCCCTGCCTTGCGTCTGCTTCAGCCAGGCCACTTTGTATAAAATAAGACGGGCGGTTTCAAGCCGCACTTTCATGTCTGCAATTTTATGAGAGATCGCCTGGAATTTGCCAATCGGCTTTTTAAATTGTTCTCTTATCTTGGCGTATTTTATGCACTCCTCCAGCTGCCGTTCCATGACGCCAACATCACTCGCCAGCATGCAGCTTCTTTCCCATTCTATGCCTTCATTGAAGATGGTTGCGCCATTCCCCTCTGGGCCGAGCCGATTTGCCAAAGGAACTTGGCAATCTTCAAAAATGACCTCAGACATTGGAGACGTCTTTAATCCCATTTTTTCAATTTCTTTGCTGATGATAATTCCGGGAAAAGTCTTTTCAACCAGGAAGGCGGTAACGCCCATGAATCCTTTGGATTTGTCGATCGTGGCGAATACCAGGAACAAGTCAGCAATGGGTGCATTGGTGATGAGCGTTTTGCTGCCGTTCAGGATATAATGATCGCCATCGCGTTTTGCAGTAGTGCTCAAGGCAAAAGAGTCTGATCCAGAGGATGGTTCTGTCATGCAGTTGGCGCCTATCCATTCTCCACTGCAAAGCTTGGATAAATAATTCGTTTTCTGCGCCGGGGTGCCAAAGTGAAAGATGGGCATCTGTACGGTCCACAACTGGCCATTTATTGAAAACAACAAACCACTATCCTTGCAGCCGTAGCCTAATCCCTCCATAATAAGCAAGGTGGTAATAATATCGCAGTCCGATCCTCCATAGGACTTGGAGAAGGGAAGAGAGAGAATGCCGAATTCAGCGCATGCTTTCCAAAGCTCTTTGGAAAAGGTCCCTGCCTTGTCTCTGGCAATTATATCGCCATTTAATTTCTTTTGTGCGAATCGGACGGCAGAGTTTTTCAATTCTAATTGATCAGCGGTAAATTCAAAATTCATCTTTTACCCTATTTGTTTTTTTTCTTTTCAACGAATCGACTCATGTCATTGAGAGTTTCAAAATTCTCCGGCACTATATCTTCGTTGTCAACTTTAATTCCAAAATTGCTTTCAATAAAAGAGACAAGCTTTAAAATACCCATTGAATCAATAAGCCCTTGGCTTAGAAGGTTTTCATCGGATTCAAGTGATTCTTTGCCATGTTCAACGGCTATCTCGCGCAAAATGTATTCCGTCAATTCTGTCAAAGGACTCATGAGAGATCTCCTTATTTTTGTACAGTCACCGCGAACGGATTATAGGCGCTTTCTCAGATATTTTAAAACACTGCTGGAAATTAGCCGAACAGCATCATGCGACTGTGACAACCATAAAAAAGGCTCTTCCCTTTCATGAGGCTGTCCCTTTGTATAAAAAGGTGAAAGGCAAGAGCCGCGAATAGTAGGAGACTTGCCGAGCTTTTGGCAAGTTGGTTTTAGAACGAAATCCGGTTTTCTCCAAGCCCGGGTTCCAATAGTTACGAACGCTCCCGCTTGGCATACTGCCGGGCCGTCCGGAAAAAAAGTTACCGCCGCCGTCAAAATCGCCAAGTTGCAGCCGAACTTATTCCTTGGTAATCGTTTTGTCGGTGCATACGTTTGGAATCCGCGGGAATCGGGCGTGGCGGTCATTTCTTTAGCCATCACGACCATACACCTCAACCCCAAAACAGTGACCTTTGCGAATGATTCTATTTTGCCCAATGGATTTGGAGTAAAAATAGTCGCTTGCGGTTTCCAGTTCGACAGCGATTAAAAAAATACTGCAGTAAACATTTTGGGGGTCATGGATGATTGATCTTGGGATGCGTTACCAATCCCCGTCATCTGGTAAACGAATCTGCACGGATGCGTCGTTATTCGTTATGGATAGTCTTCGGCGCGCCGTAGCGCGCTTGAGTTTGGAAAATATGAAAGATATGCTTGAACATCTGTGGGCTTGAGTTTTAGATCAATTTTTAATACGGTTAAACATACTTGCAGGATCATGGCAGAAAAAGAACGAGTGATTCGAGCGCTTTTTCAGCCTGGCAGCCTGATTTTTCAAATTGATTCTACAACAACTTTTTTCTTCCTGGAAAAAATTTTTCCCCCCCGGGGAAAAATTTGATAAACAGTACACATTTTTAACTATCTTTCGTGGCACCTGTCGGTTTGCTTGCCGCGTGCAACGAGAAATTAATGTATCATTACAACCGTCGGGCTCAATACCCTCTGGCTGTCGAAAACGTCCTGTTCCTCATGGTTGCCTGATTATGAATCAACGGTATTTTCTTATAAAACAATACAAAATTCCCTTAACAAACGCAAGTGATTTCTTTTTAGGTCGAATGATCAATACCCAGGGATTCGAGAGGCGCAATTGTTCCTCGAACTCGTTGAAATCTGCCTCCCCCCCAAACACACGGGTATTTATATGTTTAAAAAAAAGATACGCCAAAATCGATGGACGAGGAATCCAACCTAAAGGGGCATATCGCCATCCAATCTTTATTGCCGCGCTTGGAGGATTGCTGTTCGAATAGGACACAACCGTCATCTCCGGGACAGTCCATTCTTGAAAAAGCGGTTTTCATTGATCTCCACGGTTGGTCCGAGGCTGAAATCAAATTCTGGCACGGTTTCCTGGTTTCTTCGGCCCTGATCAGATGCATTGCCAGGAGCCTTACCAGAGGGTGGGCTTGTTTAAAACTAAGGCGAAGGGAGGGCTGATTGTTGGCGCCTGCTTTTGCCTCATACTGAGCGGTTGGGTTGCCATGTTGGCGATGCTTGGCTTTATAGCCTGTTTTACCTATTGGATTTATTCGGCCATGGGCCTTGCCGCGGCCTGGTTTATATGGAAATGGGTGCCGGAAACCCGGGGCCGGTCGCTGGAAGAGATCGAGAGCTTTTGGAAAGCTAATTCGTTCACCCTCTCCCGTTCGGGAGAGAACCGGGGTGAGGAGGAGAGTCGTTAATAGCTGGTCGGCCTTGCGGCATGAGGCGCCCTGAGGCTAGCGAAGGGTTTCCTTCATCGGGGTACGATCCTTTGCATCACTAATTTTCGGGCGAAGCCCAAGTTTTTTCCACCCAGGGAAAGGATTCCCTGGATTATCGAACAGTTATTACATTTGACCATCACTCTTGTCAGTATGCTTTTTTTCCTTCTCTGCGTGCCATCTAAAAACATACTTTTCTAAATCACCCTGGCCGCCAATCAAGAGCCCGGTAAGACCGCCAGCCAGCCAGCCGATGCCACCTGCAATCGCAAAGCCTAATCCAGCCATATCCGCGTTTTTATCGATGGTGCACGTGGCGTACATCGAGGCAAGAGCCAGACCGGCAGCCGATCCGATTAAAAAACCGCCTGCTCTGCCGGAGCGCTGATTTCGACTTGCATCAGATTCTTCCTGATCCGTCTCCGCAAATTTCGACGACGCATCGGCCGGTGCAGATTATCGACCAGCGTAACCAGCGCAGCGGTGGTGGAGTATGGAGAAGGGAATCTACGTCTGGTTAACGCATGGGTTGGCAATTTGTTAAAACCACGAGGGCACGTAGTTCACGAAGCTTTCCAGAACGAATCTTCTGATCCCTTCTTTTGCAAGTTCAACGTTGAAATTTATCAGCAAACCGATTGATATTTTGGCCAATTTCATATAGGTCAATATTTGCGCCGCATGAATCGGTCATTGTTTATCTACAGATTTGATTTCAAGAATTATTTTATTTTCGACAAGCATATCTAACCGGTATCCCCAATCGAGTTGAACACCTTTAGATGCTATGGGTATGGACTTTTGGATCTCAAGAGCAATATCAGCCAAAGAAAATTTTCTCGCCAGACATCGCTCATAAGCAGATTCCAATAAACCTGGTCCCAAGTTTCGATGAACCTCGATTGCACATCCAATGATCTTGTTCGATAAATTGTCGAATTGCAAATTCTTCGCATGCTGTATAAAAATCATTCAAGATACGGTGGTCCTTCTGCTTTGATGCCCACTGGCACACACTTAAGGTGTATGAAAGCCGTCTGCCCCTTAAATATGGCCGCGGTTTTTACGGCAATCGCGTACATGAACTCAGCCCTTCCTGTCATTGCGCGCCATCCAAGGTCGGGTCAGGGTCTGCGGATGGTCTTGCGTGTCGGCGTCGCGGTGAATGGATCCTCCGGCCAGGGATGTTTGGGATAGCGGCTGCGCATCTGCTTCCTGATCTCCGGGTAGGTGTTCAGCCAAAAGCTGGCCAGATCCTGGGTTACCGCAAGAGGCCGGCCGGCGGGAGAGAGCAGGTGGATGGTGATCGGCACAGCGCCGTGGCCGATGCGCGGCGTCTCGGTCATGCCGAACAGCTCCTGCAGTTTTACCGCTAGGACCGGATACCCTTCACTCGGATACTCCAATGTGATGCGGGATCCGCTGGGCACGAGAAGCTCTGCAGGCGCCAGCCGGTCAAGATCACGGCGCTGCTGAGAAGTGAGACGTTTCGTCAGGATTTCGGCCAATCGCAGCCGCTGCAGATGCTCCAGCTTGTGCATGCCGAAAAGAAAAGGCGCTAGCCAGATCTCCAGAGAATCCAGTAAGCCGCTTTCCGAATAATCCGTAAGACCAGCGGCGGCGGGCAAATGCCTCCGCGCCCACTCGACGCGGCTTTGCAAACGAACCGCCTCGCGCCCCCAGGGCAAGCAGGTCAGTCCTGCTCTGCGAATGCCTTGCAATAAAGCGGTCAGCGCCTGTTCTGCAGAAGGATCGATCACTTTTTCTTCCAGCACCAGATGATCCAATTTGCGTACGCGTCGAGCCCGAACTCTGTCTTCCGTGCTGTCCCAAGTCACCTCATCCTGAATCTGAATGGCGTGGGCAAAGGCTGCCTCCAGCATTTCGACGCTGAGAGGGGCAGCCAGATAGATTTTGCCTTCTGAACCAGCGGCGTCGACGTCCGCCACTGCCAGATAGCGTTCATGCGACAGAGCGCTCGTGCCGGGCAGAGCGGCGATCATGCCGTTGGCCAGATGGTAAGAGTTGGGCCGGTCCGGATGTCTGGCAGCCACGCGATCCGGATAAGCGAGAGCCAGCAGCAAGCCGCTCGCCTGTTCCAAGGTCTGTTCGCTCAAGCCAGCGTTGCGTCTCTTTTTGCCGGCCCTTGGCTGATGATCCGCGCTGCTGGTGGATATCCCGGTCATCTCCAGCAGTTTGTTTTTCTGCGCCAGGATGCGCTCGCGGACAGCCGCAGGGCCTTGTCGCAGCCGGTCCAGGCGTACACGCAGATCCGGATCCGCCCTGCCGGCATCAAAGGGCGGCTCCGGCTCTTCCAGCAGAGCGGCCAATTCGCAGGCTTCAGCGCCAAGCCCCTGTTCTTTGGCCTGAAGGATCATGTGGCTGAGCCTTGGATGGATGGCCAAACGGGCCATGGCTTTGCCGTGCGCCGTCAGGCCAAGATTCGCGGTCATGGCGCCCAGTCGCTGAAGCAGTGCCTGAGCTCGGGCCAGATGGGCGGAAGGCGGCGGATCAAGAAAAAAGAGCGTTTGACCCAAAGGATCGCCCCAGAGCGCCAGATCCAGCGCCAGATTGGCGAGATCGGAAATCTGCATCTCTGCTATCGGGTACTCGGCTAACTGCTGCTGTTCACTTTCAGTCCACAGCCGGTAACAGACGCCCGGGCCCTGGCGGCCGGCGCGGCCACGGCGTTGATCCGCTGCAGCTCGAGACACCGGCAGCGTGACCAGACCGGACATGCCCCTGCGCGGATCAAAGCGCAGCCTGCGCGTCCATCCGCTGTCGATCACCACGCGCACGCCCTCGATGGTCAGGCTGGTCTCGGCGATGCTGGTGGCGAGGATGACCTTGCGTTGCTCCGCCGGCGCCAGCGCCGTTTCCTGCCGGGCGAGAGGGAGATCTCCGTGCAGCAGATGAACCTGCACCTTTTCCGGCGTGCGGCCGTAAAGAGCCTCTTCCACACGACGCATCTCGCGCATTCCGGGAAGGAAGACCAGGAGATCGCCGGTTTCCGCTGCCAACGCTCGCAGCACGGCGTTGGCGGTGCGGAGCTCGAGAGGCTGGCGGTCGATGGTCCGGGCATAATGGGTTTCGACAGGGAATGACTGTTCATTCATTTGCACCACCGCCGCGGTATGGAGCAGGCGGGCTGCCGCGCATCCGTCCAGCGTGGCCGACATCACCAGGATGGCCAGGTCCGGCCGAAGATGCTGCTGCACATCCAGGCTAAGAGCCAGACCGAGATCCGCATGAATGCTGCGCTCGTGAAATTCATCAAAAATAAGCAGTCCGACCCCGGGCAATTCGGGGTCTGCATGGAGCATGCGGGTGAGGATGCCTTCGGTGAGGATCTCGATGCGGGTGGTGGAACTGATCACGCTTTGACCGCGGATGCGGTAGCCTACGGTGCGGCCCACCGGCTCGCGCAATTGCTGCGCCATGAACTCCGCGGCGCGGCGCGCCGCCCATCGCCGCGGCTCCAGCATGAGGATTTTTTTTTCGTTCGCTTGACCACCCTGCAACAGGACCAGAGGGAGATGCACGGTCTTGCCAGCGCCCGGTGGCGCGCTCAGCACCACCCGTCGCGAGCCGGCCAGGCCGGCGATCAGATCCGGTACAATTTTTTCAATCGGGAAACGTTGTTCGGTCGTTTGCATGAAGGGTTGCTGCTTTCCTAAGGTTGGGATGTTGATCCTGAACAGTCCGCGGCAGTCTTTGTCGGGCCGGTCAGCCATACGAGGGTCGCGCCCCAGCCGCCGCGCTCTTCGCCGGCCAACCGATAATGAAGGACGTAGGGCAACCGTTGCAGAATCGCATGAACCGTAGCCCGCAGCGCTCCGGTTCCTTTGCCGTGGATGACGCGCACCTCCAAAAGGCCCTTCTCACGGCAGGCCTCGAGGTATTCCGGCAGCAGACTCTTGACTTCCCGCGGCAAAAAGGTGTGCAGATCCAGAGTGCCGTCAATCGGAATGCGAATGGGTTCCATTTCTGCCATCTTTGACCTCCAGGGTGTCTGTCCATGTCACCGTGGTACGATAGCTGACCGCAGCCACCGGTGAGGTGACGGTCAGCGCTGCCGGGGGCATGGCATACGCCGCGGTCAGCGAACGTATCAACCGGGCCCCGGGATGCATGAGCCAAGTCGCTTTGACCCGCAACGACTCGGGCGGCTGCGTCCCCCATTCAAAAGTCAGTTTGTTTTTATGGTGGACAAATTTAACCGGGCTCTCCACGCGCTCCAAAGTCAGAGTGTCCGGCCGAACGAGCAGCTTGACATTATGCCAGGGTTTGGCGCTGTGCAGCAGCCAATCGATCTGCACCGTGTCCTTCTTTCCGGTTCTGGACGTCTGCTCTCCACTTATGGTCATCCAGTCAGCAGTGAAAGGCAGGGCGACGGTTTCTTTGTGAGTACGGTCGTCAAAGTGCCAGGTCTGACTGCCGCTCCTGATGCGGATGTCCTTGAAATATTCATTGCCGTTCAGGGTCATACTGCTTTTATGGGTACGCAGGTCATATGTTGCATTCAGTCGAACAGCAGGCCGCCAATCGGCGTTATGGGAGGGCAAGCGACAGGTATGCCAGGTTGCCGCCAGCAGCAGCATCGCCACCAGGCCTCCGCCGGCAGGGCTGCGGAATCGCTGGAGTATTTTTTTCAAGCTCGTCAGGTTCAACGCCAGCCAGGTGAAGGAGAGGATAGAGGGCAGCAGGAATGCCAGCGCGACCAGGGAGAGGCCCAGCGTATACAACACAGATTCGAAAAACCGGTCGATCCAATTGCCGTTCAATGTCAGCAAACGGGCGATCATCTCTGTCAGCTCGGCCAGGGCCAGACGCAGCAGGGGTAGAGGCGTCAGCAGACCGAACAGGGCTTTGAGCAAAGCCGGACGGCATAACACTGCAAGGGAGAAAAGCAGCAGGCTCGCCGCCGGATAGACTGCCAGGCGGACGCTGAGAAAGGCGGCGCCGGCCGAGGAGACAGCGAGGAGGATCAGCGCCGCGCCGGCATAGACAGAAGGATCGGGATTCCATCGCCAGCTTCGGCCGATGCGCAGAGCCAGCCACAAGCCGCCGATGGCCCAGAAGACCAGGAGCCGCAGGTAGGCCGTCACATGCACCAGCCAGGGATAGCGCAGGCCTTTTACCGCCTGGATAATCGCCTCACCGAACTGTGCGGCCGCAAGCACGACCGAGCAAAGCAGGATCAGCTTGAGCAGGGAGAAGCGGGGGCGTTGGGCTGGGTCCATCGGCATCCGTTGCCGGCGGTTGTGCAAAAAGGCCAGCAGGCCGTCGGCAAGGGCTATGAGGATAGCCCCCCATCCAAGCCAGGGAGGGATAAACAGCAACCGGCCAAAGAGCTCCCACAGGATATAATGCTCCAGTTTTCTCGCCGGCATTTTTCCGTTCTGGTAATGGATCAGCAGCGTATCGATATACCGGCCGCACTGATCGAGCTGGTCTTTATCGATGGTGCGGAGCTGATCCTGGGCGCTGTGTATGGGCGAGGTGTTGAGTCCAGTGGAGAAAACCAGGGCTGGAATATGCACTTGAAGGAACGGATCATGATCCGAGCCCGCGGCCTCGAGCAGACTGTTGATGGCGCCGAAATGGGTCGGATAGCGCAAGGGGCTGATGCCCATACTGCGATTGAGACGAAAGGCGTCTTCCATCAGCCGGCGCGGCGCCTGACCCTGCTTGCTGTCCATGATGGCGATAATTTCTCCAGGGGCGCCGGTCATATCGACGGAGATCATCAGGCCGATGTCGCGGATTTTGCTGTAGGTGTCGACGAAATATTGAGAACCGTAAAAACCCATCTCTTCGCCGCCGAAGGATAAAAAGAGCAGGGTGTAATGGCGTGGTCTAGCGCTCCACAGGCGCGCCAGTTCGATGACCGTAGCAGTGCCCGAGGCGTTGTCGTTGGCGCCGGGCGATTCCGGCGAATTGGAATCAATGTGACTGCCTACCGCCAGGCAGGTGTCTGTTTTACCGCGGAACAGGCCCACGGCCACGCCGCTGTTGGTGTTGATGTGGTTGCGTTTGCCGAAAACCTTTGTAAAGCGCATCACATAGGCGGAGTCTGCGCCATAAGCGCGGAATTTCTCCGTCACCCACTGCAGGGCTTGACGCTCCGCGGCGGATCCCATGGGCCTGGGACCGATCGTCTCCGAAAGCATGCGGATGTGCTGATAGACGCTGTCCGCATTGAAGGTCTGTTGCGACCAGGTGGAAAGGGGAAGGAGAAAAAGGAAAAGTGAAAGAAACACGCGTGTGTTAGAATGCATGCTGTGGCAAGGCCTTGTTCGATTTCAGTGCATATGATTTTGTTGTTCTGCGTGCGAAGAACCGCTGAATGATTCGATGAGGCAAGCCTCAAGCTGCGGGCTTTGAAAAAAAATGTCGAACCCCGCGATGGGGTTCGACAGGACAGGGCGCCGGACAACCGCGGCCGGTTAAATTTTCGTTCTCGCTTTTTCTATTTTCTTTTTCGCTTCGCCGACTTTGCGGCTGTCGGCGAATTTGTCCAGAACCATCTGGTAGTAGTAAATGGCCTTGACATAGTCTTTCATCTTATCCTCGCACAGTTCACCGGCCTTGATCAGCATGTCAGGCGCTTTCTGGTGAGTGCGGTAGAGATCGGCGATTTTGGCGTAATATTCAGCCGCCAGGCTATAGTCCTTGAGCTTGTCCTTGTAGATGTTGGCCGCTTTTTCCAGCGCCTCCGCGCCGCGCAGATCGGTGCGGAACTTGGCGACGAATTCGTCGTAGGTGGCGATGGCCTTGGTGGGATTGTCCAGCTTGTCCCGGTTCAGATCGCCGATCGCCATCAACGCCTCAGCCGCCATCTCGTTGTCCGGATAGGTGTCGAGAAATTGACGAAAGTTCTCCGCCGCGCCTGCATGGTCTTTGAGCTTTTTAGTCTTGATCTCCGCGGACATGAACAGAGCCGGCGGAGCATACTCGTGCTGTGGGTAATTCAGATAAAGCACACGGCAGGCTTGAACCGCCTCTTTGTTCTGATCCAGCTTTTCATACATCACCTTGGCCTGGTGATAGATGGCGTAAGGCAGATTGGGGTTGTCGGGATACAGGGACTGCAGCTTCTGATAGCCGTTGGACGCCTCATGCCATTTTTCCGCCTGGCGGAACAGATCCGCATTCCACTGCAGCACAGAGTACATGCAGGTGTCCGCCGGATACTGGGTGATAAAAGAACGCAGTTCGTCCCGGATCCATTCGTTCATGTCCTTGTCATCCAGATCCATCAGAAATCGGAGATAGGTGATATAGCGATCCTCCCGCTCGGTTTTAAGCGCCGGTCCGGCCAGTACGGTGAGCAGCTTTTCCTGCTTTTTCTGATAGTCTTTATTCTTGGCGATGAGGTCCTGCGCCATGGCGATGCACTCTTGCCGACGGCTGAACTCGGGATAGAGATAAAGCCCTTTGTACAGCGCAGCCAGGGCATCCGCTTTTTTACCCTTGTCGTTGTACACACTGGCAAGCAGACAGCAGGCGTCCCCGGCCAGACTGGTGTCCGGAAAAGTGTTGATGTACTGCGACAGCTCCTGAATCAACAGATCGCGGAGTTTGGATTCTTTCTGATTGGCAGTGTCTTCGAGAAAGGAAAGCACTTTGCCCGGGGAATACTGGCTGAAGGACGGTGCGGATAGAAAACCTGACAGGAGAACCAGCAGAAACATTTGAAAAAAGTAAATTTTTTTCATGAGCGTATCTCCTCGGCGGTTATACCTGAAAGCGCTTTTATAATATAAAGTAGATTTTTTTCGCCGAAAAGTCAACAAGTTTAACAGGCGGCGCTAGGATCCGCCGCGGCCGGACGCTTATGAAAAACAAACACGCAGTAGAGCGGGCTTGAGTGGATGAAGGCTAGCTCCCCTGTTCGAGTAAAAAAGAGCGCAGTGCCTCGAGCTTGTCCGTGTTGATCAGATCCACCCCGGCCTGATAAAGAACAGACCAGAGGGCTGCCTGGTCTTCGCTTGCCGCCACATCTGTGGCCCAAAAACGGATGCGGCGGCCGGATTGGTGCGCCTTGCGGACCAAGTCGAGCAGCCGGGCATGTTCCTCCGCAGGCATGGGCCCGCGGCCCTGCCAGGTGAAAAAATCGCCCCATTTGCCGCTGACCAGCGGAATAAGCAGGCGGCTCTCATTCGTATCCAGATCCTCCATGCGGCCGTCCAGGGCTGCATAGCGTCTGCTCAACTCTTTCATTCTTTCCACAGGCCGGTTGCCGGAAACGACCACGGTGACCGGTCGTCGCTTTCCGCCGTTGCCGGCGAATTCGCAGAGCATGCTTTTATATCGCTGCAGCAAGGGCTCGAGAAGCAGCCAGGTGGAATCCGCGTCCGACTTGATGTCGATGAACAGAAAGCAGGGTGTACCTTTGTCCCAATCGCCCTTGTTTTTCTGCAGAAAAACTCGCAGAGGATCCAGATACAGCGATGTCAGCGTGCGGCTGGAGTCGATATCTTCTTTGTCGTGAGCGACGTAGAGCTGACCATCCAGCACATGGATATCCGCCTCGATGCTGGTGAAGCCGTGTTCCAGGGCGTCCAGCAACGGCCGTTTCTGTTCATAATCGTTATGCGCATGGCCGCGAGTCGATCCATCGGGCAGGGGGATGGGCGCGTCAGGCGTGCGGCTGCAGAACAACAACTGCAGGCACAGGGTGATGCAGACGAGGGATGTTTTCTTTTGCATAATTCTTTGCTGTGTTTCGTTCAATCAACGTTGACGGTTTTTTACAGACGGCCAGCGCCTCGAGCGGTCAATCAGCTGTTGCGGTTTATGGATCGATCTGTCTTGCGTTCGGCCTGGGCGGTTGGATTTGCCAGGGTGCGGTTCGAACAGCGGATGAGGCGAACCATTGATCTGCTATACCGGCTCTTGTGGAATCCACTGAAACCGGTCAAGATCGATGTGGCCTTTGCGGTTGACCGGAACCCCTTCGCGGCGCAGCAGCAGTCGCTGCACTGCTTTGCCTCCGTGATTCGGCAGGCGGATGCGGCCGCCGGCTCCCACCACCCGGTGCCAGGGCGTGCTGCGGTCCGCCGGCAGGCTATGCAGGGCCCAGCCGACCGTTCGAGCCGCGCGCGGCATGCCGAGCAGAGCGGCGATCTGTCCATAGGTCGCCACTCTGCCGGAAGGGATGCTCTCCACCAGCCGCCAGATTCGTGCAAAAGTATTTTCCATGTGAGCGGTTTTCATTGTCTTCGGCCCGCGCGCGCAAGGATCACGCCCACGCCGCTGCCCGCATCCGCCGGTTAAAAAACGAATCGATTGCGCATGCAGGAGCGGCTGCAATCAGCGCAGCGCTCGTGACTTTTTTCGCCGCACCGCCTCGATCCACTGATGCAGGGCATGCAGAAAACGGGATCGATCCCGCTGACTGAAAGGCGCGGGGCCTGTCACGACGGCGCCCATACCGCGGAGCTCCGCCAGTAGATCGCGGGCGGCCAGAGCAGAGCCTATGGCGGCATCGGTGAATTCGTGTCCTGTCGGGCTGAGAACCCGGGCGCTGTTTTTGAGACATCGTGACGCCAGGCGGATGTCTGCCGTGATCACGATGTCATTTACGGCGGCCTGTTCTACGATCCAGTCATCGGCCGCGTCAAACCGGTCGCTCACCACCTTGAGCTGCACTCCTTGCTGTGCCGGAAAGCGTATGGCGGCATTGGCGACCAGCCAGACTTGGATTCGATGCCGTTTGGCCACACGATAGATCTCATTTTTTACCGGACAAGCGTCTGCATCAACATAGATGACACACATGTCTTGACCATTTTCTTGAAAAGCCTGCGGCTGCCGGCTTATTTTCGATTAGGAAAATTTCTCTTATTTCATCAGCACGGCTTTGCGGGTCTGATGAAAAGAGCCTGCTTCCATCTTGATGAAATAAACGCCGTTGGCAAGGCCTTGTGCATCCCAGACCAGTTTGTGGACGCCGGCAGCCATTCGCTCATCCTTCAGAACCGCTGCCACTTTTCCCAGCACATCGAACGCAGTGACTTTGACCTGCGCGCTGCGCGCCAGACTGAAGGCGATGGTGGTGCTTGGATTGAACGGGTTGGGATAATTTTGCTCCAAAGCAAAGGCATCGGGTTGTTGTGTAGACCCGCTCTCCACTGCAGTGGGACTGTTGCTGGCCGTGAACAGGCCGTCGCCGTCCACATCCACCCAGATGGGATTGGTGAGTCCGATGGGCGTCACCGGGCCGCTGTTATCCTGCACCAATCCGATGGGGATCGGCGTATTGCCTGTGGAGGTTACCACGTACCAGGTGTCCCTGGATGGATGCAGTTCGAGTTCGCGAACGAATCGGTCGGCGGACTCTGCGGCGGCCACGCTGAATGCCGCCACTTGAATTCCATTGGCGTAGACTTGGACGCTGTCCACAGGTATCTGCGGCAGCGCCTGCACGCGAATCGACAGCGTGACTGTGCCGTCGGTGTCGGTGATCTGATCGCCGATATGGCCGGTCTCATTAACCGTAAAGGTGGTAAAATGACCGAGGGATACGGTCACTCGGCTATGGCGAATGGATTGGAGCAATTCGCTCTCGTCGACCTCGCCGGGTTTATCGGTGGAAGCGGCGATGTAGTTGCGCGGATAACCGGGTTTGTCCGAGTTTATACCGTGCGCATCCGAGTTGCCGACCGCACAGTAGCGTTTGCCCCGGTTCAAAAGGTTAAACCAATCCTGCAGCACAGAGACCGGTGTATTGGGCGGATCGTACTTGAATCCCCAGCCGTTGGTCTCATTCATGATCTCCATGGCGTCGAATTCTTCGTTGACCTGTAAATGAGCGAAAAGGCCGGTCAATGGATCGAGATTCATTTTGGTGAAATAATCGATGCCCGGCCAGCGCGGATGGTTGATCTGCACGATGGCGGCGCCTTTTTGCCGTGCGTCGTTGAAAATTTCCGTGGCGGTTCCGCTGCTGATCACCGCCGGCCCTGCCGTGTCAAGAGGCCAGGCGTTGAAATGACCGATGTTGGTGCTGATCTCATCGCCCGGCGAGGTTTTGATATAGTTCTGCAGGCCCATCTCCAGCAGCCGCGGCCGGTAATCAGAGATGGCGTTATGGTCGGTGGCCACGGCATACTCGACTCCCTCCGCCACCAGCGTGGTCAGCATGATGCCGAACTTGTCCTGCTCGGAGATGCCTTCCAGCGCGTGCATGTGCAGATCGCCGCAGAGATAGCCCTCGGTGTCCACGATGCGCTGCAAGGGAACAGTGATGTGAATCGAATCGCCTTCTGCCAGGACAACCGGCTGTTCGACCATGGTGTATTCCGGGCCATGGGTGAAGGCCAGGGTGTAGGCGCCGGCCGGCAGGATCAGTTTGCCGGCCGTGGCTGCGGTGTGGAGAAATTTATAAACGCCCTCGGTCGGCGTGCCCTTGACGCCGATCGCCGTTATTTTGCCCGGCAGCGGCTGACCGTTGGCGTGATTGAGGATGTCAAAGTGGACCGCCGCGGTGATTTTCCGGGTCAGTTGAACCGACAGCAGATATTCGCCGCCGCCCGGATTGGCGTCGCTGGCCTCCGGCTTTTCGTTGCGGGTGATGCTGTTGTAAAAGGAATTGACCCGCACGTAATAGGGGCCGGTGTACGGCAGGGCGTCCACGTGGATGCGCGAAAAGGTGTTGTTGAATCCGACGGTGGTCTCCCAGGGATCCGCTGCGGTGATTTCTTTATCGTCGTTGATAATGCCGATCTCCTGGCCGTTCTGATCCAGCAGCGCGATCTCGGTGTCCGCGTCGCGGATGAACCATGGTTCATCAGTCAGGCGGGCGGCGGTGAAGGTCTCTGCGGTCAGAGAGTAGTCCTTTGTTCCGTTGAACCAATACAGGTCCATGTCGTTCCAGTTATAGACCCCTTGTTTTTTGAACAGATAGCCGCGCACCAGGGCGCCGTCGGTCGGAACCGGGGCAAGGTTCTTCGCTTCAGCGGCGGTGTTGTCCGGTTCATGATGAAAGCCGGCGACGGTGACCGGCGTGCCGCTGGTCAAGCGCACTTGATAATGGACCGAATCCGCAGGCAGCGCGTCCGCCCCATAGCGCAAATGGATATAGTACCAGCCGGTTTTGGGCGGCTGCCAACCGGCCAGGCGAAAGCCGAATTTACCGTAACGGCCGCTGGGGTTGCCGAACAGAACGCTGCGGCTGGTGTCGTCGGCGGAGAACACATCCGCCTTTACAGCGCTGAGGTCATATTTCGTCCAGTCGCAAAACGAGTTGCATTGATAAAGAAAGGTGTTCTGCACATAGAAAACGAACACGTCGATCCGGTCATGAGCGGTGAACGCGCCATGCAGGGGCGTACCCGGCTTGAGTGTGTCCGCATGGAGAAAAAAATTGTTGGATTCGGTTTCCAGGTTTTGGCCGCCGGCCAGGCCGGCTGACAAGAAGACAAGTACGAAGAGCGGAGATAGCCGGCGTCGAAGGGCGGTGAGGGTTGGGTGGTTCTGCGAAGGCGTAGAGACTTTCTGGCATCGTTTCATCATGTGTTCCATTCTGTAGTTCCATCGTATGCTAAGGGGCCTCATGTGCGGTCCCGGGGTTTACAAAGTTTGCGTTGCTTTCCCTAAACGTTGTCCTGCTCGAAGAAAGGTCTCAAACCCTTCTGCGCTGTGCGTCAGCAGGTCTTCCTCGAACAGGATTTTCCCCGGCTGAAAAACAAGAATAACGGTGGAACCGCCGTATTGAAAATATCCTTTTTCATCGCCTTTTTGCACGAACGGGCCTGTATAGGTTTGGACAATGCTGCCGACGCCAAAGGCCCCGACTTCGACATAAGCGTAGCGGGCCAGGCGCGCATTTTCCAATAAAGCGACTTGACGTTCGTTCTGGCCAAAGACGTCGATGCCCAGGGCCAAGACCAGCGGATTGACCGAATGGTAGCGGCCTTTAATGCGATATTGTTCGATGAGCCGGCCCTCGCAGGGGAAATGAAAGCGGTGGTAATCCGCCGGACAGAGGCGGATGATCGCCAGGCTGCCGTCATAAAATTCCGCAGCCGTAAAGCCGAGCAGCTCGTCCACGGTGAAAGATTTGCCCTTGACCGGAACCAGTGCGTTTTTTTGTAAACGGGGATAGACCAGAACGCGGCCGTCCGCGGGAGATGCGATGTCGCTGTCAACAGCGCTAAAAGGCCGTGCGCCGGATTTGAGTCGCCGGGTGAAAAACGCATTGAAAGTGGGGTAGCTCTCGACAGGATCGGCGAATTCCGTCACGTCGATAGCGAGCTCGCGGATCACCGGCGCGATGCGTCTGCGGCTGAATCGGCTGGCGGCGAACCAGCCGGCCAGCCGGCTCGGCCAGGCGTGATGAAACAGCAGAGCGGCGAGCGATTTTCCGGCTTTGCTGTGGTAGGCCCAGCGTAAAAGCCCTTTGCCAAGGATGATCTCCTCTTCTTTGGCTGCAGAGCCTCGGCGGTAAAAATGAACGGATTCTGACATAGGAGCAGAAAAATTCGCAAGCTGATACAACGCATGTCATGAACGGGGCGAGAGAAAGATTAGAATGATGAACAACATCTTCGCTCACGTCTTGGCTCGGCCATCGTCCCTTGATGGCGATGGCTTTGGCGTCATGGAGGTAAAATAGCCATTTAGACAACCAGATGCAACCGTAAATTTGCCGTGCGAGGTAAACGATTTCGGCAGGAAGGATGGCTGCGTTGCCATCGTAGGCCGCAATTCCGTCCGGCGCCGTGGTTGAGGCGTGTCTTTTTCGCTTGCATAAAAAATGCATTTTTGCTATATAGTTAAAATAAATGTAGCAATATTGCAATTATTCACATGGCGCACAGAGATTCTTTTTATCCTATCTTATTAAAAAACAAGAAATGAAAAGCGGCCGGGGCGAGTGATGCATGGTATAATATTTGCTTTCCTTCTCTGAATCCGACAAAGGGCCCTTTGCCTGGATTGGGAGTATGGTGCATGGTCACGACCATAAAAATGCACCGGCTGCGGCCTGTGTCTGGACGTTTGTCCAAGCCGGGCGATCCTCCAAGACGATTCCTTGAAAAGCAACCTTGGTATCAGCTCGAGTGATTGTTTTGAATTTGCCGGCATCATTCTTTACATCCAGAAAGGAAATCATGCGTATGAAAATCGCTGTCAGTGCAACAGGCGGCTCCTTGTCGGCGAAAGTGGATCCGCGTTTCGGCCGATGTGCGTATTTTGTCATTTTCGATTCAGAGACTATGAAAATCACGGCGTTTTCCAATCCGGCCTTCCAAGCGAGCGGCGGCGCCGGGCCGGCGGCAGCCAACGAGATCGCCAGGAACAAAGTGGAGGCGCTGCTCACCGGGCAGGTGGGAGGCAATGCGCAACAAGCCCTGCAGGCCGCAGGCATTGAAATTATGACCGGCGCCGGCGGCACGGTCAAAGAGGCGATCGATGCGTTTTTGGCTGAACGGAAAGGGCGTTGACGAGGACCGCTGGGACCGCGTCGGAAACAAAACAAGGCGGCTTGGCGGAGTTTACAGAAACAAGCAGGGAGGATCGCATCAAGATGCTGGAACACGAAATCGTTTACCGGCCGATCGGCATCATTCACAGCGATCACCAAGATCCAGAAAAAACGCCCATTCAACCGGTCTTTGCCGCCGGCTGTAAGGGCGAGGCGGAAATTTTTCCGCCTTTTGTCGACGGACTCGAGGATCTCGACGGATTCTCGCATATCTATCTGATCTATCACCTGCATCGCGGCCAGCCGATGCAATTGAGGGTCCGGCCCTATCTCGCGGATGTTGCCAGAGGGATCTTTGCCACCCGGGCGACCTGCCGGCCCAATCCCATCGGCTTTAGCATTGTCCGTTTGGTCAGCCGGCAGGGCGCTGTTCTGTTGCTGGAGGACGTGGATGTTCTGGATCGAACACCGTTGCTGGACATCAAACCTTATATAGCAAGGTTTGATTGCATTCAAAACTGTCGCAGTGGTTGGCAGGAGCAGGTGGACGAAACGACGGCCCGAATCCGTGGAAAGCGTGGTTTTGCCGGAACTGAAACCGATGAGACGGAGTGATCATTGAACAGGGTTTTGGCCTGGTGTGCGCCTGACTTTCATAGACGCACAGGGCGTGAAACCTCATATTAAGGAGAAGAGCAAGCGATGGATAAATTGACAACGGATGTGCTGGTCATCGGCGGCGGTCCTGCGGGCGTCATCACCGCGATTTCCACTAAAAACACCTACCCAAACAAGCGGGTGATGCTGGTGCGTCGCGATGCCAGGGTGGCGGTGCCCTGCGGAATTCCCTACATGTTCGGCACGCTGGCCTCGGCGGAGGATAACCTGATGGGAGATGCCCCGCTAAAGGCGAAGAACGTGGAAATTAAGGTCGGCATCGTGGTGGCTGTGGATCAAGCCCGCAAGCAGGCGCTCCTCGAGTCTGGCGAAGAGATTGCGTTCGAAAAATTGGTGCTGGCCACAGGCAGCAAACCGATCATACCAAAACCGTTTCGCACGCCGTTAAAGGGTGTTTATGCAGTGTACAAGGATTTTGAATATCTGGTGGAGATGCGCAAGCGGATTCAGGAGGCGCGCCATGTGGTGATCATCGGCGGCGGTTTTATCGGGGTGGAATTGGCCGATGAGATCAACAAGATGGGCGACAAGGTCGTGACCCTCACCGAGATGACCGATCATATTCTGCAGCAGTCCTTTGATGAAGAATTCTGTCAAAGGGCGGAGGAGGTGCTTCGCTCGGACGGTGTGCAGCTGCGTACCGGCGTCAAAGTGGCCGGCCTGGGCGGCAAGGAGCGGGTGGAGTATGTGGAGCTGGAGGGCGGCGAAAAGCTGCCGGCGGATGCGGTGGTGCTTTCCATCGGCGCCCGCCCGACCACCGACCTGGCGGAAAAGATGGGCTTGCAGATCGCGGAATTCGGCGGCATCAAAGTGGACGAGTTCATGCGCACCAGCCATCCGGATATCTTTGCGGTGGGCGATTGCGCCGAGAAACGTTGTTTCTTCTCCCGCAAGCATATCCCGATCATGCTGGCTTCTACGGCCACAGCGGAGGCGCGCTCCGCCGGTTCCAACATCTACAGCGTCAAATCCCTGGAGATGAACAAAGGCACCATCGGCGTCTATTCGACGCGGGTGAACGGCCTCAGTCTGGGCACCGCCGGTCTGACCGAATCCAAAGCGTTGGCAGAAGGTTTTGACATCGTGACCGGCATCAGCGACGGGATCGACAAACACCCCGGCACGCTGCCGAACAAAAGCAAGGTCCATGTCAAATTGCTGTTCTCCCGTTTCTCCGGCACGCTGCTGGGCGGACAGGTCTATGGCGGCGACTCGGTGGGCGAGCTGATCAACACCATCGCTTTGGCCATACAAAACAAGATGAGCATGGTGGATCTGGACACCATTCAATTCGGTACGCACCCGCTGCTGACCGCAGCGCCCACCACCTATCCGCTTATCGTCTGTGCCAGCGATGCCTTGCAAAAGGTCTATGTGCCGAATTAACCTCGACGGCCGGGCCGGTTCGCGAAAGAACAGCCCGACCGAGTAGGGGTCATTCGAACCGTTTTTCCGCTGGATCGGAAGGCACTCATGTATCAATATCTATTCGGCCCGGTCCCTTCCCGACGACTCGGGTTTTCGTTGGGCATCGATCTGGTGCCGGCAAAAACTTGCAACCTGAATTGCATCTACTGTGAATGCGGACGCACCACCCAGCTCACCATGGAACGCAGGGAGTATGTGGCTCTGGACCGAGTCTGTGAGGAATTGGAGCGCTTTTTCTTCGATCACCCTGCTCCGGATTACTTGACCTTCTCCGGTTCAGGAGAACCCCTGTTGCACAGCCGCGCCGGTGAATTGGTGGAATGGATGAAAGAGCGGTTTCCGAGTGTGCCGGTCGCGGTTTTGACCAACGGCACTCTGTTCACCGATCCGCAGGTGCGGCGCGCGGTTGGTCGCGCTGATGTCGTGCTGCCTTCGCTTGATGCGGCCACTTCGGCTGTGTTTAAAAAGATCAACCGCCCCCATCCAATCCTGCAGATCGAGGAGATCATCGAGGGGCTGGTCCGTTTGCGTCAGGACTATGACGGACGGATTTGGCTGGAAATCTTTATCGTTCCTGGGCTCAATGATACAAAGGACGAATTGTCTGCCTTGCGGGACGCTGTGGTGCGGATCTCTCCGGAGGTCGTACAGGTGAACACCTTGGATCGTCCGGGTACGGTTCGCGCCGTGAGGGCGGCTACGCTTTCCGAATTACAGCGGGTCGTCGACTTTTGGCAGTTGCCCAAGGTCGAGATCATCGCGCGTTCTGCGGCCGGCCCTGAGCAGCGGGTCATGCGCCGGGACAGGGAATCGGCCATTTTAGAGACCGTGGCCAGGCGACCCTGTACGTTGGCGGATCTGACGATCATCCTGGGGATGCATCAAAATGAAGTAAATAAATATCTCGGCATTTTGGAAAAACAGAGAAAATTGCAAAGCCGGCGGCAAGGGTCCCTGATTTTTTATGAGAAAATCCCGGACCGCTAGAGGGCTTGCCCACTCGGCGTCCGTCAAGAGGCGGGAAGCCCTCCATGGCATCACGCTGCTTCGCACGGGCTGCAAAGCGCCTGGGACAGACAGCCTTCAAATCGCACAGGGAGAAACACAGTGAACAAATTCAAATTCAGAGGGTGGGCATCCTTTTTGTTTAAAACCCTGGTCGCCGTCTGCACGCGCCTGGTTTCCAGCTTTTTTTTCTTTTTCGTAACGCCTTTGCATCGATGACGGAAAACCCTTTGTCCTTTTGCTGCGGGCAAAATCGCCTTGAAATTGGCTGGATATTTTGTATATTGCAGTCAGCTATGCACACTAGCGGATGACTTGTCCAGCGACCCCCAACGATCGAAAGGTATGGGAAAAGATAAAAAAGCAGGTGCGGTGCTGTCCACCACCGACGCCATACTCGAAAGCATCTCCGATGGCGTTTTTACCGTGGGTCTGGACTGGCGGATCGCCAGTTTCAATTGTGCTGCGGAAAAGATCACCGGTACGTCGCGCAAGGAGGCGATCGGACGGCACTGTTCCGAGGTGTTTCGCTGCAGCATGTGCGAGAGCGAGTGTGCCTTGCGGCGGACCCTGAAAACCGGCAGGCCGATTATTGGTAAAAGCGGATACATCATCAACGCCAACGGCGACCGGGTCCCCATCAGCGTTTCCACCGCCGTGTTGCGCGATGCGTCCGGCCGAATCGTCGGCGGCGCTGAGACCTTTCGAGATCTGAGCGAATTGGAAGCTTTGCGCCGGGAGTTGGAGGGCCGTCACCGGGCCGGCGAGTTGGTCAGCCGCAGCCCGCTCATGCAACGGGTGTTTGAGGTGCTGCCCGCGGTGGCCGCAAGCCCCAGCACGGTGTTGATCCTCGGCGAAACCGGCACCGGCAAAGAGCTGATGGCGCGGACGATTCACGATCTCAGCCCGCGGCGGAAAAAGCCCTTTGTGGCGGTCAATTGCAGCGCGCTGCCGGATACGCTCCTGGAATCCGAGCTCTTTGGCTACAAAGCGGGCGCTTTTACCGGCGCCTATAAAAACAAACCCGGCCGGTTCAGCATGGCCCAGGGCGGCACTCTGTTTCTCGATGAGATCGGCGAGGTGACGCCCGCGCTGCAGGTCCGTTTGCTGCGCGTGCTGCAAGAGCGTACGTTTGAACCGCTGGGCTCGACGCGCTCGGAGCGTGTGGATGTACGGGTTCTGGTGGCCACGCACAAAGATCTGATGGAGCAGGTGCGCCTTGGTCTTTTTCGTGAAGATCTCTATTACCGTATCAATGTTGTACGTGTGGAACTGCCGCCGCTTCGCCGCCGTAAGGAGGATATCCCTCTGCTGGTGGAGCAGTTCATCGCCCGTTTCAACCGCTTGCAAGGCCGCAGCATCGCCGGCATTACCGCGGAGGCTCTCTCTCTGCTGATGGCGCACGATTGGCCGGGCAACGTACGTGAGCTGGAAAATGAAATTGAAAGAGCCTTTGTGCTCTGCCGCGACGACGTTATCGACATCCCGCATCTATCGGACCATTTCTCATCCAGCCCGGGTGAAAGGGAGCCGTCGACCGGACTCCGCGCCAGCCGCGCCCGGCATGAGCTGCAAACGATTCAAGCCGCTTTACAGCAGGCCGGACAAAACCGCGCCAAGGCCGCGCAGCTGCTCGGCATTCACCAGACCACTCTGTTCCGCAAGATGAAGGCTTTGGGCCTTTCTACCCGACGAAGAGGCCGGCCTGCCAAACCGGCGTCATGACGGCCATCGCGAACCGGGCCGCCCGGTTAATTCGAAAAGTATCTTTTTTGCATGTTTATTTTTATTAAATAAGCGTTTTTGCTTATTATTTTTTTTAGTCATTGGGCGTGCCTGTTTTAAGTACAATAATTACAATGTTCTTAATCGAAGCCCACAGGGGAAGGAACCTGGCACAATAAATGCACCTCTTAAAGTCAAACAACCCATTACGGTCAAGGTAGGCATGAGGGCGGCATTCGCAAGCTGGAATCAGCGCATCGCGCCGGTTTTCGACGTGGCTCGGCGGATTCATTTGGTGCAGGTCGATGACGGCTGCATCGTCAAAGAGTCGGAGGAAAACCTTCAGTACGATCAACCGGCGCTGGTGGCGCGGCAGCTGGCGGAACTGGGCATCGAGACCCTGGTCTGCGGCGCCATTTCCCATTCTCTGCTTTGCTTTATCGTCGCGCATGGCATCGAGGTCATCCCTTTTCGCTCCGGCGATTTACGCGCAGTCATCTCTGCATGGTTGTCGGGAGAACTGGAGAGAAAGGACCAATATCTCATGCCTGGATGCGGCCGGCATGGATGCCGCCAACGAGGTGGTTCCTTATTTCACCATCAGGAGGTCGTTATGTTTGGCAGAAAGAGATCAGGACAAGGGCCGGGCGATGGCAGCGGCAGAGGCGGGGGAGGCCGTGGGGGCGGGCGCGGCAGGATGGGGGGCGGCCAGGCAGCGGGGCCGGACGGCGAATGCGTTTGTCCGAGCTGCGGCCATCGTGAACCGCATCAACGCGGCGTACCGTGCACACAGCGCAGCTGTCCCAAATGCAACGTACCCATGACCAGAGCTTGAGGGTAAAAGAATTTTTTATTACATTTGAACAGGAGGGTCTTCACTATGCCAAGAGGAGATGGAACCGGTCCTTGGGGAATGGGACCCATGACCGGTCGTGCCGCCGGATATTGTGCCGGCTATAACGCACCGGGGTTTGTCAACGCCGGGCGCGGTTCTGGATTTGGCCGGGGGCGCGGCTTCTGGGGTCGCGGCGGCGGCTATGGCTGGCGCAACTGGTTTTATGCCACCGGTCAGCCGGGCTGGATGCGGTTTGGAGTATGGAATCAGCCGCCGCAAAAACCGGATCCGGAATGGGAAAAACAAGCGCTGAAAAATCAGGCTGAAGCTCTACAGGCGGAATTAACCGCGGTGCAGGAACGGTTGGCCAATCTGGAAAAAGCAGAATAGCGGCTGTCGTTGCGGCGCTGGGCCGTCCGCCTCACGATTCAACGAAGGTGTTCGGCTCAGCGCCTTCTGTCATTCAACAGAATAAAAGAAAGGAACCGTTATGGGAACAAAAGGACGAGAAATCGTCGGTATGGATGTCAACCACGTCCTGGATCTGCTCAATAAAGCCTTCGCGGACGAATGGCTGGCTTATTATCAGTACTGGTTGGGAGCGAAAATCATCGCCGGGCCGATGAAAGACAATGTCAACACCGAGCTGCTGCAACATGCCGCCGACGAGCTGCGCCACGCGGATATGGTGGCTAATCGAATCATCCAGCTGGGCGGCACGCCGCTGACCAACCCGCAACAGTGGTTTAAGGAGACTAACTGCGGGTACGACGAACCCACCGATCCTTTTGTCCAGCGCATTCTCGAACAGAACATCAAAGGCGAGCAGTGCGCCATTTCGGTTTATCATAAACTCATCCAGGAGGTCGGACTGAAGGATCCGGTCACCTATAACATGGCTGTGCAGATTCTTCAGGATGAGGTGGAACACGAAGAGGACCTTCAGGCTCTGCTGGAGGATCTGACTATGATGCTGTCGAGGACGGCTCGCTAAACTCCGCCGGATTTTACTCTGCGGACCTGTTAACAGCTTTTAGAGTTTGTGTCATTCTTTATCCACCATCTGATCGGGCGGCTGTTCGATCATTCATCGTTCAGCCGCTCGGCAAAGTGAGGATTGTGTGAAAATTGCATTCAGTACGTCCGGTGAAGACTTGAGCGCTGCCATGGATCGCCGTTTTGGCCGTGCTGTAAAATTTCTCGTCTACGACTTGGAGAACGAAACTTTTGCCATGATCGACAACCAACAGAATCTCAACGCCGCTCAGGGCGCGGGGATTCAAGCGGCCGAGACCGTGGTTCAATCAGGCGCCCAGGCGTTGGTCACCGCGCACTGCGGCCCCAAGGCTTTTCGCGTCCTGTCCGCAGCCGGCGTCGCGGTTTACAGCTCGGACAGCAACACTGTGGCCGAGGCCCTTGAGCAATTTAAGGCCGGCCGGCTCCATCCCCTTGAACAAGCGGATGTCGAGGGACACTGGTAGAGGCCGATGAGAATGAAAAATCGCAATCAGATCGATCTGATCATCGATTTTTTTATGCTGCTGGTATTAGCCTCTCTCGCCGGCATCGGATTTCTCATCAAGTATGGGCTGCCGCCCGGACGGGAGCAAATTCAATCCACTGGCAGCAATAATGAGTTGACCTTTTACGGATGGGATCGGCATCAATGGGGGGATTCGCATTATGTCCTCGCAGCGGTTTCCGACGGCGTTACGCTTGGACGCTTGCGGCGTCAGTATGGTTTTTCCATGACCCAGGCGCGCGATCGCCTGGCAGCAAAGCCGGAGGCGCGCCCTGTACCGGTAAACGACGGAGCCCTTCGATAGAACCTTTGCAACGCCATTGTGATTTCGTCCTATGGATGATGGGTGCAAGAAGCGCATCCCACCGGACCGGTTGCTGGAGCCTCACTCTGTGGTGGAAACAGCTCTTGGCTGTATGGCCGTGGAACCGGTTTTTCCGCTCGCCGCAGCAACAGGGTGTGGAGGAATGAAAACCTATCTGGATTGCATCCCCTGTATCCTTCGCCAGGCGCTGGAATCTGCCAGGACGGTCTCGTCTGAACCGCTTCTGCATGAACAGATGCTTCGGTATGCCCTGCAGACGCTGGTGGACCAGGATTTGACCCAATCGCCGCCTGTCATCGGTCAGTTGGTTCATCGACGGTTGAGAGAGCTGACCGGCGAGGCGGATCCCTATCGCGCAGCCAAAGAGCGCTTCAACCGGCTGACGCTGCAAATGCTGCCGGAGTTGACCGCTTTTGTGGAAAACGCCGCGGATTCATTTGAATCCGCGGTTCGACTGGCGATCGCCGGCAATGTCATCGATTTGGGCGTACATGGAGATCTGGACGAAGAGCACGTGAGGCGGTTCATCACAGAGGCGCAGTCGGCTGTACTGACCGGCGATGTGGGCAGGTTCAAATCTTTTGTGCAGCAGGCTGAAAAAATTTTATATCTCACGGACAATGCGGGCGAGATCGTTCTGGACCGCCTGCTGATTGAGCGGTTGCCTTTGTCCCGTGTCACCGTAGCCGTGCGCGGAGAGGCGATTCTCAACGACGCTACGCGCGAGGACGCTCAGACGGCTGGTCTGGACCGGTTGGTCCGAGTCATGGACAATGGATCCGACGCACCTGGGACGCTGCTGGAGGATTGTTCTCAATCGTTTCAGCGCTGTTTTCACGAATCGGATCTCATCATTGCCAAAGGACAGGGTAATTTTGAAACCTTGAGCCAAACGCCGGGGAATATTTTTTTTCTTTTTAAAGCCAAATGTCCCGTCATCGCTGCGCATGCCGGTGTGCCGTTGAACGCTATGGTGATTCAACCGACGGAGTACACGGCATCGATCTAGATGCCAACGCGACGTGGAGTTGACAAAAAAACTGTCATGCACTATCGTTTTCGTCGCCACTGCACCGCAGGGCCGGCCAGAGGCCGGAAGGACGGCTCCTGAATCACGGCGATGGTCTGTGCCGTCATGTTGATGGATGAGCTTTCACAGGTGTAAAATATATTCTTCGGCTGCAAAGGTCGGAATACAGTATGCAGAGCAATTTTAATTTTCGTCTGATGACCATCGAGTTTTGGCTGCGGGATTGTTTTCAGCCCCCCCGTAAGATTTTACGAAGCGCCGGGGTGGCGTCGAATATGAAAGTCTTGGATTTCGGCTGCGGCCCGGGCGGATTCTCCCTGGCCGCGGCACAGCTGGTTCAGCCCAAGGGTATGGTCTACGCCGTCGATATCCACCCCTTGGCGTTGCAGAGCATCGAAAAGGCGGTAGCGCGGAAAAAGCTGCAGACCCTGCAGCCCTTTCCCGGTCATCGGCTGGGTGAGTTGCAGAAAAGAAGCTTCGATCGCGTGCTGTTCTACGATATTCTGCATGATGTGGAGCAGCCGCAGTCCGTTTTAAGATGCGCGCATGACCTTCTTGTCCCGCAAGGAAAAGTGTCGGTCAAGGATCATCGCCTCGACGAGGATCAAATCGTTCACTTGATGACCCAGGAGGGATGGTTCCAACTTGCAGACCGGCAAAAGCACACCTTGCAATTCACCCCCCGTTACCCTTCCGGAGGTCCGGCTTGATCATCGCTATCGCATCCGGTAAAGGCGGCACTGGTAAAACCACGCTATCGGTGAATCTCTCATTGGTTTTTGATCAGCCGGTACAGTTGTTGGATTGCGACGTGGAGGCGCCCAATGCGCATCTATTCCTGAGTAAGGAGACCGCCGTGGAGGAGGTAGTGACGCGTCCGGTTCCTCAGATCGACGAATCCCTTTGCGACCATTGCGGTGAATGCAGCCGCTTCTGCGAATATCACGCTATCGTCAACCTTAAAACCACGACGATGATTTTTCCTGAGCTGTGCCACAGCTGCGGCGGCTGCGCGCTGGTATGCCCAAGGAAAGCCATCCGCGAGGCGCCGCGCCGCATCGGGGTGATCAGGAAATCACACGCTCGTAATGTCTTTTTAACTTTTGGCCAGTTGGATATCGGTGTGGCCATGGCGCCTCCGTTGATCCGCGCGGTGAAGGCGCAGCGGCAGACTGGAATGACCGCCATTCTGGATGCGCCGCCAGGGACCTCCTGTCCGGTCATCACCACGATATCAGGAGCGGATCTGGTCCTGTTGGTCACTGAGCCCACGCCGTTCGGCCTGCACGATCTGTCTCTGGCCGTGGAGATGGTGCGAACGCTGCAGCAGCCCTTTGCGGTGGTGGTCAACCGGATGGGGGTGGGCGACGACCGCGTCCACATCTATTGCCGAGAGCAAAAAATTCCCATTCTTCTTGAGATCCCGGACGACCGCCGGATTGCCGGGCTGTATGCCAGAGGGACTCCTTTGGTGGATGCCCTGCCGGAATATCGCCCGCTGTTCGCGCAATTCCGTGATCGCGTGGTTGCGGCTGCGCGCACGGCAGCGGGATGAAGCCCTGCGGCGTCATGGACCAGCGGACCGGCCTGAAACAGGATCCTCGCGGAATCTGCCGCAGGACGTTTAACCAAGAGGTGCAGCATGCCAATTTATGAATATCGTTGCGACTCATGCGGTCATTTGTTTGAACGGCAGCAGACGATGAATGAGCCGGCGGTCAGCGCGTGCCCGTCCTGCCAGGGTCCGGTGCACCGGGTGGTGACCGGCGGCGCGGGGTTTATTATGAAAAGTCCGCTGCCGAATCAGACGCCGCCGTCAAAAGGCTGTTCTCTGGAGAGCACAGGGATGACCTGCTGCGGCCGGGATCATCGTTGCGCCAAGCCTGCCTGCGAAGGCGGGGAATGAACACAGCGGAACGGGCAAACCGTCGGAGTTCGACAGCCGGCCGGCGGCCATGCCAAGTTCGAATAGCGAGGGAATGGTGATTCACGAACTGGTAGTGATCAGCGGTAAGGGCGGAACCGGCAAAACCAGCGTCGCCGCTTCGCTGGCCGTCCTGGCGGGCGAGTCGGTGCTGGCGGACTGTGATGTGGATGCCGCGGATCTGCATCTGATCCTGTCGCCGGTCATCGAGCAACGCCATGATTTTTACAGCGGCCGCCAGGCGGTCATACGTTCGGCGGACTGCGTCGGTTGCGGTGATTGCAAGTCTTACTGCCGCTTCGACGCGGTGTTTTTGTCAGAAGAAGGGACGCATCAACCGGTTTATGCCGTGGATCCTTTTGCCTGTGAAGGATGCGGAGTCTGCGTGCGTTTTTGTCCGAACAAGGCCATCGATTTTCCCGAACGGCTGTGCGGTGAATGGATGACTTCCTCCACCCGCTATGGTCCCATGGTGCATGCGCGACTCGCCGCGGCGGCGGAGAACTCGGGCAAATTGGTCTCTCTGGTCCGGCAGGAGGCCCGCCGTATCGCGGAGGAGACCGGTCAAAGGCGCATCCTTGTCGATGGGCCGCCGGGCATCGGATGTCCGGTCATCGCTTCGCTTACCGGCGCTTCGCAGGTGCTGGCGGTGACCGAGCCCACGTTGTCCGGCGAACACGACCTGGCTCGCCTGCTGGCGCTGACTCGGCATTTCAACATACCGGCCGCGGTGTGCGTAAACAAGTATGATATCGATGTCGGCATGACCGAGAGAATCGAACAAGCGGCGGTACAAGCCGGCGCCGCCGTCATCGGCCGTATCCGTTACGATCGTACCGTCACCCGCGCACAGATGCAGGCCAAAGCGGTGGTGGAAACCGACTCGCCCGCGGCCGACGACCTTCGGCAGATTTGGAGCCGGCTGATCGATCAGGAGTGAAATAGATGGAATTCCACTGGTCCCCCGTTGCTATGGATCATGCACGCCATCCGCGCCATCATGGACCATTGACCCGATTTAACAGCCACGCTCGCATCACCGGACCCTGCGGGGATACGATGGAGTTTTGGTTGCAGGTGGAAGGAGGGCGTATTGTCGATGCCTCTTTCATCACCGACGGCTGCGGCTCATCCCTTGCCAGCGGCAGCGTCACCGCGACTTTGGCGATCGGCAGAACCCTTGCTGAAGCATCCGCATTAACGCAGCGCACTGTGCTGACCGTGCTGGGGGGATTGCCGAAAGCTGAAGAACATTGCGCGTTGCTGGCGGTAACCACCCTGCAGGCCGCTTGCCGGGTTTATGCGGAATCACAGCAAAGCCCTTGTTCAACCGAAGCAGGATTCGACGAATCCGTGGAATAGAGAATACAGTTCAAGCAGTCGACTGCTATGAGCACAGACTAAAAACAGCAAGGAGACCGTTGTATGAAAATTGCCCTTCCTCTGGCAAATGGAAAACTGGCCATGCATTTCGGCCATTGTGAACAATTCGCTTTGGTTGATGTAGATCCAGCCGCAAAGAAAATACTTCTGCGCGAGGATGTGTTCGCTCCCCCGCATGAGCCAGGCCTGTTGCCGAGATGGCTGGCGGAACGCGGGGCTAAACTGATCATTGCCGGCGGCATGGGGCAGCGGGCGCAAGGGTTGTTCGCGGAACAGGGCATCGAAGTGGTGATCGGCGCGCCCGCCGAGTCTCCTGAGGTTTTAGTGGCAGCCTATCTGGACGGTACGCTGCAATCGGGCGACAACCTCTGCGATCACTAAATATTTAAACAGGAGAGAGAGGATGGCTGTCCACATCACAATTGTGGTCGACAACCGGGCCGGTCCCGGCCTGACGGCTGAGCACGGCCTGTGCTTCTGGATTGAGGTCGATGGCAAAAGGATTCTTTTCGACACCGGCCAGGGCCGAGCTTTCGCCGACAATGCTCAGGCGCTTGGCATCGATTTGCGCCGGACCGATGCGCTCATTCTCAGCCATGGTCATTATGATCATACCGGCGGAATTCCCTGGCTTCTGCAGGCCGCGCCGCAGGCAGTGGTCTATGCCCACCCGTCGATCCTCAAAGAACGCTACAGCGTTCGCGACGGCGAGGCCAAGCCGGTTTCCATGCCCGCCCAAAGCCGTGCCAGCCTCGATAACGCCGGCCAGCAAGTGGTCTGGGTGACAGAATCCCTCACCCTGTTTTCGCGGGTGGAATTGAGCGGTCCCATCCCCCGCGACACCGATTTTGAAGACACCGGCGGTCCTTTTTATCTCGATCCGCAGGGAGAGCAGCCTGATCAGTTGGAGGACGATCTGGCGCTCTGGATACCCACGGCCAGAGGCCTGGTGATCTGCCTCGGTTGCTGCCATGCGGGCCTGGTCAATACCTTGCATCATATCCATCGTCTGTCCGGTCAACAGCCGGTCCACGCCGTGTTAGGGGGATTGCATCTGCTGCAGGCGGGCAGGGAGCGCATGGCGCGCACGGTGACCGCGCTGAGCAGCAGGACACCGGATCGACTCGTCCCCTGTCATTGCACTGGAGTGAAAGCGGTGGAGGAACTGCACAAGGCCTTCCCCGGTCGGGTCAGTCCGGGCTCTGCCGGCCTGGAAATGCGCTTTGAGTAAAACCGCTGAGAATTTACGGTCCTGAACTTTTAACGGAGGGGTTGAAAAAAAAAGTTTGCATTCGTGCCTTGCATTGTGTAATTTTGCTGCTATGAAACCAGCCCCTGTTCATAAAGGCACGACCGTATTTTTTGTCCTGTTAGCCCTTTCGCTGCCGCTTATCAGCGTTTTCAGCGCTGCGGATTTTCATGCAGACGGCGCTGCGCACGATGATTGTCCCTTTTGCCGGTATCAAATGGACGGCAATCCAACGGTGATGCTGTGTCTGGCCGCTGGGGCTATTCCGGTCGTTGTGCAATTTCTCTCGATCTTTGAACCCGATCCGTTCCAGCGGCCGGCCCTGTGCCTGGTCGCCAACCTCCCCAACGCTCCGCCTGTCGCCTGATCTCTTCCAAGCACTTCTGTTCCACCCTTCAGCTGTTTTAGACGCCGCTTTATGCGGATATGTTGATAACGTTTCGTATCAGCAGGAGCTAGTATGAAAAAACCGTTTACGGTTTTGTATTTCATATGGTCCGCCCTGATCCTCTCTTATGCTGCGCCGGCTCAAGAGCCAGGAGGGAGCGGGTCTAATCCATTTGCCCAGGCCAAGTTCGTACCAGATATTTCTCTGGTGATGGATGCGTCCTACACCCTGCGCAATCATCGGGATGCGGTGTATCAGTCTTTGATCTTACCCGGTTTTTCTTCAGTCACTGCCGAGCGCCCTGCGCTGGACCATAGCGGGGTGAACAACCGGCAGGGCTTTAATTTCAATTATGCCGAATTGGTGGTCTCCTCGGTGGTGGATCCCTACTTTGACTTATTTGTGGTATGTGATTTTGGCGAGGATACATTCGGCATTGAAGAGGCCTATTTCACCACCCGGCGTCTTGCCTGGGGGCTGCAGCTCAAGGGCGGCAAATTTCTCAGCCATTTCGGCCGCCTCAACTCCCAACACTCTCATCAATGGGATTTCGCCGATGCCCCGATGGTGTATGCGGCTTTTTTCGGTGAATCCCTGTTGAACGAAAAAGGGGTGCGCCTAACCTGGGTGGCGCCGTTTGACACCTATTGCATGTTCGGCGGCGAATTCCTTCAGGGAGAGAATCCCATGAGCTTCGGTCGGTCAGGTTTTTCCGACCCAAGCGGGGCGGCCATTGTGAAGGAGAGCGACGGCCCCGACCTGGCAGTGGCTTACATCAAGACTTCCTACGACTGGGAGACCCTCACGCTGTTAGGGGGGCTTTCGTATGCATCTGGGATGACCCGCCTCAACCAGGGTCTTGAACTGGGGGCTCCGCTCAGTCAGGCGGATTACGGCCGGACCCATGTCGCCGGAATAGACTTGACCATTAAATATCTGTTTGATTCCATTCGTTATCTGACGGCGCAGGCGGAATACCTGTCGCGCAGCAGACAGGGGAATCATTACCATTGGGCCGGAGAGGAGGGGGTGGTCATCCAACGGTGGAAGAGCCGGCAGGCCGGATTTTACGGCCAGCTGGTCGGACGGTTTACCAAGCGGGTTCGGGCGGGCCTGCGCTACGATCTATTGCATTCCAACGGCGTGGAGTGGGACCATGTCCGGCAATCCTATCCGGAGCGTCTGCCGCGGCTTTCGGCCATGGTGGAATATAATCCCACGGAATTTTCCAGATTGCGCATTCAATACAATCATGACACGAGCCGGTATGAGCCGAGGGCCGGCCGCTATGTGCGCAAACCGGTTCACGAGCTGGCGCTGCAAATCAACCTTGCCATCGGCGCACACGGCGCTCACGCTTTTTAAGGAGAGAGACAATGAAAAAATCTTATCCGCTCATTCTGGTGTTGTTTGCGGTTTTGCCGCTTCACGCCATGCGGGTCAAAGTGGTGGCCACCTACCCGTACATCGCCGGCATAGTGGAACAGATCGGCCAGGATCGTGTGCGCGTCCATGCGCTGGCCGGTGGACAGTGGGACCCGCACACGATTCTTCCCAAACCCTCGTACATCGCCAAGTTGCGTCAGGCCGACCTGCTGATCATCAACGGCGCGCAGCTGGAGATCGGTTGGCTGCCGCCTTTGATGAACCAGGCCAACAATCCCAAAATCGCCGTGGGTATGAAAGGACTGCTGGATCTCTCCCGCTTTGTCACGTTGCTCGATGTGCCCGCCAGCGTCTCCCGGGCGCACGGGGATATCCATCCGGACGGAAATCCGCATTTTTATCTCGATCCGCACAACATTCCTCTGCTGGCGCAGGCGATCTGCGATAGATTGTGTGAACTCGATCTGTCCGGCAGTCAGGTCTATAAAGCTCATACCGCTGTTTTTCTCGATCAGTGGAACCTGAAGTTAAAGGAATGGGGAGCCAAGATGGCGGGTCTCGCCGGCATCACGGTCATCGAGTATCATAAAAATCAGGACTACTTTTTAAACCGTTACGGCATGAAACTGCTGGGGACGGTGGAGTGTCTTCCCGGCATACCGCCTTCCTCCAAGCACATCGAAGAGTTGGAGGCGAAAATGCAGGCGGCCTCGGTGCGGATGATTCTTCAGGATGTGTACAATCCTGATGAGGCCTCCCGGCATCTCGCGAAAAAGTTCGGCATTCCGCTGGTCAAATTGCCGCATGATGTCGGCGCAGTGCCGGAGGCAGAGGGGGTTTTCAGTCTATTCGACGAAATTGTGAGGAGATTGACCCATGAGTGATATTCTGCTATCCGCTTTTTTGCTGTCGGTCGTGCTGCTGGGCATCAACTCCTATTTCGGGTTGGAGATCATTCGGCGCGGCATTATCTTTACCGATTTGGCCATCGGACAGATGGCGGCTCTCGGCGCCGCGCTGTCGCTCTTTTTTTTCGAAGGCGCTTATCTGTATCCGCTTTCGCTGGCGTTCTCTCTGCTGTCCGGCTTTATCATCGCTCTGATGTCGCAAAAGTCCAGGCAGGTGGAGGCGTTCATCGGTCTGATGTATGCGTTCGGCTTTGCCGGCGTTTTTATTCTCATGTCCAAATCCTACCATGGCATGGAGGCCTTTCAAAAGCTGATGGCCTCTGACATCCTTTTCACTCCAATGCAGGAGATCATCCAAACCGCTGTTCTCTATGCTATCCTGGGTGTGATCCTTTTCGTGTTCCAGAAACGGACGCAGGGTTTTGTCAAGGACATGCTCTTTTTTATTACGTTTGCCATAACCGTAACCAGCGCGGTGCGTTTGGCCGGCGTACTGGTGCTGTTCGCCCTCCTGGTGGGTCCGGCGCTGATCGCCGGCGTCATCCGCCGCGGCATTCCGCTCATCAACGCCTGGCTCATCGGCATCCTCATCAATATCCTATCGATCGTGGTCTCCTATCGATTCGATTTTCCGACCGGATACACCATTGTGTTCTTTAACGCGCTGGCAGCCCTGGTGGTCACCACCGTGGTCCCGAAAAAGGCGTGACCGTCCTGCCGGCTCGAGTTTTCAAAGAAACACAGCTGCACAGCCGCCGGGCGGTCAGTGAAAATCAAAGGAGAAAAGAGCGGCGCGATCCAGATAGAATCGCAGGCGCACCGGCTGGCCGCGCAGGTCGGCGAGCGATCTGGCTCCCCAGGTGATCTTGCTGGCGGTCGAATCGCCGGTAAACGGGGTGCACTCCCTGGCGGTCCATCCGGGCATGCCCTCGTCGTGGACGCCGGTCACTTGCACTTTGATTTCACCGCGTGCCGCTGCATTGAGGTACAGGTCGCCGGTTACGATCAAGGGGCGCGTCAGCATTCGGCCGTTTTGTCCAGGGCCGGAGCGGGCGCCGATGAGCCGCCCTTGTTTCGTGGTGGCCAGGCCGATGGCGCACTGACCGGTGCGGTCGTGGGGCGTATCGGAAGCGCCGTAATAGAACCATAGCTCGTCTTTTGTCGGCACCGGTCGGTCTGCGAGAAAAACCATACCGCTGTCCCAGCGTTCATTTTCTGTAGTCAAAAAGACCCGCTGAGCCGCTTGCGGCAGACGATGCCAAAGATAGCCATCTGCACTCCAGACCAATTCACAGTCGACATGGTGTTTCACGGTTTCATAGCGCTGCAGAGCGCCCCAGAACAGATCGCCGCAGCGGAAAACGGTCATGCCGTAAAAATGGTCCGCATCGCCCTCCTCCGGCACCAGGACGGTGCGCTCCGGGGTCGTATCCGTCCGGTGAAGTACACCCCTGTAGCGGCAGCGCGGACGCGCTAACCCTGCACGGCGAGGACAGCAAAAGTTATGTTGCGAGCAATGCTATCAGCAGAAAGATAAAAAGAGGATTAACGTAATGGGAAAAAGTA
>JAKQNR010000039.1 GCA_029565685.1 bacterium | reverse complement strand
TAACGGGCACCACTGCTTTTTCATAACGCCACCCCGCTCGACCTCGAGGCATCCGTACTTGTTTATTTTCCCTCTCATGACCTTACCTCCTTCTGATAGTTCATATCCACCTGCCTGTACGGAGCGCGATCCATGCGAATTTACAGTTTTGGCAAAATCAACCCGAATACCACACCCGTCAATCCCAGAAATGCGCCGATCACAAACCACTTCACAGGATCCTTCTTGAATGCCCAGTCGATCAGAGCAACGGCGACCGCAACAACATAGATGATCAGCACGGCCTGATCGCAGAGCGGCAGATGTTTGATCGTCAAAGGTACGGGCTGCATTTTACTACCTCCTTCCAAAGTGCGACTCTAGTTTTTAAATTTCGGATCAACCTTAATAAAAATGGCTGCGCATGCTTTCGCGTTTTCCGGTGATAACAAATTTTCTTTCAGGAGCTTCTCAATCAGCCAATCAGTAAAGTCTATTTGAAAGCGGGCCAGCAGAGCCTTTATCCCGTCCACGTTTTTCGGTATATTGGCCGGGTAACCTGTTCCAGGGATGTTGCCGATTTTTGCGATCAATTCAGAGCCGCGATCAGCCATATACTCGTCGGGTCCGGAAATCAGGCCGTCTCTGCAAGTGAAATGACCAACCCTGACCTCATTGCTATTGCATTGAGGATTTTTCAACCCTGTCTCCTCTTTCTAAAGCTGCGCCAGAGCTCGCCGGCCATGCCACACAGAAAGCTCCCCAGGATCAGGGCGGCGTAGAATGCTGCGATAGCAGCAGGGATCAGCAGAAACAGCCCCCAGTGATAATAAGCGATGAAACCTAATCCGATCAAGGCGAGGGCGCCCACTGACCACTGCGTCACGTCCTTCACCAGCCACATCCACTCTTCCACAGCCTGGTTCCTTTCAGTTGGGTTCGATCTTTGTGTGTTTCCAGCCCTGCCGGTCCCGGGTGACCAGGATAAACTCAAACCAGGGGAAAAGCCGCGCTGCCACCTTGATCTTGACCATGGCATCATCCTCTTTGAAACCTTTGACCTCGTAGAAGGTGATGTGCTCACCGACCGCCATAAAATCGCAGGTGTAAAAAGTAGCTTTGGCCAACCGCAGTTTCACCGCCTCGAACTGATAGTCCCGGATTTCTCCGGCCTTTTTCCGCAGTTCGAGCTGCTCCGCGAAGGCCTCCTCCATCCTGTTCATGGCGCCGGGGATGTGGCGCCGCCGGATGCTGGCATATCTGGTGAACCTGTTCATGCTGTGCCGCCTCAGCGGTTTGTCTGATGGGCGATTAAAACAGCTGCAGCTGACCCGGCAGCGAACCAGAGCCAGTCCTTTTGATACCAGTTCTGCTTATAGATGATCTTGTCCCGATAGACGGTCTGGATAATAAGGCTGTCCCGCCTTGGGGCCGGCTGAAACAGAAAATCGAATTTATTGACCGGCGGATAAAAATAGTCCACCGCTGCCCGCCCGCAGCCGATAATCGTCGTATCCATACTGGCGACCTTGACAAGCATATCCGTTTGAGGCAAGATCGGAAGAGCACACGT
>JAKQNR010000035.1 GCA_029565685.1 bacterium | reverse complement strand
ATACTTTTTCCCATTACGTTAATCCTCTTTTTATCTTTCTGCTGATAGCATTGCTCGCAACATAACTTTTGCTGTCCTCGCCGTGCAGGGTTAGCGCGTCCGCGCTGCCGCTACAGGGGTGTACTTCACCGGACGGATACGCTTATCAGATCTGCTCCTGCACTTCCGAGTTGTGATCTGGCCGCTGCAGGAGCCGTAGTACCTTCGATAGGTACTCCCTCCGAGGCTTCGTCAGTCGGCTGAACCCGTAGTGCTCCAGCAGCGCACGGAGCAGCGCCTCGCTATCGCCGGGCGACTGGGTCCCTGCGTGAACCGAGCGGCGCAATACTGCGAGCAGTTCGGAGGGTGGAATCTCGAGAAGGTCGCGCCTTCCAGCGGGCCTCACTTTCACCATGGGTGTCCCCGCTAGGCGAAGCACTTGACCCTCCGGTGACCCATCGCGCAACTCGTCCTCCTGAAGGATTTCTCCAGCCCTGAGCATCGCTCCGAGCGCTCGGTTCAGCGTCTGCCGCACGACTCTTCCGACGCGCTGGAGGCCAGGGCAACCCTCCACGCACAGCCGGCACACCGAGGAGCGTGACAGCGGGCCGTCCTTCTCGATGATCTGCCGAAGGACTGCCCGGACATTCGCGGCTGCTGAATCGCGAGGATCTGGAAATCCTGAGTCTTTCGAGTACCCCGTGAAGGGCCCGAAGCCCGCAGACGACACCTCGGTCGTCGCAGCGTTATCGTTTTGGTCCTCGTCAGGGAGAGACACTTCCGCCAGCGAATCGCTACCGGCATCTCTCGCGGCGACGGCTTCTGGCGGCGGTTCCGATCCGGGTTCCTCGACGAAGTCCAGAGGGCGAATCCCCAGCTCTTCGCAGGCGTCCACTATCGTCTTAACGGCAACCCCACGATCTGCGTAGAAGTCTGACTCCCGCACTCGTACAAAGGTCCAGCCAGCTCTCTCCAACTGCCGCTGGCGCGCTATATCGCGCTCGTACTCTTCCGGACCATGCCACTCGTCACCATCGCACTCGACCCCAAGTCGGGCATCGCCCCCCTCTACCACCAAGTCGATTCGCCTACTTGCCACCTCGACCTGGGGGCGCACCGCGTACTTGCGCCGCAGTAGCTCCAGCGCGACGTCCACTTCGAACCAGCTCTCGTACGGTTCAGGTTGGTTTCCCCTCCGCCTCGGAGCTCGGGCCTGGCGTTCGAGGTGGTCGATGTCTTCGAAGAGGGTCTGCAATGCGGCCTGCTGAGGACTGTCGAAGAAGGCCACGAGTCGGCGGCGCAAGTCGTCCGGGCCAAGATCGTGTTGCCTTACACTGTGAAAGAGCCACACCTGATCTCGTGCCCGGCTCATCGCGACATTGAACCGCCGCTGGTCCGGCAGCCGCGTAAGGGCTCGGTAGTTGACGTTTGGAGCGATGACCAGCGAGAGAAACATGACGTCTCTCTGGTCACCCTGGAACGTCGCGGGTTCGCCACACCGCAACCGCCGTTCCTCGATCGTCTTGGGATCAAGGCGCTGCGCCAGTAGGGTCTCGATCAGCTCTGCCTGTGCGTGCCCTTGCAGCGCGATGACCCCAAACGACTTTCCTTCATATGCCGGGTCAACGACGAGAGACTGAATGACCCCGACCAACGCCTCGGCCTCAGCGCGATTGCGAATCCTCTGTCCGTCTCCCTCGCAAGCACCTTCCTCCACGAACCGCGATTTAAGCGGCGGCAGCCTGTTGGGCGGCGCTTGCCGCAACGGTATCAGCTGTGCGTCCCTGTAGCACAGGTCGTTGCTGAAGCGAATGATCTCGGGAACGCAGCGGAAATGCTCCCGCAGCGTAATCGCACTTCCGAAAGCGCGCTCGGCGTGGTCGAAAAGGCTTGTATCGGGACGAAACTCGTCCCGGAACCGAAACTGACTCAGGTGCTCTCGTGCCAGGCGCGCGATGTCGTCTTCCAAGACACCAACGCCTTCGGGACTGTTCTGTTTATCATCGCCCACCACGATAATGCGCTTGGTGAGCAGGAGGATCGCGAGTGCATCAACGCTCGCCTGCGACGCCTCGTCCACGATAACGGTGTCGAACAGCCCTGGCACTGCATCGACGGAATCCCAGAGCTTGTGAAGTGGCATCACCCACGCGGGAATGCGCGGAACACAATCCATGAGATACTGACGAGCCGTGCGTCGATGGCGGTAGGCGTGCTTCCCCGTGCCCTTCCCAATTCTGTCCACAGCGCGTGTCCAGGCATTCAGGCTCTGTACCGTCTTGTCGTCGAGCCGACCGAAGAACGCCTGCCAGGCCCGAAGGGACACCAACTGCTCGGTGGTCATTTCGATCTTCTGCTGTAGGCGATGAAAGTCCTGGACGCGCGCCTCGTAGGCCGAGGCATCCGAGACGCGGCGTAGCCACGCGCGAGCACTCGACCAAGCCCAAGCCTGGCGAATCCTGCGAATCCGCTGCTGCCATTCAGGAGCGCCTGCAGTGCTGCAGAGAAGGTCGGCAAGGCCGGGGCACGGTCCGTCGAGTCTCTCAAGAAGCCGATCGTAGCGCGCCAGCCGCTGCTTCTGCTCACGAACACGCTCGCGCTTCTGCCATGCCGTGCGCCAGGCGGCGACATCGCCCGCCTCGGTGGCCTGCTCAAGGGCGCGCAAGCAGGGGTGGGATCGCGGTCCCGTCTGCGAGCCACGGATGGTCTCGAGCAGATCCTCGAGCTGCCGCTTCGCATCGCGGACTTCTTGGGAAGCCAGCAGCGCATCGATGGCCTTAAGCCAATCATCCCGCTCGCTGGCAGACGCTACGGTCGTGCGCTTCGGTCCAAGACTGGTCGCGATCGCGTCAGCGTGCTTGGTATCGAAAAACTCGAAAAGCGCCTTCAGCTCGGCCGTCAGCTCCCGTGCCCGAGAAAGCACTTGCCCGGAGCTCGGCGCTTCCGCCAATGAGGGCCCCCATAGCTCTCGAAGTTCGCGGATCTTGCGTTGCAGCTCCAGGAGATCGCGAAGACACCGGAGCCGCTCGCTTGAGTCGGCCTTCTGTCCATCGACCCGACAAAGTCTGACGATGTATTGGGTCTCGCGCACAACCCGCGGAGCCAAGACGGAGACGCCCTTCCGCCCACCATTCTCGAAGTGCGCAAGACGCCGCTTGACATCCGCTCTCAGGCGATCCTCGCCGATGTCGTCCGGGAGCTCAACGCGCGCTGGGCTCGCCCGCTCGAGCAGGCGCCCCGCCTCTCTCAGCAGCGCTTCCGAATCGGCTGCTTGGCGACTCCATCGCGCCCTCGCGGAGACCAGTAGGTCCTCGAGAATCGTTGCTGAGACTTCACCCAACACATGGGTCGCTCTGAGTGCGAGGTCCGTTAGAGCCTGCAGCGCTTCGCGCAGCTCGCGAAGTCGCTCCGGGGGGCTCTGTTCCAAGAAGTCCAGTTTTGCTGCGTCTGCCCCATGGCTCGCCCGCTGTGCCAATTCCTCGGCGGCCATTGATCGCTCGACCAATGTCTTGAAGTCGTCTGGGGCGGAAAGTTCCGAGGCTCCGATCTCTAACTCCAGCTCGGCGCGTGTGTCGATCGTGAGGCGCGCGTGAGCTTCTGCCAAGAAGCTGCTCTCGGCCAGATCAAGGGGAAACGTAGCCTCGGTAGGCAGCGCCGGGAACCACCCAAACTCCTCTTCTTGCTCGACCAATGCGCGCGCAATCTGCGCGGCCGTTCCCCTGTACCCGCCGGGCAGCTCGTGCGAGTGCGTCTCGGCCTCACGAAAAGCACGCAGGTCACGCCCCACCTTGGCGAGCTCGCCTTCGAGGTCTCGAAGATGACTCTCAGCCTTCTCGATCTCGCGCTGCACGGTCGCTGATCCGGGCCATTCGTTCTTACGCCTCAGAATCCCGCGGACGCTCTCTTCGAGAAGGCGTTGGTCCTCGCGTGAGGAGCCCAGTGCCGTCACGCTGAGGTCGCGTATGTCGTCTGGTAGCAGTCCGCGCAGGACCGCGAGGGCCTTGGGAGCGTGAGCCGTTACGAGGATGCGATTGCCCCTGGCGAGCAGATGGCAGATCAGGTTCGCGATCGTGTGGCTCTTCCCCGTTCCCGGCGGACCCTTGACGAGGACACATGGTTCAGCCTGGAGGCGGTGCACGATCTGCCGCTGTTCTTCGTTGGTGGGCAGTGGAAAGAGAAAACGATCTGGCTCTCCATGGCCAACAGCGTCGCCGTCAGGAACGGTTGCCGGATCGCTGATACCACCACCCAGCGCCTCGCCTTCACGGAGCAGGCGAAGCCACGGCTCTGTGGCGTTCAACTCATTGCCATTGGATGCCTCCAGGAACTTGCGGATCAGATCCTCATACGCAGTCGGCCGGCGTTCGCGGAGCACGATTGCAGGAGCGAAGGACAGCCGGGGCCGCTCCTCAGCACGGTCGGCGCGGTCGAACGCCTCTTCGTCGACCTGTGCATCGGGGTGAAGACGGTTCGCAATCTCACGCAAGATCGGAGCAACGAGAGCCTTGTCCCACGCCTGAATATCGAGCGCCTCAAGCTGGTCGCCAATCGCATCGTCATTCAGCCGGGGACGATGCTGTAGTTCCAGCATATCGAGCTCGACCCGGAAGTGCTCGAAGGAAGCCGCCGGAACGACTGTGAGCAGGCCTCGTGCCGCATCGAGGGTGAGTTCAGCGGGCGCTGTCAGGAGGTGGCGTGTGACCGCCGTGCCAGTCGGGTCCCGCCACTGCAAGAGACCAACTGCCAGTAGAAGCTCATAGCGTTCTTCGGCCTCCTCAAGCCGACGCCGCATGAAGTCCAGCGCCTCATAGACAGTCTGGACCTCCTGCCACCGTCGCATCTCCTTCGCCCACGGCTCCCACTTCTCGACGAGGTACTCGAGCCAGGCGTCCTCGACTTCTCGGTGATCGACCAGCCGGCGCAGTTCAGACACGGTTTCGACGATCGCTCGCTGGGTGTCGTGAGGAGCGTCGGGATTTGGAACTCGCCGCTCGACGAGCACCGTAATTTCGGGCAAGAGCTCGGGCTCCTTGTCCGGCTGGTCCAGGTCGACGGCGCGCACCCAGTCCGCAACGACCCGCGGCACAGGGGGGCGTGCAGGCATGCGCTTCTTGCGAACCTCCAGCCAGAACCCGGCCAGCTCTTCAGGCTTCTCAGTCAGGAACGGGGAGCGGCACTCGCCACGTTCCCTCGGAATGTCGGCGAGCCAGAGGACCTTGTCGGCGGTCCCGTACGAGCTGACCCGCTTCCGCCGGATCGTAGCGGTTGCCTTCAGGAAGGCCAGAAGCGCTGCTCCTTTGTCAACGGGCGTGTTCACTGTGTCGGGTCTCGCTCCTCGCGTTGGCAAGGCATTGGCTGTCTAACGAGAAGCGTAATCAGCGCAGCGGTGGTGGCGGGTGGAGATGGGAAGCTGCGTCTGGTTAACGCTTGGGTTAGACGCAAGGTAATAACGCTATTTCACAGACTCCAATTGGAGTGATTTCACAATTAATTTTTCATTCTCAGCATACCACAGATCTAGCTTTGCTTGCATGAAGAGCCAGCTTTCGGGTGAAGTAGCTGTCGCTCGGCCAACTCGAATAGCCATTTCCGGGCTCATTCCTGCGCGGCAATTCAGCAAAGCGGACAATGTTTTTCTGGTAATTCCCAATCGTTTTGCTGCTTCAGTGACAGTCAGATTTAAAGGCTTTAATACATCCTCACGCAAGATTTCGCCAGGATGAGTTGGTTTTCTTTTTAAACGCATATGAGACTCCCTCAATGATAATCTTGATAATCAACATTTATCACATTTTCACCATCGAATTGAAATATTATTCGCCAATTCCCGGTAACCCAGACTGACCAAATGTTTTTATATTTGCCTTTTAATTCATGCAAATGATAGCCTGGCAAGTTCATGTCTTGTGGGCTGCTCGAAGCATCGAGTCTATCCAGAATGCGAAGCAATTTTGAGACATGATCTGGGTTGACTTTGCTGCGATCATCCTCAAAAAATAGCTTTTCAATTCCTTTGTGTCGGAAAGATTTAATCATATTCTAATATAGTATGTAACCCGATACGTTGCAAGGGATATATGCATTTTATCAGAATTTTTAAGATGTCTAACGCTCAGCATCAGCGGCGGCGCGCAGCGCCGTCCGCTGCATGCTGTTGTTAGGCACCAAGCACTTTCCCGAAGTGACGCCACTCTTGTTTCTGAGCATCGGTGTCTCTCAAGGCCGCCATGCTTGGCAGCGTATCTGGAACATGAATCTTCAGTGCCCCCGCAAGGTCATGCGCAGCCTCCCGGAGATGTGCCGAGATCTGACTGCCGGGAAGCAGGTTCTGGTTGTCTCGGATTCGGGCGAGCGGCGCGAGGCTGCTCAGGGCTCTCTCAAGCTGTGGCTTCGCTCTTGGAACATCGGGTTCATGGCGGAGCGTGTCCTGCGACTTGCTCCCGAGGTGCATCAAGAGGTTCTGCGTGAAGTCCGGGACAGGGTCACTGTCGTCGGCGAGCGCGAGGAGTGCGAGGAGCTCTGAAAGGTCGAATTCCCTGTGACCGCCCTGCCAGACCCACACCGCGTGATCCAGCTCATGCAAAACTCGCCAAGCCATCTTGCGTGCTTCGTCTTGAAGGCGGCGACGCTCGAAAAGCCACTCGACGATCGCCACGGTGAGGGCGATCCCGATGATCTCCGTGCCGAGGTTGAGCCAGAGACCGCCCCACGACGTCTCCGCCCCAGCACGGAACGCCAACGCAATGACCCCGCATGCAATTGCCACGAAAAGTGCGGTGATGCCGATCCTGAGCATCAGAGTCGTCCTTCTGTGTGCCTAACGGTCGGGTTCAGGCGCGTTGAGGAGCGTAGCGGAGCAACGTCGGCTGGAACCCGTTGTTATGCCGCCTTTTGCCTTTGAAGACTCAACCAATAAACTCCATTGCCCGTTCTTCGTTTTCTTCTATCGCTATCTCCACGGCGCGCTTGGCTTTTTCCAAAAGGGCTTTGGCTTCTTGCCGCGCGAGATGTGATCGGCTTACCAGCTCAGAGATTCTCTCTTGCGTTTGGATTGCAATTGTAGGAATGGGCAAAGCCCTTACGTCTGCATCTTCTATCGTCGGGTAAGACGTGCCTTTGCATGGTTGTTCAAGTAATGCTCTGCCAATAGTAGAGCGTAAATAAACTTGTAAGAATTCTCTTACAGGTGGTGCAACATCCAGCACAACAAAAGCACTACTGCATACTCCATTATCCTGACAATCATCTGGAACAATGCCGATTGCTCCCCGCGTGGGTCTAACCTTTGAGACAATCAACTCGCCACCCTTGACCTTTATTTTTGCGTTAGGCGGTAAGTCCTTCACTTCACGTTCCGTATAGCCAACTTCGCCATTACTTGTGTTTACATCGCTGATTTCGATATAGCGATATGTTTTTGAACTATCAAACCTTATCGTTTCGATGGTTTGCGTTGCTAATTTGGATAGTCTTTGCGGTTGATGTGCAGATATGTGTTCTACGATTTCGGCATACTTTGGCTGAAAATGCTCTGCGTCCATTCGCCGCGCCCGCGCCGCTTGGCTGTAGTTTCGCACATAGGTCAAGGTGTGCTGGGGTTTCCAGTCCTGCAAGCCAAGTTCGGAGAGAAGGAGTTGCTCGGCTTGTGTATATAGTCGTTTTGAATTTAATAAACTGTTCTCTGCTGCATCATACAATTCAGCTATCTTTTTTTGCAATGAATCGGTTGCTGGTGGAACAAGCAGCTTTTTGATATCGATTAGCTCAAGTTTTCCCTGCCCCGATAACATCTGAATCCGCTTTATTTGAGATTTCCCATATCGAGTAGAAAAAAAGCATGCAAGATATTGAGGATGAACCCTGTTATGATTAATCTTTGCTCCAGCAACGTTCTGGCTAAAATTATAAAATTTCTCGCTACTTGGAAGGATTGACACATCACCTATGTTAGCACCTATTTTGGTAAAAACAATATCACCTGCTTCCAATTGTGTCTTTATATTATTGTTATGAACAGACAAAGGAATTCTCACTACGGAAGAGAGGTCTGCAATTAATGATTTGATTTCTGTTGTTCGAATTAGTGGTATTCCAACATCTGAATAATTAGTTGGAGGTAAGTCAAAGATACCCTTCTTCACAAAAACACAATAATAATTAAACTCTTTGGAGCGGAGAGAACGAAGTTTATCAACTATGCTTAAATCTTCGGGTTTGTAAAACTCCGCTTCAATTCGAAGTGATCCTTCAAGTTGTGAACGCTGAATAACATTACAAATTGCCATAGCCTACCCTTCCACCCAAAAATCAAAACCCTGCTTTCTGGCAAACGCAACAAAAGCAGCGGCAATCTCGTCAAGGTCGTGGTCAACGATCAAATGCCCGTGTTCATCAAGCATGAGTTCGCCGTTGGCGTCTTTCTTGTAAATCGGTTCGCCGCTGTTATCCTTACCGCCTTTTTCCGACACGGCAAAGAAAATCGGGTAGTCCAGTTCTTCGGCGGCTTTATCGGCCAGCCATGCTTCGCGGTAGCGGGCGAGGAGTTTTTCATCCTGGCGTAGATATTCAACTTGCCCTTTGAGCGTGCGCGAGGCCAGTTTGCGTTGGGCTTCAGCCAAAGCGCGTTTGAGGGCGGCTTTGCCTTTGGCACGCGGCGGCATTTCGTCAAACTGCTTCTGTAAGTTCTCGATGCGCTCTACAAGTTCATCGTCGCTTTCGGCTTGCGTATCTTCGTCCGTGTTTTCGTCTTCGCCACGCTCCGCGTCGGCGGCTTCGGCTTCTTCAAACTCGGCTTGCAGGAAAGAGAACAAAAGAGGCGGCAAATCATCTTCGGCAAGTTCGCCCCTTTCAGCCAAAGCGTTGAGTTCGACTATATGATTGTCCCATTCGGCGGCGTGGCGGCTTTGAACGGCGCGAATCTCTGCAATTTCTTCATCAGTATATTTTTGCAGAAAGACAACGCTGGTCTTTGTGCCAGTGTGCGGCTTGAAGGTATTGCCGTGCAATCCCACAACTGCCAGAATACGGGCTTTGCTAAACAAAAAGTTTCGGATGAACAGGTCGTTGGTGTTGTTCAATCTCCCCTGCGGCAAAACAATTGCCATGCGCCCGCCTGGTTTTAGAAAATTCAAGTTGCGCTCAATAAAAAGAATGTCACGCCCGATCTTGGAAACCGTGCGTCCGTTCTTTTCGGCGAGGCGGTATTGGCGCAATATCTCGCGCTCGCTGATGCCGCCCGCAAATGGCGGATTGGTCATCAGAATATCAAAGTCAAAGAATTGAAAATCGCGTTGATTGGCTTCGTCTTGATTGCGGTCTTCAAAACGAGTCAGAAGCGGGCGAAACGCCGCCTTACCTTCATCGCTCCATTTCGGCGGATTGAGGCTGTTGAGTTCGTAAACATTGGATTTGCCGTCGCCCGCAATCAGATTGAGGGCTTTGGCAATTTTCACCGCTTTGGGGCTGGAATCAATCGCGTAAACCATCGTGCCTGCATATTCGGTAATGGCAGGCGGCAAGCCGTTGGTCGTGAATTGGTCGCCCGCAACCCAAAAGATGGAGTGAACGGTGAAACCCGAAGACCCACAGGCAGTATCAATCACGCGCTCATGGATTCTTGGATTGAGCATTTTCACGCACATATCAATCACCCAACGCGGCGTAAAATACTGCCCCTTCTTCCCTTTGGCGACTTCGGTAATCAGATATTCAAAGGCTTCGTCAATCACCTGCAAATTGGCGTTGAACAGTTTTACATCCTGCAAGAATGAGACACAGGTTAGCAGGTGTTCCGGCTTGAGGCGGATATTTTCATCCCGTCCAAAGATGCCGCGCCACTTGTCCTTTGCCCGATTGAACAAGCCGTTGATTTTGTCGTAGAGTTCGCGGGGAGACTCGCCGTAGATGCGGAAATGAATCTTGCGGTTGCGTGTGCGGTCATTAGCCGCCGCCCATTCGTCATAGAGTTTGGCGTAAATCAGTTTGAAGACTTCATCAAAGGAATCGTCAATGCCTTCCGCGTTGGCTAAAACAAGGTCTTCAAGGTCAAGGATGATTTTCTTGAGCGAAAGACGCTCTTTGACCAAACGATTTTCTTCGGTGAGTTTGTCAATCGTCCATTGCTCGGTGATGACATCTTGAAGGGTCTGCCCGACGGTGGGAATGGATGAGATTTGAGAAAAGACGTTTGGCTCTTCGCGGTGAAGGATAACCAACTCTTCACCGTTAGACCATGCGCCAATCGGCGAACCTTCGGCGTTGCAGTATGACTTTAACTGCTGGAGTCCATCTTTGCGTTTCGGCTTCTTGACTTCAAAGATGATATACGGATGCTCGCCGTCGGTTTGCATGATGACAATATCGGCGCTCTTGTCGCTCACGCCTGAACCAAACCAAACCGAATATTCTACTTTGATACGTTCTTTGGGATAGTGGTATTCCTCCAGCAGTTTCTTTATCCACAACTGCCTGACGATTTCTTCTGGTTTGGATGGGCGATCTTTATCGCTGGCAAGGCATTTGAGATATGGCTTGCCGTTCTTTTCAAAGAGTTGGGTTTCCAGCCATTGCACATCTTCGGCTTTGAACAACGTCAAGCGGTGCTTGGTATCTTGGCTCTTAAAGATTTCGTCAATCGAGAATTGCGGCATTTAGTCAACCTTCCATAAGTGTATCGTCGTCGGCTTCGGTGTAGCGGCATAACGACTACGGCCCACCGGTGCAGGGCGAGCGCGGTAAAAGTGAAATAGGCCTACAAAGCTTTAACGGCCGCTTAATCTAATGAATACTAACAAGTTGCCCTGCATCCGGTGCGGCCGAGGGTTAAAACGAAATGCAGAATAATCCAAATTGCAGCTTGATTTTATCACCAAAATGATTTATTATTATGCAAATTCTAATATCAAGGACAAAGCGTTGATCTCGAAAACAGAACAAATACTAAAAGATGCGCTCGAATTACCTCCAGTGGAAAGAGCTGAACTTGCTGAAAACCTCTTAGCCAGCTTCCTTTTGCCGCTTGATAAAAATATCGACGCATTATGGGTCCAGGAAGCAGAAGATCGTATTGATGCTTATGAAGATGGTCTCATTAAATCGATCTCTGCCAAAAAGGTATTCGATAAGCTGACCTCACCGAATCAATAACAATTATGAAAATCGATTTTCTGGAACAAGCCGAAATCGAGTTGCATAATGCAATGGAATACTATAACAATATAAGCTCGGGCCTAGGCTTTGAATTTGCATTAGAGATTAAAAGAACACTCGAAAGAATAATACAGTTTCCTGAAGCCTGGTCGCCATTATCGAAACGCACTCGTCGTTGCCTTATGAATCGTTTTCCATTTGGAGTGATATATCAAATTCGTAATGAGAGCATATTAATTATTGCCATAATGCACCTTCATCAAAAGCCAACCTCGTGGAAAAACCGTACCGAATTGAACTAGGCCTCCCGTTTCTTCTTTCCAATCAAATTTATCTATGAATGCGAATACTTCTATGCCGTTTTAACGACCACGGCCCACCGGTGCAGGGCAATGTCAGGTTTAGTATTACCGCTAAATTTTAAGATCTAAGATGCCAACTTTAATAGAAAATGATTGCCCTGCATCCGGTGCGGCCGCGGGTTATGAGGCACCTCAAGATGCTGAATAGGACAAAAAAAGAATTGACAATTACGTATAATTTGGCTATATTTATACGTATTAAATTGGAGCTGTTATGGACACAAAACTAACTTTAAAACTAGATAAAGCCCAGATCGAAAAAGCAAAAAGATATGCCAGCAAACGAAAAACGAGTCTCTCTTCATTGGTTGAAAAATACTTTGCTTTTCTTGCAGATATTGACTCTGATAATGATATCAAACTTACTCCGACAGTGAAAAAGCTATCCGGTGTTTTACATCTAGAACCTGATTTTGATATTAAGGATGAAAAAGTAAAGCGCCTACTGGAGAAATACAAATGACATTCAAGATTTTTATTGATTCAGACATTATTCTTGATGTCCTCTCCAAAAGGGAGCCATTCTATAATTCAGCTGCAATTTTATTTTCATTAATAGAAAAGGGTCGCATAAAGGGGTATTCATCCTCTATTATATTTTCCAATGTTCATTATGTCCTTCGCAAAAGGATTTCGAAGGATAATACGATTACAAGTCTAAAATATTTAAAAAGTCTATTAGAGGTTTTGCCAGTTGATAAAAGGGCGATCGAATCAGCTCTTGACTCAGAGTTTGATAATTTTGAAGATGCCATTCAATACTTTTGTGCCGAGCAGAATGGTATCAACTATTTTATTACCAGGAACAAGATTGATTACGAGAAAGCTCAGATAAATATACTGACCGCAAAAGAATTTCTCTCTATGCTGCATACCCTTAATATCAACTAATTTCACTCCATCTTCATATCTGACTGATTTTGAGCCTCATAACGAGAACGCACCACGCGCGCAGCCCGACCAGATTTTGTAATGGGGAACAGGTACCAATTCGAAAACCAACCATACTAAAATTGCGCCCAATACTGCTGCGTCGCGTGCGTGCGAGGGTTGGACACGATATTAAACTTAAATCTTGTAACTATTCATCACTGAAATAATCAGAGTCGATTTTTTTAATTTCATACCTGCCAGAGGTTGAAACACCGACATCATTCTCAATCATCAGCTGAGAAAGCTGAATTCCATCAATTAATATTAGCTTGTTTTCAATATTCCCTGCGTACTGACGCGCATCGTTTGTAAAGGTAGATGTTGTAATAAAAACACCTTTTCTTGCCCGTTGCCCTTGTAAGGCCCCAACAAATTTTTGAACCTCTGGGCGACCGATTGTGTTCTGCCAACGTTTCGCTTGAATATAAATGATATCAAGACCTAACTTATCTTCTTTTATTATTCCATCAATCCCGCCATCTCCTGTCTGTCCGATTGCTTGACCAGCATCTTTTCTCGAACCCCCATAACCCATTTTTACTAGTAGTTCTACGACCATTCGCTCAAAAAAGGAGGGAGATGATTCCATTACTCTTTTTAAAAGCTGATCAGCAAGATCATGTCGAATCTTTTGATACGCTTGCTCCAACACCTCTTCAGGAGTTTCTTTTGAATCAAGAGTCTCGCTTTCTTGAGTACTATCCTTTGAAGAGCGTTGCCTAAATTCTTTAAATTCGTCAAATCTTTCCAGATATTTTACATCAATTCGATCAATTTTATCATTTAGGACTCCATTGCCACGACTCGTGATTTGAAAAAAGCCTCGACGAGTTGACTTCAATAGTCCAGCCTTATTCAGATAAGTGCGTGCCCATGCAACTCTGTTATCAAAAATAGCCTGTTGGCCACTTGGCAAGAGCTCATTTCTTTCAGTCTCTGTCAGCTTGAATAAATCGGCCAGGCCCTCAATCGTCTCTCTCAACCCATGTTCCTGTCCATCACTAATATATTTCAGTAATGGAAGCATTAACGTTTGATAATCTGGAATTGCCATTATATTCCTTTACGTTTGTGTCCAACGACCAAGCTCACTGGCGGGGATGGAGCGCAGCGGAATTGCCAGTCCGCGTTAATGCGGTTGTTACGCAGTGTTTATTTCTTTGTCTCAACTAATTGTTCACCATATCCTCTGCGGACACAACGACAGAATCCATGGTATATAGCGCAAATACCTCCGAAGATTGAAAACAAGCCCCAAAATAATGGACGAAGTATTATATGTTCTAATGTTGGCTGCGAATATGGCAATAAATAGATTCCCCACGTTGTGAGAGCGCAACCTACCAAAACGCACATATGTCCAAAAACGACGATACTCGTTCGCCCTGGCGCATATCCCAAGTAAACAAGTGATGAACCAACAAGTATAAGTACCGCACCTCCAATCCAAAACTTATGAATCAAGAAGATGCAACTACTTATAATTAGAATAATTCCGAGACCTCTAGTGATATATTTCCTTTTCATAATATTTTTTATGAGTGCTGTCCAACGGCCTGCGCTTCACCTGCGCCGCGCAGCGCAGCGGAGCGGCGTCAGGTGCAAGCGCTTGTTGGGCGCCAAATTACATTGAACCGGTTTCCATCCTACTGATGATTCTCCACGCTGTCAAGGTTAGCCAGCGAGATGGCTCTTTTTTCTGCCCAAACTCCCAATCCTTCCATGCTGTCCAGATTGACTCAAGTGTAAAGCGCCCTTGCTGATCCGCCTTGCTTTTCAGTATCTCAAGCATGTCCAGTAGTCGGGTATCTTCCTTGAGCCATGAGAACCGTGACAGGACATCAAGCACGTGCATAAGGTCATACCAAACAAGCGGTACTTTGAGTTTACGAAAATCGGTGCCCATGTAGAACATATACGGGTGTCGTGTAGTGCTTTCGCTCCATAAGGTGAGAAGTGTATCTGCTCCTATGTGACAGGCAGGGCTATCGCGTAATGCTTCAATTTCTGAAAGCGCTTTAAGCATGGCCAAATTCGCAAATGGGCAAGGGTCATCTTTGCGCCCTGGTCCACGGAATTTGCCCAATTCCTTTGAGACGGCGCAGGGCCAACCGTTGTCACGTACCAGTCCCGCCAAATACTTGGTGGCCGCCTGTACCGCTCGTTCGTTTGCTAGGCCGAACTTGACCAAGGCATAAACGATGAGCGGAGCATCGCATAACGCCCACGCCCATTGATCCTCACCCATCCCTCCATAGCGCACGGGGATATTCATGGGGAGTTGGAAAGGCCCTTCGGCCGACTGGTGCTTTAAGACATGTGCAACGATTGTGTCCACACCGGGATCATCGGCCTTAATTCCTAGGTCAGCGATGAATGTCAATTTGTGGAACGGTTGGCTAGCACTCTTGTGGCTTGATATGACTGTCCCCGGCCAACCAGATAGTTCCGCAACTAGGTTTTGTACCTGAGCGTTCGCCAACATTGAGTTCCGGGCAGACTTCACCTGAGGGGCTTCCTCAGATTGTCCTAGCAAGTCGAGCCTTGTCCGATATTGAATCCAAGGTTCACCCTCAAGCAGCCAATCGATAGGAGCGTTCATAGTCTTTATCCTTGCTTATGGCATTGCGTTCTGGCGCCCAACGCGGAGCATAACCGGTGCCGCGGTTATTGGGGGAGGCGAGGGGAAGCGGCATCCGGTTAATGCCTGTGTTAGTTGCCGATGCTATGCTATGCTTTCAATTTTCTCGTAGTCCCGACTGTGTTGCTGTAGAGTATCCCACATATCTACGTTTAACTGCAGGCTGAGCCAAAAATCGGGGGTCGTCTTGAAGAATTTTGCCAAACGAAAAGCAGTGTCGGGCGTTATTGATCTTTTACCGCTAATTATTTCATTGACGCGTACTCTGGTGATGCCTAATGCATCGGCTAGCTGCTGTTGAGTCATATTTAATGGTTCCAGGAATTCATATTTTAATATTTCTCCCGGAAGTGTTGGTTTTCTATTTTTAGGTAACATTTTTAATACTCCTAATGGTATTGTACTAATTCAACATCACATATTTGTCCGTCTATGTATTTAAAACATAGACGCCACGGACCATTGACCGAAATAGCCCATTGCCCTTCTCGTTCACCATGCAAAGGATGAAGATGATTTGTAGGAGGGGCTGATAAGTCTTTTAATTCCTTGGCTGAATTGAGGATATCGAGTTTTCTTGCTAATCGATCTTTGAGATCATGGGGAACACGTTTATGGCGTCCCGAGTTCCAAAATTCTTCAAGCCAAGGTTGTTTAAAGTTTTCGATCATATCTTAATATAACATGTAATATGACATATAACAATAAAAATTTTCATTGAATCAAATTCTCCAAGCAACTAACGCTGGCGTTCAGCGGCCCGGCTGCCCCGCGCTACGTGGAGCCGAGACGCTGCAAGTTGCACAACGTCAGGGAGAACCAGGCAGCAGCCGGGTCCGCTGCAACGCCTTGTTAGGCGACGCTCACACATCAGGTTTGAGCTCGCCTTGCTTGATCGCATCGAGGGCCAGCAATCGCTGCTCGAACTCCAGATCACTGAGGCGACCGGAGCGAAGCAAGCGGCGAAGGAAATCCTCGGCAGACGTCGCGTTTTTCGAGGAGTTGCATGAGTGGCAGGCGGCGACGACGTTCCGGTAGCTGTCGTTTCCACCATCGCTCTGCGGAACGAGATGATCGAGTGCGTAGTTTTCCGGGGACAGCTTCTTCAAACAGAAGAAGCACGAATTCCCTTCTCTGCGCAGAATGGCCTCCCGGTACTGGGCTTGGCCGAAGAAGTCGATTGCTTCGATATCGACAGGTTGAGCGTCATGCGGTGCGGTGACCGGGCCGAGCATTTCTTCCGGGAGTGAGACGGATACCTTCGTGCCACCCCACCCCGTATCGACGACCCGAATGCAGCCTTTCTCTGCCAAAGATCGAAGGCGTCTGGTTGTAGCGGTCTTGGTTACCCCAATTGCCTTTTCGATGGCAGCGTAGGAGATGGTGGTTTCTACCGCACCGAGAAGGTGGGTATGGCGAAACAGATACCAGTACAAGGCCTGCTCGTAGGTATCGAGGCGGAGCTGCGGAATGAGCCGGTCTGAGATTTCCGCCAAGGTCGTGAGGAGCATCTGTTCGGTATGCATGCACCTGTGTCCTTTCGTCGCCTAACGCCCGCGTTAACCGGCGCGCCGCTTAGGCGCGTCCGTGTTGAACGCGTTGTTAGCGGGCAATTTGCTTTCTACGAACAGCCCAAGCTGCTTTGAGGAACCCACTGCCTCAAATTCTGGAATCAACTTTGCGATCGCCGTTGCATCAACGTTCGCGAGTTCCTTCGGTTCGAGCTTGTGTAGGCCACCGCCATAGACCCGGCCTTCACCCAGTAATTCGCCTGGGGTGATTTCATTTAAGACCTCCCAGATTCGATGCAGTAGACCAGGATCAGCCCGCATCGCATTTTGAAGGACGTCCGTTGGGTACATGGCGAGATATACGTTTGCAACAGTGGCATTCGAGCGATTGAGAATAAAGCGAAATGGCCGACCACTCTTTGTATCACCTCGTCCAAGATACGTGCATACGATTGGTGCCGGTGGTCTATTCTCTTGGCTGTACCAAATCTCTCGATGATTACAAAGATAGCGTTCATTCACCTTCTTAGACTTCCCTTCTTGAAGATATGAATAAAGTGAAGGAAACCGCCTCTTGATCTCTTCTTCCGTCAAATGTGTGTCAAGCAAGAATAGTTGCCGGTCAAGTTGGGGGAGACCCTTCGAGTCTGCTGCGACTTCGTTAGTCGGCAAATACCGCGGACTAGGCAAGATTGGGCGAAATACCTCAGTAGGTAGTTTTCGCTCTTTAATTTCTTCCGCGTTCAAAATGAAAAAGTCATTATCGCCAGTAGCCAAACCGCGCTTGATTTTGAAAAAATCAGACAAAACTGGGGTGGCCGCCTTAGTTCGAACATCAGAGACGGGAAAACGCGTCCATTTGGACTCATGAATCAGTGCACTAACAGGAACTTCCCGTGTTTCTCTAGGGGCCAGCAACGTTCCACCAAGAGAAAACTCAACGAAGTGATCTCTTGGTGGTATGGATTTTCTAAACCAAACAATGGCTGACGATACGAGAGCATCAGAAAACTGCACATCGCTCGGATCAAAACGATGGATATGCAGTAGAGTGACCTTCTCAAGCAAATAGTGCTTTACTGCTCTTCCGTAATTCACATCCATGAACTCGCTCGGTATTAGCCAGCCAGCAATACCGCCATCTGTCATCCAAGCGTGCGACAATCCGAGAAAGTGGCAGTAGAGGCCAGCCAAGCCACTAAATTTCACACCGCACGCTTGGTAAGTTTGTGACTGTAGACGCAACTTGTTTCCATTGTGCAAATGATGGTGGCGCACATAAGGCGGGTTACAGATAATTAGATTAAATCGTGGCGAAGGCTCCTCTTTAGTAAAGTCAGCCAATTTGATCCTCAGGCTAGTCTTTGCCCAGAGTTGGTTGGCGGGCTCTTCGTAATGCCTATCAACTTCGAAGCCAAGTGCCTCCGCTATGCGGCGATCCGGAAATACTCTTCGGAGAGCAGAGTAAAAGGCACCTGTTCCTATTGCCGGGTCAAGAAAATTAACCTTCTCCTTTTCTTGAAGGAGAGTACGTGCATATTCAAGAATTTCAGTCGCAAGATTTGTTGGCGTTGCAAATTGGCCGAGGCGATTCCGTTCGGCTTGCGTTTTCTTGGAATCCAGGTCTGCCTGAAGTGCAAGACGCTTTTCCTCAAGATCCTGAATCAGCTTTTTCATCTTCATAGTCCAAACAACGCCAGATCATCTATCCGGTGTTCCCAAACCCAATCGATTCCCTCGGCGGCCTCATACCCCAGATAACCGCTGTCAAAATAGCCGCAGAGAAAGAGATTGAACTGCACTTTCCGTCCGTACGTCGAACGAAGCTGCGACATTTTAATTGCTTCTTCTTTCCGTCGTTTGTTCGTGTTTGTAAAGTCGCCAGCGGACTTTGCTTCAAAGAAAATAGGAAATCCATTTTTCTTTGTGGCTTTAGGCATTATCACAGCATCGATTGGGATGTTCACAGATTTGGCACCACCTTCGAGCTTCACTGGAACGTTCATGCGAAAAGAGAATGTTCCCGGCGACATAGAATCAAATCTCGTGCCATCGCCCGCAGGCAGTTGCTTGTACCCACGTTTCTCAAGCCATTCTTTGATTGCAGCAAGCTGCCTTTTTTCTTGAGCATTTCGGATTATTGGATTAGCTACGGCCCCGCAAAGTCGATCCGCAACAATAGTAGCGGCGCGATGCACTTCAGCCTCAGTCGCTGGCTCCTTGCGGCCAAGCCAAACAAAAATATCTGGGTCCGCCATCTTCTGGATGATTTTCGCGACCTTGCCAAGTTCGCGGTCAATAGTTGCTGAATCCATTCTCGGTGGGAGTCGTTTTTTGTCCTCCATGTTATCAACGAGACTTGCTGGAACACCGGCAAGACCAATAAGGCGATCAACTGCGAGTGGTGGGCATGTTGACATGCGCAGTGTCGGAAGGACTTCGGGATGATCACGCATTATTGATGCTTTCACATTGCTCATGTTTTCTGTCGAGCGGAGGGATTCCTCAACGTCCTTCGTTGTTTGGATTCTCGTCGAGCGAAACGCTTTTGGCGCGAATTTCATGAACCAATCATTGTACATATCGACAGATTGCGTAATGTCGGCTTTCCAGCGTGCAGGTTTATGTAGGTTGACTGCCATCGTATGCCCTAGAGTGTTGTTATTGCCCGCTAACCTATGATTAACCCGCCACCCACCGGATAGTAATTCTATCCGGTCAAGGACTAACCATTTAATTTACCTACTGTAAAATCCAGCTCAAGGATTTTCTATCCAGTTAAATTTACCAAATAGAAAAACAGCGGTAATTTGAATTAAACGAAAAAGATTAAATATGTTATGCCGTGATCTCAAAGAATTACTATCCGGTCTAAAAAAACCGGATAGTAAAATGTGGTGATTTTGTCCCTTGCTTTCAATACCTTTCTAGTATATCTTCAAGGTGTACGATTTAACACCAATGATAGTTCAAATCAAATGAAGGCGACCATGGCAGAGAAAAAACTCCTCGATCAGGTGCGCGATGTCATCCGCACCAGACACTATAGCTACAAGACTGAAAAAAGCTATGTTCGCTGGATTCTCCAATTCATCCTTTTTCACCACAAACGCCATCCACGGGACATGGGTGAACCGGAAATCGCCGCCTTTCTCACCCATCTCGCCGCCAAATTGAACGTCGCCGCTTCCACCCAGAATCAAGCTCTCAACGCGATCGTTTTCCTCTACAAACATGTTCTCCACAAAGAGCTCAGTACCTTCCAGAATATCCAATGGGCCAAGCGACCACAACGCCTCCCTGTGGTTTTCACTCAGGAAGAGGTCCGGCGCGTTTTGCAGCATCTTTCCGGAAGGGAAAAAATCATGGCCTGCATTCTATATGGCGCCGGCCTTCGCCTTATGGAGTGCCTGCGGTTGCGTGTGAAAGATATCGACTTTTCATCCCGGCAAATCTACGTTCGTTCCGGCAAAGGCGATAAGGACAGAGTGACCATGCTTCCTGAAGCGATCGAGCAAGAGTTACACCTCCATTTGGAGCATGTCAAACTCTTGCACGTTCAAGATCTGCTCGAAGGTTTTGGTTCTGTTGAACTGCCCCAGGCATTGGAACGAAAATACCGCAACGCGGATAAAGATTGGGCCTGGCAGTATGTCTTTCCCGCGTCGCACCGGTCCATCGATCCACGCTCAGGCGTCGAGCGCAGACACCATTTGGACGAGACGGTTCTGCAAAAAGCGGTCAAAACAGCCATTCGAAAAGCCGGCATCCATAAACAGGCCGGCTGTCATACGTTTCGCCACTCTTTTGCGACACATTTGCTCGAAAATGGCTATGATATCAGAACCGTTCAGGAGCTGCTCGGACACTCTGATGTGCGCACTACCATGATCTACACTCATGTCCTCAATCGCGGCGGCTTTGGTGTGCACAGTCCTTTGGACGCCCTGAAATAAAAAAAGCGCAATTCAGCTCAACAAATGAACTCAATGGCGCTTTCTTCGTCATCAAACCCCTCACACGAATCGACGATTGATTTCTTAGATGTTACAAAAAATGAGAAAAAAAAGCAAGAAAAATGATGGGAATCTTTTCACGGCGAGATGGCGGCGAGCTGAAAAAGGATTTGCACTTTTTCATAGCAGCGAGTGAATCAACCGAGAGTTGTCGCAAGAACCGCGGCGATATTCAGAGTCAGTCGGTTTTCCCACACGCTTTCGGCATGGACATGCGCCCGCAAAGAAACACCCATAAACTCGCGCTGCACAAGCTTTCGCTAAAAGCCGGCGATGATCAGGATTCCGTCAGATCCGGAAGATCGGGAATATCCAGTCCAATCACCACCAGTCTATTTTTCCCCTTTTCTCCGGCGGGAAAAGGGGTTTCGGACCAGCGCTGCATGTCGGCGTCCACATAAAAGACTCGGTTTTCGATGGTGACGAACCCCTTGGCGCGCAGCCGGTTGTCCCGAATATTTTCACACAGGGTTTGCCAGGTTCGGCGGCTCAGGGAGCCTGTGCCGGTAATGGTTTTGGACTGCACCGGGTCCGGCCGGCCGTCGCCCACCTCGCCCACGGCTTCATGGCGTGGCCGGCGGATGCGGTCCAGTCGGTCGAGAGGAAATTGAGCGTGTTGGGTTTCGATGACCGGCGCAGTCAGTTGCAAGTCGGCCAGCGCCTGTTTAGCGGCTGCCAACTCCTGCACTGTGGCGAGATCGGTTTTGTTCAACAGGATCAGGTCTGCGCTTTGGACCTGGGCTATGGGGGCGTTGAGAAATTTGACGATTTTGAAAAAAGCGGTCGCATCCACCAGGGCGATGCAGGCCTGGAGATCGATGTGACGGCGCAGGTTGGGCAGCGCCAGCATGCGTTCCATTTCAGTGGTATCGGCCAGGCCTGTGGCTTCGATGAGCAGCAGCTCCGGATGCAGCTGGGTAGCGATGCGCTCCACTTCGTCGATAAAATCGGTGCGCACGCAGATGCAGAACAGGCTGCCCTTGTTCAGCTCCACCAGCCGATAGTCGCCCTCGACGAGCAGCGCGCCGTCGATGCCCACCTGGCCGAACTCGTTCATCAACACCACGGTGCGCCGGCTTTGATAATGAGCGATAAGCCGGTTCATCAGCGTGGTTTTGCCGGCAGCGAGAAAACCGGTGAGCAAAATCGTCGGGATCATTCCAGCACCTTGAGCCATTCTTTGATGACCTCGACCGACGGCACCCGTCCTTCTGCTTTGATCCGTTCGCTGACGCTGATGACGGCGGGCAGGGCGTTGACCTGAAAGTCAGCAATCTTGTGGGGATCGGAGATCTGGCGGATTTCCACCAGGCTGCCCAGTTCCATCTGCGCCTGGCGCAGGTTCTCCAAGGTCTGCCGGCACTCTTCGCTGTCCTCGGTCAATACCAGCAGCCGTCCGCGATGCTGCCACATCTTGATGGAATATTTTTCATTGATGCGTTCCTGGATCGCCTTGATCAGCTCTTGGCGGGACGGAATAAGGCTGACGAACTTGATGCGGCCGTCGATGCAGATGGTGGGAATGTTCTTGACCATCAATCCCATCATAAACTCCACCGACTCGCGTTCTTTGATTTTATGTTCGCGCCAGACCACCAGGCCTTGAAAGCTGTCCACGGCAGAGCGCACGGCTTCCACCATGTATTGGCAAGGCGCGCAGGATTCAGAGTCCAGGGTGATCACGTCCACGATGACTTTGTCTGAGCGGCCGTATTCGCTGAGGTTCAGGGTTTCGCCCGCCTCATGATAGCCGCTGATCAGTTCGCGCGCCACCTGGCGCTGATAGGGATCGTGCACCAGATCGGTGATGAGCTGTAGGTGGCCGGCCGGCGTGGCATAGGGCAGATCGCAGCCCGGAGCCAGAATAAATCCGCTGTCGCCGCCGATGTCGAGGCACTCGAGGGTGTTGCGCTTAACGTCTATATCCGTGCCCAGCAGCAGCACTACGGTGAGTTGCAGGTTGCCGCCGAAAGAGACGTGATATTTTTCGCAGGTCTTTTTAACGAAATCCAGCGGAATGTTCTCATCCACCGAAATGTTGTCCGGCCCGGTTTGGCACATGTTCTCCACATTTTTCTGTGCATGGCCGCAGACGAAAAACGAGCTGGGCTTGTTCTGACGGCGGACATGCTGGAAGAAATCCGCGGCGTAGGGCGTTACGTATTCACGAAAAGCCTCGGGCGATATCTGGCTGGTCATGGGATCGACGATGGTGATGATGTCGCATTGGTTGCGGATATAGATGTCCGCCATGGTCTTTGCCGTCTCGGTGCAGTATTGGAGCAGCGCCTTGACCTCTTGGGGCTGGTCGTACATGTCCATAAAGATGGAGGTGCCTTTGAGGTGCAGGGCGAGGGTGAACGGGCCGGTGATCAGTCCGTAAAGCGCCACGTCCGGCGCCGCCTTTTGCACCTGTTTCAGCGCCTGAAGAATAGTGGGGATACGGCCGGACTCTTGGTCCAGTTTGGGCAGGTCGCTCAATTTTTTTTCGTCCAGCACATGGGTTTGTACGGCCGGCGGATTTTCTTTAGACCATTGCAGCCGGCAGCCCAACGCCTCCGCCTCCACCGACAGGTCGAAATAGATGGGAATGCCGTCGGGCCGGTAAAGTTCAATGGCTTTGAGCGTGCCGCGGGTGAGCAGTTCAGCGGACTGGAGATAGGACTCTGCATCCGCCTGAATCAGATAGCCGCCATGACAGCCGACGAACGGCACCCAAGGGGCGCGTTCGGTTTTCTCGCCCATGAGGGCTTTGAGCAACAGAGATTTACCCATGATTCGATACCTTTCCACCTTGGAATAAAGTGCTAAAAGCAAAGATAACTTAGGAAAAATTGGACGTTCGGACAAGGTTTTTTTTGTACGGCCGTTGATGGTTGCCGAATCCGCAAAGCGTGTTACGATGAGATGAACCGGTGAAAGGGCAAAGCCCGATGAGACGAGAGTTTTCCCGCTCTGCACAGGTACGGCGCGAACAGCTTCGCAATGACATGGCCACGCTCCGATGGATTTAGCGACGAACGGAGCCTGCAACACGGCAAGGCTCAGTGCGCCGATAGATTCTTCGCCCTTTGCTGCAATAACCATGAGGATGAGACAAAGCGTTGCGGTCTCGGAAAGACAACAGGGACGGGCTTTGCTTTATTTTGCTTGCATCCTGAGGCGTAAAGGATGGATGATCGGCTGTCTGAGGCGATTGCTTCGCTCCAACATAGATTTATAAGATACTGATTGCAATTCGCAGCAAGATTTATTATGTTGAGGCGGTTTAAAACAGGAGGGAGAAGACGATGCGAAAAAGGTATGTGATTGGTCTGGTGGGGCTGTTGGCGTTGACAGGTCTAGCGAACGCCGACATCATCATGAAACGTAAAAGCCGCACCGATCCGATGAAGATGATGGGGATGACCACTCCGGCTAAAGAGGAGGTGGTCACCACCTGGATCGCAGAGGGCAAAATGAGCACCGACAGCCCGGAGAACATGGTGATCCTTCGAATAGACAAGGACAGGCTTTACACCGTCGACAAAAAAGCAAAAACCTATATCGAAATGCCTCTGAGCGCCATGACCTCCATGGCGGGCGATCCGCAGATGCAGGAGATGATGAAGACCATGGCCGGCCAGATGAAGGTGAGCATCACCGAAACGGCGGAGACGAAAAAAATCAACCAATGGAACTGCCGCAAGTACATCCAGGTGATGACCGTCCCCATGGCCGGGCCGGTGACCAGCGAGGTCTGGGCCAGTCCGGACATCAAGGTGGATTACGAGCTGTATGCCAAATCCGCCGCAGCCATGTACGCACGCATGCCGGGCATGGGAGCGGCGATGGAGGATATCGCCAAGGAGATGAAAAAAATCAAAGGCGTGCCGGTGTTGACCACCACCACGATGAAAATGATGGGCGCTGAGGTGAAATCCAGCGAAGAGCTGTTGGAGGTCAAAGAGGCAAAGGCGCCGGCGTCTGTTTTCGAGGTGCCGGCGGGCTATAAAAAAACTAATATGGAATAGCGCAGCGTTAAACGCCGCCAGAGCCGGTCCGCAGGCTTGACCAAAGGCGGGCCTGTTACAACGGTAAGATTTTCCGCGCCTGTTCAACGGCCGGGGCCATGCGCCTTGGCCGTTTTCTTTACATCACAAAGCCGATCTGGTTCTGCGGCGTTCGGCAGTCCATGTCCAATCCGCGATCACGGTGGTCGGCGATCTCGGCGGCTACGCCTATGCTGCGGCCGTAGAGAAACTGGGTGAACGAGAGGTCCTGAACCATCTTTTCCGTGATCCGGCCCGCCTGCAGATCCTTCCACACCAGCTTGAGAATGATCACCGCCAGCACCGCGTCGATGTTGACGCAGAACACGTTCTTGGTGACGCCTTCGTTGAACAGCTCCTGCACCAGATGGTGATAGAACTCGTGAAAGACGTTATAGATGCCGCGTTGCGCCAGCTCGCTGCGGATGAACGCTTCGCGCGGATCGATGTTGACGCTGTTGCCCTTGAAAATCGGGTGGTTGATGCAGGGGATGCGCCGGACCGGACGGTCTGCGGTTTCGCGTTCGCTCTTTTTGTATTCGCGATAACGGCGCGCCGCCTCGCGGGCCAGGAGCCTCAGCTCCTCTTCCGCCATAGGCTGGTCCGGATCGAGATTCGCGTCGCGAAAATTTTCCAAAAGAAAGGCGATGGCTTCAAAGCCGTTGCCGCCGTGCGCCAGGCCGGTGTTGGTGAGAAAACCGAGTATGGAAGTGGCGATGTGGTTGCGCGCACTGACCGATTCCTTGGCCCCTTTGGCGGAAAGCGTGCCGGGACCGTTGGTCAGGGTCAGGCCGATGAGGGCTTTGAACTCGAACAGCTCGGTCTCGTTGGGCCGGCGGTTGAACAGCACGGCAAAGGCGTTTTCGGTAAAGCTGTTGTGCAGGTTGGAAATTTTGGCATCGATCAGTTCATGCCAGTACGGATTGCGGCTGCGATCGATGACCGAATAGGCGACCACGCGGCTGAGGATATAGATGTAGGTGACCGCGTCCTCCACGACCTTGCGGCTGATGCGTTTTTCCAGCATCGGTTTCCAAAACAGGGCCACGCCGATGCCGCCGAGTAAAAATTCGTATTCATCGCGTATGTTCAGCTGCTTTTTTTCCGCCAGGCGGATGATGTGCTGCAGCACGCGTACGGGAAAAGTGGTCTTGGTAGCCTGCTTGATCTCGGTCAGCAGCAATTCCAGCACATCGGTTTTACGCACCGGTTCGGTGGTGAGCAGTTCGGAGGTCAGATAGACATCCATGGCAATGGGGAATTCTTCGGTCAGATCGCTGATCTCGAATTCACGGATCATGTCGATGAGAAAGCGGGTGTACACAGTCGCTTTGGCGAGGAAATTACGGTTGCCGATGAGCGCGATCTGTGAGCCGATGTAGGCGTTGGGCGTGCAGCCGTTGTTGCGCGCCACATCCACCAGGTCCATCCGCCGTTCGTCCATTTTTAAAAAAAGGTTGAGCAGGAGGTTGATGGTGGGTATATCCTGGGGCTCGGGCATCACCTTGGCCAGGCTGAAATAGATGTTCTCCTCCATGGTGTAGCGCGACAGCTCGAGAATGGAACGGCCGTGCAGCTCGGAGATCTGGGTCTGCGGGTCCATGCGTGAAACCCCGGACTTGTCCGCCATGTTCTGCCGGAGAAAATGGGCGCCCACCTGTTTGTTGATCTCTTTGATCTGCTGATCATAGGGCGGCATGGCGCGTACCACCGGCACGTCCAGTTCCGGCGGCAGCGGCATCAGCGAATCGCTGATCCACAGTTTCAGCGACAGATCGCCGGTGGCGGGGAAATCGCTCGTTTCGCCGCGGCCGGCAAAGACCGCTTTCATGGCTTCGGGAAAGTGTTGAATGGAGGCGATGCGAACGCCCCGTTTGCCGGCTACGGGTGCGGCCGGATCGAACACCGGCACGCCGAAATAGTCGTCGAACCACTGCTCTTTGGATTCGGCGTCGTCGCCGCTGCCGGCCAGAGCGCCGGCATGGCCGCAGGAGCGCTGAATGTCTTTTTTCCATCGGCCGGTGACGCAGACCACGATGGGCTTGTCGAAGCCGAAGCGGCGTTCGCTGATCCAGTCCAGCGCCTGTTTTTCATAATAGCCGCCGGGCTCCACGTACAGCGCCACCGCTTTGGTGCGCGGGTCGTTCTGTGCGGCATAGAGAAACTCGGGCAGCGCGAAATGGATGTACACGTCTTTGCCCGAACTCACTGCGGTGCTGATGCCAAAGCCGGCGGAGCGCAGGTATTCGGCGATGGTGGTGGTAAAGTTGCCGGAGTTGGAGTGGATGGCCACAGACCCTTTGGTCAATGCTTCGGCCGGCCGGTCGCCGCCCAGGGCGCCGCCGACGCGCACATGGTCCCACGCGTTGGCCATGCCCAGACAGTTGGCGCCGATGATGTCCACGCCCGCCTCCTGGCAGACGAAGCGGCAGTTGCGCGAATCGCGGGCAGGCACCTTTTCAGTGACGATGACCACGCGTTTCAGATCCTGGTTGTAATAGACCAATTCCGCCACCGCCTGGCTTACTGCCGGCGGCGGCAGATAGATCACGCCGATGTCGAAAAAGATCCTTTGCTGGATCACGTCGCGAATGCTGCTGTAGACCGGGATCGGGCCCACCGGGGTCTCTAACTCTCCTTTGCGGCCGTACTGTACGCCGGCGACTACATTGCCGCCGCTGTACGCATGCGAGACCGGCGTGACCTTGCGGCTTTCATTGCCGAGAATGTTGATGACGCACACGCGCGAATCCCGCGTCACCAGCTCTTCCAGAGAGTGGATGCCGATGAAATAGGGGAACGGTTTAGTCTGCTGTTGTCTCATGCATCGAACCTTTTGTTTTCATATTCCCGGCGACCCTGTTCCCGCCACCAGCGGTCGATCGCCTTGGCATATTCGAGCACCTGAATCATAGAGGTGTCATAGCCGAACATCTTGTACGGCAGTTTGCAGGTGTCGAGAATATCTTTTCCGTAGAACATACCCTTGATCAGCTGCGGGCCGCCGCGGCCGACGACGGTGTAGATCGGCGTTTTGCCAAAGACGGCGATGTGATCCCGCAGCGCATCAAAGATTCCTTTAAAGGTTACATAGATGTCGGTGTTGTTGGCCTTGCCGCCGATGATCAGCAGCACGCTGGCCTGAGCCAGCCAGTGTTTGAACACAATGCGGCTGATGGCGTACATTTTTTCATAGGGCGGATTGCCGCCGAAATCCGAAGCAAAGATGGCCGAACTGCCCAAGGTTTCGGTGGCCGCCGAGTTGGCGCCGCCGCCGAACATGAACGGGATGATGGCGCCGTTGGGGTTCAACTCGAGCACGTCGCTCTGACCCTGATAGGTGCGCAATTGGTTGATTTCGGATTCAAAGGGGGTGACGTCCGATTGAAACACGGTGGACGGCAATCCCAGCCTTTTCCACGCCGGATTGTCCTGGTCGAACTGCGCCTTGAGGTCGCAGGCCACGGGGATCAGTTTGTTGTCGCTTTTCATCATGCGGATAGGATTGAGCTCCAGCGTAGTGAGGCCGTAGTGGTCGTACAGGCTCCACAGCTTGGGCAGGCTCTGCACCAGCGGCGAGATGCAGTCCTCCGGACAGCCGGTGTCGGTCAAGGCGTTGGTGATGTCAAAGGATTTGAGGCCGATGAATGGGTCGATCCAGATCACCTGTTTTTTATCCGTCGACAGGCTCTCGATGTCCATGCCGCCAAAGGGGCTGATGGTAAACACCGGTTTGCGATGGATCGTGGACGCGGTGATGCTGAAATAGACCTCGATGTCCGAGGGGATGAAGGCTTCAAAGGTGACGCCGTTGGCGGTCACGGTTTTGGAACCGTATTGATGCGCGGCGAAATAGAGCTCTTTTTTCGCCTGCAAGGCGTCCATCAGGTTGTCGACGATGCGCACCAACCCAGCCTTGCCTTTTTTGCCCACACCGCCGGAGAAAAACGGTTTGACCACCAGTTTTTTATAGGTGTTGAGCATTTTTTGAATCTGCTCTTTGGTGGCGTCGGCGGTTAAAAACGGAGCATAGGGGAATTCGACCAGATCCAAAAGCTGGGCGCCGTACTTGAGTCCGGATATCTGCATAAAGCCCCTGTCATGTTGCGTGAAAGGCGATTTTACCCGGACGGCCGGGCCGGTGGACCGGTCGGCGTCCGGATTCGATGATTATTTTGTTAAATCCCAGCGCCGTTCGCAAGATATTGGCGCTGCCGGCGATTTCTAAAAATAGCCAGAGGTTTTGAGCAGCACAATCCCAGAGGCGATGGTGATCGAACTGGCCAGCGTGGACAGCAGGATGATGTTGCCGGCCAGGCGGCCGTTGCTGCCCATGGCCTCTGCCATAATATAGCTGGCGATGGCAGTGGGAGAGGCGAAAAAGAAAAACAGGCTGGCCCGTTCATAGAGCGAAAAATCCATGCGCACCGCTGCCAGCATCACCAGGATCGGGGTCAGAATCAGCTTGAGAAAAGAGGCGATGGCCGAAAGGCGGAAATCCTGCTTGATCCCGGAAAAGGTCAGGCTGCCGCCGATGCCGATCAGCGCCATGGGCAGCGTGATGGAGGCAAGCTGCTCCGCTGCGGTAAAAAAGATGCGCGGGATGGGAATTTTAAACAATGAGAACGGGATGGCCGCCGCAGTGGCCAGGATTAGAGGATTGGTGGCGATCTCTTTGAGCGTTTGGCAAACCGTCATCTTGCGTTCGCTGCGCTGGGTGACGGTGAGCGCGATGACGGCCAGCAGATTGTACGGCGGCATCATAAAGCTTAGCAGCACCGCGGCGTTGGCCAGCGGTTCCGGGCCAAAAGCGCTCTGAATCATGGCAAAGCCGAGAATGGCGAAATTGCCGCGAAAGCTGCCCTGAATAAAAGCGCCGCGGTCGCGGCCGTCGGCCGCCCAAAGCGTGCCGGAAAACCAGGCGATGGCAAAGGCAAAAAGAATGGCGGCATAGGTGAACAGGACCAGCCGAACATTGAAAACATGGTGCAGATCGGTGACGCTGATCTTGACGAACAGCAGAGCCGGTAGAGTGACGTGAAAAACCAGACGGGAAGAAAGAGCGAGAAAATGGCCGTCGATGAGCTTGCGTCGCTTGAGCCACGCGCCCAGAGCGACGATGAGAAATACCGGAGCGACGATGTTGACCGCGAAAAGAACGTTTTGAATCATGAGCGATCCGTGATTAAGAAAACTTATTCTACGCCCTCTGCCGAAGGGCGCAACTTGCCTCGCGCCAGGGAGGCGAACACGCCGATGAAACAGAGCGCTGCCGATGTCTGCAGCACAAGGCGGATGGTAATGATGAACGGTCCGTGGAGCTCCGGCGTGATGACCCGGTGGCCGACCGTCCCATTGAGCGCCAGAGTCGCCAGGCCCATGCTAAAGATCTGCCCCAGCTGTCGCATGGCGCTCACGGTGGCGGAGGCGATGCTATAGTTCCTTTTTGCCACAGAACTCATGATGGCGTTGGTGTTGGGAGAAGAAAAGAAACCAAAGCCAAGGCCTAGCAGGGTCAGGCAGGCGAGGATGAAGCCGGTCGATGTGGCGGAGGTCAGAGCGCTGAGGAGCAACAGGCCGAGGACGGTCATCGTCATGCCTGCAGAGGCCAACCGCTGCGGTTCGATGCGGTCCGACAGCCGACCTGCAATGGGGGAGGTGAACGCCTGAACCAGAGGCTGCACCATCATCAGCAAACCGGCGTCCCGCGGCGACAGTCCCTTGACGTATTGCAGGTACAGGCTGAGCAGAAACACCACGGCAGTAGTTGCGCCGTAATTGAGAAAGGTCGCCGCATTGGACATGGCAAAGGTGCGATTGAGACGAAAAAGCGAAAGGTCGACGATGGGATGAGCGGTCCGACTCTGGCGCCAGATGAACGCCAGCATCGCCATCAGGCCGAGGGCGATGACTCCGATCGCCGTGGCGCCGGGCAGGGAGGTGAATCCGTAGAGCAGAGCGCTGATCGAAAAAGCGAACAACAGTGAGCCAGGCGCGTCAAAGGGTTCGCCGGGGGTTTCCGCCGGCTCCTGATGCAGGTTTTTCAACAACAGCAGCAGGATGAGCAGCGAAAGCGGGCCCATGAGAAAAAACAGGGAGCGCCAGCCCAGCGCCTGGGTCAGCAGCCCTCCGAGCACCGGTCCTGCGGACAGGCCGACATACACCGCCGATACGTTCAAGCCCAACGCCCGGCCGCGTTCGCCCGGCGGAAAGGCGGCGGTCAGCATAGCCATGCCAGTGGGCAGCATCATCGAAGTGCCCAGACCCTGCGCGATGCGGGCTGTCAGCAGCCAGATAAAGTTAGGCGCTGCGCCGGCCAGCAGGGAGGCGGTCATGAAAAGGGACAGACCGATGATGAATAGAGTGCGGCGCCCATGAATGTCCGCCAGACGGCCGAACGGCAGAATGAAAGCGGTGGAGGCCAACAGATAGGCAGTGGCAATCCAGCTCATGGACACGGCGTCCAGATGCAGCTCGCGACTGAGGGAAGGGAGCGCGATGTTGACGGCGGAAGCCATGAAGGGGACAAATGCGGAGGTGGCCATGACGATGAACAGCAGGGTTTGCTTCCGGGAATCAACGCTCATGAAAACATCTCCGCCAGATCTTTTCGCCGGCTCGGGTGTTCCCGTTCCTGCAGATCCTGGGGCAATCCTTTGGCATCGCCGTAATAGCCCACAGCCACAGCGATGATGATGTCGTACTTTTCTTTGTCCACGTGCAGCACCTCGTAGGCTCTTTCCCGATCAAAGCCCGCCATGGGATGGACAAAGAGATTCTGTTTGCCCGCCTGCAGGGCCAGCGACATGAAGGCTGAGCCGCAATCGAACTGGTAGGTATAGTTGGCCTGGCCGCTCTTTGACCAATGTCTTCGCCCCGCCAGGTAGAGCAGCAACGGGGCGCGGCAGGCCCATCTTTGATTGCCGGGATTGAGCAGGCTGCGGAATCGTTGCAGCGCTTCTTCGTTTTCCGGGATCAGAAAAAGCCAGGGCTGTTCATTGGCTGCGGACGGCGCCCAGCGCGCCGCTTCCATGAGTGAAAGAAGCGTCTGCCGTTGGACGGGCTGGTCCGAGAAGGCGCGCGGCGACCAGCGCTGGAGAAATTGCGCATCGACATCGGCTTGTGGTTGTCGTGATTGACTTTGAGACATGTTCATTCCTTCTCAGTTTAGCAGGGTGATCAGCCATCGATCGGGCCGATCTGGGCCTGGGCAAGATCGAACCGCGTCAGGAGCTGTGCCCCGCGGTTCCCTGCGGATGCAAAAGAGCGGCCAGATCCGGAGTGCGCTCGAGGATCACGTCGGCGCCTGCCTCCTGCAGCTCCGGCTTTTCGCCAAAACCACAGAGCACCGCCACGGTTCGGCAGCCTGCGGCCTTGCCGGCGCGGACGTCCACCGTGGTATCACCCACCATCACGCAGGAGGAGATGTCCACCTGAAGAACGGCTGCGGCGAGGAGCAGCGGTTGCGGATGGGGCTTGGTTTTACGGCAGGACTGAGCGGTGACGATCACCTGAAAATATTTTTCCAGATCGAATTGGCGCAGAAACGCATAGGCGCCGCGTTCGCCGCGGCTGGTGACCACGGCTAGGGGATAGTGCGCATGTAAGCTTGCCAGCAGTTCATGGATCCCCGGAATAACGACAAAATGCCCTTTGCTTTTGATGAGCTCCCGGAGCGGTTGCGACAGGGCGTACAGCCCTTTGATCAGGTAGAACTTGTCCAACCATTCGTACAGTTCGTTGATCGGGGTTTCCAACCGCATGATCAGCCGACGGGCGGCGGTGAGCGGGTCTCGGCCGTCCAGCCAGCGTTGCCAGGGCTGGAACCAGCGCGCCAATTTGACCGCATAGAGATCGTCGGTATCGCTCAGGGTGCCGTCGATGTCGAACAGGATAGCACGGATCGGATCGGGATCAAAGGACATACGCATTCCATTCATGAACCGTTTAATATACGCAGGAAAAAACTGTTGACAAACAGGAAAAAACAGATTATATTTAACCAATCGGTTAAACCAAATGGTTAATCCAACCGGAGAACAAGGCGATGACCCCAGGGGCGCGCGGCGGAACCTTTCCGACGCGGGAAAAAATCAAGGAGGCGGCGGGCGACATCTTTTTGCACAAAGGCTATGCGGCGGCGCGCATGCAAGAGATCGCAGATCGAGCCGGCGTCAACAAAGCGCTGATCTATTACTATTTTTCTTCCAAGGATTCGCTGTTCGAGGCGATCATTCGGGAAGCCTCTGAAGAACTGGTGATGAATTTGTCCGATCTCTTCGCGTTGCAGGAAAAAGACCCGCACCGGCTGATCAAGCGGCTGGTGCAGGTGCATTTTCATTTTCTGCTGGAACATCCGCAGCTGCCGTGCCTGCTGGTGCGTGAGTTGAGCAGTGACAACCCTCTGCCGAAAAAGGTGCTCGCGGATGTCATCGGACGTTTCAGCCGGGGGAACATCGCCCGCCTGCAGCAGCTGCTCGATCAGGCCGCGGCGGCGAAACAGCTGCGCCGCACAAACGTTCAGCAGCTGCTCTGGAGCATTTTTTCGTTGAATGTTTTTTCTTTTATCTCCTGGCCGGTGATTGAAACCGTCTGGCCGGAAATCGGGACGTTCGATCAGGCGATGCGCAAGCGGGAAAAGGCGGTGGTGGACCTGATCCTGAGCAGCCTGTTGCCCCGGCGATCAGATTGAGGATTTATATGCATACCAGGCATTTTGTTTTGCTTTTTCTTTTATGCTGGTCCTGCGGTTTCGCGCAGGCGACGCTGCCGGAGATGGTGCGCAAAGCGTTGGCCAACAATCCCGGCCTGGCTGTTGCGCAATCCGAAGCCCAGAGTGCGGCTGAACAGGTGGCGCAGGCGTCCGCCGATCGGTTGCCGGCGCTGGAGATGAGCGGCTCGTATCGTCGACAGAGCATGGTGCCCGAGCTGCGCATTGCGCCCATCGAGTTGCCCTTCGGCGCCGGGCTCTATTCCCCGATTCCAAACGGCGCGGTCACTCTGGGAACGATCGATACCTATGATCTGCGTCTGACTCTGTCGCAGCCGATCTTTGCCGGATTTCGCCTTCGCAACCGGGTGTCTGCTGCGCGCAGCGGTCTGGCAGCCCACAACAGCGAAATCCAGCGGCAGCGCGCTGAGCTGATTCATCAGGTCGAGACCGCCTACGGCCAGGTGTTGAAAACGGAGAAATACACGGCCATCGCCCGGGCCGGACGCGAACAGATCGCCGGCCATTTGCGCGACGCCAGGAACCTGTTGAATCAGGGCCTGCTGAAAAAGGAGGAACTGCTTCAGGTGCAGGTGCATCTGTCCGAGGCGGATCTGGCCGTGGTGCAGGCTGAGAACGGTCATGCCATGAGCCTGGCGGTGCTGGAGAATCTGGTGGGTGAAAAGATACCACCGGATATTCCCTTTGCTCCGATGCCGTCGGTCGCCGGTGAACCGGCGGATTTGCAGAGCGCAGTGAACGCCGCCTTTGCCAACCGCGCCGAACTGAAAACGATTTCATACACACAAGAGGCTAACCGCGCGCTGGTGGCCATGGCCCAGGCCGGCCGTTTGCCCGCTCTGGCCGCTTTCGGCAGCGTCGGTTACGGCCGCCCCGGACTGGATATGCTGAAAAAGGAGTGGATGGATTACTGGGTGGTGGGCGCCGGGTTGGAGTGGAAACTGTGGAATGGGGGCAAGGTCCGCAGTCAGGTGCAACAGGCCAAGCTCAACCAGATCATCCTGGAGGACAGAGACCGGCAGCTCAAAGAGGCCGTGCGTCTGGAGGTAACCAAGGCCTTTTTGCAGTGGCAGGAGGCGTTGCAGCGCCGGCAGCTGAGTGCGGTTCTGCAAAACCAGGCGGAGGAGAGCTATCGCGTGGCTGAGCATCAATATCAGCAGGGCCACCTCGCCCATAGCAGCTATTTTGACAGCCACACTGCGCTGATGCGAGCGCGTATGGGGCTGGTGCAGGCGGAGATCGATTGCGCCGTCAGCCTGGCCGCGCTGCGTCGCGCCGAAGGGGTGAACGAGATACCTTACCGCGTTCAATGAGGATAGAGGCTTGAGATGAAGAATCCATTGGTTTGGAGTTGCACGGCCGCGGCGTTGCTTTTTCTCGCCTGCATGGATCAGGAACGCGACGGCGTGTCCGGCGTCGGCACCCTGGAGGCGAGGGAGGTGCTGGTCAGCAGCAAGAGCGCGGGCACGGTTCTGCAGTTGCCGGTCCGTGAGGGGGATGTGGTGACCGCTGGACAGCTGGTTGCGGTTATTGACAGCGAAAAAGTGTATTTGCAAAAACAGCAGCTGCTGGCCGGTCTGGACGAGCTGCGCTACACCATGGTCAGCGCCCAGCGCAGCGTTCAGTTGGCTCAAGATAACCTGGACCATGTTGCCAAAAAGTTCGAGCGAATACGTTCGTTGTGGCAGGACAGCAGTGCGACGCTGCAGCAGTACGAGGATATCGAAACCGTCCATAAAGCCGCCGCCACCCAACGCGCCAACGCGCAGACCACACTCGATGCTCTGCGTGCGAAAAAAGCGCAGCTGGATGCGCAGTTGCTGTTGGTGAACAGCCAGCTGGCGGACGGACGCATTGCAGCGCCCATCGACGGGACGGTGTTGGAGACCTACCTCGAGCAGGGCGAGATCGTCCGACCCACCGGCGTCATCGTCAAGTTGGCGGATCTGCAGCACATGTGGATCAAGATCTATCTGAACGAAGGCGATCTCGGCCGGATCCGCATCGGCCAGCCGGCTGACCTGCAAATCGCCTCGCGGCCGGATCAGCTGTTTCCCGGCCGGGTCACCTGGATTTCGCCCAAAGCCGAGTTCACGCCGAAAAATGTGCAGACTCGTGAGGCCCGCTCCGATCTGGTCTATGCGGTGAAAATTGCGGTGGAAAATCCCGACGGCGCGCTAAAGATCGGCATGCCGGCGGATGTGTATCTGCGCTGAGGCCGATGAACCCCTGTATTGAAATTCATGGACTGAAAAAGTCTTTTAACGGCACAGCTGCGGTCGACGGCCTGGAACTGCTCGTGCAGCCCGGCGAGCTGTTCGGCATGATCGGACCGGACGGCGCGGGCAAGACCACCACGCTGCGCATTCTCTGCGGTCTGTGGCATGCGGACGAAGGCGAGGCCAGGGTGCTGGGCCATGAGGTGAGAACCGAGGCCCAGCGGATCCGTCGGCTGATCGGCTATATGCCGCAAAAGTTCTCCCTGTATCCCGATCTCACGGTGGCGGAAAATCTGCGTTTTTTCAGCGATCTTTTTCAGGTTCGCGCGGATGAGCGGGAACAGCGGCTGCAACGGCTGCTCGCGTTCAGCCGGTTGGGTCCGTTCGCCGGCCGCCAGGCGCAGGCGTTGTCCGGCGGCATGAAGCAAAAGTTGGCGCTCTCTTGCACTCTGATTCATACGCCGCAACTGCTGTTGCTGGATGAACCGACCACGGGCGTGGATCCGGTTTCGCGCCGTGAATTCTGGGACATTCTCAACGAACTGCGCGGCGAGGGGGTCGCCATTTTGGTCACCACGCCCTACATGGACGAGGCGGCGGTGTGCGACCGCATCGCCTTTATCCATAAGGGCCGACTGCTGACGGTCAGCCGGCCGGCGGACATACCGTCTCTTTATCAGGGCAAGCTGTTGGAGATCAAATCCCGGCGCAACCGCGAGATCGGCCGCCGTCTCACCGCCTCCGGCCGGTTTGACTCGGTGCAGATTTTCGGCGATTGCATTCACGCGTCCGCCCGCGTCGATCCCAAGATGATGGCCGCATGGGTCGCCGAGCTGGCGCCGGAAGAGAAGGAGCATCTGCGGATCAAAGAAATTCCTGCGGGCATTGAAGATGTCTTTGTCGCTTTATTGAAATGAAAAGCATGGATAACGCCTATTCGGTCGAGGTGAACGACCTGACCAAAAAATTCGGCCGTTTTGTCGCAGTCGATCACATCAGTTTTTATGTGCAGGACGGCGAGATCTTTGGCTTTCTCGGCGCCAATGGCGCGGGCAAAACCACGACCATTCGAATGTTGTGCGGCTTGATCCGGCCTACATCGGGCCAGGGCCGGGTGGAGGGCCTGGACATCTTTACCCAGACCGAGGCCATCAAGCAGGATATCGGCTACATGTCGCAGAAATTTTCCCTGTACGACGACCTGACCGTGGAGGAAAATCTCGTTTTCTACGGCGGGATCTATGGCATGCCGTCGTCCGAGCTCTCTCTTGCCTGCGAGGCGGTGATCCAGCGCATGGATCTGGTCAGCCAAGTGAAAAAACTAACCCGCTCTCTGCCTGCCGGCTGGAAGCAGCGACTCGCTCTGAGTTGCGCGATCCTGCATCAACCTAAAATCCTTTTTCTCGATGAACCGACCGGCGGGGTGGATCCCATCTCCCGCCGCGCATTCTGGGACGCCATCCATCAGCTGGCTGAAGGCGGCACCACGATCTTTGTGACCACCCACTATATGGACGAGGCCGAATACTGCAACCGTCTGTCGATCATGCATGAGGGCCGCATCATCGCGCTGGGTTCGCCGATGGAATTGAAAGATCGGTATCAGCAGCCCACGGTGGAGCAGGTGTTTATCGATCTGGTGAAACCGGCTAAAGCCTAGGCGGGAACGAAGCATGAAACCGAGAATCGTCGCTGTTCTGCAAAAAGAGTTCATCCATATCTGGCGCGATCCCTACAGCCTGTTGATCGTGTTTCTCTTTCCGATGATGATGATCCTGCTCTATGGCTATGCGATCACTTTTGACATCAAGTATATTCCTCTCGCCATTCTTGACCAGGACCGCTCGCCGGCCTCGCAGCAGTTGGTGGAAAAGCTGACCAGTTCGAACTATTTCCGCATCACCGCCCGGCTGCAGGACCGCCGTGCGATCGAGCCGGGTTTCCTTCATCGCCGGATGAGCGCTGTGCTGGTGATTCCGCCTGATTTCGATCGCCGCCTGACCTCGAGGCCCGAAACTTCGGTACAGCTGATCATGGACGGCGCCAACGCCAACACCGCCATGATCGCGATGAACTATCTCAAATCGTTTCTGACCCGGACCACGCTCGAGTTGAACCAGGGGCTGCTGGCAACGCCGCTGGAGATCGAGCCGCGCATCTGGTACAATCCGGATTTAAAGAGCACCCATTTCGTCGTGCCGGGCCTGATCGCCATACTCATGATGATGATCTGCGCCATGCTCACGTCGCTGACGATTTCGCGCGAACGCGAGACCGGCACTCTGGAACAGATCTTTGTCTCGCCCATCCGTCCGGTGGAGATCATCATCGGCAAAGTGGCGCCGTATATTCTGCTGGCCTTTCTCGATGCCATGGCGATCCTCGGTTTCAGCCATTGGGTGTTCGGCGTGCCGATCCGCGGCAGCCTGGCGCTGTTGGTGTTCTTTATGCTGATTTATATTTATGCCTCGTTGAGCCTGGGCGTGTTTATCTCCTCGCGCACGCGCACGCAGCAGGCCGCGCTGTTCGCCGCCATGCTGGGCACGTTGCTGCCCTCGGTACTGTTGTCCGGTTTTGTCTTTCCCATCGCCTCCATGCCGCGGGTGCTGCAGTGGGTCACCTATATCGTGCCGGCGAAATATTTTCTCATTCAGGCGCGCGGGGTGATGCTCAAGGGCGTGGGGTTCGACTATCTGTACTTGCCCACGGTTTTTCTGCTGATCTTCGGCACCCTGCTGCTGGCGGTGAGCGTCAAACGGTTCAAAACCAATTTGGAAGGCTGAGCCATGCGGCGCGTTCTGCACATCATCCGCAAGGAGTTCATTCAAATCCGCCGCGATCGGACCATGCGGGCGCTGATCCTGCTAGTGCCGATCATTCAGATCTGGGTGCTGGGCTATGTGATCTCTTCCGAAGTCAAGCATGTGTCCACGGTGATCTGCGATCTCGATCGCACCTCCACCAGCCGGGCGTTGATCGAACGGCTCAGCCACACGGTCTATCTCAATGTCCGTTATCACGAAGAGCGCGAGAGCCTGGTCGGCGAATATCTGGATGCCGGCCGCGCCATGATCGCGGTGGTTCTGCCCGCGGGTTTGGAAAAAAATCTGCAGACCTTGCAGCCCAGCCGCATTCAATTGCTGGTGGACGGCCAAGATGCCAATACCGCCAACGTTGCGCTGGGCCATATCGCCGGCATCCTGGAAGCCTATCTGACCGACCGGGTGCGCAGCCAGTCCGCCGCCGCTCTGTTGTCCGAAGAGATCCATCTGTTGACGCCGGTTGTGCAGGTGTGGTATAATCCAAATCTCAAACTCAGCGATTTTATGATTCCGGGCATTGTGGTGTTTTTGCTCACCATGATCACCACGCTGGTCAGCGCCATGGGTCTGGTGCGGGAGCGGGAGATCGGAACGTTGGAACAGCTGCTGGTGGCGCCGATAAAAAAGCACGAGCTGCTGATCGGCAAGATTATTCCCTTTGCCCTGCTGGGTCTTTTCGAGATGGGGCTGGCGATCGGCTTTGCCCGGCTGTGGTATCATATTCCGATCGTGGGCAATCTGGGACTCTATTTGCTGCTGAGCATCATCTTTTTATTCACCACTCTGGGGCTGGGTCTGCTGGTCTCCGCTTTTTCGCACACGCAACAGCAGGCGATGTTCATGTCCTGGTTCATTCTCATCTTTGTGCTGCTGATGTCCGGTTTTCTTTTTCCCATCGAAAATATGCCCCGATTGGCGCAATGGCTCACCTATCTCAATCCCATGCGCTATTTTATTTTGATCACTCGGGAGCTCTTTATCAAGGGCGCCGGGCTTCGTCATCTCTATATTCAGGGTCTGATCCTCTGTCTGTTCGGCGCTCTGATTTTCACCTTTTCCGTCCTGCGTTTTCAAAAGAGGTTGAAATAGCATGCCCGAGTTGCCGGAAGTCGAAACCATTCGCCGCAGTTTGCAGCCGTTGCTGGCCGGGCGCGTGATCAAGTCCATTCTCGTGCGTGAGACGCGGCTGCGCCGGCCGGTGAACGTGCAGCGGTTGCGCAAGTGGATTCAGGGTCATGCGATCACGGCTCTCAACCGGCGCGGCAAGTACCTGCTCTGGGAGATGGACAACGGCAGCCGGCTGCTGATCCATCTGGGCATGAGCGGCCGACTGGGGTATTGCGCCGGGCAGGAGGCAATGGAGCCGCACACTCATGTTTGTCTGTGCTTGGACAACGGCGCGCAGGTCCGCTACCGCGATCCGCGGCGGTTCGGCTGTGTGCAGGCGGTGGCGCCGAATGAGCGTTGCGGGCTGCTGCAGGGCCTGGGGCCTGAACCGTTGTCCGTTGAGTTCACCGCCGATTACCTCTATGATGGGCTGCGTGGGTCCAGGCGATCGGTCAAAGCCGCACTGATGGACAGCCGCATCGTGGTGGGAGTGGGCAATATTTACGCCAACGAAGCGCTGTTTCACTGCGGCATTGCACCGCAGCGGCCCGCCGGAGCGCTCTCCCGCGAAGAGTGGAAGCGGGTGACCGAGTCGGTGATCCGGGTGCTGCGGCAGGCGATCCGCAAAGGCGGCACCACGTTGAACGATTTCCGCAACGGGTTGGGAGAGCCGGGATTTTTTCAAGCCGATCTGGCGGTGTACGATCAGGAGAATCGACCGTGCCGGCGCTGCGGCAGGCCGATCCGTCGCATGGTGCTGCAGGGCCGCAGTGCGTTTTACTGTCCGGCGTGCCAAAAATGAATGGGATTCTTCTCCCTCCCTGCCGGCAAAAAAAAACTGTTTATTATTTTTCAAATATGCTGTATATTAAAAATCCTTTTATCCCTAAAAAAGAATCGTTTTACGAATGAATAAATCGCAGAAATTTTTTGTCGGCCTCGGCGACAAAACCATCGCCTTTTTCACCAATGTATACGACATGACGTATTTGCTGCTGCAGACGATCAAGGCGTTGCCGCGTCTGTGGTTTTACCGCCGTCAGCTGATCGAGCAGATCTATATCTTTTCGGTCAAAACGCTGCCCATTGCAGCCATCATCGCCGTCTTTATCGGTCTCGGCGCCACGGTGCAGGGCACGTATCAGTCCTCGGACTTGCTCTCCCGGGCCATTACGGTCAATGTCATTTTCAAGAGCACCATCCTCGAGCTCTGTCCCATCGTTCTGTCTCTGGTGCTGGCGGGCAAGCTGGGCGCCTCGCTGGCGGCCGAGATCGGCAGCATGAAGATCTCTGAACAGATCGAGGCGCTGGAGACTCTGTCCCTGGATCCAGTGGGGTTTTTGGTCATGCCGCGCGTGGTGGCCGGGTTGCTGATGCTGCCGGTGATCACCATCTTTGCCAATTTTCTGGCCATGTTCAGCTCCTTCTTTGTCTCCGCGGTCATCTCTGAATGGATTTCTCCGCAAGAGTTCTACTCCGGGTTGGAGATGGATTTCAAAACCTTTGAGATGTATTTCGGCAATCTGATCAAGCCCGCGGTCTATGGTCTGATGATCGCCCTGGTGGGCAGCCATTTCGGCCTGCAGACCAGCGGCGGCGCCCGCGGCGTCGGTGAATCCTCCACCAAGGCGGTGGTGATCTCGGCCATTCTGATCGTCATCTGGGATTACTATCTCGGCCGTCTGTTACTGTAAGCTGTGAAAGAACCGCCCCATGATTAAAGTTCGTCAACTCTATAAAGGTTTCGACGGCATGCCGGTGCTGAAAGGCATCGACTTGGACATTCATGACAACGAAACGCTGGTCATCCTCGGCCCCAGCGGCCAGGGCAAGACGGTGTTCATCAAAACGCTGGTGCGCCTGATCCATCCGGATTCCGGCAGCATTTGCTACGACGGCGAGGAACTGCTGACCCTGTCGCACAAGCAACTGTACCGTTTTAACGACCGCATCGCCTTTGTATTTCAAAACAGCGCCCTGCTCGATTTTCTCAGCGTGCAGGACAATCTGCAGCTCTACTTGCTGATGCATAAAGCCATCTCGCCACGCGACCTTCAGCGGCGGACGCTGGAGGCGCTGCACTTTGTCGGACTGGACGACGACGTGCTCGACAAGTTTCCGGAAGAGCTGAGCGGCGGCATGCGCAAACGGGTGGCGATCGCACGCGCCATGGTCAAACGGCCGCAGTATTTATTTTACGACGAGCCGACCACCGGATTGGATCAGACCAATGCGGAAAAGATCAGTGAACTGATTAAAATGCTGAAAAAGGAGATCTCCGCCACCTCCATCATCGTCACGCATGACATCAAACTGATGCGGGACGTCGCCGACCGCGTCGCTTTGTTGAAGGACGGCCTGATCAGCTTCGTCGGCGATCGCGATGAGGTTTCCGAACAGATGTTGGACTTTTTATACGAGTGACGAGGAAGGTATGACCTATACAAAAATGAGCTATATTTCCGGCGTGATCATTTTTCTCAGCGCCATTATTCTGCTGGTCAGCGTGCTCTGGCTCTCCGGCGCGCGCATCATGTCCGCCAGCGAATATAAAGTATTCTTTCGTTTTGAGGACGTGGTCGGCTTGCGCGATCGTTCCCAGGTATATATGCGCGGCTACCGCGTCGGCTGGACTAAAGACATCATCTTTGAGGAGAAGGATGTTCTGGTGCGCGTGGACATCAAAAAGCGGTTTCTGATCCCCAAGGATTCCAAGATCGAGATCAACACCCTGAACTTTCTCGGTGAAAAAGCCGTGACCATCATCCCCGGCGAATCCAAGGAGGTCATGAAGCCGGGCGACATCCTCAGGGGTGAGAATAAGGACATCATGGTGGTGGCGCGCAATATTCTCAACACCGTGCGCACCAAATTGAACAACGGCGATCTGGACAAAAAGGCCCTGGACCTTTCCCAGACCTTGGCGACCATGAAAGAGCTGGTGAACAAACTGGACCAAAAGGTCGAGCGCGTGGATATGCCGCTGATCAACCGGCAGATCGTCGAGCTGGGCCAAGCGGCCCGGAGCGTGCGAGATCTGGCGGTCTCGACCCAGACGGATGTGCATCAAGTCAGCGCCGGCATGGAGCAGGTGCAGTCGGCGGCGAAGAATCTCTCCGAGCTGTCGGTGCAGATGTCTCAGCTGGTCGCCGGACTGAACCGCGGCGAAGGCACTATGGGCGAACTGGTCAAGAACAAAGAGACGGTTGAGAATCTGAACGCCACGGTCAATGAGCTCAACCTGCTCATCAAGGATATGCAAAAGAACCCAGGCAAGTATATCAATTTTTCTGTTTTCTGAGGCTCCTGCTGAGCCGGATCAAGCCCAGGTAAGTTTTCCCGGGCTTTTTCTTTATCGCTGGGCTGTAATTGTTCAGCCGCCACCAGGAGCTCAAGGCTTTGCCGCTCCCGACTGCATGTGGCTGTCAGTGGCGCTTCAAGTTCGGGCGCGCCGCTTCTTGTCCGGGCAACAGAGTTTGTCCGCATCGCACAAACCGCCTGTTGTTCTGCGCCCAGAGAAGGCGAAGCCCGGGACCTATCGTAAGAGGCTGATATGGCTCGAATCACTGGCTTTCTTCTGCTGCTGTCGCTTTTCTGTCCGCTGCCTTCCCAAGAAAAGAGCATGAGAAGCATCCGCGAGTTCGGCGTGCTGCCAACCAATGATCCGCTGACCAACAAAAGGAACCTGCAGACGGCAATCGATTGGGCGAGCCGTCGCGGCGCCGCGTTGTGGGTGGAGCCCGATGAACAGGGCTACCCCATGGCCGGCGGTCTGGTGTTGCGGCAAAACGCCGGTCTGATCGGCGTTCATGGGCCGGTGGGCCGCGGCACCCGGCATCCGCAGCAGCAGCGGCCGGTGGGCAGCGTGTTTGTCATCGAAGACGAAGAGTCGGCCTTTATCACAGTGGAGAGCGCCACGCAGATCCGCGGCATCCAGTTCTGGTACCGCAAGCAGACGGTCTCGGATTCCAGCCGAATCATCGCCTATCCGGCCACGATCCGCGTAGCGCAAAACAGCTCTGTACAGGGGGTCACCCTGTCCTGTCTGACTTTTTACGGCGAATACCTGGCCATGGATTTCAACGCCGCGCCCTCCTTTCCCTGCGAGCAGATCCTTTTCGAACACTGCTATGGCTATCCGCTGAGCGGGCAGTTTATCCGCATCGACCGTTGCTACGACATTCCCCGCATCCTTCATTGTCATGTCAATCCGGCCAACCGGCGTCTGATCGAAGGCGGCTACAGCGTGCAGGTGATCGACGCAGTGGTGCGCCGCGGCTCTTACTGTTATGCCGTTGATCACACGGACAACGCCCAGCTCATGGACCTGTTCGCCTTTGGCGTGCATGGAGGCGTCCGCCTGGGCGCGGCCAGCTATGGGCAGCTCACCAATTTCAATTTCGATTGCGTGACCGTGGGCATTTATAAAGACGGCGATCAGGATTTTAACCGCAACTGGCAGATCAGCCAGGGTTCCATCATTGCCAACACCGGCGCACGACTTGAGGACGTTCATCCCATCGTCCTTACCGGCAAAGGCCACACCTCACTCGTCAACGTAGAATGTTTTTCCGGCGCCAACTCGGCGCTGACAACCCTGAATCAATCTCAGGATTACCTGTGCGTGCTGGGCACGGAACCGCTCACGGTGAGTCTGTTCGGTTGCCGCATGCGCAATTATGCCGCCGACCATCCGTTTACGGTTCTCAATGACCGGGCAGTGATCCAGGCCGTCGCCTGCATCGATCGGCAAGGCCATCCCTTCCATTTTCCAGCGCCTTGAAAAAACGCCGGTCCGTCATGGCTGTCGATGCGCCTGCTGTCGGCCGCTTTTAAGGCAAGCAGAGAAAAGGGCGTCGCTGATGAAACAGTTTGAGCTATCGTTCATTTTTTTATGGAGCAGTCTGATGGGTTTCAACAACGTTGCAGCCGCACCGCTGAGCAGCCGTGTGCAGATGCTGGAAGGCCGGCCCACGCTGATTATCAACGACGAGCCCTGGGTTCCGCTGATGTATTCACTCACTGATGTGCCGGGCGGCCGTTGGTCGTGGGAAGAGGTGCCACAGCGCAACATCCGCCTGTTCGCCGAAGCGGGCGTTCGTCTGTTTCAGGTGGATCTTTTTTTGGAGCATGTGTGGCCTGAGGAGGGTCGGTTCGATATCACGCGGGCTCGACAGCAGATCCGCGGCGTATTGCAAGTCTGCCCCCAGGCCGCGGTTTTCATCCGTTTTCACGTCAACGCGCCGCGATGGTGGACCGCCCAGCATCCGGAGGAGACCACGCTGTACGCGGACGCCAAGGCCAAACCGGACGACCCGTGGGGCTTGCAGCGCATCATACAGGAGGACGCCGCCACGCCGGTGCGGATCAGTCTGGCATCGGAAAAATGGCTGCAGGCGGCGGGAGAGAAGGTGGAGCAATTTTGTCGCGAGCTGGCGGTCACCGAAGAGGGCGCCAGCGTGGCCGGCCTGCAGGCGGCCGGCGGCATCTATGGCGAATGGCATTACTGGGGCTTGTTGAAAAATGAGCCGGACGTCAGCGAGCCCATGCAGGCGCATTTCCGCCGATGGCTGAAGAACAAATACGGCAGCGACCCAGCTCTGCAAAAGGCCTGGGGGCAGGCTCAGGTCACGCTGGCCGGCGCCCGTGTGCCGCTGCTCGAAGAACGACTGCAGACTCGAGACGGCATTTTCCGCGATCCTCGAACCGAGCGCAAGGTGCTGGATTATTATCGCTGTCAACATGAATTGGTGGCGGACGATATCCTCTATTTCTGTCGGTTGATGCGCAAAAGCTGGCCCCGTCCGTTGGTCCTGGGCGCTTTTTACGGCTATTATTTTTCCGTCTTCGGCCGCGAAGCCGCCGGCGGCCATCTGGCTTTGCAGAGGATTCTGAACTCACCGGACATCGATTTCCTCTGTGGTCCCAATGTCTATTATCCTGCTCACACTGAAGTGGGAGATCCCTACCGTTCCCGCGGCCTGTTGGAGAGCATCCGCCTGCACGGCAAGCTGTGGCTGGATGAGATGGATCAGCAGCCCTATCTCAAATCCGTCCAGGATCCCGGTTATGAGGCCGGCGTCGTCAACAGCGTGGCGCACGTGCGCCGCAACACGCTGTTCACCTTCACCAAAGGCATGGGATTATGGTTTTACGATTTCGGCGCAGCCGGACAGCGGCTGAACTCCACGGCGGCAGAGTTCGTCACGGGTTGGTGGGATCATCCGGTTCTGATGAAAGAGATCGCTGGTTTGAAACGGTTTCTCGATCAGGCGTGGAAGAAACCCTACCGGTCCGAGGCCGATGTGCTGATGGTGTTCGGCACTGACTGCTACTATCATACGGCGATCAAACCGGAGCTGAATCCCATCGGCGACCGATTGGTCAACTGGACCACGCTGGCGGCCTACCAGGCGGGCGTGGTGTTTGATGCGCTGCATCAGGATGATCTGGCGAGGTGCAATCTGGATCAGTACAAACTGGTGGTTTTCGTCAACACCTTAGTCGTATCCTCCGAGCAGCAGCGATGGATTCGCGAACATGTTTTCCGTCATGGCCGTCATGTGATGTTTTTTTATGCTTCAGGGTACAGCGACGGCGAATCCAACAGCGTCGAGTTTATCGAGCGGCTGACCGGCATTCGCGTCGCCCGCGTCCAGTTGACCCAGAAAGCCGAAATTAGAACTGCATTCAGCCCCACACCGTGGCTGCTCGATGACAAACCGTTCGCGCCGGTTTTTTCGATAACAGACGATGAAGCCGTGCCGTTGGCCGAATATGTGGAAAATGGAAAGACCGCGGCGGCCAAAAAAACGGTGGCCGATGCCACCAGTTGGCTGATCGGTCTGCCGCCGGTGGAGAAAGATCATGTGCGCAAGCTGTTCGAATTTTGCGGTGTGCATTTTTATGCTGAGCCGGGAGATATTTTCTACAGCGGCGGCGGCGCTCTGGTGCTGCACAGCAAGAGCGGGGGAAGTAAAAAAATTGTTCTGAAAAACGGCCGCTCCGTTTCCCTGACTTTGCCGCCCGGCGCCAACACCGTGGTGCTGGACAGCGACAGCGGGGAGCTGCTTTTACCCTGATGGGCCGGACTGGTATTGCGGCGCCGACCCGTTGAAAACAACCCGCCGCCGCCCAGCTGGGCGCTGCGACGCGTGAGATCCGATGGCACCGTGTGGAGGTTCTTGAACCATAAGGAGAGAGCGAGATGGAATACCTGCGTGCTTGGGATTATGTCATCTTTATTTTTTATTTCATCGTCTTGATCGCTATCGGCAGTTATTTCCGCAAAAAAGCCGCCACCAACCTGGAACACTATTTTCTCGCCGGCCGCAATATGCCCTGGTGGCTTTTGGGTCTGTCGCAGATGTCGTTCTGGTTCGACATGACCGGCACCATGATCATCACCTCTTTTCTCTATCTGTTGGGCCCGCGCGGCATCTATATCGAATTTCGCGGCGGGGCCGGTCTGGTGCTGGTGTTCCTGATGCTCTGGGTGGGAAAATGGCATCGCCGATCCGGGGTGATCACCGCCGCCGAATGGATGATCTACCGGTTCGGCAAGGATTTCTGGGCCCATTTCGCCCGTCTGACCTCTGTGGTGGCCAACGTGATTTTGAGTCTTGGCATGCTGGCCTATTCCTTCAAAGGCGCCGGTCTGTTCCTTTCCATGTTTCTGCCGTTCTCGCCCATGGTCTGCTGTCTGATCATGGTGGTGATCACCGCCATCTATACCATCGAAGCCGGGTTCTACGGCGTTGTCTTTTCCGACATCTTTCAATCCCTGTGCATCTGGCTGGGCGTGGGCTTGATCGTCGCCGTCGCTGTGGCCAAGATAGGCGGCATCCCTGACCTCAGCGCTCTGGCCGCCTCGGTGACCGGCAATCCCAATTGGACCGGCTCCCTGCCGGATTTCAACACCCCCATGCCCGCGGGCTATGAGCAATACAGCTGGCTGTTCATGCTCATGCTGTTCTACTTTGGCAAAACACTGATCCAGGGGTTGGGCGCCGGCGCTGACCCGCGGTTTTTCGGCGCGCGCAGCGATCGGGATTGCGGACTGCTGTGCTTTACCGCGGAATGGACCATGATGCTGCGCTGGCCGCTCATGATCAGTTTTGCCGTTCTCGGGCTGTTTCTGGTAAAGGATTTTTTTCCTGATCAAACGGTGCTGATCCAGGCCGCTGCTCTGATCAAGAGCCATGCCGGCGCTGTGGCGGCGAATGAATGGCCTGAATTGATCGCCCGCATCATGAACCATCCGCAGTCTTTTCCCGCCGAGTTGATCACCGGCCTCAGTCGACTGCTGGGACCCGATTGGAGCTCCAAGTTGAATCTGCTGAGCTATCACGGCACAGTGGATCCTGAACGCATTCTTCCCGGCGTGCTGTTGCACAGCGTTCCGGTGGGCATTCGCGGCCTGATTCTGGTGGCGCTGATGGCGGCGGCCATGTCCACGTTCAACGCGTTGACCAACGGCGCCACCGGCTTTCTGACCCGCGATCTCTACCAGGGCTACATTCGGCCTCAGGCCGGCAACAAAGAGTTGATCTATACCACCTACTTTTTCGGCATCCTGATCAATGTGTTGGGCTTTCTCATGGCCTATTCCACCAAAAGCATCAACGACATCTGGGGATGGATCACCATGGGCTTGGTGGGCGGCGTTACTATGCCGACGGTGTTGCGGCTGTACTGGTGGCGGTTCAACGCCGGCGGCTTTGCGGTGGGCACTCTGATCGGACTGGTGGCAGCCCTGGTACAGAGATTTATTGCGCCTGGCATGCCGGAGTGGCATCAGCTGGTGTACACCATCGTCATCGGAACCGCTGGATGCGTCGTCGGCACCTATCTGACGCCGCCGACCGACCGCCAGGTAGTGGAAAATTTTTATCGCACCACCAGACCGTTCGGTCTGTGGAGGCCGCTGCTCTCCATTCTATCGGCGGACGAGCAGCAGGCCATGCGCAACGAACATCGCTACGATCTGATCGCCCTGCCCATCGGTCTGTGCTGGCAGTTCACCTTGCTCATGCTGCCCATGCAGCTGGTGATCCATGAATTTCAGGCCGCAGCGGTTACCGGGGCGGTGTTTTTACTTTGTTCCATCGGCATGTACTTTTTCTGGTATAAAAAGTTGCCTTCGGCCCCGGCCAAATAGAGTTCTGCGCTCCGCTGCAGTCGGACCGGGGAGAGGAGGCCTTGCGGCGCCAGCCAGGGTATCCGCCGGGCCCTGCATCGCTGTCGGCGAATGGGAGGTTTATCATGGAACGACCCGTGCTGTCGAACAAAGAGCAGTATCCGACTGACGAGATCATCTATGCGCATCTCGGCGCAAAAAAGACGCACTGGTCGGCGCTTTTTGAATACCTTCATACGCACTATCCTGATTTTTGTTCAGAGTGGCGATATTATCTCGACGGAAAGAGCTGGTTGATGAAGGTGACCCGGGGCAAACAGACGATTTTTTGGCTCTCGCTGGTCCAGGGCACATTCCGCACAACTTTTTATTTCAACCGCAAGGCGGAGGAGGCGATTCAGCAGAGCGCACTTTCGGCGGAGATGAAGGCGCAGTATCGCGCCGGCATCCGCTCCAACCGGATCTGCGGTCTGACGGTGGTCTATAGCGCCAAGCGGGACGTCAGAACCGCGCAAACCCTGATCGCACTCAAGGCCGGTTTGAAATAAAACCGCGCCGCTCGTTCAACGCGTGGCATTCGGGCTGAACAAGAGTCCGGTCGCCATTTTGTATATTGACATTGGCGTTAATAATCATAAATTAATTGAACTATCCTTGATCGCCGGGAAAAGGAAAATCCCTGCGATCGCGGAATCGTACCAAAGCGGTCGTGCATCGAAGCGTTGTGCACGGCCGTCGGTCCGGGCGGTCGTTTGGCGCCGGCTGTCTGGCGCAGCGGTCGTCGGCTGCAGGCTCAACCATGCAACAGGAGAATGGAATGAAGGAACTGTGGTGGAAACAATCCTGTCAAAAGGTCCCCCATCTGGTCACCGAGCGGCCGGGGCCTAAATCCGCGGCGTTATCGGCCAAGGGCAGCCGCTACATCAAGGGATTGAGTTCGCAGGTCAAGCTTTTCCCCGTCTGTTTTGAAAAAGGCCATGGCATCACGCTGACCGACGTCGATGGAAACACCTATCTCGATTTTTCATCCGGTATTTACGTGACCTCGTTCGGCCACTGTCATCCGAAAATTTCCGAGGCCGTCGCCCATTGGGCCGGCACTTTGATGAACTGCCATGATTTCATCACGCCGGTCAAGGAGGCGTTGGTGGAAAAACTGGCGGCGATCATGCCCGGTGATCTCAACGCCGTGCAGTTTTACAGCGATGGCGCCACGGCGGTGGAAGCCGGTCAGCGGGCGGCGCGCGCCATCACCGGCAAACATGAATTCATCTCCGGGTATCGCGACTTTCACGGCAAGACTATGGGGGCGGTGAGCTGTGCCCGCATGGCCCGGGCGGACGTGCTCTCCTATGGTCCCAGCCGCAGCGCCGGCTTTTACATGGTGCCGCGGCCGGATCCCTATCGCCCGCTGTTCACAAAGGCGGACGGCCGGATCGACACGGACGCCTATATTGATTTTTATCAGGAATTCATCAAAGAGGGCACAGTCAACAACGTTGCAGCTTTTATTCTCGAGCCTGCGCAGGGGTGGGCGGGTTCGATCTTTCCGCCGGACGATTTTTTCCCCAAACTGAAAGCACTGTGCGACAAGCACCGCATTCTGCTGTTCGCCGATGAGGTGCTCACCGGTCTGGGCCGCACCGGCGAAGTGTTGTGCATGAACCATTGGAACGTCTGTCCGGACATCGTCACTTTGGGCAAATCGCTCGGCAACGGATTTCCTGTCACCGCCATGATCGTCAAACAAGAGTACGCCGACGTGCTGGAAGAGATCTCGGTCTCCTCCAGCTATGGCGGCAATCCTATGGCCTGCGCAGCCGCCCTTGCCTCCATCGAGGTCATGGAGGAGGAGAACATTCTCGACAATGTGCGCGCCATGGGCGATCTGTTTATGAAGCGGATGCATAAAATGATGCAAGATCATCCGATCATCGGCGACATCAAGGGCAAAGGTTTGCTGCTGGGGCTGGAGCTGGTCAAGGATAAAAGCAGCAAAGAACCGTTCGTCCAGGCCGGCGAGCGGGTGTACCAAAAGGCTTTCACCAAGGGATTGGCCTGGATTCCCGCAGGTCATATTTTGCGCATGTCCCCGCCGTTGATCATCGATGAAAAATACTCCATGCTGGGCATGGATCTCATCGAGGAATCCATCGCAGAAGTTGAAAAAGAGTTTGGATATTAGCGTATGAGCAGCGTAAAGTTTGGCATGATCGGTCTGGGGCTGATGGGAAAAGAGTTCGCCGGCTGTGTCGCCCGTTGGGGCCATCTGGTGGATTTTCCGCTGCAGCCGGAGATCGTCGCGGTCTGCGATGCCGAGCCCTCTCTGTTCTCCTGGTATGCGGAGCATTTTCCATCGCTTCGGCAGCAAACCACCAGCTATCGCGCTTTGCTGCAGAATCCGGATGTGGAGGTGGTCTATTGCGCGGTTCCTCATCACCTGCACGAAGAGATTTATAGTGCGGTCATTCAGGCCGGCAAACACCTGATGGGCGAAAAGCCGTTCGGCATGGACGAAAAAGCAAACGAACGGATCACCCATGCCCTGCGACAACATCCCGACTGTTTTGTCCGTTGCACTTCCCAGTTTCCGTTTTTCCCAGCGGTGCAGCGGATCGGCGTCATGCTCGAACAAGGTCGTTTCGGCAGAATTATCGAAGTGAACGCCGGTTTTCAGCATTCCAGCGATCTGGATCCCGATAAGCCGATCAACTGGAAGCGGCAGATCGAAAAGAACGGCGAATACGGCTGTATGGGCGATCTGGGGCTGCATGTGTGTCATGTTCCGTTTCGCGCCGGGTGGAGGATCTATAACGTCCGGGCGATTCTTTCTGACATTGTCAGTGAACGGCCCGATGGTCGGGGAAACCGGGTGCCGTGCCGGACCTGGGACAATGCGACGCTGTTCTGTGAAGCAGCGGACGCCGATGCTGGCGACCTCTGTTTTCCGCTCACTCTGAAAATGCAGCGCATTGCGCCGGGCGAAAAAAACACCTGGTCCTTGGAAATTTACGGAACCCGGGCTGCCGCGCGTTTTTCCACCAAACGCCCGAAAACCCTGCAAATCCTCGAATACACCGGCGGCGAGCAGGTCTGGCAACATATCGATATGGGCTACGAAACCGCCTTTCGCACCCACACCGGTTCTATTTTCGAATTCGGTTTTTCCGATGCCATTTTGCAGATGTGGGCGGCGTTTCTCTACGAGCGGCATCATCAAAAACCGCTGAAAAAATTCGCCGGCTGTCTGACTCCGCAGGAGGCGGCCTTTAGTCACGTGCTGTTTACCGCTGCGCTGGAGTCGCAGCGTGAGCGCAGGACAGTGACGCTGTATTAAGCCGCGGAAGCAGGCGTTTTTCTCCTTCGTCCGGCTCATCATCTCCATACGGCAGGGTCCTGGATCTGCCTTCGCGTGTTCTATGGCAAGGAACGAGTGCATGTTTGCTCTTAAAGGACATATTGTCACTCCTGATGAAACGATCGACGGCTTTGTGGCGGTGAAGGACGGCCGGGTACGGCAGGTCTGTGCCCAGCCGCCGGACGCCGTCCGTGTCATCGATTACGGCGATGATTGGATCGTGCCCGGATTTATCGATTTGCACACCCACGGCATCGGCTCTTACGAACCGGTGGACGAGCAAGGCCTTGCCGGCATGGCGCAGGAGGCGGTACGGTATGGCACCACAGGCCTGTTGCCGACCGGAGCGGCCATGTCCGTGGACCAATATGTACAGTTGGGCGTCAGCGCGGCTCAAGCGGCGCGAAGTGGCAACGGCCGCGCAGCCAGACTGCTGGGCGTGCATTTGGAGGGGCCGTTCATCAATCCGAGAAGCTCGGGCGCCATGGCGCTGTCCACCCGTAGGCCGATTTCACTGTCTGAGGCTTCGATCTATGTGGAGCGGATCGGCGCGATGTTTAAGATCATGACTTTTTCTCCAGAGCTGGAAAACGGCCTCGAGCTCATCCGATTTCTCGCCTCGCATGGAGTGGTGGCCAGCCTCGGCCATTCTGTGGCCAACGGGACGCAACTGCATGCGTTCGTCGAAGCGGGGCTATCGCACGTGGTGCATCTGTTCAACGCCTTTGTGCCCTCCGGCGAAAAAGAACCGGGCGTTTTGCAGGCCGGCTTGCTCGAACATATTTTGGTCGAGGATGCGCTCACCTGTGAGCTGATCTGCGACCTGCACCACGTGGCGCCGGAGATCATCAAAATCGCCGCCCGGGTGTTGGGACCATATCGTTTTGTTGCGGTCACCGACAGCCTCTATGGCGCCGGCCTGGAGGACGGGCAGTACACCTTTCCCGACGGCGCACCTTACCGCATCAGCGATGGAGTGGCCCGGCTGTGTGGGGGGAAATGGGCCGGCGGATTGGCCGGCAGCGTTCTGACCATGAATCGGGCGTTTGGCAATCTGGTTCAGCGTTGCCTAGTGGATCCGGTTCTCGCCGCCAGATACACATCCACCAATGCCGCCCGGATTTTGAAAATCGATGCCGAGACCGGGAGCATCGAGCCGGGCAAAAAGGCGGACCTGGCGGTTTTAGATGCAGATTTTCACTGTCTCGCCACCTATCTCGAAGGCAATCTGGTTTACGAAAAACGATAAGGGAGAGTCGTCATGGCAGAGAAATTCACTTACAGTCCTTCCCCGTGGGTTCCTTTCCGCGACAAAGCGGTGTTGGAACGGGTGCGAAAGATCAAGAGAGAGCAACTCACCCGGCATGCCAATCCCAAGTTCAAAATCCGCATCGTCAAGGATGATGAAGCGGATTTCATTTTTATCAGCGATATGTTCTTTCGCATCAAGCGGGCGGCGGATGAGGACAGAAAAATAGTCCTGATCCTGCCGAACCCGGTGCCGGCTTACCGCAAAGTGGCTTATCTGATCAACCAATGGAAGGTGAACTGCAGGAATCTGTATGTGTTCGCCATGGATGAATACGCAGATGAAAACGGCCGCCTGGCTCCTGAATCCTGGCCTCAGGGTTTTACTTATGCCCTGATGAATCATTTTTATTTTCAGATCGACAAAGCGCTGCGGCCGCCGAAATCCCATTTCCAAGCGCCCAATAACAAGAATATTCGTCACTATGGTCAGATGATCGCCGACATGGGCGGCGCGGATATGTGTTACAGCGGACCTGGCTGGACCGGGCACCTGGCTTTTATCGAGCCCGATGCGCCGGAATTCGATGCGCCGCTGGAGGAATGGAAAAAAATGGGTCCGCGCATCGTCACCCTGAGTCCCTTCACCCTGGCGCAGAATTCCATGCACGGCAGCTTTGGCATGAGCGGAGACCTGGCTTTGGTGCCGCCCAAGGCGGCCACCATCGGCCCGGCTGAAGTGATCGCGTCCAAAGCGAGAATGGAAATGCACACCCTGTCGGTGCACAACACGGCAACGTCCTGGCAACGAATGATCTCGCGGCTGGTGTTGCACGGCCCGGTGACGCCGAGAGTGCCGTCTTCCATTCATCAGCTGCTGGAGACCGACTGCATTGTCAGCGAAACCATTGCGCAAAATATAGAACCGCATTGGGATAAAGGGTATTGAGATGGCCGCTTCCTTCATCGCCGGCGCAGCGGCGGTCGAGATTACGCCGCAGGATAGCCAATTCTTGTACGGATATCCGCATGTCCGGCGCTTCAGCACCGGCGTTCATGATCCCCTTTTCTGTTCCGCTCTTTACCTGGCCTACGGCAGAGTGGAATTGATGCTCCTGGCGACGGACATCATTTTTATCAGCAAGCGCATCGCCCGCTCGGTCCGCGAGCGGATTCAAGCGGCCACCGGCGTAGCGCCGGAACATGTGCTCATCTCCGCCACGCACACGCACTCCGGCCCCATCACTGTCGATTATCTCAGCAACGAGCAGGACGACGCCGTGCCGGTGGTGGATGAGAACTATGTCCGCTTCATGCAGGAGCGCATGACCCGGGCAGCTGAGCAGGCACGGAAAAATGCGACCAGGGCAAAAGTGGGATTGGCTCTGGCGGACAGCACCGGCATCGGCACGAACCGTCGTGATCCATTCGGACCGGCGGATCATCAGGTGCCGGTGTTGATGGTTCGTTCGTTGTTGGAGGATGCCCCCATCGCCTGCATGCTGGTCTGTTCCATGCATCCCACGGTGCTGCATGAGGACTCGACGCTGATCAGCGCCGATTTTCCCGGCATGACGAGAAAGTATCTGCAGGAGCATTTTTTAGGCGTCGGGGTCCCGGTGCTGCACTGTACAGGGCCTGCCGGCAATCAGAGCCCGCGGCATGTCACGACGGCCAACACATTTGCCGAGGCGGAGCGGCTGGGTGTGCTCCTCGGACGAGCCATTGAGCGGGCGGCCTCCGCAGGCGTCGAGTATATCACGGATCCCTGTCTGCAGTGCCTGCGCAGTGAGATCGGTTTGCCGAGAAAACCTTTTCCCCTGGTCGCTGCCGCCCAGGCCGCGCTGGACCAGGCGGCCGCAAGACTGGAACGCCTGCGCCGCGAAAAAGCGGAAAGACAGGAAATACGCACAGCAGAGTGCGATTGGTTCGGCGCGGAAGAGACGTTGAGCCTCGCTCTGGCTGAACAGGAGGGGAAGGTTGCGGCAGCGGTTCGCAACTGCCTGCCGGCAGAGATTCAGATCATTAAAATCGGACCCTGGACCTGGGCGGCCTGGCCCGGTGAGCTGTTTGTTGAATATGCGCTGCAGATCAAGCAGGCTTTTGCGCGCACCTTCGTCATCTCTTTGGCCAACGGCGAGTTGCAGGGATATATAGTCACCGCAGAGGCCGCAGCGGCCGGAGGGTATGAGGCGTCCAACGCACTGTTCAGCCATATCAGCGGCCAGCTGCTGGTGGATGAAACCAAAAGCCTGCTCATTCGAGGGATGCCCGATGGATCTGGTCCTCGGTGTTGATCTCGGCACCAGCTATTTCAAACTGGGATTGTTCGACGTTCAGGGCCGGCTATGCGGTCTGAGCCGTGTGGCGGTGATCAAGGACACCGGCGACGGCACGCGAGCTGAACTCCCGGTTGATCGATTCTGGCGCCTGCTGCGCGAAGGGCTGCAGCAAGCCTGCCGTCAGGCGAACGCAACCTGCGACTGCATTCAGGCCGTGTCGTACGCCTCGCAGGCGAACAGCTTTGTTCTGCTGGATCAGGCGCACCAGCCGTTGACGCCCCTCATTTTATGGTGCGATGAACGCGCCCGCAACCATCCGGATGTTGAACATCTCTTTGACAAAGAGCTGTTCCTTGAACAGACCGGATTGGGCGTCCCCTGCAATCACCAGTTTTGCGCGGCCAAGCTCATCTGGTTTCAGCAACATCAGGCGGCCCTTTGGTCGCGGGCACGCCATCTGCTGACTCTATCGGACTATTTTACGTTCTGTTTGACCGGCGAGACGGTCGGCGACATGGGCACCGGCTCGCTGCTCGGTTTGTTGGACATCCATCGCGGGGAATGGTTGAGATCGGTTGTGGATTTGGGATCTGTGACGCTTGCCACACCTTTGCGGCCTGGGTCCATGGCGGGCGGAATCAGCCGCCAAGGCGCAGACCGGCTGGGGCTTTCGGCCGGCATTCCTCTGGTGGCCGGCAGTCTCGATCATCACATGGCCGGCCTCGGCGCCGGTCTCGATATCATCGCGGATATGAGCGAGTCCTGCGGAACCGTGCTGGCCTGTGTGAGAACCACTCCGGCGTTTCACCCTCTTCAGAATGCCTGTACCGGAGTCGATTTCAAACCGAGCCGTTTTTTTCAGCTGGTCTTTGACGGCAACGGCGCTGCCGGATTGGAATGGTACCAGCAGAACCATGCAGCCGGTTTGACTCTGGCGGAACTGGAGCAGCAGGCAGGCACGGTTCCCATCGGCAGCGAGGGATTGCTCGCCCGCCCGCAGGCCTGCGGGCATTCCGGCCTCGATGGGTTTCTGCATAAAAAGGCCCTGCATGGCCACGCTCATTTCTATCGCGCCCTGTTGGAATCCACGGCCGTCAGCGCCAAAAGATTGATCGAACGATTGTCTGCGGACACGGCGCCGAAGAGAGTGGTGGCCACTGGCGGCGGTGCTGAAAGCGAACTGTGGCTGCAGATCAAAGCGGATCTCTCAGGATTGGAGTACGTAACAAGCCAGAGCGGGGCGCCTGCGGCCATGGGAGCAGCCATGCTGGCTGCGGTGGCCGCTGGTTGGTTTGCGGATCTGTCCAGCGTATCTCAACAATGGATCAGATTGAAAAAAAGATATTTTCCGAATCCGGAGCGTCATGATCGGTATTTACGCTGGTATCAGGCATTGTTATAGTAACCGGGAGGGTGAATGACGACGGAAAGAATCGCGCTGCAGACTTTGGATTGGATTGTTTTAGTCGTTTACTTTGTCGGCATGCTGGCCATCGGTTTCTATTTTTCGCGTCGCAATAAAAACACCGACGACTATATGCTTGGAGGACGAAAGATGACCTCCTGGCGCGTAGGCCTCTCTTTTTTCGCCACCATGTTCAGCACGGTCTCCTATCTGTCCATGCCCGGTGAAATGGTGAAAAACGGGCCGATGATGTGGTCTTTTCTCGCCGCTTTTCCTTTTATCTACCTTATCGTGGCGATTTTTTTCATACCCTACATCATGAAATTGAAAATCTCCAGCGCTTACGAGCTGCTGGAGCTCAGAATGGGATTGAAAAACCGCCTGCTGGCCTCTATCTACTTCCTGGCCATGCGCCTGGTTTGGATGGCGGTGATCATTTACATGATGGCGGACAAGGTGATCGTGCCGATCATGGGGTGGCCGGTGGAAACCGCCCGATGGGTCAGCCTCCTCATGGGCGTGATCACCATCACGTACACATCGTTCGGCGGACTGCGCGGCGTGGTGTTGACCGATGTGGTTCAAACTTTTGTGCTGTTCGGCGGTTCGATTCTTGCCATCTTGATCATTACTTCCGATTTGGGCGTCTCCGCCATCATTCCGGCTCATTGGCCGGAGCACTGGCAGGGATGGGTTTTCTTCGATACACAGGCTCGAGTCAGTTTTATGACCGCTTTGCTTTCCATGTTCGGCTGGCACGTGTGCACCGCCGGCTCTGATCAGATGGCCATTCAGCGTTACCTGGCGACGCGCGACACAAAAGCGGCGCAGAGGATGTACTTCAGTCATGTCGTCTCCAATGTCCTGGTCTTTGTGCTGCTGGCGATATTGGGATTATCGGTCATGGCGTTTTTTCAAAAGAACGCCTCGCTGATTCCATCGGGCCACACCTTGACCAGTGCCGCGGATCAATTGTTTCCCCGTTTTATCGTGGCAGGCCTGCCGGTCGGATTGTCCGGACTGGTGCTGGCCGCCCTGTTTGCAGCCGCCATGTCCAGCCTTTCCTCGGGCATCAACTCTTCCTGCTTGGTGATCATCAAAGATTTGGTGTTGGTATTCCGCCGTCAGCCGATGGAAGAAGAGAAACAGGTAACGCTGGCTAAGTGGATCTCGGTCCTCATCGGCCTGGTGGTGGTGATAACGAGCCTGGGTATCGGGTACATCAAGGGCAATCTGCTGGAGATGACTTATAAAACCATCAATCTGCTTACGGCGCCGCTGTTTGTGCCTTTTTTCATGGCCATGTTCGTCCCGCGCGCCAAGCCGACGGCCGTTTTCATCGGAACGCTGTTCAGCGGTGCGACGGCGGCGTTGATCAGCTATTCCCACGAGTTGTTTTCCGCAACCATCTCCTTTCTGTGGATCATCCCCGGCTCGTTCATCGCCGGCGTGACGGTCTGCTGGTTGCTCAGTGTGTTCTTTTTTCACAACGAAAAGACCAGGCCGCTGTGAGCGGGATATCGGTCAAGAACGGAAGGATGCGATGAAACAGAGACGACTGGGGCGGACCAACCTGCCGGTCTCAGAAATTTCCTTCGGCGGTGTGGAGATCGGCCTGCCGTACGGCATCGGCGTGCACTCATCGGCCGATATGCCGAGCGACGCCGAATCGGTCCATCTTTTGCATCAGGCGCTGGAGTTGGGCATCACTTTTTTCGATACCGCACGGGCTTACGGCAGAAGTGAAGAGATCATGGGCAAGGCTTTCAACGACAGGCGGGAGCAGGTCATTCTCTGCTCCAAATGCAGCCTGCCTGTTTCGATGGATAACGGTTCGGCCCAGTCCGAGGCCTCCGCCGTCATTCGGCGCTCGCTGCAGGAGAGCCTCGCCGCCCTGCAGACGGATTATCTCGACGTGCTGATGCTGCACAACGCGGATCTCGTTACGTTGAACCAAGAGTCCGTCAGGCGGACGTTCGCGGACCTGCGTGAGGAGGGCGTCATTCGCGCCACGGGAGTTTCGACCTATTCGGCGGCGGAGACCGATCTGGCCGTCGACCAGGGCGTGTGGGATGTGATTCAGATTTCTTTCAATTTGATGGATCAGCGGCAAGCGGTGCTGTTCGACAAAGCGCAGAACGCTGGAGTCGGCTTGGTGGTTCGGTCCGTACTGCTCAAGGGAGTGCTCAGCGACCGTGGCCGGAATCTGCACCCGGCGTTGGACCGGATTGCGCACCATCGTGATCGCTACAACGATTTTTTCAACGAAACCAGTCCGACCCTGTCCGTGCTGGCGACCAAGTTCGCTCTGTCTTTTGACCAGGTGTCTTCTGTTCTGGTGGGCATTGACCGGCTGGAATACCTTTACCAGGCGGTTGCCGCGGCCGACGGAAGTTACCTCGATGAAACGACTTTGGCCCGGCTGCAGGCGCTCGCTTTCCCGGAGCCAGAGTTCATCGATCTGCGGACCTGGGACCGGATGGGCTGGTTGCGCTGACGGCTGAATGAATCATCCTTCAAGCATCTAATCGATAAGGAGGCTGCTGTCGTGCTGAAACTTGGAGTGATTGGAATGAGTCCCGGCAATGGCCACCCTTATTCCTGGTCCGCTATTATCAACGGCGCATACAATGAGCCGGTCATGGCGGAGTGTGGATTTCCCGGCATTCCGGTTTACCTGGCTGCCAACCGTACTACGCTGGGGATTCCGGACGCGAAGGTGACTTGTGTTTGGGCTCAGGAGAAAAGCATAGCCGAACACATCGCCGCCGCCGCGCTCATCGATCAGGTGGTGGAAAAGCCCGAGGCGATGATCGGACAGGTCGATGCGGTTCTGCTGGCTCGGGATGATCCGGAGAACCATGCGGCCATGGCCCGCCCCTTTATTCAAGCAGGCGTGCCGCTTTTTATCGACAAGCCCCTGGCTTCGACGGCCGAGGATTTAGCCTATTTCGCCGAGCAGAACCGAAACGGCAAGTTCATCATGTCCTGCTCCTCCATGCGCTATGCAGCGGAGAGCGGAGCGGTGAAAACCGAGCGGGCCGCGCTGGGTGATATTGAACTGGCCACCGCAGTGGCAAAAAAAGATTGGATCAAGTACGGCGTCCATATGCTGGAGGGATTGTTCGCGCTCTTGGACGATCCACAGGCAGCCTCGGTTCAACACGTGGGCGCGGTTCATAAAGATATTGTGTACGTCGAGTTTGTCAGCGGGCTGGCGGCTACGCTGCATCTGTTTCAGGACATTGTACCGACTTTTCAGCTGTCTCTGTTCGGCCGAAGCGGTTGGCGTCTGGTCGAGTTTAAAAACTGGTATGCCATGTTCCGCACCAATCTGGAGGAATTCATCCGCTCCGTGAAGGAGGGCAGACCGCGTCTTGCCTTTGAACGCACGGAGAACGTCATTCGAACGCTCATTGCAGGTCAGACCAGCATGGAACAAGGCGGTAAAACGATCAGACTGCTGTAATCGTCAGTCAGAAAAAAACAGCCACAGGCTTAGCATGACACCCAGAGAACGAATTCAGGCCGTATACCAAGGCCGAACGCCTGATCAGGTTCCCCTGCTGCTCGACCTTTCTCACTGGTACAAAAAGAACCGTCAGGTGTTTTTTGATTTGAGCGGCTTTACCGGCGTGGAGTCCGAGCTGGTGGCTCTGCACCAGCAATGCGGCGCAGCGATCTATTGTGAGACCGGCAGTCATTTTGACGTTTATTATGAGGACGAGTCCGTTCAATCCCAAGCATGGACTGATGACCAGGGGGTGTTCCACACCCGGTTCAGCACTCCCCTGGGAACCATCGCCGAAGAGCGGGTGTTCAATCCAGCCTCTTATTCTTATCCGGTGAGGAAATGGCTGGTGCGCGATCTCTCTGATCTGCGGGTGCTGCAATACGCGCTGCAGCGGAGAAAGGCGCGGCCGCGCTTTGATCGCTACCAAGCCTGGGCGGAAGCAGCCGGCGATCTCGGGTTTATTTATACTTTTCTCTCCTACTCGGGCCTCGGTTATCTCATCTCCCGTTATATGGGAGTCGAGAACACGATTCTGGCGATCTATGACTATCCGGCAGAAGTGGAACGCTTTGTTCAAACCGTTAATGAGACCAACTTGCGCATGCTCGATGAGATCATCGACGGCCCTTTTGAAACCCTGATCGTGGGCGATAACCATGACGTTCAGGTGCAGAGTCCTGCCCTGTTCAAGCGGTTCACCTACGAATATTATGCCGAGCTCGCACGGCGGCTGCACCAGCGCGGTAAATATTTGGCGGTGCATGTGGACGGCGAGATGCACGGGCTTTTGCGCCTGCTGGACGAGTGCGGGGTGGACTGCATCGATGCCGCCACGCCGGCGCCGATGTTTTCTTTGACGCCCGAAGCGGCGCGCAGGGAAGCCGGGGACCGGCTCATTCTTTCCGGCGGCATACCGGCTACGGTTTTCGGCGGTTTGGCCGCGGATCAGGAGTTCATCGACACGGTGAAACGGTGGCTGGATACCCGCATGCAATCACCGCGGCTGTTCTTGGCAGCGGGCGATCAAGTGCCCATCGATGCGTCGTGGCAGCGGATTGTGATGCTCGCGGAATTGGTGGAGCGGTATGGGCGATATTAAGGTGTTGTTTCAGTATTTCTCGGTTGCCGAAAAAATCATCAGGTTTCGTGGTTTCGGGCGGGCGTCAGTCCCTCATGGATGGATGCAAACTTGTAAGGATCGGCAGCAGACAGCGGAGGCGTCTTATGCAAAGACCGTGGGCCTTGCGAGGACGCCGAGATGTTGTTACGGTTATTCCGAGCTCGCCGCGCTTTATTCGGAATTTTGCACCGCCTCAGAGGAGGGCGAGGCAACTATGAAAGATTCCTTCATCTTTTTCGCAGAACTGGTTCGTCGATGGATTTTTCGAACCGCGTACAGAAACCCGCAGACGTGTCAGCCCTAATCACGGCGGGCCTTAGAATGACAACCTGAATAGACAGGTTGAATGCATTTTAACTGGTCGTTGAAAGATCAAGGAGCCATGATTTATGCACGTGAAAGAAAATCGCATGCTGAAAAAAATGCGCGCTGGTGAAGCGGTCGTCAGCGTCAAGACCAATCTGTCGGATCCGCGCGTGGTGGAACTAGCCGGCTTGTGCGGTTTTGAGTGCATCTGGCTGGATATGGAGCATGTGCCCAACGATTGGTTCGTCGTCGAAAACCAGATCCGTGCGGCCCGCATGGTGGGTATGGACACCATCGTCCGGGTTGCGCGCGGCTCTTACAGCGATCTGATCCGGCCGTTTGAGGCCAACGCCGACGCCATCATGGTGCCGCACGTGATGAGCCTGGCGGATGCCCGCCAGGTGAGCCGCCAGACTCGGTTCAATCCCGTCGGTCGGCGGCCGGTGGACGGCGGCAATTCGGACGGCGCTTATTGCATGATCGATTTTAAACAATATCTGGCGGAATCCAACCAGGAGAAATTCGTCATCATTCAGATCGAGGATCCGGAGCCGCTGGAGGAGTTGGAGGCCATCGCCGGCGTGGAGGGCATCGATCTGCTGTTCTTTGGGCCGGGTGATTTCAGCCATGCCATCGGCGCCCCGGGACAGAGCGACCATCCGTTGATCAACCAGACGCGCCGACGCATCGTCGATGCGGCCCGCGCCAACGGCAAGCTGGCCGGCACCGTCGGCACTCTGGCCAATTACCAGGAACTCGTGGACATGGGGTATCAGCTGATCAATATCGGCGCCGATGTGCTGGGTCTGGCGGATTATTTCCGCAACATCACCGCTTCGCTTCAGCGGCTCTCAGAGAACCAGAGTCACGTTTAATCGAGGAATAAAATCATGAAGGAATTATCCGGAGTCATTCCGGCGGTGCCGACGCCGCTGGATCGATATGAGAATGTGGACATCGATGGACTGCGCAGGGTGTTGGACCATGTGATCGAACAGGGCGCATCAGCGGTCTTTGTCCTTGGCAGCATGGGCGAGGGGCCGGCTCTGCTGGATGAGCAAAAGAAAATCGTTGTGCAGACGGCGGTCAAACAGGTCGGCGGCCGCGTGCCGGTGCTGGCCGCTATCTCGGATGTTTCCACCCGGCGGACGCTGGAAATGGGCAAGCAGCTTCAGGAACTGGGACCTGATTATCTGGTGGCCACTACGCCCTTTTTCTTTTCGTTTCCCCATGGCGACAGCATCAAAGAGTTTGTCGATCGTCTGGCGGAAAATCTTTCCACCCCGCTGGTGTTTTACAATGTGCCGAGCCGCACCGGCAACCGAGTGTCCCTGGAAACGCTGGAATACATCATGAAACGACCGCAGGTTGCAGCGATCAAGGATTCGAGTTGTGATCTGCCCTCCGTGGTAGAACTGCTGCGTCGTTATCCGCGCGGCGCCGCGCGCCCCTGCCGGATTCTGCAGGGCGATGAATCGGTGTATGATGTGAGTCTGCTGCTGGGCGCCGACGGCGTGGTAACCGGCGGCGGGACCTGTTTTATCCCGCTGCTGGCGGCGTTGTATCAGGCCGCCCTGAAGGGGGATAGGCCCTCGGCCTTTAAGCTGCAGCAAGAGTTTCGTAAAAAAATGGACGACATGCTGGGGCCTGAACTGGCCGTCGATTGGGTGCACGCGGTGAAAAAGACCCTGAGCCGAAGAGGTCTGTGCAGCGACCAGGTCACCAGTCCGTTTCTGCGACGGAGGTAGCATTAAATCAATGGGTTTCAGCCGCCTAGGAATTGTTTTTCCTAAATGAGTTGACGGACCGATCCATACATTTTCACTAGGCGCTGCATGGTCAGGTGCGACGATCGTTGTTCACTGCTTCTCGATCTACGCTAAGATGATGGATTTTCGACCTTTGCATCAATAATGAGAAATAAAAATGCAGTACGAAAAAAAAGTAATGGATCAACGCGCGACCGATCGCGACTATCTGCACAAGGATTTTCACGGCGCACTGGCTGATGCCATTCGCTACCTGGATGAGACCTACGGCCACAAAGCGACCGCCGAGTATTTGTCGCAGGTGGGCTGCATGTGCTATGCGCCGCTCATCGACAGAATGAAACGGGAAGGTTTGTCGGCGTTGGAGAAGCATCTGGTCTCGGTGTTCACGCGGGAGGATGGCCGGTTTTCCATCCGTTGGGAAAACGGCGTTCTGGTGCTGGAGGTTGACCAATGCCCGGCCGTCAACCACCTGGTCAGTACCGGCCGTTCCTTCTCACCGCGGTTTTGCCAGTCAACGGTTCACGTCAACGCGGCCATCTGCCGGGCCGCCGGTTATCGCGCGGTCTGCACCTATGAACCGGGCCAGGGGCGATGCGTGCAGAGGTTTAGCCAGGAGGAAAAGACATGATCTCCTGCACGGAATTTATCCCCGCTTACAGCGAGCTGTTCAAATTTTTGCAGCAAAAGGGTGGAAAGCCGGCGGTGATCGCCTTTTGGCACTATCTGTCGGATTCCTTTCTCGGCAACCTGCGCGATCTGGCAGCGAAAAAGGGATTGGCCGGCTGCTTTGAATACTGGAGTCACACCCTGGCGGAAGAGGCGGCGGATTTTCGCATGACGCTGGAGGAGGACCGCTTTTGCATTGAAATGCGTGCATGCCCCAGCAAAGGACGCCTGCTTGCCGCCGACCATCTGCAGCCCTATCCCGATTACTGCCAGCATTGCGATGTGCTTTACCGCCGAGTGCTGGAACCTTTGGGATTCGAATATGATCTCGATCTGTCGCAATCCGACCAGGCGAGATGTCTGCTGGTGATAAGAGATAAGCGGCCTGAAAAACGAGGTCCGAGAGACCAATGATATTCGCCGCAGAGATCCGAACGACCCAGGGCGGATCGCCGCACGGATGTCCACATCGAGCCGCACAATCGCAGTATCAACCTTTGCTGCAACGCCGTTGGCAGAACAAGTCAGAGAAAAAGATAGCGAGTTTAAACGGTTCCCTTTTGAACCGGTGGAACCCTTGCCTCACTGGAGAATCTTTATGCACGTCAAAGAGCTATTGAGTTTGAAAGACAAAATCATCCTGGTGACAGGCGGCGCCGGCCGTTACGGCCGGTCGATCGTCGAAGCGCTGGCAGAGGCGGATGGAACTGTGATCACCGCTTCTCGGCAGCTGGAACCAGGAGAGAAAATGGCGGCCGCGCTGCGGGAGAGAGGACTGGATGTTCACGCTCTGCAGGTGGATCAGGCGGATCATGAATCCATTGTGGCGTTGAAAACACGGCTGCAAAAGCAATTCGGTCGGTTGGACGTTTTGGTCAACAATGCGGTGGCGCGGCCCATGAAATGGTACGATGCGCCGCTGGCGGATTGGCAGGCCTCCATGGCGGTCAATGCCACTGGGTTGTTCGATGTCACCCGTGAGATGACGGAGCTGATGATCCCGCACGGCGGGGCCATTGTCAACATCGCCTCTATGATGGGTCTGTTCGGGCCGGATCTGTCCAACTATGAAGGGACGGACATGGGGTATCCGCCGCCGGATTATTTTTTTCATAAAGGGGGCATGATCACTCTGACCCGATATTGGGCGCGGCTGCTGGCGGATAAAAAGATCAGGGTCAATTGCATCAGCCCTGGCGGACTGGCAGACCCCGGCCAGCCGAGGCGATTTGTGGAAAATTACAGCCGCAAGGTGCCCGTGGGACGCCTGGCCGGTCCTGACGACATTAAAGGCTTGGCGGTGTTTTTGGCTTCACCGGCCTCTGCGTATGTCAACGGCGAGAACATCCTTATGGATGGCGGCATGCATGCTTGAAAAAGTTGCAAGCCCTAATCAGGAGGATGAGCGTTTTCTGAACATTCGCTGCAGGGCGAATCGCCAGCCCAGGTAAAAAAGGATCACCAGCGGGATCAACCAGGCGGGTCTGAGCCAGAAAATCGCCACAATGTGCAAGCGGGCGAGGATAAAGATCGCTGCAAAGCTTACTGCGGAAAACAGCGCCAATCCGCTGATGCGATCAAAGCCGGGGACCAGATCAAAGTCGACCAGATTCCCGAATAGATAGAGCGAGAGCCCCATCCACAACGGCGGAAAATAATAGAACCAGGGCACGGTCAGCAGATTGGCTTTGGTGATGAACAGCAGATAGGCGAGAACCAGACAGAAAAAGATGCCTGGAACCGTAGTGATCAGAATGGGCAGGCTCATGAACTGGTGCGCCCAGCGTGGACGATTGGATTTCAACAACAGCCAGCAGATCAGCAGACTGCCCAGGGTGATCCCTACCAAACTCAGAATGATAACTCGCGAGTTATCCGCTATGGCCAACAGGCTTTCCTCTACGGTTTGCGGCCTTGCTTGCATTGTGTTTTTCCTCTTTGGTTAGATCCGCTTTGATCCCCTTGAATAAAAAAGCATTTTTCTTCTGCGCGCGTGCAGGAGAAAGATTGAAATTTTTTCTGCACAAGTCAAGTAAAACTTGTGCCGCATGCGGCGCGTCCATCCCGGCGGGGCGGACGGGGCTGGGTGGATCAGACGGCGTTCAGGGGCTTGCCGATTTCTATGCCCAATTGCTCCAGTTTTCGGTATAGATGGCTCCGATTCAAACCCAGCACAGCGGCGGTCTGCTGAACATTGCCGTTGAGTTCATTCAGAACGGATTGGATGTAAGTCCGTTCGAAATGCTCACGGGCGGTATGAAGCGTCTCGTGCGTCGGTGAGGGTTGGTTGAACTGGTGGCCGTTATACTCGAGGATGTTTTTTAACAGCCGGGCGGTTATTTTATCCGTATTGGACAGGATCGATATCTTTTCCATGACATTGCGGACCTGCCGGACATTGCCCTCCCATGCCATGGACAGCATATAACTTTTAGCATCCTCGGTCAGCTCCTTGGCGGTTCCTGGATAGAGTTCTCCAAATCGCTGTAAAAAGTATTCGGCCATCGGCACGATATCCTCACGACGCTCGCGCAAAGGAACCAGCGTGATGGAGGCGACATTGATGCGATAAAAAAGGTCCTGTCGAAATCTGCCTTCTGCCAACATTTTTTCCAAATCCTGGTTGGTGGCAAAGATGAATCGGATATCGAGTTTTTCTGATTTCCCCCCTCCCAAGGGAGTGACCTCCTGCTGTTCCAAGGCCAGCAGAATTTTCGATTGAGCGATCAGACTGAGATCTCCGATTTCGTCTAAAAACAGGGTTCCGTTCTGCGCCAGTTGAAACCGGCCTTTTTTGGCCTGTCGCGCATCGGTAAAGGCGCCCCGTTCATAGCCGAACAGCTCACTCTCCACCAGAGTGTCTGGAATCGCCGCGCAATTAATCTGCACAAAGGGATTGTCCTTTCTTCTGCTCAAGTTGTGCAGAGCGCGGGCGGCCAGCTCCTTTCCGGTTCCGCTTTCTCCGGTGATCAGCACCGGCGCATTGGTCGGCGCCAGGGCATCGATCAGTGCAAACACCCGTTGCATGGCCTGGCTGACGCCGATCATGCCGTAGCGCTGCAAATTGACCCGCAGGCCGTTTTCCCGTTCCCGTCTGAAGCGGATCATGTTCAGAGTGTTTTTAACCGTCAGCAGCACGCGCTGCGCATCCACGGGCTTTTCGAGAAAATCATAAGCGCCCAGCTTGATCGCCTCCACTGCATCCTTGATGGTGCTCTGCCCTGAGATCATGACCACGGTGATCTCTGGATGTTCGGTACGGACCTGAGACAGAATTTGCAGGCCGCTGATATCCGGCATGGTCACATCCAGCAGCAACAAATCCGGTTGTCCTCTTTCCAACTGTTCAAGCGCCTGCCGTCCATTGCCGGCCAGGCTGATCCCATAGTCCTGCTCCTGCAGAACCTCTTTCAGCAGTTCGCTGAAAATGGGATCGTCATCGACGATGAGGATTTGCGGCTGATTCATGCGCATTCTCCCTAAAGATACACGGCCAGGTAAAACCGGACATACCGGCGTCTCTTTTTTGCAACACGCTGGGTCTGTCTTTCGGGAAAATCGGACCCCCTGATGCGCGGCTTTATTGGACGATGCGCGATCAGCCCGAACCGTCCAGAGGAAAAGTCTTGTCCTGGCGGGCGATCGGCAATAGGATCGTCACTTCGGCGCCTTGTTTCGGCGCGCTGTTTATCTTGATGTTGCCCCCATGGTCTTCGATGATTTTTTTGGCGATGGGCAGGCCCAGACCGGTCCCGGTCGTTTTGGTGGTAAAAAAGGGCTCGAACAATTTATCCATGACCTGCTCATCAACGCCGGTTCCACTATCCGCAATCAGCACCCGGATATACCCTTTGCTTGCCGCGGCATTCAACGAATGCAAATCATATGCCGATTCTGTGGCGAGGGTCAACCAGCCGCCTTGCGGCATGGCCTCGATGGCGTTCTCGATCACGATGCACAGGACGATGATGATCTGATTGTCATCCACTCTGACGGGCGGCAGTCCCTCCTCCAGGGACAGGCGGATCTTGATCCTGGCGCCGAAATAGGGTTCGAATTTTTTCAGCGCCAACCGCACCAGGTCATTCATGCCGCAGGCCCGGTGAAACGGCTTTTCCAATTGCGCCAGTTTAAGCAGACCATCCACAATGTGCCGGATGCGCCCGACCTCGCCCGTCACATAGTCGACATAGCGATCATACTCCTTTGATCTGTTCGCCCTATCCTTGACATACTCCATTTGCAGCCGCTGCACGGCCAGCACGACGGATGAGAGCGGCGTCTTGATCTGGTGGGCGAGTCTTTGCGCCATAGTGGACCATGCCAAAGCTTGCATCGCCTGAATTTGCTCCGTACGGTCTTCCAGGATTATCAAAAGACCTTTGAATCGGTCGCCGGCCGTGCGCAGCGGCCTGAAGAAGATATGCAGATTGGCAGACGCTTCCAGAAGGGGTGTGGCTTGTTCTTTGGATCCCTCCTCCGCCTGACGGTATGCTCGCTCAATAAAAGGCTCCATGCGCGGGATCAGTTCATTGGCAATCTTGAGGAAAGGCTGGCCCTGATGACCGGTCGACAGATTCAACAGCACGCGCGCTTTCTCGTTCATCTGTCTTAATCGGCCCTGCCGGTCCAGTATCAACACACCGGGTATTTCCAGGTTCTGCAGGGCATGGTGCGCCAGATAGGGGATCTGCTGTCGCTTATACCAGTGCAACAGCCGCAGCCCGCCGCCGAAGAGCAGCGCGCCGCTCAACATGGCCGTTATCCAGACTCGGCGATAGTGCGCGGCCAGCGCGGTGTTGGGCCGCAGGGAGAGATGGGTGAGAGAGGTTTTGCTTTGCACGAATAAACTGCGCCCTGAGGCCGATTGAATCAATTGAATGTCCTCTACATCCATCGCCTGTTTGGCTAAAAGTTTCAGTCGGTCGGAAAATACATAGAGCTTGCGATTGGCGTAAATGAATATTTCAGGCAGGCCATTTTGATCGAGATCGAAGAACCATTGGGCGACGACCTGTTGATTCAGCATCCTGCGTTGCAGCAGCTGCAGTTGCTGGTTGCGAATTTCCAGGGCGCCGTTGGCTTGTGTGAGCAGGATATCCTTTTTGCCGTCGCCGTCAAAATCATATTGAACGGCGGTGGTCAGGATGGAACCGGCTAACTTGACTTTTTTGAGGAACCGTCTGTCTGGATAGTCATACAGGCCCAGAAAAGAGGAGTCGGCATCCTCGGTATTCGGCTGAGAATATAAAATCCAAAAATTTTCAATGGGACCGTCGCCGTTGGATATCGGGTAGGCATTCGATCCCTTGGAAAGGCCGCCCAGTGTTTCGTAAAAAATGGATCCTTTTCTGGTGTCAAAAATGAAAAAATAGGTGTGACGGTCATCGGTGCCGTTCACCTGCAGGCCCTGACAGTTGTCCGGCGTTTTGCTGCCGGCGTAATATTCGTTGACCCCGTCCCGGTCGATATCCACAAATGCCAGGTTGTCGATATAAGCGCCGATCCATCGCGCATCCACAATCTCCCCGGAGGGATAGCGGACGCAGACCATGCCGCGCGGCTGATAAGAGTAGCCGGTGTGCAGAGAAAAGATCAGGGAGGTGTCGCCGGCTTGGCATCGCCATTCCATCGGCGTGGCCCGGCACTCCCATTGATACCCTGGTCGGGGCGAGCCGCTGATGAGGAAAAAGCATCTGCCGGTCTTCTGTCCTGAATAAGACAGGACTTCTATGAACAGAGAATCATGGCGCAGCTTGTTGACCAGGATCTCTTTTCGTCCGTCGTCGTTAAGGTCAAAGGGATAAACGGCAATTCTTTCCGCATTCTCGAAATTGGTTTGTTTTCCCACCTCCGTGAAATAGATGTCCGAAAGGGTTAAAAACGGCCGGATGTTGTCATCCCGATTGGCCGTTGAACATATGGTGATCAAATCGCTGGTCCCATCATGGTCCATATCTACCACGAGGTATTGACCTGTAGCAGAAAGGCTTATCGAGTTCTCGACGACGAGTAGATACTCCATCCTACCGTCATCGGTTTCGGTATCCACACGCTCCGATAGGCCTCCCCATCCGGTCTCAAAGAGTAGAGAAAAAAGAGCGAGAAAGAGTAAGATAAACTGAAAGATACGCATAATATAATCCAAATAGACGGAATTGCGATCATGTCCGATCAGCTTTTTCGCGTGCCGATGACCACCATGGCGCAGCGGCGTTCCAGGGGGATGCAGATCTTCCATCCCTGGTTGCCGTCGCGATCCGCAAACGCTGGAGTGGACCTGCCACCGGGATAGATTACATAACAACTGATCATGTCGTTTAGATCGATGTTTTTGAGATGGATCTGAGCAATGGGTTCTTCGCCGTGGATCACGGGAATGACCCAGCCGGCTTCGGTTTGAAACAGATTGGCTTTCGCGGTTTGATCTTTTACCTCGATTACATGCGGCGTCAGCACCCATTTTTTATTGACGAGCAGACGAAAGAGCGGACCATAATCAAGGTAATAGCTCTCAGCCCAGGGATCCGGTTCAATGGTATGGTCGTTGGCGGGAAAGGGGGCGGTGGGAAACGCGCCCATGTACAGGTGATGCTGCAGATAGGCGTCTGGATCTTTTTTGAGATCGTCGACGCTGGAAGTCCAGGCCATCAGGGTTTTGCGCAGGCAGAGAAAGGCCGACAGATTCAAATTAAAGCCGATGTGGCCGAATTCATTATACACGCCGTCGATCTGCCGCATCAGTTCGATGCGGTTGACATGCGGATTGCAGAAAATGACTTTATTTTCACCATGCCATAAGGGGCCTATGCGATCCAGCAGCTGCATCCAGGAAAAGTACAAACTGGCGACCGGCCGGTCGCCGACCCAACTGACGCCGTCGTCGCGCCGGCTGTTATATTCGCCCAGCCAGTCCATGCGGTCGATGCAGATGCCGTGGGCATTGGGAAAATAGTCCAGGTGCAGGCGGCACTGATCGATGAGAAAGTCCGCATAGGTCGAGTCGCCGCAGTCCATGGCTACCGCTTCGCCCCAGGTAAAGTGCGGCCTATCATGAATTCCGGCGACAGGGTGTTTTTGCAGCGCAGCGGTGCGATTGTCCCACCCCTCGCCGCCGTTCTGTTGAGCGCCGTAGAGAATGGCGCTGTTCAGGCGAGTGTAGAGAAAGGCGTTGGCGTCCTGCCACAGCTCCTGGCCCGATACGCGCGAAGCAGGGGGTGGGTATTTGATCCATGCGCCGAATTCGGTTACATTAAAATAGTTCAGGGAGTAGAATCCTTTTTCCTTCATCGAGGTGGCATAGCGCGCCATCTGGTTGATTGTAGTGTAAGTGGCCGGCTGGTTTGGATCCATGGCAAAACGCCGCCATTTTCTGTTACGATCCTGCAACGGCGGGATGAACATGCCCATATAGGGAAAATCAAAACTGGCCTTCCAGTTGACCAGACCGCCCATTCGGTGGAATTTTTTTGCATCGAATTCTCCCTCATAGGAAGAGTAGAGTCCACAGCCGGCGACCCGGCCGGCATTCGGGTTCGGCGGATTGAAATAAGCCGGATAGCGTTCGACGATCCAGGATATTCCGGCGCGCCAGTCCGCCTCATGGACGATGAGCGACAGGGTGTGGCGAACCGATCGATTTCGGCTGAGACGAAGATCGGTCCGGTTGAATTCAAACCGGCCTTGCGCGCTGGTCTTGAGATCCATGTTGAGCAGCGTATCCTCAGGCGATTGCACCAACGACCAGGCCGTATTCTGCTGCGGATAAAGAACGGTAAACGCGGGCAGACAGAAACCGCCGCCCAGCGACTTGTGGCCGCCGTATACCAGATGCATATCGCGCAGCGGCTGCGGCTGCAGAGGATCCACCCATTGTTTACTGAGTTGAATGGCTCGATCCACAGGTTCCACCTGCGTGGGGTCGCCCCAACTGGTCCAGAAGCGGGCTGTCTGTTCATGGCTGAAAAGCCGACAGACTGTCTGCAGCGGTGTGGTAAAGGGTTCGGCCTCCGGCGTGCTCCATTCCACTTGCCAGGACAGGCCGCCGGGGATCGGCGCAAAGGTCTCGTTGCAGATGAGGGTGCGCTGCTGTGCATCGGTGAATACAGTGGAACGGCTGGGCAGCTGTGCATCCGACGACCAGCTCATCGATATTCGTTGAAAGCCGGCTGCCTGATGATAGGCGTCCATCATCAGAGGTTTGTACAGCCGCGGGCTGGTGATCGTGAGGGATGGTTTGGCGGCATCGAAAGTAAAGGCGGTCTCGCTGCTGTGAATGGATATGGAATTCTGCGGCCGGCAATGGAGAAACAAGAACATCAGCAGCAAAACTCCGGCTGTCCTGCGCACATTGTTCATGGCGTAACCCTCATCCTTGGTTAGTAGCGGTTGTTTTTTCGCTTTCTTGATCGAGCGCTCTTTTCCGGCGGTTTATTGCAGACTTTGCAGCCCCAACCAGCCATACAGACACCCGCACAGCAACAACGCGATCAGGATAACCGGAATGGCATTCCGCAGTCTGGCGAAAGCGTTTCTGACGCCTAATATCATGAAAATTGCGGACAATGGCAAGAGGGGATAGAGATTTTTTCCCCAACTTGTCTGCATTCCCGGCGGATAAGACAGAGTGAACCACAGCGAAGCGCCTGTCCCCAGCAGCAGCGATATGTTGGTGAGGAGGAATAGACCGGGTTGCCCTCTGCGCATGCGCAGCCAGCCGACGGCGGCGATGACCATGGCCGGCAGCACGGTCACAAGATACAGGGCGACGGGCGCTGTCACTTGGTAGATGCGGCCGAAAGCCAGCCAATAGCTCCAGCTCAAATTGCGCAACGCCCACAGGCATTGCGATGCAGAAAAGTAGCATCCCCTATCCACGCCCGGAGTGACGGCTACCAGCGACCGGTACTGCTGCCAGTTGACCGTCAGAAGGGCGATCCATCCAATGGAACAGCCGAGAAGGAACAGGACGGCGATCCTGATTCGCTTTGATTTTTGACAACGGCTGGCGATCCATATAAAGATTGCAGGCAGAATGATGAGCGCGGTGAGTTTGGTCAGCAACGCCAGCCCGGCAGCCAGTCCGCTGAACCATGCGTCCTGATCGTGCAGAGTGTCGCGGAAGAGGAAAAACAGGCTGAGGGTTGCGAGAAAAATCGTCAGGCTGTCGTTGTTGACCGACGAAGTCACGCCGACAAAGGTCGGCAGAAAAGCGATAAAAGCGGTGCAGAGCAGGGTTTCGTTGGGGCTGAGCCATGCCATGTTTTTGAACAGCCGGTAAGAAAAAAAGATAACGCCGACGCCGCAGGCCAGGGAGATCATGCGCAGCGCCAGCAACAGCCCGGCCGGTCTGTGCGGGATCACTGAAAAGGTCATGGGTTCGTGAGGAAACAGCAGCAGGCCGGCGACGATGGCATAGTGCAGCGGCGGCTGATAGGCCTCGTAGGAGAGGTCATCCGGTTTGCTCAGCGGCAGCCGGCCGGTGGATGCGATCTGTTCGCTTACCCAGTAATGGGCGTATTCATCCGGCGATTGCCAGGCCGGCATGAACAGCAGAAACAGCAGACGCAGAAGCATTCCTGCGACCAGAATCGAGTGAAATAGGTTCCGTGGACTAAGGCCGGTCTTTTTCATCGGCAACCTGGACTGCTTCAGCGTTGATTGTCCCAACGATCCAACAGGTGCTTGATCGTTCGATGGAAAAATATTATTTCTTGTTTCACCGCACCGGACCTCTTTACCTGTTCACACAGTCCCGATAAAAAAATGGAAGGCAGCCGATGCTCGCCGGCTCTATGATCGGTTCATCAACAGATTCTCGGCAGCAGTTCGCCGGACGGCCACGCCAGCACACGCCAGGCGCCCAGTTCGGTGCGGAGGCTCACCCATCCGGCTGATCCGGCCTTTACCTCGCCGATGTGCGCTGCCTGTCGCCCCAATGGGTGTTCGCGCATCACCTGCAGAGCCCGCTCCGCCCACTCGGAAGCCACCACGGCAAGCATTTTTCCTTCATTGGCCAGGCTGAGGGGATCGAGGCCGAGTAGGGCGCATCCGCTCTGCACCGCCGGCAGCACTGGAATTTTATTCTGCGCAATCCGAATTTCGACGCCCGAGGTTTCGGCCCATTCATTGAGCGCAGCGGCCACACCACCGCGGGTGGGATCCCTCAGGGCGTGTACAGCAGCGCCGCACTCTGCCAGCAGGGAGGCTGTCAACTCGTGCAGCGGAGCGGTATCGCTGATGATCTCTCCGGAAAACTCGAGGCCTTGCCGTTGCGACAGCACGGCGAGGCCGTGCTGGCCGATCGGACCGCTCAGGAGGATCTGATCCCCGGGCTGCAGGCAGCGGGCGCCCATTTCGTGATCGTGTTCCAGGATGCCGACGCCTGCCGTGTTGATGAACAAACGGTCAGCCTTGCCGTGATCCACCACTTTGGTGTCGCCGGTTACGATTTGTACGCCCGCTCTCTCTGCCGCAGCCGCCATGGACTGTAGAACGCGTTCCAGCTCATCGAACGCCAGCCCCTCTTCCAATATAAAGCCGGCGCTGAGATAGAGCGGCCGGGCGCCGCACATGCACAGATCATTGACCGTGCCGTTGACCGCGAGGTCTCCTATGTCGCCGCCTGGAAAAAAAATGGGTTGCACAACATAGCTGTCCGTGGTAAAGGCGATACGGCTGGATCCCATGGCCAGCGTGGCTGCGTCATCCCCTTTTTGCAGCTGGTCGCTGACCAAGTGGGCGTGAAAAAAATTGCGGATCAGGTCGTGCATCATGCGGCCGCCGCTGCCGTGCGCCATCTGCACAATGGGTGGATGGGCCAAAGCAGACCGGCTGCCGCTGAATGTATTTTGCTCTTTATTCATGGGGCGCCTGAAAGGTTATCTGGTTTTATAATGATAATAGGCGGCGCACGCGCCTTCCGCCGAAACCATGGGCGCGCCCAGCGGATGCTCAGGCGTGCAGTCGACGGAGAACAATGGACAATCCGATGGTTTTTTCAATCCCTGCAGGATGAGGCCGCTGATGCAGGGCCCGGTTTGCGCCGCATGATTGCTTTGCAGATCAAAGATTTTTTCTGCATCGTATTCAGCGAACTCATCGCGCAGGCGTAACCCGCTGGCCGGGATCAGCCCGAGGCCGCGCCAGGTCCGATCGCATTGGCAATAGACCTCGGCGATGCGGTTCAGAGCCGCCTCATTGCCGCAGCGCCGGACCACACGGCCATAGGCGTTGTCCACTCGGCCGCAGCCTGAGCGCAGCAGCTGCATGGCCCGGTGGATTCCCAGCAGCAGATCCACGGGTTCGAATCCTGTGACCACAATGGGTGTGTGGAATTCCTCGGCGATCGCCTGGTACGGCTGCCAGCCCGTCACTGCGCAAACATGACCTGCGGCGAGAAATGCCTGCACTCGGTTTTGCGGAGAAGAGAGAAGCTGGCGCATGGCCGGCGGCACCAGCACGTGAGAGACCAGAAGAGAAAAATTTTTCACTTTTTTTTGCCTCGCCATCCACACCGCCAGGGCGGTGGCCGGTGCAGTGGTTTCAAAGCCAATGGCCCAGAACACCACCTTTTTATCCGGACGCTGTTCCGCCAGAGCCAGTGCGTCCAGTGGGGAATAGAGCATCCGCACATCCGCGCCCCGGCTTTTGGCTGCCAACAGATGGCTGTTGGAGCCTGGTACGCGCAGCATATCGCCAAACGTGGTGAACAGCACGTGACGGTTTTCCGCCAGGTGAATGGCTTTGTCGATCATCTCCACCGGCGTGACGCAGACCGGACATCCGGGGCCGTGCACCAATTCCAAGGTTCGCGGCAAAAGCTGATCGAGGCCGCTGGCCAGCAGGCTGTGGGTTTGACCGCCGCATATCTCCATGATGACCGCAGGCTGCGGATCCGCTGCAAGTTCTTTCAGCAGCCGTTCGGCCAGATTCGGATTGCGAAAGGGTTCATTGACATCCATCAGCGCTCCTGCCGGCGGTCAGAGGTGTGGTCCAAAACCTGCTGCCAGAGTTGATGAAATTGTCGTACTTCTTCTTCGTCCACGATCTGAATGGCAAAACCGGCGTGCACCATGACCTGCTGTCCGATCTGCACCTCCGGCACATAGGCGAGGCAGACCATTTTGTTGATGCCGTTAAAATCCACCCGCCCCATGAGCATACCGTCTTGCTGCTCGAGACTTTCCACCCTTCCGGGGATGGCCAGACACATAATCCCTCCTGCATCATCTTTGGGCACGATTAAGATGCTGATTTTTGATTTTTTTTACCCTCTGCGCTCGAGCGGCGGCGATCACCGCTTGTCCCAGCGCCAGGCCGCCGTCGTTGGTCGGAACCGAATGATGGCTGATCACTTGGAATCCCTCTTTTTGCAGCCGCTCATGGATAAGGTGGAAGAACAGCCGGTTTTGAAACACCCCGCCGCTCAGGGCTGCGAAGGGGATGCCTGTTTTCTCCCGCGCCGCGCGGCATGCCTGCACAAAGATCTCTGCCAACGTGGCATGAAAGCGCTGCGCGATCAGCGCAGGAGCGGCGCCGCGCGTCCAGTCCTCCACCAGCCGGCGTATGAGGAAATCGGTGGCCAGAGCGCCAGGGCCGGAAACCGAAGGCGTGGGGTAAGGATCGGCCGGTCGTTCATCAGCGAGCATTTCCAATTCCACGGCAGCCTGTGCTTCATAACTGATCTCTCCGCGCAGTCCGAGCAGGCCTGCGACTGCATCAAAGAGCCGTCCGCAGCTGGAGGTGAGGGGGCAGTTGGTTCCGGTTGCCATCATGCGCATGATCCATGTCAGCTCCTGCCGGGAGTGCCGCTGGATCAGCGGTAGATCCTGCTGAAGAAAATCATGGCCATAGACCGCGTGCAGATAGGCGGCGGTCATGCGCCAGGGCTGTCGAACGGCGGCCTCACCGCCCGGCATGGGAACCGGCTGCAGCCAGGCGAAACGACGGCAGGAACGGGCATCGCCGATGAGCACTTCGCCGCCCCATACGGTTCCATCCAGGCCGTATCCGCTGCCGTCAAGGATGACGCCGATGCAAGGCTCTGTGATTTGATTCTCCGCCATGACCGCAACCAGATGGCCGTGATGATGCTGTACGCCCACCAGCGGTTTTTTCTTTTGCCGCTGTGCCCATTGGGTGGAGAGATAGTCTGGATGCAGATCGCATGCGATGACCGCTGGTTCGATCTCCAGAACCTGCTGCAGATGGTCGATGGTCTGCTGAAAGAAGGCCAAGGCCTGCGGATTGTTCAGATCGCCGATGTGCTGGCTGAGAAAAACCTGGCGGTCGCGCGCCAGTGCGATGGTGTTTTTCAACTCGCCTCCACAGGCCAGGACCGGCGCGGAAAGTCTGCGGGCCAGGTGAATCGGTTCCGGCACATAGCCGCGCGACCGGCGGATCAGGACCGGCTTGTGCATGATCACGCGGGCCACCGAGTCATCGCAGCGCTGCAGGATCTCCCGGTCATGAAGGAGAAAATAGTCGGCGATCCGGTTCAATCGCTCCAGCGCCTCGGCGTTGGCGATGGCGATGGGCTCTTCGGAGAAATTAGCGCTGGTCATGATCAGGCAGTCCAGGGGCCCGGACAGTAAAAGATGATGCAAGGGCGCATAGGGCGCCATCACGCCGAGCGTGCGGTTGCCGGGCGCGATCTCGTACGCCAAGCTGCTGCCCTCTTTTTTGGACAACAGAACAATGGGCCGGGCGGGGCTGAATAATAATTCATTTTCCGCTTCATTCAACCGGCAGTGACGTTCCACCGTCTGCCGGTCTCGCGCCATGATCGCAAGGGGCTTTTCCTCTCTGCCTTTGCGCAGGCGCAGGGTTTGCACCGCGGCGCTGTTGTGCGCGTCTGCGCAGAGATGAAAGCCGCCGACGCCGCGGACCGCCAGGATCGCTCCTCGCTGCAGCTGTCGCCAGATAAAGGGAAAGAGCGGATCGGCGTGGATCAGCCGGCCGTCCGCTGTGCATAGAGTCAAGCGCGGCCCGCAAACCGGACAAGCGTTCGGCTGTGCATGAAAGCGGCGGTTTTCCGGCGATTCGTATTCCTGACGGCATTGCGGGCATAAGGGAAAAACCGCCATAGAGGTGTTGGGCCGGTCATAGGGCAGCGAACGGATAATGGTATAGCGCGGCCCGCAATGGGTGCAGTTGATAAAGGGATAGTGAAACCGGCGATCGTGCGAGTCGGACATCTCTTGCAAACAGAGCGCGCAGACAGCCACGTCCGGCGAGATGCCGGTGACGGCCTTACGATCACGCAGGCTGGGGCGGATGATGAACGGATTTGCTTTCTGCACCTTGAGGGTGGTCGAACGGTGCCGGTCGATGCGCGCCAGAGCAGGTTGCTGTCTAAGCAGCCGAGTGTGAAATTCATCCAGTCTTTTCGCCGGTCCCTGCACTTCGATCAGCAATCCATGCGCGTCGTTGCGCACAAATCCCGACAGATCGAGCTCGGTGGCCAGTTGATAGACAAAAGGCCTGAAGCCGACACCCTGCACGATGCCGTATAATCGTATGCGTCGACGTTCCATTTTCCGCAGCTCCACCGGCTTAAAGGGAAAAACCCGGTCATCGATTTCGCTGAAAATTTATGTTCCGCCCGAGCGGAGCGAGGGCGGAACCAGGCACTCGAGTCGATTCACCCACTTGGGGCTGCTGCTCAGCGTCCCGGTTAGGTCGATAAAAAGAAAGGCCCGGGGAAAGAACGACCGTAAGCTGCACTCCCAGGGCTTCGCCTGTTCGCTGCCGCCCACTCATTCGGCGGAAGGCCGTCTAGCCTGAAGGATCAGATCGGTCAGCCAGGCGATCCACGCATCGACCCCGCTGCCGGTGCGGCAGGATAGGCTGAGAATTTGCAGATCGGGGTTGATGCTTCGGGCGTTGTTCTGCACCCGCTCCAGGCTGAAATCGGAAAAACCGAGCAGATCTGTTTTATTGACGATCATCATGGCCGCGCGGCGGAACATCGCCGGGTATTTGAGCGGCTTGTCGTCGCCTTCGGTGGCGCTGATCAGAACGATCTTCATATCCTCGCCCAGATCATAACTGGACGGGCAGACCAAATTGCCGACATTTTCGATGACCAGCAGATCCATTCGTTCCAGGTTCATGCCGGCCAGAGCGCGTCCAACCATTCGCGCGTCCAAATGACAGGCGCCGTTGGTGACAATGGCCTGCACCTGAGCCCCGCCTGCCGCCCGCAGACGCTGCGCGTCATTTTCTGTCTGCACGTCGCCGGCGATCAGACCGATGGAAAACCGGCGGGCCAGAGCTTTTAAAGTGACCTCGAGCAGGCTGGTCTTTCCGGATCCCGGAGAGCTGACCAGGTTCAGCGCGGGAATGCGGCGCTGCTGCAAAGCGTCGCGGATTTCAGCCGCCAGACGATCGTTTTCAGAGAGGATCTTTTTTTCCACTGCAATCTGTTCAGTCATGGCATCATTCTCCAGTCTCCAGAAAGGCAATCTCCAATTCATCTCCGCCCTGCAGTCGGACGGATTCGCAGCCGCACTGTGGACAGACCAGGCTCATCGCCTGAATGGGAAAGGTGTGACTGCACTGCGTACATTGGCCCTGAGGAGGGGGTTCTTCGATGATCAGTCGGACGTCGCGGAGCGGCGTGTCGACGCACAATACAGTGAAATTAAACTGCACCGCATCGGCCATGACCCCGCTCCACGGCCCGATGCGCAGATGAATTTTTTTCACAGAACTCAGCCGCCGCCGCTCCATCTCCTCGAGGACGGAACGGATGACGGATTGAGCAATGGAAAGTTCGTGCATAGCAGACTACCAGAAAATGAGATAAAATGCGATCACCGCCAGAATCACCAGGCTGCCGAGAATCGGCACCGAGCGATGCGTATGCCCCTCGAACTGACTGTATTCCGGCATGGGTTTCGTCTCCCGGCGCGGCCAGATCAGCGTGATCAGTGAAAGGATCGCCAGCAGCGCTGCAAAGGTGACAGCCATGCGATTGAGGAATGCCAGATCCTTAAATTCCCAGGCGAGCAGCCCGTAAATGGGCGCGCTGAGCGCCAAGGCGGTCACGCCGGCGGCGGCCGGCGCCTGTTTCACCAGAAAACCAAAGACGAACGCAGCCAGAATGCCGGGCGAGATGTAGCCCTGAAATTCTTGAATGTAATGAAAAATTCCGCCGAATCGAGGGTGATCGAGCTGAGGCGCAATCCAGCAGCCGATGATCATGAACGCCACGGTCATGGTGCGGCCAAAAGCGACCAGCGTTTTTTGCCCAGCGTTTTTAGCCCAGTGGCGTTTGTACAAATCCATGGTGAGAATGGTGGCAGCCGAATTGAGCACAGAGGCCAGCGTGCTGATGACTGCGCCGGCCAGAGCGGCAAAGATAAAGCCGCGCACTCCCAGCGGAACCAGGTTGCGAATCAAGGTGGGAAAAGCCTGATCCGGTGAAGCCAGCCGGCTGCCGTACAGCTGTTGGGAGAGAATGCCGGGAAAGACGATGGCAAAGGGGATCAGCAGCCATAGGCCGGCGGCGAAGATAATGCCCCACTGGCCCTGGCGCAGGGTTTTCGCCGCTAGAGTCCGTTGCATGATGAACTGGTTAAGGCCGCAATAATAAAAGTTCGGAATCCATAATCCGAACAAAAGCACAGTCCAGGGCATCTCCGAATGATCCTGCGGCAGGACCATATGCAGCTTTTCGGCATTGGCCTTGAGAAACGGCTTTAGACCGCCGACGGCGTCGAGCCCCAGCACCAGGACCACCAGTCCGCCGATCAGCAGGGCGCTGCCCTGAAACAGATCCGCCCAGGCCACTGCTTTCAGGCCGCCCCAGGTGGTGTAGACCACGGCGATCATGCCGATCAACCACACCGCTCGAGTGACGTTCATGTCGAATACGGTGTGCAGGGTGATGGCGCCGGAATAAAGCACCGCCGGGGTGGTGACAGCCACATAAATGACAACCGTGGCCAGGGCCATGACGGCGCGGGCTGTGGCGTTATAGCGGTACTCGAGGTACTCGGGCATGGTATAGATGCCGGCGCGTAAAAACTTGGGCAGAAACCACAGCGCCACTAAAACAATGGTGATGGAGCCGAACAGTTGATAGCCGGCGACGGCCAAGCCCACGTTGCCGGCGCCCTGGCCGCTCATGCCGACGAATTGCTCGGTGGAGATATTGGCCGCGACGATGGAAAAGCCGATGAGATACCATTTCAGCCCGCGGCCGGCGAGGAAATAATCTTCAGTGTTTTTTTCCTGCCGGCTTTTGTATAGACTGACGCTGATCACTGTGACAAAGAACAGGACGAAAAAAAGCAGATCGATGATCGAGAGTTCCATGGCGGGCTCGCTGGTAGGGTCAGAAGAAAATGGTTGCGTTACGATCCATTTTTTATTTTTTTCCAGGGTCTTCCGCTGCGTCGGTGAGGGCAACGCGGTTTTCGCCCCCTGGCCTTGACTGCGGCGTCCTCCGGTATAACGCTATTTACAAGTTCTCTGCGTTTTTAAGCGGCAACCGGCAATTCGATATTCTGCTTCTCTGGCAAACGCTGAAAGACGACCGTAACCGGCAGACCCGCTCCTAGCCCACTCGGTAGCCGATTTTCTGTAAAAATGCACGACGGTGCTGCACGTCGCTCTCTGTTTCCACCCCTTTGGGCGATTGTCCGTCGACCACTCCGAGCACGGCGCGGCCGAGATCGGTTTGCGCAAGGATGACCTCCACTGGATTGGCTGTGGCGCAATAGAAAGATACGATCTCCGGCACGCTGCGCAATACGCGCAACACATTGATAGGATAGGCGTTGCCGAGAAAGAGGATAAAAGAATGGCCCGCGGCCACAGCCAGACAGTTTTTCTTGGCCAGTTCGATCAGCGCCGGATCTGTGCCGCTGCAGCGCACCAGACAGGGTCCTGAAGCTTCGCTGAAAGCCAATCCGAATTTGATGCCCGGCACCGCGGACACCAGCGCTTCGTGCACGTCGTCGACGGTCTTGATGAAATGGGTTTGGCCAATGATGAAATTGAGTTCATCGGGATTTTCAATGCGCACGGTTAAAAGTTCCATTTTCTTTCTCCTGAACAAATCGGTGGACGCAAGGTCGCTCGCCGTCTGTCGGTCATCCTAAAATCCGCAGGGCAGCGTCCAGATCGGTAAAATCAGCCAGAATATGATCCGGCTGAAAGGGTCTGAGGTCTTTTTCCTTGTAATGGGCCGCAGCCACGGCCACGGACACCGCGCCGTGCGGTTTGGCGCATTGAATGTCGCTTGGCGTGTCGCCGATGATAAAAATATCCCGCGGCTCGGGTTTGCGGTCGTATTTGAGCTGAAAGCGTCGTATCGCGTAGGGCAGCAGGTCCGGCCGGATTTCCGAATCATCGGAAAAGGCGCCAAAGGGAAAAACGTGATCCAGGCCAAAGGCGGCCAGTTTGATGTAGCTGCTTCTCTGCCAGTTGCCGGTGAGCAGTCCAAGGTAAACGCCGTCGCGGGCGGTGAGCGCGGTGAGCAACTCCTGCACGCCCGGCATCAGCCGTTTATCCCGTGCCGGCTGATTCAACTCCTCGGGCAGCACGGTAAAATACTCTTCTTTGAACTCCTCCAGGGAGTCAGCGTCATAGGGGAACCCGCACTCCTCCGCTGCATCGCGGAAGATCGAGGTGTCGGTCCGGCCGGCCAGATTTTTCCCGCTGAACTTTTCTTCAATCCCATAGAGATGAACGAACGCGCGATTCATGGCGCGCAACCCGGCGCCGCCGGTGAGCAGAAGCGTGCCGTCGATGTCAAAGAGTAAAATTTTCATAAAAGCCTGCGTCGGCTGGTTGATCTTTTATTTATGGAATATACATAACAAAATGCGATTTTTAAACAGAATTTTACAGGCTCCGGGGCAAATACGGTTCCCGGCTGTTCTCTGTCCCCTCAGGTTCAGAACAAACGATCCTGTTGTAAAAATGGGGAAATTTTCCTATTTTAGCGCTGGCCTGATTCTAACGAGTTAAAGGAAACGGATATGAAAAAGAGAATAATCTTATTCTGCATGGCGTGGTTGGCCAGTGTGAGCGCCTGGGCTTGCACCAATCTGATGGTCACTAAAGGCGCATCGATGGATGGTTCCACTATGATCACTTATTCCGCAGATTCGCATACGCTTTACGGCGAGCTCATATTCCAGCCCCGCGGTGTCCATGCGCAGGGCTCGCTGGTCGAGGTTTACGACTGGGATTCGGGGAAATATCTCGGAAAAATCCGCCAGGCAGACCGGACCTACCAGGTGGTGGGCAACATCAACGAATTTCAGCTGGCCATCGGCGAGACCACGTTCGGCGGCCGCGAGGAGCTTCAGGATCCTAAAGGGGGTGTGGATTACGGCAGCCTGATGTTTTTAGCTTTGCAGCGCGCCAAGACCAGCCGGGAGGCCATCAAGGTGATGACCGATCTGGTGGCCGAGTATGGCTATTGCAGCAGCGGCGAATCCTTTTCCATCGCCGACCCCCAGGAGGTCTGGATCATGGAGATGATCGGCAAAGGCCCCGGCAGCAAGGGCGCCGTTTGGGTGGCGCAGCGCGTTCCGGACGGCGCCATCTGCGGCCATGCCAATCAAGCGCGCATCGGACGATTCCCGCTGAGCGACAAGCTCAATTGTCTGTATTCACCGGATGTGATCGCGTTCGCCAGGCAAAAGGGCTACTATGCCGGCAAGGATGCGGATTTCAGTTTTTGCGACGCCTATGCGCCGCTCACCTTTGACGCCGTGCGTTTCTGCGAAGCGCGGGTCTGGGCGATGTTCCGCCGCGCCGCTCCTTCGATGAACTGGAATGAAGATTTTGTCCAGGGCGTGGCCGGAGCTGAACGCCTGCCCTTGTGGATTAAACCGGATAAAAAATTGACGGTCCAGGATGCCATGGCTCTGATGCGGGACCATTTTGAGGGTACTTCTTTGGACATGTCCCAAGACGTCGGCGCTGGGCCCTATGGATTGCCCTATCGCTGGCGGCCGCTGACCTGGAAAGTGGACAGCACCACCTATTTCAACGAGCGGGCGATTTCCACCCAACAGACCGGCTTTTCCTTCGTTACCCAGTCGCGCAGCTGGCTGCCGGATCCGGTGGGCGGCGTGCTCTGGTTCGGCGTCGATGACACCTATTCGACGGTGTATGTGCCCATATATTGCGGCATCCAACAAGCGCCGTACCCTTTCGCCGTGGGCACCGGCTCTTTTACAGAATTCAGCTGGGACTCTGCCTTTTGGGTGTTCAACTGGGTGGCCAATTTTTGCTATTCCCGGTACAGCGAGATGATCCAAGATGTTCTGGTGGTGCAACGCGAACTGGAGGGCAGTTTTATCGCCGATCAGCCGGAAATCGATGCTGCGGCAGCGGCGCTTTACAAAACATCCCCGCAATCCGCGCGGGATTATCTGACCAAGTATAGCGCGGCGCAAGCCGAGCGTACCGTGACCCGCTGGCGCAGACTAGGACAGGACCTGTTGGTCAAATATCTGGACGGCAACACCAAGGATGAGATGAAAAAGGTGCATCACACCGGTTATCCCGCTTCCTGGTATCGCCGTATTGCCGACGACACCGGAGATCGGCTTAGAATGCGCAAGCTGCAGGAGGAAGGGGAGACCGCGACGCATTAACCATCAGCCGCCTGCTCTGTTGTTGAACCCGAGGCGGCCTGTCGCCGCGAGGCTTATGAGGCTTGAACAGGTGGGCGGCCCCGGGCCTTCTCTTTCAGCCCTGAGGGAGCGATGAACGGGTGGTCATGCCGGCGGCGTTGACGTCTGTTCGAGGTCAGGAAAATTGTTCGATCAGGCAAAACAATTTTTTTAAAGAGTTGTCCAGTGAGAAAAGAGGTGGTCGGCTCTGGCCTTTTTCGAAAAATTTCTTGACACTTTAGCAAAATATTCTCATATTGGATTTTTATTCAAAAATAGAAGGCATACCCGTTTTTGCTGCCCTTGAGAGCACATATTCAACCCTTCCGTAAGAAGCCGCTTATCCTCGCCTCCGGTCTGCATCGCTGGCGACGGCAAATCCCAGGGGCCCGACCGATTCAGTGAGATCGGCGCTCTTTTTCCATGTAGCGAAACTTTTTAATTCTTGCTGTAAAACGCCCTGTACAAGGGCATGACCTTTTAATTTCAGGCTGATAGAATGATACCTGCCAAATCATCCGTTGTCGTGGAAGGATTGTATGATCCACGATTTGAGCATGACAGTTGCGGAGTAGGTTTCCTCGCTCGGCTGGACGGCGTGGCCCGCCATGAGATCGTGCAACTGGCTCTGCAGACGCTGATCAATCTGGAGCACCGCGGCGCAGTGGGCGGCGACACCAGCACCGGCGACGGCGCCGGGCTTATGCTGCAAATACCGGATGAGCTGTTCCGTTCGGAAATCACCACATTCGATTTGCCGGAGCCCGGGCGCTACGCCGTTGGCATGGCATTTCTGCCTAAGGATTCTGCCGCTTCCGACCGATGCCGGCGCATCGTCGAAGACGTGGTTGAAGAGGAGGGGGCTCAGCTGCTGGGATGGCGCAGAGTGCCGACCGAGGACGGACATCTCGGCGATTTGGCCAAATCCTCTCAACCCGATGTGCAGCAGTTTTTTCTTGCAGCCGGACGAGTGGCGTTGCGCCAATTCGAACGCAAGCTTTATGTCATCCGTCGAGTGATCGAAAAGCGCGTCGCCGCTTTGCCCGCCGCCCAGACACAAGACTTTTATATCTGCAGCCTGTCGAGCCGGACCATCGTCTACAAGGGACTGCTGACCGGCACCCAGGTGGCGCCTTATTTCCCCGAGTTGACTCTGGAGCACTGCACCAGCTCATTCGCGGTGGTCCATCAGCGCTACAGCACCAACACCAATCCGACCTGGTACTTGGCGCAGCCGTTTCGGTTCGTGGCGCATAACGGCGAGATCAACACCCTGCGCGGCAACATCAGCCGCATGCACGCACGCGAGTCGATGCTCGCTTCCCCTTGCTGGGGCGAGGATTTGGAAAAAATCAAGCCGGTTTTGGTGGAGAACGGCAGCGATTCTGCGATTTTCGATAATGCGTTGGAGCTTTTAGTTCTATCCGGCCGATCTCTTTCTCATGCTATGATGATGATGATCCCCGAGGCCTGCGGGCCGAAAATTCAGATGAGCGAGGACAAACGCGCTTTTTACGAATACCATGCGGCGCTGATGGAGCCTTGGGACGGCCCGGCGGCGATGATTTTTTGCGACGGCCGTTTTATCGGCGGCACGCTCGACCGCAATGGTCTGCGGCCGGCGCGCTACACCATCACCCGGGAAGGTATGATCGTGCTGGCTTCTGAAACCGGCGTCATCGAGTTCCCGGATCCCTGTATTTTGCGGCGCGGCCGGCTGCAGCCTGGCAAAATGTTTTTAGTGGATCTCGAGCAGCATCGCGTGGTGCCCGACAACGAGATCAAGGCCAAGATCTCCCGGCAAAAACCCTACCGACGATGGGTGAAGGATAATCGCATCGAACTGCGCGGTCTGTTTACGCCTGCGGCGGTTCCCTTTGAGGAGCCACACGCCCTGCTGGCTAAACAACACGCCTTCGGGTATACGGATGAAGAGCTGCGTATGGTGATCACCCCCATGGCTTCACGCGGTCAGGAGGCCGTAGGTTCCATGGGCAACGACGCGGCGCTGGCGGTGTTGTCCAATCGTCCGCAGCTGTTGTTCGCCTATTTCAAACAGCTCTTCGCTCAGGTGACCAATCCGCCCATCGATCCGCTGCGCGAAGAATTGGTCATGTCGCTGGAAAGTTTTGTCGGACGCCAGATCAACGCGCTGGAGGAACAGCCGAAGAACAACTTTGGCTTGAAACTGCCGCATCCCATCATGACCATGGACGATATGGAACGCCTTGCGGCGGCTCGTCACGAGGACATTCAAGCCGGCCTTATCGATATCCTTTTTCCCAGCAAAGGCGACGGCACGGATCTGGAAAAGGCTCTGCAACAGGTTTTTCAGCAGGCCTGTGATTACATCGACGGCGGTTGCAATCTATTGATTTTGACCGATCGCAAGATTCAGGCTGCGCAGGCCGCCATTCCCTCGCTGCTGGCGGTCTCGGGACTGCATCATCATCTGATCGCTCGAGGTCTGCGCAATCGGGCCGGCCTGATTATCGAATCCGGCGAGCCGCGCGAAGTCATCCATTTTTCTCTTTTGCTGGCTTTTGGCGCTGACGCCATCTGCCCCTATCTGGCGTTCGAGACCGTCCGCGATCTAGCTGAGGCCAATTTATTGGAAAAGCCGCTCAAGCCGGAGGAGGCGATGGACGCCTACATCACCGCAATCAAGAAAGGGTTGCTGAAAACCTTCAGCCGCATGGGCATCTCGACGTTGCACAGCTTTTTCGGTTCGCAGATCTTTGAGGCAGTGGGGCTGAGTCGAGAGTTGGTGGACCGCTATTTCTGCGGCACCGCTTCACGCATCGGCGGACTGGGCTTGGCGCAGTTGGCTAAGGAGACGTTGCTGCGCCACAGCCGCGGCTTTCCTGCGCAGCAACCCCTGCTGGAGCCGGGCGGCGACTATCATGTGCGCCACGGCGGCGAAAAGCATTTGTGGAGTTCAACGGCCATCTACAAACTGCAGCAGGCTGCCTGGAACGATGACTATGCCGCGTTCAAAGAATACAGCGCTCTGATCAACGCGCAATCGCGCGAACGGGTCACTTTGCGCAGCCTGCTGAAATTCAAACATGCGCAATCCGTGCCCCTGGAAGAGGTGGAGCCGGAGGAGGCGCTCGTCAAGCGCTTTGTCTCCTCGGCCATGTCCTTTGGCTCCATCAGCCGCGAGGCGCATGAGACCATCGCTATTGCCATGAATCGGTTGGGCGGCCGCAGCAATTCCGGCGAGGGCGGTGAGGATCCGAGCCGCAACACGCCGATGACCAACGGCGACAGCAAACGGTCGTCGATCCGGCAGATCGCCTCCGGCCGTTTCGGCGTGACCACAGAGTATGTGGTTACCGCCGATGAGTTGCAGATCAAGATCGCCCAGGGCGCCAAGCCCGGCGAGGGCGGGCAGCTTCCCGGTCATAAAGTCAGCGCTGAGATCGCGCTGGTGCGTCACACCACCCCTGGCGTGACGCTGATCTCTCCGCCGCCGCATCATGACATTTATTCCATCGAGGATCTGGCGCAGCTGATCTATGATCTCAAAGCAGTGAATCCACGGGCGCGCGTTTCGGTCAAGCTGGTCTCTGAGGTGGGCGTCGGCACCGTGGCAGCCGGCGTGGCCAAAGCCAAAGCGGACATGGTGCTCATCGCCGGCCACGACGGCGGCACCGGCGCATCGCCGCTCACCTCCATCAAGCACACCGGGCTGCCATGGGAGCTGGGGTTGGCCGAAACGCAGCAGACCTTGATTCGCAACCGGCTGCGCAGCCGGATTCGCGTGCAGGTGGACGGACAACTGAAGACCGGCCGGGATCTGGCCATCGCCGCTTTGCTCGGCGCCGAAGAATTCGGTTTCGGTACCACTGTGCTGGTGGTGCTGGGATGTGTGATGATGCGCAAATGCCATTTGAATACCTGTCCGGTCGGAGTCGCCACGCAGGACCCGGCGCTGCGCGCCCACTTTAGAGGCAAACCAGAATATGTCGAACGGTTCATGCGCTTCATGGCTCGGGAGCTGCGGGAATACATGGCGGAGCTGGGCTTTCGCACTCTGGATGAGATGGTCGGTCATGCCGAGCGCTTGGAGGTGGAGCAGAACATCGATCATTGGAAAGCGTCCACTTTGGATCTGCGGCCTTTGTTAAAGACGGAACCGGACCAATCGGTTCGTCGCTGTGTAGCTGCACGCGAGGAGGATCATGCTGATCTGCTCGACCATGAATTGATCCGCAGGAGCGAACCGGCGCTCGAGCGCATGCAGCAGGTGCGCATCGACTTGGCCATTCGCAATGTGCACCGCACCGTGGGGGCAAGATTGAGCGGTGAGATAGTCCGGCGGTATGGCAGCAAAGGTCTGCCGGACTCGACCATTCAGCTCTATTTCAAAGGCAGCGCCGGACAGAGCCTGGGCGCGTTCCTGGCGCCTGGGGTCAGCATGCGCGTAGAGGGCGATGCCAATGATTTTCTCGGCAAAAGCATGTCCGGCGGCCGTATGGTTCTGGTGCCGCCCATCGGCGCTACGTTCCAGCCTCATGAGAACATCATCGTCGGCAACGTGGTCCTGTACGGCGCCACCGGCGGCGAGGTGTTCATTAACGGCGTTGCGGGCGAACGGTTTGCTGTGCGTAACAGCGGCGCCCGCGCCGTAGTCGAAGGAGTGGGGGACCATGGTTGTGAGTATATGACCGGCGGCATGGTGGTGGTCATCGGTCAGACCGGCAACAACTTCGCCGCCGGTATGAGCGGCGGCATCGCCTATGTCTATGACGAATCCCAATTGTTTGACACCCGCTGTAATCTCGATATGGTGGATTTGGAGCCGGTGTGGAAACGCTCGGACGTGCAGGAACTGCGTGCGATCCTGGAGGATCACTACCGGCTCACCAACAGCCCGCGCGCCAAAATGCTGTTGGAGAACTGGGATGCGCATCTGCCGCTCTTCGTCAAGGTGATGCCCATCGATTACCGCCAGTCGCTGGAGCGGATGAAGCTGTACGAGGATCAGGACAAGGAGACCGTGGCCGCGACAGAGGAGGTGTTCCATGGCTAAGACCACCGGGTTTATCGAATATCAGCGCTGCGAACCGGGCAAGCGCGACAAAGCGGAACGGATTCACGATTTTCTCGAATTCGAACTGCCGCTGCCGGCTGAGCAGCTCACTCAGCAGGCGGCGCGATGCATGGATTGCGGCGTGCCTCATTGTCATGCATTCGGCTGCCCGCTGTTGAACCGCATTCCGGATTGGAATGAGATGGTGTACCGCGGGCAGTGGCGCCGCGCACTCGATCTGCTGCACAGCACGAACAATTTTCCGGAATTCACCGGTCGGATTTGTCCGGCGCCCTGTGAAACGGCGTGTACGTTGATGATCCTGCAGGAACCCGTGACCATTCGTCACATCGAATATCAGATCGTTGAACGCGGCTGGCAGGAGGGGTGGATCACGCCGCAGCCGCCCGCAAGCAAGTCCGGCAAACGTGTGGCGGTGGTGGGCTCTGGTCCGGCCGGACTGGCGGCCGCCCAACAGCTGGCGCGCCAAGGACATGAGGTGATCGTCTTTGAACGGGATGACCGCATCGGCGGCATTCTGCGCTACGGCATTCCGGATTTTAAATTGGACAAAAGCGTCATCGACCGCCGGCTGGAGCAGATGAAAGCAGAAGGCGTGATCTTTGAGACCAACGTCACCGCCGGTGAAGATCTCTCCGTACGGTACATGCAGCGTTCTTTTGACGCCATCGTATTGGCCCTGGGCGCCGCTATGCCGCGGGATCTGCCGATCCCCGGCCGGGAGTGGACGGGCATTCATTTTGCCATGGATTTTCTCAAGGGACAGAACCGGGAACTGAACGGCGCCGCGGGGTCGACGATTTGCGCCAGGGACAAGCGCGTGGTAGTGCTCGGCGGCGGCGACACCGGGTCGGATTGCGTGGGCACCAGCCTTCGTCAGGGAGCCCGCCAGGTGATTCAGGTGGAGCTGCTGCCCAAACCGCCGCAACAGAGGGGCGTGGATAATCCCTGGCCCACCTGGCCCAATATTTTGCGCACCTCCAGTTCCCAGGAAGAAGGGTGCGAACGATTGTGGAGCGTGGCGACCAGAGAGTTTGTTGGGGAGAACGGCCGTCTAGCTGGATTAAAAGTGGTTGATCTGCAATGGCGCGGCCGTGAGTGCATGGAAGTGAGAGGATCCGAACGATTGCTGGAAGCGGATTTGGCGCTGCTGGCCATGGGGTTCGTTCATGTTGAACACGGGCCCTTGGTGCAGGAGGCCGGCTTGTGCCTCGATCAACGCGGCAACATTTCGGTCGATGAGAACGCCATGACCTGTGTTCCCGGTATTTTTGCCGCCGGCGATGCGGTGCAGGGCGCTTCACTGGTGGTGCGCGCCATGTATCAGGGACGCAGGGCGGCGGAAGGGGTGGAGCGTTATCTGGCAGAGAGATAAAGGCCCGATGGTACGCATCAGGCTCACGCCTGAATGGAAGGAAATCCTTTGTCCACGAGCCACGCTTGCGGCAATAAAGCGGTTGCTGTTTAATCGCCGCGCATATAAGGGTGTGGATCGATGAACTGGCTTTTTTCATAGCCGCGCGCTTTAGCGCGTGGCTCAAAGCCGTCCTTCGAGGGGCTTTAGCCCAATAAAATAAAAAGATTGCAATTGGTTTGACAAATTCCTTTCGATTATGTATATTTCGCCAAAATCGAGTTAAAGGAGGTCCCGGCCATGAAGGCGTTTTTCTTGTGCCTGTCGCTGTTGCCGCTGCTGTGGTCTGACATGGTTTTCTGCCAGCACGATCAGATCTGCCGTGTGGAAAAGATGGTGATGTGCTGCGGAGTTGAACAAAAGGAACCGCAGGGAGAGGCCAAAGCGTTCGATGCTGCCACAGGCAGAGTGGTCTGTTGGATGCGCATCGCCTGCGTCGAGATTCCCCAGGAGGTTCTGCACATCTGGTATGTGGATGGGCAGAAACAGGCGGAGGTGCCGTTGACGGTCAAGTTTCCGACCATGCGCACCTGGAGCAGTAAAAATATTTGGCCGGGACAGTGGAAAGTGCAGGCCGTGGATGAAGACGGCGGAGTGCTGACCGAGACGTCGTTTGTCGTGAGGTGAATCAGCGATCAGGGTCTCGGGTGGTTGCGCTATTTCGTTTTGGACGGTTCAGAGGCGGCCGGCGAACCGTCGTGGCCGGGAAACGAAATGCGGCGCCAGCATCCCTTGCAGATCAGCGCACGATCCACTTTTAACAGCACTTGCTCCCACGCACTGAGGGGTTTGCCGCAATGCGGACAGGCTTGCAGCCCATGCGGAGCGGAGGTTTCAGCCTGCCAATCAGGTGCGTTCATACGTTATTCCGGGTTTTAAAATCACTCCTTTATTCTCGCGGCTGTTCATGATGACCAGCAGGGGCTGGTCAAAGCGGAGCAGCCGGACCATTTCTTTTTTCTCCAACGCCGGTTGTTCCAGCAGCCAGGTCCAATCGATGTGATCCGCAGATTCCTCAGTCCGCACGGTAAAGTATCCCACGGAAAACGAAACCAGGTTTTGAAAAAAGTGAGATCCCTGCGACGGTTCCACGTTAAAATTTTTAAAATTTGTTTCCACGATCACCCGCACGGCGGAGATCTGATCCCATGTCACCGGAATGCCCAGCCAGGGGTCCAGGCTGCCCAGGCGGCCGACGGTCGCCAGCAGGTAGGGACGCTTTTCCTCCAGCAGGCGTTTGTTGAATTGGCTGATCTCTGCGGCGGCTTGCTGGGTTCTGGCGCGATCGAATTGCTCCCGGTCCACCACGATGACATCGTGAATATTTTTGATCACCCCGTGACCGAGTACACGGCTGCAATGACACACCATCTCCTGGCTGTTATAGCCCTCGAAGGTCAGCTCGGCGTTTTCGCGATTCAACACCAGCGGCCGCATCTGCAACAATCCGAATTCCGCCGGTTTTTTTTGCAGATTGACGGCGAACTCCAATTCCACCGGTGTGCCCATACCCCACGCGCCCATGCCCAAAAGCAGATCGGCGATGGCGGCGATGGGAAAGCGGTTTTGTTTTAACAGCTGGCTGAAGGTGATCAGGCGAACGCCGTTGCGGGAGACGCCGTCGTAGATCCGGTCATCATCCGCAGAATAGGTGGAACCGATCCAGGTCAGGGCGCCGTCGTGATCGGCGACGGATAGATCCAGTGAGCGCAGCGACGGATCTTTGATTTCAGTTGATTGCAGAAAGCGGGTCTGCAGATCGAGCGCATAAAAGGAGCGCTGGCCGGCGTTGAGCGCCTCTTGGGGGCGGTTGTACGGCTGGCTCTGCAATGGGTGTTTGGGGGAGATGCGCCAGCAGGCGCCGCCGTCCACGACCGTTTTACCAAGTCCCAGCGCCATGGAGACCAGCCCGTCGTCCGCTTTTTGCGGCGGAATGGGATAAAAATTGAACGAGCGCGCCACGCCGCTGAAATCGGGGTAGAAATAATCGCCATGCCTTTGTCCGATGATCTTTTGAATGACCACCGCCATTTTCTCTTCCTCCAGCCGGAAGGAAGTGGCCTTGATATAATCTTTGGGTCCGGTGAAAAAGGTGGAGGCGTATACCCGTTTGATCGCCTGCACCAGTTCGGCGAGACGCACCGCCGGATCCGGATGGTTGTTGGCCAACATGTAGGTCCGGTAGACGCCGGCAAACGGATGGTATTGCGAGTCCTCCAGCAGACTGGAGGAGCGGACAGCCACCGGATCGCGCACCAGGTCCAGGAACGCAGCCAGTTCGTGCAAAATCGCTTCCGGGAAATAGGCGGCGGCCAGGAATCTGGAGAGGATCTCGCGGTTGTCCGGCTCCGACAGGGCGAAGTGCAGCAGTTGGTTAGCGGCCAAAAATTCATCGAACACGTCGGTGCAGACCACTATCGCCGGGGGTACGCTGATGGAGACGCCGGGGAAATGGTGTTGCACCATATAGTTGTTGATCAACGTGTTTACAAAGCTCAGTCCGCGCGCCTTGCCGCCGATGGAGCCGTGGCCTAAGGAGGCGAAGGTTTTATCCGGATCGAATGTTTCCCTGCGGAACGGGATCATCAGACCGCGCTGCCAGACCTTGCGGTAATCGCGAAGCGAGGTGATCAAATCTTGACGCATCTCTTCGATGGAGTCAAAGTCCGATACCTGGCGCGGCCGCAGTTTATGCGCCAGCCAGAATTCCGTGCGCGCCTTGAGCCAATGAGAAAAATGGTTGCGCTCGGCATGAAAGCGGATGCTCTCCTCCGGCACTAGGCTGATCTGCTCTTCCAGACTGATAAGATCGCATGCTCGGCCGACCTCTGTGCCATCCGGCAGTCTAAAGACAAAATCGCCAAAGCTGAAATTTTCCACCATGAACTGCTGCAGATCGCGGTAAAAAGTGGCAGCGCTCTTGAGCAGGAACGGACAACCCAGCAGGCGGGCTTTGGCCTCGTTCTCCGCCTGTTGCGATTGAAAAAGGATCGGCAGGTCCGGCTGCAGCGCCAACGCCTCTCGTCCGAACTCGAGGCCGGCGTTCGGATCCACCGCGCCGTTGCGGTAGAAATCCATGTCCGAGATCACCCCGAGCACATTCTCCTGATACTGAACGAAATAACTCCACGCCTCTTCGTACGAGATGCAGTGGAGGATTTTCGGCCGTGCGCGGGTGCGCAGGTTTTTATGCGAAAGGTTGATGCCCTCATTGATGAGACGGCGCGCGTGCAAAAGGACTTCGCGATAGAGCAGCGGAAGGAACCAGGAATAATAACGGATATTGTCCTCGATGACGATGATGGACTGCACGCCGGCCAGTTCGGTGTCATGATCGAGGTTGAGTTGGTCCTCCAGGTTTTTAATGATGGCGATCCATAACCGGTAATCTCCCTGCCACATATAGATGCGGTCAAATGGGGCGATGTCCTGTTTCTGGAAACGGTCCGTCAATTCCAGGTTGTCATAACTGAGCAGCACGATGGGAATGCTCACCCCGGCCTGACGAACCAGTTTGGCAAACGTCACAGCGCTCATGTCTTCGATGTGCTGCGTGGTGACGATCAGATCGAACTGGTTCTCCTCTTTAGCGAGCGCCAGCGCTTCCAGGCCGCTGGAGACACGGGTAAAGTTAGGAGTGTTGGTCAGCTGCAGATCCTGGTATTCGCTGCGCAGCAGATCATACAGCCGGCCGTCTTCTTCGAACACGTACAGGTCATAGAGGCTGGAGACCAGCAGAATGTCGCGGATGCGGCGGCGCATAAGGTTCTGAAAGCCCTGAAAACGGGTGCCATAGCCGTGCTCCACCCAACTGGGATCAAAATGGGTGAGCACGTCTTTAAACGATTTCAGCATGAACGATGAACCTTCGGTTACAGGGTTCGCGACAGCCGTCAGCGAGGGAACGCCGCGGCCCTCGCCGGCCTTAAAGTTAAACCAGACCTTGATCCAGCATCGCGTTGGCCACTTTAAGAAATCCGCCGATGTTGGCGCCGTTGACATAATTGCCCGGTGTGCCGAATTGATCGGCGGTTTCAACGCAGGTCCGGTGTATGCTTTTCATAATCAAGGATAACCGTTGATCCACCTCTTCGCGCGTCCACGGCAGCCGCATGCTGTTCTGCGACATCTCCAGTCCCGAGGTGGCGACACCGCCGGCATTGGCCGCTTTGCCCGGACCGTACAAAATCCCGGCATCGACGAACACCTTGACGCCTTCCGGCGTCGTGGGCATATTGGCGCCCTCGGAAACGCAATAGACGCCGTTGGCCAACAGATGGCGTGCATCGCGGGCGTTGATTTCATTCTGGGTGGCGCTGGGAAAAGCGCACTGTGCTTTGTGATTCCACAACGGATTGTGATCCAGCTTGGGATCCAGGGGAGTGTAAACAGCCGTCTTGAAAGCGTCCGCATACTCCTGGATCCGGCCGCGGCGTACGTTTTTCAACTCCATCACCCAGGCCAGCTTCTTTGCATCGATGCCCTCCTCATCGTAGATATATCCGTTCGAATCGGAGAGGGTCACCACCTTGCCGCCCAGTTGATTCACTTTTTCCACCGTGTATTGCGCCACGTTTCCGCTTCCGGACACCAGACAGGTTTTTCCCTCTAACGTCTCTCCTCGCGTTGACAGCATCTCGGCGGCAAAATAGGTGGCGCCATAGCCGGTGGCCTCGGGCCGTATCAGCGAACCGCCCCAGTTCAATCCTTTGCCGGTGAGCACGCCGGTGAACTCGTTGACCAGTTTCTTGTATTGACCGAACAGGTAGCCGATCTCCCGGCCGCCTACGCCGATATCGCCGGCCGGCACATCCGTGTCCGGGCCGATGTAGCGGAATAACCCGTTCATAAAACTCTGGCAAAACCGCATGACCTCGTTATCGCTCTTGCCTTTGGGATCAAAATCCGAACCGCCTTTGGCGCCGCCCATGGGCAGGGTGGTAAGGCTGTTTTTGAAAACCTGTTCGAAGGCGAGAAATTTCAACACTCCCAGCGTCACCGAGGGATGAAAACGCAAACCGCCTTTGTATGGGCCGATCGCACTGTTCATCTGAATCCGGTAACCTCGGTTGATCTGAATCTCGCCGCGGTCATCCATCCACGGGACCCGGAACATGATCACCCGCTCTGGTTCGATCAGGCGTTCAAAAATTTGCGCGCTGCGATACTCGGGATATTTGTCATAGACCAGACTCACGGATTCAGCCACTTCGGCGACAGCCTGGTGAAACTCGGGTTCAGCGGGATTTTTTGCAGAAACGCGGAGCATGATCTCCTTGACATAGTCGGACATGTTCTTCTTCCTCCTGGATGCATTTGAGCATGGGCTTTGATAGGAACAATCAGATGACGGCGGATGGCATCGACGACCGGCAGATTATTTCCCAGAGCAGAATAGGTTTGTTTATATTTTGTACAACTGGGCAAAATATTGAATGCAAAGCTGAATAGCAAGGATTTTTTTCCAGGTATGAACGGCCGGCCCTTCCTGGACAAAGCCGTCGCAGCTTTGGCGTAGAGCCGTTCTCGGCCGATGCATGGAACTCTGCGATCGAGGCATCCGTATACCCTGCAACCCGGAGGCACTTGGAAACGGTCGTGACCGCGGCGCGGTGGTTTTTTTTATTGCAGTGCGAATTTGCTTGCTAATAACTATCAATATTAATATAATATTAGATGAAAGAACGGCCGACCTTCCTGATTGTTTATTTATCACTTATCAAGGATTCGTCCCTATGGCTGACTTGAAAAAACTGAAAAAAGCGGCGATCGAGATCTTTTGGAAGGAAAAAGAGCAGCCGCGCCTGGAGCCGATCGGATTGGATCCCAATCTGGCGCCTCTTTCTCCCGTCGCCGTGGGAACCCCAGCCCCGGCGTCTGCGATTCAACCGGCCGCAACGCCGGTGGAGGTGGATCAGACCTTTTACAAGGCTGTGGAGGAGGAACTGAACAAGGCCATAGATGCGGATTCCGCCGAGTTTTACAACCAGATGGCGGTGATCAATGAAAAATTTCCCAATCTCGATGAGCCCACCCGCTATCAACTGGCATTCCACGCGGCGCAGACCGCGGTAAAGGCGCGCGGAGTTACATTGACGTTTGCGGGTCTGCTGAAGACTCTAGATCGTTTGAGCCAGGTGCTCGATGTGGAAAAACGGGAGTTTAAGCTGCAGAACGAGCAGGGGTATCAAGACAACCTCGGCCAGGTGCGCAGAAAATCCCAGGAGATCGGCGAGGGCATTCAGGCGCGCGAGGGCCGGTTGCAGGCGATCGAAAAGGAGCTGGAATCTTTTATCGCTGCCCGAACAGCGGAGAAGAAAAAGCTCGAGGAGGAGCGCAGCCAGCTTATTTCGCAGCGCGTGGTGGTGGAGAGCGAACTCAACCAGTTGGAGCGGAAGAAGGAGGAGCGGGAGGTCCGTTTCAACGCCGCCCTTGACGCTCATCAGCGGCGATTGGAGCAATTGAGACAAAATCTGCAGATGAATTTACGGAGCGTCAAATAATCCCAAGGAGGATGCTATGAGTGATATGCCCACCCTGCCTGGTGCAGACAAAGTCGGTTCCTTCATCTCCAAGCGTGAAAAAGCGTGGGGCAATTTCGGCAGCGTGCTGATCCTGATTGCTCTGGCTTTCGGCTTTTATGCCGCCGCGCCTTTTATCCTCGGACTGTTGACCATGGCGATCGGCATCGTCGGCAAGATGGTGGTGCTGGGTGGTTTGGTGGGACTGGCGGCGTTGCTCTGGTTCCTCTTTACCAGTAAAAAGTTCCGCGCCATCCTTTATTTCTGGCGCGCCAAATTCTACCGCTGGTTCACCTCCTTGATGATCAAGACCGGTCCGCTGGATATCATCTATGCTTATGTCAATGAATATCTGGGTGAAAAGCTGCAAACCATCCGCGACGCCGCAGACCGCGTCTACGGCATTCGCAATGAGATCAAGAACAATATAGAGACCTATCAGCAGCAGATCCGCGAGCGCATGCAGCAGGCGGAGACTCTGAAAAGCCGGTACTATAAGAACAATCAGTGGACCGACGAGGATAAGCGTTATCAGTTTCAAAAGATCTCCAGTGAGGCCGGCATGCTGCAGGGCAATCTGGATAAATCGTCCAAGCGTTTTGAGCGGGCGGAAAAATATTGCCAGATCATGAAAAAGATGCAGCAGGCTTTTGAATTTTATCGCGACAAGACCAAGTTTTTCGCTGACACACTGTCCGCGGATTACCGGGAAGCTCAAGCCATGGCCAAGGCGACCCAAGCCACCTCCAGCGTGCTGGGCGGGGACGATCATTCGGACATTTATGAGATGTCGGTCAAATATGTGCAAAATCAGATCGCGCTGTTCACCGGCCAGGTGGACCGGTTTATGCAGGTGGCGCCGCAGTTCATGGCTGAGCCTGAACTGCATGACATGGTCAGCGAGGATGCGATGATGAAGACGCTGGAGCAATGGGACCAGGCGTCGGATCAGCTGATGCAACAGGCTGAAAACATCGACAAGGCCGGCCAGGCCATGTCTTCCGGGGACAAGAACCAGGTGTTCGCCATTGTCAAAAGCGGCGACACACGCGAATTGGTGCCGGTACAAGCGGCGCCCAAGACGGAAGAAAAGAAGAAATACAGCTGGTAAGGACATTTCCGCTGCACGAGCATTTAATTGGAGGGTATACTCATGGCTGATCAATTTCCTTCTGGTGAAAGGAAAGGCGGGCTGACGCCGTTTGCCAAAATACTTATCGGTCTGATCATCATCGGCGTGGTGGGCTATGTCGCTTACACCTATCTGCCGGAGAGCGGCGGCGCCCTGCGCGTGCATCTGGTCACCTACTCCGGTATGGCGCCGGGTCCCTATTTCAACAACGGACTGTCGCCCAACGAGGGGTCACGCTACAAGAAAGAGTACGGATTGGACGTCAAGTTCACGGTGATGGACGTGATTCCAGACGCCATCCAGGCCTGGAAAACCGGGCAGTTGGATATTCTGGTACTGACGGTGGACGCCTATCCCATCGGTCTGCAAGAGCTGATGCCGTTGAAGCCAAGGATTTTCTATCTGACCGATAAATCGCAGGGCGCCGATGTGATTCTCGCCACCTCTGAGGTGCGTTCTATGGCCGATCTAGCGGGCCGCAAGGTCGGATTCGTTCCGGGCACGCCTTCACAGTGGCTGCTGTTGAATATGCTCAAAGCAGCCAATATGTCCATGAAAAGCATTCAGGCGATAGAGTTTCAGGAAGTGCCGCAGGCCTTCAAGGCGTTTGAGACCGGTCAGTTGGACGCGGCGGTCGGCTGGTCGCCGGACGACCAGGCGGTTCTTGCGCGCGTTCCCGGCGCGCATGTGCTCAAGAGCACCCTGGAGGCTTCAGAGATGCTGTTCGGCATCATGTTCTGCAGCCAGGATCTGATCGACAAGCGCGCCAAGGATGTCCAGGCGTTCGTCGAGGGCTGGATGAAAGGCGCTGCAGAGCTCAACACACAGCCGGCCGCGCGCAGCCGTGCCGCCCGAATCATGACCGCCGGATACAGCGGCACCAGTGAAGATTATTGGCTGGCAACTTTTGAGAAGGTCCGTTTTGCCACCTACGGCGACAATCGCGGATTTTTCGGCCTGAATCCTGGATATAAAGGTGTTACCGCCGAGATGGTCTATGACGAAGCCTGCAAAGCCTATCAGGAGCTGGGCCTGGTGGCGCCGTCGGTGCCGGGTTGGCGGTACGTTTCCAACGTCAGCGTCGTCAACGCGATTTCGCTGACCGGATCTGAGCACCTGCCCCAAGCCTCCGCGGCCTTTACACCGCCCACTACAGACCTGCTCACCCAGCCGGCTGTGGCTACCAAGCTGGTGCACATCAATTTTGATTTCAATTCAGCGACCCTGGAGCCCATCGAAAAACTGAAATTGAAAAACGAGTACGGCAAGATCGTGGCCATGAACCGGAATTCCCGTTTTCGCATTGTCGGCCACACCGATAACGTGGGCACACGCGAATACAACATCGAGCTGTCGCGTCGCCGCGCCAGAGCGATCGTCACGTTCTTTGTCGAGACTTATGGTCTGAGTCCGAATCAGTTCGTCTATGACGGCAAGGGTCCGGATCAACCCATGGCCAGCAATGACACAGAAGAGGGACGTGCGCTCAATCGGCGCGCCGAATGCTCGCTGTTGTGACGTCCCTCGGCTGCGCTGTCACGCCTTCACGGCTCGCCGACAACAGTCTGACCGGCGAGCCGTGAAGACATCGAGGCTGCCGGCGCGGCGGCGTCCCCTGTCTTTTTCGATTTCCCTGGCGGCGCCAGGGGCTCTATCTCCGTTAATCACTCTATCACCCAGCGCAGGAGAGATTGATGAATTCCCCTCTCTTTGAGTTGCGCGGCGTGCTTGCCAAATCAACCAAAATCAAGATCGGCCTGATCGGATTGGCGGCGATCCTGATCATCTGGTGGCTGGCGGTTAAGCTGCGCATTGTCAACCCGCAGATTATTCCATCGCCCTTTTCCATCCTCGCCAGCTTTCCTGAATTGATCAGCCGTGATCGCATGTTCCATCATCTGGGCTTGACCGTGTTCATGAACATCGCCGGATGGATAGAGGGCGCTCTGATCTCTTTGCCCATCGGCTTTATCATCGGCCTGTTTCCGGTGTTCAACGCTTTGTTCGGCGGCTATATTCAGGCGACCCGGTATATTCCGCTGACGGCCACCATCGTTCTGTTCATGGCGGCCTTTGGCATCTACATGATGATGAAGATTCAGTTTCTTACCTTTGCGATTCTCGTCTATCTGATCACTGCGGTAGTGGGCCGCATCCAGGAGACGCCCCAGGTATACGTCGATGCGGTCAAAACGTTGGGTGCGAGCAAATGGCAGATCATTCGCACGGTGTTCATCCCCCATGTGCTTTCGCGGGTGTCGACGGATTTTATCAATATCGTTGCATTCAGCTGGACCTATGCCGTGTATGTGGAGTTGATCAATAAACAGGAAGGCGGCATCGGCGCGTTGATCTATAATCTCTATTTCCGGCAGAATCAGACGGAAAAATTATATGCGCTGATCATCCTCATGGTGGGCGTGGGCTATGCGTTTGACCTGCTGTTGCGCATGCTGGACCGCAAAGCGTTTCCGTTTAAATATAGTTGAGAGGCGGCCATGACAAACAATACCAATCTGCCGGACATCATCGAGTTGAAGGATATCGCCACCAGCTACGATCACGGCGCCACCTACATCGTTAAAAATTTCAATCTGCTCATCGAGGACATTCCCAGCCAGGGCGAGTTCATCGTCATCTTAGGCAAGTCCGGGTGCGGTAAAACCACGGTGTTGAAATATATCGCCGGACTGATGAAGCCCTATGCCGGACAGGTGCTGATCCACGGCAAACAGCGGGACGAGAGGGTGCCCATCTCCATGGTCTTCCAGGAGCCGTCCGCTCTGGAACATTATACGGTTTTGAAGAACGTCATGCTGCCGCTGCTCTACCGCGGCGTTGACCCGAAGGAAGCGGCGCAACGGGCCATGAACATGATCAAAGCCGTCGGATTGGAGGGCCATGAGCACAAATACGGCAAGTTCGGCAAGCTGTCGGGCGGACAGGTTCAACGCGTGGTCATTGCCCGCAGTCTGATCGCCAATCCCGGCATTGTGCTGATGGACGAACCTAACCGCGGACTGGACAACGAGACCGCGATGCAGATCGACCTGCTGGTGAGTACGCTCTGGCAGCAGCTGCAATCCACCATCATCCTGGTGACCCATGACATCGATCAGGCGATTTTCCTCGGCACCAAGATCTATGTGATGGGAGGCAAGCCGGCATCCATAGTCAAGGAATACGACGTGCCTCTGCCGCATCCCAGAACCCGGGAGACTAAACGGGACGCGCATTTTCTCAAATTGAAAAATGAGGTCGAAGATTTTATGTATTCGCTATAGCCCTTCGCGCCCACATCGGTCGGAGAAGGTTACGAACGGGCACTGAGGGAGGGCCTCGATCCCTCGGTTGCCTGGCGATGCAGCGGATTTGCTTTTTCAGCTTTTCAACTTTAAGGGGCTTGTTGTATATCAGGTTTTTTATGAAAACTATAATGGCAACGGCGGTGATTATGCTCGGTTGTAACGCGATGAACACCCCGGTTCAGTGGACTCTGGATTCTCCCAACCGGACCCTCTCCATCACGGTCATGCTGCAGCGAACTCAAGATGACCCGGCTGCAGGTCGGCTGACCTACTCGGTCAGCCTGGCCGGAGAATCCAGGCCGGCGATTCTACCCTCGCCGCTGGGCCTGCGCCGCGACGATCAGGATTTCAGTCACGGTTTGGTTTTCGTCAGGGCCGGCGAGGTTCAGACCATCGATCAATCCTACGCCATGGTTACCGGCAAACAGCGCACTCTGCGCGATCACTGTTGCGAGCAGACGCTGACCTTTCGCAATGCTCAGGGCGGTCGGTTGGAACTGGTGCTGCGCGCCTATGACGACGGCGTTGCCTTTCGCTATCGTTTTCCAGAGACCCAGTCGGCGCAGCGGACGATCACCGCAGAGTTGACCGGCTTCAAACTGCCGCTCGACGGCGCGGCATTTACCCAGCCCTATGATCAGGTCTCCACCTACGCCCCTGCCTACGAGGCCTACTATGGCAACGCTCTTCCCATAGGGGCGCCGGCGCCCTATGACATGGGCTGGTGCTTTCCGGCGCTGTTTCAGGTTCCCTCGGCTTGGCTGCTGATCACTGAGGCGGGGCTGGATGGAACCTATTGTGGATGCCGGCTGGAGCAGAACGCCGAGGGCGGGCTGTATCGTCTGCGTTTTCCCGATGCGCGGGAGGGCAACGGCACCGGAGAGGCGACTCCGCGCTCCACCTTGCCCTGGTCAACGCCATGGCGCGTGATCATCGCCGGCAAGCAGCTTTCATCCATTGTCGAATCCAACCTGGTCTCGCATTTGAACCCGCCGTCTGCGTTGACCGATGTGGATTGGATCAAACCGGGTCGCGTGGCCTGGAGTTGGTGGTCTGATCAGGCCAGTCCAAAGAGTCCGCAGGCACAGCGCGCCTTTATCGACCTGGCCGGCCGCATGAGTTGGGAGTATTGTCTGATCGACGCCAACTGGAACGAGATGCCTGCAGACGCCATTCCGACCCTGGTGGAGTATGGCGCCGCCAAAGGCGTCGGTCTGCTGTTGTGGTACAATTCAGGCGGACCGCACAACAGCGTGACCGAGGCGCCGCGCGACCGCCTGCATGAACGCGGAATCCGGCGTAAAGAGATGCAGTGGCTGGCGAAGATCGGCGTCAAGGGCGTCAAAGTGGACTTTTTTCAAAGCGACAAGCAGAACGTCATTCAGCACTATCTGGATATTTTAAACGATGCGGCGGATTTTCACCTCATGGTTAATTTTCATGGCTGCACCGTGCCGCGCGGCTGGCAGCGCACTTTTCCCCATTTGATCAGCATGGAGGCGGTGCGCGGGAGTGAAAATTATCTTGCCGATCCGGCGTTTCCTTCCAAGGCGCCCTGGCATAACACCATCCTCGCCTTCACTCGCAACGTCGTTGGTTCTATGGACTTTACCCCGGTGGCGTTCAGCGATGCTCGATATGCGCATTCCACCACCTATGGGCATGAATTGGCCTTGCCGGTCATTTTCGAGTCCGGTTGGCTCCATTTCGCCGATAAACCCGCTGCTTATTTTGCTTTGCCCGATGCGGCCCAAGATTACTTGCGCCGGATTCCCGTGGTTTGGGACGAAACACGCCTCCTGGCCGGCGAGCCGGGGAAATTTGTTCTGCTCGCGCGGCGCCATGGCGACGAATGGTATGTCGGCGCGATCAATGGGCAAACAACCGCTCAGACTGTTGAGTGCGCATTGAGCCTGCTGGCGGAGGCTCGATACGAGGCGGTTGAAATCCGTGATGCTGAACAGACGGGAAAACTGACGGTCGGTGCACGCCGAATCGACAAAAACAGCACGATCAGAATAACCTTGCAGCCTTTTGGCGGATACGTGCTGCTGGCAAAGCGGTTGAAGAACTAGCCGCCCACAGGCTCCTGCTTCCACCTGGCAGATGTTTGATACTGTTTCCGCGTCCTGTATTTTTGCGATCGAAACTATTTCAGCTTTAGGACATGCTGATCGAACGCAGCATGTAAAAAATCAAATTCACCGTGCCGGGAGGAGATCCCCGATGAGAAGAGCGAATATTTTTTCCTCGATCTTTATTTTATTCTTTTTTTTGCTGGCTGAGGGACATGCCGCTCGCCGGCCGGCCATCATGGCGAACGAACGCGTTCTGAGCCGGCTGGACCAGATATTGGTCAAGGCCGGCGACTATCATCCGTTTCCAACCTGGGCGGAACGAGACGGCTGGCAAGTCGTAGCCGACTCGGTCCGCCGAATGCATATTCAGGCCGCAGAGCCGTTGATCGGTTATCGCTGGCCGGAGCTGCCGGCCACCCTGTTCCTCGAGTTCAAACGGGAGGGCAACCGCAGCCGCTATGAAAAGAATCATTTCGACCGTCGCACTCGATTAGCGCAACTGCTGTTGGCAGAGTGCCTGGAGGGCAGGAGACGGTTTCTCGATGACATCTGCAATGGCATTTGGGCGATCTGCGAAGAATCTTTTTGGGGGGTTCCGGCTCATATGAGTGCGCAAAAAGCCGGCGTCGGTCTACCCGATGTATCGGAACCGATTGTAGATCTGTTCGCTGCCGAGACCGCCAGTCTGATGGCTTGGACCCACTACCTGCTCGGCGCTGAGTTGGATTCCGTCTCGCCCCTGCTGCGGCCGCGCATGGAAAAAGAGATTCAACGACGCCTGCTGGAGCCCTGTCGCAGCCGTGATTTCGGTTGGATGGGCTTTCCGGATCGCACGCCGAACAACTGGAATCCGTGGATCAACTCCAATTGGCTGGCTTGTGTGCTGCTGATGGAAAAGAACCAGGAACAGCGGGTGCAGGATATCGCGAAAATACTGCGCAGCCTGGATCGTTTTCTCGAAGGTTACGGCGATGACGGCGGTTGCGATGAGGGCCCCAGCTACTGGGGCAGGGCCGGCGCTTCGCTGTTCGATAACCTCGAGCTGCTGCATGGCGCCAGCCGCGGGGCCATCGATTATTACTCGGTGCCGTTGATTCAGGAGATCGGCCGCTACATCTATCGCGTACAGATCGCCGGTCTATACTTTGTCAATTTCGCCGACGCCCCCGGTGTGCTGACCCCTCCGGCCGAGTTGATTTACCGTTACGGCGAACGGATCCAAGATCCGTTGATGAAGAACATGGCGTTGTCGCTGCCGAGGAGCAAGGGAGTGGGCCGCATCGCCTCCCTGGGCCGGGAGCTTCCCGCTTTGTTTACGCCGATGCCGGCGAAGGATCAATCCGCACAGGCGCCGTTGGTGCGGGATCATTTTTTTAAAGATCTGCAGGTGATGGTGGCGCGCTCACAGGCGGGCAGTGCGCAGGGTCTGTACGTGGCCGCCAAAGGCGGACATAACGCCGAGAGCCATAATCACAATGATGTGGGCAATTTCATTCTCTATCAAAACGGCCAACCGATGATCGTCGACGCCGGCGTGGGCGTTTATACCGCCAAGACCTTCAGCCCGCAACGGTATGAACTGTGGACCATGCAGTCCGCATATCACAATCTGCCAACCATCGACGGCGTTATGCAGCAAAACGGAAGAGCCTTTCAGGCTTCGGCGGTCAAGTATTATGCGAATGAAAGCCGCGTCCTGTTTCAACTGGAGATTCAGGCTGCCTATCCGACCGAGGCCAATCTGACCCATTGGTTGCGCAGCATCGAGCTGGTGCGCAACCGAGAGGTGATAGTCAGGGAGCAGTATACGTTGAGCAAACCGGCGAAAGAGATCGTCCTGTCCCTGTTGACGCCCTGCCGGATTCTGCCCGGCGGCAACGGCCGTCTCAAACTGGCGTCCACCCGCTTCGGCGATCAACCGCCGGCCGAGTTGACGCTGGTCTATGATGGAAAAGTTTTTCAGGTAAAAACAGAAGAGCTGGTGCTGGACGATCCCAATTTACAAGCGTCCTGGGGCGATAAACTGACGCGCATTCAGCTGGTTGCGGAAAATCCACGCCTGCGGGCGGACTGGACCGTTCGCTTCAGGGAATAAGCTGCGGCAAAAAGCGGATGGAAACGCCGGGCGATCCGGCTGTGAAGAATATCTGAGAGAACGACAGAGATTTTTTTAAAAAGCATTCCAGTTTCAGCAAACCTTAGATTGATCTTTGCTTGCATGATGAGCGAGCTTTCAGACCGACACTCGTCAACTCGACCAACCCGATGAACCGTTTCCAAGCTCTTTCCTACACGGCGATGCAACAAAGCGGATGATGGTATTCTTGTAATCCCCACACATTTTACGGAGCAAGAGTCGTATTACGAGTATGGCTGCTTGAACCGCGTCTGACTAGGGTCAGTTTTCCTTTGATTTCTACGCAAGGTGATCCTGTTGCGATATTGCCTCTATCCTCTTCCGAATATTTTGTTTGATTTTCAGGGGCTGATTCGGTATTTTACCGGTTATGAGGAAGCGATGACAGCGCCGGCTGACCGCTTGGCGCTCTGAGTATGGAAAGATGGATTGGGATCAGGCGCCCCGCAGAGCATAATCCCCCCGATTTTCCGACGCCCGGAAAAAACCAAATTTCCGAACGGTCATTATCACCAGGCAACGGCGGGTATGACGGAAATTACGCATACCGCCGTAGACCGATCCATTCGACTCGGTTCCTTAAAGCCCAACCTGGATATACAACAGAGGGAGTGGCCATGAAGCAAGCGATACCTGTTACACTGCAGATTTTAACAACTACGGTCGGTTCCTATTCTGCCATCGATTGGCTCCAGGCCCTGCCAAGCGAACAGGCGATCATCGATGCCACGCGGGTGGTGATCAACACTCAACGCCAATTCGGCATTGACCTGCCCACGGACGGTGAACTGTACCGATTCGACATCAATCACCCGGATACAAACGGCATGATCGATTATTTTACAACCCGGCTCGGCGGCATCAAGCAGCAAGTCGGGCGGAGCGACATCAAGGCATTCGCCCAGAAAACGGAAATGAGGTTTCGCCGCAAGCCAGCCGGCGTCGTTATCGATGCAATCGGTGAAGGGCATTTGGATTTGTATTCGGATTGCGCCCGTGCGGCCGCTGTGGCCGGCGGCCCCTTTAAATTTACCTTGACCAGCCCGTATATGCTGGCGAGGACGCTGCTGGATCGCTATTATCATGATTTCGAAACCCTGTTGATGGCTGTCGCCGATGTGCTGGCCGAACAGGTTGCAGACCTGCCCAGCGCCTGCCTGCAAATGGATGAGGCCAATATCACCGGCAATCCTAAGGACGCCGACCTCGCCGGCCGTGCCATCAATCGCATCCTCGATTGCATTCCGGTGGAGCGGGCCGTGCATCTTTGCTTTGGCAATTATGGCGGCCAGTCCATTCAAAAAGGCCATTGGGACCGACTGATCGCTTTTCTAAATGGACTGCATTGCGATCACCTGATCCTGGAACTGGCGCACCGTCCGCAAAACGATCTGGAAGTTTTAAGGAACATCGACAAGCGTATCGCTCTGGGCATCGGCGTAATCGATGTCAAGGTCAATCAAATCGAGTCGGCGGATGAGGTGGCTTTTCGTATTGAAAAGGCCGAACAGGCGGTCGGCAACGGCCGGATCAGATGGGTGCATCCGGATTGCGGCTTCTGGATGCTCAAGAGGTCTGTCACAGATCGCAAGCTGGAAGCGCTGGTACTGGGACGGAACAAGTATCTCGGCATTTAGCGTTTGATTTTCAGACACTGGTCGGCTGATTCATCGGCAGGCAAGAAACGATGAAGACGTCGATTATCGGCTTGGCGCTTTGAAAATAGTTAAACGGTCGGGCGTCAGAAACAGGACCAGGGATGATTTTTTCGAATTTTGAACCTGCAGAAAAAACAAATTTTCAACATCCATCAGTTTATAGAGGAAAGCGTTTAAGGTGAAACAGGCTGGAACTCCCTTCTTTTGTTCATGGAGCGGCGAAGATTCCCGCCCGGCTTTCTATTGCACTCCTGGAGCTGGAATGCGCTGCGTGAGACGGCTTGCGATGATGATAGCGAATCGCTCGCTTTCACCGTCGCATGGGCAATCCGTTCAAGCCCTCGGGGTGCAAGTGGTCGCACTGCATTCGCTGCTTGAGACTATGCGGGCGTCGTGGGCCGATTGCAAAACCATCTTCAAACGCGCCGGATGCGCCTTTGTGGGGCGCGGTATTGGGAATAGCGTATTTGGTGACGGCGACGTGGAGTGCGACGACGATGTCTTCCACCCGCTTTTGCCGGACTATGGCGAGGAGAACACGGAATCCATTCGTCACTTACTGGACAGTTGGAAGCGTAACTCTATGCAAGCCGCGTTTATCGACAGCAGGGTCGGCGCAGCCAAACAGGGCTGCGAGCGTATCGCGCGGCGTATGGCTGCAACGTTCGGTCGGCGCTGCGAACGGTTGGCGGGGGCGCACGATTTGTTGATCAAAGCGCTGATCGCAACGGCAACGAATGATGAAAAGCCGATCGTGCCGCCGGACGCCATTGCCGAATACGACGCCATCCGCAGGAAGATTACTGCTTTGCCCGTCAAGGAGGCGGCGCACGATGAGATGGATCGGGCCGGCTCCTCGGAGTCGATGCTGGAATCGCCGTTCGGCGGCGGCCGTGAAGGCATCGGACTCGGCATCGATGCCGGCGGGACATACACCGATGCGGTGCTGTTCGAGTTCGGCGCCGGCCGGATTCTGGCCAAGGCCAAAGCGCCTACGACCCACTGGGACTATACGCTGGGCATCCATGTGGCGCTGGCCAAGCTGGATGCCTCCCTGCTGTCGCAAGTGCGATTGACGGCCGTCTCGACCACCCTGGCGACCAACGCCATTGTGGAGGGCCGGGGCCAGAAGACGGGCCTGCTGGTGATGCCGCCGTACGGCTGGCGCGAGGTCGAGGGATTCAAACATTCGCCGATAGCTCTTATCAAAGGGCAATTGGAAATCGATGGCACTGTTCGCGAGCCCATCGATCGCGAGCAGATTCGTCAAGTGGCCCGGCGGATGGTGGAGGAGCAGGATGTCGCCGCTTTTGCGGTGGGCGGCTATGCCAGTCACGCGAATCCGAGCCATGAGCAAGAAGTTAAAACCATTCTAATCGCTGAAACCGGTCTGAGCGTGACCTGCGCTCATGAGATGTCGGAGGTTCTCAACTATCGGGTGCGAGCGGAAACCGCCGCGCTCAATGCGCGGATTATTCCGTGCCTCAGGTCGCTGTTAGATCGGCTTCAAACGGCGCTTCGGGCACACCGCATCGGCGCGCCTGTCATGATCGTACGCAGTGATGGATCCATGATGAGCGCGGAACTTGCCTGCGAACGGCCTCTGGAAACCATGTTATCCGGCCCTGCAGCGAGCGTCGCCGGCGCGGCGTGGTTGGCTGGGCAGTCCGACGCCGTGGTCGTGGACGTCGGCGGAACGACCACCGACCTGGCGGTGGTCCGCAGCGGCGCGGTCGCCTTTTGCAGCCAAGGGGCGACGGTCGGAGGATGGCAGACGCACATTCCCGCATTGAGCCTGCACACGCTCGGATTGGGAGGGGACAGCCACGTGCGTTACGATCGGGGAGCGCTGAGATTCGGTCCGGAACGGGTTGCGCCTGTTTCCTGGCTGGCTTCGGTTTCCCCCGGAATTGACCAGGCCCTTCGCTGGATCGACGAGCATGTGAACCCCCAGCGCAGCGAAGCCGAGGAGGTCGTTCTGTACGCCGCTGTCGGGAGCGCCGATGACTTGGCGCTCACCGAAGAGGAGCGCACGCTGTTGGAGCTTTTAGCGCAGCGGCCGTATAGCGCAGCAGAGGCCACAGCGGTCATGGGCAAGCTGCATTTTTCCCTGCTGGCGTGGCGGCGTTTGACCGCGAGGCATATCGTTCAGCGTTGCGCGCTGACGCCGACCGACGCCCTGCATGTCGCGGGGAGCGTCAAACTGTGGAATCCCGAGACAGCCGCCGCTGTGTGCAGGTGGCACGCGCAGCGGGCGCAACAGGACGTGCAGACGTTTGTCCGATCGCTGATCCGGGCGTTTGAACGGAAACTGGCGGCCGAGATGCTCAAGACGCAGATGGCCGCCGGCGGCATCGGTGACAGCATCGAGTCGCAACCGGCGGCTCGTGCTTTCCTGGAACGCGCACTGGGCGGCGTCTCGGACGGCTACAGCGTGCGGATCGAGCTTCGTCACCCGGTTGTCGGCGTGGGCGCGCCGGCGGCTTGTTTTGTGCCCGGCGCCGCCAAATTGCTTCATGCTGAATTTGTGATTCCGCAACATGCGGATGTGGCGAATGCAATCGGCGCCATCACGGGTTCCATTTCGCTGCACCGTCGAGTGACGATCTCGGTGAACGAAGAGGGGCTCTTTCGCTTGGGGGGCGTTCCAGATGCGCCGGCCTTTAAGCGCATCGAGGATGCCACCGCCCACGGCAAAAACTGCTTGCATAGGCTGCTGGACGATCTTGCCCGCAAGGCGGGCGCCGTCAGTCCTCAGGTACGGATCGAAATCCACGATTCCTCCGCTCCCGCCGCCGGAGGCGAAATCATTTTTATCGAGCGGGTCATCGAGGGCTGGGCATGCGGACAGCCGGATGTTCGAAGCGATAGTGCCATTAATCCGATCGCTTGAAAACTTGCAGGGCAAATGTTTTGACCCCGTAGTATATTCACCAGGCGATCTCGGCGTTTGCAAAAACTGTATGCGATTTCCGCAGCCAGGGGACGACCGGTTCAGGGAGGGCATGGCGCGGAAAATTATATTCAGGGAATCGGACGAGAGGATTCTCTGCCTGTTGCGTGAACCTGCTCGCTCAGGGTGATGATGAAATCCGTCTTATTGCCTGCGCCCATTTCACCGGCTGCATCAAACCTTGACATGTTTTTCGATGAACCCGGGATCCAGGGTCACACCGAGTCCGGCGCCCGTCGGGACGGTGACTATTCCTCCTTCGCTGCGCAGGGAGGACGAATCACAGGCGATGGGTATGTCCGAAGAGACCCCCTTGAACTCGTGATACGGGCCGGCGTTCACCACAGCCGAGACGAAATGCAGCATATAAAGATATCCCAACCCTGATCCGGAGATGTGCGGTGTACAGGGGATGCCGGCGATTTGCGCCATTCGGGCGACGCGCATGGACCGGATCATACCGCCGAAATAAAAGATATCCGGTTGAACAATCTGCAGGCAGTCGTTGGCGATCATCCAGCGGAACCGGTGCATACTGCTTTCTTGCTCGCCGCCGGCGATGGGAATGTCCAGTGCATCGGCCACCATTTTAGTCTCCTCGAGCCAATCGAAGGGCACAGGCTCTTCGTAAAAATCGATGCGGTACTTTTCAAGCATCCGCCCTATTTCGATCGCCTTGTCCACGGTATAGGAGCCATTTGAATCGGCGTAAATAACCATTTCATCTCCGAATGTCTCGCGCACCAACGGTATCAATTTTTCGCTGCGTCCGGGCGGATTATCGGCATTGTTGCTCATTCTGCCGCCGATTTTAAATTTGACTGCCTTGGCGCCCGTTTCCTCGACGTTCCGCTTGATCCATTTGATGGAATCTTCCGCGGTCCGGCCGCGATAATTATTGGCGCGATAGACGGCAATCTGCGGATGCTCGATTTTTCCAATCAAAGCCCCGATAGGCTTCCCGGCGATATGACCTAGTACATCGAGAAGGGCAAACTCCACGGTAGCGACGCAGACCCAGAATGCCAGGCCCTGCAACTTGTAATTGCTGTCATTTACATAGACGCCTTCTATGAGTTCATCCAAATCGCGGGCATCCTTGCCGATAAAAAATGGCATCACTTTTTGCTGTAAAATGGGATAGAGGTATTGCATGTGGGCATTGTTGCTCACCGAATAGCCCACCACGCCGTCCCGGGATTTCGCTCGAAGCAGATAATTCCCTTCGTGATGAAGCAATTCCAGCGACTGAATGATCACCGGGGCGTTGAATAGTTCCTTTTTCAGAACCGGCAATTGGGCTGCCGCATCGAGCTTTTCAACCGCCGCCTTTTGTCCCGTTCGCGGTCCGGCGGCAGCGGGAATGGAAAGCAAAGCGCCGGCAGCGAACGACGTTTTCAAAAAATTTCTTCTGTTCGGCCGCATAATCTTCCTCGAGGGTCATCTGACGACGACATAAGGTTTCTGGTACTCGCTTTATTTTTGGGTTGTTTGCGCGGGACGCACACTACTATGACGATTCTTCAACACCTGTTAGGCTCTTGTTCTTTATATGGTTAGCACTATTTTACCTTGTGCGCCCGCAGTTTCGCTGAGTTCATGGGCGCGTCTAACCTCAGCCAATGGCATAGGAGCAGCGATTACCGGTTTTATTTTGCTCTGCGCCAATAAATCGAACAACTTCGCCAATTGTAGCACAGCTGTACCGACCGCCCCGCCCGCACCATGTACCAATATTCGCTGGCCTTTCTTCACTTGGGCGATCCGCTGGAGCATCGTCACATAAGACAAAATCAGACTGACCGCTTCCGCCGGGTCGAGACCGTCTGGGACAAGCGTCAAATGCTGTTCCGGCAAACAGATATATTCAGAATAAGCGCCAATGATCGTAAGATCTGCTGCTTTCTACCCAGCTTTGAATCTAGCAACTCTGTCGCCCAATTTGTCCACTACGCCAACCATATCGTAGCCCGGTGAAAAGGGAGCTCTTTTACATCGGGATATATGCCCTTGCGGATCTTCGCGTCTGTGAAAACCGCGCCGGCGGCTAACACCTTGACGCGCACTTTGGCCTTGGGCTCTGGAAGCGCTGCCACATCCTCTATCTTGAGTACTTCTGGTCCACCATAGCTCGTGATTGCCACTCGTTTATAACCGATTTGTTTCTCCTCTTGATCATCTTTACGCCCAACAATGTGCTCACCCACTGGTAACAACAGACTAATTTGGAACAATGAGAAAACGGTTAATACTAAAAATACCCAAAAAGCACCCGGGTTGCCGGTCGGGTGGAGCGATGGGTTAGACTGGGATACCTAATGCTATACCATTCGTATAGATCAGCCGGAGGCAAAGAGACCCACAGCGTTGAGATCCTCAGGCGTGTGTATCCAGCCCTCCTGCCCATCAATTCGAACCTTCACCCAAACGTCCTCGCCCGCGGAGACAGTGGTGGTCTCCGGCCCTTCATCCCAAATTACGGAAACCTTGGCGGCTATAACTTCCACCGCTGAGTTGATCTTGACGAGAACGTGGTCTGGTGGGGCGCTTCGCTCATTGGATTCGCGGAACATGCGCACGAACGTCATCTCATGTTCCCTGTGAAAGACTGGAACTTCATCGATAGACACCTCACAGCCCTCCTCGGCGAAACCGCTACCCGTTTGGTACATGCAGTGCTTTCCGAGTGATAGCTTGCCCACCTGCCAGTCTATGAGCACGGGGACGGAAACGAAGAAGTAGCCGGTCCAAACCCGAAGCATGAACACATCCGGCAGAATCTGCGTCATGCTCCCTGTCCTGTTGATAGCCCCAGGCACAAACCCGCCCCATTCGCCATTGGTCACCAGCGGCTTGCCGAACGGGACGAGTTTGCCTTCCACAACTCCGAGTATCTGCCATGGCCCACCGGCGAGCGGCGCGGAGGGGAGACATCCTGACTCGATCAGAAGCCCCGTCCCATTGCTACCCCGGAGCAAATTGACACCGGCCGAACATATTTCAGAGAACGCGTCTCCCTCGACTGAGTATGAAAAGGATTGTTGGTGCCAAACGGCTCCCGCTCTGTCGCGGATGTCGAGCGATACCAGCGCTTTGGCGCCCAAACCGGCGTCGCGAGGAGCGCGTTTGTAGTGCAGCACAACTGTAAAGTCCTGTCCAGCAAGAGAGAATGGACCCTGCCTGTCTTTAATATCCTTAAGCTCCTGTGTGCTGTCGCACCCGAAAACCGTATGAACAGCCTCAGATCTTTGCTGTGGCGGCCGTGCGGTCTCTTCCACCACAGCGGTAGAGACTGCCACCTGCGACCAACCAGCATAGATAGCCAACAGCGTCAACACTGACACTGAGACGATGCGATTCACTATCAATCCTCCGTTCGTCACGGCCGAACGATACGACTGTGCGGCGGCCGCGGTGAAAAGAAAAATGAATTAGCAAATATTAGAAAATAATCAAAAATGAAAATTACATGCGAACCCAGATGAAACAGCGGCACATCCGCATAGCTGCAGGGCTAGACCAAGCATTTTGTTTAGGGTGTTTTTATTTTGAATGTAAGTAGTTGTTGATACGAGTGAATATAAGAGATGATTTAATTAAATGCGTCCGATGAAGGAAGCATGCGTTCAGAAATTGACCACCACCGCTCGTTTGATAAACCGGAACGTTCCATTGCCTTTATTGCAATGATCCGATGCCCCAGAAAAGGAGGCTGGACGTGAATTTCCTCAATATCTGTGAATGAGATCCGCCAGCCCTCTTTAGGGCGCCCAGGGAAATAGATGCCATCATCACGTAGTGTCAGAAATGCTGGTCGTAAAGCGCGCATTGTGAGTGTGAGACCAAGTGAGACAGTAGACACCGATAGACCGGCTATAATTGCTGTGAGTAGAGTAATGTGATGTCCATTAGTATTGGGCAGTATTAAAAAAATACATGTGGTCGCCACACCAAGAAACAAGACGATGCTGGCCAAGATCGGGGCTGATGTTCTATATGGATATCGTTTTTCCATCTTTCACATCCTAACGTGCTTTTTATCAACTATTAATTTGCCGGTCTAACATGAGCGTAACCATTGCAACGATGGATGAGTAGGGTATGGGGAAGTTACATCTGGTTTACGCATTGGTTGGGCGCACTTTTTTCGCTGTCGCTCCGATCTCCTCGCCGCTGTAATCCTCCATTAACTTAAATTTAGCTTTTTATCGATTTGTGGTCAAGGCCTTTTTAGCATAGCCGCTACAGCATAATCAGTAGCAGTGGCGATTTTGACCACTTGACGTGTTTTCAGTAATTTTGCAGCATACGCTATAGCCATTATTGGTCGGTATTATTCATTTACTCGACAAGGATTAGCGTGTGTGCTCCTGCAGCAAAAATGTATCACCCTCGCAACCCTGAGGTTTCGCCCTTTTTTAGATTGGTGCGTGAGTATTTCGATAAGTTCGAACGAGTTTATTACGAGCGGTTTCAGTCGAAATACGGCTGTTGGAGACCGGTCATCCATACTGCCATCGACAAGTTCCTCAACTGCGGGGAGTTGCGGGAGGGATTTGCACGTATGCGCTGCCCGGAGCCTGTCCTGAGCTTGCGAAGGAAGGCGATTTCCCGGCCGCCGCCGGCAATAAGCAGGGTCGCAGAGGGTGAGCCGAGTTATGATTGCGGCTATTTTGAGTGCGTCTGCATATAGTGTCCTTCCATGGGTTCTGTGCAAATTGTTCTGTAGAGATATCGCCAATCTGTATGCTTTTCAGCAAATGTGCTTGATTTCCGGATTAAAATTTGCTAATCTACCGGGGAGCAAGAAGAGGTGAGGGCGCCGGATGTGGCTTGGCGCTCTGAAAATGGGGCATCAGGCGCTTGACAGAGGATGATAAACCCGATTTTCATAAGCCCCAGTAAAATCAAACTTCAATTTTTCAATTTTAAATTTCCTATCAGTAAAAGTCGTCCTTATCCAATCGTAATGTCATTGACCGCCGAACGCTGATGGCCGGCCGTTGCAAGAGTTATGCAACGAGCCGGAAAAGGAATAGAATGGAGCACGAAGCAATCGCGTTGTCGCGCGATTCAGAAAATATCCGCGTCCATCGGCATGAACTTCAACAGAAGAAAACAACGAGGTAATTCGACATGATCCGATCGCGTCCTTTGTTCATTCTTGCGAGCGTTTGCATGATCTTGGCGCAACTGTTCGGCGATGTGTTCGCCGGTGAGAAGGCTTCGGGACTGAATTTCTCCTGTCGATCCGATAATGATCTTTACCAGGCGCTGGTTGACGGCGGCGCGTTGTATCCTCGCTTCGATACTCCGATGGCGGCCGTCGAGGCGGCGGAAGTCGGCTCCGGCGTGTTGATATTGGCCGATGAGTATCCCGCGAAGCCGACGGCGGTCGAGACGGCCTTGTTCGATGCGGCGGCGAAGAAAAAACTGCGGTTGTACGTCGAATATCCGAGTTCATTGCCCGACATCCCGATCGGCGAATCCAAGGAGGATCGGCTGCTGCGGGGCGTCGTTCTGTCCAATATTTTCGGCGAATCGTTGCCGCCGATGCGGATCGTGGGCGTCAACGGCTGTCGGTATATGCCGATGAAGGCGGAAAATCCCCATCTCGTTCTCGCCCGCGTGGCCGGGGTAGGTACGGCCGTCTTCGGTTTGGCGGATACCCAGGCCGAGCCGCTCCTGTTCGACCATCCTCGCGGCGACGTGTTGGTGTCCACTTCGAAACTGAGCAATTTCGTGACGGGCCGCTTTATGCCCGACGACGCTTGGCTGACGATCTGGCAAACGATTCTCCGAAGATTGCGGCCGGACTCGGCCGAGGTGTCCCTATCGTGGACGCCGACGGTGCGGCCCAGTTACGGCCGCGACGAACCGTTGCCTGAGGACGTGGAACTTCAAGCCTTACGGCGCTCGACCGATTGGCTGACGAAGAATCGGATGCTCCGACATTCCGCCTGGCCGAAGCAAATGTTGGATTGGTCTCTTCGTTACAATACCGTGCGCGACATGCCGGGGCCCGATTGTCCCGAAGGCGACGGCTCGTTGGGGATTCTGGAAGGATTCAGTTCCACGATTCGCGCCGACGGCAGTCAGCCGATGCGATACGCCGTTCGCACCGACTGCATGAGCGAAACGGCCATGCAACTGGTCCTCGACGAGGCCGTCACCAACCGGCCGGAGGCCGAGAGGAAAACGCTCTTGCGGATCGCCGCGAACCTGAACGATTACATCTTCGGCAAATCGGGATTGGCCAACGTCCATCGGTTGAATCCCGAACATCCGGCGTACGGTTTGGTGGGCTGGGAGATGGATACTCCGGATGGTTACTGGGGCGACGACAACGCCCGATCGATTCTCGGCATGTTGGCCGTTTCTTGCCTGAGAAAAGAAAACCGTTGGAACGACTCGATAGCCAAGGTTTTATTGGGAAATTTTCGCATAACGGGCGTTTACGGATATCGCGTCGAGTGCCTTCAGAACTTTCACCTGGAAAGGGACGGCTGGAAACACCATTGGCAAGGCGATCACGTGAAATACTCGCCCCACATGGAAGCATGGCTTTGGCCCTGCTTCCTTTGGGCTTACGAAAAGACCCGTTTCGAGCCGTTTCTCTCGCGGACCGAAACAGGCGCACGGATGCTCGTGGAAGCCTATCCGAAATGGTTCTGGGTCAACCGCAGCGGCGCAATCGAACGCGCGCGCGCGATATTGCCGCTGGCTTGGCTGGTTCGCGTGAAGGATACGCCCCAACATCGCCGCTGGCTCCGAAAAATCGCCGAAGACCTGATCGCGTTGCAGGATTCCTCGGGCGCGATCCGCGAAACGATCGGCGACGGCGGACATGGAACGCCCTCCAATGCTTCCTACGGCACGGAGGAAACGAGTTTGATTCAGACCAACGACGATTCCGTCTCCGATATGCTCTATACGTGCAACTTTGCCTTGATCGGATTGCACGAAGCCGCTGCGGCCACCGGCGACAAGTTCTATGCCGACGCCGAGGACAAGTTGGCGAAATTCCTCTGCCGAATCCAAATCCGCTCCGAAAAGCATCCCGAATTGGACGGCGCGTGGTATCGCGCATTCAATTTCCGCAACTGGGACTATTGGGCCAGCAATTCCGATTGGGAATGGGGGCCTTGGTGCACCGAAACCGGCTGGACACAGCCCTGGATCGCCGGCACGCTGGCGCTGAGGCGGATGAAGTCTTCTCTTTGGGATTTGGCGAAGCGGGTGGAACTCGGCGGGAGTTTCGATGAAATACGGCGACAATTTCTTTCCGATGAAGCGATCAAGAAGGCCCCGAACGTCAGGATTCGTCATGCGGCGATCGATAAGCCGATCACCTTATCTTCGCCTGCCGACGCTCGCTATCCCGGCAACGGTCTTTGCAGTTTGGCGAATGGTTTGTCGGGAGTGGAAAAATTCACCTCGCCCGGTTGGATGCGATTCGAGGGGACCGATTTCGAGGCGACTGTTGATTTGGAGGATACCGTTCCGATCTCCGAGATAGCGGTGGGTTTTCTGCAATCGACGGCGGAGGGAGTTTACCTTCCCGCGCGAGTCGAATTCGGCGTGTCCGAGGATGGCAAGGATTATCGCCTTCTGGCAACGGTCGAACCGAACGTCGTTCCCCAAGAACCAGGGCCGCTGCGAAAGACGCTGTCCGCCGAGAAGTTGAACGTCCGCGCCCGCTACGTTCGCATTCGGGCGTTCAATCTGGGAACGGTTCCCGCCGGACTACCTTCGGCGGGCTCGAAGGCTTGGCTTTTCGTCGATGAAATCATGGTCAATCCCGATCCATCGTAATCACGAATCGGGGCGGTTCACCGCGCGGTGAATCGTCCCGATTCGTGATGTGAACGGAGTGGCGAATTTTCAGATGCCGGTTTTTTCGGCGGGCGCTACGGAAATCGTGAAATCCAACGCCTCGGCGCCGGCGCCGGCTTCGCCCGGCGCCGGCCATACGAATCTTGCGCCGCCGTGCAGCTTTTGCATCGACTCTCCGATTTCGTTCCAAACGGCCGGCGTGCCCTCCTGCCGGAATATCACGTCTTTCGGCCGTTTGGCGGACGCGATTTCGATGGTTTTCAGCTTGTCCGCATGGATCAGCTCCAGCCTCAGCGGCGTTTCCTTGGTCGATTCGACGGCTTCGATCAAGTCTTGCACTGAAGTCAATTTCTTTTCGCCCTCTTGCATCAGAATGTCGTTTGTTTCGACGCCGGCCTTGGCGGCGGGACTATCGGGCGCGATTTTGCCCACAACCAATCCCTCGTGTTCCGGCAAGTTGAGATGCACCCGCAACACCGGCATCTCTGGATAGCATTCGATGCCCAATCAGTATGCGCCCTCTTTCCACATTCCTATCCCCGGCATTTGCCCGGGCGTGGGGACACCGGGCGGATTTCCGATCGGAAAGTCGGGCGTCGGATCGGCCGCCAACGGGACCTTTTGAAAAACCTCATCGACGGCCTGCGGCTCGCGATCCGCGCGAAACTGACCGTCCGCAGCCAACGCTCCCGTTCGGCCGAAATCGCCTGCCAGTCGATGCGCGGCACTCCGACAACGGGAGTACGGCATTTCACATGAAACGTTTTGTTTCAGGGCCGTAAGAGTGGTTTCAGCGTATGGGGAAATACTGCGGCGGCAGGTCGGATAGCGCCGCAAGTATTTACTAAATAATAGGTTATGGCTGGAAGGCATGAAAAATCTCTCGTCTCGGCCATTTTATTCTCTCTTCTTTGGAGGAATAGAGCGAAAAAGATAGGAAAAGGCTGTTCGTCTGCAACGGTTTGGGCGACCGATTGCAGTTCTTTTCCACGCGATTGCGAAAAGCATACAAAAAGCAAGGATTATCTCAACGGGCAGAGCGATTTTTTCAGGCGCGCGAGCGTCAGCGAAAACGGAAATATCGAACAAATTTTCCAGCTCTAAAATCTATTAAAAAAGCCGCGGTTCGCGTCGCCTGCAAAAAATGTTTGCCGACGAGGCTCGAATGAAAAAGTTTATTGAATAAACAAAGCCCGGCGAGTGCGCGAAAAGGAACCGGCTGTCAGTTGATAAAAATAAACGCCGGAGGCGCCGCCATGCAACACCAGCATGGCGCTGTGAGCTCCAGCGGATAGATGGCCTTGTACCAGCGTCGCCACTTGCCGGCCGGTCAGATCATACACCTTCAGCGTCACATCCCCTGGTGTTGCGATCGAAAATCCAATTGTGGTTTGCGGGTTGAACGGATTGGGATAGTTCTGGTCCAGCCTGAATTCAGCAGGCGCGGCATCTTCCGGGACAGACACCCGGGTAAGGACACTCGCCAGCTGCGGCGACACATCGTTGTAGTAGGTACGGTCAGCCAGTTCGTAGATCGCCGCCACCTGTCCGACCGATGTGGCAATACCGTTCTCGCCGGCCGGTTCGAGCGCCGATCGAATGCTGAGATGATCAAACGCGCGAAATGCATCGTTGTCGGAAGCGTTCGGCGCCGAACGGCCCAACTCGGCCTCGACGTACGCGCGGTCCGGATTGAGGCGCACGAAACGCGCGCCAGCCCGACGAAATCCCTCGTACTGAATCAGGACATGCGGATGATCCGGCGCGCTCTGCACGTGATCGTCCTCCGACGCTTCGACGAGAAACATCAACTGCGGATTATGCTGCACCGCTGCGGCGATCCAGGTCTCGCCGTCGCGCGAAGACCAGAATTGGCGCGTAGCCGATGTATCGGCGATGTGGGCCGGAAGAGGCGACGGCAGAAGATGCATGCTGCGAGCGGCGCCGATAACGCGATTGGAGTAATAGACCGTCCATTTGCCGCCGATCTGCAGATCATGGGGCCGCAGAACAAAATCGGCGCCCCAATCGATCACGCCGTTCCGGTGGATATCAAAATACAGTCCTCCGGCTGCCGGCCTGGCCGGATTTAGATGAAGCGTATCGCAATACGCCAGAGTCGTCAGGTCGAATTCGCCGGTATCGGGATGATAGGCAGGGTTCACCTCTGGATTCGTTTGCAGGCCATGGCCGCTGCCTTCGTCGGCGCCGCATTCGGCATTCGCCATGCCGTCGCCGACGGGCGATTCCCAGTTGACGATCCACGCCAATCCCGAAATGTGCGCCCCGTACATCCCGGCCGCGGCGATGGTCGCATTGCCGCCGTTGGAAAAGCCCACCAAACCGACGTTGGCGGCCATCGGTTTAATGGGACCGGCGAGTTGGGAGAACAGCTTGCCGTTCTGATCCGTCGCCGCACCCAGAGCGAAGCGTATCACATCGCGCAGCGCCATCAGGCAATTGGGACCGCGCTCATCAAACGTTCCGCCGCTTTTTTGTTCATTGTATCCGCCGCCCGGGAAGTTGAACTGCAGCTGAAAACAATCGGGCAGGCGCAATATCGCGTTGCTCGGACCGACGCCGCCGCTGCCAAAACCGCCCGGGACGTGGATGACCACCGGCGAACCCTTCGCACCATAGCGGGGGTTGAGCGGCAGTGAAATCCGGGTGAATATCCCGGTATCCCCGGCAACCGTGGAGGGGATACGCGTATCGATGGCTGTCTGCGTAAAAGCCGATCCTATCAGCGTCACCACCCAGAATAAAGACGCACGGCGAAGGAAACGGGACCGATATGTGACAGGCATTTTGCACCTCCAGCTTATTTTGTAATCAATACTTTTTGTGCGGCCCGGCATCCGTTTGAAACAAGCGTCGCGACATCACACCCCGCCGGCGACCGATCCGGAGCAAATCGAACGGTTTGAATGCCTGCTGGCCGGGGACCATCGATCAGAGTCGACACCGGCCGGCCAAGCAGGTCAAAAACTATCAGTCGCGCAAGCGACGGACGGGTCAGCGTAAACAAAAAGGTCGCGCCCTCGTTGCATGGATTGGGATAATTCGGATAGAGTTGAAACATCGCCGGCGCCGGCAGGGATTCCATCGTCGCCGGACTGGGATAGCTCTCAATGGTCGCAGCGGGGAGCAGATTCTTCCCCTGTAGCTCGAGACCGGCCGGCGCGGAATGATAGCAACGGAACACGCTGTTTTGTTGCGACTGGTCGTAGCCGGGAATGGCATCGCCCTGCGCAAGTGCGGTTCCACCGGCGACGGGATTCACGTATTTCCAAACCATTTGACCGCCTGAGGACACTTTAAAAAAGCTGCCATGCGGACCATCGCAGATGAGCGTATTGCCGTTCGGCTTTATCTCAACGATCTTGTCCGGCCACAATCCGCGCGGCCCGACGGCGATCGGCTTGCGGCCGACCGCGATGGCCTCGGCGCGCGTCCTGGCCACCCAGGCGATTGCCAGCGAATTCCTGCAATGGGTAGCCTTTGATCATAAACAAAGGAATGTGCCAGCACGCCCACACGCAGCCGAGCAGCAGGCTGGCGATGAGACCATTGAATTTGATCCGCAAGCCATCCAGCCAATAGCCCCGCCAACCCAATTCCTCGGGCAGCGGACTGAGCAAGAAAGTAAACACTATATACGGGAACAGCATCAGCCAATTATTTCGTACCTGCGGTACGATCTGGAATTGAGCCAGCGATTGATCGAAAAAGGTGGAGATCCCGATGGCTGCCATCGCCGCCAGAGGAAAAAGGAGCGCCACCAGGAGATATCCGTTGGTTGTGATCAATTGGTAATTGAATATACGATGCCAGTAATCCTGGATCAACGCTTTGTTTTTCGAAGCATAGAGCAAAATGAACGCGGAAACGGGGGGCCCAGGCCGCCAATGGCGATGAGAACTTTTACCAGCGGAGAAGCTGTTCCCTTCCCGATACGCACTGCACTCAGCCATGGGATCCAGGTAAAGGCCATGACCAATAAGAAGAAAGCGAAGGGACGATATGATTTCGATTTCTGCCACATAAAGTTATTCTTTTTTTATTGAACCTCTCCTGGCATAGGTCAACGTCAGGAAAACTTTGAACCAAATGCTTTTCTAGACTCTTCCCCGTTTATTGTGTGCAGGTTTCACTTAACCTTTCTACGCTCCATTCAGATATATCTGAGGCGTAATCTATGGCTTGTGCAAGGGCTTCCCTGGGAAGCATGTCTCGTTTTAATTCAACGACGACAGTATTTCCATGATTATCTTTACCAAGCAGGTCAAGAGGGCCGCTTTTTGTAATCACTTGCCTGCCAATAAATGTAATATCGGCGCTGACAATTGCTGGATTTGATGCTATCCATGTTTCCAAATCCGCATATTCTTTCCGACCAGTATCTACTCACCCACCGTCAACTGGCTGCAATTTGCCATCAACGACCTGCCATGTTTTTATCTCTGTGGACATTGTTCACTCCAAATAGCACCGCCTAACGAAAAACCTCAACGGTGCGCACCGGAGAAATATTATACGTATCCCAGAGAAAATTCGAAAACTAGAGATATTTTAAACGCGGCACAGAAATGCGCCTCTGCTGCAGGTGATTGTTGGCACCTTGCTCCTGATCGCTGAATTTAAATTTGTAGAAGCAGTGAAATTTTCTCGATGACCTGTTCTATTACTGAGCGAGGCATTTTACAAACAAATTGCGCTTCACGTACTTGCCAATCAAGATTTTTTACTTGATCCGCGAGGATAACCCCGGAAACAGGAAAGCCTTTTGGGATTTTGACTTCAAAAGGATATTTTTTTTCCTGAGAAGTTATTGGACAACAGATTAAAAGACCTGTTTTCGAATTATACTTTAATGGGGAAAGAACGATCGCAGGACGACGACCTGCTTGTTCGTGACCGCTTTGAGGATTTAGCATAATCCAAATAATATCGCCACAGTCAGGTTCATAGCTCATAACAATTCTTTTCCGACTGGTTTGCCAAAACTGATTTCGCTGTGAACTGTGGATTCGTCGATTTTTTCTAGCAAAGCATCAAGCAATTTCGCGCGATCTTTGACTGGAACGAGAATTATTTTCCCATCCTGTATCAAGATTTGGACATCCGAGCCATTCTCAATTCCAGTTTGTTCCGCGAAAGCTTTTGGCAACCGTACAGCTAGACTATTTCCCCATTTTTGAATTTTTGTTTCCATTTTTGTCCTTATAGTTAATATTGTATCTACATAGAAGATACACATAATCTTGGCAGATTGCAAGTATTTTAGATAATAAAGCTTAAAGAGTGCCAATGCGGGCGTAAGCGAGCGTAAGGTGGGGAAGGGGCCCTAGCTTACTTAGGTCCGCCTTAACGCCCTAGTTCGCCACTCTCGTTTCCTCACCGCCAGAACCTCTTCGTGACGATCTGGCGCGCGTAGTCACCTGATTTTGGTTTGGCTGGGAACAGCTCCCGAGCGTTCGTCAACGTCCCAGAAGGAAAGTTGCGAAGGACGCCCGCACCTCCTGGGCCACAACGCTTCAGCACGTTTTTCCACACGCCCATGGGGGACATTCGGAGGGGCTCAACCCATTTCAGTGGGGCGGAGCGCCACAGGGTAGAGTACTCGGGGTCCCAACTCTGCGGATCGTCGAAAAGCAGCTTTCCATTTGCCGGGTTCACGAAAGCGTACTTAGATACTCCCTTTGTCGACGAGTGGTAGACACCAAGTACAGCGACAACTTTGACGTTCCGCCTGGTTTTGGATAGCTCTGATAAGCGTTGATAACCTGCTATTTGTTGTTTGTATAGCTCTGGGCTCTTGCCGGTGAGTAATGCGAATTCATCCGGGTTTGTGCCCTTGAAGGATAGTTCGAAAAGGTAGTGTTGCGTCGTGTCATCCGCGAGTGAATCGAGCTGCACTGTACCGCTGCCAATTTCAATACCGTTGGTTTGAAACAATATGGGTGGACGCGGAGGCAGGATAGCCGCCTTGAGTTTGATGATGGCGTCGGTCACGCCTGCCCATTGAAGGGTTGGTTCACCACCGGTGAAGCGGATGAAGGCTCGTGTCTAGTCGCCCAAATTCTGCATGGTTGCTGCGACAACCTCTTCTGAGCTGACGGTTCGGGAGGGGTCATCAGTCTCAGCGGGCCTCGATGCCGGACTCCAACAGAATAGACAACGGAGGTTGCAGCCAGCAAGATCCCAGCGCAGCTCGTCATAGTCCCCGTAGCTGCACGCGCCGGGCGCATATTTGGCGCGAACCTTCAGCATGTCTGACCTCCTATTCCATGTGGTCTTAGGGCCAACGCGGAGTATAACCGGTGCCGTGATTGAGCGGAGAGGGGAAGGGAAGCGGCATCCGGTTAATACAATGGTTGGCACTTAATTTAAAAACTCGGTACAAAATTCTTGTGGTTTGATTACTCTTATTCCGTGATGCCCTGAGATTTTTAGTAAATGTTTATCGCCGCTTACAATATATCTTATCTCGTTTGAAATTGCGCACGCGATAAATTTGTCGTCATCAGAGTCTTCACAAACAGGTTCGGATAAGGTGAACGACTGAACAATTTCTGAATAAATCGCGATTAGATTAAGGATTTCAGAAATATCAATACCTGGATATTTTGTTGAGATCAATTCTGCTACACGAGAATATTCCGCAAAAATTTCTGATGTAATGACAAATTGTATTTTCTTTTGTTTCCATGCTTGTAGGATCAGTGAGAAGGTCCTCGAAAAAAGATCCCCGAGATTACGACGTTTGTATCTAAAACGATCCTCATTTATGTTCTCTGGCCGTTGTGATCATGTCTTTAATATCCGCCTTTTTGAATCCCACCTTTTTAGCCTGTTCCCTGGCTTGACTGATCATATTGTCAAAGTCAGACATCGATGGCGCAGAAATCGATTTTAGAATAACTACATCTTTGTCACCTACTACCACAAATTGAGAGCCAGTTTTAAGCCCAAGCCGTTTACGAATATTTTCTGGTATAACCACCTGGCCTTTTGATGACATTTTCGTTGTTTCAACAAATGACATATAACCTCCAAAATTGTTAATCTTACCAGTAAGAAAATAAGATGTTGGATCACAAAATGCAAGTAAATTCGAAGGCGCCAACGCCTAGGCGTTCAGCGGCGGGCCGTGACGCGCGAGACTGTCCGCTGCAACGGCTCGTAGGGCAGTTCCCCCGCCCGGCGCTGCCCGGCCCGAGGAAGTGCCCAGCGTTGGGCCGCCAACCCAAAACTGCGTCTCCGGGTCTCTCCGCCACAAGATCAAAGCCCCCGCGTCCCGAGCAGCCTGGTCACTTCCGCTTGCGGCGGAACTCCGCCGGGGTAGAACCTTCAGGCTGGTGCGGCTGGCAACGGCCTCGGCTGACCGAACAGGTCCTCGCCCTCCACCAAAATCGTCGGCGTCCCGTATCCCGTGCGATAATCCGTAGCTTCCAGGGTAGTTATGTCGACGACCGCGAGTGTGGCATCAAGTTGAAGAGACCTGATGGCCTCTACCAGTCTTGCCTGGAGAAGTGGGCTGTTGGCGCAACCCAGCCGCGTCAGAAAAGTGATGTTCACTGTTGTTGTCTCCCGTTCCGATTCTATTGCGCGACGTCGTCCGCGGTGCCGAGCTGCTCGCTCTCCGGTTGACCAGCAACTACTGGCGAAGTCGCGCCTCTGCTCATCTGACTGACGTCCGTGAGATGAGCCGCGAGCGAAGCGAGTCGGTTCGATCTCATTGTTGGGCCGCACCCGCAAGTCGCGGCGGAAACAAGAAGCACGCCGGGCGCTACGGTCTTGGCCGAGGCGCCGTGCCGCTCGGCTGAACGCCCTCGAACTCCTCACCGAGAGGTATCACCGAGGACGCCCGAGACAGACGATACCATTCGCCTTCGTGAATCGATTCGGTGCCGTCCACGACTGCACCGCCGGCGATGTACTCGGCGGTCCCTCGACCCCTCCGGGGTCCCGACGCGGGCGCCGGCACCTTCACCTCCTGCAGCAGCAGCACGTCGTCGTAGCGCTGCCACAGATCGGGGGTCGCGCCGACCGTGGGAACGATGTCCGCGTCGAATGCCCAAGCCGCCCACCACTCGAGTCCATGCCGCGCCACCACCACTGTCCGCTCGGAGTCGCCGACCCGCTCAGCAAGCGATAGCAGTTCCGGGTAGGACGGCTCCGCGATTGTGGGCTGACTCGCCTGCGGCAGCAAGGGCACGACCATGAGCAGGTTCAGCGCGAGGAGGCCGATCGCGACGCCCATCGCTCGCGTCGCACCGATCCTGCCGATGACCCAGGCAAACAGCACGGACGCCGGCAGGTATGCCATGAGGTGCAGGCGAAGGCCGTCGATGCCGCCGAGGAGCGGGAACGCCAACACTGCGGTGGCGACAACTGCCCCGAAGACCGTGGAGGCCGTCACCGGTTCTAGTCCGAGCCTACGCCATACCACCGCAGTTGCTATCACAAGCGCATACGCCAGAATCACGGCAACAGCATCTGCGCCCGCCGCGGGGCTGAACCCAGCGGCGAATCGCGTGAACACGTTCTCGCCCGAAAACAACTCCAGAGGTGAGGCCAGCGAGGATGCCAGGGCGGCGAGCTTGGGCACCGCCTGCGCCGCCGCGTAGAAGCCACCGACTCCGCAGATGGCTACGAACGCGACAGGCACGAGTCGGCGCCGCAGGACCCGCGCGTTGGAGGCATCACTGAACTGCATGTGAAGAAGGGCTGAAACGAAGAAGACCGCCGCTGCCGCGAACACCCCTACGTGTGAGAGGGCCAAGACTGCCAGCGTCGATACTGCCAACGCGCACGCATCAATGCTGCGCATTCGTGCAGCGGTGTCGAATGACCAGATCGCCGTTGCAAACACCACGAGCGCGAAGGCGTTCTTCTGCAGGTCGCCGGTCATCTTGACGAGCCCGAACGACAGAGCCGGGAGTGCGGCGACCGCGAGACCCGCGAACCACGTCCGGCGCTCGGCAACGGTCCATCGCAGCCACAGCGCGAAGACCGGAATGGCAGCGAGCACGGGGACCATGGCATCGACCAGCTTGACTCCGATGATGATCGCGGAGCGTTCATCGAGCGATGCCACCCACATGATGAGACGCGCCACGCCCGCCTGGAACCAGAACAGCAGCGGAGTGTCGGAGAAGCGCAGTCCCTCTCCCCCCAGAAGCGAGCGCACCTGGGCGAGATAGTACCCGCCGTCGGTCTGGGGCACCAACGGCGTGGCAAAGAGAATGGACAGCCGCAACGCCGCAGCGGTCAGAATGACGATGTAGGCGGGCCACCAATTCGCGGCGTGCCGCTTCAGTCGCCCAGCGTGTGTCGGACTGCTCATTCTGTTGCCCTCGAAATGATGTGCGCCAGGTAAGAAGAGGCAATCCCCCGGACGCATCGGGAATCGAGTGCCCCCTAGTCGGAGTCGGCCCAATGCGGCGCCCGCTTAACGGCGGGGTTAGAAATTTCTCCTGAAAATTCTGATTGGGCAATATGATACTTTTTTGCCAAAGCGGCACTATGATTGATAATAACAATAATAAAAACTATCAGTTTGCATCTTATAATAGAAAAATTTATTAGCCAATTGATCATCAATTAGCACTACTTATCCTAGTCGAGATATTGCAGGAAGCGCAAGCAATATTAGACCAATTCCAAAGGAAAAACCGCCAAGTAAATATAGCCCGTAAACACTTTTGGTAATTTTCCATGCTTTGTCCACGTTGTTATACATTGCGTTGATTGATGAATTATAATTTTGCCAAAGCCCTACACCGACGCTACTTATAGAGATGACGAGCAAGGCCCATGATGACATTAGTAACATGGTTTGTGGCAAAGTTGCAGCGGCGAACTTGATAATTTTCTCAGCGAAAGTGACTGTAAACGCCAAAATTCCAGAAACAAGTGTTAGAAATTGCTTACCGAGATCCTTTATGTCATGACATACATTCTCAATGTATTCTTGTTTATATGATTCTTTGTTGTTCATATGAATTATCCTGATATGAGTTAAAAAAACTAACAAATGATTATAGTATTTTCTGCTCAATCTCTGTATTAAAATATAGCAAAAACCCGAGATAAATCAAGATTATTGTTGTATTTTTGCATCGAAATAGTTGCTATTGTATACAAATTGTTTCAACCAAAGAATTCGCCTGGCAATTCTTTTTCCAGGCGAAAGAGTTGACGCTGATCCCAGGGACCACGTTTTACCGTCGCTATCACCTTCATGAAACGCATGTACAAAAGGCGGTCAAGGCGGCAGCTATAAAGGCGCAAATATCCCGAAGAGCTACTCCGCACGCCTTTCGTCACAGCTATGCCACCCATCTTCTCAAAGCGGGCTATGATATTCGCACTGTGCAGGAACTGCTGGGCCATAGTGATGTGCGAACCACTATGATTTACACCCAAACCTTGCGGCGCCCTCAGCCCAAGAAGGTGATCAGTCCCTATGATATGGACGATGCAGAATTATAAATGTCGCTTCCACTTGACTGTGCACTGGCTCTGCGACCGTTGTCCCGGCCCAGGCGCTGCCTTGACGAGTCCATGGGTCAGTATCAGATAGATGCGGGCAGTCGGATTCTGCCCTCCGGTCTTTATCTTCTCCAGCATGCCAATACTGCCGCTTGTACGATCATTCCGCCGGCCGGCCGATAACAGCGAATTCATCGAACACCGCATGCATGATGGTCGTTCTTTCGTTGGTCGTATAGATGATGTGGATCTTTTCATCGCGGGTTTGTATGGCATAGGGGTAGGCAAAGGTGTTGTCGCCACCCGCGATGTTGCGCCGGTAGGGATAGCTCTTGTCATTGTCCATCGAAATCGCCACAGTCAAAGGCGTGCGCTCGTTCATGTTGTCGTTGTAGACCAGCAGCAGATGGCCGTTCTGCAGCTTGATGAAATCCACCGCCGAGTTGGGATTGCGAAAGGAGGTCTCCACCGCATCGCTCCAGGTGTAACCGCCGTCGCGGGACTCGGAGCGCAGGGTGTAGCCGTGATCCGTGGGCAGGAAATTGCCGCCGCGGCGGATGTAAGCGACAAGATAGGTGTCTGTGAGCTGAACCACCTGCGCCTGCAGATTGCCCATGGACGATTTGATTCTATTGGTTTCAGTCCAAACTTTGCTCTTGGGATTGTAGCGCATAAAGTAAGAGCAGGTGGAAGCGGCGGTGGCCTCGCGGTCATCGCCGGTTTCGTGGTACAACGGCAGAAGATAGTCGCCGTCCTTCAGCACGATGGGCTGTCCGCGCACCATGCTCCCCTCTTCATAGGCGAGCATGAACGAATCCGACCAGGTTTCCGCTCCGTCGTCCGAGATCTTTCCTTTTACTCTTGCGTTGGACCAGGTGTCGCCGGTGCGGTTGTTGTAGAACAACCACACCCGTCCGTCCGGCGCCTGCCAGACCACCGGGTTGCCCTCGCCCTCGTCGGGCGTATCAGCGATGATTTGGGGGTCCGACCACCGTCCGGCGCCCTTTTTAAGCCGGCTGCCATAGACCGCGGTGTCGTTGCCGTATTCACCGGAACCGCCATAATAACTGAGGTAGAGATCGCCGTTGGCCAGCTCGGTGATGGACGCCGGATGTTTATATCGGCCCGGGTGCTCTACTCCAAAGACGCGGTAGGTCTCGATGTTGTAGCTCTGCCCATAGGTCAAGGCGGCGCAAAGCAGCCCTAAAAAAAGTTCGTTTTTCATCGTTGCTCTCCTCGATGCGGACGGATATTTTCAGCCGGACGAGAATTGTACACGTCTTGCAAGCCGGTTCTGATCAGGAAATCTTCCCTATGATTTTCCCGCCTTTTTCTGTGGCAAAGATCATGGTCTCGCCCTCTTGAATCAATCGGGCCTTTTTCAGCTTCCAATTTATTTTTCCGCTAAAGGGATTTTTCATCTTCAGCACACCACCCCGCTCTGCGACGATTTCGACTCTGGTGATGCGGCCGTCCTGACGTTGCGCAGAGACGATAAACGCCCCTTCAGCGCGCAAACCCTTAAAGGACGCCTTCTGCCAGGAGGCAGGAACAGCCGGCATAATTTCGATGAGGTCGTTATAACTTGCCAACAGCATCTCCTGCAATCCGGCGGCAGCGGCCATGTTGCCCTCCAGGGTGAAAGGCCGATAGGTGAAGCGGCTGTATCCTGACTGGGTTTGATCGCCGTTGAGGTGAAAGCTGTTGGGCGAGCAGAAGGCTTTGCTGAAAATCTCCAGCGCTTTCTCCGCCCGTTCGCCGTCTTTGGCCCGTGCCGCCATGCTCGCCTGCCAGGCATAGCTGTAGCCGCACCAATAATCGGGCCCCAACCGTTCCATTTCATTCAATGCTTGCCGGATAATGTTCTGATCTTTCGGCCCGTTTTCCCAGCGGATCAGGCCCAATGGATGAATCGCCAGGAGATGGGAGAAATGGCGGTGGGATTCCTTTAGCGGCATGCCCGGGGCGATCAGCAGACGGCCGTCCTCTGGACTGACGCTCAACTCAGGCAGCTCTGACAGAACCTGACGCCACTGTCGCTGCTCCTCGCTGAACTCGAGTTCGTGCGCCATCTCGGCTACGGCGGTGAACAACCAGCGCATCAGCGCCAGATCGTAATTGGAGGTGGACGGAAGCCAGGCCTCGAGCCGATTGTCGTTGATCTCCGGAGACGAGCTGAGCGGAAGGAACCGTTTTCCCCGGCTGTCTTTTTCCGTCACCGCGGCAAGAAAAATCGCCGCCTCTTTCAGATAAGGGTATGCCCGGTTTTTAAGAAAAGCGCGATCCATGGTATAGCGCCAGTGCAGGTAAAAATGGTGCGACAGCCAGGCTGCGGTCGTGGCGCTGTGAGTATATTGATGCCAGCCGCCGATCTGTTTGCCCTCCAGGTCTGTGGTCATGGGCACATTGATGCCGGGCAAGTTGAAAAAGTTTCGGGCGAATCGGGCGGCCTCGCCTTTGGTCTGCCATAACCAGTCGATATAGGCCAGCCCTTCGGTGAGATGGTTGCCGCTGTAGCAGGGCCAATACGACAGCTGGGTATTCAGGTCATGATGAAAATCCCCTTTCCAGGGCGGAAGGGCGCCGGTGTCCGCAGTCCACACAGCCTGCAAGCTGATGGGCGGGCAGCCCTGACGGCTGGCGCTGCCGAATTTATAGGTGTCGAGATGCCATTGCCTTTCTATGAGCTGATTGGGGACTGTGACGTTGCTCTGCCGCCAGTAGGCAGCCCACCATTTCTCATGCTGTTGAAAAACTTTTTTATACCCTGTTTTCAGCGCCCGTTCCACCTGAGAGATCGCCTGCTCCCGCGGATTCGCCGCGCGTTTGTTGGTCGCAATGCTCCAGGCGATTTCTGTAATCGGGCCATGTGCCCGCCAGGCGACGGCTACGCTGAAACTGAAACCGCCCCAGCCGCGCTGAACAAAGCTTTGGCCCGTGGCCGTCTGGAAAAGTTGCGGCGCCTCATAACCCAGCCGCGCCAGACTGCCGGTCTTTAGCGAGGTGGTCTGCGCCAGCGTATCGATGGGGCCGCTAAAGGCCGGCGCGACCAGCGCGACCTTTGGGTGCGAGGGGCCGGTGAGGCGTAGCAGACCCACTGGATCATCAGCGTATTGGATGATTTCGATGAGCGTACCGTCGGTCAGGGTCACGCGCGCGACTGCAGAGGCGATGTCCAGTTCGCTGGATTGCACGCATACAGGAGAAGGGAAATAGAGCTCCAGGCGGCCGGCTGGGATTTTCGTCGGCCCTGCGTTATGATCATAAGGATCGTCATAGAGACGATGCAGATCGTCGATGCGTCCTTCAGCCACCCAGCGCCGCATGGCGGCATAGTTGTAATCCGGCGAGGACCATTCCGGCACCGGCCGCAGGTCCCAGAGATCGGCGCGATCCAGGGATAGCTTGAGCGGCCGGCCGTCTCCCCAGACCAGGCAGCCCATGATGCCGTTGCCCAGCGGCAGGGCCTCGTCCCAGCGGGTGATGGGAGCGGTGAAATGCAGATTATGATCAGCGGCAAACAGCGATGCGGCAAAAAGAAGAAACGCCAAAGGTCGCAGGAGTGATTTCAACATGTACGCCTCGATGAGAGAAATGAGAGATGTGAGGAAAAATAGGCAGGATTTGAGAGATTTTCAAGCAAAAAGCAAACCGAAAAAAGCCGGCTTGCCGCCGGCTGGTAAAGCAAAACGCCACGATTGATAGAGCTTGTCGCGTCAATCGTGGCACAGTCAATTGTATTGCGACAAGCCCCCCCTGATACCGTGGTGGTCTAGTCTTTGATGCAACGAATTGAATTGCCGGCGGTATAGACCACGTTCAATCGGTAGACCAGTGCGTCATTATAAGCCAGGCCTCGAGTCCATGCGCTGGTTGCATTCATTTCAGACGAACACCAGAATAGAGCATTGTTGCCCTTATCGGCAAACGCGCCATCCGTGTTTCTACGGCTGCCTGCAGGCAATGCTGTAAAGCCGGATGCATTGGTTGCACCTTCATTGGGACCGGCCCAATGAGTTGCGCTCGTCTCTTTCATCTTGCCGCCTATGCCGTCACCGCGTCCCCAGGTGCCCTCGATGTCGGCCGGGCTCATGCCAAGAGCCGTTTCCAAAGTCTTCCATTCCGCGTCAGTGGGCACGTGCCACCCTAGCGGCGCCAGTTTGCGGACATCCGTGGCGGCATACCAGTTATAGAGACGCCCATAGGTGGTCGCATTGCTCGCATCGTTTTCATAGTTGCAGTAGGCGCCGGTGTTAAGAGCAGTCCACGCTGCGTTGTCCGTTACCTGAGGCACCGCGTCGCCGTTGCGATAATGCGTCGCTTTCAAGTTTTCCGCCATCCACCATTGGTTGCCGATTTTGATGGTTTTGTAGCTGTTGCCGTCAACATCCGCTAAGGTTCCCATTTCTGCTACGAGGATGGTGTTCACGGCTGTGCTGAGGAGATCGCCGCTGTCCTTTACCTCCAGCTTGATCGTCTTGGCGCCCAGAGTCGTATAACGATGAGAAGCGCTCTTCGCCGCCTGATAATCGGTATCCCAGACTCCGTCATTTTCCCAGTCCCAGCGCACCTGCAATGCTGAGCCGGGATCTTCGCTGTCGTTGCTCTTTGACGCATCGGCTTGAAAGTCAGTATCCAACGAACCCATCATCGGCAGCACGACAAATAACGCAGTGGGCGCGGTGTTTTTTGATTCGGTCGGAGATTTTTTATCGCCGCAACCGCTGATGATAAGCAGACCGCACACAGCGATCATCATTCGCTTAATACATCGAGTCAAGTTCATAGTACGCTCCTTTCAGCTTGGGTGGGATTTGTTTTTGTTCTGAGCAGTTCAAAAAGTGTGCCAATGCAGTACGATCGTTATGGGCAGGGTAATGTTCTGATTTTTATAAGCGGCTGCCGCCGGCCGACGAGAGCAAGCTCTTTGCAGCAGAAGATTTTTTCTTAATTTTAACCTTCCTGCGGCGGCGACGAGGTTTTAAATTACTTGGGATTATTATTTTTGGGGAATAGATTTGATTGTTTTACCAAAAGTGGTATTTTTCTCAGCAAATCCATTCATTGAATCAAAAGATTTTTTTTGCGTGCAGCGAGGAGTGTGCATACCGTTTGCGGTGTTTGGCTTGAAGCGGAATGATTGAAAAAATCCCGAAGCCGCCGCATGGGTAGCGGCAGCTCCGGGATCCGGTCGGCATCAACACTGGGGGCCTAAGCTATGAGGGCTACAGTCGATTTTATCTAAAAATTGATCTCCATGCCCAACCGTATGGCCATGGGCGGTTGATAGCGTGAGGCCAGGCCGTATAACGGATTGGGATTGATGCTCTGTCCCTTTTCATCCAGGTTATAGTAATGGATCTGTTCATAGTTCACCGGGCTGCGCATGCTGCCGATATGGAGGATGTCGAGAAGGAGCCGTGGTTTCAGCGACAGATTGGTAACGCTGCCTAATGAGTAGGCCAGCCGAAGATTGAGCTCCCAGATCGATGGGGTTCTGCCTTTGGAGCCCCGTGATCCGATAAATCGATTGTACGGCGGCCCCATCTCGGATCCGCCCAGTTCGCTGAGCGGCGTGCCGCTTTGCCAGATGAACCACGCACCGGCCTGCAGATTTTCCGACAAGCCCATTGAGCCGGAGAATTTAGCGACGTGGGTGCGGTCGTTGGGCAGAAGGCCTGTGGCATTGATGGTGGTCTCCAAGACGTCCCAGGATCCGTTGGTATTAGGGAATGAATAGTTGTAATCGGAATTGAATAATCCGGGGTAATTGCCCTCCGTCCTGGACCAGACATACGAAGCCAGGTATCCTGTTCGACCATCAAAGGATTTCTCCGCTCTCAGCTCAATGGCTTTATAATCACGTTTCATTTTTGGATAGAGTGCCAGTGTGCCTTTGCCTGGATTATGGAACCAAAAGTCTCCCGTGTTCGGATCCATGCCATCCTCAAGGCCCTGACGCAATGTGTTGTAAACGCCGTGCACGCCCAGTTTTATTTTATCAGTTGCCTGCAGTTCATAACCGAGAGCCCAGCCATCATAATATTGGCCGCCAAGATCCTTCAGCTGCGGACGTGAACTGATTTTTGATTCAAATCCATGGTCTGGATTAGCCGATGCCTGTCTCGGATCCACCAAATAATATTGAAAAGAGGTTATGGCGTCGATCATAAAATAACCGACGGAAAGCCAGGTGTTGAGTTCCTGATAAAAACGGCCGAAAGAAAAATACAGCTTTTGCGGTGTTTCTTTTCCAGGTTGATAGATGATCCCCAGTCTTGGTTGATACTGGTTAGTGATGCCTTGGCCTAATTTACCGGTGGACGCTATTAAATACTGTCCGTCCCAGCGCAGGCCGGCTTGGAGTCGGAGCCGATCGGTCGCCTGCCAGGAGTCCTGGATGAATGCGGCCGGGAATCGATGGTGCACTATGCCGTTTGCGTGATTCTGCCAGACGAAATAATTTTCTTCTCCGAATTGCTGGATCATGTTTCCTTCGAGAGCATGATGCAAACGATTGTCACGGTACTCAACTCCGGTTTTAAGCATATGACGGGTGACCGTAAAAGTAGCTTTTAGGCCCAGAGTGCCGACCGTGGACCGGCTGTCAATTCGACTGGGGGGGCCGCCTGACCACTGGCCGGATACATCCATATACAGCGCTTCCAGTGAACCTCTGTCGGTCGCGGGCACATTTTTTTCCAGGCGTGATAATTGCGACGCATAGGTTTCCAGCAATAGTCGAGGGCTAAGGGTATGGCGACCCAGGTAGGAGACATTGAAGCCGCCCCGTTGAATATCCGACAAATAGGGATCCGGGTTGGCCAGGGTGGTCGGCGTGCCGAAAGAGCCGAAGGTGTCGCCCACGCCGCGCCGGCTTTGCGGGTCGCCGAGCAACGTCAGCGTCAGATTGTTTTTGCTTCCGGCTTGCCAGGTTAATTTACCGGCAAAACTGTGGATGACGGAATGATCGCTAAAATAGGCCAATCCCGGGATCTGCACCTGCTCACGTTCGAACGTTGGATTGTAGGCGATGGAAAACCAGAGTTGATCGCGCACAATAGGGCCGCCCAGACGAAAGCCGGCATCATATTGGCTGTAATCTCCTTTGGGCGGTTTGATCATGGGTTGACGTGGTTCGCCGGCAATCCGGTTGTTGGCGAAAAAGCCGAACGCCTGGCCGTGAAATTCATTGCCGCCGGAATAAGTAATCACATTGATGGACCCGCCGAGGGAGCTGCGATATTCCGCTTGAGAACCGCCTGTTATGACCTCTACCTCCTGGACGAAATTGTAGGGCAGATTGGTGCCGGTGAGATTGCGAAAGGGATCGGTCACATCCATGCCGTCAATGGTGTATTTGTTCTCAAGTCCGGTTGCGCCAGCCATATTGGGGCCATCGCCCAGGTAGCTCGTGTTCACTTGGGGCAGAAGGGTGGCCACGCTGCGATAATTGCGCTCAACCGGCAATTGGGCAATGGTCTTCGCTGAAAGATTGCCGCCGTTCACCGTGCTGGTTGGATCTATGGAATAGGCAGCGCCGGAAACTGTCACATCGGGCATGGCAACGGACTGGGCCTGCAGGCGAATGACGCCGAGAAAAGTGGTTGTTCCCAGTCCAATTACGATAGGCGCCATCGTCATGGGCTTGTAGGCTACATGATTGATTCGCAGGGTATACTCGCCGACTGGCACGGCAGAGATGCGAAGCCAGCCCTGTCGATCGGTGATTGTTCCACGCAGGCCTTGCAGCGCTTCACCGCTCAATTGAATGTTGACGCCTTCAACCGGTTTAGAGTCGCCGTTAATAATCCGGCCCTCCAAACATCCACCGGTGTTTTGTGCTTGTACCGGCCCGTTTGCCAGCAGATAGATGAACAGACCAAGACAAAACCAGTTGATCTTCATGGCAGCCTCCGCAAAAAACTTTTTTAATGGCATGCTGTTTTTATTTCACGCCTACAAAAAATATGCCGCCTTTATCAGCAGGGCAAGTGATTGTTTTTTATATCCGCTTTTCCAGCCGAGCTGCCTGCGTCATTAATCTGCTGCTTAATTTTTTCAGTTTTGGGAAAGGTGGGTGGGCTCACTCAGTTTTATTACTGTTTGAATTCATTTTTTTGGTAAGAAAAGCAGCCTGTTTTCCCGATTGTGAAAAGCCGCGACTGAGATGACGCTCAAGTGGATTCCCCGTTATCCCGACGGTGAATGTTCAATTTGACCATTTTATTGTGCAGTGTTTGAACAGGAATTTTCAGTGCACGCGCGGCGCGGGTTTGGCTCCAATTGTTATTTTTCAATGCCAAGCGAATGAGGTTCGCTTCATAAGCATCCACCTGTTCGCCCAGCGATGGTTGCACGGCCTCATCCTGATCGATGGAAAGTTTAGCGGTGAATTCTTGTTGCAGGTCCGCCGGCAGATCCGCCTTGGTCAGGGTAGTGGTTTCAGGACTTATATAGGTCATCAGGCGTTCGACGAAATTCTCCAGCTCACGGATATTCCCCGGCCACGGCCTGGTTTTGATGAATTCCAGCACCTGGGCGCTGAAGGCGTCGACTTTTTTATGCTGTTCGGCGGCAAATTTTTCCAGGAAATGGCCGGCCAACAGTCCGATATCTTGCCCCCGTTCCTGCAGAGAGGGGACTGGGATGGGATACACATACAAGCGATAAAAAAGATCTTCACGAAACAGCCCCTCCTGAACCCGTTTTTCCAGCGAAGAGCTGGCTGCGGCGATAACGCGCACATTGACTTTGCGAATTTTGTTGCTGCCCACCGGTCGAATTTCACCTTCCTGCAAAACGCGCAAAAGTTTTGACTGCATCTCCAAAGGAAGATTGACTATTTCATCCATAAACAGCGTACCTTGGTCAGCCTCTTCGATCAGTCCCTTTCGATCCGTCGTAGAGCCGGTAAATGCGCCCTTGACATGGCCGAGGAGTTCGCTTTCAAACAAGGCGGACGGAATGGCGCCGCAATCGATGGCCACAAACGGCGCGTCGCGGCGTTCGCTCATTTTATGAATGGCGCGGGCGACCAGCTCTTTACCCGTGCCGCTGGGGCCCTGCAGCATCACCCGTACATCGCAACGACTGGCCGCTTCAATCGCTTGCAGCAAGGCAATGAATTTTTCGCTTCGGCCGATCAATCCGAGATTGGCATATTTTTTTAACAGCACCGATTCCGGAATGGGATGCTCAAAGAAGATTTGCAGCTGCTGAATATTGTTGAAAAAGGGGGTTATGATCTGACCGAATTTTACCAGATAATCAAGGTCCTTCTCCTCGAAAAGGCCGCCCCCTTTTTTATTGATGAGCACGATGGAGCCGATGACCGTACTGCTGCTGCGGAATGGAATGCCGAGAGCCGAACGGTAATTGTCGCTCTTGAATTTAATGCCGGAAAACCTGGCGTCATGGACCAAATCGCGGCTGAGCAAGTTGTTTCCCGAGTGCATCATGTAGCCGCTGGTGTGAAGTTGAATTTCGTGGAGGAAAGCGTCGTGAGATTTCGGACTTAAGCGGTTGACCGTGCGGAGGGTTTCGCGGGTGCGCGGATTCACCAGAAGAAGGATGGCGTTTTCCGCCCCCAGCAGAAGGGATGCCTGTTCCGTTATGATGCGCACAATTTCCGCTATATCGTTTTGTGCATTCAAAATAGCGGCCAAGTCGATTAATTCGGAATACGACGGCAGGGCGCCTGTTCCTTGCTCCGCCGCCTGATGATTCTGACTGTTCATTTTGCGCTCGATAAGGCTGTGATCACTACTTCGACCCCTTCGCTAAAAGCTGGGCAAGCCGCGTCTCAGCTTTTTGAGTCATGAATTTGAATTCAAAATCGCAGTCTTGCCACTGCTGTAAAAACCGTCGGTAGGCTTTGACGGCCTCGTCCGGCTGGTTGATTTTCTCATAGATCTCGGCGCAGCGCAACAGGGCTGGCGCACGATAGGGGAAATCCATAAACCACGTCTCGCCGATGGACTGGTACCAATTTAGCGCCTCCTCATAGCGGCCGAGACGATTCAACGCTTCCGCGCGAAGATATCGCGCAAAACCGGTGTTGAAAACAGGATTCGTATAAAGCGGAAATCTGACAACGAAGGGTTCTTTTTCCAGAATGGCCAGGGCGACGGCGGGGTGATTCTGCCGCATGGCCTCCAGAGCCTGCAGGGTTCCGGCCCAGATGCGCAGGAGCGAGCCCGCTTCGATGGGTGAAGGTTCTTTCAGCAACTGCTGACTGAGAGATAGAGTCCGGCTGGAATCGCCGCGAAAATGGTTCAGTAATCCCAAGGTGTACAATTGGATAGGAGTTATATATTCCGGAACCTGTTTGAGATCCCAATCCGTTGCGCCCGGCAGGGGCCTCCTATCCACCCGCCATTTTTCCATGGCTTGAAGCTCAACGCTAGGATCAGCAGTGGGCGCATGAAATAAAAGGAAGGGACTGAACAAAGAACGAAATAATCTTCCATACCCCCTGCGATACCTATTCATGCTATCCAGCTTGCCGGTGGCCGCTTGCCATTTGCCGAGGCCAAGATCGAACACAGCAAGGTATAAATAGCCGTATGTCTGGGCTTTTTCTGATCGAGACGGATGCAAAAGGGTGCGCGCCAAAGGCATGACGCTGCTTAGTCTGCTTGCATTGACGGCGCTGTTCTCAATACCGCAATGTAACAGCACATCGTCCTGGCTCGGTGCTTGCTGAATAATTTTTTTCTGCATGGCCGAGTCATCATCGAGAAAGGCACGTGGAGCGATGGCGGCCCATGCCCAAGTATGATCAGGGCTAAATCGTTGAAGTTTGGCGATGATGGAGTCGATTTCCGCTCGATCACCACGCTTGATTGCGGGTACCAGCATTTGCTGATAATAACCGCCGTTTTCCGGATCCAGCGAGAGCAATTTTTCGAACAGCGGATAGCTTTCGCGTATGGAATGACCAAAAAAGTTCGCCCATTGAAGCCAATTAAATGCCAAGTTCTCCCAACCGAAAATATCATCCGGATATCTGGCGACGATTTGTCGATATTCGCTCATGGCCCTCTCACATTCACCAGAGATGCTGGCCTGATGCGCCTGCATCAGGAGCCGATCGTGTTCCGATATCTTGGCGCTGCTGTGCAACGCCCTGTTCAAATCGGATTTCGCCTCTTCGGTATTGGTCAGAAAACCATAATTTACCAGACTGCGACGAAACCAGGCCAGTGCGAAAGATGAATCGTACTGCACCGCCTGGCTGTAGAGAGCATGCGCGTCTTCAAAAAGGCCGTGGCGATCCGCTTTCAAGCCCTCCAGGTACGCCTTGAGCGCCGGCAGAGAGCGGGTGGTTTTGTTCTCCAGCAGGTCATTGCGCGCCGCCAGGCTTTTCGAGTATCTGGAGAGAACCTGCAAACTCACATCGTCGACCAATTCAAACGGCCGCTTCGCCGGGCTTTCGGCGGACAGGGGGATGGAGCGGTTGTCTTTGGCACTCAGATCATACAGCGTGGCGCTGAACCGCAGCCGGCCTTCAGCGGCGAACAGGCTGCCGAGAATAAAGTAGCCGGCGCCGAAAAAACGGGCGATGTTTTCCGCCTCCTCGATGGTGACCTCCCTTTTTCGCAGCAGCTTGATCTGGTTCAGCACGGCGCGGGGGTCAACGCTGCGCAGATCGCCGGCGCTGTTCAGGTTGGTGTACAGCAGGTCCATCATCCCTTCATCCAGATAGCTGTAATCAGGAGCGCCACGCACGTTGAAAGGAAATATGGCAAATACTTTTTCGGTATTCGCAACCGTCGTTTTTTTAACTGAATGCCAATGCGGCGCCAAAAAGAACAGCATAAAAAGACAAAACAGCGCGGCGATCCCGACCAGAATCTTTCTCTTTTTCGAGACGCCCGGCCGTTTGTTTTTTTTCAGCGCACCGGAAGGCAGCACAGCATCAGAAGGCCGGCAGGCCTGCAAGGCTTGAATGAATTCCTCCGCGGTCTGGTAGCGATCCCGCGGATCTTTTTGCAGGGCCCGATCAATAACACCGGCTAATTGCGCTGAAACATCCGGACGGAATTTTTTCACCGACTCGGGCTGCAGATTGACGATCGCATAGAGAATGGCCGCATCGCATTCACCGTTAAACGGCAGTCGACCGGCCACCATCTCATACAGTACCACTCCCAACGACCAGAGATCGGTTCGATGATCATTCTCTTCACCGCGGATTTGTTCCGGCGACATATAGGCGATCGTGCCGGGCGTTGATCCGGTTTTGGTTATCCCGCTTCGATGGGCCAGCTTGGCCAGGCCAAAATCAAGAATTTTGACCATACCACTCTTGGTGATCATGACATTGGCAGGCTTGATGTCGCGATGGATGATGCCTTTGGCATGGGCGCTGACCAATCCCTGCGCGATTTGGATGGCGATATCGATGATTTCTTCCAGGGATTTTAGGCGATCCGTCGACAGGGGAGCGGATGAAGAACCGGTCTGTCCGGCGGATTCAACAGAGGTGCGAATTTTTTGCTGCAGCGTGGCGCCTTCATAACAGCCCATGGCGATGTACAACTGGCCGTGTTTTGTTTCGCCTATCTCATGGATCGTGCAGATGTTGGGGTGGTCAAGAGCGGAAGCGGACTTGGCTTCAACGATAAATCGTTCTTTGGCTTCGGCATCGTTGGTGAGTTCCGGCGGCAGGAATTTCAGCGCAACCGTTCGATCCAGCTTTTTATCGAGGGCCTTGTACACTATCCCCATTCCGCCGGCGCCTAACTGTTCGACTATCTTAAAATGGCCAATTTGTCGCCCGAGCATGCAGGTTCCCCATGATAGAGCAGATAGTCCGTTGGAGGCATAGTTGGCATCGGATTGGCGATGAGGCGCAACAGGATTCGGATCATGTGAAGGAATCGCGCTTTTCAAGTGCGCGTGGGGCCCGCGATAGACTTATGTTGCGCAACACGATGCCGTGAAAATATAATGATTTTTCTCGAAAAGCAATAGAAAATACTGATTGCTATGGATTGAAGAATCTCTGCAACGCGTGAACCAACTCTGCATTCTTCCCAGGATTTCTAACTACCTGCCAGTGCCGCTTATGAGCCAGCCGTAATAATCGCCTGGACGGATGAACCGCGATGGGCCTGGTCCGGTTTAATAAAAATCGATCCGGCCAATCATTGGCCACGGCGATGGTTTCCTGCCATGCCGCACCCTGATTATGCAGCCACTGACCGGCATAATCGACTTTCCCTCGTCCTTTAGGATGCGGCCGCAGCAGCCGTCCTGTGTAATGCTGGTCGACGATTTCCGGTTCAGCGCAGAGCGCATGACTGATCTGAAAATGGCGCATGAGCGGTTCGGCCAGCGGTCTCGGCGTGCCGCTTAAAAGCACAATTTGAGCGTCGCGGGATTTTAGCCATTCGATGGCCGGGCCCCAGCCGACGTAGATCCGGCGCTTGATTTCAGAACTCCATGCTTCCTCGATCCAGTTTTGAACCTGGTCCACGGCCTGTCCCCGCAGGTAGAACAGCTTGCAGTTTTTCGCCTGCAGCGGCCAACGCAAAAGCAGAATGAGATTTTTCATCAAGCCGATGACGTTCAGCCGGCCGGTTTTCAGCAGATGCCAGAGAAACCATTGTTCAAGGCTGCGGGGAAGCAGCGTGCCGTCAATGTCCAGCAGGATGATCGGCCGCAGGCGGGGCCTCCTTTTCCTGGATCAGGCGTACGCCTTCGATAATCACCGGAATGCCGCGCAGAAGACAGACAGCCGCGGTTACAATGGCGAGTAGGGCGCCTGTTTTCAGTCCGAATTGGATCCAGGTGAACGGAATCCAGTTCCAATAGCGGTGTACCTTGGCCAGCCCGGAGAAGAGCAATAAAGAGCCGAAGGTGAAAGCTTTGAGGACCGCATAACCTGTGCGCATGATCGGGGATCCGGTGAGAAATCGCCCCATGGCGCTGCGCATCATGGTTTTTTCGCTAAAGCCGGAATAGCCGAACTTGATGACGTAATTGCGGATGCTGTCGGTGAAAATGCCGCGGGAGATGACCACAATGGGGATCCATATGCCGATCAGACGCAGATCCGCAAGGCAGATCCACAACACGTTTTCCACCACGCGATCTCCGGCGATGTCGAGCACGCTGCCCAGGGCTGTTGACTCTTGCAGCTTGCGCGCCAGAAAACCGTCAAGCCAGTCCATGATGATAACGATGATAGCGAGCAGGGCGGCGAACAGCCGGGCCCAGATGAACTGGTTGTAGATTAAAAACACCAGTACGAACAAGAGCCCGACGCGCAACAGGGTGATGCGATTGGGCCAGGTGAGACGACGGATCATGAGCAAATCTTTCCATTTAGGTTTGCTGACGGAATAAAATAGCCATTTTCAGCGCCATAAGCAAGCGGTGAAAAATGACCGTAACTTTCCGCCTGTTGCAGGTGCAGCCAGGACGATTTAAGGAGCTGTGGCGGCGGCAAAAGGGGCGCTCAGGGCCGCGCAGGACAAGAATGATGGGCTTGCATTTATCAAATCAAATCGGTAAAATAGAGTCCCTGGATTGCCCGACCAACACCAGTGTGACAGGCGTACCTCTGCGGCGCCGGACTATCTGAACAAGAAAAGGAATAAAGGATGAACTCTTTCGATGAACGAGCCGCTCAATGGGACGAAAATCCGGAACGATTGATCAGGGCGCAGGACGCCGCACGTTCCATTCGAAACCATGTGCCCCTGGATTCAACATGGACCGCCATGGAATACGGCTGCGGAACCGGCCTGGTCGGCTTTTTGCTGCAGCCTTTTCTCGGCCATCTGGTGATGGCGGACAGCTCTTCCGGCATGCTCGCCGTGCTGCAGGAAAAAATCGACCGAGCCGGGGTGACCAATATGACCTGTTTGAAGCTGGATCTGGCGACCGATCCGGCGCCATCGCAGTTGTTCCAACTGATTTTCACCTCCATGACGCTTCATCATGTGGCTGATACGTTAGGGCTGCTCAAACGTTTTTATGATCTGTTAGCCGACGGCGGCTACCTGGCGGTTGTCGATCTGGATGCTGAAGACGGCTGGTTTCATGGCGAGGATTTTACCGGCCATAAAGGATTTGATCGAGCGGTCTTGAAAGACCGGGTTCATCAGGCCGGCTTTGTGAACGCCATTTATCACGATCTTGCTCCGCTGACTAAAAACACTCTAGTGGGAATGCGCACGTTCCCTCTGTTCCTGTTGGTGGCGCACAAGTAACTGTCAGAAGCCGCCGCTAACTGTATAAAATTAAAGTCGCTTGAACAGCCTGATGGAAGGTGCGCATAAGGCTGGTTCAGAGCTGTTCGACGCCGGCTGCTTTTTTTGTCAGTTGTATTTATCAGGAGGGGCACTATGCGACGCCTATATGCTCTCATGCTTCTTTTCGCAGCTTCGGCATTCAGCAGTTCGGGCGAAGATTTGATTTTACGAAATTGGCTGGCTTATACAGATGCCGACAACGCCCTCTATCATGCGCTGTGCCTCGAGGCCTTTCATCATCTGGACGTTCGTCAAGAACGGGTCCGCAACATTCATGATGGCGCGAGCTGGCAAGCTTTTCGCGACGAGATTCGCGCTAAATTGAATCGCGCCGTTGGATCCCTGCCGGCCAAGACCCCGTTGAAGCCAAAGGTCGCCGGTCGTTTGCAACAGGATGGCTACTCTATCGAAAAGATCCTCTTTCAATCGCAACCTGATTTTTACGTGACCGCCTGTCTATTTCTTCCGGAAAAGAAAGGCAAGCATCCGGCGGTGGTCTATTGCAGCGGTCACTCCAACGAGGGCTTTCGTCTGCCTGTCTATCTGCTGCCTATTCTGAATCTGGTGAAAAAGGGCTTTGTCGTGCTGGCGTTCGATCCCGCCGGCCAGGGGGAGCGGTTGCAGTATTACGATCCGCAGACGGGCAAATCCGCGGTAGGCGGGCCCACGCGCGAGCATTCGTATGCCGGCGCACAGTGTTTTCTCGCCGGTTATTCGCCGGCTGTTTATTGGATCTGGGATGGCATCCGCGCCGTCGATTACCTGGTCAGCCGTCCGGAAGTGGATGCGAAACGCATCGGCATCACCGGCCGGTCCGGCGGCGGCACCCAGTCCGCTTATATCGCGGCGTTCGACGAGCGCATTCGCGCCGCAGCTCCGGAATGTTATATCACCAGCTTTCGTCGTTTGCTGCAAAGCGTCGGGCCCCAGGATGCAGAGCAACATTTCTATCATGGCATCAGCCAGGGCATTGACATGGCTGACCTGCTGCTGGCGCGGGCGCCGAGACCGGCGCTGATAATCGCCACCACCCGGGATTATTTCAGCGTGCAGGGAGCGCGTGAGACTTTTGCAGAGGTTTCGCGGATCTATCGAATGCTGGATGCCGGCGCCCTGCTGCAGATGACCGAGGACGACAGCGTTCATGCTTCGACGAAAAAAAACCGTGAGGCCATGTACGCATTTTTTCAGAAACAACTAGATCAACCGGGTTCAGCCGCTGAACTGGAGGTCACGCTGCCTGACCTCAAGACGCTTCAGGTGACGACGACCGGGCAGGTGGCGGGCCTGGAGAAAACGGAAACGCATCACTCTCTGAATAAACGCCGGGTTCAGCTTAAAATTGAACAGCTGGTCAAATCCCGCGCCGGCGACGGTCATTTGAACCGGGTGCTGGAAAGGGCGAAAACGCTGTCCGGTTATCGACCGGCCGCGGACAGCGGAACCCTTCTGTTTGCCGGTCGGCAGAGAAAAGAGGGATGGGTGTGGGAGAACTATTTGCTGCCGCTTGAGCACACAGCGCTGCCGTTCATCAAAGTCTATGCCGATCAAGGGCCGGTCCCTGACCGAAGCGTCGTGTTTTTGCATCCACAGGGCAAGGCCGCGCTGTGGGAGGAGGAAAAAAACTGGCAGCCGTTCGCGCGCAACGGTTATGCGGTGATCTGGCCGGACCTGTCGGAAATCGGCGAACTAGGCGGCGGTGCGCTCAAGGGCGATTCCTATGATTTCCTGCAGGGCAAGGGCGCTTATAACATGTGGTTCCTGAGCATTCAGGTGGCTCGAAGCCTGGTTGCCCTACGCGCTCAGGAGCTGAACGCGCTCGTTCGGCAGCTGAAAAAGCCCCTGGATCCGCAGGGCCGCAGCGTTTCCGCTGTCGCTTTTGCGGAATCGGCGCCGGTGTTGCTCCACGCCGCAGTCTTTGATTCAGCCATTGAACGGTCGGCGCTGATCGGATCGTTTGTCAGCTATGAGGATCTGGCCGGCCGCCTCTTTTACAAGCCGGAGTACATCAGTAACTCGGTGGCAGGATGTCTGGGCGAGTACGATCTGCAGGACCTGGCCGCTCTTATGGCGCCGCGCCCGCTTGCGTGGTTCAACGGCTGTAACGCCAACGGTCAGGCGCTGACGCGTGAGCAATGTGAACAAGCATGGAGCTATGCCAGACAGGCTTATAACGCCAGGGGCGCAAGCGACCGGTTGTTGATTCAAGTCAGTGCGGAATCAACGCCAGGCGAAATTCTGGCCGGCCTGTGGTAAGAATCCCGGGCAGACGATTAAACGGCTGGAGAAACTAATTGAGGATTGAGCCCATGGTAAAAAGAATCCTGCGGCCTCTGCCGCTTTTGGCGGCGTTATTTTTTCTGCACTGCAGTGAAAAGGTGGAGGAGGTGGCGCCCTGCCGTTTGTGGTATGAGCAGCCGGCACGGGAATGGATCGAGGCGTTGCCGTTGGGCAACGGCCGGCTGGCAGCTATGGTTTTCGGCCGCGTGGGAACAGAACGCATTCAATTGAATGAGGAGAGCTTGTGGTCCGGCAAGCCGAACAACACCATCAATCCGCAAGCGCAAGTGTATCTGTCGCAGGTGAGGCGGCTGCTGTTTGCCGGCCGCTTTTTGCAAGCCACGGATCTGGCGGACGCCTATCTGATGGGCATTCCGGAGCGCATCAAGCCCTACCAGACGTTGGGCGATCTGATCCTCGAGTTTCCCGGCGACAGCACGGTTACGGACTATCAGCGGTTGCTGGATCTGGATACGGCGGTGCACACCGTGCGATTTACCAAAGGCGGCGTCCGCTATACCCGCACTGCTTTTATTTCTGCGCCCGATCAACTGTTGGTGTTGCGGTTGACGGCGAATAAAAAGAAAAAAATCAATTTCACTGTTCGCCTGTTCCGTTCACAGGATGCGCATTGGGGCAGTGCCGGAGACAACATGCTGATTCTGCGCGGCCGGCTGGATGAGGGCAAGGGCATGGCCTATGAAGCGTTGTTGGCCGCTGCCAATGAAGGGGGTGAACGATATATTTCCGGCAATCGCCTGACGATCAAGAACGCCAATGCGGCGACGCTGTATCTCACCGCCGCAACTGAATACCGTGGAAAAAATCCGCGCGATGTCTGCCAGGCTTTTATCGAATCCGCCAACAAGCCTTATCCAAATATTCTGGCCGACCATGTGAAAGAACATCAGAGCTGGTTCCGGCGCATGCATTTAGATCTTGGCGCGGAACCAAAACCGGATCTGCCCACAGATCAGCGCTTGCGACGGGTTCAGGAGGGCGGTCAGGATCCGGCGCTGATGGCGCTCTATTTCCAGTACGGCCGTTACCTGCTCATCGCCGGCTCCCGGCCAGGGTGTCTGCCAGCCAACCTGCAGGGCAAATGGAATGAATCGATGACGCCGCCGTGGAATTCGGACTATCATACCAACATCAACCTGCAGATGAACTATTGGCCGGCCGAACCAACCCATCTCTCGGAATGCGCTCTGCCTCTGATCGATTATATCGAGTCGCTGGTGGAATCCGGCAGCATGACCGCGCGAATGCACTATGGCTGCGACGGATGGGTGGTGCATCATCTGTCCGATATCTGGGGCTTTACCACACCGGCGGACGGCGTCTGGGGCATCTGGCCCATGGGCGCGGCCTGGTTGTGCCAACACGTATGGGAGCACTATGCGTTCACCGGCGATTCCGTCTTTTTACGAACGCGCGGCTATCCGTTGATGAAAGGGGCTGCTGAATTTATTCTGGATTATCTGACGCCGGATCAAAAAGGCTTTTTGGTCACCAATCCGTCCCATTCGCCGGAGAACACGTTCATAACACCCGATGGCCAGAAGGCGATGTTTTGCGTGGGCGCGACAATGGATTTCGAAATCATCCATGATCTTTTCAGCCACTGCATCAACGCCGCGCACATTCTGCAGATCGATTCAGATTTTTGCGGAGAATTGGAGCAGGCGCTCCAGCGGCTGCCGCCGCTCAGGATCGGCCGGCACGGGCAGCTGCAGGAATGGATGGAGGATTATGAAGAGGCAGAACCAGGTCACCGTCACATGTCCCATCTGTTTGCGTTGCATCCCGGTCGGCAGATATCGCCGCGAACCACTCCTGAACTGGCGCAGGCGGCGAGAACCACCCTTGAGCGACGGCTGCGTCACGGCGGCGGCCACACGGGTTGGAGCCGCGCCTGGATCGCCAATTTTTATGCGCGACTGCTGGATGGAGAGGAGGCGCATGCGCATCTGCAGCTGCTGCTGCAAAAATCCACCGCCGGCAATCTGTTCGATCTGCATCCGCCGTTTCAGATCGACGGCAATTTCGGCGGCACGGCGGCGATCGCCGAGATGCTTTTGCAAAGCCATGAGAACGAGTTGAGCTTGCTGCCCGCTTTACCGAGCGCCTGGCCGACGGGCTCGGTTCGAGGCCTGCGCGGCCGGGGTGGATACACCGTCGACCTGCGCTGGCAGCAGCAGGCGCTGTCCGGTTTCAAGATACGCTTCGACCGTGGGGGTGCGGTGTTGCTGCGCAAACCTGCTTCCATGCCGGCCATGACCTTCCAGGATGCGTCCGGTCAAGCAAAGACCTGGGAAGGGGAAACCGTGATGATCAGTGGAAAGGCCGGAGAGGAGATTTTAGGTCAGAGAAAATAAAAATAATCTGCTAAAGCGTTGTCCGGTTTTTAGACCGCTCGTCCTCCACCGTCTCGCCGCTGTTCCATTTGCCGTTGATGGCATCCATGCGAAAATCGGCGCTGGCGTCATAATAGCTTTTTCCTAAATCGACCGTTGAAATGAGCACGCCTGGCTTGTCGGTTTTCAGCTTTTTTTCGATACGGCCGTCCGGAGTGATGAAATGGCAGGGCCAGCTGTGTTTAGCGGAAGAGTTGGTCATTGAAATAAAGACGTGATTGATGCCGGCATGAGCCTGGCAGGTGACCGGCATGATCATCGGATGAATGCTGCCTTTTTTCTGCCGGGCGTTATAGAACGAGTGGAAAACAATATCGACCTTCTCCCGGACATAGGCCCGATATAATTCTGGGAACCGCACATCGAAACAGATGAGAACGCCGCAGGAAACGCCGTTCAGTGAAAAAGTGACCAGATGATCTCCTGGGGTGAAAAAATCCAGGTCGCCGTCGGTGCAAAAGCGTTTATCATAGCGGTCGAGTATGCGGCCCTCCGGGTCGATCACATAGACGCAGTTGTGCGGTTTGTTCTTGCCGCTCAACCGGTGCATGCTGCCCAGCAGAACCCAAAGATCCAGTGAATCGGCTGCGGCCAGGATTCTTTGCGTCTGTGCGTGCAGGCTTGACCAATCAAAGTGCGCCAATGTGGTGTAATCCACGCCTGCGTAGCCGGACAGCGCGCATTCGGGAAAGTGGATGATGTCAGCCCCTTTTTGTTTGGCTTGGCGCATCTGCTTGAGAATCCAATTCGCGTTCGCCGACACATCCGTCGAGACCGGGAACTGGCCGCCGGCGATGGTGAGGACGCCGGATCGCGTGGAATCCGCCAAAGCCGGTCCCATTGTCGGCAGGCGCAAGAGAATGACCAGTGAGAGGAATGCGTTCTTTGAGATGTTCATACCATACCTTCCTACGTTGGGCGGAGACGCATGCGAAAATTACGCCGCAGGCGTCGAGAAATCCGTTTCTGCAAGACAATCATGCGAGCGGCTCTACCATCACGGCCGTTCCATAGCAGAGCACTTCGGTCACTCCGTCCATCAACTCAGTGGTGTCGTAGCGTACGCCGACGATGGCGTTGGCGCCGATCTGTTCCGCATGCTCGGCCATAATTTCGAAAGCTTCTTCACGGGTTTTTTCGCATAGTTCGGTGAACAACGGAATATTGCCTCCGACCAGCGTCTGCAGGGCGCCGCCGATTGTGCCGAAAATGGATCGTGATCGTACAGTGATGCCGCGCACCACGCCCAATTGACGGGTGATTCTATAGCCTTCGATTGTAAACGTAGTAGAAGTCATGGGATGCTTCATCAGGTCTCGGCGGATCGCCTGCTTACGGGCTTCGGAATCCATCCTATTGTAGCAATCCAGGCAGAGAGTCTCGGTTTTAAAATAGTATTTGGATGGATACTCTTTGTCGCATTGTGCACAACGCATGGCTTATCCTTTCTGGATTCCCGACGCAATGATTCTGATTAGGTTGATGCCAAAGCGGGAAGCTTCAGCTGCAACCGGTCACCACTCTACTTTAACCATTTTCATTTGATAGGGCATGAAATCGATCTGTCGATGGACCGGCTGCACGTTTTCTTCCAGTGCATTGATGATTGCAGCACTGGTCATTTTTTTTGCACTGAGCAGATTTTCAACCGGCAGGCTGGCTGCTCTGCCTGCCGTCTCGCGCAGTTGCAGCACTATGCCGTTGCCGGTTCGTGCCGGCCGGCTGCTCACCATCAATATATTTTCCGGCCAGTCGGCCAGGCCGGAAAAACTCGGTTTTTGCTTTGCGGCGGCGCCGGGCGCAAGCACACGGACCGCCAGCGGCACGGCTGAGCCCCAGCCGAAACGCGCGGCCGCCGCCGGATTGCGATCAGGGTGAGAGGTCAGATAATAGCGCCAGACCAGTTCGCCTTCTTGTTTGGCAAGAAAATTGGTGAACCAGTAGTTGTTCATCACCCACGAGTAAAGGTGCGGCGTTTTTATCTCCGTCCTTTCCATCCATTTGCCTAAATTGAGGTCGCCCAGTTGCACCAACGGGATGTCGAGGCTGCCCCAGACGATCTGGCCCTCCTGTCCTTGCAGCAGTGCATAATTCTGTATCGCCTGCCAATCGGACGCAGAGCGGGGAATTTGACCGACGCCCGGGGTGACCATGCCGCCCTGGCATTCATAGAGCGTGCGGCTGTTCTGCAGGGCGAACGGAAAGGCGATATAGACGGCTTCGGGCGCGTTGACCGGCAGTTTACGGCCTCTGTAGATCAGTTCAATTCGTTTCTCCGTTTCATACAGCCGAACCTCGCATTGAAAACCGGAACCAGGCTGCAGCCCTTCAGCTTCTCCTTTGATGAGCAAACTTTTCCACACCGGTCCTTCGGCCTGAGATTCAACCTTTACGTCCTGCAGCGAAGAGCGAAGAAATTCACCGCGAAAGGTGTTTCGATCTCCATTCAGCTTTTCATAGATGAATTGTCCGAGCTGCCATGGACTATTGCCATCGACCAGCTCGGCGCCGGTTTCTTTGTCCAGCAGCGAGCGAACGGCGCCGGTATGAGGATCCACCTGCAGGCGATAGAAAGCGTTTTCCATCACCGGCTCGTCTTTTGGCTGCGGTGGGCGGGTTTTAACCTTTTCATCCAGCGAGATGATGCGGTAGCATTTAAAACCCAGCGCCGGCACCTCCTTGGCCCACAGCGCCCAATAGGCGCCTTCATGGCGGCCGGTCAGTCTTTGTGCCGGCACGCTTTCGCCGGTCTCCGCGTCGATGATGCGGAAACTTTGGTCGACCGGCAGCATTTCGTTGTCGATAAAAGTTTCGATCAGGCCTGAGCGCGGCCAGTTCAAGGTGTTGAACACCGCGATCGTCGGCGCCTGGCTGCGTGGGATCGAATTCTGCAGCAACCCCATGCATTCCTCGCGCAGCATGGTGGTTCGCTTGACGCCCTCCCATGCGTAGGAGGATTTTTCGCCCCACTGAATCATCGTGTTCTCCGCCAGAGGGTCGCTGATGCTCTCGGCGGCGCCGAAGGTGTGTTCGTCGTAGAACAGCAGGGCATCCGTGGCCAGCCGAATGCGGCCTTCGATGCCTGCGGGCAGCGGCGAATCCTGCAGCCGCGCCATGGCCAGCAAACCTTGATTGACCTGCATCGCGATCTGCATCTGCCGGGCGGCGGCGGTCTCCCGCGCCGCTGAGCCGAATCCATCGGTCCACCAATCGGGCCAGGCCTGTCGATGCACCGGCAATTGATCGCTGTGATGAGCGGCGACATAATCGAGAAATTCGCGGACAGTGGCGATGCGCAGTTTCGGCGAAACGTATTTTTCGTTCCAGGCTTTGACCAAGTCGCACTCGATCATGGCCGGCGGCGAATTGTCAGTGTGGTAGCCGGAATACTGCACAGCGATACGATCAAATGGATAGCCGTTTTGTTCCAGCGACTGCAGATAATCCAACAGCAACGGTTCAAACAGATCGAGTCTGCCCTGGTGGATCTGGAAAAAATTGCCGGTGTGATAATGGTCCGGACGCCAAGCCAGCACTCTTCTTCCAGAAGGCGACTCCCACCAGAAAGCGGTGGGACGGTCGAAGGGCAGCAGGGAGCGGGTTTTGTTGATGCCCATGGAGACATAGCGAATCCCCGCTTCGTTCAAGTAATCCGCCAGACACCAAGCCAGGCCGTTGACATCGTTTTGCATGGCGCTGACGATAGGCGCCTGCAGAACGTTTCGGCATTCTGTCAGCGGCTGCAACGAAGCGGCCAGTATGGTTTCATCGGCGATATCGGACATGTTGAGGAACATGCCGGTCACCTCGATGCGGCCTTCGGCAATGCGCTTCCTCAAGCGGTCGATCTGTTTTTGCGGCCGGCAGGCGAGATACTCGCGCACTGCCCAGGAGGTTTCGCAAGTCCAGCGGAACCGGCTGTCCTCGGGATAAGAATCCGTCAGATCGCAAAAATCCAGGGCATAATCGATGTAACGCAGGTGCTCCGGCAAAATTTCCGTCTGCGGACGGGTATAGCCGATATCGGTATGAACGTGTTGAACCAGATAAACCGTCCACGGCTTCATGGCTGACGCCGGGACAGCGGGCAGGGTATATAGTTCTGCCCCGGATGTGATCACGGCTTGTACCGGTTCTGCGGAGGTTGAAATCGGCAGCAGAACATCGCGATAGCATTTTCCCGCCGGCAATGAGCCGAGTTTGACGCTGACAGGCGTCGGCCACTCTGCTTTAGATATTTTGCAGACACTGTTGGAAACGCCTGCCGTGATGATCTCCAATCTGGCTTTCTGCCGCTCACCGGCCGTGGTTTTTACCCGCAGAGCGGTCGGCTTTAAGCAGGCGCTGAATATTTTCGTCTTGGGTGGATTCTGCATTGTGATGGCGCCGGCGCAGGATGGGCTCTGGGAGGGGCTGAGCGCAAAATGAAAACCCCAATTGCCGCCAGCCTGACCGATTTTTGCGAGAATGCGATTTTCGCCCTTCACCAGGGAAACGGTGATTTGTTCTTCTCCCGGAATCAGCCGGCGATGGATGTGATGATCGAGCACCAGATCCCGATTCACCCATAAACGAATGGCGTCGTCGCTGCCGACATGCAACGTCACTTTTCGCGCAGACGGCGAGTGGATGACGCAAAACGCATAGGCCACGGCCGGGCCGTCGCTGCTCCCGCCGCTCAGAGTGAGAAAATCGATTATCCCTGAACTGTCGGTATAGACCGGCTGCCAGGCGATGGATTTGTCCGGTGCAATGGCGAGGCGTTCTCCTTCTTGCGGCATGGCTGCAGCCTCACCGCCCATTGCGGTCAGCCAATCGATGTAGAAACCTGAGCAGCCCCTCCCTGGAATATCGACCTGATCGTTGGGCAGGGGCAACGCCACGAGCCAGGCCACCACTGTGCCATTGTCGCGCAGGGGCAGGGTATGTGGGCCGGCCCCCACGGCCAGGGCGGAAAAGCAGAGTAGGCCGAGAAAAATACGTTTCATAAATTTCCTCAAAAAATGAACGCTCCATGTGCTGTCGAATCGGGCGAAAACTTTTCGGTGTCGCTATGATCTACGGCGGCAGAGAGACAATCGATCTCGGCCTATGCCGAAGGTGCATGGCAGCAGCCTCCCGGGGAGCCCAGCCGACCTGATCGCTTTTTACGGCCCAGCGCCCTCTGTTTGTTTGTCGATAGTGTAATTAAACTCGCGCACAATCGCAAGCAAATTGTAAAAAAACCTTTTAACTTTTTCAAGTAATCCCTACATTGACTGTAAAACAATCGTACCCCTTACGCGAGAGCTGCCATGGTTTTATTTTCGATTCTCAGCGCTTCAGCGGGCGCCTCCAGCTTGCTGCGATTGAGCCCCATCGATCTGTTTATCATCGTGATCTATTTTTTCGTTGTGCTGGCCATCGGCTTTTATCTGAAAAAATTCGCCGGCACGGGTGAGGATTTTTTCCTCGCCGGCAGAAAGATGACGGCCTGGATCGCCGGACTCAGCTTTATCTCCGCCAACCTCAGTTCTCTGGAGACCATGGGCTGGAGCGCCATGGCCTATCAGTACGGCATGTTGGGCGCGCACGCCTATCTCATCGGCGCCATTCCGGCGATTCTGTTTCTCGCCGTGGTGATGATGCCCTTTTACTATATCTCCCGTACGCACTCGGTTCCCGGCTATCTGCAGATGCGTTATGGGGAAGGGGCGCGCTCGGTCGCCGGCATCTCTTTCAGTTTTATGACTGTTGCTGTCAGCGGCGCCAGTATGTTCGCCATGGCGAAAATATTGAACTTGCTGCTGGGCTGGGATATGAACGTCAGCATCTGGGTGGCCTCGATCACCGTGGCTATCTATGTAACCCTAGGCGGGCTGCTGTCCGCTGTGTTCAACGAAGTGCTGCAGTTTTTTCTCATCTGGTTGGGATCGCTGCTCATTCCCATCCTCGGTCTTATAGACGCCGGCGGCTGGAACAACCTGATGGCCACCATACAGAAAAACGTGGCGGTCATCCATCCGACGGTGCAGAACGCCGACTTTACCAGCCTGTGGCGCAATCTGGGCTCTTTTGCCAGCAATCCCATGGGCATCGATTGGTTCGGCATGATCTTTGGCTTTGGCATTGCGGTGGGATTCGGTTACTGGTGCACGGATTTTCTCCAGGTTCAGCGCGTCATCGTGGCCAAGGACCTTCGTTCGGCGCAGAACGGAACGCTCATCGGCGCGGCGCTCAAGATGCTGGTGCCGCTCATCGTCACCATTCCGGGCCTGCTGGGATTGGCGGTTCTTTTCAATCCCGACGGCTCCACCATGGTTCTGGTGCCGGAGAGCGATCCGCGCGCGGGCATCACCCATCATACGTTCAACGATGTGCTGCCATTGCTCATGGGCCAGTATCTCGGGCCGGGTCTGCTCGGGCTTGGCGTGACGGCCATGATCGCCGGTTTTATGTCCGGCATGGCCGGAAACGTCAGCGCCTTTGCCACGGTCTGGACCTATGATGTCTATAAACCTTTGCTCAACAAAAAGGCCACGGATCGACACTATCTGGCCATGGGGCGCTGGAGTTCGGTAATCGGCATTCTGATCTCCATCCTTACCGCTTATTCTCTGTTCTACTTTTCCAACATCCTCGAGTATCTGCAGGTCCTGGTTTTCTTTTTCATCGTGCCTCTGTTCGGAACCGTGATCCTTGGCATGTTGTGGAAACGAGCGACGCCGGCCGGCGGTTTCTGGGGATTTTTAATCGCCATTTTGTTTTCCATCAGCATGTGGGCGTATGTGCACACCTTTCCGGACGGCTATAAACCGCAACCCAAGGCGACGCTGGCGCCGGGGGCGGTGGTGAGTATGGAGACGATGGAACAGGGCGGCTCGGAAGCGCTGTCGCTGATCGTAGTCGAAAGCGGCCGTGTGGATCTGGTCAATGTGCCGGTGCCGGGATTTGATCCTGGACAAGCGGTCACGGTGAAAGACGCACCTGTGGCGCTGCCGGTCACAGTGCCGATGAAAAACGTCGACACTCCAGTGCAGATCCTCGCGCCCGAGGTGGTGATGGCGGATTCCCGGGAGAAACATCAGTTCGGCGTCGAGGGCGTGCTGGTCTATCTGAAGCCGGGAGTGGAGGTTCATTCGACCTTGATTTCCAAACGCTTTGCGCCGGCTGCCTTCAATCCGGATCATGCCAAGGTGATCGCGCGTTCAGAAAAGGCCAAGCCCATGGCCGTGAACATGTACAGCGGCTGGTGGTCGTTGGTGGTGTGTGTGTTGATCACCGTGATGGTGAGTCTATTTACCAAACCCAAGTCCGATGCAGAGCTGAAGAATCTGGTGATGGGGCTTACGCCGCGGCCCAAAGAGGCCCCCTGTCCATGGTATCAGAAACCCGTCTTTTGGGCCAGCGTCGTCGCCCTGGCGTTGATCGCCGTCAATCTACTTTTCTGGTGAGGAAGTCATGGAAAGCCATTATGAAAAACAGATACCGATCTGGTTTTTTATCGGTGGAATCGTGTTGGTCTATGGTTTGTTGATACTGGCTGCCGGTCTGTTCCATTGGCTGTCGCCGCCGCCGGCGGACGCGCGGGTGCGGCTATGGGACCTGCACGCGGACATCTGGTGGGGCGTGCTGCTGCTGATTCTGGGATCTTTTTATGTGATCAAGTATCGGCCACGGAAAAAAATAGCAGAGTTATAGCTTGATTGTTCGACTGGGGAATGAGGATGGTTATTGTGGCTGCGATAGTCTTGTTGCAGGCGGCCCTGCGGCCGACAGAAGAAGGAATTATCGCAAAAGATCGACGACGGAGCCGGCCTTTTACAAAGGGAGGTTGAGAACGGAGTGTGTTTGGGGCTCAGGATTCGAGTATTAACCTATTGTGAGGAAATCCATGAAAGAGATAGCGATCGCGATATTGTGCTTGACTTTTTGCCAAAGCGTCGCTGCGGCACAGGAAAATCCCCTGCTCAAAGAGTTCAAGACCCCCTTTGGCGTTCCGCCCTTCAGCAAAATCAAAAACGAGCATTATCTGCCGGCGATCAAGGAGGGCATTCGTCTGCACCAGCAGGAGATCGCGGCCATCGTCAACAATCCTCAGCCCCCGACCTTTGCCAACACCATCGATGCGCTCGAACTCAGCGGCCGTGTGCTCACTCGAGTAACCAATGTTTTCGACAATATGACCTCGGCGCTGACCAGCGAGGCGCTGCAAAAGATCGCCGAGGAGGCGTCGCCGTTGCGCTCCAGCCATGGCGACGACATTCGCCTCAACGCCAAGCTGTTTCAGCGCATCAAGGCGGTCTATGAACAAAAGGAGAGTCTCGGCCTGACCGCGGAACAAGAGATGGTGCTTACCCGCTATTATCGCGAGTTTGTCCGCGGCGGCGCCAATCTCGAGGGAGCACAACAAGAGCAGTTACGCGCCATCAATCAGGAACTGGCTCTGCTCACGCTCAAGTTCGGCGACCATGTGCTCAAGGAGACCAACGATTACAGCCTGGTCATCAGCCGGCCCGACGATCTGGCCGGCCTGCCGCCGGCAATGGTCGCCGCAGCGGCCGAAGCGGCTGAGGAGCGCGGCCATAGCGGCAAATGGGTTTTCACTCTGCAGGCGCCCAGCATCTTCCCTTTTCTGCAATACGCCGACAACCGTCCGTTGCGCCGACAGATCTATGAGGCCTATATTCGGCGCGGGGACAACGACAATGAGTACGACAATAAAAAGATCCTGAGCAAAATAGCCGCGCTGCGCGTGCGTAAAGCCAACCTTCTCGGCTATCCCAGTCATGCGGATTTCGTGCTTGAAGAGAATATGGCGAAAAAGCCGGAAAACGTTTACGCCCTGCTGGACCAGCTGTGGCGGCCGGCCAAGGAGCGCAGCCGCCGGGAGGTCGCTGACATGCAGGCGATTATCGACCGGGAAAAAGGCGGTTTCCAACTGCAGCCATGGGATTGGTGGTATTATGCTGAAAAAGTGAAAAGAGAAAAGTATGCTCTGGACGAAGAGGCGTTGCGTCCATATTTCAAGCTGGAGAACGTGCGCAGCGGCGTTTTTAGCGTGGCGCAAAAGCTGTGGGGCATCACCTTTACGGAGCGCAAGGATATCCCGGTGTATCATCCGGATGTGCGAGCCTTTGAGGTGAAAGAGGCGGACGGCCGTCACATCGGCCTGCTGTTTGTAGACTATTTTCCGCGCGCCAGCAAACGGGGCGGCGCCTGGATGAGCGAATACCGCGGCCAACAGAAACTCGGCGGCCGGCAAACGCCGGTGATCGTCAATGTGGGCAATTTCAGCAAACCCACGGCCGACAGGCCGGCGCTGCTCAGCCTCGAGGAGGTCGAGACCATGTTTCACGAGTTCGGCCATGCCCTGCACGGCCTGCTCTCCGATTGCACCTATCCCATGATCGCCGGAACCTCAGTGGCCCGCGATTTTGTCGAGCTGCCGTCGCAGATCATGGAGAACTGGGCGTTTGAACCTCAGGTGCTTAGAAGCTATGCCAAACACTATCAGAGCGGCGCCGCCATGCCGGACGAACTGATCGCTAAAATCGAACAATCAGGCCAATTTAACCAGGGCTTTGCCACGGTCGAATATCTCGCCGCTTCCTATCTGGATATGGACTGGCACACTCTGCGGGAACCCATCGAGCATGATGCCACGCTCTTTGAACAGCAGTCGCTGGCGCGCATCGGCCTGATCCCGGAGATCGCTTCACGGTACCGCAGTCCTTATTTCCGCCATATTTTTTCCGGCGGCTATTCGTCGGGCTATTACGCCTACATCTGGGCAGAGGTGCTTGACGCAGATGCCTTTCAGGCCTTTAAAGAGAACGGCCTGTTTGATCAAACCTACGCCGCCGCCTTTCGTAAGCACATCCTCGGCGCCGGCGGCAGCGAGGAGGCGATGACCCTGTATAAACGCTTTCGCGGCCGCGAACCGAACATTGAACCGTTGCTGAAAAAAAGAGGGTTGATGTAGGGTCGAATGTTGGATCGAGCGCTGATCATCATTTTCTTCTGCAACGTTCCGTAAAGCTCTGAAGAATCTCGAGGCGAATGAAAAGGGCGGAAAGGCAAGGCTCTGTGCGACGACAGATTCCTCGCCCTGCGCTGACACAAAGCACGTGTAAGGCTGACGCGTTGCGGGCTCGGAACGACAGACTGCAATGTTGGCAAATTTGGTGGAAGAATTCTATCTATGGAATTCTTGGCCATTTGCTGTAATTATTCAACCACGAAGTTACTCTGGTAAAAGTCAAGAACTTTTTCAATTTTGGACAATTTGTAATGTCCAAAATTGTTCTATGAAATTTATTAGAATTATCCAAAATTTAGGCGCGCACTGAAAGGGGCGAGGACTTGATCTCGGATATAGTGACTGGTTCACTTTGAGACTGTTCTCGCTCCTTTCCTTTTTTGGTTTGTTTCCTCGAGATGGGAGCGTTACGATCTTCTTGTTGAAATCTCCGCTCATCGGACTTTTTTTGCACGGAACTTTTTCGGTTGTGAATGTAGTTGATGCTGTTGTAATTGTACCTGTTTATCTTGCCTGAAGCGAAGAGCCTTCTCTACGCAACCAACTTGCCTTGTTCGAGATAAACCGTCCGGTCGGCGCGGATAGCCCCTATGCTTCCATGGGTCACCATCACCACGGTTCCTCCCTGGCGATGATATTCCGACAGCGCGGTCAGAATCTGGCCGGCGTTGGCCGCATCGAGGTTGCCGGTGGGCTCATCGGCCAGCAGCATTTGAGGTTTTTTGATCAGCGCCCTGGCCATGGCCACACGCTGACACTCGCCCACGCTCAATTCTGAAGGCTTGTGCTGCAGCCGGTCTTGCAGATGCAATCGTTCCAGCCACTGCCTGGCTGTGGCTTCATCTCCCGGTTGACGCAACACCTGTCCCATCAGCACATTTTCCAGTACCGTCATATAGGGCAGCAGATTGAACATCTGGAACACGAATCCCAGGTGTTGTCTGCGAAACAGGGTGCGCTCTTTTTCCGTTGCGCGGTGGATTTCCCGGCCGTTAAAGCGCACGGCGCCTGCGCTCGGTTGAATCATGGCGCCCAGGGTCAACAGCAGAGTGGATTTGCCGCTGCCGCTGGGACCGCAGACCAGGACGAATTCGCCCCGGCTGATATGGAGTGTGATGTTCTCCAGAGCGGCGATGCGATGGGAATTTTTTTGATAGACTTTGGCTACCTGCAGTAACTCCATCATGATCAGTTTTCCCGCAATAGATTGGCAGGGTCCTGATTGACCGCATAGGCCGCAGGCATAGATGCGGCCAGGGCGGCGAACAGGGGGGCAAGGATCAAACTCCAGAATAACAGATCGTACATCGGCAGAATGGTTTTACCGGTTATCTTGAACACGCTGGGACCCCAATAAAGGCTGGCCAGGGCGCCAAGGATAAATCCCAGCAGGCCGCCGACGAGTCCCAGCAGCAGGGCACGAGCCAGAAAGAGAAAAACGATGCGTCCGGATCCGTATCCCATGGCGCGGAGAATGCCGATCTCCCGCGCCCGATCCCGTACGTTGATCATGGACAGCGAGGCGATGAAAAGACCGCAGCCGATCAACAGCGCCGGCAGCAGCACGGCGAAGTATCGTTCCATGGTCAGGCGCTGTCTCTCCCGCGCCATGGCGATGGTTTTATTCATAATCACCTGTGCCTGTGGAAGCACCTGTTTCAACTGGTCGCGGAGCATCAGCAACGGATCCTGCTGATCTGTGGCCAGGCACAGGCAATTGAGCGCCTTGATCTCGCTGATCTTTCCCTGCAGATGCAGCAGCTGTTGCAGCGACTCCAGGTCCATATAGATCCACTGGTCCTCTTCGCTGCCGGTTTCGGCCAGCGTTCGCTCCACGTAAAAGTCTGTGTCGAGAATACGGACACTCTGCCCCGCGTGAATGTCCAGAGCGCTGGCCGGTCCATATCCGATGATCACTCGGCCCGGCGCCAGATGATAGGTCATGGCTGTTTTAACCTTGCCGCCGGGTTCGATTTCACGGGACAGTCCGGTGAGCACCACCTGCCGATCGCGCCAGCGCAGCCGTTGCTGCAGCGCAGCGGTGACGTGGGCAAAGGAGAATTTGGGATACTGAACAAACCGGTCCACCCAGCTCTCCGGCATGAGTTGATCCGAAAAGCCGTGCAGCCAGAAATGATCCATGTCCGTGTTTGCCGCAACGATGCGCAGATTGAATCCCATATCGCGCGTCAGGCGGATGGTCTCGCGATTGGACGCCTCGCTGGTGGTAAGAAAAAAAACCACCAGCGCGACGGCGAGGGTGACCGCCAGGGCGCTGAGGAGAAAGGTGAACTTGCGAAACCGCGCTTCCTGCAAAACCTGTTTGATCATACCGGGTTTCTCTTTTTCATTTTCCAATGCAGCACGAGAGCGGACAGGGCGAGCACGCAGCCAATGCCGACGAACGAGATTAAAAAAATGGTGCGCAGCGAGCGGGGTGGCGCCGACTTTACGGCAGCGGATGGGGAGGCCGATGGACTCAGCAGCTCGACCAGTTCTTCGCGATAGTCGGCGATCAGGTCTGAGGCCTTGGCCTCGCCGGCCGGCGCCGGAACGTTCAACGAGAGGATCTGTTCCATCTCCATGAGCACGGCGGGATTTTCTACGTCGAATCCCAGTTCATCGGCAACCGCCTGTTGCAGCCCGCCGCCCCATCGGCTGGGCAGCATGAGGCCGAGAATTCCGGAGCGGTCCAATCCGCATTCACAATCCGCGCCGACCAGCGCCAGCAGGCTGATCAGATTCTGCTCGGTAAAGGTCTCCTTTTCCAGTACCGGGCCCAGGCGTCGCGCTCTTCCATAGATCACCGCAGCGCGCGGATGGGCCGATTGGCTATCGCACTCCAGACTCCAGAGCAGCAGATCTTCCTGGCTCATTTGTTCCTGGTCCAGGATCAGCAGAGCCGGCGCCCGGGAAACTGGTTTGGGCAGGCTCGGCATGATTTTTTTAATCTCCTGGATGCTTTGTTCCAGCCGCGCCTGATACAGCGCATTCTCCCGGCTGTCTCGGCCGGGCAGAAACAGCACCACGCAATAAGACTGAGTCAGCCTCTGGTTGATCTGCTTGCGAACAGGGGAGAGGCAGGCCCAGTCGAGAATATCCCACAAGGCTGATTTCCAGTTGTCCGGCGTCAGCGAGATTCCATATCTCAGGATCCGTCCCCGCGGTGAAATGAGCAGCGCTTCATTTTCTTTGGCCCGCGGCTCAGACTGAGCGGTCAGCAGGCTGTCGAGCACTTGCCGGCCGGCCAGGCGGGCGCTGATGTTGGCATCGCCGAGCGCGGAGCGGCAGAGCTTTTCCGCTTCGCTGCGCAACGCGTCAGGGAAATCTTCCGGTATGGGCAACAGCAGCTGATACGGGCTGTCATAGGCGCGGCTGTAGCCGATTTCGCGCACGGTGTAGCGGCAGGCGGTTGCGTCGGTCAGGCACAGAGCCAGAAGAAGGCCGAGGAGGAATGTGAGTGTTTTTTGCTTCATAAAGCCTTTCTGCGTGGATTCACTCGAGTGCGTGCCTTAATCCGCTCGAGTCATGAAAGACGAAGGCGACGACATGCGCCCAAGATGTGCCACTGCGAGGATAGGCAACAGATTTTTTCATTCGATCAGACAGCAATTCGCAAAACGACTGCGCCGGTCCGCGGTCATTCCGCGCGGACAAAGGGCGCGCTGTCCGATGTGAGCCGCACGCCCGGCGGTAGATTGACCAAGAGCCTTTCTCCGGGCGCGGAGACGCCTTTCACCCTGATGGATTTTCCATCCGCGGTGATGTCCACGACGCATCCGTGAAGGCGTATGCTGGTGATCGTCACCGCCGGCCACTCTTTCGGCAGCCTTGGATGAATGGCGCATCCGTCTGCAGTGGGTTGAAAACCGAGAAAGCCATACAGCATGACCTGGGGGACGAGAATACTCTCAAAAAATTCTTTGTCCAAACCCAAACCACCGGCCACGTTGCTGCCCTGCATGGTGCCGTTTTTCGGATCTTTATAAAAGGCACGATAGCCGCCGGCAGCCTGGGTCTCTTCAAACCAGCGGATGATCTCTTTCAACCGTTGCCAGGCATCGTCCGGACCTTCGATGAGCAACCGGGCCATGAGGTCGTGATAGGAAAAGCCCAGCACTGCGCCGCCGTCCTGCACCTGATAGCCCCAGGGGATGCGTTCGGGATTCGACCAGGCCCAGTAATAGTAATCGATGTTCCGCCGAGTGGTGGAGCGGGGGCCGAAGCGCCAATGATAGATGTCAGCGCCGGATGAGGCATCGCCCGCGACTGTACGGCGGCCGGAGATCCAGGAACGGATGGATTCAGCCTGTTGCGATGAGGCGAAATCGTAATAGATTGCTTCGTTGTTGAGAAACGTGAATCCATAATCGTGAAGCACGCCATCCAAGTCCACGGTGCCGAATCGGCCGGTCTTTTCATTCCAAAAGCGCCGGCCGCCGTACTGTTTGACTTGCTGAGCGTGGTTGCGCAAATCCGATGGATCAAAGGCCTCGGCGCCGCCGGGCACGCACCACTGCGGATGACGAAGGATCTGTTCTTCTAATCCGGCCAGATCCAGCACGGCGTCATAATAGTAGATGGTCGCCAGTGCATCTTCACCGCCGAACGGCAACAGGTCCCAATAATTGCTGCCGATGCCTTGGTTGCGGCGGATCACTTTGGCCCCGGTCTGATCCCAGGTCACTCCGCTGCGGCCTTCATGGCCCGGCCAGGTGGTGTAGACGCAATTTCTGCTGCGCGTCTGGAATTCATTCATCATAAAGCGCAGAGCGGTGCGCATACGGCCGATCTGTCGGCGTAAAAAATCGAGGTCGCGCGTCCACAAGAAATAGGAAATGCAGCCGCGCAGGAACGCCGTATTGTTGACCGTGTGGCGTGTGTCGCATGCGGTGTGGAAGGATTTGATGACCACCTGGCCGGTGCTGGAATTGCCGAAACAGATGCGCAGAGAGGTCAGCGTGCCTTTCCAGCCCGGCACGCGATGGACTGGGATCATGGTGCGGGTTTCGACCACTTGCGCCTTAAACTGCCGGGTGGAGTGCGGTCCCATGGGCGGACTGGAGAGCAGCCGGCCGTCGGATTCGGCGGGTGAAAAATAGGCACGACGCTCCGGACCATAGTCTGGCTGCTCGACGGTCGTCCATTCCACATAGGGATTGGCGTCGGTCAATCCGCTTGCCCACCAATTCAACCGCAGCCAGGGCGCGCTTGCAGCGTCGATGGAAAAGGAGGGCGGTTGTACGCTGGCATGAGGCCCGGTGAGATGGATGAGCCAGCCCTTGTCGTTGACCGAATCGGCCTTTGCCTGTTGGAGAGTCCATCCTTCCGGCGTGACCAGCGGAGCTTCATAGCCCGGCACGCCGGTGCCGCGAAAATGCCAGCCGATGCCGCCGGCCTCCATCCATCTGGGAAATGGCCACCCTTCAGCGTGGGCAGGCCCGTCATGCTGCTGAGTGTGCACATACCCTTCTGCATTGATGATGCGATCCATCAAAGCAGTGCGCCAGCGTTCGCGCATGGCGGCCAGGGCGGAATCCGGCATACAGGCCGGCCAGAGGGTGGACAGGGTCATCCATTCATCCCACAGAGGGGCCAAGGGGCCGGCCGGCTCGTAATGCAGCCAGAACAGTTTGCGCAGAGCCGCCATCTCTCGCTCAAACCCCCGAACGGCGAATCGTGGAAAATCCGCGGGCTCCCGGCCGGCTTGCAGCGGCAAACAGGCCAGAGTCAGCAGCCAGAGAAAAGGTAGCTTTTTGTCCATGAGTGCTTTTCCTTGATGAACACAAAGGTTTTTGGCGATTTCTCCGCAGGATTTTCAATCAGCGCAGAAGGCTTCTGCTCTGGTTGGAAATAAACTATTTTGCCGCCTCATCGTGCAGCCGGCAGCCTCTTGGCGGAAAAACGCCGGAGAGGTTGGTTCGGCGTTGTCAGGATTTGGGCGCCAATACGATCGAAGTCTGGATCGGATAAGCGCAGGTGCAGCCTGAGGAAGATTCCGGAATCAGAATCAAGCCGCCGGCAGCGATGATGTTGATCCAGCAGCCGGGACGACTGACGCGCGTCAGCGGAGTGCCGCTGGTTTCGCCTTTGCTCAATTCATAGATGCGCGGATTGCTGCCGCGTCCGTAAAGGTAATGCGCAGAACCGGACAGGCCGCCGCAGCCGCCGCCGCCGCGATGCAACACATAATCGGCCTGACGGCCGGTGTTCAGATCAAAGGCGTAGGGCCGCTGATAGATCATATCTCCGATGATCACCGGATGCTGCCACTGCTCGCCGTGCTCTCCGCCGATCGAGTCGCCTTTGTAGCTGTTCTGCCAAACCAGATCGCCGCTGCGGCTGTCAAAGGTGGACAGGCCGTAATGTACATTGGCGCCGACGTTGTAGGAACCCACCACCAGCAACTTTTCCTGGGCATAGCTCAGGTACATGATCTGAGAAAAGGGAAAGTGAAACGCTTTCTCCCAGATTTTTTCACCCGTGAGTTGATTCAATTTGATGAGATAGTTTTCGCCTTCGCAGAAAAAGTCAACTCGCATGCGGCCGTCGCTGTCCGACCGGGCTTTGGCATTCCGGCTTTCGATGAGATAGAGATAGCCGTCGCCGATGGCGATGGTGTTGTTGAACATCACGCCGTTCTGATAGGTCCATTTCAGGTCGCCGGTGCGGCGGTCCATGGAGAACAGATAGTCGCTGCAGATCATCTCCCGAAAGTCGCCTTCGAGTTCATCGCAGTTGAGGCGCGCCATTTCACGGAACGAGGCGCCGTGCCGTTTGCCGCTGCCGAAGAGCTGATCCCCCACTGTCGCCAGATAGCCCCATTCGCGGCGCTGACCCTGGATCAGCTGCGGCGCTGCATAGTTGGCGATCACCTCGCCGGTGGCCGCGGCGATATGCCAGCAGCGTTCCTGGGCGGCGATGTACAGCGCTTCATCGATCACCGCCATCTGTCCGCAATCTTTGAGCGCGCCCAGCCGGCGCGACTGCGGCACGGCCAGTTCCCACAACGGCGCTCCGTTGTAGGCGTCGACGGCGATGATCTTGTCGTTCGCCGGCACAAAGACGCGGCCGTCCTTGAACAGCGGCGACATGGGCCGGCTGTGACGGTTGATGATATCGCGCGGGCCGGGTTGGCCGAACCATTGTATCTGCACCGGGCCGCGCAATTCATCTTTGCTGCACGAGGTGTTGGAGGCATCGGCGTAGAGATGCGTCCACTCGCCGCTTCCTGCCGCCTCCCCGCGCGTCAACACCGCAAAACGGTATTGACCGCTGTCGACGCGCCAGCCCTTTGCTGCAGCCTGTTCCACCCAGTCTGAAGGCCCTGGCTGGAAAGCCAAAATCGCTTTGCCGCCAAAGGGACGTAAAACGCGCAGCACCTCATCCGGAGGAGTGGCGATGGCGTCGCAGGTCAGCGCCTGTTCGGACACGATAAGGTTGGCGAAATAAGCGCTGAACGGCAAATGCCGCAGATCGCCGGTGCAGACACTGATCTGTTTTCCCAACAGCCCCGTCGGGTGTAAAAACGCCCGCGCGGCGGCTGTCCGGTCCGGATCGTCGTCAAGGCCGACGATTTTGAGTTTGGATTTCCGCGCTAACGCCAGCGCCAGTTCCGCACGTCCGTTGCCCAGCACCAGACAATAGCCCTGTCGAATCCCTGATTCGCTGAGTAGATAGTCGGCGATTTTAGCATAATCCGGCGAAGAGGAGTAGGAAAGGCTGACAGGCTTTTGTTCCTGCTGAATGATCTTTGGTCGAATGATTTTCGCGGTGGAGAAACAATGGAGCGTACCCAGGTCTGTGCTGACCACCAGCCGTCCGTTGGCAGCGGCCAGACCGTATCCTTTGCCATGGATTGCATTTTTCCATAAAACGCGCCCGTCCTCTGCAGAGAGCGCGGTGATCAGGTTGTCGCCGCCTAAGAATAAAATCGAGCCGGCCAGAATCATGGCGTACGAGTCATCGATGCGGCGCTGCCATTTGATGCCGGTGCGGTTCCGGCCGTCCAGAGCCTGATCTAGTGTAGCCAGTTTTTCGACCGTGCGATCGATCTCCTGATCCACTTTTTCCAGATTCACGTCCCGGCGGATTCTCCGCTGTTCGCGTAGATCCCACAGTTTCTCGGAAAGTTCGCCGCGCTGTTTGCGCAGTTTTTCCGTGTCCCGGTGAATCTCGCTGAATTGATTGCGGTATACAGCCGTGATCTGGCTGTCTGAACGTAAAAAAGAGATCGAACCCTGGACAATGACCTGCTCCCCACTGAAGGTGACCACGGGATAGGTGAAATCTTTATCTGCACGCACTTCTCCCAGCTTGCCAGGCACAAAGATGGGCTGATCATCCTCCAAAAAGGCATACGTACCGCCGGTTTCTTTGAGATTGCCGAGTTTTTCACCCGTGTTCTTGCTAAAGACAGCCGGGGCGGTTCGGCCGGTGGGCACATAGAGTTTATCTTTGGCCAGCCACACATAGCCCTGAGGCGAAACATCAAGATTCTGCCGCCGCTGATTGACCGATCCGTCCGCGGCGTTCAAATCATACCAATCGACGCCCTCGTCAGGAAATAGTCCGGTGAAAAAAAGTACCCGTTCATTTTCAACGATCAATCCGGTGCGCACCGGGCGATGCGAGATGATGCGCTCGTTGCCGGGCATCAACCTGGGAGGGTCTGGGGGGCTCCATTTCCAGATCAGCTCTCCGCTATCGGCCTGCAGGCAGTAGACGCAACCGTCATCGGAACCGAAAAACAGACGGCCCTGGCGCCAGGTGGGCGCCAGGCGAACCGGACCTTCGCTGGCAAAGTGCCACTGCTCTTCGCCGCTGAGGGCATCCAGACAATAGATCCGATCGTCGGCTGAAGAAGCGAAAAAAATTTTTTCGCCAACCAGAATGGGATGAAATGCTCTATCATAGATGACGCGGGCTTTTAAATTCTGCATGCGGTGCCAGTAATCGGTCTGGGCCGGTTCGGGCCATGCGGGTTGCGGCGCATACAACGGCTGATAGCGCCAACCCTCATACAACGGCAGCGGCAATGACTCGGCGGTCATGGCGCTGCGAAGATAATCATGATGGCCGGTGGGCCAGTCCTCCGCCGACCCAATCCCGGCAAGCATCCAGCACAATAAAAATCCCAGCAATATAATTTTTTTCGATCTGGTCACAGGACACCTCGGTTTTTTTCATCTGAACTACAGCTTTTTACAAAAATAGCAGTAAAAACTTGCAAGCGCAATGATTTTTTTTCAACCACTCCTGCTCCGGAGCCCACGCTGGCAGAGATGACCAGCCGCGCCCTCGCGGCTTAGAATAAATTCTCAAGGATTTGTAATGATGGCGGAAGGCAGTCAGATCGACTGGGTGAATCACTGCAACGATTTCGAGGATGCGCTTGAGCAAACGCTCGCCTTTGATTCGACAGTGCGGAAGGCACGGGACTATGCTCAGAGCGACGGCAGCACGCTTGCGGCAGCGATCGCCGATCATAAGACCGGCGGTATGGCGCTGATCGGCGGTGCGAGGGACGCATCCACATTATTTGCGGCCTGGACCATCGAAAGACCCAGAGCGGCCACCATGCCGTTTTATGCCTGTGGCCCGGGCGCCCCGCATTTGTTCACATTCGCCGATCAGGCCTAGCTGCCGGCGTTAATGGCCCGGCTACTCAAGATCGAAAACTTCCCAGACAACAGATGAGTGTAATGGATTGCTGGGCGGGTTCATCCGCCCCAACCGTTCACCTCCCTCTGATCTCCCAGGGACTCGAGTCTATCGGCCTGCCTGCACTGCCTGGATCGCTGCAGCGATGATTTGCACTCCCTTTTCCATCTTGTCCTCCGGCATGTGGCAAAACGACAGCCGCAGGTGATCGTTGGCGGTTCCATTGGGATCAAAGGTTTTTCCCACGACAAATACTGCGCCGAGCGGGATGGCTTTTTTCAGCACCTCGGTGGCGTCCATACCCTCCGGCAGCTTGACCCAGATGTAAAAGCCTCCCTTCGGACGATTCCAGGCGACCCCGGCGGGCATGAATTTCTGCAGACTCTCCAGCAACCGCTCGCACCGGCGTTTGTAGATCGGGCGGATGTGCTGCAAATATTCGGGCAATCTATCCTGCACCAGGAATTCGTTGGCCAGCATCTGAGTAAAGGTAGAAGAACAGGCATCCATGGATTGTTTCGCCACTTCGCACTGGCGCACGATCTCCTTTGAGGCTAACAGCCAGCCCAACCGCATGCCCGGGCCAAAGATCTTGGAAAAAGAGCCGCAATAACAGATCGGCACCGGCTCTGTGCCCATGGCTTTCAACGGCCGGGTCAGATCGCGATCCGATTCGTCGAAATAGAGATCGTTGTACGCATCGTCCTCCACCAGGATCACGTTGCGGCCCTGCAGCAGCGTCAGCACCTCCCGGCGCCGCTCCCGATTGTAGATCGTACCAGCGGGATTGTGAAAATTGGGCGTCAGGTAGACCAATTTACATCGCTCCTGATAGGCGTCCAAAGCCTGACGCAGTTTTCCGGCGATGACGCCGTCCGCATCCATGGGAACGCCGACCAATTCCGCCTGATAGGATTTGAACGCCGAAATGGCGCCGATGAAACAGGGGGTCTCCGTGATTGCGACATCGCCGGGATCGAGCATGATTTTGGCGATGAGATTGATCGCTTGCAGCGACCCGGTGGTGATGATGAGCTGGTTGTCTTTAACCGGAAGCCCTTTGGATTCCAGAAACCGGCTTAGCGATTCCAGCAGCGGCGGATAACCGCCGGTGGGGCCGTACTGAAATCCCTCCTGCTTGGTCTTCAACGGCAGATGCTGATAGATTTCGTCCACCTCAGCGATGGGGAACAGATCCTGATTGGGCATGCCGCCGGCGAAAGAGATGATGTCCGGGTCAATGGCCACGCTCATGAGATCGCGGATCTCCGAGGTGCGCATATTCTGGGCACTTTTCGATAAACGGAGCATGGTGGAATTCCTTTCCGGGGCGGTTGCACGGTGCACGCCAGTCTGAACCACAGCGGGCGCTGGTGCAACCGGCCTCGATTTTTTTGCGCCGCGAGGGTCGTGCGGCGCGATCAGCACTCAGCGCCGAACTCGGCCTCAAAGGCTTTGACCAATTTTTCGCCCCAATTATCCATGGGTTTCAATTTGCCGAAGAAAAAGCGCAGCACCGGCGGCTCTTCGACGAACGCAAGCCCCTTGATCAGATTGCGATGCTTATAAAGCCAGGCCACCCGGTCGATGGTGTATTCGATCTGCGACAGAGTAAAGATCCGGCGCGGGACCGCCAGACGCGCCAGCTCCATATCCGCCATGATCTCCTTGCCGTCTTTATCGCGATCGGTGGAAATGGTGCCGCGTTCCATGCTGCGCACGCCGGAGCTGAGATAGATGGCGGCGGACAGCGCGCCGGCCGGATATTGCTGTTGCGGAATATGGGGCACGAATTTTTTGGCATCCACGTGACAAGCCAGACCTCCCGGCGGCGTCACCACCGGCACACCCCGCTTGTCCAGTTCATTGACGAAATGTTTGATGAACTCGACCGAAGAGCCGGCCACGTTATCATCGACCATCTCGCGGATGCCCACAGCCATGGCTTCGATCTCTTTGGTGGACATGCCGCCATAGGTCATGAAACCCTCATAGACCGGCAGCCAGGGCAGCAGCTGGTCAAAGTATTTTTTGTGGTTGGTGGCCAGCATGCCTCCGCGCACGGCGCAGCTCTTGCGGCCGGACAGGTACATCAGATCGGCGCAGGCCATCATCTCCTGAATGATGTCTCTGATGGATGCAGAAGCGTATTCCTTTTCCCGCTGTTTGATGAGATAGGCGTTTTCGGATATCAGGCTGGCGTCGAGGACCACCGGAATATTGTGTTGGTTGGCGAGTTTTTGAACCTCTTTGAGATTGGCGAGGGAAAAGGGTTGCCCGCCGATGAGGTTGGTGGTGGCCTCCATGCGCACAAAGGAGACTTTGTCCGCACCGACCTGCTCGATGATGGCTTGCAGCTTTTTCACATCCAGGTTGCCTTTGAACGGCAGTGCACTGCTGGTCTCCAGCGCCGAGTCATGAAACAGCTCGTGCACGGTTCCACCCAATATTTCGAAATGAGCGCGGGTGGTGGTAAAATGATAGTTCATCGGGATCACATCGCCCGGTTTGACCAGCACCTTGGCGATGAGGTGTTCGGCTGCGCGCCCCTGATGTGCCGGCAGCACATACTCCAGGCCAAAGACCTCCTTGACCGCGGCGCAGAGTTTGTAATAGGATTCCGAACCCGCATAGGCGTCATCGGACACCATCATGGCAGCCAGCTGATTGTCGCTCATGGCGTTGGTGCCGCTGTCGGTGAGCATATCGAGAAAGATATCCCTGGTGCGCAGCAGAAAGGTGTTGTAGCCGCTTTCAGTCATGGCCTCAAGCCGCTGCCGGGCGGGGATCAGGTTTGTTTTCTGTACGATCTTGACCTTGTGCATTTCCATGGGTATTTCACGGCCATCGCTGAGCTTGATTCCCATCTCCATCTCCTTGAGTTTGGTGTCGCTACGGTAAGGGTCGGTGCGGCTGCGTTTGAACGCCTTGAAACTGAATCCGCATGACTGTCATTTTTATATAAATAGTTAATTTAGCAGGTTGGCAGCCATTGTCAATCTTTTTTTTCTCGTCAATAGACAATTAAGAGGAAACGCCGAATTGCGTAGGAGGGAAAGCGGCGGTGCTGAAGCTCATCTGATGAGCTGCAGTTTGCGCACCTGGCTGAAAAGATGGGTGCGGAACCCGGCGAGATAGATGCCGCTGGCTAGGGGCGCGCCGGCGTCATCGCATCCGTCCCACAGCACGAAATGACGCCCTGGTTCCATACTGCGTTGAAGCAGAGCGCGCACTCGTTGTCCTTTCAGATTGTAAATAAACAGCTCCACCGGACCGGGCTCCGGCAAACTGAAATTCAGACGGGTTTGAGCGTTAAAGGGATTGGGGTAATTCTGTTCCAATGCATAATCTTCCGGCTTTGCGGTTTCAATCCTCACCGGTGCATGATAGTGAACGTGGCCGTCGCGCGCCACATCCGCGAGCCGGTAGTAATAGGTCTGGTTCGCCTGGATTGTGCGGTCCTGAAAATAATAGTCCTTCTTGGTCGGCGACGGCGAGCTGCACGGTACGATCAGAGGTGAGATCTTTTGATACACTGCAGTGGATTCGGCTCGATAGACGTAAAATCCCATATGATTCTCTTCCGCTCGGGTCGCCCAATGGAGCAGGATGTGATCTGTCTGCCGGCTGACACTGAAGAACGCCAATTCGACCGCCAGCGCCACCTCGCCGCCTGCATAGCCCGCCACCTGGTAATCGAACAACCGTTCATCGTCGGCCCCGGCTGCGTTATCCACAAAAGCCGCAGCAACGGTTTTGTCCGCCACCAGCAGATCGACATCCGCCAGCTCGCGGATGGTCCAGCGCAGCGTGACCAGAGTCCGCCATTGCGAGTTGAGCTGCATTCCAGCGACAGCGGGCGTCCGTGAAGAGTCCGACGCCGTCAGTTCAAGGGCCGCCAGGATCCGATAAAAACCTGGCAGCTTGGAAACCTGTCTACGATAGCCTTGTTCCAGATCGGCGGCCCAAAAGAGCGCCGGATCTCCGGCGGCCTCCTGCAGCGCATCGCCGTAATACAGATCACAAGTAAAAGCGGCGAGTCTTCGTGGCTGCACGCCGGAGGCGATGCGCCCTTGCAGTTCCAGATGGAACTCGCCATCGCGCATTCCGTCATTGCGCACCACGACGGTTTGAAAATGAAGATCGTCGGATTGCACCGGCGAGAGGCTGAAAAACAAAAAGCCGATCAGGCAACGCCGGATCAACTTTTGCCGCACCCTGCGACCCTCACTTGACATATTGCATCTTTCTGCTCTGTTTGAATCCGTCGGTCTGCAAAATATAAAAGTAGACGCCGCTCGGAACCGGAAGCTGCTGCTCATTCCGGCCGTCCCAACGGACCGAATAAGCGCCGGCCTGCATGGTCTGCGCAACCAGGGTTCGTATTTTCTGACCGAGAAGATTGTAGATCGAAAGATCGACGAATCCATCCTGCTTCAGTCGATAATCGATTCTCGTTTCCCCGTTGAACGGATTGGGGTAATTTTGCTCCAGACAAAAAGTTTCGGGCGCGGACAACACCGTGACCGACTGAGGACCGTGATGAGTCCGGTGACCCTGATAATCGATGGCTTCGAGCAGGTAAAAATAGACCGCTCCCGGTTCAACAGTTTCATCGGTGAATTGATAGGTGTGCGGTTGTTGGCTGTCGCCGCTGCCGGGAATGATCTCCTGGTTGACGGCCGAATAGTCTCCGTTTTTCGCGCTGCTGCGCAGAATATGATAGCCCAGATTCGCGGTCTCGCTTTCGCTGGTCCACTGGATTTGCACTGCGCCGATAAGAGCTTTGAGCGTAAAGACGCTGATCTCCACTGGAGTGATGCCTAACTCAAAACCAAAGTTAATGTCTTGGTACTGTTCGCCGATGGCGGTGATAGGAAAGGAGTGAGGCTGTACCACCACCGTTGGGCTCATCATGGACGGTAGAGTCGCAGGGTTGACCAGGATGCGATACGTTCCCGTGGTCAAGCTGGGGAAAAAGTATCCGCCGTCGCGGCCGCTGACAGCGGACCGCACGGTATCTCCACGGCTGTTCAGCAGCAGCAGCTGCACGTTCGCCAGCCCGGGTTCGTTGCCGCCGCGCAGGCCGTCATAATTCTGATCGCGCCAGACCCAGCCGCTGATTTCTCCAGGCAGATGAAGCGCATTTTCATCCACGGCTTCCACTGGATCATAGGGGGTGTACAGCACATCGGTATAATGGACTGCCAAGCGATGCTCGAGCGACGGCCCGGGCGGATTTTGCACTTGCGCGCTGAGGAACAGATGCAGTTGCTCGCCCGGCCGCAGTCTGTTGAAGCGCCAGGAGAGGATGGATCGGTCCGCGGTCTGCAGTAGGATTGCTCCTGCAGACTTTTGGGTGATGAAAAAACCGGCCGGCAGAGTGTCGATGACCGTGACGGCGAGCGCAGACCCCTGCCCCTTGTTGAGCACCCGGATTTGGTAAGTGAGGATTTGGTCGCCCTCCACCGCTGTGACGCCGTCTTCCATGCTGATTGCCAATTCGGGTGAACTCAGGGTGGTGTCGATGAGAAACGGCATGCCGCAGTAAAACGTGTACTGATTGCCATAGGTTTTGATCGTTTGCGCCTGCCACCATCCGGATGTTGGACGCTCGAACCAATCCCCTCCGGGCGGCGGCAGGGCGACCGAACCGTCGCTCCACAGACCATCTGCGGATTCGGTTCCCGCCAGCTCCTGGCCATCCGGCGTGAGGTAGGCCCAGATAGAGTCCTGATCCGCGTCAAAGTTGGCCAACAGCAGGGGTTTTTCAGCTGAAGCATAAAAGCTGAACCAGGTGGGTCCTGTGGCCGACTGAAGCAGGGCGGTCTGCTTCGCCGCCAGATGGATCTCATCGCCGGAGTTTGGAATCCCGTCCGGATCGTTGTTGGTGATTTTAAAGGCATAGGCGTTTTTATCATCCAGACTGGTGCGCACTTGCAGGCGATAGACGCCATGGCCGAATTCACCGGCTGTTAGGGCGGCAAAAGGCGTCCACAGGCAAGAGGTTTCCGGCGAAGGCGGGTAGGAACGCTCTACCACCACACGCTGATGGTCTGGGCTGATCAGAGTAAACGTGGCGATATCCCAGGTCGCGCCGTTCTTCTGATCCTTCTCCGTAAAGGTGAGATAGCATTCAGGATCGTAGATCTGCAGGGCGACGACAAAGGCAGGATCCACCGCAGCGGGCACGTATAGCTCATACACGTGCGGTTGACTGCCCAGTCCGTTGTTCGCATGGCTCCACCAATCGCCGCTTTCAAGGTCGCTTTGCGGGCCATTGGTCTGCAATACCGTTCGACTGTGCCAGGGAGGAAAAAAATATTCTCCAGCCATCGACAAGCTCGGGCCGTTGACGCCGGCGATCAAGCTGATCGTCCATATCACAGCCGCGTTCCTGAAAACCTTCGGCTTGCCGCTGTTCATGCTCTGCCTCCGATCACGCTGATTGAATAATTAATTGTTCCCAGCAGGAATGGAAAAAAAGCCTGATCAGGCCTTTTGCCTGGCAGGCCTTTAAACGGATCATCGGACCAGGTGCATTTTCCGTGTCTGTCGCTGTTCACCGGCTTGCAGCACAAACAGATAAGCGCCGGTGGTCAAGGACAAGCCTTGCTCATTCAGACCGTCCCAAACCACGCTCTGTGGTCCGGCCGTCATCTCTGAGGCGACCAGTGTGCGCACCCTTTGCCCGAGTAGATTGTAGATCTCCAAACGAACAAACCCATCTTCAGCGAGAACAAACGGAATCCGCGTTTCCGAGTTGAATGGATTGGGATAGTTCTGCAGCAACTGAAATTCCTGCGGCCTGGTCACCAGCACAGACACGGGTCCATGATATTCCATCTGCCCCTGATAGTTCACATCCGCCAACTTGTAAAAATAAGTCTGATTTTGCAGAACATTTTTATCGGTATATTCGTATTTCTTCCGGGTGGGAGTGGTTCCGCCACCGTCGATCAGCACTTCGTTGAGGCGTTCATAAGGACCTTGTTCATCGGTGCTGCGTAAAAGAAAGAAACCGGCGTTCTCCGTCTCTGACTCGGTGATCCAGACCAGCTTGACGGCGCCGCCGACAGAGTGCGCTTCAAAACTGGAAAGCTCCACCGGCAGATCCACATTGATCGGCTCCCCATCACAATTGTTGCTGGGATCCGGATCGTTGCTGGTGGTGTTGACGCAGCAGCGGCTGTCGTCCATGCCGCCGGTCAGCGGCCGTACGGTCAATTCAGCGGACCAAGTTTCACCCACTGCCAGAGTGGGAATGAACCAGCGCAGAGGCTGTGCCGACCGGTCTTCCGGTTCTGGATACACCTGCAGCAGCTCCACCACCTGCGACAGCTGATTCTGCACCGCTACATTGTTCGCTGGATCCGGCCCGTTGTTGATCAGGTTGATTAGGTAGGTGTACTCCTGGCCGATGATCGCTTGATGGGTGGTCACCTGTTTCCGCACAAACAGATCCGCGCCGCCTGTCTGGATATAACCGGCATCCACATGCGTCAGGTTGCTCCCATTCGCCAGGGTGAACACAGCGGTGGATCCGTTTGGGTTCTCCACATCCGAGTCCAAATCGTCGCTAATCCCCATGTGCGGATTGGAAAACTGGTAGCCGTCCGGCAGGGCGAATTGCACAGCGTACTGACCGGCGGGAACGATAAAGATGTACAACCCCGTGGTCTCGGTCACATATTCTCCGATGCGGGTAAACTGGTTGTCGCCGGTTTGCATCATTAAAACCGCTCTGATGCCGGAAAAGCCTCGTTCATTGCTTTCTCGCAGCCCGTTTTGATTCTGATCGAGCCAGGCGACTCCGCCCAGGGATCCTTGTCCGTATGCAGTCGAGATCGGCAGCCACAGCAGCATGAAAAGCTGGCCTATGCGGCTGATTGAGTGATGTCCTTTTCTCGATTTCATGGCTTTACTCCTTGTCATCACCGCTGCTGTCCCTTGCAGGCCCCACTTCTGGGATTTTTATGCCGCAGAATCGGCTGGGACCGCAGCAGGCAAGTAGGGGAAAATGATCGTTCAAGTGCAATTTTTTTCATTACTTTGTTTGTTTTATTTTTAGGCTTTCTACGAATGAATGGTCAAATAATATGCCAGAGTGTAAAAAAGGCAGGACAGTTTGACTGCGGATAAAAGGATGGTGCTGAAAGGCGATGCGATAGCTGTCAATCGTAGTCGGGCGCCAGGCCGGTGGGCTCGGTTCTGCTATACCCGATTTGCGGCTGCTCTTTCGACTGCAGGCAGAAACAGGAAAGGAACGAATACAAACTGGTGAATCCTTTCAATCAACATGACAGCGAGCCGGATGAGGCGTTGATTTGCAGATTTCAGTCGGGCGATGCGAAGGCGTTCGACCGGCTGGTGCTGCGCTATCAAGCGATGGTTCTGCGCGTGGCTTACAAAACGCTGCAGCAGGAGGATGACGCCAAAGATGCCGCACAGGAGATATTTGTCAAGATCTATCGCAGCCTTGCGGGGTTCAAACCTCAAGCGCGTTTCAGCACCTGGGTGTACCGAATTACGGTGAATCAATGCTACAATGTGCTGCGCAGCCGCCGGCGGAAACGTTGGCTGGCCCTGCTGCAAAGAGACGCACAAGAGGCCGAGGTTCAGCACACACCTGATCCCCAAGCCGATCCCCTCGAAGAAGTGGAGAAACAGGAACGCATCCAGCAGGTGCGAAAGGCGCTGGCGCGACTGCCTGCGGATCAACGTCTGGCGATGGTTCTGCATCGCTATGAGGGATTGTCCTACCAGGAGATTGCAGAAGCAACGGACAGCAGCGTTGCGGCGGTCGAGTCGCGGCTGCATCGCGGCAGAAAAAAATTGCAGCGGTTGTTGTCAGCCTACATGGAAAAAATTTGAAAAAAAGTGCAAGAAAAATGCGCAAGCGGTGTTAAACCTGCAGAGAACAAGATGAAAACCTGCAAAATGAAAAAACAACTGTCCGCCTATCTGGACAGCGAATTGGATCCGCAAGCGAATGCTGCGGTGGAGCGGCACCTGGCTGAATGCCTTGATTGCCGGCGGATGGTGCACGAGTGGTCCGGCCTGGACGATTTGCTGAATCTCGATCGCCGCGAAATCACTGATCCGTATCTGCTGACCCGCGTTCGCACGCAGGTGCGGAGGGAGACGGAACGGCCGGCAACTATCGGCCGTTGGCTGAGGCGGTTTTTGGCTCCAGCGCTGACGGCTGCAGGTTTGCTGATCGGTTTTGTTATCGGCAACGGCTTGAGCGACTCCCTGGTGCGAACGAGCCTCGATCCTTCTGCGGCGGTAGATGAAGCAAGCCTTTGGTCTGACGCTCAATCGCTCTTCAGCCGCTATGCAGAGGTGTTCGAGCAAGAGCTAGGAATAGGAGAACAAAATGAGTAATTGGAAAAACCTCTTTTTGCTCTTCTCCCTGGCCGTCAACATCGCTGCCGCAGCCACCCTGGTCTATTTTTGGGGAAGACATGCAGAGGTACGTCGGCTGCCGGCTCTGCTGCAGCGGCCTGACCGAACCGGGAATCCATCCGCCCCTTTGTGGAAAACCTTGGGGCTCCAGCATCCGCAGAGAGAGGAACTGGCCAGGTTGCGTGCGCCCTTTAACGAGCGAATGCGTCCGCTTCGCTTGCAACTCCAGGCAAGGCGTCATCAGCTGATGCAGCTTTTGCTGACGAACCCCACAGCAGAGGATTCACTTCAAATTATCCTTCGGCAGATGGCGGAGGATCAAATACAGCTGGACCGCAGCACGGTTGAACACTTGTTAAAGTTGCGACCCCACCTAGATGAACGTCAATGGCGTTTGATGGTGGAAGCCCTGGACCGGGAAAGACATTCAGGTCGCGGATTGAGGCGCCCGAGTCCGATTAAACGAATGGAACGATAGGAGAGAATCATGAAAAAGATGATAATCGGCTTAGCTATGATCATTCTAGCGCTGGATGCAACGCTGCTGACCGCGCAACCTGCACAACCTCGCCGTAAATGGGATTTCGGCCGACGACAAGGTTTGTTGGCGTTGAATCTGTCCGAAACGCAGGAACAGGCTATGCGGGAATTACGCAGAAAACACGCCAGAGAGCTGATCCCGTTGCACAGTCAATTACAGGCCGTCAACCTCGATTTAGAGGCGGCGCTGGACGCGGAAGAACCAGATTTGGCTAAAGTCAACCGACTGGTTGATGAGAAGAGCAAAATTCGCGCGGAGATCAGCAAGAAGCGGATTGCTCATCGCATCGACATAGCCAAGTTGTTGACTCCAGAGCAGCGCAAGATCTGGCGTGATCGCCAGGGCCGAGGCTGGGGAAGAGGCTGGGATGGATGGATAGACTGCAATCGACTAAACCGCAGCGGCAGACATCCATTAGGTTGCTGGATGCTGGATAAGCCGAACGCTGAAGATAAGTAACCAGAGCAAGAAAATCGGTTGCGCTTTCAAGCAAAGGGGCCTGGCGCACTGTGCGGCAGGCCCCGAGCTTTATTTGCCTGCATTCAGCCACTTTTCCTGCGGCAGGGTAAAAGCCGCTAACACGGCTTAACGCGATGACCTCTATATTTTGTCAGCTGAATAGGTGGAACCAATTCGCCGGTTTTCCGTTAATTATAGTGTCGACGGGGAATATTGCTTTGCTTTTTTATTTACCATTGGTTATATTGTCTGCAGAGACAAGTCTTTTTTAAAGGAGGCGTTTTATGTGCAGTAAAATTAAATTGTTGTTTGTCGTATTCGTAGCGCTTGCAGCCAGCCTCAGCCTGACAAGCTGCTACACCCAGCTCGCGAGATATGACATTGAGCAGGAGCGCAATGGTGAAGTGTATGCAGACAATCCATCCTACGAGGAGGATGAAGAAGTAATAGAGGAAGCAACCCCTGACACCATCATCATTCACAAACACGGCGCCACGGTTCACACCCATTGGCCGGTTTTGTACGATGTGTGGTGGTACGAACCCTATTGGTACTATGGCGGATATGACTGGTGGCGATGGCATCACCGCTGGGATCCGTGGTATGGGTATTCCGGTTTCTGGGGCGATCCTTTCTTCTGGCCTTCTTTCAGCTATTATGGAGGATGGGGTTATTATGGCTCATACTGGGGCTGGGGCTATGGGTATGGTCCGGACTGGTACAGACCCGGCAACGAATATTGGGGCAATTACGGACGCCGTCACTTTGACCGGCGTGGCATCTCGCCCCGCGCATTTGACAACCGGGGGTCACTGGTTCACCACCCTGGCGCTGTGGAGGCGAAATCCTCAGCCACAGAAGACCGCACTATGGTGCCACGCCGCAGCGATGGAACGGTTTCGCGATCGCAAAGCGACACCAAGAGCAGCACCGGCCAGCCAGCTGTTAAACGCAGCACTCCGACTCGCCGCACCAACGACGATAACAAAACAATTGAAAGAAGATCAACGCCCAGCCGCAGGAGTTCGGATCAAAACGTCCGTCGCTCTTCTGGATCCTCTGATTCTTCGTCCAAAAGCGGTGTGCGTGAGAACACGCGGCGTTCAAGCTCTTCCAGCTCCAGCAGCTCTGGAACCAACCGTTCGAGCTCGAGTTCATCCGGCCGCAGCACCGTGTCCCGTTCTGGTTCCTCCGGCTCATCCAGCTCTTCGAGTTCCAGCGGCAGCAGCAGCAGCGGCGGCGGCGGCAGTTCCCGTTCCAGCGGCTCTTCCTCAGGCGGACGCCGTCGATAGAGCGCGTGACAGGAACAGGTGCATTCGTACATTTGGTCAGACAGGAGAAGGGTATGTTTTCGAAATTTTTCAAAAGTGCGCTGGTTTGCCTTGGAATTTTCGCTGTCGCTGACAGCAGAGCCCAGGAACACGTCCTCTTTTGGGGCCAGGAATTGGGTGTGGGCGCCCGGGCGATCGGACTCGGCGGCGCCTATGTGGGTGTGGCCGATGACTATTCGGCGGTTTATTGGAATCCGTCCGGCCTGGGTCAGGTCCGGCGCATGGAGTTCAATTTGGGCTTCAGCCATAACAGCGTGTCCAATTATGCCAACTTTATGGGCAACGAATTGGAAGGCAACGCCTCTTCTTCTCGTCTGAACTCGCTGGGTTTCATTTTTCCGGTGCCGACCTATCGCGGCAGTCTGGTGTTCGGCTTTGGCTATCACAAAGTGCGCGATTTCGACAATGTGCTGGACATCGAGGGGTTCAACCCGCAATATGCCGCTTTTGCCGACATCGTGGTTCCGACGTACGATGGCTGGGTCACCGATGTGAACGATTCGCTGTTCCAGCAGGAGTCGATTCTGGAGGAGGGCAGCCGCAATCACTACACCCTGTCCGGCGCCGTCGAGCTGCAGCAGAATTTTTTCGTGGGCGTATCGCTGAACATCATCCGCGGCCGGGATGATTACGGCATCCATTTTGTGGAGAGCGATACAAAGAATCTGTACCGCTTTTTTGATGAGGCCAACAAGATCGTCTCTGATCTGGATTATTGGCAATACGACCGCACCATCGGTTCCGACTTTAGCGCCACCAATCTCAAACTGGGCGTGATGTACAATCCGATCAAAGCCCTGCGCATCGGCGCCACCATGACCACCAACACCGAATACGAGATCAAGGAGAACTGGGGCGAAGCTTGGAGCGAGTACTATGACACGGCTGAGGAGGCCGCAGTCTATGACTACCAGAGCAATTACACCTACAAGGTGAAAGAGCCCTTTGCCATGGGCGTCGGCTTGTCTTATCGGCTGGCCAATGCGATGCTGGCCGCCTCGGTGGATTATCAGAATTGGAGCGAGGCCAAGTTCCTCACCGATCCTCCGGTCGCCTCGGTGTCCCAGGCTGAGATCAACCGCTACATCCGTCAAGAATTGACCTCCACCACTTCGCTGCATCTTGGCGCCGAGATGTATCTGCCGATGATCAAAGCGCGGCTGCGCGGCGGCTATTTCAATCAGCCTTCGCCGTATAGAAATAAGGAACTGCATCCGGATCGAAGTTTTTACAGCGGCGGCGTGTCGCTGATGATGGACAAACAGGTGATGCTCGACCTGGCCTACGTCACCGGCGGCTGGAAACAGGAGAGTTCGGATGATCTGACCTATGCCACTACGCTGGAGGACAAAGATTTCAGCAAACTGATCGGCACGCTGCTCATCCGTTTCTAGGCCGAACGCCGGGTTTCGCCGTCTCATTCAAGAATACACCCCGTGGTTTTGTTTTCCACGGGGTGTTTGTTATTTCCGTTCTTCCGCAAAAGAACCATTTGACCGCATTACACAATGAGCGATCAGGTGGAGCGTGCAGCGTTCTCGCTCTGTCCGCTATCGGGCGCTGTCATGGCGCTGCTGAACAGCACCGCACCCTGCAACTTTAGGCAAAAGACTATGAATAAAAACATTTCGCTTTTGCTCGTTGCCGCCGCCTGTTGTTTTTTGTTCTGCGCCTCTGGTCAAAAACGGCTCAAACCGCCGAAGGTTCAATCCGGAACCAAACTGGATTATCCCATCTCGGCTCAATTGGAGCACCTGGAAGGCGAGGTGGAATTGGGCATTTTTGTTTCAAACACCGGCGTGCCTCAGGAGGTGAAACTGCTCAAAGGTTCGGGCCACGCCGTTTTAGATGAAGCGGCGCTGGACTTTGGACGCAAGATTTCTTTTGATCCGGCCCTGGTGGACGGTCAACCCATCAGCGCCTGGACGCGTCTGATGTTGCGCTATCGGCTTACCGATGTAGCGTTTGAGCGGGTGCAATGGCTGCGGGAAGTGCTGCAGTATCAAAAACTGGCTGCGGCAGAAACCGACAGCCTCCGCTTTGAGCAGCATTGCCGCAGGCTGTACACCAGTTATACTGGGCTGCGAAATTGGGCACAAACCCAGTCTGTCTACGCCGTCAACGACGTGATCTGGCAGGTGGTGCAGCCTGCTCTAGCTGACCGTTGGCGCTCGTTCCGCAGCGACTACGTCGCGTTGTTTTTGCTCTGGGATGATTTTCTCCAGCGCTACCCTCGCTCGGTTCTGGTAGGCAGGGTTCGGGAGGATCTGCTCAAAGCGCTGTTGGATGTGGAATATGAAATCCGTGTGGACTCTTTGCGCTCAGAGAGCAAAGCGCGCAAGGGACTGGCGTTGCTCGATCTGATCAAGGAACGTTTGTCGGAATTAGGCTTTACCTCGACCCCCTGACGGCGTAGTGAGCGGGCGGACGCGGTTGAACAGGCATTAAACTATCGGGAGGATGTGTGCGTTGTCAAAGGGTTCTTGTCGGGCTGGCGATCGTCTGTCTGGCGGCTGCGCCGCTTCAGGCGCAGCGACGCGGTGCGCTGGAGATCGGCGGCACATTCGCTTTTCAATCCGGAGCGAATCTGATGAATTCAGATAATACGCAGCTGAGTTTTGATTGCTTTGCCGCCTCGTATTTAAGTCGTGACTATTCACTGGATATTCAACCGTCGTTTCAAGTGATGTTCACCAACGACTCGACCAAAGTCAGCAGCTTGTTGCTGGCCGGCCTGGGCAAACGGCTGGTGGACCTAACGCCCAATGAATGGCGTGTGGCGCGAAACCGAAAACGCGAAATCGGCTCCTCCGCCAGCGTGTTCGGTTCTATCGGCGCCGGCCTGTGGATCTCCGGCATCGGGCTGCCCACTCAGACCAGCCACACCTCCACGGGGCCGGCGATCTATGCAGGCTTGAGCACGCGCACCTATCTGGGCAATATGACCAGTCTGCTCGCTGGATTCAAATATGTCTATCTGTTTCCCTCAGGTGGCGGCCTGTACAACCAAGCGCGCACGATGTGGCAGATCGGCATCGGTTTGACGGTTTTTTTGCATGCATGATGGTTCATATTGACTTTTGTCCGGATAACCAGTATATTATCTTGGATTAAACGAGGAACCCGTGCATGAAGAGAGCGACCTTGGTTGGGTTGTCCCTGCTTTTCATCACCAATTCCGGAATGGGACAGTTGAATCGACGCTCCATGTCCCTGGACGCGAAGATGCGGCGGATGGGCCCGGAATACTATTTTGCCAAACCGATCTCCTTGATCGATATCCCGACGGCCAGCATTCTATTTCCTGGCGATATGAAGGGAAGCCTTCGTCTGTATGAAGAGGGCGGCATTCTGGCCAGTCTGGCCGTGGGCATCTCCACCCGAATGATGTTCGGCGCCTCGTTCGGAGCGGATCACATCATCGGCGGACAAAAAATCCAATGGAACCGGGTCCCGGGAATTCGGTTGGCTTACCGCGCTAAAGAAGAGTCCATCAAAGGCCCGGCGCTGGTGCTGGGGCTTGAAACACAGGGGTATGGCAAATATTGGAATGACCGGGATTATCCAGATTCCCTGGCAACCCTGACAGCGACCCAACACCATTTGGACCGTTACACGATCAAATCCAAGGGCGTCTATCTGGTCGCCTCGAAAAATATCGATTCGTTCTGGAACTTTAACATTCATGCCGGCTTGAATTACAGTCTGGAGCGCAGCGACAAAGATTCGGATCCCAACTTTTTTCTCGGAATGTACCTGCAGTTTACCCAAGAACTGGCGGGCATCCTCGAATATGAGGCGGGATTCAACGATGATCGACTGAGAACCGCCGCCAGCCGCCGGGGGTACCTCAACGCAGGCATCCGCTGGGCCTTTGAACCCAGTCTGTTCCTCGAGTTTGATTTCAAGAATCTGCTGTATAATCCCAACGTTGGACGCGACTATACCCGTATTTTGCGGATCGCCTATCACACGACGGTGTTTAACTGATCGAACGAGACCCATGAAAAATACCACCAAGCTTGTGCTTTTATCATTGTGCCTGATCGTGGCAGGCTGCTATACTGCGTTTCGCCATCCGGATTTTTCTACGGACGCGGACTCGGAGAAGTATCGCAACGAGGCGGAAGACGCCTCCTGCCGTTCTTGTCATGAACAGGCGGTATTCGTCAACCCCGGCATGCCGGCCATGAAGATGAACGATTACGGCTGGCAGTACTTTTATAACTCAGCCTGGTGGCAGGATGCTTACGGCTATGGTGCAGCGGAGGATCCGGATTTTATACCGTCGCCGACCAATACACTGCCCCGTCATTATGACCGGCACGAAGGTTCACACGTCGGCACAACGCCCTCTTCTCCCACTTATTCAGCGCCTGCGTTGGGGAAAAAAGCAGACAGCCCCTCATCGACTGATGCCGGCTCGACAGAACAGGACCCCCGCCGCGATTTTGACCGTCGCACTGAGACCAAAAAATCTGAAAGCGAATCACGCCAGCAAGTTGAACGTCAGCCAAAACGCGAATGAGCTTATTGCGCAAATTTATCGGCCTGTTCCTGTTTGTGCTGTTGTTGCTCGTCGTCAGCCTCCTCTGCTTCGGTTATTATTCCCTCCATCGAATTGCTTCGGAAAAGCCTGGTGTGCTGGCGGTCAGCGGCCTCGATCAGCCGGTCGATATCAGAAGGGATCCCTGGGGCGTTCCACACATTCACAGCCAAACCGATCATGATCTTTTTTTCGCCATCGGCTTCACCCACGCCCAGGACCGCCTCTTTCAAATGGACCTGTTCCGCCGCGCTGCCTGCGGCACTCTGTCAGAGATATTCGGTGAGCGCACAGTGCCGCTGGATGAGTGGAGCCGGACCATGGGGCTGGCGCCGCTCAGTGATCGCCTGCTGGCCGCCCTGCCCATGGAATCCCGCCGTCTGCTCGAGTCTTACAGCGCCGGCGTCAACGCCTGGCTGCTGTGCGATCCTCCGCCACCCCTTGAATGCGCCCTGCTGCAGTATCGCGTACAGCCCTGGCAGCCTCGGGAAAGCCTGGCCGTACTCAGATTGTTCGGATGGTTGCTCAGCATGGGCTGGCATATCGATCCCGTGCTGGGTGAAATCGCTGAAAAGGTGGGCGGAGAAAAAATGCAACGCCTATTTGGCGGCTTGCTGCCGGCCGTCGATCCAGCCGCCGCACAGGCCCTGGCCGGACTGGCGCCTTTGCTCCATGAATATTTGGGCTTTGTGCCCAACGGCGTCGGCAGCAACGGCTGGGCGGTCTCCGGCTTTCGCAGCCGCAGCAGCGCTGCGCTGCTAGCCAACGACACCCATCTGCCTTTTATCACCCCCTCAGTGTTTTATCTCCTGCATCTGACTTCTCCCGGTTTTCAGGCCGTGGGCGCCTCTTTCCCTGGTTTGCCCGGCATCGTGGTGGGGCGCAATCGAAACATCGCCTGGGGCGTGACCCACGGCATGATAGACGATTTTGATTTTTACCAGCTCGCTGCAGACAGCCTGAATCCTGAAAAATTTATTTATAACGGTCAGGCCTTGGAATATGGTCTTCGCGAGGAGCGTGTCTCGGTCAAGGGCGCGAAGGAAAGGAGAATTCGCATCCGTTCGACGCCATGGGGACCGGTGATGCCGGTCACCGCCTTTGCTCAGCGTCCCCTCGCCATGCAGTGGTCCGGCTTTACGCTCAGCGATGAGTGGACGGCTTTTTTAAAAATAATGACGGCCGCTAATTGGCATGAATTTCGTACCGCCTTAAGCACCTGCAAAACACCGGGTGAACATTTTATTTTTGCCGACCGTTCGGGGCATATCGGCAGTCAGCTGGCCGCCGCCGTGCCGCAGCGCAGTTTTACCGGTTCTTTCGCTCCGGCGCCCGACTCTTTGGCACAGCGGCGCTGGCTCAACGATGTGCCGTTCACCAGTCTGCCGTCGCAGTCAGACCCGCTCTGTGGCTACGTGGTTCATGCCAATCAACGACTCGGCGACCGCAGCGATCCGCTATCCGTCTGCGGCTATTGGGAACCGCCCTATCGCTATCAACGCATTGTCGATCGTTTGGATAGTCTGCCGCGTCTTTCACTCAACGACATGAAGACGCTGCAGAATGATCTCTATAACGGCCACGCCGCCTGGCTGGTGCCTCAAGTCATCGCTTCGCTCTCCGGCTATTCCGCCCAACCCGATTCCCCCGAGCTTTTGGCTAAAGAACTGCTGCACGGCTGGGATTATCAGCAGACGCAGGAGAGCATCGCTGCGTTGATCTATGAGATGATCTATCTGGAGGTTTTTCGCAACACCTTTGCAGACGAGTTGGGAAAAGATCTGCTCGACCGTTTTTTGGCATTGCCGCATGTCAACGTCGCGCTCATGGATGGATTGATTGCACGCGCTGATTCCTCTTGGTTTGACAATGTCTTGACGCCGGAGGTGGAGACAGGCCGGGAGGTTCTGGCTAAAAGTTTTTTCACCGCGATAGATTCATTGAAAAAACAGCGCGGCGACAATCTCGGCGACTGGAGTTGGGGTGCTGTGCATACCCTGTCAGGCTTTCATCCATTTGCCTTGCATCCGGTGATCGGCCGGTTTTTTGTTTTTCCGGAGGTCCCGGTGGCGGGCGGCAATTTTACCTTGTGCAATTCCACTTATATCTATCAGCAGCCGTTCAAAACATTTGTTGGTCCATGCCTTCGGCAGCTGGTTGATCTGTCCACGCAGGAATATCAAGTGATCCTGTACGGCGGCCAAAGCGGCCACCCGTTCAGCCGGCATTATCAGGACCAGAAAAAGCTCTGGCAACAGGGCAAGCTGATCACCCTGACGCTCGATCCCTCCGCAGAAAATCGATCTATCGGTACTCTTTTCCGGCTGTTGCCCAAATAACCTCAGTCCGTTTTTAGGGGCAACTATTGTATTATGTTGAAACAATTTGAGCTTTCGAAAGAGTGCGAAGCTTCGGCGCTGCTCAGGGTGATTCATTGCAGCGGCCTTTCGGTTCAACAATAAAAAAATTAACAATTTAAAAATACAGTATATCGCCTGCAAAAAAGAAACCTTTGTTTTTTTTCGCAATCTGGCATGTTGGTTGCATTAGCAGTTATTAGTGATTGTTATTTTCAGGATAATGGATGTTTGGTTTGCTGAAAAAGCCTTTGGTTTTGACTTTGATTTCAGTGTGGTGGCTGGCGGCGGTCTGCGCTTGCGCGGCAGAGGGCAAGGTGGTGGGCTTTGTGGTGGATGCGCTGACCGGCGAGCCGGTGACCAAGGCCAATGTCTATTTGGCGAAAACCGGGCTGGGCACGGTGGCGGATGAAAAGGGCTATTTTAAAATCGATCGAGTGCCGGCGGGCAATTATGTGCTGGTGGCGGCGCGGGTCGGCTACCGCAAGATGCTGGTGCAGAATGTGCGGGTGACCTCCGCCGCAGTGCGGTCGGTGCGCGTGCAGATCAATCGAGCGCCGATTCAGATCGCTAACATGCAGGTGACGGCACGGCGTACGCCGCCTAATTTCGAATATCAAGCATCGTTGGCCGGCCATGAGATGATTCAGCCGCGATTGATCCTACGCCGCTCCGGCGCCATGGAGGATGCCTACCGCAGCCTGAAGGCGCTGCCGGGTGTGGTGAACCGCAACGACATGAACACCCAACTGTACATCCGCGGCAGCAGTCCTGACCAAAATTTGATACTCTATGACGGCATCGAGGTGACCAACCCCAACCGTTTGATGGTGATGATGGGCGGCGGTGTGTCGCTGGTCAATCCGGACATTGTGCAGAGTCTGGATCTGGCGCCGGCTGGTTTTGAAGTGGACCATGGCAACAAGATGTCCGCCCTGTTGCAGATAGGGAACCGGGAAGGCAGCCGCGAGCAGACTAAATTCAATGCCAGCGCCAATCTTCTGTTCGCCCGAGCGGTGGCGGAAGGTCCGCTGGCTAAAGGCAGCGGCTCCTGGCTGGTGGCGGCTCGGCGCAGTTTTTACGATGTTCTGGCCAACTCCATCACGGAAAACCGATATGTATTTCCGTTCTATTATGATGTGCACGCCAAGATCGCCTATGATATCAGCTCGCAGTACAAGCTGTCCGCCTTTTACACCCATCTAGGGGAAGGGGCGAAAATGATCAACGTGGAGGCTGAACAGCTGGATCTGCTGAACAACGGCCGCGGAGAGATCGCGGGTATGCGGCTTACCTCGGTTTTTTCGCCGAAATGGATGAACCATCTGTTCGCCGGTCTCTATCAAGATCGCAACCGCGTTCATATCCGCGACACTTATTTTTACCGCTATCAGGTTTATCTAAAGTATCAGCTCGAACGCTGGTCCCTGCGCAGTGATACGTATTATTATCCCCACCCCTGGCTGCAATTTAAATTCGGCGCCGAGGCCGACCAGCACCACACCGACTTGCTGTGGTCCATCGACTGGCGCAATGTTGTCGATCTGCCCTCGGAAATCACCTTTGACGCCGGCGGCTGGCATGAAGCGGGCTACGCAGAGGCCCGTATCAAGGTTAAAAAAGCCATCGAGTGGGTGGGGGGGGTGCGTTATGATCATTCGACCCTGTACCGCGAAGGTCATGTCAATCCTCGCGTCAAAGTGCTGTTCACGGCGTTTTCGCCATGGAGCTTTTGGGGCAGTTACGGCCGCTACAGCCAGTTTCCGGATTTTCTGACCATCATCAGCCGCGGCGAGCCGCTGGATATTTCGCAGAACACCAGCGAACTGGCAGCGGAACACGCCACCCACGCCATTCTGGGCGGGCAATGGCTGGCTACGCCTCAAATCCTGTTCAAGTGCGAGCTCTATCACAAGCGATTCACAGATCTGCTGGTTCATACCGATGCGTTTTCCATCGCTCCGGTGAATGGGGGACTGGGTCTGGCAAAGGGAGTGGAGGTATCGTTGCAGAAACTGCGCCAACCGCAGGATCGCTGGGGCGGGTGGCTGAACTACACGTTGGCGAATACCCTGTATCGAAATTCCGCACAGGATCCCTGGATCTATTATGAATATGATCAGACCCATCAATGGAATATGGGCATCGAAATGCGGTTGAACCGGCGATGGAGCGTCGAGGCCGCCTGGTATTACGGCAGCGGCTTTCCCTACACACCGGTTCTGGGCGTTCAACCGGAAACGTCAGAGTATGATTTCGACGCAGTGATCAAGGGCGAAAAAAACTCGAAACGGTATCCGCCTTACAGCCGGTTGGATCTGCGCTTGAGCTATGAGAGCACGCTCGGCGGGTTCGGCTGCTCGGCGTATCTGGATGTGGTGAATGTGCTCAATCGAAATAACATCTATATGTACGATTGGCGGCTGAGGTCCGGCGGTCGGCTGACCCGCAACGTTTACTATATGCTGCCGCTGTTGCCGTCCCTGGGCATGAGCATCCGCCTGTAGCGGTCTGCTTGGGGATGAGTGGAATGGGCTTGTGAAAATAAAAAAAGGTAGAACCTGTGCGTCACACGTTCTACCTTTTTATTTGGCTCAGGTGGTAGGACTCGAACCTACAACCTAGTGGTTAACAGCCACCCGCTCTGCCGGTTGAGCTACACCTGATTGCGAATTAAAATATAAAAAAATTCCGCCCAAAAGTCAAGTTTTTTATCACAGCCCTTCGCATTCCAAAAGCCTTTGAAACCACAGGAGGCAGATCAAGGATTTGGCGTCGCGAATCTCGCCGTTCGCCGTCTTGGCAAAAGCCTCTGCATAGTCCAGTTCCACCACCTGAATGTCCTCCGTCTCCTCCTCCAATCCGCCGCCGTTATTTTTTTTAACGCCCGTATGAACGTCCGCCAGGTAAAGATGAATGCGCTCGGTCAGGCCGCCGGGGCTGGGGCAGCAGGTGGTGACATAGCGCAATTTTTTTTCCGGGACCGCATAGCCGATCTCCTCCTCGATTTCGCGAAGGGCGGTTTCCTCCGGCTGCTGACCCGCTTCGATCGATCCAGCCACGACTTCCAGCAGCCATGCCTGCCCAGGGTCAGCCAGGTACATGGGGAAGCGAAACTGCTTGACCAGCAGAATGGTGCGCTTGAGGGAATGATAGCACAAAACCGCCGCTGCATCGCCGCGTTCGACCGCCAGCCGGGTGACCGGTCGGCTCATGTCGCCGTTGAACTTTTCAAAAGAGAGCTCGGTGCGATGCAGGGTGAAAAAGCCTTCATACAGCCGCTCGTTTCGATGGATTTCTACTTTCAAGGGATCTCCCCAACAAGAAAGGTGAAGGAGGCTGGTCAGCAGGAAAAAACCGTTCCGCTATTTCCAGTCACCAAGAACCATCTGTGAAAAACAGCTCGATCAATAGGCGCTTTCACCCGCTACATTGCCGGGTGGCGCATAATTACAGACTACAATTCGCACGCCGTTGCAGAGCGCCTCTGCGCAGCCCACCTGGGTGGTGTTTTTCCATACCACCTGAGTATAGTGGCCCGCTTCTTGCCAGGTGGATGGTCTGAGCGCGCCGCCCGGATAGGCCGACTTCTCATCCAGCCATGATCGCACGGCATCTTGCACCTCGTAGGCATTGGCTGTGCCCATAAACAGGTTTTCCCCGAATTTTTGTTTAAATTTTCCCGTCTCCGGACGATGCTCGATATTGCATTTGTACGCAGCGAGGTGATCCGCCCAAAGCTGTGCATAGGCGGCCAGGTCAGCCGACCAGGTCAGGGGAGCAACCCGCACCTCGGCTCGCGCCTGGTTGTGAAGCTGCAGAATGAGGCGGACCTGCTGATCGGACAGTCTCGATCCGTTCGTCCGTTTTTTTTCTTCTGCGCTGGTTTGCTCTGGCTTTGGTTTAGCCGTGGCATTTTCACCGTTTGTTTTGCAGCGGTCATTGGTGCAAAATACAGTGATCAGAGAGAGGAGAATCAGTGCGTTGATTATTTTATTCATCCGCTTATTCTGCATTGGTTGGATCGAGAGCGCTTTCCGCCAAGTCGCCGAATACGCCGGGGTTTGAGAAAGGCCTCGTCTTTCAAGGTGCCGCTCTGATAAGCAAAACAAGTATACAAATTGTCATTTCATTGTGCAAGGAAAAAATAGCGCGTTATGGAATTGGCGGCGAGGCCGGATGGCATTGATCTGCTGTAAACCGAGTCCGGCTATGTTTTTTCTGCTGCGAATCGACAGGGCCGGCCGGCGCCCTTTTGGCTGGACCCTGAAACAGATATAGTTCATGAGCGGCAGGAAAAACCCCTGCTGGGATAGATCTCATTCTTTTTACTTGATTAATTGAATCGCAGTGCATATCTTTAAACGAGGGGATCGGGGAACCACCGCGGGGGTCATGCCATTGTTTCGCATTTTTCGTGCGCAGCGCGTTAATCTACATTCCACAAACCGGTTGTCATGGGAAAGAGACTATGTACGATCATGGCAAAGCCGTAGCCATTGTCCTCTTTTTGTTGCCACTTTGGCTTTTCGGTCAGGAGCGTCTGATCAAGCCGGGCGACGCCATAGAGATCCTCGCTCCGCAGACCGAGGGGCTGAGCAAAATCGTCATCGTCAAACAGGACGGAACCGTGGAATTTCCCGGTTTACAGGGATTGCCCATTGACGGGGTTACGCTGTAACGATTCAAAGAGGTGTTGGTCAATCAGTTGAGTTCGTTCATGGGCAGCACGCCTCTGCTGATGGTGCGGTTCAGTGAGAGTTATCCTATTAAAATAAATGTATTAGGGCAGGTTGCACGACCTGGGCTGTATCAGATCGCCAACACCGCCACTCTGCAGGGCGCGATCGGCGCGGCAGGGGGATTCATTCCAGGCGCTCAACTTGCCAGGATCAGGCTGATCAGCAAGGAAAATGGGGAAGAAACAGAACAGATAGTGAACATGGAGCAATTTTATCTTCAGGGCGATCCCTCCATGCTGCCTTTGCTCAAAGACGACGATACTGTTGTGGTGCCGGGCAATCCCCTGGCGACCAATGTCAAGGTGCTTGGAGAAGTGGTAAATCCAGGAAGTTACGAGGTGTTTTTCAAGAGTACGGTATTGGATGTCATTTTTTTGGCCGGCGGACCCACCGAGGACGCCAGCCTGAAAAAGGTAAAGATCGTTTCTTACACAGGGCAGGATTCGCGGGAGGTATCGATCAATATCAAAGAACTCATGGCTTCCAAGGGATTCGGAACCATCCCGATTGTCGTGCCCGCCGATGTCGTTTTTATTCCGGAAAAAAAGTTGAGCTGGAGCAAATTTTTTAATTTTATTCGCGACGCCTCGGCCTTGGCTACTCTGTATTACCTGATCGATGTAACACGAGATGATGATTGAAGCGGATCGGGCAATGGGTGGGCCTGTGTTGTTCTTCCGGCCGCCTGTTTTCAGGTACAGGCGGCCTCAGTCTGATGAATTGTAAAAATGTCTTGACTTTATGCGTTGAATAAATTAACTTCCTACACAAGGGTATTTTATCCATTCATCCACTGGCATGGGTTGAGGAGGAGCCCATGTCCTTGCCGTTGAATCCACGCCATCCCAGTGCAATGCAGCAAAAAGGACTGACGCATCCAATTTAAATTTTTCGACCAAGTGATTTTTAAAAACGAGGGATTCCAATAGCAGTTATCCCTATGTCTGTCCTGGTGCTGGGAATGGACGTCGGTATTACCTATCCGTATTCTGCAGTTGTCATTCAGCTCTACCAGTGTGGGGATGGATTATCTTTAAAACTGACTTTATAATTGTTTGCATTAATGAATTGTCAGTGGACTCGGCAAGTCTCTGAACTGACAATTGGGCTAATCCAGGCGATTCATGGGATTGCTGTGGCTGTTTTTTATGCAGGAATCCGCATGCATTTTTGTCTGGGATTTTTACTCCCGGCGCATTTTGGAGAATGCTTGTACGCGCGTATACAATAGGATACTAAGATATATAAATTGGATGTGGAGGGAGCAACAGTCTTTACTTGATCAAGTTTGCATGACGGCATCGAGATCTACGATCCCTATCATCTCAAAGATCTCGGCGGCGCAGTCGGCGTGATGAATATGGACCTCGTCGACAACCTCTCGATGATGACCGGCGGATTTGAAGCAAAATATGGGGACCGGTTGTCCTCGGTGGTCTCGATTGAAAATCGCACGAGCCGTTCCGAACGGTTCAGCGGCCAGGTCGGCGCCGGCGGAACCGGCCTGGCCGTGTTGCTGGAAACGCCTTTTCCACACGGCAGCGCGATCGCGTCGTTTCGCAAAAGTCTTCTCAAGGAGGCCGCCGAGTTTCTCAATCCGACGGATCACACATTTTCTCCTTCTTTCTATGACGCTCAGAGCAAGATCACGCTTTCCCTTTCTGAAAAAAATCAGCTTTACTACAATTTTCTCTATTCCAAAGATAACTCTTTTCTCGAGCAATGGCGAGGCGATTCCGATATTTATGCGGATTACGGCAATTGTTATCAGGGACTCGTGTGGAAAAGCAGGCTTCATTCTACCGTTTCTTCCGAATGCATTATTTCCCAGGGCCATAATTTCTGGGACAATCGGGTCGGTCGTACAAAAGAGGAAAAACTTGATCTGAAGGAAACCGCCTGTCTCTGGAATGTCAAAGCCTGGCCACATCGCCGCCATGAGACCAGTCTCGGGCTATCCTACAAACATATCGCTTATACCTATGAGGTGGAAACCGAGGAACTGTCGCACGATCAACAGGAGCTCGAGGATCTGGTCCAATCCTATTTCGGCACACGGACCATTTCTCCTCGAACCCGAAAGATAGCGGCCTATTTTCAGGATCAAATACAACTGGCTGAGCCGCTATTTGTGAACGTCGGTCTGCGCTATGACGCGTTCGAGTATAACGACGACCGCCAGATCAGCCCTCGATGCGGTTTGTCCTATCATCTGAAATCAAAGACCATTCTACGCGCGGCATGGGGTCAATACTACCAGGCGCCCATCTATGCCGAGCTGACCAACCAGAAAGGCGCGGAGCATAATCCCAAAGCTCAGCAATCCACGCACCTGGTACTGGGCCTTGAACACTATTTTTCAGACAGGCTTTCCCTGCGCTTCGAGGCCTATCAAAAATCCCTGCAGCGGATGATCGGCCATTATGTTGAATTCGATGAACCATCCGGACTGCCTGAATTGCGATACGGCAATCCAAATCGCGGAATGGCTCGGGGCGTCGAATTTTTCATAAATGGAAAAGTGTCATCCTCTTTTTCGATCTGGGCGGCCTATGCCTATTCGAAAACAGAGCTGGAGACGTTTTTCTTCAACTGGGAAAAAATGCAAATCGAAAAGCTGACTCTGCCACGGTTCACCGATCAGCCGCATAATCTTTCTCTCTATCTCCATTGCCGGCTGGCCAAATCCTGGCAGCTGAATGTCAAGTGGCGCTATCTCAGCGGCATTCCCTATACGCCCATGATTGCGCAACCCGGGTGGGGAGGAACCTTGTGGGAATATGGCGATTATTATTCGGCGCGGTATCCCGCCTATCACCGGTTGGATGTGAGGATTGGAAAGAGTTTTTCAGCAGGCAAATACCATCTCGCCGTCTTCCTGGAGGTGAAGAACCTCTATAATCAAAAGAACATCCTGCTCTATGATTACCGAATCCAAGAGGGCAAGCCTGTTCGCAAAGCCTATACCACCTTGCCTTTTTTGCCCACTGTGGAATGCAAGTTTTTCTTCTAATTTTCGATTTCGCCGTTACCCACTTGTCTTAGTTGATTTGAAGGGCTTTCTCATTCATGGGAAGCCCTTTTTTTATTTCACTTCGCAATGCATGCGTTGTGCAGAGAAGATGTACGTCTCTATTTTCATCTTTGATAAATGCGGTAATATTTGTACCTTTAGTAGCTAATACGAATTACCTATTTTTATGTGGATGTTAATGACTTTTTATGCCGGCAATTCTTTTTTGCCATCAATCGGTTGTTTCTTTTAAAGTCAGTCTAAAGATCTACTAGTTGGCATTAAAAATAGAGTGCCCATTAACCATTTTGTCATCCGAGGCGCAAGCTAATGGATTGCAACGTCTGTTTGCAGAATATGGGCGCCGAAGGATCAAGCGACGAACCGAACCTGGGAAAGGTATAAGGGCTGTCCGTCGATAGATTCCTCGCCCTTTGCAACTGCTTTAGACTGTTCAGAATACGAGGATGCGGGCTCGGAATGACAAGGTTGCGATGCCGACCATTCGTTTTTTGTAGAACTTGTTCAAAGAGCTATACTATAACATTAAAACAGCCAATTGCCGCAATAGCAGTAGTCGACCGACCGGTGTCCACGCCGGTGCAAAGAACCTGAACCATCCGCCCGTTGTCTTGTCTAAACAGCGTTGTGATAACCTTTTAATACAAGATCCTGACAAATGCTTGGAAAACGATTCCTGGGTGCACTTTGGCCCTCCGCCCTCCTGCAACGACTTCCGGAAAACATGCGTTCGACGGTTATGACGGTGATCACCAGTTTTGCCGCCGGCCTGTCAGCCGTCGCTTTTTTATTTCTGATCAATCTGCTCTATGCCTGGACCTATTCCGCTTTTGCCCTGCGATCGAAATGGTATTTTACCATCGCCAGCTTTTTAATAATCGTAGTCTCCTCCTTGCTTGTCGGACTGCTACTCAAGTTTTTTAGCGCTGAGGCGGCTGGCAGCGGGATTCCGCAGGTCAAATCCGCTTTTTGGAAGGAGCTCGGCTGGATTCGCTTCAGACCGGTGTTGATCAAGTTCGCCGGCGGCATCCTCAGCATCGGCGGCGGGCAGAGCCTGGGCCGTGAAGGGCCGTCGGTTTATATCGGCGCCGGCGTGGCCTCTAATCTGTCAGGCGCTTTTGGCAGCGACCGGAGGGAGCGGCGCGGGCCGGCCATCATCGGCGCCAGCGCAGGGTTGGCAGCGGCGTTCAACACCCCTCTGGCGGCGATCACTTTTGCCATCGAAGAGGTGATCGGCGATCTGAACAGCCGTTTCCTCGGCCGTGTGGTCTTGGCGTCGGTGATCGGCGCTTTTGTCGTCTACGGCATCCTTGGCCGTCAACCCGCTTTTGCCTTGCCTGAGGTGGAAAAGGTCAGCTGGCTGCACTATGCTGTGGTGCCGGCCGTCGCGCTTCTTGCCGCAACTGTCGGCCGCTTGTTTCAGACCGGGACGCTTCGGCTGCGAAGCAGAATGATTCAGCAAAAACGCGTACCCTTTTGGCTTTTACCTCTCTTCGGCGGTCTGATCACCTGGGCCATCGGTGTGACTCTGTTTCTCTCCACGGGAAAAATAGGTGTCTTTGGCCTCGGCTATCAGGATCTCTCCAGTGCGCTGAACAATTTTTTCGACTGGCGGGTTGCGGGCCTATTGATCGCAGCCAAACTCGCCGCAACCATCGCCAGCTACGGCTTTGGCGCCTGCGGGGGCATATTCGCCCCTTCGCTCTTTCTCGGCGGTATGAGCGGTTATTTTCTCGGTGGTCTCTGCAGCCTGTGGCTGCCCTTGACCCCTGCGGACCGGATCGTTCTCTCGGCAGTGGGGATGAGCGCCTGTCTCGGCGCCATCGTCCGTGCGCCTCTGACTTCGATGTTGATCGTCTTTGAAATGACGCACCAGTTTTCTCTGGTGCCGGGTCTGTTGATCGGCATGATCATCAGTCAGGCTGTCGCCCGGTCCGCGGGTCCGCTGAATTTTTACGATGCGTTGCTCGTGCAGGACGGTCACGAACTTTACAAAGTCCGACCGCCCCTTGACCTGCAGGCCTGGCAGAATCTGCCCATATCCGCCATCGCCAATCCCAAACCAGTGGTTCTGACGGATCTGATGCCGGACGCCTTGAAAAAGGCGGTCAGCGCCCATCCCTATGCCTATTTTCCATTGATCGGCGAACAGGGCGTGCAGGGCATGGTCGGCCGCGCAGAGATCTTGTCGGCTCTGTCGGCCGGTGGGCGCCCTGCGGTGATACCAGCGGTCACCTGCCATCCAGACCAGACGGTTCGTGAAGTGGGCAATAAATTTATCGAATCACCTGCCAATATGGTGGTGGTGGCAAGGGAGACAGGGGAGGTGGTGGGAATCGTCACGCTGCATGATTTGATACGCGCTCAGGCCGCCATCGAAAGCTGACGTCGGCCTAGCACGATCAGGGCGATAATTTTCACATCGCATTTATGTGATATGGCTTGGTAGTATGCGCTGCGTTGCTGCGTATTCCGTACCATATGAAGGACATGCTGAAACCTCTAAGCGTAAATTTCCTTGCTTAATTCGGTCTGTTTAGTTACTTTTTTATTATTGTTATCCCCTGATCATCCGGAGCTCTATTTTTGCATCACTCGCTCCTTGCTCGTACTCTGGAACAGATTTGGCCGCCGCCCGCCTGGCGTTTGCCGGTGTTGCTGTTGTCGGCGTTTATGGCCGGTCTGGGTGCGCTGGTCCTTCATCTCGCGCGGGCGACCTCTTATCTGTCCGACGATCCTGTCACCTGCATGAACTGCCACGTCATGTCCCCCCAGTACGCCACCTGGCAGCGCAGCAGCCATAATCGCGCGGCCGGGTGCAACGATTGTCATGTTCCGCACATCTCCTTTTTTCGCCATTATGCCTTCAAGGCGCAGGATGGTTTGCGCCATTCCTTTATGTTCACCTTTCGCTTGGAACCCCAGGTTATTCGAATCAAATCCGCCGGCGCCGCGGTCGTTGCGGAGAATTGCGTCCGTTGTCATCAGCAGCTGGTCGAAAGATTGCCGATGTACGCCAACTGCGTAAGCAGCGGACGATGCAGCAAAGACGCAAAGCGCTGCGTGGCCTGTCATCAGGAAACGCCCCACGGCCGAGTCAACAGCCTGGGCTCCACGCCCATGGCGCGGGTTCCGCGCCTGACGCCGGCTGCTCCAGAATGGCTGATGAAGCGTTAAAGGGCGCTGAGAGGATGGGGCCGATTACATGAAGCGTTATTCAGAACGATCGTTTTTTGGCGAGTTCGTCAACCGTGGAGTGAGTTATGGCTTTTCAGCCCAAATCCTGGTTTTATGTCCTGCTGTTCGCTCTGACCGCCGTCATGGTCTTTCTACTTGGGTTATTCGGCGCTTCCGTGGTGGAACGGCGCAGCGAAGCCAACCAACTTTTGCAGCCGGTGAAGACCATTGCTGAATGGGAGCCGCGCAATGAGGTCTGGGGACAGAATTATCCCCGCGAGTACGAGACCTACAAAGCCACCTTTGATACCACCTTTGCTTCGTTGCATGGGGGATCCGCCACCATCGATATGCTCGAACGGTATCCGCAGCTGGTGGTGCTCTGGGCCGGCTATTCTTTCAGCCGCGATTATAAACAGAGCCGCGGTCATTATCATGCCGTGGAGGATATCCGCAATACGTTGCGTACGGCCGTCGAGCAGCCGGGAACCTGTTGGTCTTGCAAAAGCACGGATGTGCCGCGGCTGATGAGCAAGGTGGGGCCAGCCGATTTCTACAAAGCCAAGTGGGAGGAATGGGGAAAAGATATTCAAAACAACATCGGCTGCCAGGATTGTCACGATCCCCAGAGCATGAATCTGCGCATCACCCGGCCTGCTTTGATCGAAGCCTATCAGCGACGGGGAAAAAACATTCAGGACGCCACGCATCAGGAGATGCGCTCACAGGTCTGCGCCCAGTGCCACGTGGAATATTATTTCAAAGGCAAAACCGAAAAGTATCTCACTTTTCCTTGGGATCAGGGTTCCACGGCTGAAGAGATAGAAAAATATTATGATCAAGTCGAGCACGTGGATTGGGTGCATCAGCTCAGCCGGGCGCCCATGCTGAAAGCGCAGCATCCGGATTGGGAGCTGTTCCAGTTGGGCATTCATTTTCAGCGTGGACTGGCCTGTGCGGACTGCCATATGCCGTATCGCAGCGAAGGCGGTGTAAAATTCACCAATCACAAAATCTCCAGTCCCCTGGAGAATGTGGCGGGTTCCTGCGGCGTTTGCCATCGCGAGAGTGAAACCGCGCTCATACAGAACGTCTATGAACGTCAGGACAAGGTGCGCCAGTTGATGGGCATGGCTGAGGATCTGCTCACCAAAGCGCACATCGAAACCAAAGCGGCGCTGGATCACGCCGCCTCGCCGGAGCAACTTGTGCCGATTCAGCAGCTCATCCGTCAGGCGCAGTGGCGATGGGATTTTGTCGCCGCCAGCCATGGAGGCAGTTTTCACGCGCCGTTGGAGTGCAGTCGCATCCTGGGCCATGCAATCGAGAAAGCATCTGAGGCGCGCAGGCTTCTCGCGCTGCTGTTGATCCGGCTGGGAGCGCCGCTGCCGGCGCCTATGCCTGATCTCTCCACCAAGGCCAAGGCGCAGCAGTACATCGGTCTGGATATGGCCCGGCTCGAGCGGGAGAAAAATCTTTTCAAAAAAAACGTGTTGCCCCAGTGGATCGCAGCTGGGCGTTAGCCCTTTCATTTGACTGCCGGTATGGTCGCTTCAGCGGATGGCCCGGCCGTTATTTTTTTAGCCGGTCCTCTCAACTCAGCCTTTTGCCGAACGCCCGGGGCCTTGCTAGTTCTGCTGTCGTTTTTTATGGAACTTTTCAATCGCCGCCATCACCCAGACGTTGGGCAGATGGCGTCCGGACCAGGCGCCCAAGCGGTTGAGAACGCCGGTGACGACCACGGATTTGCCCTTCAACATGCCACGATATCCCATCTCCGCCACAGCAGCTGCCTCCATCATTTTGAGCAAACTCTTTTGATTCTGCGCGATTCCCGTATTCAGGACATTCGCCCGCGTCTGAAATTCCGTCGCCGTGGGTCCCGGGCAGATGGCGGTGACAATTACGCCTGTTCCTTCACACTCCTTTGACAAAGCCTCGCTGAACGAGAGCACAAAGGCTTTGGAGGCATAGTAGACCGCCATGTACGGCCCTGGTTGGAAAGCGGCGGTGGAGGCGAGATTGACGATTCGGCCCTGTTTGCGCGCGATCATGCCGGGCAGAAAAAGTCTGGTGAGGTGGAGCAGGCTGGTGATATTCACCTGCACCATGCTTTCGACCGTCGGCCAATGTGTCTCCGCGTAGGCGCCATAGTCGCCAAAGCCCGCATTGTTGACTAATACATCCAGGTGAAGGTTCTGCTCTGCCAGCGTTCGAAATATGTTTTCCGCGGCCCCGGAACGGCTCAGATCTTGGACCAGAGGGAGGGCCGAAGGCGCTCCTAATCCTTTCAGCTCTTCCGCGACCTGGGTCAGCCGGTCGGCGGTGCGGGCCACGAGTATCAGATGGCATTGGTCGCGGGCAAAGAGCCGGGCCATTTCCAGGCCGATGCCAAATGAAGCGCCGGTGATCAGAACGGTTTTTCCTGCAGTCATTTCTTCTCCATGGTTATTGAAAGTGAAAACGGCCGTTTCTTTTCCGCGCGTACAAGTCGGCTGCTCGCGCGGCTGAAACCGGCCGGTAAGGCCGGGGCCCCGACTTGTCGGCAAAGCGGACAAAACTGTTGTTTTGCATGGTAAAATGTTGTAAATTTAACGCTAAAATTGTTGCTCGTTTTTATGTTTTATATCGTAAGGATTTGGCAGTGCAAAGATATCTCTACCTTTCTTTAATGCCTGAATCGCTGATCGCTTCCATGCTGCCGCCGACCGAGTTCGGCAATTATTTTGCCACCGGCATCAAGAAACGAACTCAGGATCAGGCGATCTTTTTTCAGGTGGATCCCGGCTTCACCTCCACCTATTTCCCCATGAGGGATATCGAAGAACGATGTCAACCGCATGCAGACGGCCAGCCCAAACGTTCCGTGTATTTGTCCATTTATCGAGTATTGGAGCACGTGCCCCTCGAAGCCCTGCTCAATCTCTACCTAGTCACCTCTACCGGCGCTGTGCTGGAGCTGAGCAAACAACCCTATGAGGAGGAGGAGCGCAAAGAGCTGCATCTGTATCAGGAATTGTGTCCGGTGACGCCGCGTATCGCCACTTCCTTTCATCCGCTTGAATTCATCCGTTTTGTCACTCAACCGGGTTATCCGATCTCTGTGCCCAAGCTTATTTTTGTCGAACTGATGTTGAACGGCCTTGCGATCGATCCCTTTCTCGCCCAACCGGAAGAGTTACCCTATTCGGATGTAAATCATCTGCGTGATTGTTTGATCGAGCTGCAAATGCATCCGGAAAAGCCGACTAAAACAGTGATCCGTCATCTGCAGCAGGAGCTGTTGTATCGGGCTATTAAAAACGGCTTTTTCGTCGGCGATCAAAGCAGGTTTTTCTACTACCCCTTTCCCTCCTTTGAGGAGCTGGAAACCCGACACGGCATGTGGTGGCAAGCGGCCTGTGCGGCGGAAGAGCAGCGGATCGGCTACATCCTTTAATCGAGCACTGCAGGTCTGCGCAGCGGCTGCATCCCCTTACCGCAGAAACAGGCAGGCCACGCCGCTGACGGCGATCAGCGTGCCGATTATGGTTCTCAGTGTTGGTTTGGTCCGGTAGATCACCATGGTCAATGGGATGATCAGAAGGGGAACCGTAGCCAGCAACGTTGCGGCGATGCCGGCTTCGGTGTACTTGACCGCGACATTGGCCAGCCAGACGCCGAGAAACGGACCAAAGATCGATCCTCCCAGGGTGGCGAGGGCGGCGTCGCGGTCGCGTACGGTCCGCAGCACTCGCATGACCTGCCCGCGCAGCAGGGCCACCAACCACAAGGCCGCCATGGCTGGAACCATTCGCAGCACCGTAGCTGAAAGCGCATCGATTTCGGTGTTCAATGCCTTTTTGGCAAATATGATTCCCAATCCCTGGCCCATGGCGGCGATCAGGCCCATGAGCAAACCGACGGTTTTAGAGCCCTGAACCGGATCGCTGTGTTCCTCCAGCACCACCCACCAGATACCCCCCAGCGTTAAAAGAATTCCGAATACCGAGAGCCCGCTCAGTTTTTCGTCCAGGAAAAACCAGGCCACCAGCGTGGTGATGGCCGGCGCCAGCGAGAGCAACAGGGTAGCGATGCGCGGCCCCAATCCCACCATGCAGACGAACAGCGCCGCGTCGCCGATAGCCAGGCCGATGATGCCGCTGATGGCCAGCCATTTTATCTGGTAAGGGGTGGCGTGAATGGGAAAGAACTGACCCGTGGTCAGCCAGAGCACAGTGCATAAAAACACCGCTCCCCATAGAATTCGCAGTAGATTGGTCGCAAAGGCGCCGATGCGTTTTCCAGCGGCGCTGAACATAATGGCAGTGCCGCTCCAAAAAAAAGCCGCGGTAAGCGCGGCCAGCTGACCCAGATAGGACAAAGAGGTCTCCCTGATGAATGTTCGGCGTTTCCCCGAGTCCGCCGTTGGTGCACAGCCGGCCGGGTAGAATCGTTCTAACCGGAGACGGAAATCACGCGCAAAAGTTAATCATTAATTTTGTTTTTTAAAAGCAGATAATCGCGCAAAAAAAGACCCCTGCATCGTGCGCTGCAGGGGTTCTTTGAAGGGCTGTTACGCACCTCAGCGCAGGAGCACCATTTTTTTCACTGCCCGTTCGCCGGCTGATTCGACACGGTAATAATAGACCGCGGAGCCGACCGGACGGCCCTGTTCATCTCGGCCGTCCCAGTCGATCTCATGATAGCCGGCAGGCAGCGGGGCATCCGCCAGCGAGCGCACCAGTTGTCCGAGGGTGTTGAAAACCTCTATCCGGGTTCGGCCTGATACGGGCAGCTGGAAGCGAATGCGCGTCTCCGGATTGAAGGGATTGGGATAATTCTGCAGCACGTTGAATCGCTCCGGCAGCGCCAGATCGACCTGCACCGGCCCGTGCAGCGTACGGCTGCCATCCAGGCTGAGATCCTGCAGCTGGTAAAAATAACGCACTCCGGCTACAGCGGTGCTGTCGACGAATTCATAGGAGCCGGCGCCGGTGGCGGCAATGAGCTTGCGGGTGATGAGGCTGAATCCGCCCTGTTCTGATGTGCTGCGCAATACGTCAAAGCCGGCGTTGTTCACCTCGGAGGCTGCTCGCCAGTTCAAACGCACGCCGACAAAGGGCTCAAAGGCTGCGGTAAAGGAGGTCAGATCCACCTGCGTCACCAGCATGACCCATTCACAGGACCGGGTGGTTTTCATGCCGTCGGATATTTCCACATGAATGCGCAGACTGCCGCGCGGGTGATCGAGGCTGCGAAAGACAAAGTTGGGACCATTGAACGAACGCTCATTGACGAACCAGCGGTAGGTCAAGGGATCGCCGTCGTAATCCACCGCGGTGCATGAGAAAACCATGCTGTCCGGTTTGCTCAGGGTCAGGGGAAGCCCGCACATGGGATAGAGGCTGGTGATCACCGGCGCGGAATCGCCGACCACTTTGACCAGAAGCGAATCCACATCCAGACCGCCTTTGGCGTCTTGCACGGTAAAGAAGAATTGATAGCTCCCCTTTTGCCGTATCGTCGGCGTCCACTGAAAGAGCTGATTGCCGAGCGAATCAAACCGCGCATTGGTGGGATTGGGTTTGATTCTGAGGCTGTATTTCAACGGATCGTTGTCCGCATCCAGCGCATGGAGAGTGAAGGACCAGGGTCGGTTGTATTCAATCTCCTGTTCATACGCGGGCAGACCGTGGAATTCGGGGAAATGGTTGGTCACGCCGGTGGCGGTGAATGGGATGGGGCTGTTATAGAGGCCCAGGCGATAGGCCATTACTTTATTGTGGCCCGGGGTTTCGCCCAACACCCAGCGGCCATAGACGCGGCCGGAATCATCCGATATCGCCTTGGGATTGATCATATAGCCGTTGTTTTCCACCACGGCGAATTGGACCAGTTCGTTTTTAACCGGGTTGTTGTGTTGATCGCGCACCACCACGATGATCGGATAGAGCAGTTCACGGCCGATGGTCATGCTCTGGCCGTTGTTGGAGCGATTGCCGGGCAGCAGATCGATCTTGTAGGCAGCGCCGGCAAGCGCCTGACAACTGAACAATGCCGCTTGGTCCGGCAGTAGGGAGGACACAGCCAGAAAGGCATAGTCGCCGGCTTTAAAGCCCAGTTGCACCTGAACGCTGATTCTGCCTTCGGCGTCGGTCTGTAACGTATCCGTACCGATGATCTCCGCTCCACTGCCCTCCACCAGTCTAAAGGCGATGGGCGTTACAGCGACGCCGTTGCCGTACTCATCCAGAACCTGAAGAACGAACGGCTGTTCCAGCACAGAGCCGGCGGGCCCCTGCTGGTTGTTTCCGGACACGACGACGATATGGCTTGGAGTTTTTCCGCTTGCGTGAATGATAAAAGTGGCGGCGGTGGCAACGCCGGTGACGCGCGCGGTTACATAGCGATCGCCGGCCTTGCTGCCCAGTCGGTAAGAAGCCCTGGCCAGACCGTTGTAATCAGTGCGCACCGGATTGGCGCTGGTGATCATTCCGTCGCTGTCAGCCGGGGTAAAGGTGACGGCTGCATTCCAGACCGGATTGCCGGCGCTGTCCTCCACTCGCACCACCAGAGGATCAGCCAGGTCGGTGGTAACAGCGGCAGCGAGTTCCTTTTCCTCATGGGTGTAGATATAGGCTGCTGCGGCGGCGCGCGTTTTGCATGTGATCACCTGTTGGACCGAACCGACCGAAGCGACCACCACATTGTTCAGGTCCACCTGTTTGCCCAGAATGAGAAACACGCGGGCTATGCCGTTGGCGTCCGTCGTATCGATCTGGGTGATCTTTTGCGACTCGAGAAATAGGCCGCCGCCGGATTGGACGGCAAAAGCGACCACACTGTGAGGGATGGGATTGTTCAGGGAATCAAAAACTTGAACCGCCAGAGAATCCCGCAACGCGGTGCCCACGTTGCCGATCAGGTTGTCGCCCGATACGATGCGCATTTTGGCCGCCTCGCCGGGCAAAAAGGTCACGCGGGCGCAACAGAGGGTGAAGGAAGCTCCGCTATGAACGATGGCGGAGATGGTCTTGACGCCGCTGCGGGTTGAACGCAATCGCACCGTTGCATGGCCGTCTGCACCGGTGGTGGAGCTTGATTCGCTGAATTGAACGCCTTCATCCTCGCTTTGCCAGGTGACGGAAACGCCTGGAGTCGCATTGCGGAAACTGTCCACCAAGGCAACCGTTACCCGGGCGTAGCTGAAGTTGTCCGCACGCACGGAATCCAGCGTTGTGTTGATGGCGCTCTGTCCGGCCGACGCCGTTCCCGGGGTTACCGTCGCCTTGATGGTAAAGGGCGAGTTCTCAAGGGCGGCTGAACTGACCCGCAGGATGTTCATGTCCGCGCCGGTTACAGTGCCCAGCGTCCATTGCGCTGTGGCCACGCCGTCGGCGCCGGTGCTCACGGTTATCCATCGGTTGCCTGTTCTGTCCAGACTGCTGCTTTCCTCCATCACCTGGAATTGGATTGGATGGCCGCTGACCGGCTGACCAAAGGCATCTACCGCTTTGGCGCTGATGACATGGGTTGACCGCACGGGACCGGTGAGGGTGTTGGAGGAGAGGAGCAACAGTTTGGCCGCAGGGCTGGACAGTCCTTCGATATAAAAATTAATCGGCGAGTTGAACAGCGCCTGCGAACTGTTGCGGAAACGGGAACTGGCCCTGACATAATTGGGCCCTGCCTGCCGGCTGAGCAGAAAATGAATTTGCGCCAGACCATTGCGGTCAGTGACCATGGTTAGCTGGGCAGTGGTGTCGCTCAGGTTCGCCGCTGTGTACAGCTTGCCCTTGCCGGTCGCAGGATAGATCACTTCGAAAAGCACCGGGTGACCGGCTACTGGATTATCGCTTCGGTCCGTCACTTTTACTACCAAGGGATGCGCCAGCGGATTGCGGACGACGCCGGTGTCGGTCTGGGCAGAGACCAGGCGCAGGTATTGCGGATCCTCCGCTGTGGCCAGGCCGCGGAATCGAACAGGCGAACCCGTCAGTTCACTATTTTGAAAACGGCCATAGGCGTAGACCAGGTTGCTGTCGGGTTTGTCGCCGAACTGCCAACGCACTCCTGCATGGCCCTGTAGATCTGTGGTTACACGAATGGTGTCCTGCCATTCTCCGGCATCAGCGCTCCTGAGTTTGCCCTGGCCTGAGATCACTTTGAACAGCACGGCAAAGTTGCTGATTGCGTTGCCGCGCAGATCGGTCACCTGGACTCGGGGGGTGAATTCAGATTTCACATGACCGTTGAACAGCGTGTCGCCCTCTGCGTGCATTCGATCTGGAATGTCGGCCAACGCCGAGGCGCGGAATTCGATCGCCTTGACATGGGGAGCATCCGGTACGGTGGCGGATACCCGGTTATTGTTCATTCCGGCGACAGCGCCCAACCTGAGGTATGCCCGGGCCTGTCCGTTTTCATCCGTGGTTTGATCTACCTCCTCTGCTTCTCCAAATGAACCGCCGCCGGCGGTGACCGAAAAACGCACCACCACGCCCGCATGCACCGGATTGCCATACGCGTCACGCACCTCTGCGACCAGCGGTTCGGACAATGTGGTCAGTATTTTGCCTGAATATTCTCCGGATTGCCGGGAGAGCAGTTGACTGGGTTCGCCGGGGATGACTCGACCGATAAAGGTGATGGGGCTTCCGGCGAGCGGTTCACCGCTGTTTTTAGTTCCCGAGACGATGAGAATGTTTTCCTCGTTGGACAGCGTGCCCATGATATAGTCGGCCGTCGCTACGCCGCTGCCGTTGGTGATCGCCTGTGTGCTGTTCTGGTTGGCGCCAAAGTGGCCGTTGCCACTGACCACTGCGAAGGTGATCGGATGGCCTGGTCTGGGGTTGCCGAAGGGATCCCGAACCATCGCCTGGATCGGCGCCTGGGCAGCAGGTTTTTCATAGAACGCAAGTTCTCCGACCGCGGTGACGCTCGCCGCCGCTCCCGGCAGAGCGGTGGCGATGAATTCCGCAGGTTGCAGATCATAATCCGCGCTGCGGATCACGACTCGTTGATTCATATCTCCGCTGACCAGGCCCAGACGCAGCGTGACCGACGCCTGGCCGGTCGCATCGGTTTGAATCCTCAACGAATCCTGGTCGTTCACCTTGCCGCCTCCACTGACCACTTTGGCGATGAGATTGGCCGAGGGGATGACATTGTTAAACGGATCAGTGACCTTGACGACGAACGGCTTGGCCAATAGATCGTTGACCACGCCCTCCTGATAATCGCCGCTGACCTCCGTGATGCGGCTCGGCTTGGGCGGTTTGACAGTGAGGTTGGAAAAGACCACAGCCGGAATCTTGAGCTGTGCGGCCACCTCTGCGCGCACCTGATTCACGCCCTGCTGACTTCCTGCGGTGTAGAAAATACGGGCCAAACCCAGGCTGTCGCTCACTACGGTGACGGTGTCCCTGCCGTTCAGGGCGCCGTTTCCGGTTCCAGCCACCACGCTGAATTTAACGCCGTAGCCTTTACGGCCGTTTCCGTACTTGTCGCTCAGCTTGACCTCGAGCGCCTGTGGAAAGGTCTCGCCGGCATACCATGCCTGCTGATCTCCGGAACGGATTTGCAGCTGACTGGGTTTGTCTGCCAGGGCGGTGGCTTTAAAGATGATCGGCGCTCCGTTCAGGGGCACGTCTACGGTGACGACCTGATTGTGCACGCCGGCTGTATCGCCGAGGACAAAACGGGCATGGGCTTTGCCATAGATCGTGGTGGAGTCGATAAAAGTGGTTCCGAGACCGTTGAAGGTTCCGTTGCCCTTGGTGATTTTAAACGGTACCGGGTATTTGTACACCGGACGATGATTTCGGTCCAGCACCTGCACCACCAGTGAATCGTTCAGGGCGGTATGCACAATGCCGGTTTGATCTTGGCCTTTGATCGCCACGATTTCGATCGGCACGCCTTCTTTATCCGGCACCGCTTCAAAGGCGAGGGCCGTGATCTCGGGCGAATTCGGCAATTGGGCGATGACCTTGGAACCGGATGCTGCGTATCCCAGCGTCAACCGCGCCGAGGCGATGCCCTCTTTGTCAGAACTGACGCGGATCGAAGGTTGGCCCCCGAATGATCCGTCCCCTTCGGTGACGACAAAATCGACCGGTATGCCGACGCAGGTGTTGTTGTAGCGGTCCAGCATTTTGACGCTGAACGCCGCGTCCATCATCTGGCCGACCGTATCGGAGAGAACCCGCTCTGAGACATAGGTCATACTTTGAGGATCCAACGCGTCACCGTAAATAGTAAACAGCTGCGGCGATCCATTGGGCACTGCCGGCGCCGACGCTCGGACCTGCACGGGACCGGCGGTGGTGGTAAAGGTGGCGAAAGTGTAGGCCAGGCCGCCGAGGTCGGTCAGATTGGAGAACCTCTGCGTGGCCTCGCCGAATCCTGAGGGCGTGTAGCTCAGGTTGTTGGTCAATAAAATTTTATCGATGTAGGTGTTGCTCTCGCGGTTTTTAATCGCTAATTCGAAAAAGCCTTGCGGCAGGTAAAAGGTCCGGTTGGCAAAAGCATACCATTTGAACGTTCCATAGAGATCGGTGAAATTAAACTGCAACGTGTCGGATCCATTTACGCTCAAGTAGCAGGAATTGTGGCTTCCGTCTTGTGGATTGACGCGGAGCCACAACCGGTACTGGCCTGCCTTGACATTGTAAATCTGATAGGTCGCCAGGCCCTTTTCACGGTCGACATCCTCCGGCACATAGATGTACCCCGCATTGGAAGCCTCCACGGCGTTTCCAGCAGCGTAGGGTCCGCTCAGGCTGCCCTTCTCCGCCTCCACCCATAAATGACCGTTAAAGTTATTGGCAAGCGAGTCGGTGCTGAGAAACGCCTGTCCGGAGTTGATCGTGAATTCCACCTGCACATCGTTGACCGGAACGCCGTTGGCATCGACGATGCGCACGGTCAGGGGCTCTGCCAGGCGCTGGGTGATCTGCCCGCGCTGTTGATCGCCGACGAATATCTGCATCGAGTCGGCTGACAACGGCGGAACTTCGAGGCAGAATTTTGTCACTGCATTGTTCAGGTTGCCGCCGTACAGCATGATGCCGGAGTAGAGCTGGGGGGCGTTGCCCTGCAGTTTCTTTTTGTCGTAAAGCTGGCCGAGGTAGGTTTTATTGAGGTAGCAATCGAACACATTGCCATACAGGCCGCCGGGAAAATAGTGCACGGTGAACGAATCACCGGGCGCCGGCGTTTTGTAGGAAGCGGTGCTGGTGAGCTTTTGCAGTTCTGAGGTCTGTAGGGAGCCGTTGGTGATTTCATTGAGATAGAGCACGCCGTTGCGCAGGCGGAGCAGATACCCGTTGGCGTTGGCGCTGGGCTGGTCCAGCATCATGGCGATGCCGCCCGCATTCATGCCGCTGGCATCCGCCAGGTAAGACCATTCGATGCTGGTTTTTACCAGTTTGGCCGCACTGTTGTAGCGGGCGCCGGTAAAAGTGGCCAGATGATCCCAGGACGCTGAGGCGCTGGTCTTCAACCGCAGATCCTGATGCACGATATCCAGCTGGTAGCTGGTCTGGACGGACCAGTCGGGCAACGTGGCGTCGCTGAAATCGTCGCAGTAACGATATCCCGCTGTGTTCTCTATGAGAACCGGTGAAAAATAGCGGATGTTGCTCTTTAGGTTCCACTCATCGTAAACCCGCAGTGCGAAATAGTAAGTCAACCCCGCCACCAGACGATCGACCAGGTAGGATTCGGTGGCGCCGGAGGATGAAGGGCGGTTCAGAGAAACCAGCTTGCCCTGGAGGAAATTTTTCTCGGTAAGTTGGAATGTGGCGTAGCGCAATTCGTAGAGGTTGGCGCGACCGCTGCTGCCGTCGTCGCCGGAGGCCGTCCACTGCAGGGCCGCGGTCTGGGCGTTCTCAGGCCGGATCAGCAGGTTGCCGGGATTGCCGGGTGCGGTCGCATCGTTGCCGACAACTCCGCTGATCAGATTGGCGTACTCCGAGGCCATTTTCGCATAACCCGATTCGTTGGGATGGCGATCGTCTGTATAGTCGCTGGCGGACAATAGTCGATGCATGTCGACGATGGTCATCTTGGCGAACGGGGGGTTTTCAAAAAACATGCGTTCGATTTCTGCGTTGAGCAGATTAATATTGGCGTTGAGCACGCTGCCGTCGAGACGGGGGATGATCTTGCACACCAGCACGCGCTCCAAAAACGCTCCCTTGGTCCCATCGGAGAATTGCGCTAGGTATTTGAGCAACTGGGCGAGCCGGCCGGCAGCGGTGGGTTCGTAGGTGACGCCGCGATTGTTGGAATAGGGCGCAATGATTTGGGATAGATTGTTGGTGCCGAGGTGAAGGATGATGATGTTGGGTTCATAGGCCATCAGCGAAGGGGTGATATCCTTGGCTCCGCCGGCCATAAAGTCTTCGATTTTGGCGCCGGATTGAAAATGGCCTTCATAGGGAGCGCCGTCTGGACCAACCAGATCAAAAGTGATGTTGGCGCTGGTCAATTTGGCGGCCAGATCATCGCGAAAACCATAACCGTTGCTGCTGCCCACACCAGCGGTGATCGAGTTGCCCACCGGCATGATCTTCCACAGCTTGGCTGCATCTGCCGATCGGTTCAGAGCAAACAGGGCCACCGCCCCCACACAGATCAATCTGAAAAGCTTCAAGGAATCTCCTCCGCTTTGTTTGCTGAATGACAGGGTGATCACGGAATGTCCAGATAAAACAATGCTGATACTCTGGTGCAAAAACTGTACCCCCATCAGGCCGCTGCGCTGGTTCAGATCCATGGTCCTTGCACTGCGCCCTGTTACAGCCGTAGGAAATTTAACGGGATAATTTGCAGCAAGTTACTGCGATGGCAGCCGTGGCCGCGTCCGCAAGGAGGGGAACTCTTGATGGCTCCGGAGTGTATCAGAATTGAACAGAGCTGCATCAACCGTGCACAGCGCTGCAGGCTGATGCTGATGATAGCAAGGTTACAGCGAATAGATGAACTTGAAGGTGAGTTTGGGTCCGCTGAGATCGTCGGTGAGCCCATTGTTCCGGTCCATGAGCAGGTAAAGGTATTGATATTCGAACGCCAGGCTGGTCCGGTTGAACGGCGTATACTCTACGCCGGCGCCGAGGTTGATGCTCAGCCCGTCGCGTTGCAGCGGTCCGTTGTTTGCTTTGCCCAGAACCGCGGCAAATCCATAGGTTGCATACGGCCGCAGCCGCGTCTGGGTTATCAGGTTGTTTTTGACGTCGCAGGACAGATGCCACAGGGTGACGACGTTTTTCTCCGGCTCCTGGGTCTGTTGCCACCTCCAGGCGGAAAGCTGCAGGCTGAAGCTTTGCCACTCGGGCGATTGCGCCACTAGTCCATAAGAAATGCCGCTGCCCGGGATCGCACGGAATGGTTTGCTCGGTTCATGGTCCAGAGAACTGGGCTTCCAGATCGCGGCCTGCACGCCCAGGCCGATTCGGGCTGAGGCGGCAGTGCAGCTCAGCAGGGTGAGGAAAAGGAACAGGCGGAGGGCCTGTTTATTTTGCCGCACTGGGTGCATTGTCTTGCGTATTGGGTTGAAAACCGATCGCGCGCCCCTGTTGCGAGGGTTCGTTGTAGACTTTGATTTCGCCGAACTGGGTTTCATACTTGCCGATGTTTTCCTTCAGCGCGTTGAGCAGGGATTTGGCGTGCTGCGGCGTCATGATGACCCGGGCGTAGACGCGCGCTTTGGGAACGCCCGGCACCATGCGGGTGAAATCGATGACAAACTCTGCCGGAGAATGGGTGATGAGCGCCAGATTGGAATAAATGCCCTCAGCCTCTTTTTCCCCCAGTTCCACGTTGAGCTGCTGGGGCGGGAGATTGTTCTGCATACGTTTGTTCTCCTGACGTTGATGGAAGAAGGATGCTGCGGCCGACCTGAGCATGCGGCCCCGTTCGCGTTTCGGGGCATTCATGCCGGCTAGAGAATCTTAGTTGATAATGTAATGATTTCCATTCAAAAAGCCAATAGTTTTACATTGCATGCCAGATAAATAAGTGTTACATTTCGTTGATGGAGTTGCAGGTGTTTTGGGATCCATTTTCGGGGATCGGCTCATGGCGGCAGCAAAAAAACGGCTTTTTCTGATCGACGGTTCGGCTCTGGCCTATCGCGCCTATTTCGCCTTTATCCGCAATCCGCTGGTGAATTCGCGGGGGGAGAATGTCAGCACGGTTTTCGGCTTTGCCCGCACCCTTTTGCATATTCTCGATGAGGAAAAGCCGGATTATTTAGCCGTGATCTTTGATACGCCGGAACCCACATTTCGTCATCGACTGTTCAGCGAGTACAAGGCCACCCGGACCGAGATGCCTGAGGACATGCAGCAGACGCTGCCGCGCCTTCGCGGATTGCTGCAGGCGCTGAACGTCCCGTCCTTGTCCATGAGCGGATTCGAAGCGGATGACATTATGGGTACGCTGGCGCGCCAGGCGGAAGGGGAGAGGGTGCAGACCGTTCTGGTTACAGGCGACAAGGATATGATGCAATTGGTGAACGACCACACCATAATCTATCATCCCAAGGCCGCCGGGGAAGGCGTCGAATGGATGGATGCTGCAGCGGTCGTGAAGAAATTGGGCGTTCGACCGTCCCAGGTCATCGATTATCTGGCGCTGGCCGGCGACGCTTCGGACAACATCCCTGGCGTGCCGGGCATCGGACCGGTGACCGCTCTTGACCTGCTGAGCAAGTATCATGATTTGGAATCCATTCTGAAGCACGCGGATCAGATTCCGCAAAAACGGGCGCGCACCGCCCTGCTGGCCGGCGCCGATTCAGCCCGCTTGTCGCAGCAGCTGGCCACCATCCACTGTGATGTGCCGCTCTCCTGCACACTTCAGGACCTGCAGACCGGAACTGTGGATTCCGATCAAGCGGCGCTCTTTTTCAAAGAGATGGAGATCCCTTCGCTGATCGATCGCTTCAAGACGCGAAAGCCTTCGCTGCAACGGCGCTATGTGTTGCTTTCCAGCCGGACCGAGTTCGATCGTTTTATCGAGGCATTGCGGCAGCAATCCTATTTCAGTTTCGATACCGAGACCACCAGCGAGGATCCTCTGCTGGCGGAACTGGTCGGATTATCTTTCTCCTGGCAGGAGGGCTCCGCCTATTATGTGCCGGTCAAGGGACCCAGCGATCTGGCTGAGCGTTCGACTCCCCTGGATCTGGCATACGTGCTGGCTGCGCTCAAGCCCATCCTGATGGATCCCAATATCAAAAAATGCGGCCACAATGCCAAGTACGACATGCTGGTGCTGGAGCAGGCCGGAATCACTGTGGCCAACCTGGTCTGCGACACCATGGTGGCCAGCTATCTCATCAATCCCTCCAGCCATCAGCACAACCTCGATGCGGTCTCGCTGGAATATCTGGATGAAAAAAAGATCGCGACCAAAGAGCTGATCGGCAGCGGCAAAAACCAACGCACCATGGATCAGGTGCCGTTGAACTTGATCTCTGAATACGCCTGCGAGGACGCGGACATGACCTGGCGGTTGGCCAACCGTTTCGTGCCCAAACTGCAGGAGATGGATCTGCACAAGCTGTTCGTCGAAGTGGAGATGCCGCTGGTCCATGTGCTGATGCATCTGGAGCAGACCGGCGTCGCTCTGGACGTTGACTACCTGGCTGCGATGTCCGTCGAATTGGAGACCGAACTGGCCGCTATCGAGACCAGGATCTACAAGCTGGCTAAGACAAAATTCAACATCAATTCGCCGAAACAGCTGGCAGTGGTTCTTTTTGATCAGCTCAAGCTGCCGACCAGCCGGCGTACCAAGACCGGCTATTCCACCGACGTATCGGTCCTGGAGGAACTGGCCAAGGACCATCCGCTGCCGGCCGCTCTGTTGGACTATCGTCAACTCGCCAAGCTCAAATCGACCTATGTGGACGCCTTGCCGCGGTTGATCAATCCCCGCACCGGCCGGTTGCACACCTCGTTCAACCAGACCGTGGCGGCGACGGGTCGGCTCTCTTCCAGCGAGCCCAATCTGCAGAACATTCCAGTGCGCACCGAAGTCGGCCGGCGCATCCGCCGAGCGTTTATCACCGCGGATGAGGATCATGTGCTGCTGGATGCGGATTATTCGCAGATCGAGCTGCGCATCATGGCGCATCTGTCCGGCGACGAAACTCTGCGCAATTCTTTTTTGCAGGGCGAAGATGTGCACACGCGCACCGCTTCGCTCATCTTCAAGGTCGAGCCGGAAGCCGTGACTGAAGACATGCGCCGCAAGGCCAAGGAGGTTAATTTCGGCATCATGTACGGTATGGGCGTGTACGGGCTGGCGCAGCGGCTCGCCATTTCAAATGCAGAGGCGGAAGATTTTATCCAGGCTTATTTCCTTCATTACCCGCGCGTGCAGGCGTACATGATCGAAACCGTTCACAAGGCGCGCGTTGACGGCTATGTGACCACGCTGCTGAACCGGCGTCGATATCTGCCCGAGATCAATCACGAAAACCGGCGCGTGCGTGAATTCGCTGAACGCACGGCCATCAACACGCCGATTCAGGGCAGCGCGGCGGATCTGATCAAGGTGGCGATGATCCGTCTGGACCGGCTGCTGCAGAAAGAGTTTCGCACGCGGATGATTCTGCAGGTGCATGACGAATTGATCTTTGAGGTGCCCCGCGACGAATTGCCGGAGGTGCAGGAGCTGGTCCGTCGGGAGATGGAACACGCGATGACGCTGGAAACGCCGATCAAAGTGGAACTGGGCGTCGGCGACAATTGGCTGGAGGCGCACTAGCGAACGTTATGCAACTCGAGGAGCAAGCATCTCTTGAAAGCCGGATTCGCAGCCTGGAGGCACGCATCACCCGTCTCTCCAGCCTGATGGAGGTCAGCGCTCTCATCAACTCGACGCTGGATTTGGAAGAGGTGCTGGGCCATGTGATGGAAAAAGCGCAGAGCGTCATGCATGCGGAAGCCAGCTCGGTGATGCTGATAAACCCGGAGACCGATCGTCTGGAGTGCAAACTGGCGTTGGGGGAGGTCGGCGAGCAGGTGGCGCAGGTGCTGCATCTGGAGAAAGGACAGGGTGTGGCCGGATGGGTGTGGGCGCAGGATCAGCCGTTGTTGGTGCAGGATGTCGCCCGTGACCCCCGTTTTTTTCGCCAGATCGACCAGCAATCGGGATTTCGCACGCGCTCCATTCTGGCTGCGCCGCTGCGCGTAAAGGACCGGATCATCGGCGTTGCAGAAGTGATCAACCGTACCGATGGGGAACAGTTCGACGACCTTGACTTGGAATTGTTCATCGCGTTTTGCCGTCATGTGGCCTTGGCCATCGAAAATGCCCGTATGCACCAGATGGCCCTGCAGCAGAGCCGTATGCAGCAACAGCTTGATTCTGCTAAAATTATTCAGCAGAGCTTCATGCCGCAGATTCTGCCGGGCGGCCCCGGCGTTAATTTTGAGCTTGCGGCACGAAACTTGCAAGCTATCGCTGTCGGGGGAGATTTTTACGATGCAATGGAGCTGGACGGCGGCAGGGTGGGGTTGCTGATCGGAGATGTTTCCGGCAAAGGCGTTCCGGCGGCGCTGTATATGGCCCGGTTGATGAGCGATGTGCGGTTCCTCGCACAGAGGAGTCGGGACCCAGGCGAACTGCTGCGCGATCTCAACGAGGGTCTGTGTGAGCGCAGCCGCAACGGTCTGTTTGTCACCATGCAGGTTCTGATCATCGATGTGGAACACGGCACGGCCTCTCTGGCCAATGCCGGGCATTTGCCGGTTCTGCACTGCTCGCCGTCTCGTGGACAGAAGCACTGGCTGAACAACTCGCTGGGCATTCCACTGGGCATCCTGAAAGGGCAACCGTATGACACGCTGCGGGTACAGCTCGCTCCGGGTGATTTTCTGTTGTTGTGTACGGATGGCATTGTGGAAGCTCGGGATGCGGCAGGTCGATCTTTCCGCATGCCGGACATCGACGGGACGCTCGCAGGCAGGGGAGGGGCGACCGCCCTGCTGGAATCGTTAATCAATCAGGTCATGGAACACGTTCAGCATGTCTCTCAACACGATGATATCACGGCTCTGGTCTTTCATTGGAAAGGTTCTGGGCAGGAAAAACGTGCAGGCAAAGACGATTGAACTCCATTTGACCAGCAACCCGGAGATGTTGCGCGTGCTGCGCGCCGCGGTGCAGCAGATGTGCGGTCTGGCCGGTTTTGCCAAAGTGGACTGCAGCAAAATCACCCTGGCGGTGGATGAAGCATGCACCAATGTGATCAAGCATGCGTATAAAAACCGCGCCGGGCAGCCGATCATCGTTCTCCTCAGAATCGGCGAAACCCATCTGGAAGTGACGGTCCAGGATTATGGAGAACCGGCGAACCTCGAATCGATCAAACCGCGGCCGTTGGAGGAGATTCGTCCAGGCGGCCTGGGGGTGTACATCATCCGCAGCGTCATGGATGAGGTCACCTACAGTCCTTTGCCGGACATCGGCAATCGTTTGGTGATGACCAAGGTTTTACCGAGGGAGATGAAGGCGTGAACTTGGATGTCAAGATCACGGAAAAGGATAACGTCACATTTGTTCATATCGGTGGAGAAATCGATTTGTATTCTTCACCGCAGGTGCGCACCCTGTTGATGAAACAGACCGAGCAGCGCAAGCCGCTCCTCATCGTCCATTTATCCGACGTGACTTATATCGACAGCTCTGGAGTGGCGACGTTCATCGAGACCCTGCAGCAGATCAACCGGTACGGCGGGCGGATGGTGTTGGTGGGCATGGGCGATGAGGTGCGGGAGGTGTTCCGCCTGACCCGATTGGACAAAGTGTTCGAAATCCATCATCAATTGAACGCAGCAGATCTGCAGGTCGGCGCTTGAGGCCGTGGGCCGAGATAGCGGGAGGGCTGGGACGCGGATTTTTTACTCTGATCGGCGGGCTGGGTCGCATGGGGCGATTCACTCAGGCGACGCTGCGCAGCATGCTGATCGAACCATGGCGGGGCCGCACCCTTCGTTGGGGCGCTGCGTTTGAGCAGATGGTCCTCATCGGCGTAGCCTCGTTGCCCATCGTCGTCACCATCTCTTTCATCGTCGGCTTGATCATCGCCATGCAATCCGCCTACCAGTTGCAGCGATTCGGCGCCGTGATCTTTGTGGCGGATCTGGTAGCCGTATCCGTGACCCGTGAACTGGCCCCGTTGATGACGGCCATCCTGGTCGCCGGCCGCAGCGGTTCCGCCATTGCGGCGGAGATCGGTTCCATGAAAGTGGCCGAAGAATTGGATGCGCTGAACGCCATGGCGCTGCATCCGATCAGATTTCTCGTGGTGCCGCGGACGCTGGCTATGATGATCGTCTTGCCCTGTTTGACGGTGATCGCCGATCTACTCGGCATTTTCGGCGGCTTGGTGCTCGGTGTCGTCAGTCTCGACATCTCCTGGATCGCCTATTTCAATCAAACCGCTGATGCGCTGCTGCTGAAGGATTTTGTCAGCGGTTTGATTAAAAGCTTTTTCTTCGCCGTCATCATCGCCCTGGTCGGCGCGTTTGAAGGATTTCATGTCGCCGGGGGCGCCGAGGGAGTGGGCAAGGCCACCACGACGGCGGTGGTGCGCTCCATCTTTTTGATCATTCTGGCGGATATGGTGTTTACCGCGCTGTTTTATTCGACGTTTTAGATCCGCCCGCAGGAATGATGCCGGTTTATGATCAGCGTACGATAACAACCTTCGCCACCAGGACCATGGCTCAGAATCCCATTATTCAAATCATCGATCTGCATACGCGCTACGGCGGCAAGGAGATCCTCAAAGGCATCACGCTCGATCTCTATGCCAACGAAACCTTTGTCATTCTGGGCCGTTCGGGCTGCGGCAAAAGCACTCTGCTTCGCCATCTGGTGGGGCTGGAAACGCCCACCGCCGGCCACATTCTGATCAAGGGTGTGGATATGGCCAGCGCGGCGGAAGCGGAACGGAACCGCGTGTTGCGCAAGGTGGGCATGCTGTTCCAGGGCGCCGCGCTGTTCAACTCGATGACCGTGGCGGAGAACGTCGGGCTGCCGCTGCAGGAACATACGCCGCTCGAACCTTCCACGGTAAAAATCATGACCAGGCTCAAGCTGGATCTCGTCGGCCTTTCCGGCTACGATGATTTCATGCCGGCCCAACTTTCCGGAGGCATGAAAAAGCGGGCAGCCCTGGCCCGCGCCCTGGCCATGGATCCGGATATTTTGTTCTGTGATGAACCCTCCGCCGGCCTGGATCCGATCGTGGCCGCGGGCATCGATCATCTGATTCTAAAACTGCACAAGGCCTTCAAAATGACCATCGTGGTGGTCACCCATGAACTGGCCTCGGTGTTTCTGATCGCTGACCGCGTCGCGTTGCTGCATGAGGGCAGCGTGGTTTTCTGCGGCACGCTGGCGGAGTTGAAGCGAAGCGAGCATCCGTATGTTCGTCAGTTTTTAGAGCGCAGGCCGGATGAACAGGTTCCGGACAGCGAAACCTATCTGAAAAGTTTGGTCGGATAAAGGGGATGACCGGCCTTTTGCTCTGAGGGCGGCCGGCGGAAGGTACAACTTTATGCAAAGGGTGGTTATGGATTATCGGCCCAGTGAGATCAAAGCAGGCATCTTCATCCTTGTCAGTTTGGTGGTTCTGGCTTCGTTTCTTGTCGTTATCCTCGGTCTGACCCATTGGGAGAATACGGTCACCTATCGGACCAGTTTCAGCTATGTGGGCGGCATCGAGGAAGGTTCGCTGGTGCGGCTGGCCGGCATGGAGGTGGGGAGGGTGGCGGGATTCTCCCATGCTGCGGACGGCGCCTCCGGCATTCAAGTGCTTCTGGAGGTGAACGAGTCCACACCCATCCGTGCAAACAGCGAGGCGTTTCTCAGCACCATCGGGCTGATGGGCTCCTATTATGTCGAAATCACTCCGGGCACGCCCGATGCATCCCGGCTTCCTTCCGGCGCTTTGATCCCCAGCAAAGAAGTGACCGGCCTGGCTCAGATGTCCGGCCCCATGACCGATATGACCAGTCAGGCCACAGTGCTGCTGAAACGGCTGAATGAACTGCTTAACGACGACAACCGACGCAATCTGAGCGAAATGCTGATGACTCTGAACCGCGTCACCGCCGACAACGCCGACCACCTGGCGGTTCTTCTGGAAAACGTCAATCGTCTGACGTTGAATTTAAATCGAACCGTTCTGCAGGTGAACGCCCTGCTCGCTGCCAATGACAGCTCTTTGCAGCAAACCATGCAGCAGGTCCAGGTCCTGCTGGGGGAGAGCCAGACGATGGTGGCGCGAATGAATCAGACGCTGCAAACCATGAACAGCACGATGGTGGATCATCGGCAGGAATTGGCAGAGATTCTGGATCATTCCATCCGGTTGACGCGCAATCTTCAGGAGTTCAGTCAGACCATCAAGGAGCAGCCTTGGAATCTGGTGCGCAAAAGCTATCCGCCGGAACGAAAACTGCCCTGAGTGAGGACCTGACATGAATAAAGGATGGACCATGAAAAAAATCGTTTGGCTGTGCGCTGCGCTGGTCCTGGTCGCCTGCGGGCACGTACCGCAAACCCGCTATTATTTGATCGCTGTGCAGGATCCCCATCCCGGCTCCTTGAAAAAAGAACTGGTGCTTCGGCTCAGTTCGGTGACCGCGGATGCAGTGCATGCCCAGGATCGATTGATCTTTCGCGCCTCAGGCTATGAAGTGCAGTTTGACCCGTACCGTCGTTGGGCATTGGCGCCGACGGAGATGATTCAGCAAAGTGCAATGGATTTTTTCGCCAAGGCCGGGGTCTTTAAAAGGGTTACTGCCTCGCTGCCGGATCCCCAGGAACGGTTCTGGTCTCTATCCATCGCGGTGCGGGCATTTGAAGAGATCGTCACTCCGGAAAGGAGAATCGGGCGGGTTTCTTTACAGGCATGGGTCAGCGAGGGAATGCACGACCTTCCGATCTGGGAGGGTCAGTTGACCGCAGAGGAAACGATTCAGGGCGCGGACGCGGAGTCCATTATCCGCGCGTTGAGCCTGGCCGCTGGAAAAACGCTGCAGCAGTTGCTCGCGCAGCTGGAAAAACAGTGACCGCTTCGCTCCGGCTGTCCGCGTCGCTGCACAAGCGGCCGGGGCAGACGAACAGTAAACGATTCGCTATAAAAAAAGCCGCTCCCTGAGAGAGCGGCTTTTTTTAGGTCTGCGTCCCATTTTGGATCTTTTCCAGGGACTTTCATGACGGCTTATTTTATTGTCAGAGAGCTCATCATTTTTTCAAACACCGGCAGGTAGGTGGCCCGCATCGGCGTGTAATAGTTCATGATGCAACGGTACCATTTATCGTTTTTCACGATAAAGTACACGCGGCTGGAGATGTCCCTGGCCACGCTGTAGTTCAGGTAGGGAATCTGCATGCCGCTGATGGTCGCTTCGCCGCGGGAAGTGGATTTGAAAAATTTCGCATTCTGTTCCAGTACCTTGTCCTGGCTCAAGCCTTTAGCCGGGATGACGTCGATGCGGATGCCGCTGTCCTTGCGATAGCCGGTGAGATCGAGGCTGAATTCGGAGGGTGCTTTGGGTTGCGGCGTGTTGGCCTCGAAATTGGCCGGGCGCATGATTTTAAGAAGCTGGTTCTCAAAGGGTTCCATCTCCGCCGCCGGGATGCTTGGATCCGCATCCTTGACTTTGGCGCTGGGCAGCGTCAGGGAGGCGATGGCGGAGTCCAGAGCGGCTTTGCAGTCCGCAAAGGACTGGTTAAAGCCTTCGTAGCGAACCGTGAAGACCATGGAATCGCGCACCGCGATGGTCTGAACGCCCTGAATCTTGTTTTTGGCGTCGAGCGCGCCGGAGAAAGCCAGTTGGGAGGCCGGTAGATCGGCCAGGGTTTTGGCTTCAGCCGCTGCGACGTCGAATCCCATGTTGGTGAGATCCATCTTTAAGCTGTCGACGCATTGCTGCAGCGTCGGCATGGGCAGCACTTTTTGCGTGTTGACGATGATGCGGCTGCCGTCCTTGCCTTCCACTGCATACTGGGTGAATTTGTTAACGACATCCATGGATGAATAATAGGCGATCTTGTGGCCTTCCTGCTCCAAATGCCATCCGGCCGGATGGGTGAAGGATATCTTGAGCAGGGGATCGGAGAATTTTTCCCAGCCGCTGATCTTGACGCTTTCCACTTTTTTGCCGCAGCCCGACACGATCAAAAAGAGTCCCAACAACAGGAGGAGGCTTTTTTTCATGGTCGTCCCTTTCTTGGAGTTCGTTCAAGACACCGTTAATTCGACATTTCTATGATATCGAGTCCTTTTTGCGCGTCTTTATTGTTCGGTTCCAGTTTCTGCACGCGCAGGAAAGCCCGCTTCGCATCCTCTTTGCGGTTGACGGCGTAGTAGGTCTGCGCTAAAAAGAGCCACATCTCGGCATCGTTGGGATCCAACTCGGTGTATTTTTCCAACGGCGTGATGGCTTTAGGATAGTTTTTATCCTGTAGATACGAGATCGCGATATAGCGGAAAGCGCGTTTGAGTTCGTTATTGTATTTGTCTTTTTCCGGTTCAGCGATTCTGGCCACGGTTTCAAATTCCGTGCGCGCGGCTTTCACCGAATCCATCTGGGTCAGCACCACGGCCATATAGTAGTGGCCCTGCACATAGTTCGGTCGCATCTGCAGCGCCTTGGACAGCGCGGCGTGGGCCTGGGGAAACTCTTTCAGCTGCTGTTTGCAGAGAGCATAGTTGATGTAGGCGGTGACGTAACTGGAGTCGCTGGCGATCTTTTTCTCGAACATCTCCGCGGCTTTCTCCCAGTTTTTCATCCGCATGTACGAATTCGCCATTTCGGAGTAGATGTCGGATTGGTTCGGATCCAGGGCCAACGCCCTTTGCCAATAGACGGTGGTCATGCTGTCGTTTTTGAGATGGCGATAGTTGTGGCCGATGCGCTTGAGGTCTTCGACCCCCAGAGTGTCCATGCGCGCATATTGATCATAGAAAGAGTTGCTCTCCTCGTGTTTGCGTAAAAAGTACAGCGACCGCGCGGCCGCCAGCAGGGCTTTCGGCGCTTTGGGTTCCATCTCGAGAACATGTCTGGCGGCGGCGAGGGCGCTTTCATGCTGCCGGCTGTTGGACAGCGCCTCCACCTCCATCAGGTACACGTCCTTATCCTCCGGATGGTTTTTCAGATACATCTCCAGCGCTTTGGCGGACGGCGCCCACTGTTTGGCGAGAAAATAGAGGCGGCCGAGCTCCAACGCCGCGTTCTCGTTGTCCGGCTGCATGCGCAGGATGCTCTGGTACATCCTTCCTGCATCGCTGTACTGCCGGTCCTGCAGATAGATGTTGGCCATTTTGTAGCGCAGGTCGACCTGGGTGGAGTCCAGTTCCAGAGATTTCTGGTACTGCATCATGCCCATGGCTTGGGTGCCCATCTTGACATAGGCGTCGCCCAGCCCTTCGTAGAGTTTGGGATTGTTCGCGTCCTGCTCTTTGGCCTGGGAGAAAGCCACCACCGCTTGATTGGTGGAGTCGTTCGCCAGATGGACCAGGCCCAACTGCACCAGGAGGCTGACGTTGTTCTTGGTATCCTTGAGGCCTTTGCTCAGCACGCTGTAGGCCTCCTGTGGTCTTTTCAGCTTACAGAGCGCTTGGGCGGCAAGCATATAGCCGTCTGGATTTTTTGAATTCAGCGTCATGAGATCCTTGGCGACCGTGTAAGCGGAATCCGGATTATCCAAGGCCAGCAGGGTCTTGCCGAGCCAGCTCAGGGCGACGTCGTCCTTGGCGTTTGCTTCAACGGCTTTGCGGAATAGGGCCAGCGCCTCCTTGCTATGGCCTTTCAGCAAGAGGTCCTTGCCTTTGGTGATCCTGTCCTGAGCGAACAAGGGGAGGCATCCCACTGCAAGGATCAGCAGGATCGCAATCATTCTTTTCATGAGTCAGACACTCCTAATTAATCTGTACGAAACGGATGGGCATGGTTCCCGGAACCAATCCATAGTTCTGGACTATTTTTTGGCCCGGCGCGCTGGCAATGAATGCGGCAAATCCGGCGGCCAGCCTCGATTGAGAATTAAAAGTGGCGTACAGTGAATAGTGCAGAGCGTAATTGCCGGTGTAGATGTAATATTGATAGGGGCGGTAATTTTTCACTCTTCCTGTGGAGTCTGTTCCAGCCAGTCCCAGGGTGCGCACCGGTCCGTTGAGCGAATCGGGAAGCGTTTTCCCCAGGGGCGTGGCTTTATAGCCCGCCACAGAAGCGATGCCAATAGCGAACGGTCGTTGGGCCACCGTGTTCAGCACATCCGCCTGATCGGCGGAGTAGGTGGCGACGGCCAGCGGATTTTCCAGTTTAAAGAAACGGCGCGACAGCAGATCGTACACCCCCGAGTTCCGGTCCGTCAGCACCAGATCGATCGGGCCGGTGAGGCCGGACTCGGGCAGTTGTTCCCATCGGGTGATCCGGCCCGTGAGCAATGCCTCCAAAGTCTGCAGGGAGATGCTCTGCAGACCGTTCTTTCGATGAACGAGGCAGGACAGAGCATCCTCCGCAAACCGCATTTCCGTTATTTCCAGATTCGCCTCTTTAATCACCTGCTGCTCTTCTGTATTGAAGCGGCGGTCCGCGATCACCATCCGCACGCTGTCGTTGATCAGAAAGACCATCGCTTTACGTGTATTGACGCCCTGCACCGTCAGGCGGGCTTGCGGATAGAGCCGCTGAAAGCTGTCCGCCTCTTCCTGCACCAGGCTCAGGTGTGCTTCGGAAGCGTAGATGAGCAGATTTCCGCTCGTCGGGGTTTCAGGGGGAGCGGATTTTTTCGGCCCACATCCGGCTGCCGCCAGCAGCGCAATGGCTGCCCAGAGCAGATTAGTCCTGAGCGTCATCGGTGAACCTCCTCCATTTAGACGGTCTGGGCTTGTAGCGGGTCACCAGAAAGCGATAGAGCCCCATGAGCAGGAGCACAACGCCGAAAGTGTTTCTCACCGCCGGCAGGGTATCGAAGGGCAGCAAGCCGGTGAGCAGCAGCCCACCGGCTAAGAAGCTGATGGCTGCAACGCCATAGGCGAAGATTTTTGCAGCATCCGGCGAATCCATATTCTCACTAATTCAATTTGAAATTAAAGTTCATAGAAATCCATACCGACACAGGGCCGGTTTTCATCAGCGCCGGGGTAAAGATCCACTGCTTGGCGGCATCGATGGCAGGTTGGTTAAAGATCTCGGAGGAGGACTTTAAAATGACTACGTCTTTCACCTTGCCCTCTTTGTCCACCCACATTTTCACCCAGACGGTGCCTTCGAGACCGGCCTTGCGGGCCAGTTCCGGATAAGTGGGTTCGACTTTTTTCACCACCACCGGTTCTTTTTCAAAAGGAACGAAATCCGGAGGGGGCGCTTCTTCTTCCTCGATGTTTTCTACGTTGATATCCTGCTCAATCACCGCGGTGCCGCCTTCACCCGTTCCCTCGCCGACCGGGCCAGTGACCTGGCTCATTTCAGTCTGGGAGGCGAAAGTCTGTTCCGGGCTCACTTCGGCATCCGGTACGGGAACCGGAATACCGACGCTCGGCCGGGCCGTTGGACTGGCCACTGATACCGAGGGCGCCACCGCAGCCGCACTGCCTTGAATGGAAGGCGGCGGTCCCAATTCGGTGTATTTAAGTCGTACCGTTCGCATCGGCGGCGCCTCTTCCTTGGCCAGGTAGACCGTAGCCCAGTAGCCACCAAGAAAGATCAGGTGAATCACGGTTGCGATCGCCAACGCCCAATAGGCGTATTTTTTAGCAACCTGTTTCAGCTCTATGGCGCCGTATCCGGATGCGGATATGGCAGCTTGAGACATTGATACTCTCCTTGAATTAAGACGCTTTTGCGATAAATTTTTTATCGAACTCTTTAAACGGCGCAAAGCTGAAGCGGGTGATGTTGGCGATGCTCAATTCGTCCATGATATCCACCATCATCTTGTAGGTGCCTTCCCGTTCCACTTTGACCAGACAGATGAGCTTGGGATTGGCCGCCAGACGCTCGACCAGCAATTTATGCAGGTCCTTGAATTCCACCGTCTGGGGATTCTCAAAGCCTTGATTCCAATAGATGGAGCCGTCGGCCAGCACCCGCAGGGTAAGCAGGCTCGACTCGGCAACTTCCACTTCCGTTTTATCATCCGGAGGCAGGTTGATCTCCATCGTCTGCGGCGTATTGAAAACCGTAGTAAGCATAAAGAAGGTGATCAGCAGCATGACCACGTCCACCATGGGCGTCATGTCGATGCGCACGTTCAAACGCTTCTTTTTCTTATGTTTCTTTTTGCCTTTTGCTGCACCGGATGCAGCAGCAAGATCAGCACCAGCCATTGATGTGGGCTCCCTTATAGAGATTCTTTTTCAAGTTCGGTCACGAGGTTGAACCGCGTGATCTTTACTTTCTGCAGAATGTTCATGATGTCTTCGATCGGTCCATAGGGCGTCTCCTTATCCGCCTTGATCACGGTGCGGAGTTTCGGATTGGCCATACGAGCCTGCACCAGCATGTTGGCGAGGGTTTCGCGATCCTCGAGTTCGATGCCGGATTTCAGTTGATTTTCTTCTCCGAAAACGCGGGCGCGTAAACGCTGCGAGTCCAGTCCCAGGAACATCCTGTTGTCTTTGGTCACCGTCACCGTCATGACGTCCGATTCCGGCAGTTTGAATTGCGAGGTCGAACTCGGCAATGCGACTTCCGCCTCAGAGGGTGGTTTAAAGTGCGTGGTCAGCATGAAAAAGGTCAGCAGGAGCATCACCACGTCCACCATGGGCGTCATGTCGATAAAGATGTTGATACGGCCCTTCTTTTTGTGTGCCATGGTTTTTCCTCGATTTGCTTATTTGATGCCTGCTTGTTTTTCTGCCAGGGTGGTGATCATGGAATAGGTGGCCTCATCGATCATATAGGTGAAATTGTCGATGCGGGTGACGAAATAGTTGTAGAAAATGATGCCCAGGATGGCGCAGAACAAGCCGCCGGCGGTGTTGACCAGCGCTTCAGAAATACCAAGGGACAGGGCGATTGCATCCGGAGCGCCGGATTTGGCCAGGGCTTTGAACGCACGGATCATACCGAGGGTGGTGCCCAACAGACCGGTCAGGGTGGCGATGGAGGCGATGGTGGACAAGAAGACAAGGTTCTTCTCCAAAAGCGGCACTTCCAGCATCATCGACTCTTCGATGGCGTGCTGAATTTCTTCCTGGGTTTCTTTCATCGTGGTTTTGGCGCCGGAGCCTTTGATCAGTTTGTATTTTTCCAAACCGGCGCGCAACACGTTGGCGCAGGAACCGCGCTGTTTATCGCAGATCTCGATGGCGCCGTCGATGTTTTCTTTGCTGATTTCCGCCTGCACCTTGCGCAGGAAGGCGGTCAGAGAGCCTTTGCCTTTGGCCTTGTTCAGCGCCAGCAGACGTTCAAAGATGAACGTCACGACCATCAGCGACAGCATGATCAACACGATGACCAGCGGTCCACCGGCTTTGATGTAGTCGGGCAACATGTAGGTGAAGATGAGGTAAGCGATGATAAACGCAGCTACCATCAGGATCGTGATGAAGACACCTTGTTTCATGATACAGTCTCCTTTGAGTTGAATTGAATAAGTGGGTTAGGTGGTTCCAGACGCTTGAAATTTTGGATCGCCTCCTCGCGGGTCTCCTCCACATCGAAGATGCTCAGCAGCTTGGTGATGACAAAAACGTTCTCCACGCCTTTGCCCATGTTGCAGAGTTTGATCAGGCCGCCGCCGCGCGTGTAACGGGCATGGATGTTGATCAGAGCGCCGATGCCCAGGCTGTTGAAATAGGTGGCATTGGCTAAATCGATGACCAGTTTACGATTGCCCTGCTCAAACAGGTCCGATGCCGCGAACTTTAACTCATCGGTTTCATCGCCGCCGGTGAACGAGCCGCGCAGTTCCAGAATAGCGATGTCCAGGTTATTGATCGTCGTGGCACGAACAGCCAAGGTACTCTCCTCGATAGAGATCATGGAGCCGAGACCGCATGGTTTGCACCATCTTTCGATCAAATCTCGTGCCAGAGAGCGCCAAAAATGCAACTATTGGTATTTCATGGGGTTGTCGTTCGATCTTTTTCCTGGATCGGGGCCGTTGGATTGCAATACGCAAGACGATGAATGCCGCGCTCGATGAGATTTTTATATTCTTAAAAAAAACAAAATACTAATATGTTTTGCAAATTGCAAGCAATGAATGCTTTTCACTGGATCCTTTCTGCAACGGGCTGCGCAGGCCTAGAGCTGATACTTTTTTCTCTTGCGCCACAGGGTCGCCGGATCGATGCCCAACACCCGCGCCGCTTCATCGTAATCCTTGCTGTGCTGCAGCACTTTCTTGATGTGCATTTTTTCCATCTCTTCCAATGAGAACGCATAGGTCGGCTTGTCCGTGCTGCTGCGCACCTCTTCGGGCAGATGGGGAAGCTCGATGACCCCCTGACGCGCAAGAATGACCGCCCGTTCAATGACATTCTCCAGTTCGCGGACATTGCCGTTCCAGCGATAACAGCGCAAAGCGGCCATGGCCTCTGGAGCGACCTCCAACATCTGTCCCGGGCATAACTTGGTGATAAAATGCTGTACCAGCAGTGGAATATCCTCGGGCCGTTCGCGCAGCGGCGTGGGCTTTAAACGAACCGCGTTCAAACGATAAAAAAGATCCTCGCGGAAGGTGCCCTCCTTGAGCGCCTCATCGAGATTCCGATTGGTGGCGGCGATAATGCGCACATCCACCTTGCGGCTGACGCTTTCGCCTACCAACTCAAACTCTTTGCTCTGAATCACCCGCAGCAGTTTAGCCTGAATGGATGAAGACACCTCGGCGATCTCGTCGAGAAAAATAGTGCCGCCGTCCGCCAGTTCAAATCGGCCGCGCCGGTCGCGCACAGCGCCGGTGAACGCCCCTTTAACATGGCCGAACAGCTCGCTCTCCAACAGTTCCTCCGGCAGCGCGGCGCAGTTGATTCGGATGAAGGGCTTGTCCGCCCGCTGACTCTTGCGGTGGATGAACTGCGCCACCAGCTCCTTGCCGGTGCCGCTCTCGCCTTCGATCAGCACGCTGATATTGCTCTCAGCGATGCGGCCGGCCAGATCCAGCATGGCCAGCATGTCCCTGTTGCGGGTGATAAAGTCGCCGGCATCGCGCCACTCATCGACCTGCTTGCGCAGCTCCTGCACCTCCTGCCGCAGTTGATGATATTCCCATGCTTTTTGCGCAAAGATCTGCAGCTCTTTAAACTCGAACGGCTTTTGCAGATAATGGTAGGCGCCTTTTTTAATGGCTTCCACCGCGCTGTCGATGGAGCCGTGCGCGGTGATGAGGATGACCGTGGTCTCAGGCGAAAAGGAGCGCAGGTTGGCCAGCACCTCCATGCCGTCCAGCGGCGCCATTTTCAGATCGACAAAGGCCAGATCAAAGGGCTGACGTTGCGCCTCCTGCAACGCCTCCTGCGGTTTGCTGAACAGATAGGTCTGAAATCCGATCGAATCCAGGCAGATGCCAATGGTTTTTAAAATGTGCGCTTCATCGTCGATGACGAGCACCTTGGCGGTACGATGGTCCATCAGGTTTTTCTCGTAATGGGCAATGTGAAAGTGAAGGTGCTGCCGTGGCCGACTTCGCTGACCACCCAGATGCGTCCCCCGTGGTCCTCCACCACCTGCTTGGCGATAGCCAGCCCCAGCCCTACGCTGCCGGGCGTCGTCTCCGTGGCTTTTTTAATCTGGACGAATTTTTCAAAGATGGTCGTCAAAGCTTCCTGGGGGATGCCGCAGCCGGTGTCCGAGACCCGTACGTGGATCTCCTCGTCGATCTGTTCCGCCGCAATGGTCACGCGACCGTGCTTTGGGGTGTAACGCAGCGCATTGTTTATCAGATTAGTGAGCACCCAGGTGAGTTGTTCCTGATCGCCCAAAATGGTCGGCAGAGCCGGATCCACGCGCACCACCAGATCGATCTGTTTTTCCCTGAAAGGCAGCTGCAGCGGCTTGAGGGCGTTCTCGACCAGATAGGGCAGGCTGACGAGCTCACGCTTGGTCTCATGCTTGGCCGCCTCCAAACGTGAGAAGTCGAGGAGCTCCCGGACCAGTTTGGTCAGCCGCTCACAATCGTTCTTGGCATTGACCAGCAGTTCATGCTGCTTCTCGGACAAGGGTCCCAGTATCTCCTGGGCCAGAATGTCGATGGACATCGTGATCGAGGTCAGCGGGGTGCGGAATTCGTGAGACATGGTGGCGATAAAATCGGATTTATAGCGGTCCAAATCCTTGAACCGGGTCACGTCTTCGAATAGGGTGACTACCGCCTGCAGTTTTTTGTTCTCATCGGTGATAAAAGTCTGGCGCGGACGAAAATAAAAGGTGGTCTGGTCGTGGGTCACGGTGAAAAGCTCGTCCTTGTGATCCCGAGGGCCGGTCCTGAGGATATGCAGCAGCTTGGGGTCCTGGATCAGGCTGCTGATGGGTTGCGGCTGCTGGTCGTCAGCGCCGATTTTGAACAACTGGGCCGCCGCCTGGTTCATCAGCAGTATGCGGTGATCCTCGCTGGTGACAATCATGGGTTCTGCCAGGCTTGAGACAATGGCTTCGGATTTCTTTTTTTCTGCGATCAGCTGATGGATGTTCATCGCCTCGTAGCCGCGAAGCCGCTCGGTCATTTTGTTAAACTCGCGGCTGAGCAGCGCCAGCTCGTCATCCGTGGTGATGTCGATCTTGGGGTAGAGATGGCCGGCGCTGATCTGGCGCACTGTGGCAGTCAGCTTTTCCGCCGGCCGGATAATGCTGCGCGAGAGCGCTCGGTTGGAGCGAACAGCGAATCCAATGGCCAGGGCTGCGGCAAAGATCAGCGTGAGGGTGCCGCGGTCCACCAGCTTTTTGGTGCGCACGTTGTTCTCCGCGATCGCGGTTTGATAGGTGTCAAGAAGGCCGAGGAACAGGTGGCGGATATGGCGTTCATAGGTGCTGATGTTTTCGTTGTGATACTGACGGGCGTTGGGTCGGCCTTCGCGGCACAAACGGACGAACGCCTCTGATTCGCGGTTGAACCAGCGGTAGTTGTAAAGGATGCTGTCCAGAATCGCCTTTTGTTCGCGGGTGGCACTGGCATCCAACGCTTTCTGATAGGCGTTGAGAAAGTTGGTGCGAAAGCGGCTGAACTCCTCATAGTTGGCGTCCACATCGCTGATGAGCATGAGCAACATGTAGCGTTGTTGTTCGTCCACCGCGCGCAGCATCTGTTGGGTGGCGCTGAGCCCGGGCGTGTGCACGTGAATGATATTGTTCACCTCGCTGCGCAACTGCAGATAATAGACCACGGAGATGATGCTGACGAGCACGATGATCGCCACCAGGACAAAGAACCCAAAACCGATTTTCAGCCGCAGACTTTGCATAAAATTTATAAATTGATAAGGATACGACACTTGTGAACAATATACGACATTCTCGCATAAAAAGCAAAGGGAGAGTCGCGGCGACAACGGGCGCCGGGCCAACAGAGGTGAACTGCTGCGCCGTTCACAGGATCCGCTCTCCTCGGGCTCAGCCGGCGTCCTGCGGCTGTTGGAAAAAGGAACCATCCCTGTTGCCGTAATTCTATTGACATTCTCGGGAATTATGACTAAATTACCTGCTAATTTTAACGCCACTTTTTTTCTTCCATCTGTTCAGGCTACGGGCGCACGGTTCTCCGGCTTTATCGGTGAACAGCGCAACCCCATACGCCTGGAATGTGTTTTCCGCTGCTGCCCTTTCATCTTTGCGATAGACGAGCGTCCCGGCTGGCTCCCAGCCGAAGAGCGCGGACGGCAGCGGTGGTGTTTCCTTTGGACCATTAATTAACCTGTCTCAATAATCATTATGGAGCAACATTATGGCTGAACTTCTTTTCTGGCTTGCGCCCATCGGCTCGGCGGCTGCTCTGCTCTTTGCCTATCTGTTTTTTGCGCAAATGAAAAGGGCGAACGAAGGCACCGACCGTATGGCGCAGATCGCCCTGTACGTGCGCAAGGGCGCCATGGCGTATCTGAAGCAGCAGTACAAGGTGGTAGGCATGGTGTTTGTCTGTCTCGTCGTTCTGTTGACTTTTATGTCTGTGGTTCTCAAGGTGCAGAACGGCTGGGTGCCGGTCGCGTTTTTGACCGGCGGCATCTTTTCCGCCCTGGCCGGCTTTTTCGGCATGAAGACCGCCACCTACGCGTCCTCTCGTACCGCCCAGGCGGCGCGGGAATCGCTGAACAAAGGGCTGGTGATCGCGTTCCGCAGCGGCGCGGTGATGGGCTTGGTGGTCGTTGGCCTGGCGTTGCTGGACATCTCCCTGTGGTTTCTCATCCTCAAGGCCGTGTATCCGATTGAAGAAAGCCACAACCTCGTGCTCATCACCACTACCATGCTGACCTTCGGCATGGGCGCCTCCACGCAAGCGCTGTTTGCCCGCGTCGGCGGCGGCATCTTTACCAAGGCGGCGGATGTGGGCGCCGATCTGGTGGGCAAAGTGGAGAGCAACATTCCGGAGGACGACCCGCGCAATCCGGCCACCATCGCGGACAACGTCGGCGACAACGTCGGCGATGTGGCGGGCATGGGCGCGGATCTTTACGAGTCCTACGCCGGCTCGATCCTTGCCACCGCTGCGCTGGGAGCTTCGGCCTATCTGGGCACCAGCCTGCAGTTCAACGCGGTCATCGCTCCGATGTTGGTGGCTGCGGTCGGAACCCTGTTGTCGATCCTGGGCATTTTTCTCGTCCGCACCAAGGAGGGCGCGACTCAAAAGGAACTGCTCTCCGCATTGAGCCGCGGCGTCAACAGCAGCTCGATTTTCATCATGCTCTTCTCATTCGGCATCGTCAAGCTGCTCGGTCTGCCGATCGGCGTCTGGTGGTCCATGGTCATCGGTCTGATCTCAGGCATCGTCATCGGCAAAGCGACCGAGTATTTCACCTCCGCTTCTTTTAAACCAACGCAACGAATCGCAAACGCAGCCAAAACCGGTCCGGCTACGGTTATCATCGCCGGGCTCGGCGTGGGCATGATGTCTACCATCGTGCCTGTCCTGTCCGTGGTTCTGGCCACGGTATTCGCTTATCTGTTTGCCGCTGATTTCAACCTGGGCAACGTGAGCGCTGGACTGTACGGCATCGGCATGGCAGCGGTCGGCATGCTGTCAACCTTGGGGATCACTCTGGCAACCGACGCCTACGGCCCCATCGCGGACAATGCCGGCGGCAACGCCGAAATGGCCGGGCTGGAAAAAGAGGTGCGCAAGCGCACCGACGCCTTGGATTCTTTGGGCAACACCACAGCGGCCACAGGCAAAGGATTTGCCATCGGCTCTGCCGCGCTGACCGCCCTGGCGTTGCTGGCCTCCTATGTGGAAGAGTTGAAGATCGGCATGGTGCGCATCGGCCAAACCACCATGAAAATGGCCGACGGATTTCAGGTAGAGACCGCCAAAGCGGGCTTTATGGATTTCATGTCCTATTTTAACGTCAACCTGATGAATCCGATCGTGCTGGTGGGCATCTTTATCGGCGCCATGATGGCCTTCATGTTCTGCGGCTTGACCATGACCGCGGTCGGCCGCGCGGCCGGTCGCATGGTCGATGAAGTGCGCCGCCAGTTCAAAGAGATCCCCGGCATTCTCGCGGGCCAGGCGGAGCCTGATTACGCCCGTTGCGTCTCCATCTCCACCAAAGGCGCTCAGCATGAAATGTTGTTGCCGTCGCTGCTGGCCATTATTGTACCGATCGTCACCGGCCTGGTATTGGGCGTGGGCGGCGTCATGGGTCTTTTAATCGGCGGCACTTCCACCGGTTTTGTCCTTGCGGTGTTTATGGCCAATGCAGGCGGCGCCTGGGATAACGCGAAAAAGTATATAGAGGAAGGCAACATGGGCGGCAAAGGATCCGACGCTCATAAAGCCACGGTCATCGGCGACACCGTCGGCGATCCGTTCAAGGACACCTCCGGTCCGAGCCTGAACATTCTCATTAAACTGATGAGCATGGTTTCCATCGTCATGGCCGGCCTGACCGTAGCTTTTTCGATTCTCAAATAAACAGCCTGTTGTAGCGTGTTTAAGGGCGACCCTTTCGGCCGCCCTTTTTTATTGGTGCGGCAAGGCGCCTCATCAGGAGCTGCATGCGATCTTTGCAGCAAGTGCAGTAAAATGGCCGAACGCGTTCATGGGGGGTAAAATTTTTGTACTTGCTAATGTTAACAAAGTTTTGTATCATGAATTTTGTCCGCTGTAGCTCTGTTTTCACGTGGTAGAATGATGGCTGCGGGAAGCGGTGAACCCGGCGCCTGCGGCGCTGACCGCCTGGTTGCGGACAGAGGGCGATGAAAAATGAACGCTTAGCGTTGGATTGAAGGATATGATGGTAAAAACATTGGGCCGATGGTTGGTCGTCGGCAGTGTGCTGGTGTTCGTTGCGGGATCACGGGCGGCCGAGATCTTTCCCGTTGGACCGGAGATGCAAAAACGAGTGGAGTTTTGGGTCAAGATCTATACCCAGTACTCCAAAGAAGAGATGGTGCTGCATGATGCCGACCATATGGAAGTGATCTATGATGTCGTCAATGTCCATGAATCCTTTTTTGAACGTATGACGCGCCGCGGCCGTAAACGGTATCTGGAATCGGTCAGTCAGGAGTACAGGACGATCCTGGGGAAATTGGCGGCGCTGAAAGAACCGATCGACACCGCAGGCTTGAGCGAGAAAGAGCTGTTCGTTTACAATCTATGGGCGCACGTCGAAGAAGCGGACAAGTTCGCCCGTGCCAAGGACAACATTCACGCCCAGGCGGGCTTGCGCAGTCTCTATCAAACGGGCCTGCAACGGTCAGGACGGTATCTGGCTGAGATCAAAAAAATATTCCGTCAATACGGCTTGCCTGAGGATCTGGCCTATCTGCCCCATGTGGAGAGCGCCTACAATCATCGTGCGTATTCCAAAGTCGGCGCCGCGGGGATGTGGCAATTCACCAGTTCCACCGGTCGGCTTTACCTGCGGATCAACTATGGCATCGATGAACGGTATGATCCCTGGTTGTCCACAGAGGCCGCCGCCCGCCTGCTGCGCCACAACTATGAGTTCCTCGGCACCTGGCCTTTGGCATTGACCGCCTACAACCACGGCGCCGGCGGCATGAACAAAGCGAAAACGCTGCTCGGCACCGATAATCTCGAAGAGATCATCAAACGCTATGACGGGCGGGCCTTTGGATTCGCTTCGAAAAATTTTTATGCTGAATTTGTCGCTGCGGTGCAGGTGGCTAAAAATTATCAGCGCTATTTTGGCGACATCGCCTTCGATCAGCCGGACAGCTTCAAGATCTTTCATACACCCAGACAAATGACGCTGGATGCGCTGGCCAGCCAGCTTCGAATCGATAGAACCGAGATCGCCCGGCTGAATCCCGCATTGCGGCCGCCCATCCTGCGCTCGCAGCGGCGGATTCCGGCAGGCTATGCACTGCGATTGCCTCTGAACAGCGCAACCGCGACAAGTGAATGGCTCGCAGAGGCTTCAACAGGCTCAGCGGTGGAACCGCTGCAGAATAATGGTTTTTATTGGGTCGAGAAAGGGGATAACCTCAGCACCATCGCTCAAAATTTCGGCGTGTCGGCGGCTGAGATCATGGAACTGAACGACATTCGCGATCCGCGCTATCTGCGCGTCGGACAAAAACTGACGATGCCGTCGTCCAAGGCCGGACGAACCGCAACTGCACCGGCCGTGGCGTCTGTCAAGGATTCTTCGGCCTTGCAGCCTCAGGCTCAGGCTGTCGACAGTTCTGCGCACCTGCTGGCTCGAGCCCGGCATCACGCCGCTTCTGCCGTTTCATATGGTCCTTCGCCGGCTGTTGACTCGGCCGATCATTTTTTGGCCGATTTCGATGAACCCCGGGACGACGTCGTCATCGTTCAGTCCGAAGAAACCATCGGTCATCTCGCCGAATGGCTGGGGATCACTCCGCAAAAGCTGCGTCAATTGAACCGAATGCAACCTAACGCCCATGTTCAGGTCGGCCGCAAATTGACCGTGGATTTTTCCCGCGTGAGTCAGAGGGAGTTTCATCGCCGACGGCTCGAGTTCCATCGCTCGCTGCAGCAGGGCTTTTTCAGCCATTTCAAAGTACAGGGCACACGCAACTATAAGGTGAAAAGCGGAGATTCGGTTTGGGAGCTTTGCCATCGCCGCTTTGATCTGCCTTTCTGGTTGCTGGCCCGCTATAACAAGGAGGTCGACCTTTTGCGCTTAATCCCCGGCGTGGAGATCACGGTGCCCATCGTGGCGCCCACCATGGAGAGCGCTGATGTCCATCCTGAAGCTTGACGTTCGTATGCGGCGATATTCGCCGCGGCCGACCGCCTGGTTGCTTTGGTTGTTGGCGGCTCTATGGAGCGGCACATCCCCTGCGCAAGTGCTGACCGGTCTTGATGTGCTTGCGCAACAGCAATTCAAGCCGTTGCATGGAAAACGTGTCGGGTTGGTGATCAACCATACGGCCGTGGATCGCAACGGCAGGTCCATCATCGAGCTGCTGGCCGCCTGTCCGCTGGTCCGGGTGGCGTCGTTTTTCACTCCGGAGCACGGGCTGTCCGGCCGCCGCGAGGCCGGCGAAACCATTCACTCACAGATCGACTCTTCCACCGGCGCGCCCATTTACAGCCTATACGGCGACATCAACAAGCCGACCATGGAAATGCTGCGCGGCCTCGATGTGCTGGTCTTTGACATCCAAGATATCGGCGCCCGGTTTTATACCTATATCAGTACCCTGTTCCTCGCCATGGAGGCGGCCGCGGAATCACGCGTCGATTTTATGGTGCTGGATCGGCCCAATCCCATAGGCGGCGCCCTCGTCGAAGGGCCGGTGTTGAAAAAAGCCTTCACCTCTTTTGTCGGCATTCAGCCGATCGCCCTTCGCCATGGAATGACCATCGGCGAACTGGCGCGTCTGTTCAACGGACAAAAGTGGCTCAGCGGAGGATTGCGGCTCAACCTCACGGTGGTGCCGATGAAAGGCTGGCAGCGCGACATGCTTTTCGCTGAAACGGGCCTGCCGTGGATCGCCCCATCGCCGAACATTCCTTCGATGCATGCCGCTTTGGTGTACCCAGGCATCTGTCTGCTGGAAGCGACCAACCTCTCCGAAGGTCGGGGAACGACAGAGCCCTTTGAGCAGTTCGGCGCTCCCTGGCTCGACAGCGAGGCGCTGATGCAGTCGCTGCAGGCGGATTCGACTGTCATCCGCGTCTGTCGCGCCGACTTTACCCCTGTGTCGATTCCCGGCATGGCTATGAATCCCAAATATTTGAACCGCCGCTGCCAGGGCGTTAAGTTGCAGGTGCGCCAAGCGCACGTTTTTTATTCCGTGGCGTTCGGCTTAAAAGTGCTCAGCGCGGTGCGCAGGCTGCATCCGGACTCGCTGCAGTTTTCCGAGGGCGGCATGAACCGGCTTGCCGGCGACGACGAGGTGCTGCTGGGGCTGCGGCTGGGACGTTCCAGCGAGCAGATCCTTGAATCCGGCCGCGGCGAAATGCGCAAGTTTCTGCGCATGCGGAAAAAATACCTGCTGTACTGAAACGGATACAGTGCTTCGAATCCAACGGCGAAACTGGCGGCGCGCGCGGACCAAGCCCGCAGCTGGATGTGACGCCGCAGAATAAAAAATCCATTGCTTTTACGGCATTTTTTTTATATATTTTAGTGTTACGAATTTTAAAATAGTAACACAGAAGGATGAACGCATGGTAACCCGATTCGGCATTTCCATGGAGAACTCGCTGCTCTCCCGTTTCGACGCGCTGGTCAGGGAAAAAAAGTACGCCAACCGGTCTGAGGCGATCCGCGATCTGATCCGCGACAATCTGGTCAAACGCGAGTGGGAACGAGAGAGCGGTGAAAAGGTCGGCACGATCACTTTGATCTATGATCATCACAGCCATGAGGTGGGGGAAAAGCTGATCGAGCTGCAGCACCGTCACCATCATCAGATACTTTCCACGATGCACATCCATCTGGACCATGACTATTGTCTGGAGGTGTTGGCCGTCAAGGGGGAAGGGCGGATCCTGCAGCGTCTGGCGGATGAGATGATCGGGCTGAAAGGGATCATACACGGCAAGTGGGTCGGCACCACCACGGGCAAAGAGCTGCATTGATTTTCAAACTGCCGCTGCCGGCGATCCTGGCCAAGGGCTTTAACTCCAGGCGCGGCCGGCTGCGCCTGGATTGTATCCAATATAAGGAGAAAATGGTTCATGAGAAGGTGGATGATTTGTCTGATGGTCCTGAGCCGGTTCGCGCACGCCGGGTCTGCGGCGGATTCCGATTCGGTGAAATACCATCTGGATCCGATGGTCATCATCGCCAGCAAGATCCTCGGGCCGCAGAGCGAACTGCCGGCCAGCATATCGGTGATCGAGGAGGCCCGTCTCTCCTCCTCCGCCGGTTATTCGGTTCTCGAAACTGTGCAGAATTTTGTTCCGGGTTTTTATCTCACAGAACGGGCCGTTATGGGCTATGGCGTTGCCAGCGGCGCTGCGGGCGGGCTGTCCATTCGCGGCATGGGAGGTTCACCGGTCACCGGCGTGCTGGTTCTGCGCGACGGCCGTCCGGATATCATGGGATTGATGGGCCATCCGTTGCCGGACGCCTACTCTGGAGAAGGCATCGAGAGGGTGGAGGTCATTCGCGGTCCGGCCTCTTTTCTCTATGGCACCAATGCGCTGGGCGGAGTCATCAATTTGGTCTCCAAAACCGTGCGGGAGCCTGGCTTTCAGACCCGCGTCACCGCCGGCGCCGGTTCGTTCGCCACTCGACAACTGACCGTGGGCCACGGCGGCAACACCGGCGCATTCGATTATTATCTGACCGCCTCCACCCGTCGATCCGACGGTCATCGCCCTCACTCTGACTATGACGGCGACCATTATACGGCGCATGCCGGCTACCGTTTTTCCGCGCAGACGCAGCTCAGTCTGAACGCGAATTTATCCAATATCTATCTGTTGGATCCTGGGCCGCAAACCGCGTCCGGAGCGTATCCGCAGGATCTCTGGTACGACATACGCCGCTCCGGCGCGGATCTGGCGCTCAGCCATACCGGCGGTCTCGGTGAAACCAGCCTTCAACTGCACGGCAATTTCGGCAAACATAGAATCTACGATGGCTTTCGTTCCACGGACCGCACCGTGGGCGTCATGATGACCCATCACCTGCGGCCTTGGACAGGGCAGACCCTGACGCTGGGTTTTGACTGGAAGCGCTACGGCGGCGAAGCGAAGAACATCCTGCAAACGCTCGATTACGGCCGTCATTTTATCAGCGAATGGGCGCCCTATGTGCACAGCCAGCAATGGCTGCTGAAAAAGGTACTCGCCTCTGCGGGATTGCGCATCGATCACCATCCGTTGACCGGCTATGAAGCCTTGCCCAAAGCAGGTCTGGTCTATGCCGTGAGTCCGGCGTTCAGCCTGCGGCTCTCCGCCGGCCGCGGCTTTCGCAGTCCGTCCATTCGAGAGCTCTATCTCTTTCCCGCGCCAACCTTGGACCTCAAGCCGGAGGTGATGTGGAACTATGAATTTGGATTCAGTCATCGGCTGGCCGACCGCTTTAAATGGGAAGGGGTTCTCTTTCGTTCTCAGGGACGTGATTTGATCCGTCTGACTGGCAGCTGGCCGAAATTCCGCTTTATCAACTCGGCGCCGTTTATACACACCGGCTATGAGGTGACTCTCGAGTGGCTGCCTGTGGATGCACTGCAGCTGGGCGCCTCCTGGAGTAAAAACGATCTGCAGGATCAGACCATGTACTCGCCGGGGAAAAAGTTCACCGCCCATGCAGGCGGATCTTTGGGACCGGTCGAGCTTGCCCTCACCCTGATGAACGTGCGCGATCTGTATGCCGCGGATTTCCACAAAAAGCCCATGAAGGATTACACGGTGATGAACGCGCATTTAGGCTTGACCGTGGTCAAGCCGCTGCGTCTCGGTTTGGCGGTGAAAAATGTGCTGGATGCCACCTACGAGTCTTATTATCAATATCCCATGCCCGGCCGGTATTTTGTCTTGCAGACCACTGCGTCGTTTTGATCGAAAAACCTTGTATTGCCTGAGGCAAGAGTTCGCTATGCTGCATGTCCGTAATCGTCACATCGCCTTGAGCGGTCTATTCGTCGCACTGGGCTTGATGCTGCCGGCGCTGTTTCACGCCGTGGGACTGGGCAGCCTGTTTCTGCCCATGTTTTGGCCTGTGGCTCTGGCGGGCTTTTTTCTGCCCTGGCCGTTTGCCGCCGCGATCGCGGTGCTCACGCCGGTCCTCTCTTCATTGTTGACCGGCATGCCGCCGGTGTCGCCGCCCATTCTCCATCTCATGGTGGCCGAGCTGGTCAGTTTGGCTCTGGTGGTATCGCTGCTTTATCAAACCGTTCGTTGGAATTTGTTCTGGATTCTTTTGGCCGGGCTGGCTGTATCGCGGCTGGTCTGCTTTCTCGCCGCCAGGATGCTGGCGGAATGGCTGGGTTTGCCGGCCGCCTGGTCTGCCCTGGCCATGGTGGTCAAGGGTGTGCCCGGGATCATGGGCATGCTGCTTTTTCTGCCGTTGCTGGCGCGGCGACTGAAACAGGAAACTTTGTTTTCAGATCGGAACGATCATGTCTAGAGCGCATCGGGACTATTTCAACGATCTGGCCGCAGGGTGGCCGGAAGCGGCGCAGAATGCATCCAAATTTCTCTCCTGGCTGCGCGATTTCGCCGTCACCCCGGGTGACCGCATTCTCGACGTCGGCGCCGGCAAGGGCATCCTGACGCTCTGGTTGCAGACTCTCGCTTCCTTCTCGGTGCAGACCATCCCTGTGGATCTCTCTGAGCGCATGCTGCTCCTGGGCAAACGGTCGCAGCCGCAAGCGTTGAGCACTGCTGTCTGTTCGGACATCGAGCACGCGGCGTTTCATGACAACCTGTTCGACAAGGCCATCTGTTACTCTGTATTTCCCCATATCACTCATCCGGTTCAAGCGGGCCGCGAATTGTACCGCTTGCTCAAACCAGGCGGACGGCTTTTGGTGCTCCATTCGCAGTGCAGCCGTAAACTCAACCTCTTCCATGCGCAGTTGGCGGACCCGGTGATGTACGACACTCTGATGCCGGCCGTGGATTTGCAGGCCTTGTTCTTGCGTCTGGGCTTTATCCCTGTGCGGGTTGAAGAAAACCCGCAGCTCTATTGGGTAGAGGTCGCCAAGCCCCTGCAGACGAAATAAAAGCGCATTTTTTCGTTTTCCCAAGTCACAAAATTCTCTCCCCGGCAGCTCGGCGGCACATCGAGCTGCCGACTTGTGCTCTCCCTTCCAGGGTTCATGCCTTTGCCTGTCGGGCTGCTGATCAGGACAACGAGGGAGTCGATCGATGCATGTGATGGGCGCTGTGCAGGCCTGACGCTGTCTCCAGGCATGTTGAAGCGCGCCCATCTTGCCTTTGCTTCCTTTCGAGAACACGCTTGCTCAACAGCGAAAAAGTTTGTAAGTTTCCTGAAATGTGCGAGCGCCGGTATGCCGGCCGCTTTAATCCATGGTTCATATCGAGGCCCCTTCGTTGAATTACAAACGACCTATGCTGTTGCTGCCGGTCTGGTGTGTGGTTTTATGCATCATCGCCTGTCGCCGCGATGTGCGGGAAGCTGTGCCCATCGTCTGGTCTGCCGAACCGGTAGAGATGACCAGCCGGGAATTGCAGGAGAGCTTTTTATTGCGGCCGAAATTTCCCGCCTCGCTTAAAGGCAAAGCTGCGCTGGAGGCGCATCTCAAAGGGATGGTGCGCTACAAATATCTGGCCTGGGCCGGGGAGAAGCAGGGCTTGGAACAGTCGGATCAGGTCCGTGATCGTCTGCGCTGGGTTCGCGAGCAGGCCATGCGCGAGCAGCTGTTCAAGCGCGAGGTCCACGATGCAATCCAGGTGAGCGAAGGAGAACTGCGGCTAGCTTTTCTCAGGCGGCGCCGTTTTATTCACGGCCGCCATCTTTACCTGCAAACGCTCGAGGAGGCGCAGCTCTGGCGCGCCCGTTTGCAGCAGGGGCTGTCCTTTGAACACGCGGCGCAGGCGGTGTACGCCGGCCTGGATGAGGACATGGCCCGAACAGGCGGACGTCTCGCGCCCTTTACCTGGGGCGATATGGATGCGCAGTTCGAGGCTGCTGCCTGGGCGCTCAAGCCCGGCGAGCTGTCGCAGCCGGTGGCCAGCCGTTGGGGGTATCATATCATCCGGGTCGATTCCATCCAGTTGGATCCCATGATTACGGAGGTCGATTTTATTAAGGATCGGAAAAAGGTTGAAGCTCTGCTTCGGCAACGCAAGGAGGATTCGCTGTCCACGGCTTTTGTGGCCAAGGTCATGAAGGGGCTGGACGTTCGCGTCAAGGCCGAATCGTTCAACCTGATCGTGCAGCAAGCCCGGCAGGCGAGCCGGCGGGGCAGTGGATCGCTGCCGCTGCACAATCCTCTCAGCGATGGCGAGTGGGCGGCTGTGGCCCAGTCGCTGCAGCAGCGAGGGGATCAGCCGTTGGTCCTTTTTCGCGGCGGCCGGTGGACCATCGCGGATTTCATCAACCGCTTTCAAGCCATGCCGCCGTTGTACCGGCCGCATCCGCAAAATCCTCAGCTTTTTGAGAAGGAGCTGCGCAACATGATCCGGGATGATTTTCTCACTCGGCGTGCGGAAAAGCTCGGGCTGCGAGATGATCCCTATGTGAACGACCGGGTTGTGCAAGCCCGACAAGATCTGATGGCAGCAGCCATGGCGCAGCGATTGGCCGGATCCGTCACGGTGACCGATGATCAGGTTCAACGTTTTTTGCAGCATCATTCGGCGCCCGCAAGCGCGCAGACGGAGGAGGCGGTGCGGCAAGCCGCTCGCGCCCGTCTGGTCAAAATTAAACAGGATTCTGTGATCTCTGCCTATGTCGACGCCTGGCTGCAGGACCGGACGGTGTACAGGGATGAAACGGAGTTGCAAAGGGTGCTGGATGTTTTGGGCGGCGAAAAAGCCGCGTTCATAGCGGTGTGGCAGCCGCCGGCCCGATGAGCGCTGTTTCATCGCGCGTCTCCGGAATCTGGCTTGCCGCGGCGGCCTACACCCAGTGGGGCCTGTTGCCGGTGTACTGGAAGTGGTTGCATCCCACGCCGGCATCGCAAATCCTCTGCCATCGCATCGTATGGTCCTTTTTGTTGTTGGGGCTGGTGCTCACGCTCAGGGGTACGGGGCGGCAATGGTTGCGCAGGCTGCGGGATGCCCGTACGCTGCGGATCTATACGTTGTCCGGCCTGCTGCTGACCGCCAACTGGTTCATCTACATCTGGGCGGTGAACGCAGGTCTGATCGTCGAGGCCAGTCTCGGCTATTTTATGAATCCGCTGGTCAATGTTTGTCTCGGCATCTTTTTCTTCCATGAACGATTGCGGCCGCTGCAATGGCTTGCGTTCCTGCTCGCCGCCGCCGGCGTCGTCTATCTGACGGTCATCTATGGCCGCCTGCCGTGGATCGGACTGGCGTTGGCATTGACTTTTGGCGTCTATGGGCTGCTGCGCAAATGGGGGCCTTTGAGCTCTGTAGAAGGATTGTCTTTCGAGACCATGGTGGTGGCGCCTATGGCGCTGGCTATTCTGCTGTGGAGCGAATATCAAGGCGCCGGCGTTTTCGGCCATTCGGTCTGGTGGAAAAACCTATTGCTGATCGGCGCCGGCATCGTCACCGCGCTGCCGCTGCTCTGCTTTGCCGCTGCCGCGCGGGTCACGGATCTTTCGCTGATGGGCATTTTGCAGTACATCGCCCCGACGCTGCAATTTCTTGTCGGTGTGATCATCTACCACGAACCGTTTACAGGCGCAAGAGTGACCGGTTTTCTGTTTATCTGGTCCGCGCTGCTGGTGTTCAGCCTTGAAGGCCTGTGGAATCATTGGCATTTTCGAAAACGGTGATGACGCTCAAAGGTTGTCGACGGGAAATCCATAGATTGCAAAGCTGTTTTCATTCAACGCGATTTATTGCAAAGGTATCGGTTGCGGAGGCGTTTACGGCGATGTCGCCTCCATCCCTGAATATTTTTGTAAATCTGCTTGCTTTTCAGATCTTGATGGATTAGTTTTCCTGCAGGTCAAATTCCTTATCAGCCCGACATTCATGATGCTCGCAAAACAGTCTTCGACATTTTGTTCTCCTTTTCTCGAGGTCATCGCCTGTTCGTTGCAGGATGCGGTGGCCGCGGAACAGGGCGGCGCCGACCGTTTAGAGTTGATTAGCCGCTACGACTCGGGCGGTTTGACGCCGGATCTTCCCCTCATCGATTCCGTGCTGCAAACCGTGACCATACCGGTGCGGGTGATGCTGCGCGATGAGCCGTCCTTTCATATTCACCATGCGGCCGGCCGCTGCGAGCTGGTCCGTAAAGCGGAGCAGCTGGTCCAACGACCGCTGCAGGGGTTGGTGTTGGGATTTCTCCAGCAGGATGGAGTGGATGAGGCTCTGCTCGCTGAGGTGCTGGCCGCCGCGGCTGGACGACCGGTCACGTTTCATCGCGCCTTTGAGCAGCTCGCTGATCCAATGCACGCCCTCTCCCGCCTGAAAGCGTTTCCACAAATCGATCGTATTTTGACCTCCGGCGGCGAGGGCGGTTGGCCGGAGCGTCTGCATCGCCTGCAAAGATGGCAGGCCTGCGGCGCACCGGAGATCGGCATTCTGGTGGGTGGAGGCGTGACCATGGAATGGATGGAAAAATTGGCGCCAATGGGTTTTTATGAGTATCACGTCGGCCGGATGGCGCGGCAGGATGAATCGCTGCAGGGGCCGGTGCAGGCGGAGCGGGTGGCGGAGTTAAAACAGGCATTGCACGCACTGTGGCTGCGACACGGCGTTCCCCTCAGGGCTTGAATTTTCCGGTCTCGATCCATTCCTGTTTGAGAATGGACCACCAATCCACAGCCAGGCCGTTGAGCACATAGGCATAAGGCAGCCAGCCATATCCTTCCTCCCCCCAGGTTTTACCCCAGGAGTTGCGGATCAGCAATGCACCTGTACTTTTTTCGCCCCGGCGGTTGGGGTGAACGATTTTTCGTTTGTCGTCATAGCCCACAGCGACCACGGCGTGGCCGCCGATTATTTTCTCATCGACGGCCGGAAACGGGATGTCCCCGTTTTTTTCCGCCTGCGAGATAGAGTTGAACACCGTGAATCCGAACATGGCCGGCAGGCCGGAGACCAGGCCGGCCTTGATGTTCTGCAGCAGAGTTTTTTTCGCCAGGTTGGGAGAATCGAAGCGGTAATAGCTGATGGTCTGATAATTCTGCGCAAACGCGTAGCAGAACGCCGGCGGCTCTTTGTCGAACTCGGCGATCTGGTACGGCCAATACTCTTCCGGTGGAACGCCGAACAGCACCAGCGCGCCCATGGTCGTGCGGATAAAGGCGCCGGTATCGCCGCTCTGATGCATCAGGTTGCGCGTCGCTTTATAGAGAAAGAGGCGTGACACCTCTTCTTCTTTGTCAAAGGACCGCTTGATGAAATACTCCACCAAGCCGGCGCCGGCCTGGGCGGTGCAGGAGCCCAGCGACCCCTGATCTTCCACCGCTGAACACCATTGGCGCAAGTCCACTTTGGCCGGCAGAGGCTTTTTGTTCTGCAGCGGCGGCTGGATCTTTTTCAGCAGCGGCTTGACCACGGCGTGATCCAGCGAATAGTCGCGGAAATCAGGGTAATCCGGCAGCCATCCCATTCCCAGGCGGCGGGTTTCATTCGCCATTCAGATACTCCTTGCTATGTTGAGTGCAGTGACCGTTTCATCACGCTGGAAAGTATTCGTCTTGCGCCGCCGCGGGTTCCCGGCCCGGCGTTACAGAAAGGCCACAAAGAGATATACCGCCAGGCCGATGAGAATGAGCGCGGTGGCGTACAACAGCCTTTTGACGATTTTGACAGTGAACTGATAATGCCGCTTCCAAACATAGCGCACCAGGATCGCATACCAGAGCAAAGTGCCGAGAAAGACAGCGCCGGAGAACAGCAAAGGATTAAAACCACTCTGGGAAATGATCGAGTGGGCGGAGATCGTTCCACCGATGGCGATCCAGAACGCATACAGGCTGGGATTGGTCAGATACATGAGCATCGTGGCGATTACCGGTTTATGGTGCGTCAGAGTCTCATTTCGAGAGTCTTCTTTTTTGAACTTTTCTTTTCGCGCCTGGAGGATCAGCCGCAGGGCGAAAAAAAGCAGGATCAGGCTGCCGAGACCTTTGACGTGCAATGCAACAGCCTGCAGCTGTGCAATCAGATGGCGCATACTGGTCAGGACCGCGAAACAGAAAATAAAATCCAGCAGGGCGGAGGTGATGCCCACCAGCATCCCATGGATAAAATCGCGCTTAAGAGTTTGGGAAACCGCATAGACGTTGATGGGACCGATGGGGATGGCGGCGAAAAAGCCGATCACGATACCGGCGATCAAATACATAGTCGGATTCTCATAGAGTGAAAAAGATTTTAGTCATTTCGTCAGTGTAGGCGCCGGTGCTTTGGGAATTTTGGGATTTTCTTTCGCCTCGGTGATCGGTGCGGTCACCGGGGAACCATGCTGCTCTTTGCAGCCGCTCAGCTTGCGTTTGAACAGGTCCTGTTTGAGCAGCTGAATGGCGAACGCCGGGTCCACGCCCTTGGGGCACACCTCGGAACAGGCGCCGGCAAAGTGGCAGCGAAACACGCCGTGGCTGGAATAGACTTCCTGTTCACGATCTTTGCCGCCCTCGTCCCGTGCATCCGCGCTATAGCGCCAGGCTTGCGCCAGGGCCTGGGGCCCGAGATAGCGGTCGTCCGTGGCGACGGTCGGGCAGGCGGATAGACACAATCCGCATTTAATGCAATAGGCGAATTGGATGTACTGGACCAGTTCCTGGGGAGATTGAAAATATTCGCTGGTGGGCTGATTCTGTTCCTCCACCGCCCGGCGGATCAGATACGGTTTGACGGTCCGGTGCCGAGTGAAAAAAGCCTCCAGATCTGGAACCAGGTCTTTGATGATGTCAAAATTGGGCAATGGTTTGATCACCACCCGGTCGCTGTGCAGATGCGCCACCTGGTTGGCGCAGGCCAGCCGGGGCAGCCCGTTGATGAACATGCCGCAGGAACCACAGACGCCCATGCGGCACGAAGAACGCCATGACAGGGTGGGATCGAGGTTTTCTTTGATCCACACCAGGCCGTCCAGCACGGTCATGCCTTTGGTCACCGCGACGGTAAACTCTTGCCGGTATGGTTTGGCGTCTTTTTCCGGATTGTAGCGCAGTACATCGAAAACCACTTCGCTGGGGCCGCTGGTTTGGCTCATGGTTGTACCTCCTTCATCAAATAGATCACCGCTGCGGCATAGGCGCCGTAGACAAAGAGCGCGAGGCCGGAAACGGTGAGGATGATGTTGACGGTTCTTTCCAGCGTACGGCTGAGCGTCAGCTCAAAGAGGATGGTGCGCAAACCGTACAGGCCATGATACAGCGCTGCACCCAGAAGCAGGATGTAGGTGATCATGAAAAAAACCTGCTGACTGCGTGCGAATACGATCTTCTGGTCGATAGGATCGCCATGACTGAGGCCAAGCAGGCCCATGAGGTCATCCAGGTGCATGATGGTCATATGCAGGGCCAGTAAAATCAGGATGACCGCGCCGGCCAAAAGATGCCAGAACCACAGAGTTGATTCACGCATAGGTTTTTCCTCGTGTTTTAGGGTAAGACCGCCGGCGTGCCGGCAGCCGGCGCTTTTACCGGTTGAGCAGATAGAAATCCGTTCCACCTATAACAATCATCGCAGCCACCAGAATCATGACAACGACAAAGAACGGCCGTTGCCGCAGCACGGAGGATCGATAGGGGTAGATCGGCCGGGCGGGTTTGCCCAGCATCAGACCAAGCTCGGTGATTCCCAACCGCAGGCCGTTGAGGCCGTGATAGGCGAAACAGACAAAGATCAGAAACTCGCCGAACTTGAACCAGGGCGTCGAAAAGCTCTGCATAGTTTGCTGCCAGGCCTGTGGGCCGGCGATGCGGGTTCCGGTGACAAAGATATGCAGGATGAAATAAGTGAGCAGACCCAGCCCGGTCAGGCGGTGCAGCGCGTAGGCGTATCGTTCCATGCCGTAGCGGCCGCCGCCCAGCCAGCCGAGCAATCCCAGCTTGTTCTTCAAATGCTGTTTGTTTTTTTCCATAACGCTCTCCCGTCGAATGTCCTCTTGGATCAACGCGATGGAGCCTTTTCGGCCGGCATCAGTATTTGCGTTCTTCCGGCTTCCAGGTGGTCAGCGTCACTGGTTTGTAATCCAGGCGCGGTCCCTGGTCGGTGTGCCAGGCCAGAGTGTGTTTGTGCCAATTTTCATCGTCCCGTTGGGGATAATCCCGGCGGGCGTGGCCGCCTCTGGATTCGCAGCGCGCCAGGGCGCCGCTGATCATGACCTCCGCCAGGTCGAGCAGGTTGGCGACCTCCAGCGCGTGGATCAGGTTGGTGTTATAGGCATGGCTCTTGTCTGCAATGGTGATGTGCGCATACCGCTGTTTCAGGCCGCGGATGGCGGCCAGGGCTTTTTCCAGGCCCGCACCGGTGCGGAACACGCCGACATACTGATCCATGGTGGAGCGCAGGTCCCTGCGAATGTCGTAGAGATTTTCACTGCCTTTTCTATCCAGCAACTCGCCGAACACTTTGTTATATTCCTGTTCCACCAGTCGCTCGGGAACCGCGGGCAGAGCATCAACGCTCTGGCAGTAGCGGGCGGCCTCCGCGCCGGCGATTTTGCCCCATACCAGGCATTCTCCGGTCGAGTTGGAGCCGAGACGATTGGCGCCATGCAGGCTGACGCAGGCGGCTTCGCCGGCTGCCCAGATGCCCTTGACGGCCGTGGCGCCGTTGATGTCGGTCTCCACGCCGCCCATGGAATAGTGCGCAACCGGTCGGATGGGGATGGGATCGGTGATGGGTTCCAGGTCGTTGAACTCCATGCACACCTCGCGGATCAACGGTAGGCGCTCATTGATGCGGTCAGCGCCCAGGTGCGTCAGGTCCAGGTACACATAGTCCAGCCCGTTGGGTCCCTGGCAGCCGCGACCTTGTTCGATTTCAATCATCTCGGAGCGGGAGATCAGGTCGCGCGGCGCCAGTTCCATCTTTTGCGGTGCATATTTTTCCATAAAGCGTTCGCCGCGGCTGTTGAGCAGAAAGCCGCCCTCGCCTCGGCATGCCTCGGTGATGAGGATGCCAGACGGAACCAGTCCAGTGGGATGAAATTGGAGAAACTCCATATCCTCCAGGGGAATGCCGGCGCGATAGGCCAGGGCCAGTCCGTCTCCGGTGACGGTTTGCGAATAGGTGGTAAAGCCGAACAGGGTGCCCGCGCCTCCAGAGGCGATGAGCAGCGCTTTGCCGCGGATGAACTTGAACCGACCGGTGGTCATATCGATTACGGTCAAACCGGCAAAGGCGCCTTGGTCGATGAGGATAGAGGTGACAAAATGTTCATTGTAATGGTGCACGGTGTTGTATTTGAGCAGAGTGTCGTAAAGGGTTTGCAGCTCAAAAAAACCGGTCTTGTCCGAGGCCAACACAGCGCGAGGATAGCTGTGGCCGCCAAAAGGCCGCTGGGCGATGCGTCCGTCTTCCCGGCGGGTCCAGGGAATGCCCCAGTGCTCCAGCTGAAGGATTTCTCCAGGCATGGTACGCACGAATAGATCGACCACATCCTGATCCGCGAGAAAGTCGCTGCCCTTGACCGTGTCCCATGCATGCAGTTCCAGGCTGTCGCCGTCATCCGGCCGCATCACCGCAGCGGTTCCTCCTTCCGCGGCCACCGAGTGGGCGCGCATCATCTGGTTTTTAGTGATCACTGCAATGTCCAGGCCGCCGCGGCTTTGCCGGGAAGCCTCGATGGCTGCCCGCAAACCGGCCAATCCGGCCCCGAAGATGATGAGATCGTGACTGGATACATCGGACATGCAAAGCCTCCTCTCTCAATGGGGTGACAGGCAACCGGATGATTTTCAACCGATCCGGGAGGTGCGTGGTAAATTATTATTAGATTTGTTTATAAGCAAGAAAAAAAATGAAATTTGTGACTTGAATTTTAAGTGCAAAATAACTATAATGGTTGAACAGCCGATCGTGCCACAGGATCGAGAAGAGAATGTCGTACACCGAGCAGTTACATCGATTAAAAATCCGCTGCCTGCCCCTGGGCAATCAACATAGAAAATATCTTTACACCATCAGCGAGCATCTGGAAGGTTTAGCCAGGCGGATCGAAAAGCACGGCGCGATGGAACGGATCCATCTCTGGTATGGTGCGCCCAGCTATGATGAGGAGATGGCGCGCCTTAGTCAGTGGGGGGAGACGGAGGAGGAGAAACTGGCTGACCTTGGCTGCTATTTCGCCCTGCAGTTTCTCCACCTCAAGCTCACCGCGCTTGACAGCCTGGCGATCAACCTGTTGAAATCCCGTGATCCCCAACAGGAGTACAAGCAGTTCATGCTGTGGATCGGTCATGGATTTCGCCGGATCACAGCCGCCTATATGGGTGAATTGCTCAAGATTTTTCTGCCGCCGGAGGCAGCGGTTGAATTTGTCATCATGGGGGTGGGCACACGATCCGATCAAGACGATATCGATCTGGGCGTAGTCGACCGGTCCTACGACGGCCGCGATGTGCTGACCACCGCCATCGCCCGCATGAACGCCGAAATGCTGAAAAAGGCCATCGGCACGCATTATCATCTCTCCGAGCATGTCTGCAGCGACGATTCCTATGCAGCCTCCATCGAAGATTATCAGGAGCTGCTGCAGTCGGAAATTCATGATTTCGTCATTATCAATGAAATGCTCGGCGCCGCCCGCATTCTTGGCAGCCGCAGGCTTTTCTTTGATTTTCGCAAGCAGGTGACGCTGCGCTATTATTTCAATCGTCATCAACCGGAGCAGTGGAAGTTTCACGAAGGTTATCTACGCGGCATTGTCGGCGAAGTGCGTTCTTTCGCTCTGCGCGATTTTGCGGCCGCGTCGCTGAATCCCAAAGTAGACGGTCTGCGCATGATCAAGGCCACGCTCTATACCGCTAAGACCATGTTTAACCTGCGCCAGGTCAACGCTTGGGCGTTGCTGGAGGCGCTGCAGTATCGGGATCCGGGTCGTCGTGCGGCCTATGTCCAGCTGGAATCGGCGTTGACTTTCCTGGAGATATTTCGCTATCTGTATCAACTGTTGGTGGCCGAAGAGGAGGAGATTTTTTGCGAAGACGCCTCTGCGCGCGACCAGCTGTCGGTGGTCGCAGAAGCCATGGGCTTTAGGCAAAACGGCGCCGCCAGGCCGGTGGACCGTTTGGTGGCCGACTATTTTCGCCATGCCCGAACGGCCAAAGAGGTGACTCTGTCGCTGCTGCCGGATGTGGTGGAGCATCTCGCCTCCATCTCTTCGTTCACCCGTCTGCCGGCGACGCCGGCGACGGGTTTAGCTGACCGTCTGCTGGATACGGCTCAGTTTTTCCGCGGCACTCGTTTCTGGGATGATGTGCTGAAGTTTCTGCGCCAGGCGCCCCCCGAATATTTCTCGCAGCTGGTGGAGGAGATCAAGAGCGGCCAAACCGATGGCCGCCCCGATCTGCTGGTCCGCTGGGTGGATTGGGGACAGAACTCTTATTTTCTTCTGTTCGGGTTCATCAACCTGCTTTTTGAGCGTGGCGAGGGGGCCCTGGGAGAAGCGATGTTCCGCGAGTTTTTACAGCGGGAGATCACCGCGGACCAGGTCCGCCGCATCAGCGTGGTGTTCAAACATCATCCCAAGATGATGGTGAACTTGATCGAAAACCTGTCCGAGCAGAGCCGGCGGGGTTTTTATGAGCAATTGCAGATCGAGGTGTGGAACCGTCGTCTATTCAATGATCGCGACCGGCTCTGCAGCCTGATCAAACTTCAGTTCACCACCAGCCGGTTCGTGCGCCGAGTGCTGACCAAAGTCGTCGCCTGCCATCCACAGTTCGTCGATCTCATCAATCAACCCGACGCTTTGGCGGCGTTCGGTCGCGGCCTCGGCAGCCAGGTGGACCAGACGTTGAACTATCGCGAACGCAGACGAAAGCTGGCCGAGTACCATGATTTCGAGTTTCTGCGTGTGTGCCGCCTGGCCCTGACCAACGCCGCCAACAGCCAGGTGGCGGAGGAGTACATCGGCTTCTCCGATGCCTATCTACAGCAGCTTTTTCACATCTGCTCCCTGGAGGTGGACGCGAAAGATCCGGCCCGCAAGCCCGATCGCAGCCTGATCAGCATTCTGGTCACCGGCGGCTATGGCCACTGTCTGGCCTTTGACGACGATTATGACCTGATCATTCTCGTCGACAGCGAATCGGCAGAGATCAAAGCCTATTATGAGGCCATTCTGATGCGCATGCATACCGAGATCGCGCGTTCCGGAATCATGCCTCACTACCGGCTCGCAGAGTACACCGGCTCTTTCGCCTGCACCATTCGCGAACTCAAAGCGCTTCTGCAGAACCGGCAGATGGACACCTTTGTCGACCAGTCGCAGCTTCTCGGCGCCCGCATGGTAGTGGGCAGCGATCGTCTGCGGGACGGATTTTACGAATTCATCATCCGGCCGCATATCTTTGGACAAAAGCATGATTACAGCCGGGCCATGCTGGAGGAGATCCGCCATCGTCATCAGGTTTACGCCACAGAGAAACTCCATGCGATCAGCTTGAAAGAGAGCCCCGGCGGACTGCGCGACATCGAGATGATGCTGGATATTTTTCGCGCGCAGTTCGAAGTGGCGCAGCAATCCAACTATGCCATCTTTCACATCTTTCAAACCATTCTGCCCGAGTACGCCAATCAGATGACCGTGCTGGCGCGGCAATACGATTTTCTGCGCACCATGCGCAACCTGCACCGCCTGGCCATCGCAGCGGATGACCGGCTGAACATCGAGTATCTCGATCTGCTCGCAGAGATCGTTTCGACGTCGGGGCAGACGGAGACCAAGGCGGGATTGCTGGAAAAGATCAACGCCTCCATGGCCATCGTCAAATCCATTCAGCAGGAGCTGATCGAGGAGGTGGTCATGCCCCGGCTGGAGGAAAAAGTTTAAAAGTGATGCGCCGCTGACGTCCGATGGCCGGCTTTCTTTTTACGCGAGTTTACTCTGTTTACCACTTACTCTTAACCAAAAGGTGAAAAAATGAAATCAAAGACGCAAAGCTCCAACACGCCCCCTTATCGCGGCATTGCAGTTCCCATTCTAACTCCTTTCAAAGAGGATCAGAGCATCGACTTTCCGGTGCTGGAAAAATTGGTCGACTGGCTCTGTCAGTCGGCGGTATCGGTGCTTTTTCCCATGGGCGGATCCGGTGAGTATTCCTTATTGAGCGTCGCTGAGCGCAAAGAGATCATCGATTGCATTGTCCGCACCAACGGCAGACGGCGTTTGCTTTTCGCCGGCACCGGCGCCGACAGCTTGGCCGAGACGTTGGAGCTCACCCGCTATGCGCAAAAAGCGGGCTGCGACGGGGTCGGCGTGGTGATCCCCACCCACATCCCCGGCACTCAGCAGGCCATCTTTGAGTATTATCAAGCCGTCGACGAAGTGTTGGAGGTGCCATTCATGGTCTATGATCCGCGCGGCGAGGGCGAGCATTCGGTCACGCCCGAGACGATGTCGGCGATGGTGGACAAATTCCGTCATCTGGTCGCGATCAAATACCGCACGCTGAACGGGGAGCGGATGGGACTTATGACCTCAGCGGTCAGCTCTCGCATTTCGGTTTTCTCCGGCTCAGAGACGGTCTTTTTGCAGGACCTGTCGGTGGGCGCAGTCGGCTGCGTGGGCGGCGGCGCCAACTTTTATCCGCAGATCATGGAGGCGTTGCAAGACTGCTATCAGGAGGGAGATCTGATCGAAGCGCGGCGTCTGCAGTTCAGCATTTTGGAGGCCATCCAGGCGCTGAATCCTATCTATTGGCCTTTGAGCGGCAAGCTGGTGTTGCAGGTGCTTGGCATTCCGATCCAGCCGGTGACGCGGCAGAAAGGCGAAACGCCGAGCGCTGAGGCGGTGCGTAAACTGCAGGATTTTTATCGCGTTTATCTGCAAAAGTTCAAAGCCAGAGCCTGATCCCTTTTTCCACTGGCTATGGGCTGATCCTGGACAGCCGCACTATTTTATTATAGAACGAAGGGATCGGATTGCCTTGGTCAGCAGCAGGAAAAAGCCATCCCTGGGATCGCTTTCTTGGCGATCCCAGGGCGACGCTCAGGGGCGGAGTTCATCGATCTATCGCCCGCTTCTCCGCGCGGCGGTTAGCGCCAGTCGGCGTTGAGGGAGAGTTGAATGTGAGTCGGGGTGCAGCCGAGGTTGAAATGGAATCCCACTCCGGTGCGGTGGTTTTTATTATACTGATGGGTGGACCAGACCGCGTCGATGGCGCTGAACAGATGATTGACGACCACGGCGCCGATGCCGAACAGGGCGTGTTGATTGGCTCTTTCCGCTGACAGTCGTAGATTTTTGTATTTCATCCGTTGTTCGTCGCTAGGCCAACTCCAGTAATAACCGGTCACATCCCGGTAATAGGCGTTCAGGTACCGTTGCCGCAGTTTAGCTTCGTTATATTCGTCGATGTGGTTGTAATTGCCGATATCGATGAAATAAGAGTTGTTTTTCCCCTTTAGGTTCACGCCCGCGTTCTCCGCCGCGTATCCGCGATAATCCTCGATGCGCCAGTTTTCGTAGGTTTTAAAACCCGCGTAAGCCAGCCACAAGGCGATCTCGGTGGTGAAAAAAACCTGCGCCCGTCGTGTTCTGCCGGCATAGTACTCACCAAGTCCAGGCGCCAGCAGGGAGAGAAAAAACGCCTTGCTTTTTGATTTGAATTCCGCCGAAGCGACGTGCCCCTGTGCAGGCTGGGCAGCGGCACAGACCGACTGTCGCTGCGGCTGCGTCCAAGTCGGCCTGGTCCAGGCTGGCCTGGTCCAGAGGGCGGAGAAATCCGTTTGCGCCGCCAGCGGGCTGCCGGCAAGGAACAACAGCAGTGCGGATAGATAATTTTTCATAGGGCTCTCGTCTGACCGGTTGTCCACAGTGCAGGCACAGACCGCAGTGCGCAACCGGTAAAGGGTTTACCAGCGCAGGTCCAACGTCAACGCCGTGCAGGAGCGATGATCCCAGTAGCGCGGCGTCAGATGCAAGCTGGCCTCCAATTGCGATTGATTGAAGCGATGGCTGGACCAAGCCGCGTCAAAGCCGCTGACAAGATGGTTGATGATGGCTATCGTGGCCATGGAGGTGGCGTTCTTGAACGCGCGGTTGCTGTCGTCCCGGCGGTCGTCGTAGGCCAGGCGGTTTTGCGAACGCAGAGCGGTGGAAAAGCCGTTATCCCACAGGCCCACTTCCGAGTCATCCCAGCCTGCGTTGAACTGGTCATATTTGCCGATCATCTCATAGTACTGCTGGTCTTTGACCCGGTGCAGGCTGTGGCTATAATTGTTTTTCTCCCAGGTGCGCAGCGCTTCCAGATCGCTGCGGTCCTGGCCGGAACGCCTGGCGATGTAATCCCAGTACTCGTTCTCACTCCAGTGTGCATCAGCATAGGCCTTGAACTCTGCGTCGATGTCCTGACCTTTTTGCGTATAGTGAGAATAAAAGATCCAACTGGCGGCCTCAATGGCGAGAAATGCTCCGGCTTTCAGCCAGGACTGGTTGTATATCTGTCCGCTGCCGGGGATCAGAGCAGACAGGACGAACGCTTTTTTCGGCGATTTTAAATCCACATACTCGTCCTCATAGGCCTCGTCGGTTTCCTCCACGGTATCTTGGGGAGCGACCCAGGCGAATTGATAATGCGGCGTCTGCACCATGAAATCCTGCCAGCGCGACGGCGTCTGCGCCAGAACGACCGTCGACCACATCAATAAACCAAATCCTGATTTCATGAATCCTTTCGACTTGCTCACACATCCTCCTTGTCCACCGGGCAGCGTAATGCGCATGTCCGGCTAGTCGATAAAATCAAACAGCAGCGTTGCATAGTACCGCCACTCCTTGCCGTAGCGCAGTTCCTGGTTGACCGCATGATCCAGGCCGTAGGCCGCTTCCAGCGATAGAGCGGTGGGAAAACCGTAAAATGAAAACATGGAACAGCGCAGATTGACGCCGACGTCTTTTTTAAAGGCCGTCAGGTCCACGCGGTCCTGGTCAAAGGCATTGCCGTAATCCATAAAGGCGGCCAGATAGAGGCGATCGCTGGTGAGATGGAAAAATTTTTTCTGCCACAGACTCACCAGGGGCAGGCGATAGGTAAAGCGGCCTATCAGCATCTTGCGGCCTTCGATGCTGTAATACGGATAGCCGCGCAATCCCGGCAGGCCGCCGGCAAAGAAATTGAAAAAACTGTCCACCGGCCGATCCACCCAGCCTGCTTTGACATTCAGCGTCAGCGCATGGCGGGAGGACCAGGGCATGGGCCAGTACTCATGCCAATCCATTTCAATGCGATGATAATTGTAGCGGGCATAGACCTCCTGCAATGTGCCATAATCGTTGTTGGTGGCAAAGTCGTCAAAGAAACGGTTGAATTCGCGGGAGTACTTGACTTCTATCTTGCGGCCGGCGGACGGGTTGATGGAGGCGCTGGGGCCGGGCAGCACTCCCGCGTGCGTCCAGGTCATGGTGAAATGGTTGCCGATGTAATAGGTGTTCTGCGGCGAGACCCACTGCTGATTGTTAAAAAGGAAATCCTTGATTTGACTGGTGTAGCGACCGTGGACAAAGGCCAGGCGGATGGATGAGTGGTCGCTCAATCCGTAATAAGCGCCCAGATCCGCTTCCAGAATGTTAAAACCGATATCGACCGAGGCCTTTTCCGGATAATCTTCGATGACTTCGATATCCCGGTTGACATTGCGGGTGAAGCCATAGAGCTCCAGAAACAGCGTCGGCGCCCATCTTCTCATCTCAAAGATGGCGAACGCATCCAGATCCATCTGCCGGTTCAGTGTCAGTCCGCCGAACAGGCTGTAGCGGTTGAGAATATCCGCCGCGTAAAAATAGCTGCCGAGTTTGAGCGTGCCGTAATCGACCATGGCGCGCGGCAGAAAAGAGATCTGGCTGTAGGTCATCTCATAGGGCTCGGCGGTCATATCCGGAGCAGAGCAGTCGTCGTACTGGCGGATTTTTTCCAGGGAAGAGTCCTGGCGGACCGCAAAGGTCCCTGGTGCAAGTCCGAGATCGCGTTCGGAGGAGCGATACACCGCCTGTGCAGGATCGATGGCTGTGGGCTGCTCCAGATCGGCGATCTGGTAGCCCTGATAGTGAAAATTGGCGAACGCCAGCCGGCCTTCCCGGGTCACGCTCGGCATGAAGGCGCCGCCGGTCACATTGGTCCACTGTTTTGGCTCAGTCGCCTGCGGCGTTATGCTGTATATATTAAAGATGCCGGTTTTATCCCAGCTGAAATAGATCCGACTGCCGTCCGGGCTGAAAACGGGATCGCGGGCATCGCCCTCGCCGCTGATCAAAGTGGTCCAGGTGTCGCTGTCCGCATGGTAAAGGAGCAGGTCGCGGCCGTGGTTTCGGCCTTTGGATAGAACGATGGTGCGGCCATTCGGGGACCAGCGCGGCGAGCTGAGGCTCTCCCCTTGTTCGAACCGGGTGAGCGGTCGACTGCTGCCGTCGGGCATGACCAGCGTCAGGTTATCGCTGCCGTCCTTTTGAGTGACGCAGATAATGCGGTCGCCGGAGGGCGACCAATCGGGATCAAAGGCGCGCAGATTCTTGGTCAGCTGTTTCTCTTTTTTTTCAGCCAGATCATAAACATAGAGATCCTGATAATGGCTGCCGTGCTTGCCGCGTTCGCTGCGGCTGTAAACGATTTTTCCTCCGTCCGGACTCCAGGAGAGCTGACTGTTGACGCCGGTTTTGATGGTATTGCATTTTTGGCTGGCAATGTCATAGATCATCAGATGGGTCAGAGCGAGGTAAGAGTCAGATCGATGGCCGCAATACGCCAGCCGCTTTCCGTCCGGCGCCCATTGGGCATAGGTGTTGCCGATCCCCTTGGGCGTCAGCACACGGCCTTCGACGCGATGGAGCATGATGTGCGCCAGCCGGTCCGTATAATACGCCGTGAGCTCCTGTTGCCACTGGGCTTGTAGATCCGCGCTGTTGAGACCGGTCACCTGTTTGAGGGCGCCGTCCACGGTAAAAGTCCAGGGTTTGGCCAGCTGTTCGGCCAGGCGCTTGAGCGCGCTCTCTCCCCATTTGAGTACGATGTACCGTGTCAGGGCATATCCGGCGTTGTAGGTGCGTTCGTTGCCTAGGCTGTTTTTGCCGAACACACCCATTTCATCAAAGCTCAAAGGCTTGCCGGCCGCCACCGCTGTGCGGATCAGCATGTCGCGATGGCTGTCCCATTGATCATAATCGAGACCGATGGTCTGAAATTGCGCCATACCCTCTGCCAGCCACATGGGCACGATGGTCATGGGCAGGGGGTAGGAGGCGAGCCGATTGGGGTAGCCATAGAGCACATCGGGCCGTTTCTCCGGCTCATAGCCAAATCCCTGCAGGTAAACGGCAGGAATGCGCCGCGTCGCTTTGCGGCTGGCGCCGAGAGAAATCATGTGACTGAATTCATGCGCTACCACGTTGCGCAGCCAGTTGTGGGTGCCGCGCAGGATAAAGGTCATCTGCGGCGCCCAGATTTCGATTTTATTGTCGTAATAGTAGGCAGCGCCGTTCGAGTTGTCATCATGATCCCGGATAATAAAATGGGTCAACCCATCGGGCTGGAATCCGTACAATTGGGTGACCGGGCCATAGATCTCTTCAGCGATCTTGGCCACCAGGCGAGCCGTGCGTTCGGTTCCGGTATGATAATGAACTCGAAAGTGCTCGGTTTTGATGGTGTACCAATCGAGTTCAGGATGGTTGCTTTCTATCTCCTGTCCCATGGATTCTAAGGGGAGGAGAAAAGCGAGCAGGAAAGCGATGGAGAATAGTTTTTTCATTTTCCGATTATTAGCCGAGAGGGGGTCCTGTTCCGCTATTCCTTCTGTGGTATAGACTATGGCGTTTTATTTGATCACAGCGATTTTTACGAAGGTGACCGCTGTGCCGGTGCCGCCCTGTGCCTCAACGCGGGCGATATAGACTCCCGCCGATACATCATCCAGATTCCAGGCGGTTTCATGATCGCCGGCCCGAGTCGGCAGGCCAGGCAACTCCTCCACCAGATCACCCGCCAGATCAAAGATGCGTATGCTCACAGATTTCGCATCCTGGCTCAGAGAGTAGTGCAGCGTGGTGGTGTTGTCGCGGGATGGATTCGGATAACAAAAAGTCTTTTTCGACGGCATGAGTTCGTCAGCCGGCGGCGGAGGCTCTTGTCCGCCTTTGAGTAAAAAAGTGCGAGCCGGCCCTGCGCCCCACTGACTCCATGCCTCCCCCTGGACGGCAAGGGGCAGGGACCAGGCATACAGCTGCTGGTCAGAACCCACGGTCAATAATTCGACATCGCCATCCCTGTCCAGATCCTGCAGCGCCGGTGTTGTGGACATGCCGCCCCCTGCACTCAGCGGATAGCCCGGTTGACTGCGGCCCGCTCGAGTGGTTCCCCAGACAAGTCCCTCTTCGCTGCCGGCGAACGCCCAGGAGGCAGACGCTGCAGAGGTGTTGATCCACAGCGGCGACAGGGTGACCTCGCCCTCAGGAGAGCCGAGATCAAAGGGAAAATTCAAAGTGGCGGCGCCGGTGGACTCGAACACGAAAAGGCGTTTGCCGTTGGTCAATAGTACTTCCGCCAAGCCGTCTTCATCCATGTCTCCGGCAGCCGGTTGGCCCAGCCCGGACGGCAGATCAGCCAAGCGCTCTCCATTCCCCTCATGATCCACCATCCAGAATACGCCGCCGGCGGAAAGCGCAACGATCTCTAGACCCGGCGCAGAGGTGAAATTTGCTGTCAGCGGTTGCCAGTGATCTTTACCGCTGGTGAGCGGCGATTGCCATCGTAGGGATGGAGCTGGGGTGCAGCAGGCCAACACACCGGTTTCGGTGGCCAGCAAAAAGGTGGAGCCGTTTTCCGCGCACTGGGACAAGCCGGTGACCGCGCCGGCGTGCAGGTCCAGGGTGACAAATGTCTGGCTCATGGTCGACAGCGGCTGAATGACACATCGGCCGTCCTCCAGTCCCACCACCGCATAGCGGGTGCCAGTGGTTTCATCCACCAGGAGCATAGGGCCGGCGCTGATCTGGCTGTGCAGATTGATCTGCGTGAGCGACCATTGCGATTCGGTTTGCTGAAGCCATACGTACAGGCGTCCGGATCGTCCGGCTGCCACCAGACAGGCGTTGTGGGAGATGGATGGACTCAGGGCGGCCAGGGGCTGATCAAGGGAATCAGAGAGAGTCGCGAACAGACTGCTTTCCTTCCCGGGCAGCGGCTGTCCATTGCCCTGCCAGCCCCATAGAGTGCCGTTACGACTGGCTGCAAAGACAGCAATGCCTTGCTCCGGTCCCAGGTCCAGGGCGAGCAAACCGGCTTTGCCAAAGGGTCCATCGACGAACAGGGGAAAACCGCTTTGGCCAAGGTCGGAATGAATGCGAACGGTCATGACCGTGTCGCGGTCGCTGAATTGGTCGAGAATGATATGGGTCACTGCGCCGTTGTGCGCGTTGCTGTTCGGAATGGACCAGGGTGAAAAGGCGACGTGGTCTGCATCGTTGACGATCTTGTGGGATTCGTTGTTCTTCCAATAGGCGTCATAATAATCGCCGTTTTCCGTGCCATAGCCTGCGTCGAACATGTTGTAGATATAGCCGATGTCCTGGGCGCCGTCACATTCAACCAGATCCACGCCGCGGTGGTTGCGGTCGTCATTAATGGTGTTGCCGGCCAGTCCGGCCTCGATACGACGTTCATCAATATGCCAGATAAGCAGCCCTTCGCCCGGCAGACCAAAGTCGTATTCGTCAACGCGGGTGAGCACGCTGAACGGAGCTGAGGCGACGACGCGGCCGGTTGAATCGAATTCTACGCGGTTGCCGTACTCATCGCGGCCCAGGGTGATTCGGTCGCCGTTGCGATCGCGCACACGGTTTTCTATGAGGAAATATTCTTTGCTGTCGATCGGAACCTTGATGATATGAGGTGCGGTTTTCGTCGTGCTGCTGCCGATGCGGACGATCTCCCCCTGGCGGATGGTCACCGGCGTCTCCCATCCCATGTACACTTTTTCCCAGGCGCTGGGTTCAGCGGGCACGAGGCCCTGAAAATTATAAGACCCTTGATCCATCAGCCCCCAGCGGCCGATGCCGGCCTGGCCGGTCTGGGTGTTGTACAGCGAGGGCATACCCAGCCGGCTGCCCATCAGCAACGTCATGGTGCCGAGCAGACCGAGAGCCAGCCCTTCCTGATTCTGCGTTTCCGGCAGAATAAGACCGTTGGTTATCCGAACGCCTCCGACGGCGATGCCGGAAAAATCCGGTTGGCCTTTGCCCAAGGTTTGCAGCAGGGTTTCATAATCCAGGTAAACGGATTGAATGTCGTAGGGCGTGGCATCGAAATCAAAGGCAAAATCTTTTCCGACGCCGGCATGAAAGACGATGACGCCGTCGTATCGCGCAAAGTCGATGACGCCGTCTTTTTCAGCCAGCAGCAGCACATCGCGCAACAGCTCTGCCCAGCGCATTTTTTCAGTCGCCTCATTCTCCTGGCCGCTGTAATAGACCATGTTTTGCGCCAGTTGATAGGCGCGATCCTGCTCCAGGGGAAACACGTCGGCCTTCAGGCAGACCCGACCCTGGGACACGCGGTTGAAATAATTGTGCAGAGCGAGCAGCTGATGTTGAAAATAGGTTCTGTTGTGCGGCGGCCGGTCGACGGTGTAGCTGCTGGTGGCGCTCAGGTCAAACTTGCCGTTGCCTGTGGTGGTGGCCAGATCGTCGGCAAGGAATTCCGCTCGAAGCGCCAGCAGATGCAGAGTATCCGGCAGCGAATGCGCCTGTGCGAATCCGGTCGAAAAACCAATAAGCGATAAAAGAACGGGCAGTAAAGCGATCGTTCTTTTTTCTGCCCGTCTGTTGGAAAAGGATATGAGCGAGAAGGCTCTAGGCATAAACCCTTCCATGGGATTGCAAACCAGCCGGCCGGCCGGTTAATCTATTCTTAGAAACCGATGGTCAGTGAGAAGCGCATAGTGTTGGCCAGGGGATGCCCTTCGGCAGCGGAGACGTAGCCGAAATCAAAGCGGTACAGCGAGTATTGAATGCCGGCGCCAAAGCTCATGTACTCCACCCGGCCGGGCTTGTCCCAATAGTAACCGGCGCGCAGCGCGATCAGGTCGCTGTACCAGTACTCAACGCCGCCGCTCAGCGTGCCGTTAAAGATTTTGCTGCTGCTGACGACCTTTTCTTCATCTGTGCCTTCATTTTCCTTCTCTTCATCCACGATGGTCCAAGGCGAGGTGAAAATCGCCTTGTAGAAAGGATCTGAAGTGCCGTCGTCATGGCGCGTGACCAACAGCTTGTTCATGTCCGCCACAAAAGTCAGTCGGTTGTATTTGTTGTTGACCAGTTTATACGCCAGACCCACTTTGAGGTTGGTGGGCAAAGGATCGGCCTGGGCTGCGTCGATATAGGTGATTTTCGGACCCATGTTGGACAGATTGGCGCCCAGGCTCAGCTTGGGCGCGAAGGGCATGCGGTAGAGCGTGGACACGTCAAAGGCAAAGGCATCCGCTTTGCCGTCGCCCCGTTCCGAACCGGCGCCCATGGGAGCGAGGCTGGAGCGAATAAAGCGCGCGCCGATGCCCACGCCCCAGTTCTCAGCCAGCAGGGTTCCATAGGTAAGAGAGACAGCCATCTCGTAACTCGAGAACTCGCTGACCGGCTCCGGGGTATCCAGGGTTTGATATTGCTTGCCGAGGTTGAGAAAGGTCACGTTGGCGCCCAGCGTGCCGATGCCCTCCAGCGTGTGCCGGTAAGCGGCGAATTCATAGGTCAGATCCGAATCGAATTGCGGCAGCCAGTTGGCGTGCATCAGAGTGATCTCCTTGCCGGTCTGAAACGCGAGGCCGGCCGGATTCCAGTAGACGGCGGTGGCGTCGTCCGCCAGGCCGACGAACGCTTCACCCATTCCCGCGGCACGGGCGCCCGGCGAAATCAGCAGGAAAACCACGCCGGATTCACTGACCGCAAAAGAGGGCGCAGCGACCGTCAGCAGCATCAGAGCAGACGCTAAAAGCTTGAACAGGGTTTGCATATTAAAACCTCCTCATTGGAAATAATGTCTTAGGTTAGTCGCCGGGAAGCCTATGGACCGGCTGAGAATCAAAAAAAAACCGAATGTCGGCGCTCCCTTGAATTGGGCTCTACCATGACATTCGGTTAAAAAATGTACAATGGAGAGCACGAGTCCTATCGAATCGTTAAAGAATAGCCACGTCACCAAATAATTTTTTAAAAATCAAAAAATTTGGAAATCTTTAACGAAAGACGATAGGCTTGCTCTCCTCTCTATTCTTGTGTTTTTATTAACAAATAAAGATAAGAATAAATTTCAATCAACGCAAGTGTTATTTATCAACTGCAACAAAGATCATACCAGTGTGGCGCTGAATCGGTCTCAATGCTTTAAATTTTTGATAATATTATATTTTAGATTTAAAGCTTTGGTTGGCGTCTGTCTACGCTCAGGCGCCAGTCTGTCGCATTATTGAAACGAGTGTCCTTTTTGAGATAACAAAAACGTAACCAGCTCTGGATTCTGTCTGGCACAACCAAGGATTTTAGATCGATCGGTCAAAGGCACAGTCGTTGTTTTTGCGGTCGAGCGATGCCGGCAAATGGTTGTAGGAGCCGTAAATGGAATGAGCTTAAAAAATTTACCAGCCCCGCGGCCGGTTTGTTTCGAAAGGACCGTGCTCAGCTGATCATCGATTTGTAGGTATCGGCTTTGAGTAGGCTTTCCAATTCGCTGGAGTCGCTCATCTTTATCTTGATCATCCAGCCATCCACGAACGGGTCTTTATTGACCAGCTCGGGTTGATCGGCAAGCGCCTCGTTGATCTCCACGACTTGGCCGCTGACCGGGGCAAAGAGGTCGGAGACCGCTTTCACTGCTTCGATGGTGCCAAAGGACTCCATCTGTTTCACCTCTGTGCCCACGGCCGGCAGTTCGACGAAAACGACGTCGCCCAGTTCGCCCTGCGCATAGTCGGTGATGCCGATGGTCGCCACGTCTTCTTCGACGCTGACCCATTCATGCTCTTCAGTGTACAATAGATCTTTTAGAATTTTCATGATGTGCCTCCATCAATTGAGTTTGGCGGTTTCGAGGAATTTTGTGTTCAGGCTGCCTCGGCGAAAATGGGGGTGGCGCAATATCTTTTTGAGCAGAGGAATGGTGGTGGCGATGCCTTCGATGACGAATTCGTTCAAGGCGCGTTCCATGCGGACAATGGCCTCCTCACGGTTGGCCCCGTGAGTGATCACTTTGGCAATCAGGGAATCGTAATACGCCGGGATGACATAATGGGCGTAGGCGTGGGTGTCGACGCGGACGCCCAGGCCGCCCGGGACATGAAAGCTGGTGATTTTTCCCGGGCAGGGACGGAAATGGTTGTCAGGATCTTCGGCGTTGATACGGCATTCAATGGCATGGCCGCGTGGTTTGAAAAATTTCAGTTTGCTCGGCAGTTCGGCTCCGGTCGCTGAACGGATTTGTTCTTCAATGAGATCGAGGCCGATGACCGCTTCGGTGACCGGGTGTTCGACCTGAATGCGCGTATTCATCTCCATGAAATAAAAGTGGCCTTGTTCATCAAGGAGGAATTCGATGGTGCCTGCGCTGTTATACCCCACGCGCCGGGCGCCCTTGACCGCCGCGGCGGCAAGCGCTTTGCGCAGTTTGGTGCTGATGGACGGCGCCGGCGATTCTTCGATCAGTTTCTGGTGCTTGCGCTGGATGGAGCACTCGCGTTCGCCCAGTGAGACGGCATTGCCATGGCGGTCGCCGAGGATCTGCACTTCGATGTGGCGGGGATACTCAAAATAGCGCTCCAGATAAAGCGCCGGATTGGCAAAGGCGTTCTGCGCTTCGGTCTGCGCCGTGGCAAAGGCAGTGGCCATGTCCTTGGCCTCGCGTACGATGCGCATGCCTCGACCGCCGCCGCCGGCCACGGCCTTGAGGATGACGGGAAAGCCGATCTCCTCAGCGATGGCGGCGGCCTCCCGGACCGAGGTCAGAACGCCGTCGGAGCCAGGAATGACCGGAACGCCCATCTGCCGCATGGTTTCTTTAGCCAGCGCTTTGTCGCCCATGCGGGCGATCATCTCCGGCGACGGGCCGATAAAGTAGATGCCGCAGGAGCGGCACACTTCGGCAAAATGTGCGTTCTCAGCCAAGAACCCATAGCCGGGGTGGATCGCTTCGGCGTTGGTGACCTCTGCCGCACTGATGATGTGGGGGATGTTGAGATAGCTTTTTTCTGGATGGGCCGGACCGATGCATACGGCCTGATCGGCAAAGCGCACATGCAGGCTGTCGGCGTCCGCCTCGCTGTAGACAGCGACCGTATTTATGTCCATCTCTTTGCATGCGCGGATGATGCGCAGGGCGATTTCACCCCGATTGGCTATTAAGATTTTATTGAACAATCTAAATCCCTCACGATGACGTCGTCCGGACCTTTGACTGCACCCGTCAGCCGCGTTCCGCCGGCGGTTACTGGGGGGCGATGAGGAACAGCGTCTGATTATACTCCACCGGTCTGCCGTTTTCGACCATTATTTTCACGATGCGGCCGCTGACCTCTGCTTCGATCTCGTTCATGAGCTTCATCGCTTCGATGATGCACAACACTTTTCCCGGACTCACCTGGTCGCCCTCCTTGACATAGGCTGCGGCGTCCGGAGCCGGAGCGCGGTAGAACGTGCCCACCATCGGCGCTCGGATCTCCAGATAGGGCGTGGATTTTTCTTCCGCCACAGCAGCGGCCGCCGCGCTCGTCGCAGCCACGGCTGCTGGCGTGGTGACGATCTCTATCTGATTTGACTGCACCTTGCTGGAAACGGCGCTGCTTTGCACAGGCGCCGCACATTTGCTGATGCGGATTTTTCTGCCCCACCAGTGAGTGATCTCCAGCTCATGGACCTGGCTTTCCTCCAGGATTCTGACAAGTTCACGTATTTTTTGGGCACGCATGGATTCTCCTCTCTGACGGCTAATCCGGTTGCCTCGCCTGCAACAGGCGACGCAGCGCTTCCTGGGTTATTTTGGGATTAGCCTTGCCTGAACTGGCTTTCATCACCTCGCCGACCAGAAAGCCAAAGACTTTGGTATTGCCCTGGTGAAAGGCAGCGACTTCCTTCGGCCGTTCAGCCAACACTGCCTGCACAAGGGACTCCAGTTCGGATTGGTCGCTGATCTGTTCCAGACCCTGTTCCTTCATGATCTGCCCGGCAGCGATGCCGGTTTTAAGCATTCGGTCGAATACTTTTTTCGCTGTGGTTTGGTTCAATACATTTTGGCTGATCAGGTTCAACAGCTCACCGAGACGGTCTGGGGTGACCGGCAGATCCGCCAGGCGGCCTTTTTTCTCTTTGAGAGCGCGCATCACCTCTCCCATGATCCAATTGGACGCCAGCTTTTTATCCTTCGCCGTACGGATGGTCTCTTCAAAATAGACCGCAATCTCCCGGTCTTCGGTCAGGACCTGGGCGTCATAGAGCGGCAGTTGGTATTCTTCCACATAACGCCGCGTCTTTTCATCCGCCATCTCCGGCATCTCACGGGCGATCTCCGCGATCCACGCTTCGCTGATCTGAATGGGCGGCAGATCGGGTTCTGGAAAATAGCGGTAGTCGTGCGAGTATTCTTTGCTGCGCATAGGTTCCGCCACCCCGCGATGGGCGTCCCAGAGCAGGGTGATCTGTTCAACCGCTTGGCCCTGTTCGGTCAGGCGGAGTTGCCGGCGGATCTCGAAATCAATGGCATCCTGAACGTTCTGGAACGAATTCATGTTTTTCACTTCGGTCTTGATGCCCAGGGCTGTGCTGCCGACCGGTCGAACTGAGATGTTGGCGTCGCAGCGCAGGCTGCCCTCCTCCATGTTGCCGTCGCAGATATCCAGATAACGGACGATCTGGCGGATCTGGGCGAGGTAGGCGTACGCCTCCTCTGCGGACGAGAGGTCGGGTTCGGAGACGATTTCCAGCAACGGCACGCCGCAGCGGTTGATATCCACCAGCGTCTCATCGCCGCTGACGTAGGATTCGGCGTGCATGGATTTGCCCGCATCCTCTTCCAGATGGATGCGATGAATGCGGACGCGTTTTTTCGCGCCGTTCTTCAGTTTGATATCCAGATAGCCTTTTTCGCAAAAGGGCTCTTCGAACTGGGATATCTGATATCCTTTGGGCAGATCCGGATAAAAATAGTTCTTTCTGGCAAAAGTGGAGACCGGTCGAATGACGCTGTGAGTGGCCAAGGCCAGACGAGCGGCAAAGGTCACTGCGCGGCGGTTCAGGACCGGCAAACTTCCCGGCAATCCCAGGCATACGGGACAGACCTGGGTGTTGGCCGGCGCTCCGAAGCGGGTGCTGCAGCCGCAAAATATTTTAGACTCGGTGGAGAGATGGATATGGACTTCGAGTCCGATGACTGGTTCAAAGGCGCCCATGGTTTTCCATGATGTAGGATGAGTTAACGATTCCGCGCGTTCTGTTTCAGAGTTCGCTCAACAAGCCGGCAGTCCGGAGTATGGTCGATTCATCGAATGGCCGGCCGATCATCTGCAAGCCGATGGGGAGATTGTTCTCATCCCTGCCGAACGGAAACGAGATCGCCGGCAGACCGGCCAGATTGACCGAGACGGTAAAAATATCCGACAGGTACATGGTCAGGGGATCGTCGATTTTTTCGCCGAGTTTGAACGCTGTGGTCGGAGTCGTCGGCGTCAGCAGACAATCCACCTGATCCAGGGCGGTGATAAAGTCCGATTTGATGACCGTGCGCGCCTGCAGGGCCTTGCGGTAATAGGCGTCATAGTAGCCGGAAGAGAGTACGTAGGTGCCCAGCATGATGCGTCTTTTGACTTCGCTGCCGAATCCCTGTGTGCGGGTGTGGACGTACATCTCCTCGAGGTCCGAACGCTGGTTTGCGGCAAAGCCGTAATGCGCACCGTCATAGCGCGCCAGATTGGAGGAGGCCTCGGCGGTGGCGATCACATAATAGGCGGCGATGGCGTATTCGCTGTGCGGCAAGGAGACGCTGCACACCTCAGCCCCGCTGTCGGCCAGGCGTTCAGCCGCCCGGCGCAGGGCTTGTTCGATTTCCGGCTGCAGGCCGTCGCCCGCATACTCACGAGGGATGCCGATGCGCAGGCCTTTAACCGGTTGTCCCACTGCAGTGTGAAAGGGCGGCACTGCGGTATCGGAGGAGGTCGCGTCTCTGGGATCCTTGCCGGCGATCACCTCCAGCAGCAGAGCGCAGTCATAGACGTCTCGGCCAAACGGTCCGATCTGATCCAGGGAGGAGGCGTAGGCGATCAGCCCGTAGCGGGAGACGCGGCCGTAGGTCGGTTTAAGGCCGACGACGCCGCAGAACGCCGCCGGCTGCCGAATGGAGCCGCCGGTGTCTGAACCTAGGGCGGCTGTACACATCCCGGCCGCCACTGCGGCGGCGGAGCCGCCGGATGAGCCGCCGGCCACGCGCGTGAGGTCGTGAGGGTTGCGAACCGGGCCGAACGCCGAATTCTCGGTGGAAGAGCCCATGGCGTACTCATCCATGTTGGTCTTGCCGATGAGAACCGCATCCTCAGCCAGCAACCGGTCAATGACCGTGGCTTGATAAGGCGGCACAAAGTTCTTGAGCATCTTTGATCCACAGGTGGTGGACTCGCCCGAAACCGCAAGATTGTCCTTGATCGCTACCACCATGCCTGCCAGTCTGCCGGCTTTGTTTCGACGTATTTTCTCGTCGACCTGTTGAGCCTGGCGTAAAGCCCGCTCAGCCTGAACAGCAATAAAGGCGTTCATGGGAGCGCCTTTATCAATTTTATCCAGGCAGCCTCGAGTGATCTGGAGACAGCTGGTTTCCTGCTTGGCGAGTTGGGACCGCAACGACGAGAACATGCTATTCCGGTTTTCCAATAAGGCCTTCCTGGATTCGTTCAAGCCGGATTCTGTTTCTTCGGTTCATCATCCTCAGCAGCGCTGTTGGCGGCTTTTTTAAATTCCTTGATGCCCTGCCCTAGGCCTTTGGCCAGCTCGGGTATCTTTTTTGCACCGAACAAGACGACCAGCACCAGAATGATAATAAACCACTCCTGAGCTCCAATGCCCATTTTTTTCTCCTACTCAAATTGAGGTTAATTGCGGAAATCGTCGGAGATGTCCATCTCTCGTTTGACATCCTCCGCGGCTTTTTTGAATTCACGCATTCCTTTGCCCAAGCCGCGCGCCAATTCCGGCAGCCGCTTGGAGCCGAACAGAATCAGGACGACGACCAGGATTACGACCATCTCGTCCATGCCCACTCCGGGCAACATAGGCGAGCCTCCTGCTAAAGGGGTTACAGAGCAGACTCCGGCGCACTGCCGGAATTTTTACGAATTAAAATATACCCACCGGCTTTATAAGATGCAAGTGATTTGTTGTTCTCCGGATCGGCCCAGCCGGGATTTGAGGCCGGCCGCCGGGTTCAGGCGTACCAGCGGAAAATGTAGGCGGCGAGCAGAATGCCGATGACGCCGATGACGTTCAGCCGGAAATAGAATCCCAACGTCAGGCTGATGATGCCGAGGTTGAGCTGAAAAGGATCAAATCCGATGTGAGCGGTTTTGGTGAAAAATTGTTGGACCACGCCGTCCGGCAGGGCGAGGCCGATGACTTCCCCCAAAGCTGAACCGATGACAGCGCCCAGCACAATGGCCAAAAGTATCCAGGCCACGGAAAGTCTAGTTCTCATTTCATCCTCAAGTTCTGCGAACGGTTCGTTCGCTTGATATATGGTTGTAAACGTGATCGGTGCATTCGGGCTGCATCGCAGCGTCGGCTACTCTGTCTTGTGCGCCGGCGTCTGAGGAGGGTGCGGAGCGCCGGCTGCTGCCGCCTTGCTCCGCTGCCGGCCGATCAGATGGGCGCCGGCGGCCCGTATCAATCCATGTAAGATAAACAGAAACATAAAAGGAAACAGGACAAAATGGGGCACGATAGGCAGCAGGCACAGGGTGACGGCGATGATCGCAAGTTTGATCCGGTTGACCCCCCGTTCCCGTAAGCTGATGCGGGGAAAGCCGTCGTAGCGGATGGTGCTGGCCATCAGCAGGCTGACCAACGGCACCATGACCACCAGCATGCGCAGCAGCGCTTGCAGCTGCACCTCTTGATAGAGCATAACCAGGCCGGCCAGGGTCACCGCTGCCGCTGGCGCCGGCAACCCGGTATAATCCTTGCTCTTGCCCTGCGCCATGGTGAGCACATTGAAGCGCGCCAGCCGAAAGGCGGCAAAAAGCAGGGGAAAAAAGGAGAGGATCAGGCCGACATAGCCCAGGTCCTTGAGGTGCAGTTGATAGACCAGCACGGCCGGCGCCACGCCGGAGGATACCAGATCGCTGAGGGAATCCATCTGCAGGCCAAAGGCGCTGCTGCCGTTCTTGGAGGCACGGGCGATGCGGCCGTCCAGGGCGTCGAAAACAGTTGCGATGAAGATCAACCAGCAGGCGTTGGCGTATTTTTCCGCCAGGACCTGCAGGACCGCCAGAAAGCCGCAAAAGATATTCAGCGCGGTAAACAGGTTGGGCACTGTGATGTAAACATTGCGGGGCCTGACGCTTTTGCTGCGTTTTTTAATGGGCATGCCTTTTTCTGATCACGCTCACCCCGGCGCGAACCCTTTCTTGCTATTGCGTGGTTTCGAATTCCGGTGGCAAAAGAATCCCTTTTACCCTCGATGATCTTTTCAGCCAGGGAAGGAGCGGCAGAGCGACTCCTTCAGCGAATCCTGAAACCTCGGTGCCGATTACAAAGCCAACAATTTCTTTTTCAATTCAGCGAGCGTCGTCTCGGTCACCGGGATCACCTGGACTTTGGCGCTCGGCGATTGATCGAGCCGGATAAAGGTGCAGGTGTCCAGACTGATTTCGTCTCCCACGGCGATGTGGCCGTGATAGCGGCCGAATTCCAGCCTGATCTCCACGAGATTCAGCAGCCGGCGGCGGAAGAAGGCCTTGATGACCGCATTGCATTTGGAGGCCAGGCGATGGATCTCGCGCATCTCTTCCGATGTGGCGTGGCCAAAGGAGATGAGGTGGCTTTCGTTGATCATCGGATCGTCCCGGTTGCCGTCCTTGAGATAGAACTCGAGCAGCGGACATTCGAGTTCCTTGCCGTCCGGCACATTGAACCGCTTAGCCAACTGGCCGACGGCGATGTTGCGCACCAACACTTTGACGCCGATCATCTCCATCTTTTTTACCAGCATCTCCTTTTCCGACACCTCTTTAATAAAATGGGTGGGGATGTGGTAGCTTTCCAGCAGTTTGAAGAGAAACGTGGATATCTGATTGTTGACGCTCCCCTTGCCCTTGATCACGCCTTTCTTGTGTCCCTTGGCGTCGCGCGCGTCGTCCTTGAACTCGAGCAGCCATTCATGTTCGTTTTCGGTTTCGTAGACTTTTTTCGATTTGCCCTCAAAGATTTTTTTTCTTTTCAAGGCTTTCTCCTCATGCATGTGATCATCGAAAAGTCGCCTTCGTGAATTGCCGGCTTTCTTTTTCCCCCCAGCGCTTTGCATCGCTCTTTTCTTCATCGTGTGGCACCCCCGCCGTTATTCGTCGATTAAACCAACCCGCCGATAGATAGTTTGAACATGTTGCAGCCCGGTCGATGCGTCAAAGCATTTCGCCAGCTCGTCTGCGGAGAGCTGCTCACTGATGCGCGGGTCCTGCGCCAGGGTCTGCTGAAAATCTTCGCCTGATTGCCAGCAGCGCATGGCGTGTTCCTGCACGATCTGATAGGCCTCCTCCCGGGACATCCCTTTGCCGGTCAGCGCCAGCAGCACCGGCTGGGAGAAGATCAGTCCACGGGTCAGTTGCAGATTGTGAAGCATGCGCTCAGGGTAGACCACCAGGTTTTCCAGAATGCCGGACATGCGCTGCAGCATATAGTCCAGTAGAATGCAGCTGTCCGGCAGAATGATGCGTTCCACGGAGGAATGGCTGATATCGCGTTCATGCCAGAGCGCCACATTCTCCATGGCCGCCTGGACGTTGCTGCGGAGAACGCGCGCCAAGCCCGAGATGTTTTCGCTGCCGATAGGATTGCGTTTGTGCGGCATGGCGGAGGACCCCTTTTGATTTTTTGTAAACGGTTCCTCCGCCTCCAGCACTTCGGTCCTCTGCAGATGGCGCACTTCGACGCTGATCTTTTCCAGAGTGCAGCCGATCAGCGCCAGCGTGGCGATGAACTCGGCGTGCACATCGCGCTGGATCACCTGGGTGCTGATGGACGCGGGCCGCAGGCCCAGCCGCGCGCAGGTCTTTTGTTCCAGGATCGGATCCACCTGGGTGTAGTTGCCCACGGCGCCGGAGATCATACCGACGCTGACGGCGTCCACCGCCCGCAGCAGGCGCAGGCGGTTGCGTTGCATCTCATCGAACCACAGCGCAAACTTGAGGCCAAAGCAGGTGGGCTCGGCATGGACGCCATGGCTGCGGCCGATACAGGGGGTGTCTTGGTAGCGCAGAGCCTGCGCCTTGAGAATGCTTTGAAGCTGATCCAGGTCCTTGAGCAAAAGCGTTCCAGCCTCGCGCAGCAGCAGCGCCAGGCTGGTGTCCAGCAGATCCGACGAAGTCATGCCCATGTGAATGTAGCGCGATTCCGGTCCCACCTTTTCGGCCACGCTGGTCAGAAAAGCGATGACGTCGTGTTTGACCTGCGCCTCGATTTCGTCGATCCGGACTGCCTCAAAACCGGCCTTGTCGCGAATGCGCTGCAGCGCCTCAGCGGGAATGTGGCCCAGTTCGGCGTGCGCTTCGCAGGCAGCCAGCTCCACCTGCAACCAGGTGCGGTACTTGTTTTCGTCGCTCCACAACGCGCCCATGGCGGGCCTGGTATATCGGCTGATCATGTTTTCCGTCTCTGCAGAGTTTTGGGGTGTGCTTCCAGAACGACTTGGATGTTGCGAAAGCCGGAATGGCGAAACACGCGCAGGTCCAGACGGTCGCCCTCTTTCAAATCCAGATTGTCGATAATGGCCTCGACATCTGCAAAGGTGTTCACGTCTTTACCGTTCAGCTGAACGATGACATCGCCCACCTCGAGGCCGGCTTTTTGCGCCGGGCTGTTGCGGTCGATGTCCGTGACGATGACGCCGCGGCTGCTGGACAGGCCGAGGTAGCGTGCGATCGTCGGATTCATCTGGTCGTAATGAATGCCGGTCCAGAAGCTGCGATTGACTCGACCGTAATTGATCAGGTCGTTGAGAATGCGCTTGACCCGGTTGATGGGCAGTGCGAATCCCAGTCCGATGCTGGCGGATTTGGTGTCTGAGCCGGAGATGATCCAGGTGTTGACGCCGATGACCTCTCCGTTGGCGTTGACCAGCGGTCCGCCGCTGTTGCCGCCATTGATGGCGGCGTCGGTTTGCAGCATGTCTTCGAAAATGCGGTCGTTGCTCTGCCGGCCAAAGTCCTGATCCTTGCCGCTGATGACGCCGACGGTGACTGTGGGGCGCGTGCTGACGTCAAACAGGCCGAACGGGTTGCCCAGCGCGATCGCCCATTCGCCGATGAGGACGTCGTCTGAATCTCCCAACCGGGCGTAGGGGAACTGCTCGCCTTCGATCTTGAGCACCGCGATGTCCGAGGTGTAGTCTTCCCCGATCTCCCTGGCGATGTATTGTTTGCCGCCGACGCAGGTGACGACGATCTCCGTCGCCTGGTCGACGACGTGCTGGTTGGTCAGGATGTAGCCCTCGGCGGAGATGAGGAAGCCTGAGCCCAGGCTTTTAACCTGCTTTTTAATGATCCCATCCTGAAAAAAGTGACGGAAAAAGGGGTCGTCGGAAAAGGGATTGCGTTGATAAAAGCTTTGCACCTGGGTGACATTGATGCCGACCACGGCTGGACTCACTTCGGCGACAGCGCGGGTGATGGCGTTGCTGCGGGAGTGATAGAGTTCATCGCCGATGGTGCGGCCTGTGCCGATTCCCAGTGAATCGCGCGATGAACGCGTCCAGCGGTCGGCGGCGTTCGCCCGGTTGTAGGTTCCGGAGCACACCATGATGGAGAACCAGGTGGACAGGATCGCCAAGCCGAGCAACAAGTTGCGATCAAACGCTTTTTGGCTAAGTGGGTATCGCATGATGTCGGGAATCCGGTGACGTCGTTTTTACTGTTCTGTTGGTCATTGTGTATCGGCCGGGGCCTTAACCCGGCCGGTTTCCGCTCATCGGCTTTTTACTTTTTCCCAATCCTTGAGAAAAGTTTGCACGCCCGAATCGGTCAGAGGGTGCCGGACCAGCTGTTCGATCACCCGGTATGGGATGGTGGCGATATCGGCGCCGATCAGGGCTGCATCGCGCACATGCATCGGACTGCGGACGCTGGCGACGATGACTTGCGTCGGCAGTTCATAGTTGCGGTAGATGGTGACGATCTGTTCGACCAGTTCCATGCCGGCCTCGCCGACGTCGTCCAGCCGGCCGACAAACGGAGAGACAAAGGCGGCGCCGGCTTTGGCGCTCGCCAGCGCCTGGAGGGCGTTAAAGACCAGCGTTACGTTGGTGCGAATGCCCTCCTCTTTGAGCTGACGCACGGCGATCAGCCCCTCTGTGCAGATGGGAATTTTAACGACGATGTTGCGATGGATCTGCGCCAGTTCGCGCGCCTCCCGGATCATGCCGGCGCTGTCCAAGCTCACCGCCTCTGCGCTCACCGGTCCGTCGACGCACTCGCAGATGGCGGCATAGATGTCCCGGGGCTTGCCGTTCTCTTTGGCCACCAGGGTCGGATTGGTGGTGACGCCGTCGGCCATGCCCATAGCCACGGCTTTCTTGATTTCCTGCACATTGGCGGAATCGATGAAAAATTTCATGGCTGCTCTCCTTGCGGAGGAACGGTTAATAGTCCACGGCTGTGAGCAGTAATCCATGGGCCGGGGCTGTTGGACCGGCGACACGCCGGTCCCGCGCCTGCAGAATCGCCTGCATCTCTTGGGGACGGCGGCGACCGCGTCCGAATTCAACGCTGGTGCCCACGATAATGCGCACCATGTTGTGCACAAATCGATTCGCGGTTATTTCAAAAATCAGGTCATCGCCCTGACGCCGCCACTCCGCCCGATGCACCAGACAGCGAAAATGATGCAGACCCGATCCAGCCTGACAAAAGGATTCAAAATCATGTTCGCCGAGAAGGCCGCTGACCGCGCAGTGCATGGCATCCAGATCCAGCTCATAGGGCACATACCAGCGATAGTGCCGCCCCACGGCGCAGACCCGGCGGCTGATCTGATAGCGATAGCTGCGGCTGCGGGCGCTATACCGACTGTGGAAATCGTCCGATACTGGTTCTGCGCTGAGAATGCGCACATCGCGCGGCAACAGGCCGTTGCCGCCGTTGACATAGACCTCTGGATTCCAGACGCGGCGGCAGTGAAAATTGACCACCTGCCCCAACGCATGCACGCCGCTGTCCGTTCGGCCGGCGCAGTGAACCCTGATCGGCTCTGCGGTCAGACGGCTCAAGGCCGTCTCCACAGCTCCCTGTACGGTGCGCTGCTCCGGTTGGTACTGCCAACCGTTAAAATGGGTGCCGTCATATTCCAGCACTAGCTTGATGTTGGCCACAGGCGCTCAGAGGTATAGACAAACCACAAAAATCAGGGCGGCGGCCGACAGGGCCAGTCCGTCCGGCCAGCGGAAACACAGCCGGCTGTAGCTGGTCCTTCCTTCACCGCCGTTATAGCTGCGGCTGTCCATGGCGTATGCCAGCTCGTCGGCTCTGCGAAACGCAGAGATGAACAGCGGCAAAATCATCGGAATCATGTTGCGCACTTTTTTCACCATAGAGCCTTCGAACGCAGCGCCACGCGACATCTGCGCGTTGCGGATGCGCAGGGCCTCTTCCAACAGCGTGGGGATGAACCGCAACGACAGCGACAGCATCATGGTCAGCTCATGCACCGGCAGATGAAAACGTTTGAATGGCCTGCCGAGGCGTTCCAGGGCGTCCATAATCTCCATGGGCGAAGTGGTCAACGTCAGAATCGTCGCCAGGACGATGAACAGCGAAAGCCTGATGGTGTAGCGAAAGCCGAGCTGCAGGCCCTCCCAGGTAATATCCAGATTCAGCACTGGAAGGCGATACAGGATGCGCCCGGAGGTCCAGAAAAGATGGATGAACAGGGTCAGTAAAAAGAGCCACAGGAACGGTCTGAGATTTCTGATCACCAAACCGCTGGGCAATTTTGCCAGATAGATGGTGCTTAAAAGGGTCAGCGTCAGCACCAGCAGCACCAGGCCGTGCACCGAGATGATCAGTCCGGTCATCAACAGCATGCCTGCCAATAGTTTGCTGCGCGGATCCAGCCTGTGGACGGGCGAATCAGCCGGGTAATACTGCCCCAGCGTAATGTCGGTGAAAAGAGCCATGCCAAGTATCGATTTTATCTTGTAAATATACTAAAAATATAAGGAATAATCAATTGAAAATGTAGCCGAATTTCGACTATTTTGGCCTTGCGCACTGTTTTAGCCAAGGTTTTTGCTTGCTCTTTTACCAATTAATTACTATGTTGACGCGATTTGAACAACCACCCCGTAAACAGGAGCGACTATGCAGGAAACGAACACTGCCGGTGCGGAAAAAGGAAAAACCCCCTATGTTCCGCTCAACACCACTATGAAAGAGTTGACCTTCAAGGCGATTCTGCTGGGCGTCGTGTTGGCGGTCATTCTGGGCGCGGCCAATGCCTATCTAGGGCTTAGGGCCGGCATGACCGTGGCCGCTACCTTTCCGGCAGCGGTCATCGCCATGGCCGTGCTGCGTGTTTTTAAGGGCACCATTCTGGAAGAGAATATGGCCCGAACCACCGGCGCAGTGGGAGAAGCACTGGCCGCCGGCGCCATTTTTACCATTCCCGCTTTTGTCCTCGCCGGTGTCTGGCAGGATCTGAATTATTTCAAGAGCACCCTGTTGATGCTGGTGGGCGGCATCCTCGGTGTTCTGTTCGTCATTGTGCTGCGCAAAACGCTCATCGACGATGAAACGTTGAAATTTCCTGAAAGTTTAGCTTGTGCCGAGATCGTCAAGGCAGGGCAGGGGGGACAGTCCGGCGCTAAATATGTTTTCGGCTCCATGGGGATCGCCGCATTCATCGAGCTGTTCAAGAACGACGCCGGCATCAAACTCATTCAGGATTCCCTCACTGGTTTTTATCAATTCAATCTGGCCAAGATCAAGCTGCTCACCAGCAAGGGAGAAACGATCTCCGAGCTGAGTTATCGCGGAGGGATGATTGCGCAGAGCCCGGCCGCCTCGCCGGCTTTTCTCGGAGTCGGGTATATCATCGGCTATCGTCTATCGGCCATCACTTTTTCCGGCGGCGTGTTCGGCTGGCTTTTTCTCATGCCCATAGCGCTGTTTCTCATGTACCATCAGCTGGACCCGATGAGCAGCGTCGGCTGGACCACGCTGGCACGCTCCGCCTACAACGCAGCGGTCAAGCCCATTGCCGTGGGCGGCATGCTGGTCAGCGCCTTTTACACCTTGTTTCGCATGCGTAAAAACCTGATCAGCGGTATCGGCCGCGGCATTCAGGATATCAAAAGCGCCGGCTCGAGCACGACCGTCACCTCTCGGGTGGACAAGGATCTGCCCTTCGGCATGGTGATGATCGCGATCGGCGTGCTGGTGCTGTGCATGGTCATTCTCTATCAGTCGTTCAGCCACAATTGGGGATCGGCCGTTCTGGCTGCGCTGGTGATGGCGGTGGCTGGTTTTATTTTTGCCGCCGTGGCCGGTTATCTGGTCGGCATCATCGGCTCTTCCTCCAATCCGATCTCCGGTCTGACGCTGTCCACGCTGTTGATCGCCGCGTTGCTCATGGTGCTGGTGGGTATGAAGGGCGATCCCGGCGTCGCCGCGGTTTTGGCAGTGGCCTCTGTGGTGTGCTGCGTGGCCGGTGTGGCCGGCGACATGATGCAGGACTGGAAGGTGGGTTATCTGCTGGGAGGAACGCCCTGGCGCATGCAGATCGGCGGTTTGATCGGCGTGGTCGCGGCGGCGCTGGTGATGGTGATTCCGATCATGCTGCTGCATCAAGCTTACGGTATCGGCAGCGAAGCCATCCCTGCGCCGCAGGCCGGGCTCATGGCCATGATGAGCAAGGGTATTGTGGGCGGCGAAATGGCCTGGCCTCTGGTCATCGCCGGCATGCTGTTCGCGATCGCCCTGATTCTGGTCAACGCCCCGTCGCCGATGTTGATCTCTGTCGGCATGTACCTGCCGTTCAACACCACGTCCGCCATCTTTATCGGCGGCGTGATCAAGCTGATCGTAGATAAACTGGCGGAGAAAAAGGTTCATAATCAGACGGACAGGGACACGGTGGAAAACACCGGACTACTGCTGGCCTCGGGGTTGGTCGCCGGCGAGGCCTTGACCGGCATTGTCTTTGCCGCGTTGTACGCCAGCGACATCAACCTGCGCTCCCTGCTTGGCTTCAACGAAAGCTTTAATGGTTTTTGGTGGCTTGGACTGGTCACCTTTATTGCATTGGGTTATCTCATGGTGAAGACGCCCCTCGCGCAATTAGCCCGTCGTCAAGCTGGAAAGTAGAAAAACTATGGCCAGGCAAATTTTACAGCGGCAGCCGAATCTGCTGGAATATACACCCTGCATTCGAATCGATTGGGAAGGGGAACCCCGACAGGTCTCGCTGCTGGTGCCTAAATTCAAAAACGCTCTTCTGCAAAGAACGATCTCTTGCTATCTGTCCAAACCGTATGTGCGGGTCAAACTGGATGAATACGGCAGCTGGGTCTGGCAACACATAGACGGCTGCCGCACAGTCCAGGAGATCGCGCTAACGCTCCGAGAGCAGTACGGCGAGGCGGTGGAACCGGTTTTTGACCGGGTCGGGCTGTTCATCTGCCAGCTCTATCGCAATCAATTTATCCTGCTTGAAAAAAAATAACATCCTCAACCAGGGTTTAAGATTCTGGGGGCCGCGATCATGAACAAGTTGGAAAAAGCCGCTCAAGTCGTCATCAACCGTTGCCTGGAGCTTAAACGGCAAGAAGCCCTGCTCATTTTGTGCGACGAACCGCATCAGGAAATGGCCGCCGTTCTGTTTCAACTCGCTGCGAAAAGAAGCAAGCACATTCATCTGCTTCAGCTCAACCAGGATTATCTGGAAAAGGAATTTGTGTGCGATCCGTTGGCTCATTTCATGCAGAGCATGAATGCGGTGATCGCAGTCACCCGCATTTCCATCTCTCACTTGGATTGCCGGCGTGAAGCCTGCCGCAAGGGCGTGCGCTTTATCACCATGCCCGGCATCACCAGTGAAACTTTTTGCCGCATCAGTCAGATGGATTTTGATCGCATCGGCCGTCTCAGCCGCAAGATGAAGGACATTCTCACGATCGCCAAGGAGGCGCGAATCAGCGCTCCGAACGGCACCCGTTTGACCGTATCCCTGGCATCGCGCAAGGGGTATGCGGACACCGGGCTGGTGAACAGCCCCGGCGCATTTTCGAATCTGCCTGCCGGCGAGGCGAGCATTGCCCCTGAAGAGAACGGGGTGGAAGGGGATCTGGTGGTGGACTCGGGCATGGGCGTTGTGCCCGAGGATCATGATCCGCTCTGCCTGACCTTCAAGGAAGGCAAGGTGACGCGCATCAGCGGAGGCGGAAGCGCGGAACGGCTGCGGCGTCTGCTGGCGCCGCACGGGGTTCAGGCGCGCAAGGCGGCCGAGTTTGGCATCGGCACCAACGATACGGCTCGCATCAGCGGCTACTCCCTGGAGGATGAGAAAGTGCTGGGCACGATTCACATCGCTCTGGGCAACAACCTTTCTTTCGGCGGCGCCAATGCGGTGGGAGTGCATCTGGACGGCGTGGTCTACAAAGCCAGTGTGACCATCGACGGCCGCCGCATTTTGGAAAACGGCAGACTGCTGCTCGAGTAAGCGGGCTGTCGGCCGTAGACCAAAAAGGCGGCGAACCGAATCGGCGGACAATCTCAGGACAGGACGATGAAAATATATATCTCTGCGGACATGGAAGGCGTCAACGGAGTGGTGTTGAAAGAACACGTCGATCCTGCCGCCAAAGAGTACAGCGAGGCGCGCGAATGGATGCTGCAGGAGGTCAACGCCGCTGTGGACGGCGCGATCGCTGCGGGCGCGGACGAAGTGGTGGTCAACGATTCGCACAACACCGGCGCCAATCTGCCGGTGGACCGCTTGCATCCCCGCGCTCGGTTGTGCACCGGCCCAGCCCGGCCATTTTCTATGATGCAGGATTTGGACAGCTCTTTTACCGCGGTTTTTCTCACCGGCTATCACGCCATGTACGCGACGGCGAACGGCGTGCATGATCATATCTTTGCTTACTCGGCCTTTGAACGCGTAGAGATCAACGGCCGCGCTGTAGGCGAGTTTGGACTCAACGCCGGCCTGGCGGGTCATTACAACGTCCCCGTGGTCATGACCACCGGCGACCAGACCTTGGCGCTTGAAGCGCAAAGCCTGATCCCGCAAATTCACGCGGTGGTGGTGAAGGAGGGCAGAAGCCGAACCAGCGCGCTGTGCCGGCCGTTTCAGCAGAGTCTGAACGATATCCGCAGCCAAGCCGAGAAGGCGGCTGCTCAGGCTCGGCAAATACCGCCGTTGCGATTCAGCGAGCCGCTGACCTTGACCGTGACCTATCAGCGTACGGAATCCGCTGATCTGGGCTCGCTGTGTCCTGGGAGCGAACGGTTGGACAGCCGAACACTTCGCTGCACCGCTGACACTTATAAGGAGATGTATCGTACCTTTCTCGCTCTATTTCGACTGGGCCGCACATGAGCGCCTACGATGAACTGAAAATCAACGCTTACCAATGCAACATGGAATTGCCGCGCCGAGGCGTCGTGCTCTACAGCTTTGGCAACGTCAGCGCGCTGGATGACAGCCGTGGCGTGGTCGCCATCAAGCCCAGCGGCGTCGCTTACGAAAAGCTGCAGCCCGAGGACATGGTAGTGGTGGATCTGGACGGCCAGGTGGTGGAAGGCCGCCTCAAGCCCTCTTCGGACACTCGCACCCATCTGGTTCTTTATCGCCACTTTCCTCGAATCCGGGGAGTGGCGCACACCCACTCCCCTTATGCGGTGGCCTGGGCTCAGGCCGCTAGACCGATTCCACTCTTGGGCACCACTCACGCCGATCAAACCCATTCGGATATCCCCTGCACGGATTTTTTATCTGCAGAGAACATTCAAGCAGACTATGAGGAGGAGACCGGCCGGCAGATCGTCAGGACTTTTGCTCATCTCTCTCCTCAAGAGGTGGAGATGGTGCTGGTCGCTGGACACGGCCCGTTCACCTGGGGCGCTTCGCCGGAACAGGCGGTCTACCACGCCGTGATGCTGGAAGAGCTGGCCAAGATAGCCTGGTTGACGCTGCAGATCAATCCTCAGGCTGAACGATTGCCCGCTGATCTGATTCAGAAACATTATCAGCGCAAACACGGTCCACATGCCACCTACGGCCAATCCGGATCTTTGTCCAAGTGATCCGGAGAAAGTGAGGTATTCTATGCGAGCGGTTATAAGGAGGATCATCGGCATGGCAACGATGCTTTCCACTTCCCTATCAGCGCAAAATCCCGCCAATGTGTTGACCATCCAGGTCGACAAGGCCGAACACACCATCAGCCGCCATTTGTACGGCCATTTTGCCGAGCATCTAGGCCGATGCATTTACGGCGGATTTTGGGTGGGGGAAAACTCGCCCATCCCCAATGTGCGCGGCATTCGGCAGGATGTGGTGCAGGCGCTGCGCGATATCGCTATTCCCAATCTGCGCTGGCCGGGCGGGTGCTTCGCCGACACCTATCATTGGAAGGACGGCATCGGACCGCGCGATCAGCGGCCGACGATCATCAACGTGCACTGGGGAGGCGTGACCGAGGACAACAGCTTCGGCACGCATGAATTCATGGACCTGTGCGAACAGCTGGGCTGCGATCCGGTCATCTGCGGCAATCTCGGCAGCGGCACGGTACAAGAGATGGCGCAATGGGTGGAGTATCTCACCTCCGACAACATCAGCCCTATGACCGAGCTGCGTAAGAAAAACGGCAGGGAAAAACCCTGGCGTGTGCGCTTCTGGGGGCTGGGCAATGAGAGTTGGGGATGCGGCGGCACGATGACAGCGCCCTATTACAGCAACGAGATGCGGCGCTATTCCACCTTTTGCCTCAACTACAGCGGGAATGAACTTTACAAAGTGGCCTGCGGACCTTATGGAGATCAAATTGAATGGACTGAGACGCTGATGAAGGATGAGAGCACCCGCCGTATGTTCAAAGGCCTCGCTTTACACTATTACACAGTATGCCACGACTGGGGGAAAAAAGGTTCGGCTACTGTTTTTGACGAAAGCGAATGGTTCATCACCATGAAAAAGACCCTGGAGATGGAGACGCACATCCGCCGCCACTCTGAAGTCATGGACCGGTATGATCCGGAAAAACGCATCGGGCTGGTGGTGGACGAATGGGGCAACTGGCACGATGTGGAGCCCGGTTCGAATCCTGGCTTTTTATATCAGCAGAACACACTGCGCGATGCGCTGGTGGCGGGGATCAATTTGAACCTGTTCAACAACCATTGTGACCGCGTCACCATGGCCAACATCGCCCAAACCATCAATGTGCTGCAGGCCATGCTGCTTACCCGTGACGGCCAACTGGTGCGCACCCCGTCTTTTTATGTCTACAAAATGTACAAAGTACACCATGACGCCGCCATGATCCCGGTGGTCCTTCAGTGCGAAGCCTTTCGCCTGGCAACAGATTCCCTGCCGGCGCTGACCGCCTCCGCCTCGCGCAATGCGGAGGGCATCCTTCACCTTTCGATCACCAACATCGATCTGCGGCAAAGCAAGGAGCTTGTTTGCGAGTTCACCGGCATTCGTTCGATTCAGCGGGTAAGTGGAGAGATTTTGACCGCCTCTGCCATGAATGCCTACAATGATTTCGACAAAGCCGAGGCGGTGCAGCCAGCCCGCTTTGACCGGTTCAAGGCCAAGGCGAATCGACTGCAGGTGACTATGCCGGCCAAGTCGGTGGTCGTACTGGAGATTCAGCTCTAGGGAAGAAACGTTGACGCGACAGGCCTTCGTCATGGGGAGGCAAAACAGTAGATCCTATCATCCTCTGCTGCGCACAGCAAATGGTTCTGGGCAAGGATGGGGCCTCCGCGCCAGCGGCCCTGTGCGGTGAACGACCATACCTGACGACCACGCTGCCGTGAAATGGCATAGAGGGTTTTATCCATGCTGCCGATCACGACCGCATCAGCGCACAAAAGCGGCGAGGTGCTGATGGGCGCTGCAGTGGCAAATCGCCAGCGCAGCCGACCGGTGGCGGTCGTCAACGCGTATACGTGATGGTCGGTGCAGCCAAAAACTACCAGCGAATCATCCACCGCTGCGGCCTGATAGAGGCCGCCACTCACCTGCTGCCGCCATTTCACGGATCCATCCCTCATCTGTAGAGCATAGAACGTCCCTGCGGTGGTGCCAAAGTAGAGTACGCTGTCCCGGCAAACCGGGGCGCTGCGGATGATTCCTTCTGCGGTGAAAGCCCATTCCGGCTGCAGGTCCAGGGTGAAGGCTCGCATCTCGGCGGGTTCCACAGCGAGTATAATGCGGCCGTGGCCAAAGGAGGGAGTGGACGCAGGCGGCTTGTGCAGCGCGACTGAACACAACTCGCGCCCGTCCTCCAGCGCATAGGCAGACAGCGTTCCTGCGGATCGCGCCACATAGATGCGGCTGCCCACCAGCAGGGGTTCTCCCTGACACGGTCCAATTGTACGGCGCCAATCAAAGCGGCCCGTGGGCAGGTGGCAGCTCTGCAGATTGTTTTCTCCTTGGCCTCGCAACAGCACCAGCTTTTCGCCTGCCAGCATGAGGGCATAGGGGGTGTTGGCCGGCAGTCGAATCCTTGCCAGCTTTTTGCCGTCCTGCAACCGCAGGACGACCTGCCGGCCGTCCATCATGCTGACGTAGACCCGTTGCCCTTTTGCCAGCAGCGTCGGCATAGCGGTGGCTGAGGTGCGATAGGTCCATTTGAGCTCCAGAGGCCAGGCCGGCGCTGAGGAAATTGAAGCGGATCTGCCCGGATTACCGCCGTGTTGCAGCCAGGCGCTGGAGGGATCAAACGCCTCCTGTTGTACGGTCAGGGGTCGGCAGGAGAAGAGCAGTCCAAACGCAATCCAGCCTGTGCTCAGAGCGCGTTTCATTTAAAAATCCCATCCAAAGAAGAACTGGGTAAACCATTTCTTTTCCATATTCCAGGATGCGGGGCGGTAAAAACTGTTCGGCTCAGTGATGGCGAATTTTCGGCCGAAATCTAACCGCAGCAGCAGCAGGCCGCCCAAGTTCATCCGTATGCCGAATCCTGTGCTGCCCAGTACCTGTTCCAGCTGGCGATCCCAGGCGTTACCCGCGTCCACGAACAAGGCGCCGCGCAGGCCGTTGAACGCCACGCCGCCAAAAGGAAAGTGGACGATGAACCGGTCGATGAAGGGAAACCGGAGTTCGTTGCTCACCAGCGCCAGTTTGGTCCCCCATAGACGCCAGAAACGATACCCGCGCAGGTCCCAACTGCCGCCCATGTAAAAGGGGGTCGCCTCCCTGCCGTTGTTGATCTGGGTCCACAGGCGGACGGCATGGGTGATCTGCTGGCTGACGCGGAAATAACGGCGATAATCAAAGAGCAGGCTGACAAAGTTGACGTTGGAATTCGCCACATCCAGGGTATAACCCAGAGTCAGGTTCATGCGTTGACCATCCACTGGGCCGGAGGATCCCCATAACGAGTTGTCGTGAATGAATGAGAAGAACTGGGAGGCCAGCAGAGCTTGACGCCGGTAGCCTCTGCCATACCATTCTTTATCCGAATAGCGCAGATTAAAGCTGGCCTCGCTTCGGCTGAATTTGGACAGCGGATAACTAAGGGCGCCGAAACCGCCCACCCGCCGTTCCCAAAACCATTCATCGTAGCGGTTATAGTAACGTCCGGCGAAATGATAGCCGCCGATGGCGGAGTTGATCCGGCGGGAGAGGTCGGTGCGCGACACCGCCACGTTAAAGCTGGAGAGCAGCTCGCTCTGGCTGCGCGCCGAGTTGCTGAACAGAAAAAAATACTGGTAATTGCCCAGCATGTCTGACACCACCAGTTGGGCGCCGCCTGAGGTGCCAAAGATGGGGTCCTGGGTGATCTGACTCTGGGCGATATCGAGATTGTATTTAGGTTTGTATTGGAACTCTTTGATGGTGTTGATGCCGTCGAGCCGCTGATGAGTCCAGGAGGCGATTCGCTGCGGCAGGGAGTCCTGTTCAGCGCTAGGGCCGCGGTCGAACAGCGCAGCCGGATTTTCCAGCCAGTGCAGATGATAGCCGAAATTTTCGAACCCGGTGAACAGCAGGTCGCCCTGGCGCGTCCAGGCCGGATCCAATGCACCGGTGACGATATGGGTGATCTGTTTGAGCGGCAGGCTCAAGCTGTCGCCGAGCTCCTGAACGCGCGCCAGCCAGAGGTTGCTGGTCCCACTGCGGTCCGAGGTGAACGCCAGAAAACGGCCGTCCGGCGACCAGCGCGGTGTGTGATCGTTGAATGCGCCGTGCGTCAGATAGCGAATCCGCTTATCGTGCAGGTTCATGAGAAAAAGATGGTAGTCGCCCGATTGTCCGCGGACGCCGCGGTCTGAACTGAACGCCAGAAACCGGCCGTCCGGCGACAGGGCTGGATCGCGATCATCAAAGGCGTCATCCGTGAGCTGAGTGAGCTGCTGGGTGGTGCGGTCGAAGGAATAGAGATCGCAGCGGCCATTGAAAGCCAGTCCGGAAAATACCAGACGCTGGCCGTCCGCGGACCAGGAGGGGGAGAAGAGGGAGATCACTTCGTCGAACGCATACGTTTCGATGATTCTTTTTTCTTCGATATCCATCACATACAGCCGGTCGCTTTCGCCGCTTTTAGAGACAAACGCGAGCTCGCCGGCCTCGTTGACGTCGATGCTGCTGTTGAGCAGATGAATGGATTCGAATTCCGGGGAGCGCTCGCCGGCCACCAGGATCTCTGGTTTGGTCTTATGCTCCGCGGCGTTGAGCGCGGTTCGATAGATGTTGGAATAGCCGGTGCGGTTGGAGATAAAGACCACATTCTGTGAATCGCCGCATGAATAATAAGCGGGCTTGATATTGATGCCGTGCCGGGTCAGTTTGCGGCTGATCATGCGTGCGGCGTCTCCGGTTTCCAGCAGAGGGTATTTCTCTTTTTTGAGATGATAGAGCCATTTCTCGTCAAAGCCGCGGTAATCCACTCCCAGCGTGCGCTTCATCACTTCGCTGAACAGCTTGCTGGTCCAGCAGTTTTCCATCAGCTGCAGAATTTTATCCTCCCCCCAGTTCTCGGCGATGTATTTCATCACCGCCTGGCCCTCTTTGTACATGAGAAAGGAGCCGCTGATCTGGTGCATTTGGGCAAGCGGAAACAGGTAGTGATTGAGCACTGCATCGCGGATAAACATCTCGGCCTCAGAGTCCCAGCCGGCCGACCAATATTCCGCCAACCCTTCCATAAACCACAGCGGCGGCTGCGGATGGTTCATCAGCTTATGGTCGCGAAGCACGCCCTCCACTTTGCTGTGGGTGAAGACATGCACCAGTTCATGGCGGATGACCTGTTTGAATTGTGAGATCGACCCATTAGCCGGTACGACCACGCGGCCTTTAAGAAATTCAAAAAACCCGCCCACGCCCTCGGGTATGAGACTGGAGACGGTGTTGGTCTCTTGAAAGTGCGCATGCGTGGCGTAAAAGATCAGCGGAATGCGGCGGTCGATGTTGTGGTTGAACTTGCGTTCCAGCGCGGCGTAGCTCTCTTCGGCATAGCGGGCGCCGATCTCGGCCAGCTCGCGCATTTCCGGATAGTAATAGATTTCAAAATGTTCGGTCTGCAGAATGCGCCAGTCAAAGTGATGGTAGATGATCTTATTGCGGCCAAAATAGTATTGGCCGGATGCAGCGCAGGGCTGGAGGATTACTGCGGCGCACAGGCCGATCAAGAGCCGCCGTAAGGCCTTTCGTCTGTGCATCCTGCGCTGCGGGCTGCTGCCTGATCGCGGAGTGATGAGCCGGGCAACTGCGTGAGGCGTTGCTGCGGCACAACGCCGTCTACTGCTGCAAGCCGCCGCTTGGGCGCCGGACATCAGCCTCGTCTTCACTACAAGCCTTTCTGATAAAAGCGATAGGTTTTATAACGGCGGGCGTTGAGATCCTCTAATGCACCGATCATGCGGCGGTTGGTTTCAACGATCATGGAACATTCGGAATCCGTGTAGCCCATTCTGACGCCCTGTTCAATGGTGTTGAGGTAGAACGCCACATCAATGCCGCGATGGCGGTGTTCTTTGAGCACGCCCATTGCGATGGTGCGCAAGCGGTGAACCTTGCGGCTGTGCCAGAGGATTTTCGCCAGTCCAAAGGGGAAAAGCCGACCGTTGGCTTTTTGCAGCGCCGGATTCAGATCCTTGATGGAGAGCGAGAATCCGATGCACTCGCCCTCCACTTCGGCAAAGTAAGTCAGTTCCGGGACCACCACCAGTTTAAGTTCTTTGGCCAGCTCTTCGATCTGTCTGTCGGTCATGGGCACATGGCCCCAGTTCTCCATCCAGGCGTCGGAAAAGATGCGACCCACCTGGCGGACGCGCTGTGGGAATTCCTTCATGGAGAGCGGGACGATCTTCAGCCCTTTTTGGCGTAAAATGCGGTCGCGGACCCGCCGGTACGCTGGTTTCAAGACAACGTCCTTGTCAACGAGAAAAGCGTACCAATCGATGGCTTTTTCGAACCCGGCCTGCACCAGCAGGTCGTTATAGTAGGGCGGATTGTAAGCCAGCAAAATGACCGGCAGCGAATCAAATCCCTCATAGAGCACGCCGCTGACGTCGTACAGGGAAAAGCTCAGAGGACCGAGCACGCGGGTTTTTCCCTTTCGGTGCAGCCAACCGGATGCGGCGTCGAGCAGCTGCGCGGCGGCCTCGGGATGATTCTGACACTCAAAGAATCCGAAAAAGCCGGTGAGCGGATCATGATACTTTTCATACTGGTGGTTGATGTGGCCGGAGATGCGTCCCACCGGCCTGTCGCCCTCGTAGGCAAGCCAGTAGCAGGCCTCGCCGAATTCAAAAAAAGACCCGGTTTTGGGGTTGAGGAATTTGCGCATATCGGAGATCAACGGCGGAACCCAATAGGGATCCTGGCGGTAAATCTGCCACGGCAGGCGGATAAACGCATTGAGCTCTGACTTGGATTCGACCTCTTTGATCCTGATCGCCATTTTCGATCCTTTCACCGAGTCCCTGAAGACTGAGGCAACGGGCTGCAGTCCTTGGCCGGTCGTTTTAGCGCAAAAAGATATTGATTTTTATCCGAATTATTGCTATACTATAAGCCTATGATTAAACGTTAAGAGGGAAAATGGCACACCACAAATCAGCAATCAAACGAATTCGTCAGAGCGCCAAAGCGGCGCAGCGCAACAAAGCGTACAAGTCCGAACTCAAGACCGCGCTTAAAAAGGTGCGCGCTGCCGACAACAAGCAGGATGCGCAAAGGCTGTATCAGGAGACCGCTTCCCTGTTGGACAAACTGGCCGGGAAACGCATCATCCATAAGAACAGCGCCTCCAATCATAAATCCAAATTGGCTAAGGTGGTCAACAAGCTCTCCTGAGCGAGGAGGGCTTTTCCGTTGTCGCGCTGCGCAGCACGGAATGCGTCGCCGATGAGGAACAGAGCTTATAAACCGGCTGGTCAGGCCGGTTTTTTTATGCCTGGCTTGAACGGCGATGGAATCAGCGGCCGCCCTGCAGCATATAATTGGGCGCCTCTTTGGTGATGATGATGTCGTGCGGATGGCTTTCATGAAGCCCGGCCGGCGTGATTCGAATAAAGCGCGATTTTTGCTGCAGCTCTGCGATGGAGGCTGCGCCGCAGTAGCCCATGGCTGAGCGCAGGCCGCCGATCATCTGATAGACCACATCCGACAATTTTCCGCGATGCGGCACCCGTCCTTCAATACCCTCTGGCACTAATTTCTTGATGTCCCGTTCCCCTTCCTGAAAATAGCGGTCTCCGCGGCCGCCGCGCATGACGCCCAAAGAGCCCATCGCGCGGTACACTTTATAGCTCCGGCCCTCATAAAAGATGGTTTCGCCCGGACTTTCGTCGGTCCCGGCCAACATATTGCCGAGCATCACCGTGTCTGCGCCGGCGGCCAGCGCTTTGGCGATATCGCCGGTCTGCTTGATGCCGCCGTCGGCGATGATCGGCACGCCATGGCGATGGCACACCTCAGCGCAATCCATAATGGCGGTGAGCTGGGGAACGCCGGTGCCGGCGACGATGCGGGTGGTGCAGATGGATCCGGGGCCGATGCCGATCTTGACTGCGTCCGCGCCGGCGGCGATCAAATCATCCGCCGCTTCCGGTGTGGCGATGTTGCCGGCGATGAGCTCGATGGAGGGATGGGCTTTTTTAATCTGTTCGATGGTCTTGAGCACGCCCAGAGAGTGCCCGTGGGCCGTGTCCACACAGAGCAGGTCAACGCCGGCGTCGATCAGCGCTGACACGCGTTTGGTGGTGTCCATCGCCACGCCCACGGCCGCAGCCACCAGCAGCCGTCCGTGTTTGTCTTTGGAGGCGTTGGGGAACCGTTTGCGGTTCTGTATGTCTTTGACCGTGATCAGGCCTTTGAGCTTCTGATCCTTGTCTACCACCAGCAATTTTTCGATGCGATGTTTTTGCAGCGCCTTTTCCGCCTCTTCCATGGAGACCCCCACCGGCACGGTGACCAGGTCGTCCTTGGTCATCAGTGTGCTGACGCGTCTGTTCAAATCGGTCTCGAAACGGAGATCGCGGTTGGTGAGAATGCCGACCAGCTTTTGGCCGTCCACGATGGGAATGCCGGAGATGTGGTAGCGGGACATCAGCTCAAGGGCTTCGCCGATTTTGCGGTCCGGGGACAAGGTGATGGGATTCATGATCATGCCGGCTTCGGATCTTTTGACCCGATCCACCTCTTCCGCCTGCTCTTCGATGGTTATGTTTTTATGGATGATGCCGATGCCGCCTTCGCGCGCCAGTGCGATGGCCAGCGCCGATTCGGTGACCGTGTCCATGGCCGCACTGACGATCGGGATGTTCAGCGTGATTTTGCGCGTCAATCGCGTCTGTACGTCCACCTCTTTGGGTAGAACCGTTGATTTGTTCGGCACCAGCAGTACGTCGTCAAAGGTGTAGCCTTCGCCGATTATTTTACTCATGAGACTCTCCCTTACAATGGTCCAATCGCGTTTTCTACAGCGGCCAGAAGATGCCCGTTTCGCATTAGCTGCGTCATTTGTTCGATATCCCGGTACATCAATCGATCTTTTTCCATGACCGGGATGTGTTCGCGGATCAGCCGGTAGGCGGTGCCGGTGCCTGCGCCCGGCTCGAGGTCCTTGCGAAAATCAGTGGCCTGGCATCCGGCGAGCAACTCGATGGCCAGCACGGTTTCGCTGTTCTCCGTGACCTCCAGGGCCTTGCGTCCGGCATGCGCCGCCATGCTGACAAAATCCTCTTGATTGGCCGAAGTGGGGATCGAGTCCACCGAGGCCGGATGGCTGAGCACTTTATTTTCTGAGACCAGGGCAGCGGCGGTGACCTGGGCTATCATAAAACCGGAATGGGTGCCGCTTTCCAGTGCAAGAAAAGGCGGCAGGCCGCTCTGCACCGGATCCATTAAATTCTCCAGCCGCCTTTCCGAGATGTTGGCCAGCTGGGCCATGGCAATGGCCATGGTGTCGCTGGCGAGGGAGAGGGGTTGGCCGTGAAAGTTGCCGCCGGACAGGACCTCCTGTTGATCGGCAAAGACCAACGGATTGTCGCTGCAGCTGTTCAGCTCCACCGCCACCAGTTCATGCGCAAGGGCCAGCGCCTGACGAACCGCACCATGCACCTGCGGCATGCAGCGCGAGCTGTAGGCGTCCTGAACTTTGCCGCACTGCCGATGGGAGTCCATGATCTCGCTGTCCGCCAGCAGTCGGCGCAGGTTTTCCGCCACTTTAATCTGGCCGCTGTGGCCGCGCGCTTTTTGAATGCGTTCGTCAAAAGCGGTTTTACTGTTGAGCAGGCTCTCCACGCTGATAGCCCCGGCGATATCGGCCAGTTTAGCCAGCCGCTCACCGGCCAGCAGGGCCATGGCTGCGTAGGCGGTCAGCACCTGGGTGCCGTTGAGCAGGGACAATCCTTCTTTGGCCTGCAGCTCCAGCGGCTGCAATCCCGCAGACGCCAACGCTGCTGCGCCGTCCATTCGACGGCCGTGAACCCAAGCCTGTCCCAACCCCAACAGCACCAGGGTCAAATGCGCCAGAGGCGCCAGATCTCCGGAAGCGCCCACCGAGCCTTTGCACGGCAGCACTGGAATGACATCGTGATTCAACAGCCCCAGCAGGCACTCCACCACCTCAGGCCGAACGCCCGAGTAGCCAGTGCACAGCGTATTGATTTTCAGCAGCAGAATGACGCGTGCGATCTCCGGGGGAATAGCGGGCCCCACACCGCAGGCATGACTGAACACGAGATTGCGCTGCAGGGCGTTGAGCTCACTGTCCGGGATGTGCACAGAGGCGAGTTTGCCGAACCCAGTGTTAATGCCATACACCACTTTGCCCTGGTGCACAAAGGTCTCCACGCAGAGGCGGCTGGCGCGGATGCGGTCCCAGGCGGCCGGCGCCACCTGCACCTTCGTCTGGCCACGGCTTACGGCGGACAGGCTGTCCAGATCCAAGGAAAAGCCGTCGAGGACGATTTTAGTCGGGTCTTTTTTCATAGAAGAATGGATGTAGTTTAGCGATTATTTGCTAAAGAATCAACTTGATTTTTAAGCGGGAGAACAACAGCGGGTAAAAAAGAGGGCATAAAAAAACGAGGTCTGTCTTCTTTGGAGGACTGACCTCGTTTTTCCTTACATTACCCCTTCGGTTCGAAATTGATCATACAGCTTGAGAATAGCAGGCACATAGTTGCGGGTCTCGGTAACGAGCGTGCTGTGATCGCGGTTGGATGCGATCCAGATGGCTGCGCGTTTGGGACCGCCGTTGTATGCTGCCAATCCGCCGTCATGATTGTACAGGCTCACCAGGTCGCTGAGGTAGCGGCACCCGAGACGGATGTTCAGAATCGGGTCGTTGAGCACTTGTTCGTGGGAGGTCCATTCAATGCCCTCCTGCACCGCGAGGTAAGCTCCGGTGGTGGGCATGATCTGCATCAACCCCAGGGCTCCGGCCTTGGAAACCACATTGGGTTCCCAGGATTGAGCGCTTTCGTGCGTGATGGTGGCGCAAATGAAATCCACGTCCAGATTGGAGTATTTGCGCGACATCAGATAGATCTCGTTGGCGATGGCTCGTTTGGTTTCATCGCTCATATTTCGGTTGTAGCGAGAGATGATGCCGACGATCTTGTTCAGGGTTGCACGACGCTCGCTATCGATCACTGCTAGGCTTTGTTGCTCCTGCAATAGAACCGATAATTTTTCGGAATGGGTTGGCGATTCAAGCGGATCGGTGGCAAGCAACCGAACGCCTTGAATGAGAACAACCGTTAATCCGACGAACAAGCCGATGATCCATTTCGCCGAGGCACGTTTTGGTTGCATCATGCACCTCACCATTGGTTTGATCCGGCTTGTTTTTAATTTGTCCTGAAAATGAAGCTGGGCCATCCGGTTCATGATTGATTGACTGTTCAAGTGTGGCCATTTGTCCATTCTTTTCATTTTAATCCTTATTTTACTAATACTTATCAATTAATTTTTATTTGGGTATGCAGTCAGCCGCGAATATAACCAACATAGAACCCGCTGGTTTTATTCCAGCTATTCTTCTTTGTTCGCTGCAATCCTCGTGCCATATATTTGATTTCATGCATAAAGTCGATTTTTTTTGATTTTCAATTTTGTAACTGGATTAAAAACAGCGGCCGCAAAGATAGACAAAAAAATGAAGCTTTATTCCGGCTGAAAAGAGAACAAATAGACACCTTTATAAGAGCAGTGACTTGAAATGAGGCAGGTCGCAGTGTGCAGAATCCCGGTTTGATTAATTTCTGCTCAAGAAAGATCAGAACGGTCAACGCCTGAGCACACGATCATCAGTGTCGTAAAAAATTGTTAAATATTTGTTATTATTATTTTTAAATTGAAATAATTCTGTTTTGTAATTTAAAATTGCACAAATTCCGGCCATGTGTGAAAAATGTATCAGTATGTAACAAATTCGCCGTTTTTGGTCTCTTTTATATTAAATTTATATATAACATATTATTAGATGCTTAGATTTATATGATTTGTTCCATAATGAGACGAAAAAATGCCGGAGAAAGATTCCCTATTACGTTGCCGTGGTTCGTCAACCGCGGTTTTCCACCCCGAGAGCGCCGGCGTCAGCCCACGGCGCGAAAAATACTCTACAGCGTTTTGATCGATTGCGCGTGTTCAGCGGCCATGGCTGCCAACTGCTGCAGTCGCTGTGGCCTGGTACGCGGCAGAGTGCGAAACAGAGGATCCGGAAGATCGGGGCGGGGTATGAACGGCTGCAACACATAACGCCGGCAGCCGTGAATTTCCTGCAGCAGCGCGTTCATGACTTCATCGTCGTGATGCGCTTCGATGATGGTGGTGCGCAGTTCATAATCGATGCCGGACGAATCCAGCAGTCGGGCGGAGCGGAGCACCTGTTCCGGCTTTTGCCATCCGGTCAGCTGCGGATAACGCGCCTGAGAGGTTTTGATATCCAGAGCGACATAGTCCAGCTGCGGCAGCAACGACTGCAGCCGCTCGGGAAAGGAACCGTTGCTGTCCAGTTTGATCAGATAGCCATGCTGTTTGATCCGGTCCACCAACAGGGGCAAGGAGGCATGCAGCAATGGTTCGCCGCCGGTGAGGGTGACGCTGTCCACCCATTGCTCGCGTAGAGAGGACAGGATCTGGTCCAGGTGTTGCCAGTCGATCCCGGTTTGCACCCTGTTCATCAGGGCGGCGTTGTGGCAAAAGCGACAGGTAAAATTGCAGCCGGAGGTGAAGAACAGAGCGGACAAGTGGCCGGCGTGGTCGCTGAGCGTGGGCTGTCTCTGCCAGGCGAAAACAGGGGAGGTCTGGGACGACATACGGTTTAGTTCCTCATCCGAACGAACAACGGCCTGAAGCGGAAGACGGCGGACGTCGGCGCTGCGCAACGCTATTCAGGCTTGGATTGCAGCGCTTTTTCCAGCATTCTGCGGATGAGCGTAGGGGGGATGATCCCTTTGCCGGCTTCGCTGTAATCGGTCTGCACGCCGTGCCAGGAGTAGAGCAAGGATTTCTCCTCTGCTGCAGAGGCTGCGACGGGCAACAATCTCGGCAGCGGATGAAATTCGCCGCTGATGGGATTCCTGCGGCTGATGATAAAACCTGGAATGCTGGATGGATTCATGCATTCCGTCCGGCTGAAGGCGACCAGCCCCTCGACGGTCTCTACATCATGATACACTTTTTCGAACGCCTCCCACTCCTCTTCTGTCAACATCTGGTCCAGCCGTTTGTTAAGCACAGCGCATTTATCACAGCCGGCCTTGCCGAACACATGTATCTGAAAGTACTTTTCCATGCACCTTTTCCTCATCTCTGGCTTACCATAGGGAGACGGCATCAGCCTCCGCGGTTTCCACCACCGTTTGAACCGCGGTTTCGATCCGGTAACGCCCGGCCCGACGGGCAGCCAACTCGCCGAACCGCTTGGAGCGGTTCCAGTTTTCAATTTTACTGAAATAGCCCACCACCCGGCTTTCGCCAAAGACCCGCGTCGAGCCGCAGGCCGTGCAGCGTTCATGCAAGCCGCGTTCTTGGTGAAAACAATCGTAGCAATAGGTGAACTCGGGCGAGATGGTCAGTTGGGCGCACTGTGTGCGTTTGAACGTCTCCATCACCAGATAGAGGATGGAATCCGGCGAAGGTTTTTCCTCGCCGACAAAGGCGTGCACGATGGCGCCGGATTCGATCATGCAGTGATACTGAGCTTGCTCGCGGATGCGCTCTACCAAGGAGACCGGTGCGTCGGCCGCCAGGTGGATCGAATTGGTATAATAGATCGAATCGTCCTCGAGGCTGCCCTTGACGACGGTGACCGCCTCATCCCGGTAATGGATCATGTCAGTCTTGGCCAACCGCCGCGCCGCGCTTTCCGCCGGCGACTCTTCCAGGCTGAACTTCATCTTGTATTTACGGCTGAGCTTTTTGGCCTTGAGATACATATGCGCCACGATGGTCAGTCCCATCTCCTGGGCCGCCCGGCTTTCATGCAGGGCGTGGCCGGTGAGGAACTGCACCGCGTCGTTGATGCCGATCAGGCCGATGATATAGGTGCTCTTGTCCGGATCCACGTAGGGCTTTTCATCGCAGGCCGGCCGGCCGATCTGGTAGAGCGGACGGCCCGGTTCTGACATCATCTCCTCGATGCGGCTGCGTTTTTCCAGATGCGCCTGGGCGCACAGTTCCATGGTGGCGTCGATCTCCGCCAGCAGGCCCTCCAGGTCCGCTCGACCCTTGCGGCTGGCACGAAAGGCCGCCTGCGGAATGTTGATGGTGACATTCTGGAAGCCGCAAAAGCGCATGGATTCGGGATGGCGGAGCATGCGGTTGTCGGTGATGGTGGTGCGCAGCCGGCAGCAGGCGGACAGCGTCACTTCATCGCGGTCGAAAATAAAATAAGTGGAGCCGTTGTGAGCCGCCAGCTGGCAGGCCCGTTCGACGATGCGAAACTGATCCGGATCGCTCAGAGACTCTTCATTGATGTGAAAGTCGCATTTGGGAAATTCGAACACCCGTCCATGGCGATCGCCGTCTTCCCACACCGACAGCAGAGCCACGGCGAACGCCTGGGCCTCTTTTTGATAATCCCCGTAGGTGACAATTTTTTCTCCGCGCTCCGCCAGCTCTTGCTGGACCGTTTCATCGTATACGGTTCCATGGGTCGCATCCTTGAGCTCGCGCAGCACCAGACGGCGCTTGCCGTTTTCATCGGTCACATAGAGGTTCATCAGCGGATAGCCCTCGCCGTCGGTTTCGTCGCGGCTGATCTCCTCCAACTCCTTGAGCTCTCCGGAGGCGGTTGCCAGCAGGTATTTGCCGCCGGGCCCAATGGCTGGCACGGATTTCAAGTAACCCGGCACGCCGGTGTGGATGTTAAAGTCCAGAAACAGAGTCTGCCCGCCGCGGGAAAACGCGTTCTGCGAACCGTTGAAAATCAGCTCCTGGGCGATCTGCTTGAGCTCCCGATCGTTTTTACCGGTCAGCAGCGGCGCATAAAAGACGTTGATATAGGCGATGCCCAGAGCGCCGGCATAGTTGGCCTGCATCGTGGCCAGAAAGGTGTTCAGATGGCCCGTCAGCACCGAGGCGCTGCGCGCCGGCTTGGATTCGGTGTTGAGGTTTAGCAGCTTTTGCAATCCGTACTTTTTGACATACTCCACTGAATGGGAGCTGCAGTATACCCGATGGGGATAGCCCAGATCGTGCAGATGGATCATGCCGATATCATGGGCCCGTTTGATCTCAGGAGAGAACATGGTGTCCAACGCCCATTGTTTTAACACCAGCTCGGCGATGCCCAGATTGACCGCCTCGGGATTGTTGTTGACGATGTTGCTGTTCTCGGTCGATTTGGTGTACATCAGCGCTTCGATGTAGGACTTGGGGATGGCGTACAGATTGAGATCGCGCAGTTGGGAGTGATAGCCGCGCGACGCCAGCTCGTTGTTGACCAGCTCACGGATCAGCGCTGTGTTGACCGTTTGCATCTGGCTGTTGATGACCTGGTTTTCCACAACCTTGGCGATCTGATTGGCGACCTCGAGCGGCAGCTGCGCTTTGACCAGCAGCTGTTCGACGATGCGGCTGCGGTCCCACACGCTGGTCATGTCCGTAGTCACCGATTGAACCAACAGCAGGCTGGCGTCTGTGACATCCCGCGAGGTCTCCTTACGGCCGTCGCGCACGCGGATCTGCTTCCGCGCCTGCTCCCGCTGTTTGCGATAGCGCATATAGGCCGACACCACTAGAGGATAGTTGTTTTCCGCCAGCACCATCTCCACCAGATCCTGCACCTCCTCCAGACGCGGAATCCGGCGTCCCTGCTCATCGGCTTGAACGAAATACTCGTGCAGTGGATCGTTGAGCCGTTCTACAACCTGCTGCGCCATTTTGAAACCAACCCCCTGGGCCGGTTTCTGCCCGGTCTCACGGCTTACCGCCGCAAAGGCTTTATCGATGGCTGCAGCAATCTTTTCCATCTGAAACGGAACCACGCAGCCGTTTCGCTTTAAAAAGCCCTGAAATAGACCCGTCCCCGCATCGACCATATACGGCGTCCTCCGTTACATTTTTTTTGTGGGTCTTTATGGATGGTGGGAAAAACAGAATCCTTCTCCTCGCCCAGATGCGCTACACCCGGGCATCAAAAGTAATATATATAGATTAAAACTATTTTTCAAGTACTAAATATGGTATTTTGTATTTTTTTTGATTTTCGGTCTACGCACGAATTTCAGGCCGGCCAAGGGTGCAAAGCGCCTCCATCTGATTGCTTGACAATCTGAAAAATCTTTGTTATGTTTTACCCATAAGGGAGTGCATAGATGACGAACAACCGCAAAGTGAACGAATGGGTACAGGAGTGGGCCGCTTGGTGTCAGCCGGATCGCCTTTACTGGTGCAAGGGGGCAGCAAATGAATGGCAGAGCCTGTGCAATGCCATGGTGCAACATGGCAGCTTTATCCGTTTAAATGAAAGCAAACGGCCGTCCAGCTTTCTCGCGCGTTCCGACCCGAGTGATGTAGCGCGGGTGGAGAGCAGGACGTTTATCTGTTCCGCAGACCAGGAGCAGTGTGGGCCGACCAACAACTGGCATGCGCCAGACGAGATGCAGCAGCGCTTGCGCAAGTTGTATCAAGGCTGCATGAAGGGTCGCACGATGTACATCATCCCTTTCAGCATGGGACCGGTGCGTTCCCCTATGGCTTGTACCGGCATCGAGATCACCGATTCGCCGTATGTGGCCGTGAACATGGCCATCATGACCCGTGTGGGCGAGGAGGTGTTGCAGGCTCTGGGCGATCGACCTTTCATCCCCTGCGTCCATTCGGTGGGCATGCCGTTGTCCAATCCGGCCGAGGATACACCCTGGCCGTGCAATGCTCAAGAGAAATACATCGTTCAATTTCCCGACGAGCGCATGATCTGGTCCTATGGCAGCGGCTATGGCGGCAATGCGCTGTTGGGCAAAAAGTGTTTTGCCCTGCGCATCGCTTCGGTCATGGCGCGCGACGAGGGCTGGATGGCCGAGCACATGCTGATCATGGGAGTGACCAATCCACGGGGAGAAAAAAAATATTTCGCCGCCGCTTTTCCCAGCGCCTGCGGCAAAACCAACCTGGCCATGCTGATTCCAACGCTGCCTGGATGGAAGATCGAGACCCTTGGTGATGACATCGCCTGGATGCATTTCGGCGCGGATGGGCGGCTGTATGCCATGAACCCAGAGTTTGGCTTTTTCGGCGTGGCCCCTGGGACTTCGCAGCGCTCCAATCCCAACGCCGTGGCCACGATCGTCAAGAACACCATCTTCACCAATGTGGCGCTGACGCCGGACGGGGATGTCTGGTGGGAGGGGTTGAGCGAGGAAAAGCCTAATCGCCTGACCTCTTGGTTAAATCAACCGTGGACCCCTGAGGACAAGGCGCCGGCAGCCCATCCTAATGGCCGCTTTACCGCGCCCTTGACCCAGTGCCCTTGTCTGGATCCTGACTGGGATTCGCCCCAGGGCGTGCCGATCTCAGCCATTCTCTTCGGCGGCCGCCGGCCCACCGTGATCCCGCTGGTGCATCAGGCGTTCGATTGGTCGCACGGCGTATTCACCGGATCCATCATCTCCTCCGAACGCACCGCAGCGGCCGACGGCACGGTCGGCATGGTGCGCCGTGATCCCTTCGCCATGCTGCCGTTCTGTGGGTATCATATGGCTGATTATTTCGGCCATTGGCTCAAAATCGGCAAGCAGAGTACGGCAGACAAATTGCCGAAAGTTTTTTACGTCAACTGGTTCAGGCAGCGCAACGGCCGATGGCTGTGGCCTGGATACGGCGAAAACAGTAGGGTGCTGAAATGGGTGTTCGAACGGTGCGACGGCGAAGACAATTTTGTCCGCACGCCCATCGGGTTGCTGCCGCGCGCGGACAAGCTTTCGCTGGATGGTCTGAACATCAGCCGCGACGATGTCGAGGAGCTGTTGGCGGTCCGGCCGGAACAATGGCTCAAGGAGGTTGTGGATATTCGCAGGTTTTATCAGATTTTCGGCCAGCGCCTGCCGAACGAACTCGAACGGCAGCTGACCGAGTTGGAGGTCCGTTTACAGACATCCGGCTGACGGCGAACGGAATCGGGCATTTTCCTTTGTTCCCAGCGGATTCCCCGGCTGTGGTCTATGAACGATACGATCGTCTATTATCAAAAAAAGGAGCCGTGCTATGCGTGAAATATCGGCCAGGTTGATTACCGAAAAGGTCGCCGATCTTTGCATTCAAGCCAACTATCATCTGGGTCAGGATGTCATCGACGCGATGAAGCGGGGGCTGGAGAAGGAAGAGTCGCCGACCGGCAGGGCTATTCTCGAGCAGTTGTTGGAAAACGCCGCCATTGCCAAGGAGGGCGAGTTTCCGATTTGTCAGGACACCGGTTTTGCGGTGTTCTTTGTCGAGCTGGGCCAGGAGGTGCACGTGGTGGATGGCGGTTTGACCGACGCCATCACCGCCGGTGTGATCAAGGGATATGGCGAGGGCTTTTTGCGCAAATCCATTGTCTCGGATCCATTGAAGCGTCAGAACACCGGCAACAACACGCCGCCGGTCATCTGGATCGACGTGGTGGCCGGCGAGCAGATCAAGATCACCATGGCGCCCAAGGGCGGCGGCAGCGAGAATATGAGCGAAGTGGCCATGCTCACGCCGGCGGACGGCGCCGAGGGGGTGAAAAACTTCGTAGTCGACAAAGTACGGCGTTCAGGCGGCAACCCCTGCCCACCGATTGTGGTGGGCGTGGGCATCGGCGGTACGTTTGAAAAAGTGGCGTATCTGGCGAAAAAGTCCATTCTGCGGCCCGTGGGACATCGCAACCCTGATCCGTACTATGCCGCCATGGAGGAGGAGCTGTTGGAGCGGGTGAATCAACTCGGTGTGGGCCCCCAGGGGCTGGGCGGACGCATCACGGCGTTGGATGTGCATGTGGAGGTCTTTCCCTGCCACATCGCTTCTTTGCCGGCAGCGGTCAACATTCAATGCCATGCAGCGCGGCACAAAGAGGTGATCCTGTGAACCGGACCGACCAGTCCGCGCCTTGGACGCATCAGACCATTGATGTCCACTGACCTTCGTAATAACAGGAGATTTGAGGTATGGCTGACGTGATAAAACTCACCACTCCGCTGGACGACCGGCAGGTTGAAGCGTTGCACGCAGGCGACAGCGTGCTGATCACCGGCATCATCTACTCTGCGCGCGATTCGGCGCATAAAAAATTGGTCGATCTGCTCGAACAGGGTCAGCCTCTGCCGCTGGATCTGACCGGCCATCTGATCTATTATGTCGGACCATCGCCGGCGCGGCCGGGCAAGCCCATCGGCTCCGCCGGCCCCACCACCTCGGGCCGCATGAATCCGTACGCTCCCAAACTGCTGGCGCATGGATCCAGAGGTATGATCGGCAAAGGGGAGATGAACGCCGGCGTATCAGAGGCGTTGAAAAAGTACAAGGGCGTTTATCTGGTCGCTGTCGGCGGCGCAGCCGCTCTGATCGCCCGCTCGATTAAAAAGAACACGGTCATCGCGTATCCAGAGCTGGGCGCTGAGGCCATCGCTGAATTGACCGTGGAGGATTTCCCCGCCATTGTGGCGCAGGATTGTCATGGCGGCAACATCTATCAGGAAGGCGTCAAAAAATACGGACGGTCCTGATTCTTACTGATTCATCATACGGATGCACCACTGAACTTTCGCATGGCCGCTATGCGATCGAGTTGATGCGAAAAGCGTTTTACCCCTGAACCACAACGCGGTTTTTACCGCCGTTCTGGCGTCGTTTTTCTGCGTTGTCAGTAGAGTAAGAAAAGGAGTGTTTAAGGATCAAGTCCACACTTCGACGACGATCGTCTATGTATTCACCCGTTTTCGATCCCGCGGCGATGACAGCGCCCCGCTGGCATTCTTCGTCGCAAGGGCTGTGATCCGACCGAGGGGAGAGCGGCGCGCTATCGGAGCAAACAATAGAACGCGGTTCGTTGGATGTTAAGATGGAGAAAAATGAATGAAAAAAGGGATTGTTTGCATTTTACTGATCAGCCGTTCGCTTTTCGCGCAGGCCGCTGCGCCGGATTCGGCGCCGGGCGGTCCTTGGAAACACAGCCTGGTGGGCGCATTGACCACCAATCAGGTCAGCTTTTCCAACTGGGCGCAGGGAGGGGAGAACGCCCTGTCCTGGGCGTCGCTGCTGGATGGTAAATCGGATTATCAGAAAAACAAGATCAATGTGACCAACACCTACAAGGCGGCCTATGGCAGAACCAAGCTGGGCGACCAGGGCATGCGCAAGACCGATGATCGCCTGGAGCTGGAGAGCGTGCTGGTGCGAAAAACAAGCCCGACGGTGAATCCTTACATGGCCGCAAGTTTAAAAACCCAATTTGACCGGGGCTATATCTATGATGCGAACGGCCTCTCCAACGCAGTCTCTGATTTTTTCGATCCAGGCTATCTTACTCAGGCCATGGGCGTGAGATATGAACCGAGCCAGCGCATCAAGACGCGCCTCGGCGCGGCCCTGCGCGAAGTGTTCACCCGGCAATTTCCCCAATATGCGGACAATCCCGAGACCGCGAAAACAGAAAAGATCCTGATTCAGGGCGGTCTGGAATCGGTCACCAACATCGACCTCAAACTGGCCGAGAACATGCTCTTCACCTCCGCCATCGAACTGTTCGACCCGTTCAGCCAATTAGATGAGGTGGCGGTGCGCAACAACAACACTCTGACCATCAAAGCGTCCAAGTGGGTTACGGTCATCATGAACCTGCAACTGATCCAGGAGAAGCGCATCACACCGCGCACGCAGCTGAAGGAGTCGCTGGCCATCGGTCTGAGCTACACGTTCATGTGATGGCAGGGATTCACGGTTCCATGGGATTCAAGGCCAACGGCCGCCACACCCGGAAAGGCGACTCCCGGCTCCAGGTGTTGCCCGCGGAAGCATAATCCATCAGGGTGAGGGTCCGCGGCCTGCCGAATTCCATTTCCTGAAAATCCCCCAGCGTGCAGGATGCGGTGCAGGAGAACCAGCAGCCCGGCAACGGTGCGATCGGATGCAGAACCCAGGCGTCCTGTTCTTGCAGTGGTTTGGCCGGTTCATCCACATCTCCCAGATCCCATCTTCGATCGCGCGCCGGGACCAGAGGGTTGCGCCTCACGGCGACGTAGCGGCGACGGTCTGCCGGCTGCTCCTGCCAGCGCGGCCGCAGATCGAGCGAGAAGCAGATAAGCTCGTTGTCCTTCCACAATCGGTCGATGAAGTGGTAGACGTCGGCGGTTGGCTGCAACTCCTCTCGATCGTTGATGGTCAACCGCGTGCTGTCGCTCCAGCCGGGAATTCTGATCTTTATCGTGAACCGTTCTTGTTGCTTCAGTTGCAGGCGGATTTGCACCAGGCCCGATGCCGGATAGTCCGAGCTCTGCCGAATGATCAGTGATTTTCCAGACGGCGTCTGAGTGACGGCCTGCAAGGCTTCAAAGAGATTGAGGACAATGCCGGACTTTTCCCTCATCACGGCAAATTGCGGAATCAGCAACAGGCTATTTTTTCATAACGCCTCCAACCAACGAAAGGAATTTCAGAACGGTTCAGCATACAAAAAAAATGCACAATGCCAAGCCTCATTTTATCGTTGCACAATGATTCTTTTAGTTTAAAAAATAAAATGGATTGACTATCTTAACTTGAATGCCTTGATCGGCGTGATCAAAGCGGTGAGACAGGCCATTGGCAAAAAGCCCGGCGATACGGTGCGGGTAGTGGTGCAGCTGGATACGGCGCCAAGGATGGTGAAGGCGCCGCAGAAGCTCGCCGAACGCCTGAAAAACAATCCCGCGGCTGCAGTTTTTTTTTGCTGCGCTGTCGTATGCACATCAGAAAGAGTATGTCCGCTGGATCACTGAGGCTAAAAAACTAGAGACCCGACAAAAGCGCCTGAACAAGACGGTCGAGATGTTGCTGGATCGCATCAAACATCCCTAAGCCTGACCGAATTTTATGACGCTGGAGATAGGCCGGCCGGATTAATCTTTTTATGGAATCAAATAGTTAGGAGGAGTATGACCGGCGGTTTTGGTTGGTTGGATACAGTCGTTCTGGTCGGTTATTTTCTCGGCATCACCGCTTTTGGTCTGTGGATGGCGCGACGGACGCGCACCAGCGATGGATTTTTTCGCGGTGAGCGCAAACTCAGTTGGTGGATTATGGTCGGGCAGGCGTTCGGCACCGGCACTCATGCCGAGATGCCGGTGGCGCAGGCGGGGGCCACTTTCCAATATGGATTCGCCGCTATCTGGTACCAATGGAAGAACATGCTGATTACGCCTTTTTACTGGTTCATTGCGCCGTGGTACCGCCGCAGCGAGCGCACGACAGTCGGGGAGATCGTCGAGGACCGCTACGGCAGAAAATTGGGCATGTTCTATTCGGTCTTTGCCATCCTTTTCTTTGTCTTCAGCCAGGGCGCCATGCTGCAAGGTGCGGCCAAAATCATCTCAGTGGCCAGTGGAGATCTCATCTCGTCCAACATGGTGGTCGTGGGCATGACCGTTGCATTTCTCACGTATAGTTTTTTCGGCGGCCTCATCGCTTCGGCATATACGGACTTTGTGCAGAGTTTTTTGATTATTGTGCTGTCGCTGTTGCTGCTGCCGGCCGGTCTTTCGGCCGTGGGCGGCTTTCACGGCATGCGCCAGGTGTTGACGCCTGATTTTTTCAATCTCTACAGCAAGGTCAGCGGACTGGATGCGTTCACCATCTCCATGCTCGCGGTCAACGGCATTGTCGGCATCACCGCGCAGCCGCACATGATCTCCATGTGCGCCACCGGCAGCACAGAGCGCGCCGGCCGCGTCGGCCAGACCTACGGCTCCATCGTCAAACGGTTGTGCACCATCGCCTGGGCTCTGGTCGGCCTGATTGTGGCCGCCCTGCTGATTCAACGCGGTGCTACGATTCCAGATCCTGAGCATGCCTTTGGCTACGCCTGCCGTGAACTGTTGCTCCCCGGACTGACCGGCCTGATGGTCGCGGCGGTGCTTGCCGCCAATATGTCGACCTGTTCCAACTTTATGGTCAACACCGGCGCGCTGTTTACGCAAAATTTTTACCGCAAATATTTGAATCCCGATGCTGCGGATGCACGGTTGCTGTTCATGGGCCGCCTCTCCGGATTTGTGTTGACGTTGCTTGGCGTCATCTTCGCCCTAACCATCAAAAATGTCCTGCACGCTTTTCTTTTCACCGAGACCATCGCCGCGTTTATGGGCATCATGATTTTCGGCGGCATTCTGTGGAAACGGGCCAATCGCTACGGCGCCCTGGTCTCGGTCTGTGTGTCTTTCGGGTTATATTATGGGTTGAATTATCATTGGACCGGCAAATGGATGCTGGTCTATTCCTGGCAGCCCGCGCCCTTTGGCGCAGCCATGCTCGCCGGCTTTGTCTGTCTGCTCGTGGTCAGTCTGCTGACCAAAGAGGAAGAACCGCAACGCATCGCCGCTTTTTTCGACAACATGCAGCGTCTTTCCGATCATGGAACCCCCAAACCGCTGGCCAAAGAGCATGGACAGGATCTGATCTTTGTCGATCTGCCCGGCTGGTTCACCCGTGAACGATGGCAGGGGTTTGGCAAACGTTACCGCGAGGACTGGGCGGGCTTTTTGTTCGCCTGGCTGGTGGTCGGTTGCACCGTCGCACTGGCCTGGGGCATCATGCAACTGGGCAAGTGAAAGGATGGACGCGAGACGGACTAGGGGCGGCGACGATTTGCGCTCAAGGAATCCGCAGAAAGCTCAGGGCCGTGTAGGGCAGCGGGGGAATGCGCGCTCAAAGATTCTCTAAAAAGGTCGTGAGATCCGCCAAATAGCCGGAATAGGTTGGAGCGTAACGGCTTTTGCCGGCATTAAGCTCATCGTCAAGCACTAAAAAGGTCTCCATGCCGACGGCGGCCGCCGACAGATCATCGATGTGGTCGTTGCCGATCATCAGACACTCGTCCGCGGGCACGGCGAGATGATGGGCGATTTCGCGATAATACTCCGGATTGGGCTTGCTGTAGCGCATGTTCTCAAAGCTGGTGATCAGGGCGAAGGGGAAACTTTCGATCCCTGCCCAGCGGCAGCGTTGCTCGATGGCGATGGCCGGAAAGAGCGGAATGGTGGCCAATGCGATCTTGTCGGTATGGCGGGCCGCTGCCTGGAGAACCGGCAGGCTGTGCGGCAAGCGGGTGGCGATGGAACGCACCTGATTGAATTCGTGTTCATAAAACTCGTTAAAAGCTGTTTCGAGTTCGGCAAAGGGCACCGGGCTGTGGCGGTCGAAGGTTTCGATGAACAGGTCGCGCAAACTGGCATGCCGGCCCTGCGATTGCATCATGGCCTCGGTGCCGGCCAGGATCGGTTGGCTGAAATCATGGCCGTTGAAATAGGGCGCGATTCTGGGCGCCATAGCCTGCAGATACACCTTGAGAAACTTGGTATTGTTCAATCCCAGCAAAGTTCCGTCGAGATCAAAGAGTATGGCCTGATACATGATCGCTCCATGAAGAGTGGGGTGATTCAGAGGCCGCCCGGACTTGATCCGTCGATTTTTTTTCGGGCGGCCAGGATGAGCAGAGGGATTTTCCGCCTCTCTCTTCACACGGTTCAGTATACTATAATTCGATCAAACTACCAAGAAAAATTTGACTGGTCGAGCGGCAAGAGGAGAGAAACAGCGCTATGAATAAAAAGCTATGGACGATGTTGTGCCTTCTGGCAGGCTTGGGCTGTGCATCGCTGCCTGCCCAGACCGATTCGCCGGCGGCGCTTCCGGACGCCAGATCATTATCCGGAATGCTGGCGGATACATTCACTGCGTTTCAAGTCATCCTCAAACCCGATTCCCTGCTGCCGGAATGGTGGGCCGGCGCACCTTCGGTGATCCGCGATCCGCAGGGCACGTTCTGGATGGCCTGTCGCATGCGCACTGCCCGCGCGCCGCGTGGAAGGCGGGGATATGAGATCCGCATCCTTTCCAGCAGGGACGGCGTTCAGTTTCAGCGCGTCGCGTCCATTCACCGCGAGGATCTGCCGATCCCCGGGTTCGAACGCCCGGCGTTGCTGCTGGATCCAACCACCGGCAAGTTCAAGCTGTACGCCTGCGGTCCGTGGAAGGACGGTCCTTGGTCCATTCTCAAATTCGACGATGCGGTTCGCCCGGATCGATTCGATCCGGCCACTGCTCGGCCGGTCATCGCTCCGCAGCCGCGGGCCGATGAACGGGACATCGCCGTTCTGGAGTATAAAGATCCGGTCATCTGTTTTTTCAACGGCCTCTATCACTGTTATGTGACCGGCTATATCCGCACTCTGGAACGTTTTTTTCACTTCACCAGCGCGGACGGTGAACAGTGGCAGCCGTACGGCCATCCGAACGACAGCGTGCTGCAGCTGTGCGGGTGGCATGATTTTTTCATCCGGCCCTCTTCGCTGTTGCCGTTGGGCATCGGCTATCTATTCGTTTATGAAGGATCCAATGTAAAGTGGCACGACCCTGTGTATAATATCGTGACCGGCATCGGTTTCACCCATGATCTGCACCATGTGATCGATCTGACGCCGGACCAGCCGCTGGTGCAGAGCAGCACGCCGGGCGCTTTTTTCACCTGGCGCTATTCGGCCTGGCTGTGGGTGGATGGCGAGATCTGGATCTATGCCGAGGTTGCGTGCCCGGACAACACCCATGAAATCCGTTTATTCAAAATACGTCCTGATGGATCATCTATGCGGTCCGTTAAAGGGAAATGACTTATGACTGTGGATGTCAATCGACGCGAGTTCATCAAAACCATGGGCGCCGCAGCGGCGCTCAGCCAATCGGTTTTTGCCGCTCAGACAGGAGAAAATTCCATGCATCAGGAAACAGCCCCTGCGCTCGCCGCGCAGGCATTGGACCTCACCCCGGCGCACTGGATCTGGTATCCGTCCCAACGCACGTTGCCGAACACCTTTTTGCTCTTCCGCCGTTCGATTCGTCTTGCGGCGCCGGTGAAACAGGCCAAGGGGTGGATAGCAGTGGACAGCCGTTACAAACTGTATGTGAACGGCCGCTATGTGCAGTTCGGCCCAGCGCCCTGCGATCCCCGCTGGCTGGAAGCGGATCCCATGGATCTCAGCGGACTGTTGAAAACCGGAGAGAACGTCATCGGGATTCAGGCCCTGTACTATGGCTTTGGCGACGGCACCTGGCCCATCGGCAAACCAGGGCTCATCTTTTACCTGGAGATCGAGGAACAGAACGGCGCTAAACAGCTGATCGTCAGCGATGAGGCATGGCGCGTGCTGTTGACGCGCGCCTGGCGCCCGGGTCAATATAAACGTTGGTACGTGCGCAGCCTGCAGGAGGAGTTTGACGCCCGCGCTTATCCCTATGGCTGGCAGGAGCCTGGCTATACAACGAATGAGCTGTGGATGGCGGCCATGACGCTCCAGGGCCGGCCGGATCAGCCGGCTTTGACCACCCTGTATAAAGACTACCTGTTGGATGTAAGCGGCGCTCGGTGCAAGGAGGCGCAGTTGCGCAAACGGTCGCTCCCCTTGATGAGGGAAGAAAAGGTCGCTGTGCAGCGGTTGAGCGAACGGTACAGATTGGAATGGCAACGCCCGGTTGAAGACTATTTCGAGTTCATCACTCCGGACGCTTTTCGCGTCAGCGGCCAGCCGGAGGTGCTGGAGGCGGGGTCAGGCCGCTGGCAGGTCCGCTGCGACGGCAAAAGCGGAATCGCACTGACCTTTGAATTCAGCGAACAGGTGGTCGGTTGGCCGTGCTTCACTCTGCAGGCTCCGGCCGGCGCCATGGTGGAGGTGCTGGTGCATGAGGCGCATGAGCTGGGCGGCCCGGTGCTGATCAACAGCCATTTCAACGCTTGGACGCGCTTTATATGCAAGGAGGGGGTCAATCAGTTTGAGACGTTTGATTTCGAAAGCCTGCGCTGGCTGCAACTGCATATCCACGGCGTGGAGGGGACAGTGGAGATTTCTGATCTGCATGTCCGCCGCCGCATCTATCCCTGGCCGCATCAGGCCGCTGTCCGCTGCTCAGAGGCGTCTTTGCAAAAATTGTTTGATGCAACGGTGAACACGCTGAACAACAGCTGCCATGAAACCATGGTGGACGGCATGGCGCGCGAGCGTCAGCAATATAGCGGCGACTGCGGCCATCAGCTCCATGCGGTGGAGTGGACCTTTGGCGAAACCGCGTTGCCCGCGCGATTTCTCACCACCTACAGCCAGGGCATCACGCTGGATGGCTATTTCCTCGACAGCTGGCCGGCCTACGATCGCCTGGCGCGGTTGATGGAACGGCAGCTCCACCTCACCGGATGGGGTCCGATTCTGGATCACAGCATTGGTTTTAATTTTGACTGCTACTATCATTACCTGTACACCGGCGATCTCTCCGCTCTGCAGGAGCCTTTTCCGCGTCTGCTCAAGTTCTTCCACTATCTCCAAAGCATACGGACGCAGGAGGGTTTGCTGCCGGTTGAAGATCTGGGCATCCCGTCGGTCTGGATCGATCATATCGCTTATCAAAAGCAACGGCACAAGCAGTGTGCGTTTAACCTGTATGCCGCCGCCATGCTGCAGCACGCGCTCAAGCCTCTTTGCGCGGCCATGGGGGACCTGGCAGCGGCAACGGCGGCGGAGCAGTTCGGCCGTGAAATTCTACAGTCTGTCGTTCGAGCGTTCTGGAGCCGGCGGCACGGACTGTTCGTCAACAATCTGCCCTGGTTGGAAGAAGAGAAAAAGATCCGCACCTGCGACCGCAGTCTGGCCACAGCGGTTCTGTTCGATCAATGTCCGTTCGGCGATATCAAATCCAGCGTAGCCTCTCTGGTGGAGTGCCCGAAGGAGATGGGCTTCTCTTATCCGGCCAACGCCGGCTGGCGTCTGTGGGCGCTGGCCAAGGTCGGCCGTGCGGATGTGATCGTCAAAGATTTGCGCGAACGGTGGGCGGTGATGGAGTCTGTGCTGCTCAACAATACGCTGCAGGAGGACTGGGAGGTCAAGCCGGATTCTGATTCGCAATGGAGCCACTGTCCGGTTGCGCCGCTGTATGTGCTGTATATGAACCTGGCCGGCATCCAGGCGCTGGAACCGGGTTGCCGGCGCCTGCGCATCTGGCCGCAGCCGGCTGGATTGGAAGAGCTTGAGCTGACGGCTTATACGGTTCTGGGCCCTATCTTTTTTTACACCTCGGGCAGGTTGGGCAACCGAACCGTGACCGTGCGCGTGCCTGCCGCTATGCAGGCGGAGCTCTGGCTCGACCGCCGGGAAAAAACCACGCTTAAAAAGATCGGTTCAGGAGAAAACGGAAGCCTGGCCTATGCACTGCCGGCAGGAAAAGAGATCAGCCTGAAACTGAAATACACCGCTTGATTTTACACAATAAAAACACTCCTGGTGCGTTTATTAGAATGAATGAAAGCAAACGATCGCACATCTGATGCTGAATTGATTCAAGCGTACCAGGAGGGCTCGCCTTACGCTTTCAATCGATTATTACAGCGCTATCAAACGCCTTTGTTCACCTACTTGCTGCGGTGGGTGCGGGATCGCGCCATAGCCGAGGACCTGTTTCAGGAAACCTTTCTGCGCGTCATTCGGGCACTGCCGGATTATCGCGAACAGGATAAATTCGGCAGTTGGCTGTTCGGCATCGCCCACCGTCTCTGCCTGGATCATTTCCGGCGGCAGAAAGCCTGCCGGGGAATCTGGCAGCCGGCTTCAGCGGACGAGGGGCAACAAGGAGTCCCCGAGCCTGCGGACAGAACGCCGTCGCCGCAGGAGATAGCAGAACGGCACGAGTTCTCCCTTTTGCTTGATTTAGCCCTGGAGAAAATGCCGGCGCCGGCGCGGGAGGTGTTTTTGCTGCGGCAGCACAGCGACCTGCCGTTCCGCGAAATCGCTGCACTGCTGGAGCGGCCGCTGAACACCGTGTTGGGTCAGATGCGGCAGGCTGTGGAGCATCTGCGTCAAACCATGGAAAAACATTATGCTTGAACGACACACTCAATCTCTTCATTTGCTTTATCTTTCCGGCGAGCTGAGCTATGATCAGCAGCAGGCGCTGCACGAACACCATCGTGACTGCCGCATTTGCCGGCTCGATCTGCAACAGATGCAGGAAACGCTGCAGCTTTACCGCAGCGCAGGCGCAGAAACCGTCTCCCCGGCTGTAACAGCCACACTGTTGGCAGAAGCGCGACGCCGGCAGCTCACCGCCTGGCAGTGGTGGATCTCGCAACGACTGCATGTGGACTGGCACTGGGCGCGGGCCATGGCCTTGACTGCCTTTCTGGTGCTGCTGGCGGTGATGGTCGCGCGGCTGCCGCAGCAGAACAGCTCCGCCATGCTGGCGCCTCTGATCACAGCCACAAGCGCCACCGATGCCTATTTGTCGGATTTACAGCGGCGGCTGCTTGTGCTGGAATCCGGATCCGTGCGTCCGGGGCGCAACCTGGAGGATCAGGATCGGTCCGACGCTCTCGTCGACGATGAGTTGCGGGCGATCCGGATGCGGATGAATGATTTGGCACGTGACATTTTAATCGACTAACCAAGGAGAGGTGACTATGAAAAAGATGACAGCCGGACTGCTGCTGTGGGCTCTGGCCTTTGCTCTGCCTGCTCAGGAACCCCGTGGATCAACGCCGGACGATCTCAAGCGATTCGAGCGCTGGAAGTTTGAACTGCCGGATTCGCTAAAAATGGAAGAGATGCAGGCGCGGTTGAAGGAGCTGCAGGCTCGTCTGCTGTCTGAAAACCGGCTGCACGAAGAGCAGGCCAAGCTGGCGCGTAAATACGCGGATCAGGCGGTGGCAATGCAAAAATCTCTGGCCGAATCGCCGCAATGGCGATCGGACCTGGAGAAAATGAAATACGATATGCAGAAAGGTCTAACGCTCGCCGGGCTGTACAAAGACCGTATCTTGGAATTGATAGATGAAGCGCAGATGGAGCAGCACAAACAGATCATAGCGCTGGAGTCCAAATGTCTCGATCTGTCCAGCTTGTACAAAGAGAGCCGGGATGCGGAGAAGCAGAAGAAAATAGAAAAAGAGCTCGAAGAGGCGGTGGCTCAGTTGTTTGATTTGCGTGAAGAGCAGCGGGAAAAAGACATTCAACGTTTGGAAAAGGATCTGGCGCAGATGAAGAAAAAGCTCGAAGATCGGCGGATGAAAAAGAGCCAGATCGTCGGCAAACGGCTGAGCCAGCTGATGGGCCGGTCGGATGATCTGGAATGGTGAGGCCTGTGCATGGGTGAGGCCGGCTGCAGCGCCGGACTCTCCCCGTGCGGGGATGGAGTAGAGCGCAAGGCTGCGGCGGTAGCGGCCTCAGCGGGCAAGCGCGTCCTGAAAAAGCTTTCTGTAGGCTTTTTTGTGCGGCGCTGCGAAAAACGGTTCCATTGTCGCGGCCAGCATGTTCTTCCATTGTTCCTGCTCCTGATGCAACACCGCTACCAGAGCGCCGATGGCGGCGATGGTCTGCGGGTGGCGCAACAGGGGAGATTTCTTTTGCAGATGGTCCAGCAGTTTTGTCTGCTGCACGGCAAGATCGTTGAGGTGGCCGAGGTGATCCTGCACCCGCCTGAGTTGCTCCAGCAGGGGCGCCATCGCCGGTTGGGGAAACAGCGAGGAGAAAAACTCGAGCAGGTAGCGGAGCTTTTTCGCTTCTATCCGCATCCGGTGTAAAGCCTCATCGTCCGCATTCTGCCAATCCTCTTTTTTCATCTTTTGCAGTTGTCCGAACTTTTTCCCAATCAGCCTGGCCACCGCTTGTTTGGTCGGCAGCCGTCCCGCAGGCCGGGAAGCCCATTCGCTCTTGTCCTGTTCCAGCGACAGCAGCCACTGTTTCTTGATGCGCTGGTATGCTGCACCGTTCAGGACGCGGACAAAGCGTAGGTACTCCTTTTGCCGTTCCCGGGCGATGGCTTTGAGCAGTTTTTCTAAACCGGGGTGCAGCGATGCGGGCAGCAGTTTGTGATACAGCGTCCGGCGCAACAACTGAACGTCCAGGTCGCGTAAAGGATTGGTCGCTTCGCTCAGCAGACGGAAATCCCGGCGCAGAGAGTTCAGTTTTTTCGCCGGCAAGTTTTTTTTAAACAAGCTGAGGATGGATCGGGCTCTGCGGATGGCGACGCGGAAATCGTGCAAAAATTCCGCGTCCCAGTCGTGCCGCAGCCCTCTCTCGTTCTGCAGCAGGATTTTGATCTGAAAAGCCAGCAGCAGAGTCAGCGCTTGATAGGCCGGCCACTGCGGCTGCAGTCTGACGATGCGCTTGGGCCGGTACTCCGTGAGAGCGATGCGCAGGCGCTCGAGGAACAGCAGCCAGGGATTGCGTTGGACTTGTTCACCTCCCCAGGCTTTCATCTCCTTGATCAACGCACGCAGGTCCGCGCTAAAGCCCTTCTCCCCGTTAATCATGATCAACAGGAACCGTTCTTTGTTGCGAACGGATTCGATCGCCACTCCTTGGCCGACGACCTGCTGTTTGCGGTTGAACAGAACGATTCCGCTGCGCCGCTCCCGCCATTCCGCCTGCGGCAACAGCGCGCGCGGTTCCACCCATGGCGCGATCTTTTTTTTTAACGTGCACCACGGTAGATCACGGACGCGCAAGACCAGTTTTCTCGTTCGGCATACCAGGCCCTGTCCCAAGCCGGCTTTTTTATAAGGCACCAGCGTGTAGTCAAATCCGGTTTTGATCAGGATGTGGCCATGACGGAACAGCCGGCCGTCAAATGTATCCAACAGAACCCTTTTCCCCTGCCACGGTTGAATGCGGCGAACGCGATAATAGTCGTTGAGTTTGTGCAAAAGCTGCGCAAAGGACAAGGTGTGTGGGAAAACCAGGCTTTTCATAGGCTGTATTCCTGGAGAAGGATTTGAGCTATGGGTTAAATTTTACCGATTTTTCCTTTGATTGGCAAGGAAATTTTTACAGAACATCTGTTCATAAAACGAAAAAAAAGCTTGACAAATTTCCGCTTTTATGCTATATTTTGGTGAACAGATGTTTAACTTATAAATGTATGTACACCATGAAAAGTGAGCTGACCGAGAAGCAAAAGAGGGTACTTGAGGCCATCCGTAGGTACCAGGCTGAACAGGGTTATCCACCTACCGTTCGTGAACTGGCTGAGATGTTCGGTCAGTCGTCCACAGCTGGTATTCATAAGATTTTATTGCTTTTACAGCAAAAAGGTTTTTTAAGAAAGCGGCAGGGCGGAAAATCCCGCTCACTTAATGTCGTGGAGGATCCTTTAGAGGCCAGGGGGGACAGCTGCAGGGCCTGTTCTTTTCCGATTCTGGGCAAAGTCGTGGCTGGTATGCCAGAGTTGGCGGTGGAAGAGCGTGAAGGCGAGTTGTATCTGGATTCCGATTGGGTCGGCAAAGAGGATATTTTTCTTCTGCGCGTGCGTGGTCACAGCATGATCGATGCCAATATCTATGAAAATGATCTGCTCATTGTGCAGATGACGCAGAGCTGTCATAACGGCGACATCATCATCGCCCTGCTGGACGACGAAGCCACGGTCAAACGGTTTTTCAATGAACGGGAGCGGATTCGGCTGCAGCCGGAAAATCCCAACATGCAGCCCATCTATGTGAACAAGCATGATCCGAGTTTTCGCATCATCGGCAAGGTCAAGGGCCTGTTGCGCCGATATTAATTTTCAGGAGATGAAAATGTACGTTGAGATGAAAGAAAAAGAAAGCCTGATTTTAGATCCGTTGTTGGACGGCGCGGCCAGAGCAGAGCTGGACGATCCCTCGGTTTATTTGGCCTCCAGCCTGGCGGCCATCAACCGCTTGTTCCAGCAACTGCAGCGCCAGGACGGCGCAACAGTGGAAGATTTTTACGCTTTTCTCATGACGCGGGAACCCCAGCTGCATGAAGCGATTGGACAGGCATGGCAAAAGATGGACGGCCCGATTCAGGGCTTGTATTTGGAGGGGGTGTTGGACAGCCGGACTTTGCGCACTTGGAAGCTGGCAGTGCAGACCTGGAGACGGCTGATCTCGGCTGCAGTGCAGCTGTTCCGTCTGCACCTGAAGCCATTACAAGGCGACGAGATCTATGCGTTGCCAAATGCGGCCTGAACGAGTATTATCGGATTGGAACCATGGCAATAACACGGAGCGAGATGCTCCTTCGTTCGAGCAACCAGGATGAATACTATGAGCAAACTGTTTCGAAATGATTGGGCCGGCTACTGGGCCAAGTTCGACGACGCGGCGCTGTTGCAGCACAAGGCGATGAACATCGATGAGACGCTGCGTGCCATCGAGAGTGAACTGGACATCAAACTGCTCTCAGGCGATCAGATGCAGGTGATCGATGCACTGGAGGAGCGCATTCGAACCATGAGTAAGCGCCGCAAACCGGTTTCCAGTCTGCAGACCAGCCTGTTCGACTAGGTCTGCGGATCAAGCAAAGCAAGCCTTTCCGGTAATAGGCCGCAGAGCCGAGCAGCAGCGGCTCGTACCGCGAAAGCCGGCGTCTGTTTATGGCCTGGTTATTTTCCTCCTATTTTCTTAGCCACGAAGTGTCCTCCCAATTGCTCGCCGCGGTCTGCGCCAATCCGTCGTTGCGGCCGCTCCATTGCGTGTGCATCAATCCGTACATCAGCGGTTGGGAACGATAATTCGCCAGCACGTTCTCCCACGCCTGATGGTTAACCAAATCATCCCAGGGACACCCATAGGTGCGGAATCCCCGGTCGATGAAAAATTTAGCGCCCCGCTCCAGCAGATCCACCTGTTCATAATTTTCCGCTGAATAGTACCAGTGCGCCATGATGATGTCCCGGTTCAGCAGATCGCAAGTTTTTTCCAGATTTTTTTTGCCTGCGTTGTGATAGGGATTCACCGCATCCGCCCACATGATCATGTCCACACGACGGTCGCAGTTTTTTATGATCTCGTGCATGCGGTTGATCTGATAGGCGATCAGTTCATCATCCGGCATGTCGCGTCGGTGACAGCGGCTGTCGCTGTTGACAATGCCGATCTCATCGTGGTTCACATGGATCTTTTTCGGCTGCAAACAGTGGATCACCCGCTCGATGTTTTTTGCGAATAGAAGGTATACTTCCTCCTCAGAGGGACAGGCTTTGGCAAAACGGTGGTTGCGCAGATCGACGATGTCCGCATCGAGAAACACCGTCTCCTTGGCCGGCAGGCGGCCGGTGGTCAGCCGCCGCAACACCGGCGGCGTGGTGCTGACGATCTCATAATCGACCCCGGGGGTGTAGACCGTACCGCCCCCTGGCCTGGCATGCAGACGCGGCCGCGATGATTCTAGATCCACCAGACATTGAAAATCAAAACGACAAGTGTCAGCGACAAAGTCCGCCGGCTCATCCACCAGTCGGCTGCCCTCCAGCTGGGCGATGCTGGGCGTCAGCCAGACCGTGGGGATCGGCTCCACATGGTGACGCCGCAACAGATCAAAGTACTCCTGCAGGCCGTTGCGGATGTGCGGATCGTCCATTTGAAAATAGGCCCCGGTGTAAACGACGATTTCGTTGTATTTCAAATCAATAGCCTCATACAGACGCACCCGCGCCTGCTCGGTCATGGGCACAGGCCAGCTGTGAAACGCGCAGCGGTGCGCCTGCGCCGGGTAGTCGAACACCTCTGCCTCGGGCAGGCTGGAATCAGTCAGCACCAGCAGTCGCAGCGTCACCAGTCCGTTGTGCAATCCGGCCGGACTTGCAGCGCTCAGGCGGATTTGCGCTTCTCTGACCGAAAGCGTGTACGCTTCGGGCGAAGCCCAGGGTCTTCGCGTATCGATAGTTAAAACAATGTGTGCGCCCTGTGGCTGGCGCTGCCAGACCAGGCGGTCGCCCAGATCATGGCGCATGCGATCGAGATCGGCTTGACAGACGCCGAAGGTTGAGTCAAAAAGACTTGGAGATGGCGGAAGCAGAAAGGACCTGCCGCCGCCGAGTCGGATTTCCCTGGGCTGGGGGAACACCCGATGATAAGGGGAGGGGGCGGTTTGCAGCTGTTCGCGCCATTTTTTATATGAGGCGCACAGTTCGTTGTGCTTCCACCGGCTCATCGGCGGCACATTGCCGGATTCCAAGTCCTGCTGCATATGCGATTCTAAACACTGGCTGACCGCGCGGATCTGCCGGCTGAGGAAAGCCGAATCCTGCACCGTTGGAATGGTTTTAAAAAGCCGGCTGGTTTGCAGCATGGAGGGAGACGGCCCCACCGGCAGTTCGCTTCGCAGAGTGTGTACATCTCCGTCGTTGGTGCGGACATGGCAGAGCACGGTGTGCAAGCCATGGTTCAGGCGAAGCGAGTCCTTGGCGATCGACAGCGTTTTTCCCAATCGGGTGTGGAAACGGGCCAGAACTTGTTTTTGATCCGGCGCCAGGATTTCTACCACCGCCGGCTCGTTGGATCCCAGCAATTCAATTTTGTGTTTTTGGCCGACGAAAATCTCCCAGCTTGTTTCGGTCTCGGAGATCTGTGGACGGCTGAACAGATGTTTGCGCGTTTCCATTTGCGCAGCGGTTTGGGCCAGATCGAGCAGCCGGAACTGAAAGCTCCACTTGCCGCCGCCCTGAGCGATCTTGAGCAGAATGTTGTTTTCCCCTTTCTGCAGAACCATGGGGATTAAATCCCGGTCCGGTTCTTCGGTGCCGCCGCACATGTGATCAAGTATCATCAGCCCGTTCTGCCAGACGCGCACGCCGTCGTTGGAGGTCACGCTCAACGCCACGGGCGTGGTTTCGCTGCAGAGGATGGTGCAGGCGGCGTAGGCGACCACACCCTCATTGGGCTGTAAAATATCATCCAGAGGAATCAGACTGAGATAGCCGTGATACCGGCGCCAAGCGATTTTCCCGCCATCCGGATGTTTGATGATCATGCCCTGCACCGGTCTGATCTTGGATTCCCCGCCTTTTTCAATCAGATAATCACGATAAAAACCAAGCGACGTCTCATCGTTGCGATACTCTTTGATGCCCTCAGGCAGAGGATTGGGAAATGGTCCGCACAGCAGCCAGTCTTTGAAATACTCCCCAACTTTTGGGTTGGTGTAGGTTGGAATTTTATCCCCGGCGCTCAGGCTGAAGACAGAGCAGAGAAGAATACAAAGGAGTCTGTTCATAGGCCCTCAAAAAAATGAGTGAATACCAATGCTCCGTTTCTGATGGGCGGCGCAGCTGAAAAATCCAATGCGCCGGTCGACAGAGCTTTGCCGTCGTGATGATGGCTTTTTCATAATGTAAAAGATTCGCTCCAATGGAGATTTATGAGAAACCGATATTCCAACTGCTCGTCAGGAGTCTTTTTTTAGGTTATTGGGCGTATAACGCCTTACCGGCGTAGGGCATTCCGGCCGGTTCGCCGTCCTCCGGCTGTTTTATTCGGCGATATTCGCATAGGCAGGCTGCAAGCCGGCCTCAGCTGCCGCCTCCTTGGGAAAATCAGGATCGTCCGGCGAGCGTCCGAAGACATTGTCCTTCCAGCTGTGCCATTCTTTTTTGTTTTGATTGAAGCGGATCGGTTCGCCTGAGGTGGCATAGATCACGTTCTTTTCGATATGAAAGCCTTTGCTGCCTTCGTCAAAAAAAATGCCGTTGTTGGGCGCACCGCCGTGGGTAAAGGCGGAGCGATGTACGTCGTGGATCAGATTGCCCTTTAACACCGTGCCCGGCTGCCAGCCCAATGTATAAATGCCGCCGCCGTCGGCCAACAGTTTCATCACATCGTGAATGTGATTGTTCTCCACCCGACAGCTGCACTGACTGGTGGCAGTGGTGTCCCAGCGAAATCCGATGGAGATGCCGGTGTAGGGCAGGTCATAGACCCAATTGTGCAAGATGGCGGTGTTGCGGGAAAAGGCATCAAAGATGCCGACAGCGCCGAACAGCTGAGCGCCGCAGCGGGTCACCAGGCAATTGCTGATGCGGTTGTTACGGGGCGCATCGCTGGAATCAGCCCAGTCGTTGTCGAACCAGTTGCGCGGCGGACGATCCGCCTCAGCCCGCCAGCCGCACATCACGCCGTTGCCGCCGATGTCGGCAAAGGTGCAGCCTTCGATGCGGTTGTCCCTGCAGCCGGCGGCCAGGCCCATGCCGCTGGCGCCGGTATGCTGCAGTCGGCAGCGGTCAAAGCCGCACTGTTCGGCATAGGACCACTGAATGGCGGGCGGCAATCCATAAGTGGGATCTGTGGTGTACCCAGGACCATAAAAACAGGCCTGAATGCCGGCATAGCCGATTTCCGGCAATGACCAGCCGGCGTGGGCAAAATCGAGTCCCTGGAAAAGAATGCCCCGGACCGGCTTTCCGCGGCGGCCTTGCAGGATCAGCAGTTGCTCACAGCAGGGCGCGATGAATGAATGATCGTTCGGATTTTCGTTTTCCGCCGCCTGGTAGGTGAGCAGGCCGCTGTGCCGGTCCAGGTGCCACTCGCCCGGTTCATCCACAAACGCCAGGGCGTTTTCCAGATAAGCCCGTTTGCCCGGTTGCGCCGTAGTCCATTCATGGCCCACCCAGCCGCACGGAGTTCGCGTGAGCACGCCCTGGGCATCAACCGCGGCGATGAGCGCCCTGGAGATGGACCAGTTTTGCAGGATGACCAGCTCCAGATCCTGCAGCGGCAGGGCGGGCAATTTTTCTGCAAAGAAGATCTGTTTGGCGTCCGGAGACGCCCCGCGAATGGTCAACATGCCCTGTTGCGGGAAGCGGCCGCGCGGCAAGCGCAGGCCGTCTTTGTACAGGTCGCGAAACCACCAGCCCTCGCCAGACACCTTGTCCAGGGTCGCTGTCCATCGGTTTTTTTCTTGTTTTTGCCAGCCGGTGATGAGCCGGCCGCCGCTGATGAGCGGCTTTTCATCCTGAAAGGCCTTGTAGACAACGGTGCAGCCTTCCGGCGCGGAATCCTGTGGTTCGAAAACCAGGGGCTGTTGTAGAACATAGACGCCGCCGCGTACCAGCACCTGAACGCCGGCATGGTTTCCGGCCAGGCTGCGGATGGCATCGCGGCTGCGCTCGAGAGTGGCAAAGGGCTGGGAGAGCGTGCCGGGATTTTCGTCGTTGCCGTGGGCTGCTACATAGAACTGAATCATCTCCGGCTTTTGGCAGCCGGACCAGCAGGCCACGGCGCAGAGAAACAGGATTAATTTTTTCACAACAAATTCCTTTAGAAAATGCAGAGGCGGGCGTCGGTTCTGTTTGTCCATAATAGGAAATTCGGCGATGAATTTCAAGCAAAAGAAAATCTGAGCGTGAGATCACGCAGTCGAGATCCGCGGTTCGCTGTTTTGGCCGTGGCGCCAGAGGTGAAGGAACTACACGTCTGGAGGTGGTATTCGGGGCGCAAGCTCGCTCGTGCGCTCCTGGGCCGAATCCCCTATAAATTTATTGATTCTCTTCTTTGTTTTTATTATTTTAAAAGACTATGTCTTATTCTGCGCGCTATCTTAAAATGGCAGCCGGACTCGGCAAACGGCTGCGCCGCGTCTTTTCTGATCTATGGCGCAATCGGCTGTTTAAGGCGGTGGCGGCGATTCTTCTTCTGGCGCTGGCTTCCGCCATCGGCGTCACCCTGGTAGAACGCGGCGAGAACACGCAGTTTGACCGCATGGGCTCCGGATTGTGGTGGGCCGTGGTAACCATGACCACCTGCGGCTACGGCGATAAAGTGCCGCTGACGACAGCCGGCAGGATAATCGGCGCTGTGGTCATGATCTCCGGGGTGGTGCTGTTGTCGGTTTTTACCGCCGCGGTTTCTTCATCTGTCATCACCCGGCGCATGATGGAGGGCAGAGGATTGTCCAAGCTTTCAGTGAAAAATCATGTGGCGATGTTGGGGTGGAACAGCGGCTGCGATGCGGTCATCCACTCCCTACGCGAAAGTTTGATCCACGAAGGCCGTGCGCTGGTTCTGGTGAACCAGCTCCCCCCGGATGAGGTGGAAGCGATCAAAGCCCGGCATCGTGAGCTGTCGATTAAATATGTGCATGGCGATTTTACCGACGAGTCGGTTCTGCAGCGCGCTAACATCGTCGCCGCTTCGGCGGTGATGATCCTGCCGGACGAGTCTAATGCCGCCCGCGCCAAATCCGATGAGCGCACGATTCTGGCCGCGCTGGAGGTCAAAGCGGCGGCGCCTAAGGTACGGGTGATCGCGCACTTGATGGATCCGCAGAACCAGGGGCACCTGGAGCGCGCCAACGCCGACGAGATCGTGATCAGCGATCGCTTCAGCGGCTATCTGCTGGGCGCTCATGTCACCGCGCCCGGCATTCCGCAGCTGTTGGATTTGCTGTTGAGCGAAGCCTGTCCGGTGAGTCTATTGCGCGCCAAACTGCCCCACAGCCTGATCGGCAAAACCTTTCGCCAGGCCAGTGATCATTATCACCACCAGGAGCGAAGCCTGTTGCTGGGATTTATTCAGGAAGAGGCGGGCTTTAAACTGGAAGACATCCTTTCCGACGATGTCTCTGCCATCGACCGGTTCATCCGGGAAAAGCTGCAGGCAGCCGGCAAAGGACTGAGCAAACGGTCCGGACTAAGCGTTCAGCTGCTGCCGCCGGCTGATTATGTGATCAGGGAGAACGACATTCCCGTTTTGTTGGCACGAACCGAAAAGGCGTGAGGCCCTACGTTGGTGAACAAGCCATTTTCCATTGATTTGCAGCGGTTTCCGATTTTTCAAGGCCTGTCTGCGAAGAACCTGGAAGAGGTCCGCAGGATTCTGCACGAAAAAAAGATCGCGGCCAATGAATTCATCACCCGCGAAGGAGAGCGCGGAGACGCTCTGTTTCTGCTGCTGTCCGGACGCGTGGAGGTTACAAAAAGTTTGACCTTGATGACCGGCCGCAACAATCTCGACACGCGCGACAAATCGCTGATGGTGCTGCGGGCCGAGGACGCGCCCTATTTCGGCGAAATGGCCCTGCTCAAGGAGGACAGCTGCCGCACCGCTACGGTCAAGGCCATGGAAGAGTGCCTCGTCGGGGTTCTCCATCGCAAGGATTTTATCGCTCTGTGCGAGACCGATACCGGGCTGGGCTACCGGCTGTTGTTGAATATCGCTCGAACCCTGGTGGGGCGATTGGATAAAATGAACCAGGATATTTTGAAATTAACCACCGCCTTTAGTCTGGCGATCAAGAATTGAAACTGAGGAACCGATGAGTTCGCGCGAGCTGGATAAAACCTACGATCCGAAACAAGTCGAAAACAAATGGTACGCCTATTGGATGGATCATCAGCTGTTCCATGCGGATGAAACAACCGATAAGCCGACCTATACGATTCTGATTCCGCCGCCCAATGTGACCGGCATGTTGACCATGGGCCATATCTTGAACAACACTTTGCAGGATCTGCTGATCCGCTGGAAAAAAATGCAGGGGTACGAATCCCTGTGGATGCCAGGCACCGACCACGCCGGCATCGCCACTCAGAACAAGGTAGAGGCGGCGCTGGCGCAGGAAGGCTTGAACCGGCACCTGCTCGGCCGGGAAAAATTTCTCCAGCGGGTCTGGGAATGGAAGGAAAAATTCGGCGGCATCATTTTGCAGCAGCTGCGCAAGCTGGGCTCAGCCTGCGACTGGCAGCGGGAATGCTTTACGATGGATGAAAATCTCAGTCGCGCCGTGCGCGAGGTTTTTGTCGGGCTGTACAACAAGGGCTTGATCTATAAAGGGCGGCGCCTCATCAACTGGTGTCCGAGCTGTCATACCGCGCTGGCCGATGAGGAGGTGACCAGCAGCGATGAGGACGGCAAATTGTGGAACATCGCCTACCCGTTCAAGGACGGATCCGGGGAGATCGTGGTGGCCACCACGCGCCCGGAGACCATGCTGGGCGATACGGCGGTGGCGGTCCATCCGGAGGATGAGCGCTATCGTCAGCTGATCGGCCGGCGGCTGGTGCTGCCGCTGATCCATCGGGAAATTCCCCTGATCGCAGATGAGCATGCGGACCCTGCGTTCGGCAGCGGCGCTGTCAAAATCACACCGGCCCATGATTTCAACGATTTTGAGGTGGGACGGCGCCACGGTCTGGACGCGGTGTCTGTCATCGATTCTACGGGAAGAATGAATGAGCAGGCCGGCCCCTATCGCGGTCTGGATCGGTTTGAAGCGCGAAAACAAATCCTTCAGGATTTGGCGGCGCTGGGCCTGCTGCGCGGCGAGATCAAAAAGATCATTCCCATTCCGCGCTGCTATCGTTCCAACGACATCATCGAACCGTACCTTTCCGAGCAATGGTTCGTTAAAATGGAACCCCTGGCCCAACCGGCCATCGCGGCGGTGCGCGACGGCCGCATCCGTTTTCACCCCCAGCATTGGGAGGAGACCTATTTTCACTGGATGACCAACATCCGCGATTGGTGCATCAGCCGACAGATCTGGTGGGGTCATCGCATTCCAGCCTGGACCTGTGAAAACGGCCATATCACGGTCGCTGTAGACGCCCCTGAGGCGTGCAGCACCTGCGGCAGCCGACGACTCACGCAGGATGAGGACGTGCTGGATACCTGGTTTTCCTCCTGGCTGTGGCCGTTCAGCACTTTGGGGTGGCCTGAGCAGACGGCGTCTCTTAAAAAATTTTTTCCCAGCGACACCCTGGTCACCGGACCGGATATCATTTTTTTCTGGGTGGCGCGCATGATCATGGCCTCGCTGGAATTTATGGGCGATATTCCGTTCCGCGACGTCTATTTCAACGGCATGATCCGCGATCTGGACGGCCGCAAGATGAGCAAATCCCTGGGCAACTCGCCGGATCCGCTTTGGCTGATCGACGGAGCGACGCCGCAGGAGATGGGTGATTTCGCGCAAAAGAATCCGCTGTACCGGGATGGAGTGCCTGCCTATGGCGCAGATGCGATTCGTTTGACCATGGTCTATCTCACGCCGCTGGGCGGAGATGTGCGTTTTGATCACACGCTGGTGGAGATGGGGCAGAAATTTTGCAACAAGTTGTGGAACGCCGCCCGCTTTGTGCTGATGAATGTCAGAGAAGACCGGACAGTGCTCGAGCTTTCGGCCATTCCTGCGGATCATTTGGAGCTGGCGGACCGCTGGATTCTCAGCCGCTTGAGTCAGACTGCGGCGGCCGTGGACCGATCGTTCAATGAATTTCGTTTCAACGACGCCACCCGCGCCATTTATGAGTTCGTCTGGGGCGAATTCTGCGACTGGTACGTCGAGTTGATCAAAATGCGTCTCTATGATGAAACCCAACCGCAGGCGCAGCAGGTGGCCTGCAGCATTGCCGTGCGGGTGTTGGATTCCGTGTTGCGGCTGCTGCATCCGTTCATGCCGTTTATCACCGAAGAGATCTGGCAATCCCTGCCGATGAACGAGTCCGGCGTTACGGCGGTGAAATCGATCATGCTGCAATCCTATCCGCTGCCCGATTCAGCAACTCTGGACACAGCGGCAGAGGCGGAAATGGCGCTGCTGCAATCGGTGATCGGCGCTGTGCGCAATATCCGCGGTGAGATGAATGTGCCGCCGGCCAAGGAAGCAGTGCTGATCCTCAACGCCGAGGAGTCTTTGCTCCCCACCCTGCGCACCCACGAGAATTATATCCGTAAGCTGGGCCGCGTTTCTGCGGTCCTTTATCAGGCGGAACGTCCAGCCTTGGCAGCCAGCGCAGTGGCCGGGGGCGTACAAGTCTGGATGCCGCTGGCCGGGCTCATCGATGTGGAGGTTGAGAAGAAGCGGCTGGAAAAAGAGATCGCCCGGCTGGGGGCTCAGGTGACTGGTCTGGAGAAAAAATTGCTGAACCGGGATTTTGTCGATCGCGCGCCGCGCGAGGTCATTGAAAAAGAGAAAAAGAAAAAAGAAGCTTTTTCCCAGACCCTGAACAAGCTGCAGGAAAGCCTGCACTGGCTTGCCGGTCGTTGAGCCGGTCGCAGCAGCGGTGACCGGCGATTGTCGCCGCCGGCCGGGACTTGCACTCTCATCGGCCGCCGGTTCTCGAAAGCCTGGAGCACATAAACCAAGCGGTGAACATGGCAGCATCGACACGGAGCATACTCGACCAGTCGATCGCCTCCCTGCGGGGCATCGGTGAAAAAAGAGCTTCAGCCCTGACGAGCGTCGGCATCCGCACAGTGGACGATCTGCTGTCTTATTTTCCGCGGCGCTATATCGATCGCTCCTCCATCCGGCCCATCGTCTCGCTTCAGGCGGATGAGGAAACCACCGTGGTCGGCAGAGTGGTGAGCATGGGCGTCAAGCAGGGCCGCCGCAACCGCTTTGTTCTCGTGGTGACCGATGACACCGATTATCTCAGCTGCATCTGGTTCGGCAAGGTCCTGTTCTGGCAAAAAATTTTTCGCGTCGGCGAATGGCTGGCGCTGAGCGGCAAGGTGACGCTGTTCGGCGGACCGCAAATGGTGCATCCTGAATTCGATCGGCTGGGCCCTGCCGGGGAAGGCGATTTTATCCATACCGGCAAGATCATTCCGCTCTACCCTTCGAGCGAAGCGCTGACCAAGTTGGGATTCGACAGCCGGGGATTCCGCCGTTGTCTGGTGCAGGTTCTCAAGGAGATCAAAGGCCGGCTGCCGGAGATCCTGCCGGAAGCGATGCTCAAACGGCACAAGCTTTTTTCGCGCTCTGAGGCGGTCCGGCACATCCATTTTCCGGCTGATTTTTCGTCTTTGGAAAAAGCCAAGCAACGGCTGAAATTCGACGAGCTGTTTTTCATGGAGCTGCTGGTCGGACTGCGCAAACAGCATCTCGGCAGCCGCAGCGCCGGCATTGCCTTTGAACGGGTGGGAGAACCGCTGCGCCGGCTGGTGCAAGCGCTGCCCTTTGAGTTGACCGGCGCTCAGAAGCGGGTGCTGCATGAGATCCGCGCGGACATGAAAAAGTCCACGCCGATGAATCGTCTGCTCCAGGGCGACGTAGGGTCTGGCAAGACCATCGTCGCGGTGTTCACCATGCTGATCGCAGTGGAAAACGGCTATCAGGCGGCGTTGATGGCGCCGACTGAAATTTTGGCTGAGCAGCACTATCTCACCATCCACCGAATGCTGGAAGCGCTCGGCGTTCATGTGGTTTTGTTGATCGGCGGCCAGACGCGCAAAGTGCGACAGGCGGTGCTGGCCGAGATCAGCGAAGGCGACGCCCACATCATCGTCGGCACCCACGCGCTGATTCAGGAGAGCGTCGAGTACCGCCGGTTGGGCCTGGTGATCGTCGATGAACAGCACCGATTCGGCGTGCTGCAGCGCGCGCAGCTGCGCGAAAAAGGGTTGAATCCGGATCTGCTGGTCATGACCGCCACGCCGATCCCCAGGACCTTATCCCTGACCGTGTATGGCGACCTTGATGTCTCCATCCTGGATGAGCTGCCGGCAAACCGCAAGCCCATTCGGACTTTTTGGCGGCCGCAGACCGGCCGGGCCAAGATCTATGAGTTTGTGCGCCGACAGATGGAACTGGGCGCACAGGCCTATGTGGTGTTTCCACTGGTGGAGGAGACGGAAAAATCCGATCTCAAATCCGCTGTCGACAGCTATGAAAAAATGAAAAGAGGTTTTTTCTCCGCCTTTGAAATCGGCCTGCTGCATGGCCGCATGAAGACGGCGGAGAAAGAGCAGGTGATGGACGATTTTAAAAGCGGTCGTTATCGCCTGCTGGTCAGCACCACGGTCATCGAGGTGGGCGTGGACGTAGCCAATGCCACGCTGATGGTGGTGGAGCACGCCGAGCGCTTCGGCTTGACGCAACTCCATCAGCTGCGCGGCCGCGTGGGCAGAGGAGAGAAGCAATCCTACTGCATTTTGATCGCCTATGGCAACCTCGGCGCAGAGGCCAAACGGCGGCTGGAGACGCTGACTGAGACCACCGACGGTTTTAAAATCGCAGAGGTGGATCTGGAGCTGCGGGGACCGGGCGAGTTCTTCGGAACCCGCCAGCACGGGTTGCCTGAGCTCAAGCTGGCGAATGTGACTGAGGACACGACGCTGCTGCTGGCTGCCCGTGACGAGGCGTTCAAGATTGCCCAGCAGGATCCGCAGCTGCGCCGAGCGGAGAACGCTCCGCTGCGCGACCATTTTATCAAGCACTATCGGGAAAAATTCGCATCGATATGGATCGGTTGACTGCAGTGCCGGCGGACAGGGCCTTGGACCGCCGAGGGGAGGAAAAGACGGTCGTTAGAGCAACGCAACACTCCCGGCAAGTTTGGGAACGGTTTTGGGATCAGGAAAAACCCATCGAAGAGGTGTACGCCAATTCACCGCGCATTGTTGAGCAGATCGAAAAGCTCGGTCCGGTCGCCGGCAAATGGATCCTCGAGGTGGGCGCCGGTTCCGGCCGGGATGGCTTTTTGTTGGCTGAACAGGGGGGGCGGGTCATTTTTCTGGATTACGCGATCAATTCCCTGACCTTGATTCAGACGATCGCGCAGCGCAATGGCCGATCGGTCGCACTGGTGCGCGGCGATGCATTTCGGCTGCCTTTTAAAGAGGCCTGTCTGGATCTGGTCTATCATCAGGGCTTGTTGGAGCATTTCACGGCGCCGCAGAAAATCCTGATGGAAAACCGCCGCGTGCTCAAGGTAGGCGGCCACGCCATCGCGGATGTGCCGCAGCGTTATCATCCCTACACGCTGGTCAAACATATTCTCATCGCCATGAATCGATGGTTTGCAGGTTGGGAGACTGAATTCTCCCGCTCGCAGTTGGAACGTCTGTTTCGCAAAGTGGATTTAGACCCAGTGGGCTTTTATGGCGATTGGATGCGGCCGAGTTTCGGCTATCGAGCGATGCGCGAGCTGCTGAAAAAAATATCGGTGCGTCTGCCGTTGTATCCCGCCTCTTCGCCGCTAGGGGCTAAACTGCGCCTCAAGGCGGCAGAGTGGTTTCGCCGCAGCCGCTGGGCGCACTATACCTATATGGATATCGGAGTGATCGGGACCCGCAGATGACCGGATGCCGCCGTTGCGCACAAGGCGTTTGCGGCCGCAATCCCCGCTGCGGCGGAAAAACAGGAGTCGATCCATTTGTCTGAGGCCAAGCGCTATCATATTCTGATCATCAATTGGCAGGATATTCGCAACCCTTTCGGCGGCGGCGCCGAAGTGCATTTGCATGAAATTTTCAAACGGGTGGCTGCGGCCGGCCATCGTGTGACCCTGCTGTGCAGCGGTTTCGCCGGCGCGCCCAGCCGCGAGCAGATCGACGGCCTGGAGGTGGTGCGCAAGGGATCGCGCAAATGGTTCAACTATTTTGTGCCGGCCGCTTATCGGGCCCTGGCTGCGAAGAATCAGTTTGATGTGGTGGTCGACGATCTGAATAAAATTCCGTTTTATACCCCTTGGTTTGTCAGGGAACCGATTCTCGCTCTGGTCCATCATTTTTTCGGCAAAAGCATTTATCGGGAAACAAATTGGCCGGCTGCGAGTTATGTCTATTGTAGCGAACGACTTGTGCCGGTCGTGTATCGCCGAACTCCGTTTGCAGCGGTTTCCCAGAGCACGGCGGACGAACTGCGACGGTCAGGACATGAATCTTGGATCGAACTTCTGCCCAACGCCGTGGATATGAGCCAATACCGCAGTGAGGTCGGGCGGAAAAGTCCGGCGCCGCTGATCGGCTACCTCGGCCGCTTGAAGAAATACAAGTGCGTTGATCATATTCTCCGGGCTTTGCCTTTGGTCCTGCAGCAGCGACCCGACGCCCGGCTGTTGATCATCGGCGGCGGGGATGACCGAACCCGGCTCGAACGGATCGTCCGCGAACAGGGATTGACGGACAAGGTGGTCTTCACCGGTCATGTGAGCCAGGAAGAAAAAGTCGCTTATCTGAACCGGCTGTGGATCGCGGTGAACCCCTCGCCGAAAGAGGGGTGGGGGTTGACCGTGATCGAGGCCAATGCCTGCGGCGTGCCAGTGGTGGCGGCGGATTCGCCGGGCCTGCGCGATTCGGTGAAGGACGGAAAAACCGGCCGGCTTTACCCTTTCGGCGACATCGATCGCCTGAGCCAAACGATGGTGGACTTCCTGTCTGAGCCTTCCCTGCGTTCCAACTGCGGCCGGGAGGCGTTGGCCTGGGCCCGCTCGTTCACCTGGGAGGCCTCGGCGCAAAAAGCGTTGACGATTATCGATAAAGTAATTCATTCTTAACAGCGGAGTAGTTATGCCGGATTATCAAAAGTACCACCGATGGGCGGCGTTGTTCGCATTTCTGGTCTCTCTGATGATTTATCTGCGCACGATGGCCAATACGGTGTCGTTCTGGGATTGCGGCGAATTTATCGCCTGTTCGTACACCCTCGGCATTCCCCATCCACCGGGCGCGCCGTTTTATTTGCTCATCGGACGGCTGTTCAGCATGCTTCCCTTTGCCGCCAGCATCGCGGTGCGCGTCAACATGATTTCCGCTCTGGCTACGGCGCTCACGGTCATGTTGACCTATCTGATCATCGTCCGCTTGATCAAACAGTGGCGCGGAGAACCCCAAACTCCGCAGGACCTGTTGATCCTGATCAGCAGCGGCTTGCTCGGCAGCCTGACCTTCGCTTTTACCGACACACTGTGGTTCAACGCCGTGGAAGCGGAGGTCTATGCCATCAGCGCCCTGTTCACCGCCGCCATCGTCTGGTTGATCCTGCTCTGGCTGGAGAAATCCGATAGCGCTTATGCGGACCGCTATCTTTTAATCATCGCTTACTTGGTCGGTCTGGCCATCGGCGTCCACTTGCTGATGATTCTGGCGTTGCCCGCCATCGCGCTGATCGTCTACTACCGGCTGCTGGACAGAAAAGGCGAGAAAATCAACCTGACCAATTTGACGGTGTTCGGTATTTTAACCGCGGCCGTCTTTGCGGTTATTTATCCGGGCGTGGTCCAATACATACCGGTATTGGCCAGCCGCCTGGGACTCTGGTCGCTGCTGTTGCTGCTGCTGGGCGTGCTCGCCGCCATCTATTGGGCGGTGAGCAATGAAAAACGGTATCTGAGCGTCGCCTTTATGTCTCTGATGCTGGTGTTGATCGGCTACTCCACCTATTCGATGATCTATATCCGTTCCGGATTGAATCCGGAAATTGATGAGAACGACCCGGAGACTCCTGCCCAGCTGGAAAAGTACCTGAATCGAGAACAATATGGGGATTGGGGATTGATGCCGCGCCGCTACCCGGGCCTTCCCATGGAATGGCAATTTAAAGAACAGAATCCCGGACGCGATTATCAAACCTACAATTTCAACAAACAGATGGATTTTCTTTGGGACTATCAGATTAAAAAAATGTATCTGCGCTATTTCGCCTGGCAGTTCATCGGCAAGGGCGACACCATCGGTCCCGATGGATTTATCGCCGAGAACCTTTCCCTGCGCGGACTGTTGGGTTTGCCGTTTCTGATCGGTCTGATCGGCATGGTTCATCATTTCCGCAAACATCCACGCCACGCGCTGAGCGTGCTCAGCCTGTTTATTCTCACCGGCGTGGCCATCGTGATCTATTTAAACCAAGAGAATCCCCAGCCGCGTGAACGGGATTATGTTTTTATCGGTTCGTTTTTTGCTTTTGCCTTGTGGATCGGCATCGGTCTCTCCGCCCTCCTCGAATCCATTCAGGATGCGTTCAAAGAGAAGCCGTCCTATCTTAAATGGATGAGCGTGGCGATGATCGCCGCTCTGACTCTGATTCTGCCGATCAATCTACTCGCCCGCAATTTCCACAATCATGACCGCCGGGGCAATTATGTGGCCTATGATTATTCTTACAATATCCTGCAGAGTTGCGAGCCTCATTCGATCCTGTTCACCAACGGGGACAACGACACCTTTCCCCTCTGGTACCTGCAATATGTCGAAGGCATCCGCAAAGACGTGCGCGTAGTCAACCTGAGCCTGCTCAACACCAATTGGTACATCAAGCAGTTGAAGAACCAGGAACCGAAAGTGCCGATCAGCTTAAAGGATGAGGAGATCGATCGATTGGAGCTGATCCCGTGGGAAAAGCGGACGGTCAAGATTCCGGTGCACGCGGATTTCCGCGATCGCAGTCTGCAGGAGCTGGGACTGAGTCATGAAGCCCTTTTGATGGATCAGCAGGCTCCGGAGGAGATGGTCCTGGAGGTGGAGCCGACGCTTTTCAACCGGGCGTTGCGCGTGCAGGATTTTATGATCCTCAACATCATCTATGCCAACGGCTGGAAAAAACCGATCAATTTCGCGGTCACGGTTTCAGACGACAACAAGGTGAACACCATGGACTATTTGCGCATGGATGGCCTGACCTTCAAACTGATTCCGATCAAAGGGCAGCATGTGGCTGTGGAACGGCTGCAGAACAATTTGTTCAATGTGTTCAAGTTCCGCAATTTGGACAATCCGGACATTTATTACGACGACAATGTGACCGGACTGCTGCAGAATTACCGCGCCGCATTCCTTCGTCTGGCCCAGGCGCATCTTCGCAATGAGAACAACGAGCAGGCGCAGAAAGTCTTGGACCGCATGCAGACCGTGATCCCGGAAAACGTCATCCCCTTTCCGGATTATCGTCTGTCGGTGCAATTGGGACAATTGTACGACATGGCCGGCCGCAAGGACGAACTGGTCAAGCGGCTTCAGGCGGTGCAAAAACTGGATCCGGATAACGCCATGGTGACCAGCTATCTGGTCAGCGTACTCACCCGCGAAGGCAAACACGCTGATGTAGTGGCGTTGCTGGAAAAATGGCTGCAGAAACATCCTGATGACATGGAGGCCAAGACACGGCTGGAACAGGAACGGAAAGCGGTCGCCCAACCTTGATGATGGCAGGCCCAGAGGAAGAAAAGCAGTCAGGCTCAGAGCTCGTTCGCGCGCTTATCAAGGCGCTGGTCAGCACGGTTTTGATTTATTGGTTGTTGCGCCGTATCGGTTTGAACAGCATTCTCTTCTATTTCAAACAAGCGTCCTGGCCGTGGCTGGCGGGCAGCCTGGCGGTTTTTGCGCTCAGCAATCTTTTCGGCGCTCTGCAGTGGCATCTGCTGCTGGCCAACCGCGGCATCGATCTGACTCTTGGCCACAGCGTCTGGCTGTACCACATCGGTCTGTTCTTCAACAATTTTTTGCTCGGCAACGTCGGCGGCGACGCGTTTCGAATCTACGACATCCGCAGGCTCTCCAACCGCACGGACGCCGCCTTTTCCACGGTGTTCCTGGACCGGTTCGTCGGCTTTTTCGCCCTGTCGAGCCTGGCTCTGGCGGTGGCGGCGCTGATGGCCAGCAGGCTGCTCGAGTCCTCGGCCCTGTTCACCATCCTGCTTATTTTTTGCGGTTGGCTGCTGGCGATTCTGTTTCTTTTCATTGAGCGCTTTGCGCAAAAGTTCGGCTGGCTGTTTCGGCTCATTCTGCCGCCGCCGTTGCACGTCAAAGCCAAGGCTTTTTACTACAGCCTGCACGCTTTCCGGCATGAACGGAAGCTGCTGATGCGGGTTTTCCTTCTGTCGGTGTTGATCCAGACGTTGCGCATTCTCACGCATTGGTGCGCGGCGCGATCGCTGGGAGTGCAGGTTTCGGCGGGTTATTTTTTTCTTTTCATCCCTATCGTCGCCCTGCTGGCCAGCCTGCCTATTTCCCTGGGCGGTCTGGGAGTGCGTGAGCAGAGCGCAGCGGCGTTGTTCGCTCATCTTGGAGTGCCCTCAGGGCAGACCGTGGCCTTTGAACTGCTGGCCTATCTGGTCGGCATTCTCGCCACAGCGCCTGGAGGCGTTTTATTCGTGTTCAGAAAAAAATAGGCGGATTCTCCCCATGGCTAAAGTAGCGATCATGATGGGCAGCGCTTCGGATCAGGAGCATTTCGTCCCGGCCAAGGAACTGCTCGACTATTTCGGCATTGCTTATGAGATCAAAATTCTTTCCGCTCACCGCACGCCGGAAGCGACTGCGGATTTCGCCCGCAGGGCTGAGAGCTGTGGTTTCAGCCTGATCATCGCCGGCGCCGGCATGGCCGCGCATCTCCCTGGCGTGGTGGCCAGCTACACGACTCTGCCGGTGATCGGCGTGCCGTTGCCCGGCTCGGCACTGAACGGCGTCGATGCCTTGTACGCCATCGTCCAGATGCCCAAAGGCGTACCCGTCGCCACCATGGCCATCGGCCAGGCCGGCGCCGGCAACGCGGCCATTTTCGCCGCCGAGGTGCTGGCGCTCCAGGACACCGGCATCCGGGAAAAGCTTGCCGCCTTTCGCAAGAACGGCTGCAAACTCTAGAACCCGGATCAGCGGGAATTAAAGCGGACGATGATTGAACGATGAAATGTCTAGTCACCGGTTGCAACGGATTGTTGGGGCAAAAATTGATGAGCTGCGCGCCGGCGGACGTGGACCTGCTCGGCGTAGATTTGCAGTCCGAGTCGGTTGTTTCCGGCGTTGACTATCAGCGTACGGATCTCGGTGAAGAACAGCAGGTGCTGGCGGTGGTTCGGCGATTCCGACCGGACTGGATTTTGAACGCAGCGGCTTTTACCGACGTGGACGGCGCGGAAAAAAATCAGCCACTGTGCTGGCGGGTGAACGTGACCGCCGTCGAGCATCTGGTCACGGCCTGTTTGCAGACCGGCGCCCGCATGCTTCATATTTCCACTGATTATGTTTTCGACGGCCGCAACGGACCCTATGACGAGCAGGATCCGCCCAATCCCCTAGGCTACTACGGCCGCAGCAAATGGGCAGGCGAGTGCGTATTGCAGCACTCTTCCCTGCATGCGGTCATTGCCAGGACCATGGTGCTCTACGGATTGGGCCGTCGCGTTCGTCCCAATTTTGTCACCTGGCTGATCGAGGCCCTGGCCAGAGGGCAATCGGTGCGCATCGTCACCGACCAGTTCGGCAATACCACACTGGCCGACGAACTGGCGGAGGCTCTGTGGAAAATGGCGGCCCTGGAATGCCGTGGGCTCTATCATGTGGCCGGCAGCGAGATCGTCGACCGTTACACCTTTGCGGTCAAGGTCGCCAGAATCTTTGACCTGGATGCCGATCAGATTCAGCCTATCGCCACCGCAGACCTGGGCCAGCAGGCTCCCCGGCCGCTCAAGTCCGGCTTGCTGGTGGATAAAGCCATGAATGAGCTGGGCGTGCGTTTAAGCGATGTCGAAACCGGGCTGCGTCGGCTCAAGGAACAGTTTCAGACCTTGTCCACGGCAGGGTATCGCTCCGACTAATTGCAGGAGTAGGAATGAAGTCGCTGGTGATTATACCGACTTTTAACGAAAGCCAAAACATCGTCGCCATGATTCAGGCGCTGCTCCATCTGGACGAGCCGGAATTGGAGGTCATGATCGTCGACGACAACTCACCGGATGGAACCGGCGATCTGGTGGAAGCGTTGCGCAGCCAGGAGCCGCGCCTGCATCTACTGCGCCGGGAAAAAAAGATGGGGCTCGGCACCGCCTACGTCGCCGGTTTCCGCTATGCGCTGCAGCGCGACTATGAGTTGATTCTGGAAATGGATGCTGATTTTTCCCATGATCCTCAGGATGTCCCGCGCTTGATCCAGGCCGCCGGCGACAGCGATGTGGTGGTCGGCTCGCGCTACATCAACGGCGTGAATGTGGTCAATTGGCCGTTGAGCCGGTTGATGCTCAGCTATTTCGCCAGTCTTTACACGCGCTGGATAACCGGCATAAAATTGCGCGATTGCACCAGCGGTTTTAAATGTTTTCATCGCCGTGTGCTGCAGGCGGTTAATCTCGATTCCATTCAGTCCGACGGCTATTCTTTTCAGATCGAAATGAATTTTCGCGCGGTCCACCGCGGCTTTCATATTCGGGAGATCCCCATCATCTTTATCGATCGAAGGGCGGGCACTTCGAAAATGTCCAAGCGGATTGTACGCGAGGCGATCTGGATGGTGTGGAAGTTGAAATGGCTGCAGATCTCCGGCAGGCTTTAGCCGCTCTGGGCCTTGCTGCGCCGCAAAGGCATGCGCGTGCGCTCTGCTCCACGGGGGGCGGCAGACAGAGAACTCAAACTTGAATCCGGCTGCTCCTAGTCGTGATGGCGGACAACGCCGACGCGATAGGGACCCTCTTCAGCGAGAACTTTGTAGCCGCTTTCCAGGCCCACCAGCATCAGGTTGGCGGTTGGTCTTTCATGAATCCAGGCAGAGACCACTTCACCGATAAATATGGTGTGATCGCCGGCATCCACCTGGTTGATCACACGACATTCAAAATTAGCCAGACAGTTTTCGATCAGCGGCGCTTTGACCAGATTGCCGAGTTTGGTGATAAACCGGCACTGCCTGAAACGGTCCACGTCTGCAGATGAAGAGGCGCCGCAAATTAAAATCTCTTGGGCTTGATCTTCGCCCGGGATCGCTAGAACAAATTCGTTAGATTCCTGAATGCACCGGTACAGCCGGCGCTCCCGACCGACCACCAGGGCCAGCGTAGGCGGACGGAAGGAGGAACGGGTGAACCAGCCCACCGTCATCACCTGCGCTTCGCCGCTCGAATCCACGCTGGTCGCAAAGGCCAGACGCTCCGGTTTGGACCAAACCTCCATCGCTTCTTTAAGGGTGGCGCTCTTAAGCATAGCAAGACTCCCTATTACTGATCTAGAGCATGCCGCCGCGGCCTGACGGTCGCTCACAAAGACCGCTTGTGCTGGCGCCGACCGACTCTGTACGGCAACGTCCCCCTAAATGGTCAAGGTCGCGTTCCTGAGCACTGAACCGTAACCAGGTTGTTTTTCGAATTTCGCCCAGTGTTTCGGCTCGAGCGGTAAACAGCAAGGACATATTAATAAAACAAATCAGATAGCGTATTATTCCCCTATGGACCCGCATGAATGAATCAGAGAACGCTATGAGCACATCGATCTCCTCGCCCGAGTGGCAGCGATTACGAGATGAATTTCTCCATCGTTTTGCAGCCCCGGCTGATCTGCTGGTCCGTGCGCCGGGCCGCGTCAACCTCATCGGCGAGCATACTGATTACAATGGATATCCCGTGCTGCCGCTGGCCATCGACCGGGAGATACGCATCGCTGCGGTCCGCCGGCCGGACGATCAGGTGCTTATGCAAAATGGCCGCCGCGCATTTGCCGAACGCTTTTTTAGGCTGTCCGAGGCAACGGTCCCGTTTGCGCTCGGCGATTGGGGCAATTATGTTAAAGCAGCGCTGGCCGGCTTGCAAGATCGCATGCCTCATTCCGCACGCGGCTTCACCGCGCTGTTTGACGGCACGGTGCCGCCGGCTGCCGGTCTTTCCTCCTCATCGGCGCTGGTCGTTGCCAGCGCCCTGCTGTTTCTCCATGTCAACGAGGTTCAGGTGGACCGCCTTGAGCTGGCGGATGTGCTGGCCCGCGCAGAGAGATTCGTCGGCACCGCGGGCGGCGGCATGGATCAGGCCGCTTCGCTGCTGGGCCGGCCTGGACACGCGCTCAAGATCGATTTTTTCCCGCTGCGGGTGCGGCCGGTGGCGTTGCCCTTTGCGTACCGGGTGGTGATCTGCAATTCCTTGATTGCCGCGCCGAAAACCGAATCTGCGCTGCTGGAGTATAACCGGCGTCCATTGGAATGTCGGCTTGCGGTTTTATTGTTGTGCCGCTATCTGTCGCATAAAACCGGCCGCCCGGTGTCCGCGCAACGGCTGGCCGATCTGGCGGCTTTTCCACTGTCTGAAGAAGAGGCGGCCTCGGTCCTGGGGCCGCAATCGCTTTCTCTGGCGCAATTACTGGACCGTCTGCAAATGAGTTTGCCTGAGCTGTTGCGTGTTTTGCATCATGCCGCGCTGCAGACGCCTCAGGACGGCTTTAAACTGCTGCCGCGTTATCTCCACGTAGTGCGGGAAGCGGCTCGTGTGCAGGCCGCCTGTGAGGCTCTGGAGCAAGGGGACGCCGAGGAGATGGGCCGTTTGATGGCAGCCTCCCATGAAAGCTGCCGATCTTTGTATGAGATCAGCACCGCCGAATTGGACCGACTGGTGGAAATCGCGCTGGAGCATGGGGCGGTGGGCAGCCGTCTTACTGGGGCAGGGTTCGGCGGTTGCACGGTGAGCCTGGTGGCCAGAGAAAAAGTGGATGATTTTATCGCGGCGGTCACCCGCGATTATTATGAAACCTTTCTCGCTTGTCGCAGGCCCGAGACGATGGAGAAAGGCTTGCCGCCGGATGCGATCTTTGCCACTGAAGCGGCGGCCGGCGCGGGTCTGATTGTATAAACCGCATCCTTCGATGGCAGGATGCGGTCAACGGCGGGTGGAATGAATAGCGCGAGGGGAGGGATGCGCAGCTGCACCATAAATCAAATAGGCGGTTTCAGGATGAAAAGTGCGCTGTACTTCATCGGTGGTTTGTTAGTGATGGGGATGTATGGCGGGTGTAAAGAAAAACCGGCGGCGGTCCAGCCGGCTGTCGTGAAGCCGGCCCCCGAAGCGCGGTGGCTGCGAAGCGACGGCCAAGTGCTCCGCGGCGACACGCTGGAGAAAATCGTGGCGCGGGATTGCTTTCCCTCCGGACAGTCGCAAGCGATCATTCGCGCCTTCGCCTCGGTGTTCGATGTGCGCAAGCTGGTGGTGGGCAAGAGGTATTGCCTGTATCATGACTCCACCGGACGTTTTCAGCGGTTCGATTATTTTGCCGAGCCCGAACGGACCATCCACGTCGAGCGCGACTCTGCGATGGAGTGGCACGGTCGGGTGACGCAGCTGGCTTTGGTGAAGAGAATAAAGGGCGTGCGCGGGCGGATCACCGGTTCGCTGTACGAGTCCATGCTGGCGGCCGGCGAGTCTGCGGAGCTCATCACTCTGTTCAGCGATGTGTTTCAATGGGATCTCGATTTTTTCAGCGATCCGAAGCAGGGCGACGAGTATGCGCTGCTTTGCGAGGCCTATCATCTTGCCGACCCATCGCAGCCGGACAGCCTCGGAGCGTTTGTCCGCTATGGCCGCATCCTGGCCGGAGAGTACTTGCAGAAGCATCGTCGTCTGGCAACGATTTATTTTCAAACTTCGGAGGATCGCGGCGGCTATTATGATCTGTCCGGCCATTCCTTTCAAAAGACTTTTTTAAAATCGCCTTTGTCGTACGGCCGGGTGACCTCCCGCTTCAGCGGCGGTCGTCGTCATCCCATTCTCAAAGTCGTGCGTGCGCACTATGCCATCGACATTGCGGCGCCGGCTGGGACGCCTGTCATGGCTCCTGCCGACGGCACGGTGATCGAAAAAGGCTACAACTCGGGCATCGGCTATTTCGTCAAGATCCGCCACAAGAATCCCCATTTTGTCACCCTCTATGGTCACCTGAGCCGGTTTGCGGCCGATCTGGAGGTGGGGCGTGCGCTTCGTCAGCGGGATGTGATCGGGTATGTGGGCAGCACGGGTCTGGCGACCGGACCGCATCTGCACTATGTGTTTTATGAAAACGGCCGGCCCGTCAATCCGGACAAGATCAAGAACTCTTCCGGAGATCCGTTGCCGGCGCTGCTCAAGCCCGCGTTCATGGCGGTACGGGATCAGCGCCTTCAGCAACTGGCGGCGGTGGTTGCGCAGCCTGCGTCCGGGGATTCTCTCGCGGCAGTGCCAGCCGCATCCTCGGCAGCGCCGTCGGCTGTAAAGGATTAGAGGTTGGCTTTAGGCCGTCTTTGTCCAAACTGGACGGCACAGGGGGCGTTTTTGCTGACAATCTGCTGCAGCGCCTTGCACCACAGCGCGATAAAAGTGCGGCAGCTGTTGGCGCCGTCCAGGTGTTCGTCGGCAGCAAAGGCGGCGTGTTCGCAGCGGAGATCGCAGAATTTAATGCGGCTGCTGGTAACGCCGGCGTTTGAATCTTTATTCATAGATAACGTTCGCTGGGTTTCGCTGTATGAAGATTAAAATTCTATTGGTCGGCAAGCCGGCTCATCCGCATTATGCCGGCCTGGCGCAAGAGTACTGCCGTCGCATTGGTCATTACCTGGATATCGACGTGGAATCGGTGCCGGCGCAGAAGCTGGACCAGCCCGCTGGGCATGTGCGCAGCCAGGAAGCGCAAAGGCTTTTGGCCAGGATCGAGGCCAGGGAGTGGTGCGTGGCGTTGGACCGCTCGGGTGCATGCTGGGATTCGGAACAGCTGGCGAAAAGGTTGAACGGTTGGCTGCAGAACGGACCGCGGCCTCTCTGTTTTGTCATCGGCGGACCGATGGGTCTGGATGAACGGGTGCTGCAGCGGGCGGATGAAAAGCTGGCGCTCTCAACCTTCACGCTTGCCCATGAATTGGCGCTGGTGGTTCTGCTGGAGCAGCTGTATCGTGCCTTCACTATTCTTCGCGGGGAAAAGTATCATAAATAAAAATGACCGTACTCTCCCCTTCCCGGTCACTCAAGGCCTTAAAAATTTTTACAACGAAATCTTCGCTGAATGAAGGCCGGCCTTGGCTCATTCGAGAATTTCCAGGGTGGCGTGTTTGCCGCCTTTTCTCGAGACCGCTGAGAGCAACACGCGAATGGCGTGAGCGGTGCGGCCGTTCTTGCCGATGATCTTGCCCATGTCCGGCTGCGCGACACGAAGCTCATAAACTACGGTTGTTTCCCCAAACACTTCGGAGACCTTGACTTCTTCTGGGTTATCCACCAGATGTTTGACGATGTACTCGACGAATTCTTTCATCCGTATGCCCTTCTCTTTAGGTTTGCTTCGTCATCTGGCAGCAATCAAGTTCCAGTGTGCGCTGCTAGAGGGTGCAGTCAAGACCAATGTAATATATTTGTACGCAACTACAATGTCAAGGGAAAAATGCATAAAAGTGGATTAAATTCATTTTATATTTTGTTTGCAGCCAACAAAAAAAACTTGACATTTAAAGAAATATAGACTAAATTATCTTTATTAGCACTCATCATTAATGAGTGCTAATAAAATCGAACTCTTAAAAAACAATAACTTAATAGGAGGTTCGTTATGACCATTAAACCGTTGGCTGACCGAGTTGTGGTAAAACCGGTGGAACAGCAGGAGCAGAAGCAGGGATCGATCATCATTCCTGACACGGCGAAAGAAAAGCCGATGCAGGGAGAAGTGGTTTCCGTCGGTCCTGGCAAAATCACTGAGAACGGCGTCAAAGTGGACATGTCGGTCAAAAAGGGCGACAAGGTATTGTACGGAAAATATTCCGGCACCGAAGTCTCCATCGACGGTGTAGATTATCTGATTATGCGCGAGAGCGATATTTTCGCAATCATCTAATTAAACCTGAACTCGTGGAGGTTGTCTGTTATGGCAAAGCTTATAGATTTCAACGTCGAAGCGCGCAGCGCTTTAAAGGTCGGAATTGATAAATTGGCCAAGGCCGTGGGCTCCACCCTCGGTCCCAAAGGCCGCAATGTGGTTATTGATAAAAAGTTCGGCGCTCCCACCATCACCAAGGACGGCGTCACGGTGGCCAAGGAAGTAGAGCTGGAGAATCCGTTGGAGAACATGGGCGCTCAGATGGTGAAAGAGGTGGCTTCGAAAACCAGTGATGTGGCCGGCGACGGCACCACCACGGCCACGGTTCTGGCCCAGGCCATCATTCGGGAAGGATTGAAGAACGTCACCGCCGGCTCCAGCCCCAACGCGCTGAAACGCGGTATTGATAAAGGCGTAAAGACGGTGGTCGAAGAACTGCGCAAAATCAGCAAGCCGCTGCCGGGCAAAACCGAAATCGCCCAGGTCGGCGCCATCTCCGCCAACAACGACAAAGCCATCGGCGAACTGATCGCCGATGCGATGGAAAAAGTAGGTAAGGACGGCGTCATCACGGTTGAAGAGGCCAAGACCACCAACACCGAGTTGCAGGTGGTGGAAGGCATGCAGTTCGATCGCGGCTATCTGTCGCCGTACTTTGTCACCAATCCCGACACCATGGAAGCGCAGCTGGATGATCCGATGATCCTGATCTACGACAAAAAGATCAGCGCGATGAAGGATTTGCTGCCGATTCTGGAAAAAGTCGCTCAGATGGGCCGCACGCTGTTGATCATCGCCGAAGAGGTGGAAGGCGAAGCTCTGGCCACTCTGGTGGTGAACAAACTGCGCGGCACGCTGCGCGTGGCTGCGGTCAAGGCGCCGGGATTCGGCGATCGCCGCAAAGCCATGTTGGAGGACATCGCGATTCTGACCGGCGGCCGGGTGATCTCTGAAGAAGTCGGCTTTAAGCTGGAAAACGCCACCACCACCGATCTCGGCAAAGCCAAACGCGTGACCATCGACAAGGACAACACCACTATCGTCGAAGGCGCCGGCAAGACCGAAGACATCAAAGGGCGCATCGCACAAATTAAAAAACAGATCGAGACTTCGACTTCGGATTACGACAAAGAGAAACTGCAGGAACGTCTGGCTAAACTGGCCGGCGGCGTGGCCGTGCTCAGCGTCGGTGCGGCTACGGAAGTCGAAATGAAAGAGAAGAAGGCCCGCGTGGAAGATGCGCTGCACGCCACCCGCGCGGCAGTGGAAGAAGGCATCATCCCCGGCGGCGGCGTCGCCTACTTGCGCGCTCTGCCGGCTCTGGAGAAACTGGAAAAATCCCTTGAAGGCGATGAAAAAGTGGGCGTGCAGATTCTTCGTCGCGCAGTCGAAGAACCCATCCGCCTCATTGCTGAAAACGCCGGTTGGGAAGGCTCCATCGTCGTGCAAAAAGTCAAAGACGGCAAGGACGCCTTTGGCTTTAACGCCGATACCGAGGTGTTTGAAGACCTGTTCAAGGCGGGCGTCATTGACCCGACCAAGGTCTCGCGCATTGCTTTGGAGAACGCGGCCAGCGTCGCTGGTCTGATGCTGATGACCGAAGCTACCATCGTCGAAAAACCGGAACCCAAGCAGCCGACTCCGCCGATGCCCCCGGGCGGCGGCATGGACTACTAGTCGGTTTGAAACGCCTCTGTGAAACGCAGAGGCGTTTTTTATTGCATTTTTATTTTTTTTGATGTATATTTTACTCGTTCATTAAGAACAAGTGAATGGTTAGGGATTTTCCCTACCATGAAATACATGGTTTTACTGATTGCTTTTTTTATCGTTTTTCTTTATATTATTAACGTATTAGATGCCGGGCGTCCCCTCGGTGACTGGTACCCCCCCTAATTCCAGTGCCATGGACGGCTCGGCATTTTTATTGCAAAGCGTTGTTTCTTAAATGAAGCAACGCTTTTTTTTAAGCCGGCTGGAACCCTCTGTTTCTTCTTTCAAGCATAATCATTTTTCAGGAATGCTGTTTTCAGCGGCGGACAACCGGCGGTGCGGGCGGTAATGCAGGTCGGCCACGCGGACAGCTTCGCGGGTCTGATGCTGATGACAGAGACAACGGGCGGCAATGCAGACCGGCTAAGACCTTGAGAGAAATGGAGCGGAGCGAATGCGATCAACAACGCCGCAGGAAACAAAGGCAAACTTCTTTATTCCAACTCTTATTACAAAAGATCGAATCGATCCTTCGCCACATAACACACCGGACACACCCAGTCCTCGGGCAAATCGTCAAACAACGTTCCCGGCGGAATGCCGTTCTCCGGGTCGCCGATCTCTGGATCGTAAACATAACCGCAATTGGTGCAGATCGTTTTATCCATTTTTTTCTCCTAATCGATCCATCCGTAATGCCATAACTTTAAACTAGCGCCTAAGAAGGAACATAACGGCATTGCCATCATTAATGGACCCATTAATCCTTTGTAGGGTTCATCAGCCAAATGGGCAGTTGATGATCAACCGCCAAGGTCGCCAACAGCGCCGAGAATGAATATTCCCATGTTTTTTTCACCTCCTCGGCGTTACTTCGCTTTCTCTGCGGCTAAATCAGGCTCAGAGGATTCGGATGCTCACTATCTCTTTCCACTCCTCCTATGGCTCAAATCTCGCGTTCGGCGGTTTGGCTTTGCTCTCAACTCGATTTCGTGCCCTTCAGGGCCCGGACGAAAGTTCTCTGATCATTATTCCCCCCTTTTTATATAATATTTTTGACCTTGCCGCTACTCCACGCGAAAATACTTGGCCTGTGGATGATGGACGATGATCGCTGATGTGGTCTGCTCCGGCACCATCTGATCCTCCTCGGTGATGTGGACGCCGATGCGCTCCGGCCGCACCAATTGGAATAGCTTGCGGTTCTCCGCCAGGTCCGGACAGGCCGGATAGCCGAACGAGTAGCGCGAGCCGCGATATTTCTGCGCGACAAAATCTGCCATCCCGGCGCCCTCTTGTTCAAGAATGTCCAGCTCTTCGCGCACCTTGCGATGCCAGTACTCCGCCAAAGCCTCCGCAGTCTCCACGCTCAATCCGTGAAACAAAAGATAGTCCTTGTAGGCGTTTTGCTCGTACAGTCGTTTGGCCTCCAGGCCTGCTTGGGCGCCCACGGTGACCACCTGCACCGCGAGCAGGTCCTGTCGCTTCTCCTGCACAGGTAGAAAGAAATCCGCGATGCAGCGATGCGGCGCTGCGCTCTGCCGCGGAAAACATAGACGCAGCCATTCCACTTGGCTCTCCGGATGATAGACGATCACTTCATCGCCGTCGCTGTTGCACGGAAAATAGCCGTACACCAGCGACGGCGTCAACAACGTTTCGCGTTTGCATCGTTCCTTGAGCTGCTCCAGTGCCGGTCGCGCCTCCCGAGCGATCAGCGTCTCGAATTCGGCGGCGCTCAGCGTGCCTCGACGATATCCCCAGCGGCCGCGAAACAACACCGCCTCGGTGAGGTAGCCAAAGACGTCATCGAGTTCTATGCCGGTCACCAGGCGATCGCCCCAAAAGGGCGGCTTGGGGATGTCGATATCGCGACGGATCGGCTGCTCGACGGCATCGGTCGAGAGCCGCAACGTCGATTGGGCCTGTTTGACCGCCGCGTTTTTTTTCAACAGGGTGCCCTCTTTGATTTTTTCCATGGCTGCCAGCCCATCAAAGGCGTCGCTGCAATACACCACCGGCGCCTCGAGGATCGGAGCGCAGGTCTCTTCCACATAGCGCCTGGTCAGCGCCGCGCCGCCCAGCAGCACCGGAACCTGCAGGCCGCGGCGCGCCAGTTCCTCCAGGTTCTCCTTCATCACCACCGTGGATTTGACCAGCAAGCCGCTCATGCCAATGGCATCGGCATGGACCTCCACCGCTTTATGGATCATGGTTTCAATCTCGCACTTGATGCCGAGGTTATACACCTTGTAGCCGTTGTTGCTGAGAATGATCTCCACCAGGTTTTTCCCGATGTCATGCACATCGCCCCGCACCGTGGCCAGCACGATGCTGAGCGGACTCTGCGCCGCGCTTTTTTCCATGAACGGCTGCAGGTAATCCACGGCAAACTTCATCACCTCTGCGGATTGCAGGACGAACGGCAACTGCATTTTTCCTGCGCCGAATAATTCCCCCACGGTTTTCATCGCCGGAATGAGAAGGTCGTTGATGATGGCCAACGCTTTGCGTTCGCGTTGCGCCTCCTGCAATCGTTCCTGCAATCCTGAACGATTGCCCTCGATGACCTGCCGGCGAATGCGTTCTTCCAGCGGCAGCGAGGTTTCGTCTTTGTTGACCGGTGCGGCTGCGCCGTTTTTCTCTGCAAAATGGCGGATGAACGATTTGAGCGGCTCCTCGCCGCGGTTGAAGAGCAGTTGGGCGGCAGCGGCGAGATCCGCTTCGGTTATTTGATAGAGCGGCAGAATTTTTTTTACATGGACGATGGCCAGGTCCAACCCGGCTTGAACCGCTTCGGCCAGAAACACCGAGTTGAGAATATCGCGGCTGTGCGGACTCAGGCCAAAGGAGACATTGCTCACGCCCAGGAGGGTGGTCACGCCCGGCCAGCCGGCCTTGATCCGCCGGACGGCCTCCAGAGTGTTAACCGCTGCATCCGCCAGAGCGCTGTCGCCGCTGCCGAGGGTAAAGGTGAGGGCGTCAAAGATCAAGTCCTGCGGTCTCAAGCCATGGCGGAGAACCGCGATGTCGTGAAGCCGCTGCACCACCGCCAGTTTGCGTTCCACGGTCAGCGCCATGCCCTGTTCATCGATGGTTAGGCAGATCAGTGCGGCGCCGTAGCGTTTGGCCAGGCGGCAGACCTGATCGACGCGGGCTTCGCCGTCTTCAAGGTTGATCGAGTTGATCACCGCTCGGCCGCCATAGAGCTGCAAGGCTGATTCGATGACCTGTACGTCCGTGGAATCGATGAACAAAGGCAGATCCACTTGAGTGACGATGCGTTTCACCGCCTGTGCCATGTCCGCCTTTTCATCTCTGCCGGTGTAGGCTACGCACAGATCCAGGCCGTGGGCGCCGCTGGCGGCTTGTTCGCGTGCCACCTGGACAACACCGTCCCAGTCGTCGGCCAGCAACATTTCGCGGAATTGTTTGCTGCCGTTGGCGTTGGCGCGTTCGCCGATGAAAAACGGCGCCGGATCCTGGCGCAACGTCTGACTGCTGAACAACGAGGCGATGGCGACCGGCGGTTTGCTTTCCCGGCTGGCCGGTAAAACGTCCGTCAGCGAAGCGGCCAGCCCCCTGATGAACTCGGGCGTGGTGCCGCAGCAACCGCCGACCAACCCCACCCCTTCTTCTCTCACCATGGCGGAGAGCAGTGAGACAAATTCATCCACTGCCAGCGTGTACACCATCTGTCCGTCGATGTTCTGCGGCATGCCGGCGTTGGGTTGACAGGCCACGCGGCCGGGGAACTGCCGACAGATTTGCTGGATAAACGGCCGCATGGGCTCCGGTCCGGTGGCGCAGTTCATGCCCAGAATGTGAATGTCAAAGGCCGAGAGGATGGCGAGCACGGCGTCGATTCGTGTGCCCAGCAGCATCGTGCCGGTGGTTTCCACAGTGACCGACACGCCCACCGGCAGTTGCACGCCATACTCTTTCATGGCGTCCTGCACAGCCAGCAGGCAGGTTTTAATCTGCAGCACATCCTGACAGGTTTCAATGAGAAACAGATCGATGCCGCCCTCGATGAGGCCGATCGCCTGTTCCAGGTAGGAGCGATGCATGGCGGCGAAATCGATTTGTCCGAGGCTGATGAGCCGGGTGCCCGGGCCCATGGAGCCGGCGACAAAGCAGGGCCGGTCTTTGAACGCAGCGGCGGCCTGACGCGCAATGCGGGCAGCGGCGCGGTTGATCTCTATGGTTTTATCCGCCAGTTCGTATTCTGCCAGTACGATACGGCTGCTGCCGAGGGTGTTGGTCTCCACCACCTCGGCGCCTGCTGCATAATAGTCGCTGTGAATGGATTGAATTTTTTCCGCAGCCGTGAGGTTGAGGATTTCGTTGCAGCCGGTTTTGCCCGCCCATTCTTTCTCAGTAATCGTCAGACGTTGGATCTGCGTGCCCATGGCGCCGTCGAAGAGGATAACCCGGTCATCCTGCAAGCGGTCGAAAAAAGTCATGCGAGCCTCATAATCAGTTGAATGCCAGAAATATAAAAAATATTTTTCTTTCAAAGAAGGAGATTTTATCCGGCGATGACCCGGGTGGACGACTTGTCTGCGTCCCGAGGCTTTTGTTGCACTGGCATAAAAAAAGCTTGGTTTTTTCCTCCGGCTGTCCTAACATATGCCTGATTTTATCCATGACAGGAGGACTTTTGTCTCAAACCATCGATAACGCATTTTCCCGGCTGCTGGAGATCATGGCCGCACTGCGCAGTGAGAACGGCTGTCCCTGGGATCGCGAGCAAACCCATTCCTCGTTGCGGCAGCATCTGCTTGAAGAGGCCTATGAGGTCATTGAAACCATCGACGAGGGCCGCCTGGAAGAACTGCCGGGCGAGCTGGGGGATCTGCTGCTGCAGATTGTCTTTCACGCGCAGATAGCCGCTGAAGCGGGCGCTTTTACCATGGAGGAGGTGGTGCGCAGCATCAACGACAAGCTCATCCGCCGTCATCCGCATGTGTTCGGAAATGTGGACATCAAAACCGCCGATGAGCAGGTCGTTCATTGGGAACAAACCAAGATGAAAAAGGAGGGCAAGCGCTCGGCCATCAGCGGCGTGCCGCGGGAATTGCCGGCTCTCCTGCGCGCCTATCGCATTCAGAACAAGGCAGCGACCGTGGGATTCGATTGGCCGGAAGTGACGCCGGTGTGGGACAAGATCCAGGAGGAGATCGCCGAGTTGCGCGAAGCAGTGGACAAGGGTTTGCCGGATCGGGTGGAGGAAGAACTGGGCGATCTGTTGTTCTCCGTGGTCAATGTGTCCCGGTTTTTGCGGACAAATCCCGAGGACGCGCTGCGCCGCACGATTGAAAAATTCACCCGCCGGTTCACCCAGGTGGAGGAGGAATTCCGCCGCCGCGGGCAATCCATGACGCAGGCGGGCCTGGCTGAGCTGGACGCGGTGTGGATTGCGATCAAACAACAGGAAAAGCAGCGATAGGAGTTCTTATGAAGGCTTTTGCCTATACCACGGCTAAGGGCGAACCCCGCATTGGCGTAGAGACGCCTGAAGGAAAATTCAATTTTTCGCAGATATGGCGGTATTACATCGAATACAAAAGCTTTAAACAAGCGCCGGATCTGCCGTTTTTGCAGCTGATGGTCGAATTGGATTATTTTTCCGACGAAACCCTGGTGGAGGTCATCGAGACGGTGAAAGGGTTCCGCCCGCTCAAGGATCTTCGGCTGGAGAATGATTTTGTCGTGCAAGTGCCGGTTTCGCGGCCGTCCAAGATCATCTGCCTGGGACGCAACTATGCGGCTCATGCCAAGGAGTGGAAAAGCCAGGTGCCGGACAAGCCCATGTTTTTTGCCAAACTTCCCTCCAGCCTTCTGCCGCATCGGGGAGTGGTGGAGATTCCAGCCGGCATCGGCCGGGTGGATCACGAGCTGGAGCTGGCGGTGGTAATGGGGCGCAAAGCGCGGCGAGTGACCGAGGATAAGGCCATGGACTATGTCGCCGGTTACACTATTGCCAACGACGTCACCGCCCGCGAGATGCAAATACAGGATATCAAGACCGGCAAGCCCTGGACCCTGTCCAAAGGCATGGACACCTTTTGTCCCATGGGCCCGTGCCTGCTGCCTGCCGACGCAGTGCCTGACCCGCATAACCTGGAGATGGAGCTGAAAGTCAACGGCGAGACCAGACAAAAAGCCAATAGCGGAGATATGGTGTTCAAGATTCCGACGCTCATCAGCCATATCTCACGCTGCATCACACTGGAGCCGGGCGACATTATTTGCACCGGCACGCCCGAAGGCACGCTGCCGATCGCAGCTGGCGACGTCATTGAAGCCACCATCGAGGGGATCGGCACGCTGGTGAACACCGTGCAAGAGATACCGGCTCTTCTTTAGCGGGATTCATTTTTTTTTCGACCCGTGAATGAGGGCGATGAGCGCGTCGTAAAAGTCGGGTGGCTCCGATTCTCCAGACTGTTCGCAACCGTTGCTCTTTACACCTGACGGGATGGTACAAGAGCGCGCCAGGTTCTGTTCATCGGACGCGTTTTGCTAAAGCCGGATAAAGGGGTGAAGGCAAGGCTCCTGGTTCGATGGGCACGCCCTGGCTATCCCCTCCCTGTTTTTCTCCATATTCAGCGCTTGCAGAAAGGAGACGGTATGCCCCGCTTTGCCCCATATCAACCGGACTTTGACCGATTGCGAAAGACCCTGTCGCTTCAACAGGCGGATCGCATCCCGGTCCTGGAATTGGGCATAGACGAAGGCATCATGGGGCATTTCCTCGGCCGACCGGTCAACACCCTGAAGGACCGGATCGATTTTTTCCGCTGCGCTGGCTATGATTACATCAAGCTGTCACCGGTCATCGACATGAATCCGGCCGGTCTGGTCCCAGCCGGCGGGTTTCGTCACAGCGAAGCCAGCGGGCAGGACCGGGCGCGCAAATGGGGCAGCGAGGGCAAGGGGATCATTTCGACCTGGGAGGCTTTTGAACAATTTCAGTTTCCCAGCGTTAAGGATGACCTTTTTCTCCTCTTTGAACAAGCCGAGCGCCTGCTGCCGCCGGAAATGCGGGTCATCGGTCAGTACGGCGATATTTTTACCTTTACCTGGGAGTTCATGGGGTTCGAGACCTTTTGCTTTGCATGCGTAGAGGATGAGGAACTGGTGGGAGCGGTTTTCGAACGCATCGGCGCGATCGTTTATGAGCTGTTTGAACGCATGGCCCAGTTCGACATAGTCGGCGGTTTGTTCTACAGCGACGATATCGCCTATCAGACCGGTCTCATGGCCGCCCCCGCGATATTTCACAAGTACCTGTTTCCTTGGATGAAAAAAATCGGCCGATTATGTGCGCACCGAGGTTTTCCTTTTATTTATCACAGCGACGGCAAACTGTGGGAGGTGATGGAAGCGTTGTTGGCCACCGGCGTCACCGCGCTGCAGCCCATCGAGCCCAAAGCCTGGGATATCGTCGAAGTGAAGCAGCGGTACGGCGATCGCCTGGCGCTCATCGGCAACGTGGACGTGGATCTGCTGGCGCGCGGCACGGCGGACGCCGTGGCAGCGGAAACCAAGCGGCTGATCGGTGCGCTCGGTCCGGGCGGGGGCTATTGCGTAGGTTCCGGCAACACCATCCCCAACTATGTACGGCCGGAGAATTATCGCGCGATGCTGGAAACCGTGTGGGATTATGGCGCGGTTTGATGGATGATTCGTTTTTTTGCTTCCACTCGGCCATCGCCGGCAGGATAGTTCAGGTCCACCTGATCGATGGTCCCTGTTCGCTGTAACCAGTGTAGAAAGGCAATCCGCATGGTTCAATCACCTTCTCTTCTTTGTTGCGCGGGAATGATTCTGTTCGCTTCTCTGTCGCCGGCGGCAGAAGCCCCGCTGCTCAAATTATCCGCTGTGCCCTTTACCCAGGTGCATATCGAGGATTCATTCTGGGCGCCGCGGCAGGAGATCAATCGTACGGCTTCCATTCCCATTAATTTGGAGATGCTGGACAAATCAGGCAATCTGATTAATTTCGATCTGGCGGCTGAAGGCAAACGCAAAGGCTATAACGGGCCGGTTTATATGGATTCAGATCTCTACAAGGCTCTGGAGGCCGCTTCCTATTCACTGGCCGCCCATCCGGATGCCGCACTGCAAAAAAAGATCGATGCCATCATTCGTCGGATCGCGGCCGCTCAGCAAAAAGATGGTTATCTCAACACCTATTACACGGTCAACAAGCCGGACCAGCGCTGGACGAATTTGCGCGATCATCACGAGCTTTATTGCGCCGGCCATCTTTTTGAGGCGGCTGTGGCCCATTATCAAGCCACCGGCAAGCGCACGCTGTTGCGCGTGGCAACTCGATTCGCCGATCACATCTGCTCGCTGTTTGGACCCGGGCCAGGTCAACGGATGGGTTATCCCGGCCATCCCGAGATCGAACTGGCGCTGATCAAACTGTGGCGCGTGACCGGGCAGCAGCGCTATTTTGATCTGGCGCGCTTTTTTATCGAGAACCGCGGCATTCACTTTTTCGCCCGTGAGCATCAAACCCCGGAGGCGGAGTACGATGGCTCTTACTGGCAGGATGACATGCCCCTATGCGAGCATCGCACCATCAAAGGCCACGCGGTGCGCGCCTGTTATCTGCTCTCAGGCGCCACCGATGTGGCTGCGGTTACCGATGACGCCGCCCTGCTTAAAATGATTCAACGCGTATGGCGCAACACCATCGAGCGCAACCAGTATATCACCGGCGGCATCGGTCCTTCCAGTCATAACGAGGGATTTACCGTAGACTACGATCTGCCCAATCTGACCGCTTATCAGGAGACCTGCGCCACCATCGCGCTGGCGCAATGGAACCATCGGTTGGCGCTGTTGTACGGCGACAGCCGCTATGCCGATGTTGTGGAACGCTGTCTGTATAACGGCATGCTCAGCGGTGTTTCTCAGGACGGTAAAACGTTTTTTTACGTCAACCGTCTGGAAAGCGACGGCGGCCAGCACCGTTCCCCATGGTTCGGCTGCGCCTGCTGTCCGCCGAACGTCGCTCGCACCGTAGCCTCATTGGGCGGCTATGTGTGTGCGCAGGATGATCATTCGCTATGGATGAATCTATACCTGCAAGGGCGGATCCAGGTGATTTTCCCAAAAGGCCGGCTGTGGGTGCAAGTCCTTGGCAACTATCCGTGGGACGGCCGTGTGCGGATCAAGCCGTCCCCGGAAAAGCCCCTTGCCTTTGCGCTTCGCTTGCGCAAGCCCGGCTGGTGCGACCAGGCGACGGTCCATGTGAACGGAAAAGCAGTGGCTCCGCCTATGGACAAAGGCTACTATGTGCTGGATAGGACGTGGCAGTCTGGTGACGAAGTGGAGTTGAACCTGGACATGCCGGTGCGTCGTATGATTGCGCATCCTCAGGTTCAAGCGGACGCCGGACGCACGGCGTTCCAGCGCGGTCCTTTGGTCTATTGTCTGGAAGCCTGTGATCACGCTGCGAAGCTCGCTTCGATTTTTTTACCGCCAACCTGTCCGCTGACCGCCGAGTGGGATCCCTCTTTGTTCAACGGCATGATGATACTGAAAGGCAAAGGCCTTTCAACCGACAGCCTGTCCTGGAAGGGCAAACTCTATCAGGCCATGCCGTCCCCGCGGCAGGTGGAGGTGAAAGCGGTCCCTTATTTTGTCTGGGATAATCGTGCTCCTGGAGCCATGATGGTTTGGCTGCCGCAGGCCATGCCGCCCGCGGCTGTCGGCGGCATGGAGAGAAACGCAGTGGTCACCGCCTCCTACATCGGCAGCGGCAGCCGGCTGCAGGGGATTAAAGACGGAATCGAGCCGAAACGATCCTCCGACCACACGGGGCAATTGTGCCATTTCTGGCCGCACAAGGGCGGCGAGGAGTGGGTGCGCTATCAATGGCCGCAGCCGGTGCGCATCGCCGGCTGTCAGCTCTACTGGTTCGACGACACCGGCCGCGGCGAATGCCGTCCGCCGGTCGACTGGCGAATCGAATATTTTCAGGGCGATACGTGGAAAGCCGTGGCAGCAGACAACCGCTACAGCGTGCTCCTTGATGGCTGGAACACCGTCACGTTCTCCCCGATCGCCACCACAGAGCTGCGGTTGCTGGTCAAGCTGCAGGACCAATGGTCCGCCGGCATACATGAATGGAGAATAATCGAGCCGGAGGAATGAGGCCGTTGCCGCTGCTGCACCAAGAGGCGACTCGCGGCGTCATCGATGCAGTCCGTTGCGGTTATCAGATCGCTTCATGCGCATTTACAGTATGACTCAAGGAACCATGTCGACTCCGTATCACGCTAAATATTTCGCTTACGAATTGACCCGCCATCATAGCGGCGACACAGTTAAAAAGATTTCCTCTTCGCTCTTTGATGCCTGTGTGGATTTGAACCCGCACCAGATCGATGCCGCTCTCTTTGCCCTGCGTTCGCCTTTTTCCAAAGGCGTGCTGCTGGCTGATGAGGTGGGGTTGGGCAAAACCATCGAAGCGGGTCTTTTGTTGTGCCAGTTCTGGGCCGAGCGCAAGCGCCGCCTGCTGGTCATCTGCCCCGCTTCGCTGCGCAAGCAGTGGAGCCTGGAGCTGCAGGAAAAGTTTCATCTGCCCAATATGATCCTCGACGCCGCCTCGTATCGCGAGGCGCAGCTGCGCGGTCTCAGCAATCCGTTCGATCAGCCCCAGGTGCTGCTTACCTCCATCCATTTTGCCAGCCGCAAGAGCACCCAGATTCGCACCATGCCCTGGGATCTGGTGGTGATCGACGAGGCGCACAAGCTGCGTAACGTCTTTCAGGCCTCGAACAAGATGGCTCAGGAGATCCGCTGGGCGCTGGAAGGCCGGCGCAAGGTATTGCTCACTGCCACGCCGTTGCAGAATTCTTTGACCGAGCTCTTTGGACTGGCCTCGTTGATCGACGACCACCTCTTCGGTGATCTGCAGGCCTTTCGCAATCAGATGGCCGGACTGGAGGACGATTACAGCGAGTTGCAACACAGGCTCTCCTTGTTCTGCAAGCGGACGCTGCGCAACCAGGTTTCTGAATACGTAAAATACACTGAACGGCGAGCCATAACCCTGCCGTTTCACCCCAACGATGAGGAGCAGTCTCTTCACGATGCACTGACCGATTTTCTCCGCCGGGAGGTCGTGTATGCGGTGCCGAAACAGCAGAGCCACCTCATGGCGTTGATCCTGCACAAATTGTTGGCTTCTTCCATTCACGCGGTGATCGGGACTCTGGTGGCCATCAAAGTGCGTTTGGAAAATCTGGCTAACGGTTTTGGTGCGTCGGATGATTTTATCGGCCACTTTATCCGCTCCGAAGAGATCGAGGCGGACTTGATCGAGGAGAGTGAAGAGGAGCTCGAAAAGAACGGCGAGCCCATCGATCCGGTGCGTTTGCAGGAGGAGATCCGTCAGATCGATCGGCTGCTGCAGAAGGCCATCTCCATCCCTGGCGAGGCCAAGGCGGACAAGCTGCTGCAGGCTCTGGAAGCGGGATTTGCGGAATTGGATAAGATGGGGGCTCGACGCAAGGCTTTGATCTTTACCGAATCCCGCCGCACCCAGTCTTTTATCGCCGATTTTTTGAGTCGGCACGGTTATGACGGCCGTTTCGTGCTGTTCAACGGCGCCAATAACGACCAGGCGGCCAACGCCATCTACGCCGATTGGCTCGAGCGCAATAAAGACAGCGGCCGTTCCGCCGGAAACCGGGCGGTGGACATGCGCACAGCGCTGCTGGAGCATTTCCGCGATTCGGCCGACCTCATGATTGCCACCGAAGCGGCGGCGGAAGGATTGAACCTGCAGTTCTGCTCGCTGGTGATCAACTATGATCTGCCCTGGAACCCCCAGCGCATCGAGCAGCGTATCGGCCGCTGCCACCGCTACGGCCAGAAATTCGATGTGGTGGTGATCAACTTTCTCAATGAGCGCAATCTGGCTGATCAGCGCGTCTATGAACTGCTGACCGATAAATTCAACCTCTTCAACGGCGTGTTCGGCGCTTCGGATGAAATTCTTGGCAACATTGAATCAGGGGTGGATTTTGAACGTCGGATTCTAACCATCTATCAGCAGTGCCGTTCGCGCGACGCCATCGATGAAGCGTTTCAGGCGCTGCAGAAAGAGATGGAGCAGAGCATTCAGCAGCGGCTCGATCACACCCGCCGGCTGCTGCTGGAGCATTTTGACCAGGACGTGCAATCACGGCTGCACCTTCGCCTTGAAGACGCCCGCCAGCAGCTCAATCGCATGGGCATGTACTTTTGGGAGCTCAGCCGTTGCGTACTGCAGCAGAAAGCGCGGTTCGACGATCAGACCATGCAGCTGCATCTGCTGGATCCGCCGCTGCCGACGACGCCGGCAGGCCGGTACCACCTGATCTCCAAGGAAAAAAAAGCGGTGGACGATATCCATCTCTACCGCCTGTCCCATCCGCTTGGCGAGTATGTGCTCGACGCTGGTCGGCGGATCGCGACGCCGACGGCGCGTGTGTCCTTTGACATCACCCACCATCCGGTGAAAATCTCGATGGTCCAGACTTTGAAGCGCAAGAGCGGCTGGCTTGCGCTCTATCACCTGCACATCGAATCCATCGAGCCGGAGGATCATCTCATCTTTAGCGCCATAGACGACCGCGGCAAGCTGCTGGATCAGGAACAATGCGAACACCTCTTTTACTGTCGCGGCCAAGCCGAACCGGTGGAACCGCCGGTGGAGGCGATTCAGCATCGTCTGCAACAGGAGGCGCAATTGACCATCGCCCGATTGAATCAAAATTCACAGGAGCGGGGACGCGCTTATTTTCTCGAAGAGTGTGAAAAGCTGGAAAAATGGTCTGACGACATGGTGACAGCGGCCGAGGGTCAGCTGACGGACATAAAAAAGCAGATCAAAGCCTTGACCCGGCAATCGCGCCAAGAGCTCTCCCCGTTGGAACAGCACCGCCTGCATCGCACCATCGCTGAATTGGAAAGCCGCAAGCGGCTGATGCGAAAAAAGATTTTCGAAGTGGAGGACGAGATCGTCATCAAACGGGATGATCTTATTCAGGTGCTGGAAAAACGCATGGACCGGCGTGTGGATGTCCAGCCGCTGTTCACCATCCGTTGGACGGTGGTTTGAGTCCGGGCTTGAATTTATCGAGAAGAAATGGTATCTTTCCTCAGGGGAGAACGAGAGAAGCTATGAAAATTGCTGCGGTTCAGATGAACTGCCGGTTCAACGAACCTGAGCGGAACCGGCGCAGGGCGATACAATTGCTGGAGAGGACCAGGGCGGATCTGTATGTGCTGCCCGAACTTTTCAACAGCGGCTATTGGTTCAGCGGCAGGGAGGAGGCGCAGGCGGCCGCGGAACCGGTTCCAGAGGGCGAGACCTGCCGCGTTCTGATCGCTGCGGCGAAACGGCTGCGTTGCCATCTGGTCGCCGGGTTGGCGGAAAAGGCAGGCGACCGGCTTTTCAACGCCTCGGTTCTGATCGGGCCCGGCGGCTTTATCGCCTGTTACCGGAAAATTCATTTATTCGATGAAGAAAAGAAATGGTTTGATCCCGGCGACAAACCCTTTGCTGTTCACGACATCGGCGTCGCCAAGCTGGGTTTGATGATCTGCTTTGACTGGATTTTTCCCGAATCCATGCGCTCTCTGGCCCTGCAGGGCAGCCAGATTATTTGCCACAGCGCCAACCTGGTGCTGCCTTATTGCCAGGCGGCCATGGTCACGCGCTGCCTGGAGAACGGCGTATTCGCCGTCACCGCCAACCGTGTGGGACAAGATCGCCGCGGCGGACAATCTCTGTCCTTCACCGGCCGAAGCCAGATCACGGATCCGCGCGGCCGGATCGCCGCTCGGGCAAGCAAGCTGATGGAGGAGGTGCTGGTCCAGGACATCGATCCCGGCCGGGCGGACGACAAGTGGTTGAATCCGGCCAACCATCTGCTCAACGATCGCAGGCCGGCGCTGTACCAGAGCTGAGAACTGATCGGATCTTATCCCCGCGATCATCATTCTGAACGCTGAACGAAATGACGCACTGTCCATGTCCCTGCTCGTCTCCATGAAACGGCTCTTCAGGCATTCGGCGATTTACGGTTTGGGCCATATCATCAACCGGTCCATCGGATTTCTCCTCTTGCCGCTTTACACCAACGTATTCAGCGGCGAAGCCTTTGGCGTCGCCGGCGTGCTGATGACCTGGCAGGCGCTTCTCACCCTGATCTATGTGTACGGCTTGGATGCGGGCTTTTTGCGCTACTATGTCGCTGCGGAGGACGAACCCCGCCGGCGGACGATTTTTTCCACCACCCTGATCAGCCTGCTGATCACCAGCGCGACGTTGAGCGCTGTTCTGTGGCTTGCCGCGCCGCGACTGTCTGAGTGGCTGCTGCGGGCCCCGGTTCCCCCTGCTTTTTCTTTGGACCTTTTGATCCGGCTTGTCATCGCCGCACTGTTTTGCGACACGCTCGCCTTCATTCCCTTGCTGGTGCTGCGCGCGGAGGAGAAAAGCCTCGCTTACATCGCGTTCAAAGTCCTGAATGTGGCGGTGAACCTGGCCGCCAACCTCTATTTCATTTTTTACCGCCAGCAGGGCGTGGAGGGCATCTTTTGGGCGAACCTGTCGTCTTCCGCCTTTACGCTGCTGATGACCCTGCCCCTGCTCAAGCGTCGGGCTGCGCTCTCTTTTTCATCGCCGCTGTTAAAAAAATTATTTCTCTTCGGCCTGCCGGCGCTGCCTTCAGGACTCGCCATCGCATTGATGGATTCAGCGGACCGGATCTTTTTGGAGCGTCTGGCTTCGCTGCAATCGGTGGGATTGTACAACTCGGGCAGCAAGCTGGGCATGAGCATGGCGCTGCTGGTTGCCGCCTTTCGATTCGCCTGGCCGCCGTTTTTTCTTTCCGTGGCCAAACAAGCTGATGCGGAATCCGTCTACCGGCGGGCCTTGACCTATTTGATCGCCGTTTGTTTTTTCGTTTTCCTGCTGATCTCTGTTTTCCTCGATCCGATCTCCCGGCTGTCGATCGGTCCTTACCATCTGATCGGTCCTGAATACTGGTCGGCCAACCGGATCGTGCCGGTGATTCTGTTGGCCTATATTTTCTATGCCGCTTATCTCAACTTTTATGTGGGCGTGTATCTGAAGGATAAAACAGTCTACATCATCTGGGCCACGCTGGCCGGCGTGGCGGTGAACCTTCTGGCCAACCGGGCGCTGATCCCCAGTCTGGACATCGACGGCGCCGCCTGGGCGCGTCTGTTTTCATATTTCGCCATGGCGGGCAGCCTCTACGTTTTTTCACAAAAATGCTATCCGATCCGCTATGAATGGAAACGGTTGCTCCACCTCAGCCTGATCACCGCGGTCCTTTTTATTCTGGCCCGAACGCCGGTAGTGCAGGCGCACCTATGGCTTGGCGTACTGCTGTTGCTCGGTTTTCCCCTGTCGCTGGTCGTAACCGGCTTTTGCTACCAGGAGGAGCGGGAATCCTTCAAGCGGCTTTTTTCTAAAGGCAATCTGTGAATCAATCTAAAAAAACGCTTGTTGAGTTTTACGAAACCGTAGGCGCCAACTATCCGGAAGAGCAGATGGTCTATCGCACCCTGTACGGCCAGCTGCGCAAGGCCTTCATTCTCTCTTATCTGCAGCGGATTCAGGGCTCACTGCTCGACATTGGCTGCAACAGCGGCCACTATCTCGCGGCCTATCAGAACGGCGAGCGCTGGGGCATGGACCTCAGCCGGGCGGTCCTGCGACGAACGCCGGACATTCTGCATCGCCGTTTGGTGGTGGCGGACGCGGAACGGCTCTACGCCTTCCGGTCCGCCTCTTTTGATCATGCGTTGTGCAGTGAAGTGCTCGAGCACTGTCTGAATCCTTCCGCTGTGTTCAACGGCATCGCCCATGTGCTGAGACCGGGCGGCCGCGCGCTGATCACCACCCCCAATTATAAAAGTGTAAAGCCCGGTTGGGTTCAGGTCGGCTGTCTGTCAGATTATGGCGCGCAGGGCGATTCAGACGGCCGGTATTTTCATACCGCCTATCGACCGCAAGAGTTGCGCGCATTGGCGAAGGCAGCGGGATTACTGCCGGTGGAATGCGGTACTCTGGAAAAAGAGGTCAAATACGCCGCCAAGCTGCCGGCCGCGCTGCTCCTATGCGGGCGCCTGCTCAATCGGCTGCTGCACTCGCAAGCGTTCGAGGCCTGGCTGCTGCGGCAGTTCAACCGGCTGAGCCTGCAGATTTACGTTTTTTGTCGAATCACCGGACTGCAGCCGCTGCTGTTGCGCTTCATCGATGAAGGCGTCCGTTCCTACATCTGGGTGGAAAAACCTGTTGAAGACTGAGGTGAAAAAATTGCATGGACATTGTCATCGAAAGCCTGTACATTGAATACACAGGGCCGAGCGTCAGGGCTGTTTGGTGCCGGGTGGAATATGCGAGGAAAGCCGCCTCTATTTTTTCTTCGCAGACGGCTTGAAAGAAGGAACATGAACCGCCCGGCTTCGCGGACCGGCGGCCCACGAATGGGGTGAGTTGGAGATACGATTTTTATGCAGATCTATTTCGCCGCTTCTATTGCCGGAGGCAGGGATTTTTTACCGACCTATCAGCGAATGGTCGGCTATTTAAAAGACCTTGGCCATGTGGTGTCGACAGAGCATATTGTTGCTCCGAATGTCTGGCATCAGGAGAGCCGGATGACGCCGGAGCAGATCTACGAACGCGATGTGATCTGGCTGCAGCAGGCGGATGGGGTGGTCGCCGAGGTGTCCAACCCCTCCCTGGGGGTGGGCTATGAAATCTGTTACGCGCTGTTCCTGGTCAAACCAGTGCTCTGTCTGTATCACGAGCCCGTGCTGCTGTCCCGCATGATTCTTGGCAATCATCGCCCGGGATTGCGCCTGTGCGCGTACCGACAGGACGAAGAGTGGCAGAAAGCCATCGAGCTGTTTTTACCCGATTGCTCTCAAGAGCCTGGTTTCGAACCGTTGGAAGCGGGGCGGCCCGCAATCGTCTAAATCCTGTCAGGTGCCGATGGATATGAGGTCCCTCTATAGTTATGTCTGAACGCATCATCCTGCACATCGATATGGACGCGTTTTTTGCGGCCATCGAGCAGAACGATCATCCCGAGTGGCGGGGCAAAGCGGTCATCGTCGGCGCTGATCCTAAAAACGGCAAGGGACGCGGCGTGGTCTCGACCTGCAGTTATGAGGCGCGTGCTTATGGCGTGCGTTCGGCCATGCCGATCTCCAAAGCCTGGCAGCTCTGTCCGCAGGCGGTGTATGTCTACCCGCGCGGTAAACGATATGCCGAGGTCTCGCGCTGCGTCATGGCGATCCTCGATCGCTACTCACCCGATCTGGAGCAGATCAGCATCGATGAGGCGTTTTTAGACATCAGTTCGACGCACAAGCTGTACAGCGGTGTAGAGAACATGGCGCGGCGCATCAAGCAGGAGATCGCCAACGCCACCGGATTGACCTCCTCCATCGGCATTGCGCCGAACAAATTTTTAGCTAAAATCGCCTCAGACCTGCGCAAGCCCGATGGGCTGGTCATTGTGGCGCCGGATGCGGTGCAGGCGTTTCTGCAGCCATTGGAGATCGCACGATTGTGGGGCGTAGGCGTAAAAACTTTGCCGTTTCTGCAGCGAATGGGCATCCGCACCATCGGCGATCTGGCCCGTTTTTCCCAGAAAGAGCTGGCCGATCGTTTCGGTAAAAGCGGCGTGCACTACTGGCGCCTGGCTCATGGCCTCGATGATCGCGCGGTCAGAGACGAAGGGCAAGCGAAATCCATCAGCCGCGAGCTGACCTTCGATAAAGACGAATCCGAGGAGGCCGCGCTTCGTCAGACGCTTTTTTATCTGTGCGACGATCTGACCAAAGAGATGCGTAAAAAAGAGCTGTACGGCCGGACCATCACGCTCAAGATCCGGCTGCACGATTTTTCCACCTTTACGCGATCGCGCACTTTCAAGCAGCCGACCAATCGAACCACCCTGATCCGTAAAACGATCGAAGAGCTTTTCACCGCTTTTGAGCGCCGCAATCAGGCGGTTCGCCTTCTCGGCGTCGGGGTCTCGCATTTGGAAGGAGCGGGGGAGCAATTGCAGTTGTTCGCGGATGAGACTCAGTCAGCGGATCGCGTGGAACGTGTAATGGACCAGGTGCGCAAGCGGTTCGGCGACCGCTCTATCACTCGTGCTTCGCTGTTGGATCATTCGCAGGATTCCCAGTGGATCAGAGAATAGCGGACCGGAAAACCATGGCGAAAAATTATACCACGTGGTATCATCGAATGCGGGCGATGAGTCTGCCCGAGATCGGCTATCGGCTGCACCACAATGTGGCTAGCCGGTTGCAAAGGCTGCGGCTGCCGGCGTCGGGAACCGTGATCCCGGCTGAGCCGTTTCTCATGCGGCAGGGGGCGATCGATCCTTCGCGCACCCTTGCGGAACAGCTGGCGGATCTGGTGGTTGATTTTCGCCGCCATGCGGTTTTCCCTTGGCAGAAAGAGGAATGGGACCAGGTGGCCGGCTTTTTGCGCTCCGTTTGGCCGGACGAAGAACCGTCGCTGTTGTACGCGGCGGATGAATTCTGTCGCCGTCGTTTTTCCATTTTTTCACAACCGCTGTCCTTTGAGCGCGAGATCGACTGGCACTATGATCCAGTGGCGCAGAAAAGCATTCCTGTCCGTTATTGGACTCAAATCCCATACTGGCAGGCGGATGTGGCGCCGGGCGTCAAATACATCTGGGAGTTGAACCGGCATCAGCATTTTGTCACTCTGGCGCAGGCCTATGCGTTGAGCGGAGATCGTCGCTATGCGGTGGAGCTGTTCAGCCAATGGCAGCATTGGCTGCAGGCCAATCCCTACGGTTGGGGCATCAATTGGTGCAGTTCGCTGGAAGTTGGCTTGCGGTTGATCTCCTGGACCTGGGCGTTGCAGTTCGCCAAACCAAGCAGTTATTTGACGCCGCTGTTCTATTGTCACTTGCTTCAGTCCGTTGAACAGCACGCAGATTATATCGCCGGCCATCTGTCGCGTTATTCGTCCGCCAACAACCATCTGCTCGGCGAGGCGGTGGGCCTGATCTACGCCGGCAGCTATTTCGAACATTTGCGTCGGGCTGGGGAATGGCGGGAAGTCGGCTTTTCTGTTTTCTTTGCTGAATTTTTACGGCAGGTGCATCCGGACGGCGTCAGCCGGGAGCAGTCAACGCAGTATCAGCGCTATGTCTTCTACTATGGGCTGCTGGTGTTGATGGCAGCGGATCATACGCGCCGGCCGGTTACGCAGGAATTTCGCGACCGATTGGTTAAAATGGCGGAGTTTGTCTTTGACCTGTTGGATGAGAGCGGAGAGTTGCCTGGCATCGGCGATGAGGACGGCGGCCAAGCGTTGCACCTTTCGAAAAGCGGTCCGACGGCTTTACGTATGTTGTCCACTGCTGCGGTGACGTTTGAACGCAACGATCTCAAACAGGGTGCTCTGCACTCAGAGGCGTTGTGGCTGGCCGGCCTCGAGCGCACCAAGGCGTGGCGGAACAAACAGCCGGCTGTCGCACAGCGAAAAAGCGTTTTTTATCCTGACGGCGGATATGCGATTTTGCATCGCACGGTGAACGGTTGCCGGCAGCGTATGATTTTTGACGCCGGTCCGCTGGGGTTGGACCGCATGGCCGCCCATGGCCATGCCGACGCTCTGAGCCTGGTGCTCAACGCCGCCGGCCGGCCGGTGTTGATCGACAGCGGCACCTTCAGCTATCGCTGCGATCCCGGATGGCGGGATTACTTTCGCAGCACCCGCGCTCATAACACTCTAGAGATCGACGATCAAAGCCAGTCCGAGATCGTTGGGCCCTTTCAATGGGGCCGCCGAGCCAACGCCCGTTTCATAAAAGTGCAGCTGGAGCAGGAGCCGCTGCTCCTCACGGCGGAGCAGGACGGCTATCGCCGCCTCAAGGTGATGCATGAACGCAGGCTGGAGCAAAAAGGTACGCGCTGGCTTGTCACCGATACGCTGCACGGCCGCGGCAAGCATCTGGTGCGGCTGAACTGGCATTTAGCGCCGGGCACAACCCAGCGGTTCTCCGTAGAAAGGTTTTTATGGACCTGCCCCGGCCTGTCGATGACGTTGACGGTGCGAGCTTCCACCGCCTTCGACAGCCGCATACTGCAGGGCGCGCTGGATCCGATACAGGGATGGCATTCTGCCGCCTATGGCGTTAAAAACAGCCATCCTGTGCTCTGCATCACCCTTTTTGATCGGCTGCCTTTGGAAATTGTCACAGAAATGGAAATAGGGCTGAAATGAAGCGTCAAACCTTGATGCTTTCATTGCTGATCGCCGTGGCCACGGGACTGCTTGTGTCTCTGGTTTGTTTCGGCGCGTCGGGGTGGAAGAACGGTTCTCTATGGATTATGTGTGGGGTCGGCAGCGCCTGGACAGCTGGTATGATCGTCTGGCATTTTGGGGTTAAACGATGGCATGTGATGCAGCGCGTCAAAGACCTGCACGTCTCCGACGGAGAGCCCGGTCAACTCTGGCCCTGGCAGATTTCGCAGATTTTTATTTCGCATACTTTGCACAACATTACAGCGTTGACGCTGAGCAATGTAGACCTGGCGCGGCAGACCATCGAACAGTTGGGCGAGCTCTTGCGCATGGCGGTCGAAATGTACCGCCAGCCGTTCACGTTGCTGACTCAGGAGGTGCGCTGCGCAGAGCTCTTTTTGAATTTGGAAAAAATCCGCCTGGGCCGTCGCCTGCAGGTGGTTAAAGACGTTTCCGCCGACTGTCTCGAGCATCAGGTGCCGAGTCTATTTTTGTTGCCGTTGATCGAGAACGCCATCCAGTATGGCATCGAATCCGCCGCCGCCCCCAGTCATGTCATCCTTTCGGCGCGCAAGGAACTGGGCCATCTGATCATCGAGATCAGCGAAACCGCCAGCCGGCCGATGGAAGAAGGCTCGCTGCAAAAGATGATGCACGACGGCCGTATGCGCCAGCTGGCGCGGCAATTGCAGCAATTATACAGCCGGGAACAGCCCATTGAGTTCATCGCCCTGGCGCCCAACGGCACGCGCCTGAGCATCATGCTGCCCATCTCTTAGCGCAGCGATTTCCGCAGCCGCAGAAGCATGCACAGGCCTGCGTCGATCAGGCGCCCAGGGATTTCAGCAACGCCGGTTGTCGTTCTGTGCACCGGCCACAGGCATCACATCATGAGCGTATCGATATGAAGAACAATTTCCGTCCTTTCATCCTGCTTGTCATTCTGCTTCAAGCGGCCTGCGGTTGGGCTGCCCTGCGCTTTACAATTGCCAGTCAGAGCAGATCCATCGCTGCAGCGCCGCAGGATCCCTATAACGTACTGCCGCGCCTGCGCGCCATGATGCGCGAGCAGGAGGGGGTGCAGTGGGTCCCTGCAGATTCGGTGCGCGCACAGGTCGGCGACTATCTGTCCGCGCAGTTTTTTCAAGAGTACGAACCCGTGAGTCTGTTGCAGGCGGATCGCCTGCTCAATCTCGATGTCGTTCTCAGCTACCAGGCGGTGATGAAACTGGACACCCTGCGGATTTGGCTGGAGACCAAGAGTTTTCCCGAAGGCATCCTGCTCGGCGCCACCGAGGTGCGGATGCCGAAAAAGCAGCCCACCCCGCTTCAGAACCAAACTCTTGCGACCGCCCTGCAAAATCTGCTGCTGCAGACCATCGAAAAACATCAGCTCTTCGGCTTTCCCTTTAATGAGACCGACAAGGGCTTGATGGTCTTTTCCGATTCGTTGGCTGATTCCGCCTATTCCGCTCAGGTGGCGCGCTACCTGTCGAACCTGGATCTCAATGGCGAAGAGCCGGTCAAGGTTGCCCTCACCGAGTCTCCTCTGAATAACCCCTTTTGCCGCCGGGCTTTAGACGCAGCAAAGGAGCGAGGCGCTGCCTTGATCATGGCGCTGGAGCCCTTGGCAGCCGGGTCTGAAACAGTGCGGGCTGTTTTATTGATGCGGCCGGACCAACGGCAATTGCCGGTGGTCTCCTGGCAACTGCCGCTGTTGCCGGATGACGCGGATCTTCATTGCGATACATCTGGAATAACGGAATCAGAATTACCCTATGTGAACGCGGCGCTCTTCCAGCATCTTTCTAACAGCCTGACATTTCTCGAAGGAACCACGCTGCTGGAAAAAGGAAATCCCCTGTTGGAAAATCATGTTTCTCTGTGGACCGCTTTTGCCATCAGGGCGGGCAGAAATCTGTCCCGAATGCCAATGGACTCTCTGGTCTATGTGCTCAAGCTTTATGAGCGGCTCATCGAATCGGTCAAACCGCTGCGACAAAAGGGCTGGCTTTATCTTAATCAGGCCGCTCTGTTCGAACACTGCGGCAGGGATGAGGAGGCGCTGGCCGCTTTTAAGCAGGCGGATACTTTGTTGACGCTGGATCATGCCCTGGATGGAGCCGCCTTGAGCCGCTGGCGCCGCGCTGTGCTGTTCAGCCGGTTGAAAAAACACCCGTCAAGCCGGCGCGAGTTCGCCCGGGCGGTGCAGGCTTTCGAGAGTATCGGCGACAGCAGTTCTATGGCTGACGCCACTTATAAAATCGCCATGCTGTACGAACTGGATCAGCAGTCGCAAGAGGCCAGAGCGGTTTATCTCAAAGCCGCGGCGCTGTATGATCAGCTGCATCGCTCCTATGATGCAGCCAAGATTTACGATCACCTCGGTCATATGGAGCGTGGCCAGTCGAATTCCCGCGAAGCCATGAAACATTTTGACGCCTATCTGCTGGCCGCCCGTGAGATGCACAGCGAGCCGGCCATGGCCCGCGCCTATTTTCAGATCGGCGTCACCTATATGCACGAAGGACAGTATCAACTGGCTCTGGAAAACCTGCAAAAGGCCATGGACTTTTTTGAAATGCTCGGCGATTCGCTGGCCATGGCGCGCACCGATATCAACCTGGGCACGATCAAACAACATCTGGACCGTCCCGACGAGGCTAGAAGCCATTATCTGGCCGCCCTGCAGATCGCAGAATCAAAACAGGACACCAGCATCACGGTTCTCTGCAACACCAATCTGGCTGAAGTGGCGCTTCGGACGCAATCGTGGGATGAAGTGCAGAGCCGGTACGACCGGGCCATGACTATGGCCGAACTGCTGCAGAATAAAAAAGAGCAGGCCGCCATCCTCTACGCGAAAGGACTGGCTCATTTAAAAGAAGGCCGCTTGAAGACCGGATATACTGAATTGAAGCAGGCTCTGGCCATGGCCGGCGGCACCCTGAGCGGGGATGTGGAAAAAGAACAAGAGTTCATGCGTAAACTGGAATCTCTGATCGGAGATATTCACACCATCAAGGGCTCTTCCGATGAACCCTAGCAGCCGCCGTGGACGGCTGGATCGGCATGAAATCCTGCGCAGCCTTTTTGCGCGTCTGGACAAAGCAGTCTGGGAGTACAAAATGTTTCAGCAGGGAGACCGCACTCTGGTTGCGGTTTCGGGCGGCGCGGATTCGATGTCGCTGCTCAGCCTGCTGGCCCAACGGCGCCAGGTGTACGCAGCGGATATGCAGCTGACAGCGGTTTACATTGACCTGGGTTTCGCCGACGGGGCTGAGGAGCGCTGCCGACGGATCAAGCAGTACGCGCAAAGCTGCACAGTGCCCATCCACCTGGTCGCCACGCAGATCGGTCCCTACGCCCACAGCCGCCACAACACTGAAAACCCCTGTTTTCTCTGCTCCCGCATTCGCCGCAAACATCTCTTTGAAACCGCTGAGCGGCTAGGCTGCAACAAGATCGTCCTGGGCCACCACAAAGACGATCTGGTGGAGACGCTGTTGATCAACATGTTTTTCGGCCGCGAGATCAGCACCAGCCCGCCGATGCTCAGAATCAAGAACGGCCGTTTTCACCTGCTTCGGCCTCTGGTCTTTGTCGAAGAAGCGCTGATCAAACAATTCGCCGCTGAATTCGCCATCCCCTGTTTTTCCCAGCAATGTCCTACAGACGGCCGGTCGCAGCGCCAGATCATCAAACACTGGCTGAATCAGCTGGAAGCCGAGCATCCCGGCCTCAGGGACAACATCTTTTTCAGCATGACCAAAGTGAAAACCGATTATCTGCTGCAGCCGCCAAAGTCCCCTTGCACCGAATAAATATTTTCCGTATTTTAAATCATTATGCCCGCTTCCTATCGTTTGCTGGACCGATATCCTTTCGATTGGACCGGTCTGGAAGATTTTTCCGCTTATTCTTTCGATGAGCAGGGACTTCCCCGGGTGCTGGATTCTGTCATCGGGTGGTATTATAATCCCATCACCATCGCTCAGTATGGCCTTGTTCAATCCCAGCGTTTTTATCAGACCAAGGACCCTGCCTGCAAAAGCCGGGCGCTGATCTGCTGCCGCTGGTTGCGCGAAAACGGCGCCTCACAGCCGGACGGCGCACTGGTTTGGCTGTATGATCTCGATCTGCCTTTTTATGGTCTGCGGGCGCCGTGGATGTCTGCCATGGCCCAGGGCGAGGCGATTTCGCTTCTGCTGCGCTGCAGCTTTTGGCAGGAACGGGACGCCTGCCTTGCCGCTGCGCAAGCGGCGCGCCAGGTCTTCGATCGGTCTGTGGCGGAGCAGGGCGTGGTTGATACTCTTCTTTCCGGTCACGAGGTGTTCGAAGAATATCCCACGCAACCGGCCAGCCATGTGCTGAACGGCCACATCTTTAGCCTGCTCGGCCTGTACGATTATGCCTGCTGGAGCCGGCAGCCCCAAGACCGGCAACGGGTCGAGGCAGGGCTGCAGACCTGTGTGCAAGCCTGGCGGAACTGGGATGTGGGCTATTGGACCCTGTATGATCTTCACCCCAGCCGGCGTCTCGCCTCGCGCATGTATCATCAAGTGCACATTCGGCAGATGCGTTTGCTGGGCGCTTTGTTCGAGGCGCAGCAGCTGGAGCAGGTGGCCTTGCGGTGGAAAACGATGCTCAAAAGCCCCTGGTGTTCTCTGCGTTGGCTTGCGGCCAAAGTGCAGGAAAAAGCGCGGATTTGAGATGAAAAAACTGCTGATGCTCTGTTATTACTTTCCCCCTCTGGGAATGGGCGGTGTGCAGCGTCCAGCCAAATTCGCCAAATATCTGCAGCTCTATGGCTGGCAACCGACGGTGGTAACGGTGGAACCCATCGCCTACTGGGCCCAGGATCCGGAGCTGTTGCGCGAGCTCAATTCCATACGCATCATTCGTACGGAATCTTATGATCCGCAACGGCTGTGGCAGAAATACAGGCCGGCAATCCCTTCGGCATCGGTTGTTCGTGTCGAAGCCCCATCGAGCGCGCGCCGGGTACTGGAACAGACCATGGCGTTCTGGCTGATGCCGGACAGCAAAATTCTCTGGAAACGGCCTCTGCTGGCTCGGATTCAACGGTTGTTGCAGGAGGAATCGTTCGATGCGCTGTACACCACCTCACCGCCGCATTCCGTGCATCTGATCGGCCGGCGCATCGCCCGCCGGACTGGATTGAAATGGGTGGCGGATTTCCGCGACAGCTGGGCAGGCGGCGTGGTCGTGCGCGAACCCACCCGCGTTCATCGCAGATGGAATCGATGGCTGCAACGAGCCGTGCTGAAGCAGGCTGATGCAGTGCTGACGGTGAGCCAGGGCATCGCCGACCAACTGAAAGATTCTTTTGCCAGGTCGGAGAAAATCCATCTGATTCCCAATGGTTTTGATCCAGAGGATTTTCCGTCCAGTCAGGCCGCTGATCCCTTCTTTACCTTTTGTCATTGCGGTTCCATCACCCGCTTCAGTGATCCTAGGGTGGTGCTGCAGGCATTGGAGCGGATCAGGCGAAAGACACCGGCTGTGTATGAGCGCATCCGTCTTTTGTTCGTTGGATTGGATGTCACGGGAAAGCTGAGCCAACAGGTGGCTGATCTGGGCTTGGCTGATCATGTGTGCCATTGCGGATATCAAAACCACCGCGAGGCGCTGCAGCGGCTCATGAACAGCCAGGCGCTGCTGCTGGTGGCCCGCGGCGCCGACAACGCCCATTTTATTCCGGGCAAAACATGGGAGTATCTGGCCTCCGGAAAACCTATTCTGGCGTTGACCGATGTGCCTGACACGGCCGATGTGTTGCTGAAAAGCGGCGCCGCCCGGCTGTGCGCGCCCGATGATCCGGTCGAATGCGCGGAGGCCATGAGTGCACTGGCGCAAAATCAGCATTCGTGGTTCAAGCCCCAAAACGATTTCATCAATCGCTACAATCGCCGCCGGCAGACCGAGCAGCTGGCCGCCGTGCTGGATGCACTCTAGCTGATCTCACTCATCACGGAGAGCCATGAGGATCCGATCTCTATTTATCGGTTTGTTGTTGATCCGACAGGCCGTAGGCCAGGACTATCTTTGGCCGACCGATGCCGGCAAGGTGCTGACCTCTTCGTTCGCCGAATCGCGTGAAAACCGCTTTCATGCAGGCATTGATGTGAAAACATGGGGCCGCAGCGGTTATAAGGTGTTCGCCATTCGCTCCGGCTATCTCTCACGCATTCAGGTTTCGCCCTTTGGCTATGGCCGCGTTCTGTACCAGACGCTGGACACCGGCGAAACCGCGGTTTATGCGCATCTGTCGGGTTTCGCTCCCGCGATCCAGGAGGCTGTGGAACGCAAGCAAGAGGCCCTCGGCCGTTATTCAATTACCCTATTCCCCGCTCAGGATCAATTTCCGCTGCAAAAGGGAGATCTTATCGGCTACACCGGCGAAAGCGGCGTCGGCTATCCCCATTTGCATTTTGAACTGCGCGACAAGGCCTCGCGGCCGATCAACCCCTTTACCCGAGGCTATGTTGTGAGCGACAGGGTGGCGCCCATTGTGCAGAAAATTTCCGTGACCCCTTTATCGGCTGATTCGCGCGTGCAGGGCGATCTACGGCCATGGCTGGTGCAGCCCCGCCAAGTATCCCCTGGACGCTATCAGGTGGAACAGCCCATCCGTGTGAGAGGAATGATCGCTTTTGGACTGGACGCTTATGATCAGATGGAGGGCGGCCCTAATGAATTCGGCACCTATCGCAACCGTTTGTGGATCGGAGATCAGGAGCTGTTTTCAGCCAAGTACGACCGTTTCAGATATGACGATAATCCGCAGGCGAACCTGGACCGCGATTATCGCCTGCTGGCCAAGGGAAAGGGCTTTTTCTACAAACTCTTTCGCGATCACGGCAATGAGTTGGATTTTTATCAGACCAGCGAGCTCTATGGCGGCGTAGCGGCTTTTGATGAGCCGGTTCCAATGACCGGGTGGTTTTATGCCATTCTGGAAAAGCTGGGCTTGGATTGGCGTCGGCCTGCCGGCGTGGTGAACCTGCCCATGGGCAGCCACCCCTTTCGCATTGAAGCCGAGGATTACTGGGGCAATCAGAGCATCGTGACCGGAGAGTTGCTGGCTGAACGAAACAGCCCAGCGAAGACGGAAGGAACAGCCTCTGCGTCGGACGATTCTCTGAAGGTCAATATGCAGGTGGAGTATTATGATGACTATTGCCGACTGGAATTCACTTTTTCTAACGAGCCGCAGGGAGGGGTGCTGCTGGAGGGCCGCTCCTCGCCGCTGACGCGACAGTGCATTCGGCTGGAGCGCAAAGGGCCCAACTGCTATCTAGCCGGCTGGCCCCTTAACCAGGGTCAGCCTTCGCCGTTGGAGCTGCAACTTCGCCGTGCGGATGATTCCTCATCCAGGCCGCTGGCGGTCAAACGGCTATATCATCATACGGTGGCCGCCGGTTCGGCGCAAACGGTTGAAAGCGAGGACGGCCGCTGCCGGATAGAGTTCACCTCCTCGTCGCTGTTCAAGCCTCTTTTCGTGCGCATCAGCGTCTCAGAGGCAAGCGGACGGCCGCGCTACGATATGGTTTCACCGGTTTATGTGGTGGAGCCGGAGGACGTGGCCCTGGCGGACAAAATCACTCTGGCCATCCGTACGAACGCAACGGACACCAGTCGGCGCGGCGTTGGCCTTTATCTCAAAGCGCGCAGCAAGAATGAATGGAACTTCATCGGCCGGGAGCTGGATCAGGGCCAATCCCTGGTCTTCGGGAGCGCTGCGCGGCTGGGCTCTTTTGTTCTGATTCGCGATCTGCAGCCGCCGGCCATCCTGTCTATGTCCCCGGCGCCGGGCGCTCAGGTCACGGATCGCACGCCCCTGCTCACCGCGCTGTTCAAGGATGAGGTCGCCGGCATGGGTTCCGAGGAACAGCTGCAGCTATTATTGGACGGCCGCAAGGTCATCGCCGAATATGATCCGGAGGACGAGGCGCTGCGTTATCAGGTTAAACGCGCCCTCTCCCCCGGACGTCATGAATTTGAATGCCGGGTCAGCGATCGCTGCGGCAATCGCAGCCGCAAATCCGCAAACTTTTGGGTGAAATGATGATCCCACTTAAAGACGACAACCCCCACATCAGCCGACCGGTCGTAACCTATGCTCTGATAGCGATCAACGTGCTGGTCTTTCTCCGCCAAATCACCCTGGCTCCCGGCTTGATCGAGGAGTTTGTGTTCACCTGGGGCGCGGTGCCCGCGTGGATCACCCAGGGGCAGCAACTGCAGACCATTTTCACCTCCATGTTTTTACACGGCGGATTCATGCATCTGGCCGGAAACATGCTCTATCTATTCATCTTTGGCGATAATGTGGAAGCCCTGTGCGGCCATGTCCGCTTTTTGCTTTTTTATCTGATCTGCGGGGTTTTGGCTTTTGCCTCTCATTATGTTTTTGCCCCCGCCTCAGAGATCCCAATGATCGGCGCCAGCGGCGCCATCTCGGGCGTGCTGGGCGCCTATGCATTGCGTTTTCCCCGGGCGCACGTTTATGTGCTGATACCGATCTTTTTTTGGATTTATCGAATATTTAAGATTCCGGCGGCGATCGTTCTCGGCGTCTGGTTCTTAATGCAGGTTTTCAGCGGCGTCGCCACCACCCCAGCCGGCGGCGGCGTGGCCTGGTTCGCTCATGTGGGCGGTTTTCTCGCCGGTCTGCTGCTGATCAGCGCCTTTGAATCAAACCGTTACAAGGTAACCTTTCCCTGAGCGATTGACGGCTGCAGGAGCAGCGGCAGCCGGACCGCGGCCGCAGACCGCAGACCGGCGCGGCGCGAACGGCCAAATAAGCGCTTGCAAGATTGAACGACTTTAGTTATCTTTAGGCAGGGGCATTGTCAACTTGTATCGGCTGATGTCAGGACTTTTCTTTGTTCCGGACTTTACTTGATGGAGGTTACCATGTCATTTACCTATCAGGAGCTCAAAGGGAAGACCGTTGCCGAACTGCGCAAGATCGCGTCCGGCATTGAACACGAGGCGGTGCAGGGCTATACGCAGTTGAACAAAGAACACCTGCTGGTGGCCATCTGCAAAGCACTCGGCATCGACACGCACGCGCATCATCATGCGGAGATTCCTGAAAAAACACAGATCAAATCCGAAATCCACCTGTTGAAGAAACGGCGGCAGGAGGCCATCGCCGCCAAGGATAAAGCCCGACTGCAGCGCGTTCGCGGCCGCATTCATTTTTTGAAAAACAAGCTGCGCCGGAAAATGGTATAACGTTATCTCGCGATCGTACGGCCGTTCCTGCGGCTCTAGCCTCATTCGCTTCTGTCATCCTATACTATGGAGAATAAACGATGAAGTGTCCGTTCCTGATTCTGCTGCTGGTTTTCACAGTGGCGCTGTTTGGCAAATCCCATCTGACCGTCACCCAACTTACCACCGAATACAAGTCAGATCCTTTGGGCATTGACGAAATGCACCCCCGCCTGGCTTGGCAACTGTTGTCCGATCAGCGGGGCGTCGGCCAATCCGCATATCAGATCCGCGTGGCGGCCAGCGCTGCGGCATTGGAGAAATCCAAAGGACTGGTTTGGGACTCTGGCAAGGTGGCATCGGACGCTTCTACTCATGTGGTCTATGAAGGTCCGGCGCTGACCACGGGCGCGCGCTATTACTGGCAGGTGCGCGTATGGGACCAAAACGGCAAGGCTTCCCCCTGGAGCGCGGTTGCCTTTTGGGAGATGGGTCTGTTGGAGAAAAGCGACTGGAAGGCATCGTGGATCGAAGCGGAACCGCCTGCCGACGGCGGCAAAAGCTCTCCCAGCCCTATGCTGCGCAAAGAATTTATCGTAAAAAGCGGTGTGATTTCAGCCCGAGCCTGGGTGACCGCCCTTGGTCTCTATGAAATGGAGTTGAACGGCAAAAAGGTCGGCGACCAGGTGCTCACACCGGGGTGGACCGCCTATGATAAGCGCGTGCAGTATCAGACCTATGACATCACCCCGTTGCTCAAGTCCGGCGCCAATGCGGTGGGCGTTTTGCTGGGTGACGGCTGGTACAGCGGCTCGTTGGGATTCAGCGGTCAGCGCGGCACCTATGGCAAATCACCGGCGCTGCTCATGCAGATGCGCATCCTCTACCGCGACGGCAGCAGCGATTGGGTGGTCACGGACGGGAGCTGGGCCTGTTCGACCGGCCCGATCCTTGCCAATGATATTTATCACGGCGAATGCTATGACAGCCGCCTGGAGAGAAAGGGATGGAGCACCGCCGGCTATCCGGCTGAGGATTGGAAACCAGTGCGGATCAAACCGGCGCCGGCAGTCGCCTTGGTGGCGCCGCAAGGTCCGCCGATTATCAAAGCCGCAGAGATCAAGGTGGTGCGCGCCTTCAAGACGCCTCAGGGCGAAAGCGTGGTGGATATGGGGCAGAACATGGTCGGCTGGGTGCGCATGCGCGTCAAGGGACCGGCCGGCACTACGGTGCGTTTGACGTTTTTTGAAGTGCTGGACCGCGACGGCAACGTCTATCTGGATAATCTGCGCGCCGCCAAACAGACCGATACATTTGTCCTCGACGGCAGCGGCGAACAGCTCTATGAGCCACGATTCACTTTTCATGGCTTCCGCTATGTGCGGGTGCAGAATTCGCCCGGCGACCTCACGGACATCAATCTGACCGGTGTGGTGGTACGCTCCGGCTATGAACCGAGCGGCGCGTTCTCCTGCTCGGAACCGATGTTGAATCAACTGCAACACAACATTCAGTGGGGACAGCACGGCAATTTTGTCGACGTGCCGACGGATTGTCCGCAGCGCGACGAGCGGTTGGGCTGGACCGGCGATGCGCAGGTGTTCTGCCGCACCGCCTGCTTTAACGCAAACGTCGCCTCTTTTTATACCAAATGGCTCAAAGACCTGGCGCTGGATCAGAAGGCCAGCGGCGCAGTGCCCCACGTCATTCCCAATGTGCTGAATAAGGACGATCCGAAAGACAACGCAGGTTCTGCGGCATGGGCCGACGCGGCGGTGATCGTGCCCTGGACGGTTTATCTCTGCTACGGCGACACCCGCATTCTGCAACAGCAGTATCCCAGTATGAAAGCTTGGGTGGATTACATGGCCCGCAAAGCGGGGGACACTTATTTCTGGAACACGGATTTCGCTTTTGGCGACTGGCTGGCCTTTGCCACAGACCGCTCGGATTATCCCGGCGCCACCACAGATAAGGATTTGATCTGCCAGGCTTATTTCGCCCGCTCCACCGATCTGGTGCAGCGGACCGCCGTCTTACTCGGCAAAAAGGAGGATGCGGCGTATTACGCCGATCTGCTGGCCAAGGTTAAAAAGGTGTTCATGGATGAATTTGTCACCCCGAACGGCCGCGTGAGCTCCAACACTCAGACCGCCTACAGCCTGGCTTTGGCTTTTGAACTGCTGCCGGAAGCGCTGCGTCCCATCGCCGCTAAACGGCTGGCGGACGACGTCAACAGGTTCAAGCACATTACCACTGGCTTTGTCGGCGCACCCTTGGTGTGCCCGGTGTTGAGCGATAACGGTTATTTTAAAGAAGCCTTCATGCTGCTTAATCGCAAAGAGTATCCGTCCTGGTTGTATCCCATCACCAAAGGCGCCACCACGATCTGGGAGCGATGGGACGGCATCAAGGCCGACGGCTCTTTTCAGGATGCCGGCATGAACTCCTTTAACCATTACGCCTATGGGGCTATTGGTGAATGGCTCTATCGTTTTGTGGCCGGCGTAGAGATCGATCCGAATCAGCCCGGTTATAAGCACATCCTCTTTCAGCCGCATCCGGGCGGCGGTTTGACTCAGGCGAAAGCAGAGGTCCGCTCTCTGTATGGGCCAGTGGCCTGCGGTTGGGAGCTCAAGGACAAAAAGATGCGGCTGAACCTGGTGGTTCCGCCCAATACCACGGCGACGGCGATTTTGCCCAACACGCAGCTCGATGGAGTGAAGGAAGGGGTGAAAAAACTCGGCAAGGTGGACGGCGTGATCGCCTCTGAACAGAAAGGTTCGGACGTGGTGCTTGAACTGGGATCGGGGACGTATAATCTGACTTTTCCCTGCGAGTGACCAGGAACATAGATAGATCGAATATTTTGGCAAAGATTTAATTGAACAGTCTTTTGCTGCAGAGAGAGGACAGGGGGTGGGTTGGAACCTATGCAAACTGTAAAAACTTGCGCATTAAATCCCCATTACAGAATGCATAGGCAACTTTTGCATTGAATCCTGGCCGTTCAACTTTAGTTTTGGATTTGCCGCGCGTACTGAGGCGTTGGTGCTTTTATTGCATAAACCCACGACCCAAGTCATACAAACGCAATCCGGTGGATTGCGCCACGCCACGATTGCGCCACGGCTCATCCTTTGGCAAAGAACTCCTCTATCAGTTGGATCCCCGATTTTTTTGCCTGCGCCAGCGATCCTTCAAAGAGCAACCGCCCCTTATCCAGAAACACTACATGCTCTGCGATGCGCTGAATGCTGGCCACATCGTGCGACACGGTGATCACAGTGATGCCCAGCTGATCGCGCAGCTTGACGATCAGCTCATCCAGGGATGCGGTGGTGATGGGGTCCAGCCCAGAGGTCGGCTCGTCGCACAGCAGCAACGGCGGATCCAACGCCAGCGCCCGCGCCAGCGCCGCCCGCTTGCGCATTCCGCCGCTCAATTCGGACGGCAACCTTTCCGACGCATAGTTCAGTCCCATCAACCCCAGTTTCACCTGAACCAGCCGGCTGATGATCTCTCTGGGGAGGTCTGTATGCTGCTCCAGGGGAATGGCGACGTTCTCCGCCACGGACATCGAGTTCAGCAGCGCTCCGTTCTGAAACAGCACTCCCACCTTGTGCAGCAACCGGTTGAACTCGTTTTCGTCCATGGCGGTGATGTCGTGACCGAACAGATGGATGGAGCCGCGCCACGGCTGATAGAGCCGGATGAAATGCTTCAGCAGCGTTGTCTTGCCGCAGCCGCTGGCGCCGAGGATCGCTGTGATCCGTTCGCGCCGCGCCGACATGGTGATTTCCTTCAACACCTCGGATTCTTCATAGCCGCTGGTGAGATCCTGCACCCGAACCATTGCTAGGTTCATCGTTCTGTCTTGCTGATCCATAAAATCCATCCGCAACAATTTGCGAAAAGAAAGGCAAGGTGGTTTTATGAAGAATGGAACGCCTGCCGCCTCGTTCTTGACATGCCTTTTACCTCATCCTAAATTATGCTTTTTTATCTAAAATGAAAATAGTTTTTATCAAGAAAGGAAGGCCAGGGGAGATCGCGGCCGATGCCCGGATGACAAGAGGACCATCAGGCATCTATCTCTCTTGTTCCCGGTATTATTCAGCAAACATTTGCAAAATGAATAAAACAGGATAGGGGGTATTGTTTGACGCCTCTATGCTCTCCATGAAAAAACGCCGTTTAAACACGCTAGTCGCCTGAACAGCGCCAATTGGAAATAAAATCCTTATTTTCCGGGTTTAGGCTACATAGCCTTTTACCAACCCATGAGGTGTCTTGTGATTCACACTTTACGCCGGCAGCAAGTGGTCCGGGCCTCCTTGGAAGAGGTTTGGGACTTTTTTTCCACCCCGCGCAATCTCGACGCCCTTACGCCGGATGAGCTTTCCTTCCGCATCGTCGGCGAGATCGCTGAAACGATGTACGAGGGTCAGATCATTGAATACCGCGTCCGTTTTATCAAGGGGATCTGGTCCAGGTGGGTGACCGAGATCACCCATGTACGCGACAAAAGCTTTTTCGTCGACGAGCAGCGTTTGGGGCCTTACAAACTCTGGCATCACGAGCACCATTTTATCCCGGAGGGAGATGGCGTCCGGCTGGTCGACAGGATCACCTATGTGATCGGCTTTGGCTTTCTCGGTGATCTGGTGGACCGGCTTTGGGTCCATCGCAAGTTGGCGCGTATTTTTGATTACCGCCAAGAAAAGACGGCAACGCTGTTCGGCTTCGCCGGAACCGATCATTCCTGATCCGGCAGAACGGCCGCAGCCGCGATAGAAGAAAGGGAAGAGAGATCAGCGCGACGGTGCTTTGGCGGACGATGTCGGTGAGGCCGTTTCGCTGAAAGCAACGCCATTGGCCGATGCAAAGGTGCGCAACAGCTCCTTGAGCCGCCTGGTCTCCTCATAGGTGCTCGGGGTCAGGGCGATGGGTTTGCCGCCTCGGCCTTTTAGATAAAGCTGAATTCGCGAAGGATGAAATTGCAGCTGATCGATCTCCACCGCTGGAATCCTGACCGGCTTGGAGAGGACGCTTTGAAGCAGGGTCAGGCTTTTATCCGCCACGGTAATGCGGGGTAATCCTTTGACGTAGATCAATATCCTGTAAATAATGCCCAGAGACGCAGCCCCTAGGAAAAAAGCGAGGAACCAGGGCAGATCCGGATCGTGCGCCATGATCATGCGGATCGTCGTTGCGCTCATCGCGACCAGGCCTAGAACATAGCCAAAGAGAGACCATTTTAACGTCTTTTTTTCATAATAGCCAAGATATACGGTTTTTTCCATTTTCTCCTCAACGTTTTTAACAGGGAAAAGGGAAGCTTTTTCCGTCTGACCGTTATAAACAGACATATCTCCTTTCCCCCTGCGAGCTCTATTTGCCGAAATAGCGCAGCGCCAGGCAGGTCATGTCGTCGGACTGTTCCTGCGGGTATGAAAAAGCCTGCGCATCCCTGATCACCTGATCCACCAGCAGATTCAGGGCTTCGCCAGAGTGCGCCCTCAGGGACTCTTTAGTCCGTTTCTCACCGAACATCTCCTCTGCGTTATTCATCGCCTCCGTGATGCCGTCGGTTATTAAAAAGAGGGTCTCCCCGGGTTGGAGCATGATGACGTTGGATTCATACTCGAGACTTTTCAGAGCTCCGAGGAAGACCCCGCCTCGGTTGTCGAGCTGACGGACCTGCCCCTCCCTGCCGATGACATAGGGAAGATTATGGCCTCCATTGCAGTACTCGAACGAACCATTGCGCGTATCAAAGATGCCATAAAACACCGTAACGAACATCGAGGGCAGGCTCTCGTCGACCAGCACCTTGTTGACGCTCTCGAGACAAGAGTCCGGGGGGATTCCTTTGAGCGCCGTGGCCTTGAGCAGAGTTTTACTCACCGCCATGAACATCGCCGCGGGGATGCCTTTGCCGGAGACATCGCCAATGATGACGCCGACGCGCGACTTGTCGATCAGAAAAAAATCATACAGATCGCCGCCTACCTCGCGGGCCGGGATCATCTTCGCATAGATATCGAACTCTTTGCGATCGGGAAAAGGGGGAAAAACTTTGGGCAGAATCGAGGTTTGAATCTCCGTGGCGATGCCCAGCTCATGCTTGATGAACATCAGTTGATCCCGCGACTGGATCGCCTCCTTGAGCACCCGGAGGTCCTTCAGCGATTTGTCGATGGTGATTTCGAGATCGTTAAGGTCGATGGGCTTGATGATAAAATCGAAAGCGCCGCGGTTCATCGCCGTGCGGATGTTCTCGATATCCCCGTAAGCGGAGACGATGACGGAGCGAAGCAGAGGGTTCTCCTGCTCCTTGATGCGGTTCAATAGGGTGAGGCCGTCCATCTCGGGCATGTTGATATCGGTCAGGACCAGATCGATCGCATCGTCCTCCGCAAGACGTTCGAGGGCCTGAACGCCGTTGCCGGCGAATTTGAAGGTGAAAACTCCCTCGCGAATCTGTTTGCGGAATTTTTGCAGGATGAGCTGTTCCAGGTCCGGTTCATCATCCACAACCAGGATAGTAGCGGGCATGGTCTACTCCTGATAAGATGTTTATTGGGGCAAGTGAATTATAAATTCTGCGAATTGGCCTTCTTCGGATTCAAAATACAGTTGGCCGCCGTGCTGATGCACGATGACGTCGTAGCTGATCGACAGGCCGAGACCTGTGCCCTTGCCGGGCGGCTTGGTGGTGAAAAAGGGGGTGAAAAGCTTTTCTCTGATCGCAAGCGGAATTCCGTTGCCGTTGTCGCGGATGCGCACCTCGACCAGATTCCCCAGGTTGCGGGTTTTAACCGAGAGCTTCGGCGCGAACTCGCCGTTTTGTTCCTGTTTCTTGCGATGGGCCTCGTAGCAGCCGTTGGTGATGATGTTGAGAAAGACGCGGCTCACGTCCTGAGGGACGATATTTAATTTGCCGACCGCGGGATCCAAATCGGTTTCGAACTTGATGTTAAAGGTGCTGTCTTGAGCGCGCATGCCGTGGTAGGCCAGGTTGATATCCTCTGCCAGCATAGCGTTGATATCAGTGGGCTGGCGCTCATCCGATTTGCCGCGGGAGTGTTGCAGCATGCTCTTGACGATGCTGTCCGCCCGCTTACCATGCTCGATGATCTTGGCGGCGTTCTGCTGCAAGGTATCCAGAATCTCCATGGCCTCAGAATTTTTTTCCGTCGCCGCCCGGCCTATTTGTGCAGTCAGCACCTGCCGCAGTTCGATGACCAGATCGGTGATGAGCTCGGCGAAATTGTTGACAAAGTTGAGGGGATTTTTAATCTCGTGGGCAATGCCGGCGGTGAGGGCGCCAAGAGCAGCCAGTTTGGACTGAGTGACCAGTTTTTCCTGGGTGTTCTTGAGGTCGGCGAGCAGTTCATTCACCTGACGGTAGGCATCGGCGTTTTCCAGGGCGATGGCGCTGTAAGTGGCCAGGTTGCGCAGCATATTGAGATGGTAATCCGTATAGGCATTTTTATTAAAACTCTGCGCGGTGATGACGCCGATGCGCTTCTCCTTGTAGGTCAGGGGCAAGTAGAGAATGGACTGGGGATTCTCACCGGCGACAGGAGCTTGAAGCTGTTGGATATAGGCGCTGAAATCCTCGGCATAGTCGTTGATGAGCACCTCTTTCTGATGCTTGAAGCACCAGACCGCCAGGCGGTTTTCGTCCGAGAGTGAAAGGGAGTAAGGCGGCAGGAGCTCATTTTTCTCGGTCGTGCTGGGGAAATCGAGGGTTTGATTTTCCTCATTGTAGAGGCCGATGCCGAAGACGGAGGCATCCATCAGGTGGTTGACGTTTTCATAGATGGTGTGGATGATATTGCCGATCGAGAGGGTCGCGGTGATCTCGCGGCCGATCAGGCTGAGCTGCTCGATGTTGTTTTTCTGCTCTTGTATTTCGGCCGTGCGCTCCTGCACGATTTTTTCCAGCGTTCGGCTGCGCTCTACCAGCTGCCGGGTGCGGGCGCGGACCAGCGTAAAGATCAGTCCGCCGGCGCAGAGCAGGTAGAACAGCCAGGCCCACCACGTCCTATACCAGGGTGGGGTGATGGTGAAGGCATAGAGATCTTCTTTGCTCTCCTGCTGAAAGATGTTGCGCGCCTGCACGTGGAAGCGGTATTTGCCAGGGGGAAGGTTGGTATAGTCACGCCGAGTTTCACGGCCCCAGGACGACCAGCCGGCATCAAAGCCCTCGAGCTGGGTACGGAACGCGTTTGCGCGCGGATTCAAATAGGAGGAGGCGGAAAAATCAAAGCGCAGGGCATTGCCGTGAAACGGAAAACGCTGTGCTGCCGGGTCTTGCAGACGATGGCCGGACAGCGCGGCGCCGTAATAGACGACTGAATCGCCGGCCAGGGCGACACGGCGGATGAGGGCTGGAAAAGCGGTCAACTCCGACCGACGTTGACCCGGTGCATAGCGGATGACGCGGTTCGGCGCACCGTACCAGATGACGCCGTCGGTCTCGGGATAGATCATGTTGATCACTTCATCAGCAAAGCGCGCCAATGGGGCTTTCTCCAGTTGATAACGGCCGTCGGACAGCTTTTTATACACACCCGATTCCTTGCCCAGATTGATCCACAGGTTGTCATGAGCATCCGCTACGACGATGCCTTCAGACGGATTTCTGCCCAGGCCTATCTCCATAAAAAAGGGGTCGGGTGAGAAGCGGTTCTGCTCCGGGTTGAAACGGTAGACTCCTTTTTGGGTGCAAAACAAGGGCCTGCCTGCCGGCTTTGCGAAAGTGGCTCCGCCGGCCGGCAGGCCGTGCTCCACGCCGAATTTATCCACTCTTGGCGTCATGAGACTGTCCGCTGAAAAGGCGAGGCGAACCAATCCAGCATCCATTGTTCCCAGCCAGACCACGCCGGGTTCAGCCTCGGCGGCCAGCCGAATATATTCATGAACTCCTGGTATATCGCCGATCCGTTGGAGACGCTGAGGATGGGATGGATCGTAGCGTAACAGTTCTGCGCCTGCGGGAGTGCCGGCTACGATGAGATCGGCCGTCAGACTCATATCGCACATGCACAGAACCGGTCTGGAGATTTCCACAGTCGGCGCGACCGGCCTGGCCGCTTTGCCCTGAATCTGATAGATTCCGTGGTTGACGGTGACAAACAAATCGTTGTTGATCTGATGGAAAAAGAAGGATTGGGAGTTGCCGACGATGCCGGTGACCATTTTAAACAGGCCGTCCTGGTCATCGAGATAATAAACGCCGTCGTTGCAGGTGATGTAGAGCATGCCCTGGTAGCGGCGGAAATCGGAAGGGCCGGTGCCGCCGGGAATGGAATACTCTGAAAAGGGCGAGTCGTATTCGAGCACCGCTACGCCCCCATCCATACCCACCCACAGGTTCCTCTGTTGGTCCAGGAACAGACAGGGCACTGTATTGGAGATCAAACCGTTGGATTGGGTGAAATGCTGTAAGAGTCTGCCTTCTCTGTCGATGATGATCAGTCCGTTGGCCATGGTGCCCAGGGCGAAACAGCTGTCCGGCATGACTACGCCGGCATACAGAGTTCCACTGGCGAGCAAACGATCGGCAGCGGTCGGCCATGGACGGAAAACGGTGCCATCCCAGTCAAACAAACCGCGGCTGAAGGTGCCGATCAGATAATGTCCTCTCCTGCCTGAAAAAGGCAACATGACATGGATCCGGTCATCCGCAAACTGACCGCCTCCCGGCAATACGACCAGCGAATCTTCCACCATTTTCATCAGGCCGATGCCGTACTGCTGTACATAAAGCGTCTGATCGATCCAAAAGGCATAGCCAAAGTCGTTTTGCGGGCGCCAGACATCGACATGCCATTCTCCGTCGATAGCGCCGGGTTGGGGGGGATGAAAGCGGAAGAGCCTTTCGTTCGCCTGAAAATAGATCCCTTCCGGCGTGGCGTGGACCGACCAGACATAATTGAACCGGCGGTCTTCGAGCGGGATGAATTCCATGAGTGAACGGTACTGCATCTCTCCGCGCTCGTCCGCCTCAAGGAAACCCAGCATGCCGGAGGAACCGGCATAAATTCTGCCATCGGCGTCCTTGCAGAGAGACCTGCCAAAGGAGTAGTTGGCATTGATGATCAGCCGCCAGTTCGCGCCGTCGAATTCCTGTATGCCATAGCCATCCCCGATGTAAATAAGACCACGGTTATCCTGTTCGATCGACCAGAACTGTGTATGCCCGTCGATCTCTTTGCTCGGGTAAAGGGTCATAAACGGCATGCCGGTTTCAGCCGCATGGACGAATGCACACAGCAGCATCAGAAAGAGGAAGCGGTTTTTAGCCATGGACCGCCCCCCTGAAGAGCTCGCTTTTCAGCTGCGTAAAATCGAGAGGTTTGTTATAGTAGTTATCGGCTCCGAATGCCATAGCATCCTCAAAATATTGGTCGCTGTAAGCGGTGATCATGGCGACCTTGATGCAGGGGAAATCATGCTTGACCGCCTTGAGCAGTTGTAGGCCATTCATGCCGGGCATATTGATGTCGGAGAGGATGAGCACCACCGCCGGAGGCTGGCGCATGGCGTGCAACTGCTGCAGAGCCTCTTCACCAGAAAGCGCAAACGTAAAGTCGATCTGCTGCTGGCGGATCTCTCTGCGGAAATGCTGACGGAAGAGCAGCTCGACATCCTGCTCATCATCGACGACCATCACTTTCATGCGCCTTTCCTTCGTTTGCCGGGGCATTCATGATCCGGATTTCAGGGATCTCTTAATCGTACGAAAGTAGCTAACTGGAGCTTAATAATCAAGCGAAATGAGGATCATCTTGGAGTTATATCTTGGGTCGGCACGCTCCTTCGGCTCAAACAACAACCGATATGACCGGCCCTTTAGCCATACTGGGATTGAACGATTTCCAGAACGGACTGTGCTGAATTATGGCTTGATTCCAATTCCAAGATAGACTATTTTATATTTGCAGTGAAAAAGAACGAATGGTCTTACTTCCGGGTGAAACGCAGGGGAGGCGTGGTCCGACCGCCTCCCACCGGTCTTGGCACACATTTAAGCAGTGAGGATGGATGTGCAGGATGAGGAATTCCAGCGTCAAACCTTCGATGGTAAAAGGATGGGGCAGGCGATTCATCGAGGCCTTCAGGCTTTCTCGCGAGGATAAAGAGATCACGCGTACGGTCATCGGCATGGAGAATATCCGTCGGGTGTTTTACCTTTCGCTTATCGCCATACCGACCAGCGCCTGCTACTTTATCATTTTCATGCTCAAAGCCGAAAGCGAGACCGGGGTCCTTTATCAATGGCGACAGGCGATTTGGATTTGTCATGCCGTAATTTTTGTTAGCTTTTCCATCATCAGCGTCCTTATTTATTTTTACGCTTTCAAGCCGGCAAAAAACAGCTCGCTCGCCCTGGTCTGTGTACATATCACCGCCATGATCCTGCTTTTGGAAGGAGCAGCGCTCGCCGCAGCCGATCAGTTGGTTACCAGCAATATCACGCCGTATCTGATCACCTGTCTCATCACCGCCCTGGTGCTGTTAACGCCGCCGGTATTTTCCGTGCTTTATTATATCTTTTCATTTGCAGTTTTCTATTTTGCCATCTCACTGACGCAGAAAAATACGGCTGTTCTGATCTCCAACCAAATCAATGGATTGACCATTGCAGCGCTCGGCATCTGCCTTTCGATCATTCTATGGCGGGGCTATCTTATTCGTGTAAAACAAAGCAAAGTGATCGAAAAACAGAACAGCGAACTGAAAGCGGCTTTCGATAAGGTCAATTCACAAAAAGAGGATGTGGAACAGCTCAGCCGGATCGGCCGGGACATCACCTCCTCGCTGTCCATCGAGAATATCATTCAAACCATCTACGACAACGTCAACAGTCTGATGGATGCACCTGTTTTCACCATCGGCTTATATCATTCCGAAAAAGGGACGCTTGAGTTCCCTTCCATCATTGAAAGCAATCGGCTGCTGCCGCCCTTTTCCGTGGCCTTGTCGGAGCAGAACCATCTGGCTGTCCGCTGTTTCCATCAGCATCAGGAGGTGGTCATAAACGATTGCGAGGCCGGATGCGGGCAATTCACCGGGCTTCTTTCGAACTCCTTGAGCAGAAAATCTCCTCTGTCGCTCCTCTATCTGCCGTTATGGAATAAAGACAAAATCGTGGGTGTGATCTCTGCGCAGAGCTACAACAAAAACGCCTATAGTGATTACCATGTCAATGTACTGCGAAACCTGGCCGCTTTCAGCGCCATCGCCCTGGAAAACGCCGATGCGTACCGCAGGCTTGCGGCGTTGCTGGAGGAACTCAAAGCGACGCAAGACAAGCTGGTCACTCAATCCAAGCTGGCCGCCCTCGGCGCCCTCACCGCCGGCATTGCGCATGAAATTAAAAACCCGCTGAATTTCATCAACAATTTTGCCGAACTCTCCACCGAGCTGGTTGAAGAACTTGCTTCGGAATTGGCTCGTGCTCGTCCATCGCACGGGCCGCAATCGGCCGCCGACCTGGACGATCTGCTCAACACTCTCCGGCACAATGCCGAAAAGATCAGGGAGCACGGCAAACGAGCGGATAACATTGTCCGCAGCATGTTGCAGCACTCCCGCGGCAAATCAGGCGAACGCCAGGCGGTTGACCTGAATGCTTTGCTGGCAGAGGACGTTAACCTCACCTATCATGGCATGCGCGCTCAGGACAGCAGTTTCAACATCAAGATCGAAACACGCCTTGATCCGGAGGCCGGCAGCCTGGAGGTGGTGCCACAGGACATCAGCCGTGTTTTTCTCAACATTCTGGCCAATGCCTGCTACGAGACAAATCGTAAAAAAAGCACCATGGACTCTCAATTCGTCCCGCTGCTGAAGGTGAGCAGCCGGAGGGTGAAGGATGGGGTGGAGGTGCGTATTCGGGACAACGGCAGCGGCGTTCCAGAGGAGATCCGCGACAAGCTCTTCTTGCCGTTTTTCACCACCAAGCCCACGGGCCAGGGCACGGGCCTGGGGCTGTCGATCAGCTACGACATTGTGGTGCATGAGCACAAGGGGATGCTCTCCTTTGAAACCGCGGTGGGGGAGTATACCGAGTTTGTCATTTTTCTTCCCGATGCGCAGTGAAAGCCTGGTTCTCTAATTAACCCTGCTGTTGCATTCATGCGCGGTTGTTTTCAATTTCTGGCCCTTTCGCCATATCCGCCTTGATTACTACTGAGCAATAGGATGCCTGTCGTTCAAAAGGGTAAAAAAAGGCCGGTAGCGTAACCCGGCCTTTTCTTCTATGTGCATTTTTTTCAGCATCCAGACCGCATTCAGAATAGCGGCCGACGGCACGCCGATAGACCGATAAGGATGAGCCGACGACAATTCCGCGAATCAGATCGAAGAACGATGAAAACTGGATGTCCGCTCATTTTTCCGCCGGCGTCAATTCCTGCGTCTTGATTTTCGCCGGCATAAAGATGCCGATCACGCCTTTCACCCCGACGGTCATGACGACGTTGATGAAGAAGGCGAGAAACGCCGACAGCAGGAGCAGGCCGCAAAGCGCCGCCAGAATCATATAGACGTTGAACTCGCCGTTTACATACAGCGTCCTTCTCAGCATGCCGTGCAATCCCGCCATACCCATAAAGGCGCCCATGCCGATGCCGCCAAGCAGATGCGCCCAAAAGTGGAAATCAGCCAGCTTTTGGCTGTAAAGTTGAGCGCCGTTGGTCAACACCGGCAGCAACAAATAGATCGCCGAGTACAGGGTCATCGCCAGACCGACCAATATGGCGACATGGACGTGCGGTCCCACCACCCACTGGGTGTTGTGCAGAATGCGGTTCAGTCCCAAGTCCGCCTGCATAATGCCGGCAGGCACAGCCAGGGCGAAACCCAGCAAGCCGCCGAGTAGAAATTTAAGCGGATTGGTCATTTTGAGCGGACGCGCGCTCCATAGCGTAATCAGGGTGATGGCAAAGGCCAATCCCTGGGTGATCAGCTCAAAAGCGGTGACCATCTCTCCGGAGAGGATCTTGAGGATGCCCGGCTGCGCTTGGTCGGACATCAGATGATGCGACCAGACTGTCCAGGAGACCACCATCTCGACGAACAGCGCGGCGCGGGCGATGTTCTCCATGAACAGCTTTTTGCCGGTGATCATGGTGGCCAGCAAATACCAGGTGCCGGCGACAAAGATCAAAACCAGGCCGTCGGCGATGAGGTCCAAACCCCACCAGAACCAGTTTTTATAAAGAAGGGCGTCGATGGCGGAATGCTTGAGATCGATGCCCAGCAGAGCTGCGACCATGTAGATCAGGATCAGAACACCGGTAAAGGTGAGGACCACGGCGTTCAGAGCAGTGTCGACAGTGCCGCGTGCAATGGCCGCCACCGGGAGGGAGACCAGATGTTCTTTCTTCTTTTTCGACAAGAGATTTTTCAAGCCGGTCAAACCCAGCGCCGATTTGATCAGCGCCCCGGAGGGCTGTTTTTCCCAACCCGCCGGAGTATAAGTGATGGTGGCAAAGATGTTGATCACCCACAGCAGTGTGCCCGCCATCACCAGGGCGATGCCGAGGATGAAAAAGGCGCCGCCAAGGGCGCTGAACTGGGAGAAATCCGCCGGCAGCGGCCAATAGAGGGTATACAACGGCGAGTAGTGAGAGACGAATCCGGCAAACCAAAAGACAAAGGTGCCGATGGCGATCAGCCAAAAGGTCCAAAGGCCGAGTTTGATGCTGAAAAGCGGTTTTTTCATCAGAAATGGGACCAGGAAGAGAAAAGCGCCGAACACGATCGAGTAGGTGGAGCCAAAGATCCCGACCAGAGGGTGGGCGGTCAGGATCGCAAAGAACTGCTGCTGGGTGACAAAGGGCAGGGGCGTGACCTCGTAAACCCGCATCAGCATCCCTTCGATCACTGCGAACAGGTAATAGACCAATCCAACGACGACAAAGCGCAGCGTCATTTTTTGCATGGGCGTCAGGGTGTCGGGCTTGAACAACCCCTTTTCGCCGTTGACCAGGGTTTGGATTAAGTTCATATCAGCCTCTTTCTGACAGGGTTATTCGACGACCTCGACGGCGTCACGAACGATCATGTTGATGCCTTTCCAGCCGGAGTATTCGGTGGAGCGAATGGAGTAAAGTCCCGGGCGGTCGAACTGCCAGAGGATGTCATTGACGTGTCCGGGCAGGACCTGCATCTGAAAGAGCATCGAGTTATCCGCTCGGAACAGCCCGAAACCATAGGTCAGGTCGTTCGAGGTGACCGTGAAGCGCGCCTTTTCGCCCTTTCTAATGACCAGTTTTTCCGCCGGCAGGATGAACTTGTGATCGCTGACGGTGATGGCGAACTCTTTGTCGGGTTGAATTTCAGCGCGGTTGAGATCCATCGCCTTCCACGGGATGGTCTCGTGGGTGATGATGTGCAGAGAGACGCCGATGACCACCAGCAGGCCGACAAAGGCGTAAAAAAGTCCCGATTTGACCTCTGTGCCGCCTTTTTTGCTGATCTGGTAGGCAAACCAACCCATCCCTGCCATGATGGTCAGTACGTAGCAGGTGTAGGCGATCGTCTGCCCGGCTAATACCGTGGTTGTGTCAACCATAGGCCCTTCCTGTACTTGGATGATCGGAGAGTGACTTTTAACGACTTGTACGCGAAAGATAAATAACCGCTGATTTCAGTTCAAGATAAATTTGGAAATAATGAATGTCGCGTTGCAATGTGCAGAGTCCTTGCGGGCAGACAACCAGCGTCACCGTCCATTGGGGAACGGCCGAAAACGCGCCGCTAATGGACCGGTGGTTTGGCTCATGGAGATCCACAGCCGGTTTCAGCCGGCGGCGCACTGCTTAAAATTTTTTTAAAAAATATATAATTCTCTTGATTTTGTTTGCATAAAGCGCTATATATTTTCACGGATGGTAATCCATGGAAATGTGGCCATTTCGCCAGGTGGCGCTTTTTGCGAGCATCGGCACCATTGCTCTCTTTCACGCTGTTGACGGTCCTCTCCCCCTGTCCACATTTCGTCTTCCCAATCGGTCGTTTTGTTCAGTGGTTGAAATATATTTGAACTGCACCTGACATTCTTAAATGGTCAGCCGCTTTGGTTGTCAGCAGGTTCGAGTAATGTTTTTTAGTTTAACAAGAGGAGGCTCATCATGAATGTCCTTTTCCTACTCGCCCTGATCGTCGAATCGGCCTTTCCCATCGGTTTTATCCTTGCTCCCGGTCATTTGATCGGCCTATGGGCATCACCCTTAACGAGACGGCCGCCTCCTTCGCGCGTCTCTTTGGCTCGGCCATGATCAGTTTTCCGGTTCTACTTCTTATGCGCGTCGATCCGTTGATGTCGAATTCAGAAAAACAGCGGTGAAACGCCTGTTTGTGCACTATCTGATCAACCTGATCCTCTTGCTCATAATGCAACTGTCCGGCCAAATGAATGCTCTGAGATGGAGCGTCGTCATACCGCACGGCGCATTCACTTTGGCCTTCGGCTGTTTTCTCAAACAGAATAGATCCGGCCCGCTGCCTCAGCAGTGAATGTCGGAAATGATCCGTCGGCGCTGGTCTGGAAGCGACCGGCCGACTTGGCCGCTGTCTTTGCAAAGGAGAGGTTGCCATGGAAACCTTGACGCCATTTTTACAAAGACACAGTTTTTTCAAAGACCTTGATCCCCAGTTCATAGAGCTGATCGTTGGATGCGCAAGCAACCGGCGATATCCAAAGGACAGCTTTCTGTGCAAGCAGGGGGAAGAGGCTAATGATTTTTTTCTGCTTCGGGAAGGAAGAGTGGCGATTGAAATACCGGTCCACCAGGACCAGGCGATCGTTCTGCAGACGGTTGAAGAAGGCGACATCCTCGGCTGGTCCTGGCTGTTGCCGCCGTATTTTTGGCATTTCGACGCACGCGCTGAACAGGATACCCGCGTCACAGTTTTGAACGGCCGCTGCATTCGTGCACAATGCGAAAGCAATCACACGCTGGGGTATGAGATGCTGAAACGCTTTGCCCAGATCATGGAAAAGCGGCTGGAGGCTACACGACTGCAGTTGCTGGATGTCTACGGAAAAAAATAATCCTTCAGACACAGAATGCCGAGTCTGATGCCTCGGGGCGAGGGAGGCCTGCGGCTGCCTGTGAGATCGTCTCCCCGCATCTTGTGCGGCGATCTTTTAGGGCATGAGGGGGATAGCGAAAAGTCCATTCATCGCAGATGTCAGGAGATCTTTCCCTGAATCGGTGTGGTTTGTCGCCGAGTTCCTCTGCACATAATGGTATGCCGTTGTGATGTGCATTCAACTCCAACGGAAGAGCATATGGACCATTATTGGGACTGCACACGGATTCGTGCCGTTCGCGGCTTTCTGGCGCTCTTATGTCTTGTAGCGCTGATAGATTTTACCGTCGCCCAGGAAACAGAGTGGTTCCGGGAAATCGGTCTGGATTTGAGTGTCGATCCCCTGGAGGTCATCTCTGATGCCGGCGGGTTGGTCGATGTCAATCTGGATGGATCGATGTTTTCCCTGGCTCAGGAAGATGCCTGAACAACGAGCTCGTGGATGGAACCCTTCAGCCCTTTAGTTCCGCTGATCCGGCGAAGGTATGGGGCGAGGGCCGTTTCGCCGATTTTGACAACGATGGTGATGTCGATCTATATTCCACCATGCAGGTGAATGCACACGATTACCTTTTTGCCAACGACGGCCGTTTAGATTTATATGTGTGTGACGATGAAAAACGCAACCGGCTGTTCCGCAACACCGGGACCGGCGTCTGGCCGGATGTGGCCCGCGACCTGCATGTGGACAACCTCGATCCGACCGGCTGGGCGCTGGACGCCTCGGCCACAGCGGTATGGGGCGATTATGACAACGACGGCGATCTGGATCTGTTCCTTGCTTCGCAGGGCGGCGAATACAACAAACGTTCGGAAAATCGACTCTATCGAAACGACGGCGTCGCCGGTTTCGTGGAAGTTGCGCAAGCATCGGCCATCGCCGATCAGGGACAAACGCACTATGCGGCGTCGTTCGGCGATCTGGATAATGACGGCGATCTCGATCTGTATATTCAGGTCGGTCCTTCGCAGATCCCCCCGGGCTCGGCGGCGGTGTGGATTTATTGTTTGACAACCTCAAAGGCTCGGAGAACAACTGGCTCCAATTTCGTCTGACCGGCCGGCAAAGCAACCGCTCCGCCATCGGCGCTCGCATCGGTTGCGTAGCGCGCGACCTATCGCAGATCCGTGAGGTGCAAGGCGGCAGCGGATATAACAGCATGAACCCATTTCGGCAGCATTTCGGCTTTGGTCAGCGGACCACGGTCGACTCGGTGATCATCCGCTGGCCCAGCGGAATGGTGGATGTGCTGACCGCTGTTCCAGTGAATCAGATCATCGATGTCACCGAGGGGAGCGCCACAGGGATCACAACCCGTTACGTGATGCCGGACCATATGAATATTCAGGGCAATTATCCCAATCCATTCAACGCCCAGACCATCATCCGCTTTGCCCTGCCGGAGTTGCGCCGGGTCCATCTGACCATCGAGGACATCAGCGGCCGCCGTGTAAGGACGCTGATCGATGACAGATGGTTGAGCGGTGATCGCCGCTTTGCCGGTCTCATAACTCTGAGGATGTTTTGGCGGCACGAACGAATGGATTCCGTGGAGGTGGTGCAAAACGGAACCGGCGACAGGGAATTTCCCTTAGAGCCGATCAAAAAACTGCAAACGTGGCGGGTGGCCGGCCTGCAGGGGCCCTTCAGCATGCCTGTGCCCCTGAGGATTAAACTCATCGGCAGCGATGATCCAGATTCTCTCCACAAGCCCATCCTCTCCGGCCGAGTGTGCGATGCCGACGCCATGTCCGTGCAGAGCGCGGTAATCCACGTTTTTCCGGCCAAGAAGGATTGGGCGTTGCGCCTCCGGCACGCAGCAACAGCGAAGGCATCTTTGTCCGAACCCTGATTCCCCCCGGCGTTTGGACTCTTCAGTGCGAGCGCGAGGGGTATCGTGCGATCCGGCTGGAGAATATTGTGCGTTGCCCCGGTGAGCATGCGAGGCGGACGATTATCCTGCAGCGGCCATAGAGTGTGCGTCAGCCTGGAAAGCGTTGCCGGGATTTCCAGCCTGTCTTTCTTTTGATCCTTGGATAATAAAACACTGCACAATAAAAATGAGCGAAAGCCTTTAATTCCTTTCGGCACTTTAGTTGACCTGTTCAATTTTTAGCGCTACCATGAATTTTTTTCATGTTTATCAAACAAGATCTACGGCTTCATTTTACTTTTCGAGGCGAGAGTTTATCGCATGAGTTCTTTCGAACGCTATTATTTTGGCGTCATCCTGCGGCCGTCGCCAACCTTTGCCGCCCTGGTGCGGGATGACCACCGTTTGAGATACGGCTTTATGGCCATCGGGCTTAACATAGTTCTCTATACGCTTGTTTACATTTTTCTCACCGCGGGCGCGGGCGCGCCTTCGTCATTCACTCCCTGGCTGGCCATACCGAAGGAGAGTTATTATTTCTACAATCGCTTCCTCCTTGCGCCTTCGATGCTTCTGGCTTGGATCGCTTCGGCTGGCGTTGCCCAGCTTTTAAGCAAACCTTTCGGTGGAAAGGCCGAGTTCGAGGACATGCTCAGTCTTTTCGGATTCGCCGTCAGCGTGGCTTGTCTGGCTTCATTGCTCCATGATCTGCCGGATTCGTTTCTCGGCGCCGTCGGATTGATCGATCTAAAAGAATATGAGGTAGCTCTGAATTCGCCCACTATCTGGCGGGTCATTTTGTTGACCCTGTATTCGCTCTCGGTCCTTTGGTTTTTTCTGCTTTATATCAAGGCAGTTAAAGTCGCGCAGCAGATCAGCCGCGGCCCGGCTATGCTGGTTGGATCGGTTTCCTATATATTGTATCAGGTGGTTTTCCTCATCTTTAACCGGTGAGAACGCCAGCGTAGGGCAAACTCTGGCTTTGGCTGCCACTCATTCCGGCTGGACCGGTTATACAAAAAGGGACATGCGATCAGGCACGCTCCTTTTTTTTATTTACGGTTTAATCCCACCTGTGGGAAGAGAAGGCGAGGCGTCCGTTCGAAACTGCCCGTCTAACTCTGTCATCAGACATATTGGAAATTTATTTCACCGGTTTTCCATCCACATCGATCACTTGGATGTCGCCCCACCCCAGTTCTTTCAAAGCTGGCTCCACTGAAGCGCGATCGCCAACCACCACCCAGACGGCCTGATCAGGACGCAGGATCTTTTTCGCTGCTGCTGAGATATCGTTCAGTTTCAGGTTTTTGACCTTTTCGGGATAAGTCTGGAAATAGTTGTCCGGCAGATCAAAGACGACTATCTCGGACAGAGAACGGCCGACTGACTGGATCGTCTCCCAAGATCCCGGCAGACCCAGGATTTCATTCTTTTGAATTTTATCCAACTCTTCCTGTTGCGCAGGCCGGCTGCTGAGGATCTCTTTCAATTCCTTGTGTATCTCCTGCACCGTTTCTTTTGTTTTATCCCCCTGCACCGGCGCATAGGCGAGGAAGGGTCTCTGGCCGCGAGCATCGATAACCACACTGCGCGCGCCGTAGGACCAGTGTTTGTCTTCGCGGATGTTCATGTTGATGCGCGAGGTAAAAGTGCCGCCGAGAATATTGTTCATCATCTGCACCGCGATATCATCCGGATCCGACTTGGGGGTCACAACATGCCCGGCCACGATGAAGGATTGCTGGGCTTGAGGCTTGTCTATGAGATAGATCTGGGATCCGCCCTTTTGTGCGACGGCGGTCACTTTTTTACTTGGCACGGCGCCCTTTTTCCAGGTTTTGAAAGCTTTTTCCAGTCTGGGCGTGAGGTCGGCCAGTTTTACATCGCCCACCACCACCAGGGTGGCGTTGTTGGGTTTGAACCAGGTCTGATGAAAATTCTGCAACGCTTGAACCGTCATCTTATCTATCGATGCTTCGGTGCCAGAGCCGGTGAACGGCACTCCATAGGCATGTTCCTGGCCGTAAAGGTACTGCGGCAGAATGCGCAAAGCCATGGTGAACGGCGAGGCCTTTTCCTGCTGGATTCTGGCCAGGCTCTGTTTTTTCAACCGCGCGAGTTCCTTTTCGGGAAACGCGGGATTGAGAATGACGTCGCTGTAGATGTCCAGAGCAGCGTCGAGATTTTCAGTCAGAGTGGAGAGCGTCACGGTCGAGACGTCCAGGTTCGATCCTGTCGCCAACCTGGCGCCGAGCAACGAGAGCTGCTCGTTGATGTCAAGAGCGCTGCGGTTTTTCGTCCCTTCATCCATCATATCCAGCGCCAGGCCGGCGGTTCCCAGCAGTGCGCCCTGATCAGCGGCATAACCGGCATCCACGATCAGACTGAGATTGGCCAGAGGAACACTATGGCGCTCGGCAAGGATGACCTTGAGGCCGTTGGAGAGAGTGGCCCGCTGAATGGCTGGAAAGACGACGGCCGGCGGTGTGGTTGGGACCGGCAGGGTGGAGCGGTCGACATTGCCCTCTGTTGTTTTATACTCCGGGTAAGGATGAACCTCGAGCACATAGACGCCGTCGGAGAGCCAGTGTTTGGCGGCCTGCTGCAGATCCTGCACGGTGGCTTCATCGATGTGCTTTAATGTGGTCTTGTAATAGTCCGGGCTTCCACCAAAGACTTCGTTGCTGATGAGGATATCGGATTTACCGCCGAATCCACCAATCCGCTCGCTGCCGCGGATAAAGTTGGCACGGTACTGCGCTTTAATCCGCTGTAGTTCGGTTTCCGTCGGGCCCTCGGCGATCAGGCGGGCCAGTTCTTCATCCACAGCCTTTTCAACCTTTGCCAGGGACTCGCCGGGTTTGGCAGTGGCGACGATGTAAAAGAGACCCGCGATCTCGCGCAGATCTACATAGGCTGAAACGTCTGTTGCGATCTGGTCCTCATAGACCAGCCGTTTGTACAGCCGGGAGGTTTTGCCGGAAGCGAGCAGGTCACTGACTAGATCGAGCCGGTTTGCGCAGAGCGTGCCCCAAGCCGGAATATTCCAGACTTTAAAGATGCGCGCCTGGGGAACGCGGTCTTGAGCAACCTGACGCAAGGTCCCCGTCCGCTTTGCGGTAAATGCCTCATAGCGGGTCACCGGCGGTCCTGCCGGAATATCGCCAAAGTACTGCTTCACTTTAGCCAGTGCCTCCTGGGTAGTGATGTCGCCGGCAATGGCGATCACCGCGTTGTTGGGTCCATAATAGGCTTTGAACCATTCATGGACATCCTTCAGATTTGCCGCTTCCAGATCTTCCATGGAGCCGATGACGGTCCAGGAGTAGGGGTGGCCGGCCGGGAAACAGTTTTTGGCGATAAGTTCATCCGCCAGACTGTAGGGCTCATTCTCATACTGTCGCTTTTCATTCTGCACCACGCCGCGCTGTTCGTCCAGCTTGGCCTGGTCGATGGCGCCGAGGAGGTGGCCCATGCGGTCTGATTCCATCCACAGGGCTACGTCCAACGCGGACTTGGGCACGTTTTCGAAATAGTTGGTCCGGTCTTCGTTGGTGGTGCCGTTAAGATCCGTGGCGCCTATTTTTTCAAGGGGCTTGAAATAGTCGTCGTTGTAGTTCTCGCTGCCGTTGAACATCAAGTGTTCGAATAGATGGGCAAAGCCGGTTTTACCGGGCTTTTCGTTTTTCGAGCCCACGTGATACCATACGTTGAAAGCGACGATGGGGGCTTTGTGGTCCTCGTGGACGATCAACGTAAGTCCATTGTCGAGAATGAACTTTTGAAAGGGGATGTCGATCTGCTGGCCCTGGGCCAGGATGGTTGGAACGAGTGAAAAGAGCAGGACGGCTGTCAGCAGGCCTGTCATGAGCGGAAAACAGCGGCTAGATCGATGCAGCATGGTTCCTCCTTTGCATGAATAAGGTGAATGGATCGGGCCTTTTATGTCAATATACTGATACGTAAAAAAAAGTATTTTGTTTAGATAATAATCCGCTGAAAGCAAAATTTTTTTTGGTCGCCGTTTGCTCAACACGGCGCTGCGCGTTCACTTTCCGTTTGATTTTGCCTGTTGGATTCGTTACTTTATTCATGACCGCTCCGGCTGTCAGAGGCTGATACAAGGAGATCGGCATGAAATACCTCAAGCGAATCCTGTTCTTTCTTTCGATCTTTATTTTCTATGTGATCGTGAAAGAATTTCTCCAGCTTTACACCATGTTGCATACGCTGCATCCGGTTGCGGCTTATCTCTTTGCCTTTCTTGTACTTGTGGCTTTTATTTATTTTGTCGCCATCCCGCTTTTCCGCATCCTGAGCATGCCTGCGGCCTATGGACCGGTGCATGATCCCGACCAGGAGGCGCGTCTGATCGCCAAGCGCATCAAACGCTTTAAAAAGAACAAGTATCTGATCCAACAGGGCTTTGATGTGACCTCTCTTGCCGAGGACCGCGGCAGCTATGACCGGGTTATCGCAGAGATGAACCTGGCCACGGAGCAGCAACGGCGCAAGGACATTCCGCAACTTTTTTACGCCACCGCCATTGTACAAAACGGCTTTCTGGATGCGCTGCTGATCCTTTCCGCTGCCATCAATCATATCAAGGAGATCTTTATCCTTTACAACGGCAGGGTGTCCAACAAAGATCTCATCGTCATCCTCAAAAAGATCTATTATGCCATGGCCATCGGCGGATCAGAGGCGGCGGAATACGCCACGGAAGAGGTATTCTCCCGTTTTGCCACCGATGGAATGAAGTCGATTCCTTTTATCAGCAAGGTTTCCTCCAGTCTGGTGGACGGTTATATCAACGCGGTGATGCTCACCCGGATCTCTTACATCACGGAAAATTATTGCAAGAAGACGGTTGTTGCCTCTGACAAAGATCTGTTGCCCAGCTCGGAATTCATCTTTGCCTCTGCGAAGACCATCACCGAGGATATCCGCGACAAGATCTACCGCGCGTTGAAAAAGCGGGCCAAAGGCCGGATCGCCAAGGCGCTGTCGCCGGTTACGGAGATGTTTCATCGGACTATGGATTTCCTCTCTCCTGAGGAGATCGATCCTGAGAATCAGTATGCCCTGGAGCTGCCCACAGGCGGCATGGAGCCTCCGGTCAGCTATGGATTGTGGAAACTGTTCGAGAGCCTGAGGAAATAATCAACGGGGCGAGGTCGTACGAGCGCTTGACCTAAAAGCTCTTTGCCTTCAATGGTTCAGACCGAAAAAACCACAGCCGCCTGCTTAGCGAAACGATGCGCTGGGTTGTGCATGCCGTGATAGTCCTGACCGGTTGCAGCAGAGGCTGCTGTCCGGCGAAGGTTCTATTATGCCCTGACCGGCAAATTTAGATTGCTTTTGGATTGTTCTCGCATGTTCAAGGTTTGCCGCTAGGCGGAAAACCTTGATTGGAATATCGGCGTGGATGTATTCCAGGAGTAAGACGATGGCTTTTTTTAAGGCCATCCCGACGATCAGGCTGCATCGTCGGTTTGTATTGCGTATGATCATTCGCAGCGCGCTTATCATCGCGCTCTTCGGGCGGGTTTCGCTTTCTGCCGGGGAGAGTGAAGGCAGTGCAAGGACCGCAGCCGCGCACTCTGCACAAACGGCCCAGAATCCTAGGCATACGAAACAGCTTACCGTGACGGTTGTTGCAATCGGCAGCGGTTCTAGATATACAGGCACGTTATTGACAATCTCCGACTCTTTGTTGGTGCTTTGGCAAAGTTCCGAACCCTGGTCTGCACAAAAAGCGCAGCATTCGGTTATTTACCTGAGGAGTGAGGAGATCGACACGATCGTCGTCACTCATAAGGCTCATCTCTGTACCTGGGCAGCAGGGTCGGCAGCGCTGGGGGCGGCTGTGGGTGCGTTCGCAGGCCTCTGCAATAAAGATGATGAGCAGGAGATTTTTACATGGGACTCGAAAGAGATCGCTCTTATGACAGGGGTTGGGTTCGGCGCCTGTGGCGCCGCCTATGCTGTCATTCGGGGCTTGGACGACCATTATGCTATCTTAGGCGACAGCGACCGGTTTGCCGTCGCCGCTGCCAGGCTGAGACCCCGCGCGCTCTTTCCGCAAGGGCCGCCGGCCGGGCTCGATCTGCCCGCGTCGCAGCCGTCCGCTCAATCTGAATTCTGCGGAAGGCCGGCGGCGCCGAAGCTTTTACCTCGGTCGAAGGCGGCACGGTTCCATCTGATGCTGGGAGCCTCGTGGATGCAAACCCCAGCTAATGACAATATCGTCGATGCGTTCCATTCATCGGGGTTTGGCGGGATTCAGAACGGTTGGTTCGGGCCGATCGAATATCCAATTGAAGATAGCCGGTCCTTTTGCCGCACTATCGGGGTTGATTTTTCTTTGACCCCTCATTTTCGTCTGGGTTTAGCGACCGCCGGTTTTCCGCCGCAAAAAATCATAGGTCGGGATTGGGAGAATGAAAGTGCAAGCAGCAACGCCTATGGATGTTATATCGCCTATCTTCCGCGACCGGCGTGCCCTGAGCTATGCTCCCGCTTTGAGTGGGCTTTGGGAGCTGGAATCGGCTACCATGCCCTATCGGTCAACGGCGTGCTATCGTCGGTTTTCGGCATAGGGATCATTGAACAGGCCGTTTTCTTTAAAGAGCGGAAGCGCTGTATCGGCGCTCATTTCAGAGGCAGCGTTGATTATTATCTAAGCCGCAAGTTCTCGCTGCAACTGCAGGGTGAGGCCAGAGTCATCCCCCGGGTAAATCTCCCGCTGATCACCTACCGCAATCCATATAATCAGGAAGAGAAAAAATTGGCGCCCCATTCAGTCAATTTTTCCGGTCTCGGCTTAACGGCAGGGCTGCGGTTTCATATTTAAAAAACGCTGCTGAAAACGGCAAAGGGCTGTCAGCATGCGTAGATCGTTCCTTACAGTCCGGTCATTGGGCGTTGCGTCTGTCTTTCGACTGTGCAGAACAGCAACAGGGTCCGACATCCGGTTACTGCATGCTGTGGGATTGGGAATGAAAGCACATTTGTGCCGACGACATCGCCTCAATACTCCAGTCCGCGGCCGAAATAAAAGACCAGACCCAGGATGCTGTCCGCCAGGATCACCAGAAAGATCGATGTGACCACAGAGGCGGTGGTGGCACGGCCCACTCCCTCGGCGCCGCCGCGGACGCGAAAGCCGTAATAAGCGCCGGTGAGGGCGATCAGCCAGGCAAAGACCAGGCTTTTGATCAGACCGGTGGTGATGTCGCGCAGATAAAGCACTGTGAGCACCTCCCGGTAAAACGCCTCGGGGCTGATCTCCAAATAGGACCAGCCGATCACCATGGCGCCGAGAATGCCGATGACGACGGAGAGAATGGTAAGCAACGGCATCATCAGGACGATGGCGTAGATTTTCGGCGTCAGCACATAGGCGATGGGGTTGAGGCCCATAGATTTCAGCGCATCGGTCTCCTCGGTCACCTTCATGGTGGCGATCTCCGAGGCGATGGCGGAGCCGCTGCGGCCGGAGAAAATGATGGCGGTGATCAGCGGTCCCATCTCCCGGGTCATGGAGATGGCGATGAGGTCTGCTACGTAGATGGCGGCGCCGAACTGCCGCAGTTGAGCGGCGGATTGCAAGGCGAGGATAAAGCCGATGAGAAAGGCGATGAGTGCGACGATGGGAAATGCGTTCATGCCGATCTGAATGCACTGGTTGGTAAATTCCCCTTTACGGTAATTTTGTCGATTGAACAGCCCCAGGGTGCTGTAATAGATGGCGTCGGCGGTGAGGAAGAGGTATTCCATCACCTCTTTGCCGCGAGCCAGCGTCATTTCGCCGAGCCTTTCCAGTAGACCGGGCGGCGCCTCTTCTTTGTCGGTCGTCGCTTCCTGCAGCGAGAACGCGGTCATCGTCCGCGCCAAATCGGACGAAAGGTTGTTTACTTGCAGCGCCAGCCCTCGGCTGCGCAGGGATTCCGCGAGCAGGTCGATCATGGCTACGCCGGCGCTGTCCATTTCGCTGACATCGGTTAAATCCAGTTCCACGGCGCCTGAGTAAGAGGCGAGCAGAACGTTCAACGCCTCATACAACGGCCCGACATTGGAGATCAGCAATGGGCCGCTCAGGGTCAGCCGGCCGTTAGTAAAACGGTATTGGTCCATGACCCGGCCGTCAGGATTTTTCGTTCTGATAAAATTCCACGATCTGCTGCAAAAAGAGCTGGAATTCCTCGTACAGCATTCGGCTGGCGGTTTCTGCGAAACCGTTCATGCTTTTATCGGCTGCCAATTCCACGCTTTTATCGAACGTGTGCTGTAAAACCGGCAGTTCGGTGTGCGCGTCGAAAAGAAAATAGGCGCCGGAAATGTGCACGCTCTCTTTTTTGCCGATTTGGGATCGCTCCAGCGCCATAATCTGCCCGGTGAGATAATAATCGGGGCCCATGGAATAACCGCGGGTGCAGCGTTGAAAAAGTTCCAATCCGGCGACCACTTCGTAAACCATGTCGGCGATGGCCGCGGCGGGCTGCACCGCCCACAGATGATAATAGTAGTAGCTCAATTCGTTGGAGCGGGTGCGGAGGGCGATGCGGGTCTGGTCATAGGCTTTGGCGATGGCGAAATCGCGCACGTCTAATTTGATGGCCAGCGGCTGTTCCAGGTACAGCCGGGCATCCATGGGCCCGGGCTGTGCTTCCAGCACATAAAATTTGCGCACAATCGCACTTTTGCTGCAGCCGGACAGGATCACACCGGTCAGAGCGGCCAAAAGAAGGACAGGACGTCGCATGTCATTTTCCTAATTTGTCATCCGGCGGATTCTTGGGTTTGACGCCGCGCACCAAGATCGATGGATCCTCGTTGAGCATGCGCGTCAGCTGGTTGAGATTGTCAGAGGTCTCCTTGAACGAGCCGACGATGTCGAGCATGTCTGCACGGCTTTTGATAAACATGGTTTCTGCGTCGCGGAGCATGCGGTTGCTGCGTTCCAGGGTTGCGTTTAATTCATGCATTAATTCCACAATGTCCGCTTTTTTGATGCTTTCGGTGATCTCGACCAGATTGCTCAGGATTCTGCGCAGTGAATCCGATTCGGCGATCTCGTCGACGCGCATCATGGTGCGTTTGGTGAGAAGGGCGATCTGGCGTGCATCGCTGCTGAAGGTCATCGCGTTGTTCATCGTGGTGTCGATGGCCGGACGGTTGCGCTGCAACAGGCTGTTCAATTCGGCGATGGTGGTGTTGGTTCTGGTCAACAGTTCCATCAGTTTGGCGCGGTTCTCCTGGTCTGTGATCTCCGCCAGGTTGTCCATCACGGTTTGTGCTTTGCCGGCAATGGCCTCTGCGGTGTTGGTGAGCCGATCGGTGATGGAGGCGGTGGCTGAGATGAAGGAGCGCGGCGGCAGTGGTTTGGCCTCATTGCTGCCGCTGCGCAGTTCGATGAGCTTGATGCCGGTGATGCCGAGCAGCGCCATCTCCGCCTGGGTGTCCTCGCGAATAGGCGTGCCCTGATCCAGCGATATCTCTACGATGACTCGGCGGATGTCCTGCGGATCGATGGTGATTTTGCTGATGAATCCGACGGTCAAACCCTGATATTTGACGGTGCCGCCCTCCAGCAGCCCGGTGACCGAGGTGTCGCGAAAACCGATATAGTAGATATCCCGTTGCTCCAGCAGCTTCGGCACCAGGATGACGCCGACGACGGCCAGCAGGACAAGGCAGGCGATCACCACAAACACACCGAGACGGATTTTTTGCGATTTGCTGATCATGCTGTTACCAATCGTTTGTTGACATTACTCGCCCCAACTGGCGGCAGAGCCGCGCACATCCACATGGACGAACGGACCATGGCTATGCGTGCGACGATATCGTGCAAGACCGCCCAGGAGCGAGGCGAAAACCGGTTCCCGGCTCCATGCCTCGATCCAATCGCGGAGCTGTTCCGCATCGAGCAGGTCACAGCGGCCGTCGCGGTTGAGATCGTCCATATGACCGTTGCCATCGCGATCGACAAAGATATCCGCAGCCCCGCCCCAACAATGCCAGCTGTATGGTACGTTGCCGATGGCCTTGTTGTACGCCGGCGTGCGAAACCCACTCAGGATCGCCAGAGTGGGGCAGACAAAGCCCTTCAAGGCCAGATGGTCGAGGATCAACTCCAGCTTGTGCAACAGTTTTTCCTGTAAACAGAGAAATTTCGGATAGTCCCCCGGCTGCTTGCAGAGAAACTGGGCCACCTGGAAATGAGGAGACAGATGCATGCATGCCATCTCTTTGGTGACCCGGATGAATCCAGCCGGCGTCTTATGATGGGTAAGAGTTTGCATCACGCGGGACGGGTAAAAGCCGATCTGGCAACCTTCCAGTTGTTCCGTGCCATCATATGGCGTCAGCACAAAGACCTGGAGCTGGATGCTGTCCGGCGGCTGGGCGCGATAAAAAGTGCAGGGGTAAACGCCAGGGGCAGCCGGTGCGTGAAAAACGACCTCGTCTACAGAGCGACGGGTGCAACAAAGTTCACTGCGCATTTGGATTTCATCCTCGGCCTTACTCTTGTGCAGCCGCAGAGATACCGTTTCACCGGGCATGACAAAGATGGAAAAGATGCGCCGGCTGGTGTTGATCCCTTTGCAGGTCAGCGAAAAGCCCGCTGAGCCTCCTGCCATGGCTGGTTCCAATGGAACACAGAGAACCAGGATTAAACACCAAAGGACTTTATTCAGAATAGAATGCATAGCCGGATTGCACCGTTGTTTAACAGGTCACGGGCGGAGGGTGATCCATTTGCCCGACTGCTTTTTGCTTTTATCCGCCGCTTCCATAAAGGTGAACATGGCGATGGTCTCCTCGCGCGGTACCGGGGATCGGCCGGTGCGGAAGAACTCGATGATCTGGATCAGTAGGTTCTTATAGACCGAGCCTTTGCCCAGTTCGAAATGGGCGATGGATTTTTCACCATACAGTGCGACCCCATAGTCCTTGGCGCCGCTGCGCAGCCCACGGAAAACTCCCACGCGGCCGTCCTGCCACACTCCGATCACCACATCCGCATCGGCCTGTTGAATGCGCTGAATTTTGACGCATCCCGGCCCAAGAGCGGTGAACAGCATTTCGATGCCGTGAATGCCGTACCACACGAGATCTGGATGGTGGGGTTCGTAGGAGGCCGGACTAAAAGCCTCGCAGCCCAGAATCGCGCCCAGGGTTTTGTTTTGCACCGCCTGATAAAAGCCGTCCAGAAAGCGCAGACTGGAGGCGCTGAAGCAGGGGGTCTGATATTGATCCGCCAGGCGAAAGATCTCTTTCACTTCTTTGACGTTGGCGGCCATGGGTTTATCGATGAAGACCGGTTTGTGAGCCTGGAGAACAGGCCGAACCTGTTGTAGATGGACGCGGCCGTCCACACTGGTAAGGATGACTGCATCCACTTTGCTGATCAGCGTCGAAATATCGCCGACGATCTCGATGTTCCATTTCTCCTTCAGCTCCCTCGTATACCCTTCCACTCGGGTACGGCTGGCTTCGACGTCCGGGCTGCCGCCGGGAAAGGCACAGACGACGCGGCCGCCCGGCACATACTCTGCAGAGGCGGAATCATTGAGTGAACGGGTAAACGCCGGAGCATGGGAGGTGTCCAGGCCGATGAGGCCGATACGCACAGGTTGAGCGTTTAGAGACATGGGTAAGAGTCCTGGTAGCATGCTGAACAAGAGGATCAGTGGTTTGACCGGTTGAAATTTCATCAACACCTCGGTTTCAGGCGACCGGCAGTCGCCGCTATGTTCGTGCAGATCAGGCGGCTGCAGGGCGCTCGTCCCCTGGCCGCGGCCGGCTAAAAAATTTTTCAGGTCAGATATTGTGAAGCAGCGATGCCAACCTTTTAATACCTTAAAGTTAAGGGATATGAAGAAAAAGTGCAAGCACTATTCCTGGTTGATTCACAACTCGACGCCGTGCAGCCGGAAATAGGCTGCGCCGGCCAGCGCGCTGCCGCTGCCCCAATCGAATCCGCTGACGCCGCACAGCCGGTCCGATCCGCTATGGCCGTGGTTCTCCGCCGCCTGCCCGCGCGGCTGACGCCACCAGCCTACGGGGTAGAGGCGGTGGTTCTGCGGTAAAAATACGGTGGCAAAGGCGGCGCGACAGGCTGCGCAGCCGCGCTGCCGCTGCTCCTCATCGCCGGTGATACGGTAGAAATCCAGATGGGTGTCGGCGAACTGCGCCTGTCGCGCATCGTTCCATTCGCCGTCCGTGTTCATGACGCCGTAGCCGCCGAATCCATGCAGGCTGAGGAAATAAGGATCCCACACCTGCTGATACAGACAGAGCCGGTCCCAAACCCGTTGCGCCATGGATAGGAAGGCCTTGTCCGCTGTCGTTTCGTAAAGCCGCAATAATCCGGCAGCCGCCATGTGCATGCACAAGGTGTTCTGCGGCCGCTGTCCGGAACGATGATCATAGAACAGCAAGGACTTGGGACTGCATGAATAATAAACCTCGAAATCCATCCACGCTGATTCGGGGATAATTTTCTCCGCAAAAAAACCGGCGATCTTTTTTGCGCCAACGAGGATTCGATTGCGCAGTGGATCCTCATTCGACAACAGAAAGGCCAGCTCGGCCAGGCACAACAGAGAGGCGCTGTCCTCCGCGCTGCTGAGGAAGCGGTCTTCGGTCCAGTGCTGTTTCAGCATGTAAGGGATATAACCGTCGCCGGATGGGTGCGTTTGCAGGTCTTTGAGCAGCGCCTTATGATTTACCTGCTGCACCGGCGCCTGGGTGACTGCATCGACGTAGGCGGGCAGAGAACCGTCCGACTGCTGCAATCGGAGGAGGCCGCGGCAGTACTCTTTGGCAAAGTCAATGGAGCGGGCATGCGGTTCGATGTCGCGATGCCAGCGCAATAATTGGTAGACTGTCCAGGACATGTCGAACAGATGATAGATGCCCGGCCCGCCCCCTTGATGATGGCTGTGCTGCCAATAGGGTTTGTCGCTGAAAACAAAGACAGTGGGATATAATCCCTTGTCCTGCGGGGCGTGGGCCAACAGCTCGCGCGTTGAAGCCGCTTTCTCCATCCATTCCGCCCGGTTGAGAAACCGGCCCCAGAGATAGAGGCCGTAGCTGGTGCGCAGAGAATTGAACCAAGCGCAGAACCAGACGTCGTTGCGATAACTGCGATCCAGACGAACCGCGCCCACCATACGACCATCATACCGAGTTTCGATCCAGCGTTCTCGCAGGATCAGCGGATAGATCTGTTCAGCATAGCTTGCCGGTTCCGGCCATCGTTCATTGCGCTGCGATAAATGAGGAGCAGGGGATGCGGCCCACACTTTTTTCCGGCCCTGGCGCAGCGCTTCTCCAGGTTCCGCTGTGCTGGAAACCCAAAGAGAGTAGCTATGAAAAAGTAGGGCGGGTCGTGCGATAACGGATTCAGCGGCAAAATAGACGTGATCCCTCACTCGATGGGGGCGCAGGCCTGTATAAAAAACCGGCGTCTGTTCCTGTCGCAGCAGATTCATGGCTGCCGGTATCGACTGACTCTTGGCTAATTCATCCACATCACGAACCAAAGCAGCGGCCCGCGAGCCGCACTGAGCGGTCAGCACCGGACTGCGTAACACATGTCGGCCGATCAGATCGTCGGTCTCAGGCGCCAAATGGGGCGAAAAAACTTCGCCGGGCTCGTGCCACTCCAGGAACCGCCAGATCGCTTCAAAGCGCTGCACCGCCATGCCGCTGTTCTGGTCGTCGGCTGCCAGGGTCTCCTGGATGTGCACCCAGCCGGAATCATTGGGTAAAAACAGAAGACCGTGGTAAGAACCCTGTTCGAATGGATGGTGCAGTTCAACGCTGATGAAGCGCGGACCGGTGAACGTTTCGACCTGCGCTTCCTGAACCCATTCGTACACTCCCTGCTGCTGATCAGTCTGACCGATTCTTTCCAGAATGGGGGTAAAGGATCTGTCGGCTCCGGCTGCTGCAACTATCAGGGATAACCGGTCCGACTGCTGGTGCACGTGAATCTGGACAGATTCATTGCCGATTTGCACCGGCGGTTTTGCGACTGTCAAGGATGACACAGTGTTTCACCCCTGTACGATTTTTTCATAGATAGCCTGGATCTCTGGATTCGGCCGTCGACGTCCGGGGTCCTGTTGAAACCAGGCCATGGATTCGGCGATGCCCTGGCGGAAGTTTTTCCGGCAATCAAAATCCGGCACTAGGGTTTTGATCTTTGCGTTGTCGAAAACGCCTGCCTCCGCTTTGTCGCCGGCCAATTTGGCGGTCATCTCCGGCGCTGCGCGGCAGATGCGGTCAAGGGGAAGGTGTAGAATGTTGGGCCGAGAGACATGCGCGGCGCGGCAGATTTCTGCATAAATTTGATTCCAGGTCAGCACTTGATCTGAGGTGATATGAAAGATTTCTCCCAATGCCTGTTCGTGACCCACCAGGCCGGCCACGCCGACGCTGAAATCAGCGGCGGAGGTCAGCGTCCATAGACTCTGACCGTCATCATGCAGGAACACCGGCTCATGGTGCTGCAACCGGTGGACCAGCGTATAATCGCTGCTGCTGACGAGGTTGGGAATCCACCGGCAGGAATAAGTGTGGGAGGGCCGGACGATGGTCAATGGAAAATGATCCTGCCGGCAGTGCTCTAGGAGCCACTCCTCGCACGCCTGTTTATTCTGCGCATATTCCGAGTATGGATTGCCTAAAGGCGAGCGCTCGGTCAGCGGTAGACTGCGGTGAGGCTTGGCATAAACGGTGGCTGAGCTGATAAAGAGATACTGGCGGATTTTTCCGTTGAAAAGCGAAAAATCCAGCTCCACATCGCTGATCTGGAAGCCGAGAAAATTCAGCACCACATCGATCTTCAGACCTTGCAGCGCACGCGTCATCCCTTCTGGATCGCGGCGGTCCACCATCAGTCCGGTGTAGGCTGAGGGCAGCGAGGAGCGGCCGCGATGGATGACGAATATGTTGTGGCCCCTTTGATGAAGCAGGGCGGCGCAATCGGTCGAAAGGTTGCCGGTACCGCCGATGAACAGAATGTTCATGATCGTACTCTTCCTTTAAATGGAATCTGAATGTGCGCCGGTTTTGCTCAACGTCGGCCACAACAGCCAGATGATCAACGCGCACAGCAGCAGGATCAGTCCGAGGCCGTTGAGCGCCAGAGCGGCTTGATCCTGATGCAACAGGACGGTAACCTCGTCAAAGATTTGCACCAGGAAAAAGACAAGAGGATAGAACAGCAGGTTCTTGCCGCCGAACCAGATCAGGCTGATGACGATCCAGGCGATGGAGAGGAGAAACAACACGACCGACAACAACGCCTCGACGCCGGTGCGCGTGGCGCCAGGGATCATGGCCACAGCAAATAACAGCACCAGGGCCGGCCACCAGCGTCTATCCGGCAAATGGGTCTGGAGCATAAAGATCGCAACGGCGGTCAGGCCGGCGCTAAAGATCATGCCGGTCAGGCTGCCGGTGAGCGCAGACAGCCAGGGCAACGGCCCTTCGATGATCTGCGGCAGATCGAGCCCGCTGAACAAGGCATGCTGCGAAAACGCCTCCGTTAGCAGGTCGCTTGCGCGACGGAATCCATAGCGCAACAACAGAGCGATGATGCTCGCCAGCACCGCATCGAACGCCCATTCGCGGCGCAGGGGCTTGCTCAGAATATGCCGGGCTCGAGGATAAAGAGAGAAACAGAGCGCGAGGAGAAGCGCCGCCGCCACATACACGCCGATCACGGAGATCAGCACGCCGATGAACGCCGTGGTTCGGAAAAGATCGATGGAGATGGAAGTCGGATAGCCGGCCAGCATCTGATGCATCTGGGTCAGCCGGTCCACCAGCACTAGGCTGGCGACCGGCGCCGCCCAGAGCAGCGCGGATCTCCAATTGACCGTTCCCTGGCGAATAATGCGCACCAGTTGCAGGATCGCCAGCCCCGCCAAACCGCCGATCAGCAGAATGCGCAACCCGATAAGCAAATGGTTGAACAACGTGCGTTTCTCTCGATCTCGTTCATAGGCTTCCGGAATTTTTACGAAAGTGGTGTAAAGCGCCGTCACATCGCCCTGCACATCGATTGTGCAACGGAACTTGAGCTCCTTCAGGTTGCGTGGATCGCCCTCCGCCGCTTCCCAGGTAAAGGTGTGATCCGTCCGGTTTTTGCGTTTCTCCTCGCGGCCTTCCTTGAGCACCATCTCTTCGATGGACAGGCCCTGAGAACGGGCGAACGCCGTGGCGATGGCACGGGCGGCATCCTGGTCCAGGTTCGCCCCGGGTGCGTCTTCCTCCACGGTTCGTAGGAAAGAGACCAGAGAGAGATCCCTCGGATCAAGGTAGAACCGGTATTCTTCGCGCTGCAGCGGTTTGAAAAATCGCACTTGCCACCGGCTGCCGCGGCTTTCTTTTTCATAAAGCTGATTCAAGCGGGCCAGCCCTGCGTTTTGCAAAACGTATTTAGCGACGATGGGATCGAACCGTTCACTTACCGAGGTCACCCGCTCATAATCATCCAGCTTGAATCCCTGCTGTCGGGCAAACTGCAGGGCGGCCTGCTCCGCTTGTTCGGCCGAGGAGGGAAATTGCACGAACCCGCCTGGCTTTTCCGCAGGGATCAGATAGAGTAGACAGAGCAGCAGACCGATCAGCAATCCCCAGGCGATGCGCTGGAGCGGCAGCCGATGATAATCGCTCGTCGGCAGCGGCTCCGCGATTTGCTTCTCGGTCGTTGCCATGCGGTGAATGCCTTCTCGAGCATTGGACAGGTCGTCCTCGGACGCGAATCCGCCCTTTCGCCGGTAGGCGACCACTGCGATGATCAGCGGCGCCAACAGCAGGCCGCAGCCGACCGCGGCAGTCAGGATAAAGTAAAGGTTGCCGGAACGGAACAGCAGCACAGCTGTGAATAACGCATCCACACAGTAATGCCAGACCAGGGTGGCGAGAATGCCAAAGCGCAACATGACCAATCCGATCAAGACGCCGGCTAGACCGACCTCTAATCCGCGGATGTAGAACGGCTGCTGCGGATAATTGGCATGACCAAATCCCCAGATGAACGCAGGAAGAACGATTGCAAGCCAGCGAACCTTGGTGAATTTTTGCAGAAACGGAATCGAGAACATACGCGACATGAACTCTTCCGACACCGAAGGAATAAAGCCCATGAACAGCACGAACACCCAGGGAAAGGCGGTGTTCAGCATATTATCGTAGGGGATCTCCTGGGGCGCCCATCCGCCGAATTTTCTCGAAACCAGATAAAAGAGGATCTGATAGGCGGCAAAGAAAAAGGTCAGCGTGACGCCTACTATCACCGCGTTGAAAAAGTGTTTGCTGCGCAGACCGCGCCAGCGGAACAGATTGGTCAGAGATGGTTTGTCGGGGTACTGCTCGCGATAGAGCGGTTCCGCAGCGGCAGTTAAAAAGAATATAAGCAGGCCATAGCCCAGAGCGGTCAGCAGATCGTTCAACAAAGTTCGAGTGATCAGGCTGGAAAAAGAGTCCGTAGTCGGAAAGCCGTACTGGTCGATGGGCAGGTTATTCAAGGAGGTCAGCAGGGTGAGGCTAAAGGCGATCAGGCCGAAAATCAGCGCGGTTTTCCACCGTATATCCCGGTGGCGGATGTGGACAATGAACATGGCCAACATGGCCAACATGGTCAGAAAGAGCAGCAGAACAGAGACGGTGCCGGCGGTTTCATTTTTAGCGCGCAATTTTTGATAATCGCGGGACCATCTCTCCGGCACATGGAGGAATTCACTGAACCCATCCACCCGGTCGCCCTGAACCACAATGCGATAGCGATAATCCGCCTCGCGGACGCTAAAACCGATGCGTTTCCAGACAAAACGGTGATCCAGGCGGCTGGGTCGCTCGGTCTGCATGTGTTCGATGAATTCGAGCTGCGTGGTATCCAGGCCTACGGTTTTCTGCAGAAAGTCGGAGGCCAGCAACCGGGCGGAAGCGGCCGGGAGATGAGCGCCCACCAGCTCTTCGGGAATGTCATGGCTGAAGCCGAGGAATTCGCCTTTGGGGCTGATCCGCATGGAGAACTCCTCCTTTTGCAGGGCTTTGTACCAGCGATGACTGTAACGCCAGAGCCGAACTTTATCGCCCATGAGCCGATTGGCTTGTTCCGCTCCCAGCTCTTTTTCCAAAAACGTCTTGGCCTCGCTGTCATAGTCGAAAATCGAGGCATGGCGGTATCCCGTTGGATCCAGCGTCAGCTTGGACAGCCATTCTCCGGCGATCTGTTGTGACTGTTTTTGCGTGACCCTGAAATCGATGGAGGCCTCTGGAAAGGCTTTGTAAAAATAGTTGACGATGATGAACAGGGAGAGGATCGCCGCCACCAGGCACAGGGCGATCAGGCGATAGTCCTTAGACGTCAAACGTTCCAACATGAGCGCCCTCCATTCACGAAAGTATGCACGGCACTAATATGGCAAAATTAGCGGCAGAGTGCAAGAGTAAAATACAGCCGGGCATTATGGTCAGCCGCGCCATGGCCTCCAGGTACGCTAAGGAGCCGGCTGAATATTTATTCATTCCAGGATTAGAGAGACTGCGACGAGAGGCGTCGCGGAGCGGTTTGATGGTTAGAGCATTTTCTCCTTCAGCCTTTTGCAGACCTTGGATTGGGTTCTTGTTTGAAACGCCTCCGGAGGTAAAAACGCGAAACGATTGGACCGTGAGACCCTTTTCCGCGATTTACAGGCAATTTCCCCTGTTTATTTTAATCCCTGCCAGCGCAGCCCGAGCAGCAGATGGATCGTCACATGGTCGAGCGACTCATAATACGCGAACAGGCCCATTCTGCTATAACGGCCGCGCAATTCCAGATAATAGCTTTCCGACTCGACACCCAGTCCCAACTGCCAGGCCAGCGGGGATTGGCTTTTACGGCCGATCAGGGGAAATTCGCCCGGGTCCTCCATGATGGTCAAGTCGACGGGACAGGGCAGCGTCTCAGGCCGTTGAGGATGTTCCCATCGATACAGGTATTTTTTCAGATGAGATCGTGTATGGTCGCCCACTCCAAGGGCCATCGAGCCGCCCAGAGTGATTCGCATTCGCAGCTGAGAGTGGATCGGCGCTGCATAGCGCAGCAACAGAGGCAGTTCGAGAAAGATAGAGGAGAGGGTCAAGTCGCCCGTGGTGATCGTAGTGGACATGTAGCTGTGGATGAATATTTTATCCACCAGCCGGCTGCCGACATAGAATCCCTGCATCTCCAGGCCAAGGCGCCAGCGGCTGCCAAGCCGCCAACTTTGCGCAAAGCCAAATGTCACGCCCGGCTGCCAAAGACAACCGGCATGGGGAACCCCGGACATATTGAAACCGTTGACAAGCCAGTGTTCCGCGGCCGTAAGCCTTGCGGTACAAAGCAGCAGAACCGTCATAGAGCACAGCGCAGCTTTTTTCATTTTTCGGCCTTCTTGCGATTAAACGGGAACAGGACGCCGATGTTCAGCTCCAGGGCATGCATGCTTTTTTTATAGCAATAGAGATTCTCGAAAAAATTCAGATAATGAAACGGCCGCCAGTAAATCACCTGCACGCTGAAAGAGTCCCGGGAATATCCGAGTCTTGTTTGATGGCCGACGATCAGTGGTCGCTGGAAGGCGTCGCTCTTTTTTTCATCCCAATAGTCCAGGCTGGTGTAATAATAGTTGTCAGAGAGTTTTTGCAGCCATTTTGAGTGTATCAAACGGCATTCGCCATAGATGGGTTCGGCCAGATAGGGCCCGAAAGTAAGGCTGATCCTGCTGCGCCGGGAAACAGGCCACTGCAGGCCGGAGATCAACCCGATTCGGGCCTCGATGATGTCAAGATCGATATCGCTGCGCCATCGGCTCATGGCGTTATCGACCCAGCGGTCCATGGTCATGTTTTTAATCAAAGGTCTGGACTGCAACAGAGAGAGGGAGATGCCAAAGACGCCATAGTTGCCCAGGGAGTGACTGTCAGAATAGCGCAAAGAGAAGCCCGGCCGCAGGAGCAGGGATTCTCCGCGAACAGCGGCGGTGGTGATGCCCAGGTGCACATCCTTGGCGCCGGCATCGGCGGTTGCAATCCAAGCGAGGAGGAAAAGGACGACAGCGGAACGATGCAAGACTCGCCTCCAGTCGAGAAAACGGTAAGACGCTTTGGCCCAGAACAGGCGAAAGGACTGTCCCGCGAAGAACGTCTGGATCGTGACCGATGCTGCTTGGAACACATCCCAAAGAGGCAGGCCTTTCTTGATCAAGCAAAGGGAACCTGGTCAGGGCTTGGCGGTTCTCTGCCTTCTCACCTCAAAGAACAGCAGTCCTGAGGCCACTGAGACGTTCAGCGAATTGATGCGTCCATACATGGGGATTTTGACGACAAAATCGCATGACTCGGCGGTGAGGCGGCGCAGGCCTTTGCCTTCGCTGCCCATCACCACGCCGATGGGGCCGGTGAGGTCGCGCTGGTAATAAACCTCGGCGGCCTTTTCATCGCTGCCCACCAGCCACAAACCCCGCTGCTTTAGGTCCGCCATGGTGCGCGCCAGGTTGGTGACCCGGCACAGGGGCACGTGAGCGGCTGCGCCGGCAGAGGCTTTAAAGACCGCAGGCGTCAGTTCCACCGAATGATCTTTGGGCATGATGATGCCATGGCAGCCGGCGCCGTCGGCGGAGCGCAGGATGGCGCCGAGGTTGTGTGGATCCTGGATCTGGTCGAGGAGGATAATGAACGGCGGTTCATTCTGCGCCCGGCTGAGCAAGTCTTCTAATTGGACATAGTCCGGCAGATGGACCAGCGCAGCCACGCCCTGATGATCGCCGTGGCCGAGCCGATGGGTCAGCTCCTGGCGGGAGACCGGTTGCGGGACGATTTTTTTATTTTGCAGCAGCCGCAGCAGATCCTGCTCTTTGCGCGGGTCGTTCTCCCGGCAGAGGAACACCCGGCTTACCGCCAGGTCCGCGGCCAGCCATTCCAGCAGCGGATTACGGCCGTAGATATAGTCGGTTCTCGATGCACTCATTTCGTTTTCATTTCGAATACGCCGTCCCAATCCCAAGGAACCGGATTTTTTTTATAAAAGTTACAGCGCTCAATATAGGTTTGACTGGGGCCATCATGAACATCCGCCGCCAGGGCGCGCCGGAACGCCGCGATGGCGGTGTCCCACTGTTTGGCGCGGTAGGCAGCCAAGCCCTTTTCATATTCCGGCAGCGACAGCAGCTGGCTGTTGCTCAGCTGCGACCGTTTCTCGCCGATGAGCTCGTAAACCCGCACCGGTTTTTGTTTGCCTTTGACCCGGATCAAATCCAGTTCGCGCAGGATGAACTCGTCGTTGAGAAAATCCCTGGTGAACTCGCTGATCATGATGCTGGTGCCGTATTGCTTGTTGGCGCCCTCCAGCCGCGAGGCCAGGTTGACTGAGTCGCCGATCACCGTGTAGTCAAAGCGGTCCACGCCGCCGACATTGCCGGCGATCATGGCGCCGGAGTTCAACCCCATGCGCGCGTAAAATACCGGTTTACCCTCGGCCTGCCATTTCGCCCTAAGTGCGATCAACCGTTTCTGCATCTCCAGCGCGGCCAGACAGCCCCTGCGCGCATGATCCGTCTGCTCCACCGGCACGCCGAACACGGCCATGATGGCATCGCCTTCGTATTTGTCCAGATAGCCCTCATAGTGCAGCACCACCTCGGTCATGGCGGTGAGATATTCGTTGAGCTGCGCCACCAGTTCCTCTGGTTCCAGCTTTTCCGATACGGTGGTAAAATCCTTGATGTCGGAAAAGAACGCCGTGGCGATGCGTCGATCGCCGCCGAGTTTGAGCATGTCCGGCCGTTTCAGCAGTTCATCCACCACCGTGGCTGTGAGATAATGCTGAAACATGTTTTTAATGTAACGTTTGCTGCGTTCTTCTTCGACGTAGCGGTAGATAAAGGCAAAGAGAAATGAAAAAAGGATGGCCAGGGTCGGCCGCACGAGCTCCAACCAAAAGGCGTTACGGCTGAACCAGGTTAAGGCCAGCCAGGCCAGACCGCCGGAGATGAGCACGCCCAGCAGTCCGCTCAACCACGGGCGGAACGCCATGGCCACCAGCGCGATCAACACGCTGAAAAAGATCACCAGCAGCCAGACGGAGACGGGTTTTTGTACGCGGATATAGCGGCCGGTGAGCAGGTTGTAAATCAAATTGGCGTGGATTTCAACGCCGGGGAAGGCATCCTGAAACGGCACCGGACGGATATCGGACAATCCGGCGGCCGATGTGCCGACGAGAACGAATTTTCCGTCGAACAGCTCTTTGGGAATGCGCTGCATGAGCACATCGTAGTAGGAGATATAGCGAAACGTTTGAAACGTGCCCTGGTAATTGATCAGCATGCGGCCTTTATCATTGATGGGGATGTGCAGCGATCCTTGCTCCCGGCTATGTATGATCACCTCTTGATTGGGAACCACGGTCACATCCTGCGGTCCGGCTCTCATCGAACCCATCACCATGGCCAGGGAGAGGGAGAAATACTGGCGGCCGGTGAAATTGAGGAACAGCGGCATGGTGCGGATCACGCTGTCGTTGTCCGGTGAGAAATTGGCAAAGCCGATGCCACGGGCCGCCTGGTAGAGCGCGATCAGCTTGCCGTCCATGCGATCCGCATTTTTGAACATGCGGCTGATCTCCGGCGCCATTTTTGCGGACAGACGTTCTGCGTCGAGTCCTTCCGGCGGCGCTTCCATGGGGTAGAGGAACGCATCCGGATTGGCCATGGAAAAGGACATCGCATGATAGACGATGCCTGATTTCTCCGTGGCGTGGATAAAGCTGCTGTCATTGGCCGGGTTGGAATCCGGCTCCATGAACAGCACGTCAAAGCCGATGGCTCGGGCTCCGCCCTCGGTGATATAATCGATGATCTGGCTGTGATAGGTGCGCGGCCATTGGCTGAATCGGCCCAGCTTTTCCAAGCTGCGATTATCAATATCGACGATGATGATGTCCTCAATGGCAGCGCCCTGCCGCTGTTCCCAAAGCAGTTTGATCCGTTTGAGATAACGCCAGTCCAGCGATTTTGCTTCAAAGGCATCGAACAGCGTGCGCTGCAAACCATAGGTCGCCAGCAGAATCAGGGCCGCGGCAGCGAGACCGACCAGGCCGCCAGTGAGCAAACGCTGGCTGAGCTTTTTATGCATGGAACGGCTCCTCCAGCACGCCGTGAAAGACGGGTGTGACCTCACCGGTCAGGCGGATGGTGTGAAAATCGTCGCTGAAATCGACCTGCACCCTGCCTCCGGGAAAGCTCACCAGGCAGGGAGAACTTAGCCCTTTGCGTACATGCGCGATCAGCGCCGCGGCGACGGCGCCGGTGCCGCAGGCCAGAGTTTCGGCTTCCACCCCGCGTTCGAAGGTGCGCACCGACAGCTCGTTCTCTTTGCCAAGCTGTACAAAGTCGACATTGGTCCCCTTGGGGAAAAACGGGTGATGCCGGTATTTGCGTCCCAGACCATCGACATCCGTTTCTGTCACCTGGTCGACAAAAACAACCAGATGCGGCACGCCGGTGTCGATCAGGCCGCCGCACTGCAGCGCAGGTTCTTCAATCACCGGAATCGACAGGATGGGCCGGCCGGCAGGGATGAAATCCGTAGTGACGGTAAAGCCACGGATGGTGGAGTGATAGAGATGGTTGTTGATCTCAAAGGAGGCTTGGTCCTGCACCACGCCCAGTCTTTGGGCGAACCAGGAGACCGCGCGGGAACCGTTGCCGCACATCTCTGCCAGGGAGCCGTCGGAATTGATGTGCACATAGCGGAAATCAGCCCGGTCGCTCTGTTCCAGCAAAATCACTCCGTCCGCCCCGACCGCGGTGTGCGGCCGGCAAAGGCGGCTGAAAAAAGCCGCCTCGCGCCTGCTGTCCAGCTCCGCCGTACGGTTATCGAACAGGACAAAGTCGTTGCCCGTCGCCGAGATCTTGTAAAAGGTCAAAGCTTTTTTCATGCTGCAATGTACGAAAAACCAGAGCGGCAGGCAATACAAAAAGTAAGGACTTGGCGAAAACCATCGAATGGATAGGCGAAAAAAAGCAAGAAAAAAATGAATTATTTTCAACGATTCTGTAACCTGGGGCGTCTTGTTGCGTACACGCAGATAGAGGTGGAAATGTTGAAGCTTTTGCTTCAAGGAGGTCAAAATGAAACGCTTCATGATCTGCGTCGTGGCTGTGATGACGGCAGCCGGTCTGTCCTTGGGACAGCAAAAATCCGATTGCCCGGACAAAGCGCGGTTGTGCAAAGCCCTGCAAGGCTATAAGGTGTGCTTAAAGTCCGAGAATCTCGGTGTTCGCACCAGTGCTCTCTATCAGCTGGCGAAATTGAAATCCTGTTTTCCAGACCTGGACCTCTCCGAAGTGATGCTGGCTGTGGATCAAGTGTGCAAAAAAGACAAGGAGCCTATCGTGCGGGCTCAGGCCAACCTGACCTACGCTTACATCGCCGATGACTCGCTCTGTGCAAAAGTCAAGACCACGGCGGTGGACACTCCGGTTGAATTTTTCAACCGCGTGCAGACTGAACTGGCTTTGCGGGACTAGGCGGTTACAAAGCGAATCACAGTCGTCCCGCACCAATGCCTGCCAGAGCGCCTGATGCGAACGCGAAATGGAGATTGAAACCGCCACATGGGCCTACGACATCCAGAACTTCACCGGCCAGAAATAAACCCTGGACACCTCGGCATTCCATCGTGGCGGTATCGATCTCGCTCAACGGCACACCTCCGGCAGCCAGCTGGGCATGATGAAAACCTTTGACTCCTATGACTGCAATAGGAAAAGCGGTCAGGAGCGACACCAGCCGGCTGCTCTGCTCTTCGGTAAGCGCGGCTACATCCTGATCCAGGGGTGCGCCGATCCCACGAGCGATCAGAGCTGCCAGCTTGGCGGGCAGCGCCGACTCGAGCAATGCCTGCAGCGGCCATCCCTGTTTCCTTTTTTGTCGAACCAGCGTCATGAAGGCATCCAGGTGATGCGGAAGGAAATTCAGCAGCAGCTGCATGGGCTGAAGCGGGGAAGCGTGAACCAAATGGCTGAGGTCCATAGCCGCAGGGCCGTTCAAACCGAACTGGGTAAAGATCAGATTGCCCGTCGATCGGCCCAGGAGAAGGCCGTTTCCGTATAATTCTGCCGCCACATCCAGACGAACGCCCTGCAGTTTGTGCAGCGCGCGCACTTCGGCGATCAGCGGCGCCAAGGCCGGACGCATAGGTCGCACCGTCACGCCCAATTCGGCGAGCCAGGCCAACGCGTCGTCGTCGCCGCCCAGCTGCGGATGCGCTTTGCCGCCGGTGGCGACGATGAGACGCTGCACGGTTCTGCCGCCGCCGAGATCATCCCTTACCATAAAACCATCGCCGATTTTTTTTACCGCGGTTATTCTGCACCCTGTCGACACCATGACATGGTGTTGCGCCACCGCGGTGGCCAGAATGGCAGAGACCGCAGCGGCGGAATGGGACACGGGGTAGCACCATCCGTCGTCGCTGCAATAGGTGAGAACGCCCTGTTCCAGCAGCTCGCGTCGCAGCCAGTCGTGATTAAACCGATGCAGCAGAGCGTGCAGCGACTCGGGCGCATCACAGGCATAGCGGTCTGCGCCTAGGCCGCGATGGCTGAGATTGCCCCGGCCGCCGCCGGTGACCGCCAGCTTGCGGCCCAGCGTGGGATTGGCCTCCCAGAGAATCACTTCACAGGTTGTGCGTGCTGCGTGGAGGGCGGCGAACAGTCCAGCTGCGCCGCCGCCGATGATGCCGATAGTGGGATTCAACGGTGGATGCTCCTTTGTGGCTGTTGTGGTCAGAGTGGCAGGCGTACGGGCAAAAATGCGAACTACCTGCATCCGTACAACGGCCGCAGCAGCCATCGTGCCGGCGTCGGATGCCGACGATCCCGGCCAGACTGGCAAGCCGCTGACAGTCGTTTGCGGACTGCATAATGTATGAAAAAAAAGCGATGAGTGACAGCGGATTATTGCAGCAATCGTCGGATCGTGACTTTCAGGCTCGCTCAGGAGGGTGCGCTCGGATGCCGGCAGGGTTGACCTGTGCGCTGGCCATAGTGGAACGCCCGGAAAACAAGGGAGGCGGCACAGGGGAGATCCAGCCGGTGGTAAAAATAACTTGATTTTTATTGTATTGTGAGCTATATTTTAGACAGGGTTGTTATTCTGCTTTTTAACAACTTGCGAGAGGATATGCATGTGCTGGCTCACGCAAGGCGGTAAGGAGCATGATCATCAAACACCCTACCACGCCTTAGTTTTGCAACTGTGAGGACAGACGCAGCCCAATCTCCGATTTCTTGAAAACTGGTCGGAACGTTTATTTTTAGGTTCCGAAAGGGACTATTATATCGTTGCCGCAAAGGCATCGCCCCGGGCAGCGAGCAGGGGATAAATAGAATGGGATGACTCGGCGGCAAACTACAACCGGGCATTCTCTTTCACTATGCATAACTTTACAAATGCTGCCAGTTGACTCGGCAAAGTCTTTGAGCTGGCGACATGGCTGGTCCAGACTATTTCTGTGAATGGTCCGTGGCTGTATTGTTTATTAGAGAAAAATTATCAGCGGCCGTACGATTTTTCGGATGAGGAAAAACGGTGCAAGACCGGCAACGCTTATGAGTTTAAAAAAATTGATCAAGCTCCTGATCAGTCAAATTTTGTATTATGCGGGTGTGGTCTTCCTTGTTGAAAAGGTTGCGTCGGCTAAAGGCGTGATCATTCTTGCTTATCATCGGGTGAATGAAGGCGCCGAGGACCCCTTGAACATGACGATTTCGCCGCGGGATTTCGAGATCCAAATGAAATACCTTGCGGCGCATTATTCACCCATCACTATGTCGGATCTCTGGGATCGACCGAATGGGAAGGGTCCTGCCGGAGTGGTTGTATCGTTCGATGACGGTTATGCGGATAATTACCACCGTGCCTTTCCGATTTTGCAGCGCTACGCCGTGCCGGCGATCTTTTTTTTAACGGTGGAGCCGATCGAAAACAGAACCAGTTTATGGTATGATCGGATCTGCCAGTCTATTTTTTCCTGCCAAGGAGAACCGCTCGATCTGTCGACCTTTGGTTTGGCTGATAAAGTGGCGGTCGATGAGCGGCAAAAAACGAAAACCGCAAAAGCTCTTGTACTGTACGCGAAAAAAAATCTGGACCGTCCTCAAATAGATGCGTTGATCCATTATCTGCAACGGCACTGTCCCAGCGGGGACGCCTGCCGGTCGGAGATGTTGACTTGGGATCAAGTGCGCGAAATGGCTGATGCGGGCATGGAATTCGGCGCCCATACGATGACCCATGCGATCTTGTCCCGGCTGGATCCGGAGGAGCAGCGCTGGGAAATACAGCAGTCCAAGGAAAAAATAGAACATCGCCTTGGCAGGCCGGTCTATTTTTTTTCATATCCCAATGGCGGACCGTGTGATTATACGGACCAAACAGTCTCTCTGCTCGAGGCGGTCGGGTTTCGCGCTGCCTGCACGCTGACGCCCGGCAACGCTGACGCTAGCCGTCCCTACGCTCTGCCGCGGATCGGCATCGATGAAGCGTATACCGGTTATCACTCGATCGGCACCAAGGCGGTCTTTGCCTGTGAGCTCGCTGGTATTTTTGATCTTTTTTTAAGAAAACGCAGACGCCTCTGCACCGCCGAACTAAAGCTGGTTCGTAAAAATAATTCAGGACAAAGGTCGATCGGATGAAGGATAAAATGACGGTGCTGTATATCATCGATGTGCTGTTCAAGGAGGGCGGCACGGAAGTGCATCTTTTCAACCTAGTGAACGGATTGGATCCTGCGCGGTTTCAGCCGATCGTTGTCCCCTTGTTTCCGGCGGAAAGCCCCATGATTGAGAGAATGCGGGACGCGGGCATTATGGTGTATCCCTTGCTGCTCAAACGCGTGTATGGCTTCTCCGCCGTCAGGGTAGCCTATCGCCTTATGTCCTTGATGAGACGCCACCAGGTCGACATTGTCCAAACCTATCATTTCATGTCCGATGTCCTGGGAAGTTTGACCGCGACAATGGCTCGGGTGCCGCTGGTCATCTGCAATCGCCGCGACAAGGGTTTTAACGAACGCTTGCTTCACCGCTGGGTGCGGAAGCTTATCAATCCCCTTATCGATTTTACCATCTGCGTCTCTGATGATCTGCGGGCACAATTGCTGACGACCGAGAGGCTGCCCGCAGACCGAGTGGTCACGCTGTACAATGGAGTGCAGGCCAATCCCGTCTTGTCAGCGGCCTCGCGCCAGGCCAAGCTGAGGGAACTGGGCCTCAGTGAAGACCGGCCCATTATCGGCAGCGTCATGAATCTACGGCCGATCAAGGGCGCCAGGTACTTGGTCGAAGCCGCCGCCCTGGTGCTGAAAAAACACCCGCAGGCGCAGTTTGTCATCGTCGGCGGCGCGGCAGAACGGCTGCCGGCCATGGCTGGATATATCGAACCGATCATGGAGTTTGTAAAGCAAAACCAGATGGCGGATTCACTCCACTTCATCGGAAATCGCAGCGACGTCGCCGAATTACTGCTGCTGTTCGATATTTTTGTGCTGCCCTCATTGAGCGAGGGTTTTTCCAACGCGCTGATCGAGGCGATGCGGGCGGGCAACGGCATCGTCGCCACCAAAGTCGGCGGCAATCCGGAGGCCCTCGATCATGGAGAAGACGGGTTGTTGGTGCCGCCGGGGGATGCCGCGGCGCTGGCGAACGGTCTGCTGACCCTGTTGGAAAAACCGGCGTACGCGAAACAACTCGGCGACCGCGCCCGCCGTAAAGCGGAAACTCGTTTCACCATCGACGCCATGATCCAGGAGTATCAGCGTCTCTACCAACGTCTTTGGGCTTCAAGAAAAACTGTGTCGTTCAGCGGCTGAGTCCTGCATAATATCTCTGCAGGGACCGGCGCTGCAGCAGTTTGAGGCCGATCCCGTTGCAGTCCAACGCCGGAGAATGAATCAAGAATCGTTTGTCGGCAGGAAACCATGGATATCGAATCGATCACCAGCTTGAAGGCTTTTAAGCAGCTTGGACCTGCATGGGATCAACTATGGTCCGCCTCCCCCGGGGCGGATATCCTCTTTTCTTATGAATGGTTTAAGAATTGGCTGGATTTATTTGCCGCCAAGCCGCGGCTGCTCGTTCTCGTCGCCCGGGAGAACCAGCAGACGCGCGCCATTCTACCGCTCATGCGGTGCTGGGAGAGAACGCATGGTATCGCGATTAGAGTCGTCCGATCCGTGACCAATTGTCATTCTCACGGTTTCGACCTGGTCGCCTTGGAGGCCGATCCCGTTCTTTTCAGCGAGATGATCAAAAAAGCTTTCAGGGCTGCGCACAAAAGCCTGATTATTTTAGATCATGTTTCCGAGCGCTCTCTGTTGCACCGATTGATCACCGGCGACGGCCATTTTCCTTATTTATCTCATTTTCGCCTTCATTCGGAAAATTGCCAGATTCGTCTCGAAGGCTCTTTCGACGAATATTTCAATCAGCGGTCTAGTCGGTTCCGAAAAAATGTTCGGGCTGCGGAGAGAAAGGCGCTGGAGCGAGGTCCGCTGCAGCTGGTTCACGTGAACCGTCTTGAAGAGCTGAAACAGATAACAAAGAACTGCTATGATCTGGAGATCACCGGATGGAAGGGGAGGGACAAGGAAGCGTTGCTTCAGGTCCGTCAGGCTCATGATTTCTATTTTCGACTGGCGCAAAAATGGTGCGATGAAAAACGTCTGGATGTCTTTATTTTAAAAAGCAATGACGAGTGGATGGCCTTTTATTATTGCATCAACTCCGCCGGCGCGTACCGGGCCGTACGGATCGGCATCAACGAGGCTTTCAGAAACTTGGGTCCAGGCATGCTGCTGACCAAATATACGCTGGAAAAATTATTTGCCGAGCAATCAGGCAAGGTTTGGGACTTTTGCGGCGGTTCGGCGCGATGGAAATCAGATTGGTGCAACGGCCGGGAAAAGTTTTATCGCGTGTTTATCTTTCGTGATAATTGGTTGGGGAGGGTTCTTTATCACTGCGCCCGCAGGCTGGAACATTTCGATATGCTTCACAGCCCAGGCTGTCCTTATGAGATTCCTGCGACGTCGCACGCGCCCCTACCCTCTATAAGCGGAGGGAAGCACGGATGATGCCGTTTTTTTTCCCGGTTGCCGGGAACGCCCTCAGGATCCTCTCTTGCGCCGACAGAATCCTATCACTATGGCGGAGCCCGCGATGACAGACAGCGATCACATGGCCCTCCGTATCGGAAAGCCGATCCTACACCGGGATCAGCTATCCACCATCGAAGAACAGTGGCAAGCAATCTATCGATCCCGTTCCCGGCATTCGCTTTTCCTGTCGTTCGAATTCATTTCCATCTGGTATCGCTGTTTTGTCATGCCGGAACAAGTCCGGGTATATCCCGTCTATGCTGATCAAACCCTCATAAGCTTTTTCCCCCTTTTCTACAGCCGCAAAGGGCTGCTGCGTCTATTGTCGTGGCCCATTTACGCGGATGAATGTATGAATGCGGGTATTCTCATCGCGGATGGTTATGAATCCTTGCTGTCATCGAGCGCCATCGAAACGTTGATCGCAAGCATCAAGGGTTGGGACATCCTGCACGGCCAGGGCGAATATTCCTTTCACTCAGAGGCCTCTGAGGAAAAAGGGGGTGCACGTTTGTACCGGCGGCGAAAGAGGGAGCCCACTTATACCATTCGCCTGGCTCGCTCCTTTGACGACTATTTCAACCTGGATCTTTCCTCCAAGGTCAGGCACAATATCCGCTGGTGGCGGAAAAAGCTGTCCCAATTCTCCTCGCACGCGTATGGTCATTATACCGGGAAAGCGGCCGTCGCGCTTTGGCCGCAATTTTTGGCGATCGAGGATTCCGGTTGGAAAGGATTAGAAAAAAGTTCCATTAAAAAGCGGGCTGCGAACATTCAGCGCTACTATGAAGAGCTCATCCAATTTTTATCGGAGCGCGGCGTGCTCCATCTGTATTTCCTCGAGATCGACGGCAAGCCTGTGGCGGGTGGATTCGGCTACATCGACGGGGAGGTGTTTCATTACGGAAAAATCGGATACGTGGAGGAACAATCCTCCTTTTCTCCATCGAATTTGTTGTTAATGCATATCATTGAAGATCTAATCCAACACAGTCCGGAGGTGCGCCGCATGCACCTGTTCCCGCATGATTACGGCTATAAACACCGATATGTGAACGAGCAATCGTATTATATTTCGAACACGTTATACCGACGTTCTTTGGGCGGCCGGTTAGCCTATTATGTTTCCATTCTCAAGGAGAGAAGGCAGTCGCGCCTTTCCGCGTCCGTGCGTCCAGAACCGAATGGAAGAAATTAAGGCGGAGGCGTTCATTGGTCCAAACAGACGATCCGTTAAAAAGCCGGCAAGTCCCGGTCAGCGCCGCCGTCTCACCATCATCGCTAACGTTCGGACGGCCTGTTTCCAGCTATGCACAACTGCAGTCTATTGAAGAGACATGGAGAGCGCTTTACCAGTCGCTCGATGTGAAATCGATCTTTGTTTCTTTTGAGTATATTTCATCCTGGTACAAGTGTTTTGCGGGATCCGAACAGGTCAGGGTGTATCCCCTGCTCGAGGGGGATGAGGTGGTGGGGTATTGGCCGTTGCAGGTGAAAAGAGAAGGGCCGTTTCGCGTGCTCTCGAGTCTGGTCAATGAGCACTGTCTGGAAGCCCACCCGCTGATCCGGGACGGATATGAAGCGGCTTTCGCGCAACGTGGTTGCGATATTCTTACCCAAGATAAACGGAGCGGGGATATCCTGCGCTATTTCGAGGGCTATTCGTTCCAACCGCATGCACTGGCGAAAAAGTTGGCGGTCGGCAGGCTGCACGCAAGGGCGATCGCAGAACCAACATATAGCATAGCACTGCCTGAAACGTTCGAGGAATATGTGACCAAGCATCTTTCGACCAAAATGCGCAAAAATATGAAACAAATGATGCATAAAATCGCCCGCGTCGAGGATCATGGCTATCGGCATGAGACCGGAGAACGGGCGGTCGAAGACTGGCCTCTCTTTCTCGCTATCGAGGATTCCGGCTGGAAAGGCGCGCAAGGGACTTCCATCCGCCGACTGCCCTCTCGCTACCAGGACTTTTATGCCGGCCTCATCCGGATGTTAGCCAAGACCGGTCAATTGCACCTGTACTTTTTGGAGATCGCCGGCCAACCCGTCTCCGGCGCGTTTTGTTATGTGGATCGCGATATCTTTTATTACAACAAAATCGGTTATCGTGAATCATATGCAAGCCTGTCTCCGTCCAATGTGCTGCTTTTGCATATTATTGAAGACGTCATCCGGTGGATGCCTTCGGTTAAACGCTTTCACCTGTTCCCATGGGACGGCGGGTATAAACACCGATATACGAATGAGGAATCGTACTATTATGAAAAAATCATTTATAATGATACCTTTGGGGGCCATACCGCTCATACTTTGAATTCGATCAAGGAGCGGGCGAAACAAGTGCCCGGCATCGCCTCAACGGTGGAGTGGATTCGAAGACGATTTTAAGTCGTTTCGATCCTGCCCTCCGACCAGACTCACAAGGAGAGTTGTGGATGGAACATTGTCAACTGAAATCGCTAGAGTGCGCGGAAAAATTAAGTTTCTGGCAAAGGGCGCCGCGGCTGGCGGTAAACTCTGCCTTCAGAGAATTCCAACGGATCCGGCGTACACTGGCGCAGGTCGGTTTTCTGCACAAGGCATATATCGGTTTGAGGGACGGATTCAAACGGTCGCACAGCGAACAGAAGCCGATCGATCGAACGAGACGGCCTGGTTCACTGTCTCCAACGCTTCATCTCCAGCCTGGGGAAAAGGTCAGGATCAAAACGATCGAGGAGATTCAGCAAACGCTTGACAAAAGCGGAAAATTCGCCGGCCTCGCGTTTACCCCTGCGCAGAAAAAATACTGCGGCGGCGAGTATGTGGTGCTGAAAAGACTTGAGAGGGCCTTCAACGAAGGCACCTGGAAAATGTTCAAAATGCGGGATACCGTTTTGTTGGATGACGTCGTCTGCGATGGCCGCGGCGGAATCGGCTGCGACTGGGACGGCTGCGACCGGCATTGCCTGCTCTGGTGGAAGGAGATCTGGTTGGAGCGAGTGCCGGATCACAAATGATCGCTGCAGATCTCTTTTATAAAAGCGTACATCCGTTGCCTAAGACATGAAAGGAAGATATAACATGTCAAAAGCCTTGCCCTATCTCTTGATCCTGTCCCTGTTGGGGAATCTGATCGGCATGTTCGCGCTTTACAAGGCGTATGATTATCGTAAAAAGATGATCCTGGCCTGGGCCCAGTCTCATGAATGGATATCGGAATTTCATGCCCGGCCGCAGTCGGCGGACCAGCCGGCGGAGGGCGTGGATGTGGTGCTGCTTGGCGCTTCGATCACCGCCCATTGGGATCCGGGCCGGCAACTGCCTGGTCGCCGAATCGTCAACAAGGGGATCGACGGGCAATTCGCCAGCCAACTGCTGTTGCGCTTTCAGCACGACGTCATCGACCTGCACCCCAAAATGGTGGTCATCAAGCTTTGCGAAATGAACTTTGCCCATCAGGTGCCCTTTTCCATCAGCCAGGACAATGTCAAGATGATGACCACGCTGGCGCGCGCCAACGGCATTCGAACCGCAGTGGCCACTGTGATTCCGGTCACCGAACGCTACGACGCTCAGAAGCCAAAGGAAATAAATCAAACCATTCATGCCTTCAATCGCTGGCTTGGGGAGTATGCAGCGGCGAATCAGCTGATCCTGCTTGATCTGGCAAGCCCGCTGAGCGATGCAAAAGGATTTCTGCAGCCCGAATACACGGACGACGGGGTGCATCCCAATTTTGCAGGATACGAGAAGATGACCCATTCTTTACAGCAACTTTTATCCGCGGAGAATTTTTAAATGATGTCCGGAACCTGGCAGCGGTTGCGGGATAAATACCGGCGGATGCGCTATCTCAAGGCGATCGCCTCCTATGACCGGTTCAGCAAAGCCGAGTTTTTCCGCAAACAGGGCGCGCAGGTCGGCGAAGGGTGTTCGATTATTCCCGACAACCTCGGGCAGGAGCCCTATTTGGTCAAGATCGGCAATCATGTCACCATCGCAAACCATGTGCAGTTCATCAATCACAACGGCGCCGCGTGGGTCTGCCGGGATCAAGATCCCAACCTACAACTTTTCGGGCCTATCGTCATCGACGATAATTGCGTCATCAGCCAGAATGTCATCCTGCTGCCCAACATTCACATCGGCGCCAACAGCATCATCGGCGCCGGCTCGGTGGTCATAAATGACATTCCTGCCAACAGCATCGCCATGGGCGTTCCGGCCCGGGTGATCGGCAGCACCGACAAGTTCAAAGAAAAGGCGAAAGAGATTTGGAAGGTGCAACAGCCTCCGGATATGGAGATCGAACCCGGCGCGGATTGGTTCACCTCGCGTCATTACCAGGAAAACCGCGAGCGGTTGCGTCGTCACCTGGTGAAGCTGTTCTGGGGGATCGATTCGAATCAGGATGGCGGCGGGACCCACCAGGACTGAGCGGATCACCACTCCTCAGACTCTATTGCGAAACGAGCGCTAAATGGATGTTCATCTCAAAAAATTTCTGCGTCATTCTTCCAATTATGCGGTGGGAGAACTGCTGGCGTTCTCCGCGAGCTTTGTCTCGTTTCCAGTTTTAACTCGGGCGTTGACGCAGAATGATTACGGAGTGATGAGCGTTTTCTCGGTCACCCTGTGGATTTTTCTTGCCTTCTCCCGAGCAGGGCTCGCCGAATCAACGGTCCGCTTTTACCGTGAGTACAACCACCCGGAAGATCCGGCTGCGCAGTCGACCTATTATTCGACCTTTTTTTTCGGAACCTTGGCGTTCGCCCTGTTCACCGCGCTGTTGGTGGTTCTGTTCGGCAAGCAACTCTTTGTTTGGCTGTTCGATCAGGATCTGCCGGGCTTTCACTATCTTTTTGCCGGCTTGATTGTGACCGGCAGCCTCTACGCCCGATTGCTCAATTTCTATCGTGCGTCGCAAAGAACCATTTCTTATAACATCGCCATGGTCGCCAGCCGGTTCACCATTTTAGCCGTCAGCCTTTCAGCGGTTCTCCTGATCGGCGGCACGCTCAAGGTCTACTATATGAGCATTCTGGCTGCCGAGACCCTCGTCATGGTGGTGCTGATCGGAGTTTTTCTTTCACAGACTCCGGTATCGATCGCGTCTTTTTCCGCTCCTTTTTTCAAGACCTGTCTGCGTTTCGGTTTTCCGCTGATCGGATTCGAACTGGGGTATCTTTTGCTCAAATCGGTGGACCGGTACATCATCCAGTTCATGCTCGGCTCTGAGGCGGTGGCGGTTTTCAGCGTGGCGTCGAATATGGGACATTATACGAAGGATTTGATCCTTTTTCCGCTGATGTATGCGCTCACCCCGATCTATATCGAGATCTGGCATGAGAAAGGCCGGGAGGCGACCAGCCGGTTTGTCTCCACTGTGGCTAATATCAGTCTGCTGGTGCTGATCCCTATTTTTCTCGTTATGGCTCTTTTGGGCAGGGAGTTGATCGTGGTCTTGGCCTCTGAAAAGTACGCCTCGGCCGGCGATTTGCTCGGTGTGATTGTCGCCGGAACCCTGCTCTGGGCGTTGCTGCCCATCTATGCCTCGGGTCTCTATATTGAGAAAAAGACCAATATCATCAGTTTTACCGTGCTCGTCTGCGTGCTGCTGGATATCGTGTTGAACATTGTTTTTGTCCATTTTTGGGGTATTTGGGGTTCGTGTTACGCTGCGTTGTTGACTTGTTTTTTACTTGCCGCTTATCTGAGCCACCGTTCCAGGCGCTATCTCAAGATCGCCATTCATGGCAAAACGCTTGCGGTCGGTCTGGCCGCATCCCTGGTCTTGTATGGGGTCGCCGCGCTGCTGCCAGATGCCGACCAGTTCCTCGGCGTTGTGCTAAAAATGGCGATCCTCGTGATGACATTCGCCGGCACGGTGCTGTTGCTCCATGGTGAAGTGCGCCGCATGGTCGTGGCAGGGGTGGCTCACGGCAAGAAGCTTTTGCGTTCCTCCGCCCTGCATTAGCGGTTGCACCGCGGGAACGCGGCTCGGAAAAGTCCTCCGTCCGGCAGCGCGGACAGGGCTGTGAACCGAAAGTGATTCGTCCGGCATTTGGACGCTTGCGTGTCCCCAAACATCAATCGTGGGGTACGGGCATATAAAGGAATCTTTTCAGTAACTGGATGTATGCGAAATATGCCAGAGAAAAGAATAGGCATTCTATACTTGATCGATACTCTGGATCAGAGAGGAGGCACGGAACTCAATCTCTACCGGCTGCTGGCGGGATTGGATGCCGACATTTTCCAGCCATTGGTCTGTCCTTTGCAGCCGCCCGAGAGCATTATGATACAAATGCTGCGTGAAAAGGAGATAGAGGTTTTACCGCTCTGTCTGCACAGCATTTTCAGCCTTTCCGCGTTTAGATGGGCTTTTCATCTGCGCAACTTGATCAGAGAAAGAGATATCCGGATTGTGCAGACCATTCATTTCGGTTCCGATATCATGGGCGCGCTGTGCAAGCGGCTGTGGAACGATCCGTTTGTTATTTCCAGCCGGCGGGATATGGGATTTAATGAAACGACCTGGCTTCACCGGCTTTTGCGGCGTTGCACCGGGAAATGGATCGATCTGGTGCTGACCAACTCGTGCGCTTTGCGTGCGCTTATTGAAAAGCGGGAGAAAATCCCTCAGAAAAAAATCGCCATGATCTATAACGGCGTGGAAATCCCCGATCCAGCGGACGTGCGGAAGAAAACAGAGCTCCGTTCCCGGCTGGGGCTCCCGGCCGATACGTTTGTCGTGGGTTGTGTCGCCAATATCCAACCTATCAAAGGGTTTGAGTATCTGATTCGAGCCATTCTTCATCTTATCGGCAAGGGGTTGGACATTCATCTGCTGTTGATCGGCGGGATCGAAAAACGCATGGAAAGCGCCGAAGGGTATTATAACAGCCTGGCCGCTATGGTGCGTGCCGAGGGACAAGAGGGACGCATCCATTTTCTCGGCGTCCGTACCGATGTAGGCGACCTATTGTCTTCTCTCGATGTGTTTATTCTGCCGTCGCTCAGTGAAGGTTTTTCCAACGCGATCCTGGAGGCCATGGCGGCCGGGGTTCCGGTCATTGCGACAGCGGTAGGAGGAAACGGGGAGGCGGTGATCGCTGAAGAGACCGGTTTTTTGGTTGCGCCTGCAGATGACGACGCGATTGCCGCCGCGGTGCAGCGGTTGTATCACTCGCCGTCTCTGGCCACGGCCATGGGAGCCGCCGCCCGCCGGCGCGTCCAGGAGCGGTTCAACGAGAACCGGATGGTTAAGTCCATGGAAGCGCTCTATGTAAGCCATATTCGACCGCACCGCTGAGACGATAACGTCTCAGCAGTCTGCCATGCGGCTGGTTGTTTGTCAAGCGCATTAGGAGTGGGCATGTTTGAATTTGGTCTGGGTTTGACCAGTCTGTTGACGCCGGTGCTTTATGTGTCGGCGCTTGCTGCAATTATTCTTACCTTGACCTATCGCCTGGAAATCGGCGCCTATTTCCTCGCCTTTTTCTTCCCTCTGCAGAATGTACTCGATTATGTGAACCAGTATCCGTTTGGGTCTGATATCAATGATCTTCTGCTCCTTGCCATGGTCATCAAATGGATGATCCGAAAACGGGAACCGGAGGAGCCTTTCTTTGAATCGACTTCTCTTTATCTCCCCATGGCGCTTTTGCTTTTCTGGACCATTGTAACGCTTTTCCGCGGTTCCACTTATCTCGGTTACGGGATGCCGACCAGCCTCGGCAATCCTCTGTTGGTCGCTTGGAAGAATTATTGGATGCCGGCTCTGTTTTTTCTCATTGTGATCAACAACCTCAAAAGCGCGCGACAGCTGCAGCTGTTGTTTCTGATGACGACGCTGGCGATGCTGATGTTGGACAGAAATTTTTATACGGTTTTGAATCAGCACGAGGTCGAGCATTACAGCGACGCATTGAAAGAAAAGTTCATCGGCGGCAGTATCGCTCTGAGCGGCAATTCTCTGGCGGTCTTTCTGGCGCAGAACGCGATTATTTTTGTCGCTCTTTTCCTGTATGATACCAACAAGGTGCGAAAAGCGGTGTTTCTCTTTACCGCCGGGCTCAGCTATTACTGCATCATGTTTCTGTTCTCCCGCGGCGGTTATTTGGGGGCCGTGGCCAGTGTATTTTTTCTCGGGCTTATCAAAGAGCGAAAACTTTTAATCATTCTTGCTGTTTTGGTTATATTCTATCAGGCCCTGTTGCCCCAAGCGGTCATCGAGCGCATCGAGATGACCCGGACCGAGACCGGGTTCGATAAAACCGCCCAGGAGCGACTCGGCATGTGGGAACAGGCTAAAGAGATGATCAGTGAGAGCCCGGTGCTGGGCTGGGGGTTCTCCATCACCCCCTTTATCGAAGTCAGGGCCGGATGGCAGTACGGCGATCGCTATTGGGGAAGCTTTCACAACAGCTTTATTCAGACCACGGTGGAACAGGGATTTATCGGGCTCATCCTGGTGCTGTGGATCTTTTTCTCCGGGATGTGGCTGGGGTGGAGGCTCTACAAGGCGGCCGAGGACCCTCTGGCCAAAGGGTTGGGCCTTGGTTTTACGGCGAGCGTCATGGGCCTGCTGGCCGGCAACATCAACGGCAGTTATTGGCATTTTTATACGGTGGCCTCCTATTTCTGGATCTATCTCGCCATCGTTCTGCGCATGATAAAGATCGCCGAAGCCCCGAACCACAATTCGATCGATGGGATCGGAGCGGAGGCGGCGGACAAACCGGTTCAGCAGCCCTATTGATCAGCGGAGGATCTGTGCCCCCTTTTATTACGGTCATCATGCCGATTCGCAATGAAGAGGCCTATATCGGCAAAGCGCTGGAATCCATCCGCGAACAGGATTATCCCTCAGACCGCTATGAAGTGCTGATTGTGGATGGTATGTCGAACGATCGAACGCGGCAAATCGTTGAGGAGGAAATGCGCACTCTGCCGCAAGCGCGACTGCTGGACAATCCCCATCGCATCGTTCCGCACGCTCTGAACTTGGGACTGGCGAACAGTCGGGGCGATGTCATTTTACGCGTCGATGGGCACGTCGTGCTCGAACGAAATTATTTCTCACTCTGTATCGCCTATCTGCAGAGCCAGCCCGACGCCGCCTGTGTAGGGGGCGTCATCGCCTCGGTCAATACCACTTTTATCGGCGAAGCCATCGCCCTGGCGATGGCCTCCCCCTTCGGCGTCGGCAATTCCTATTTCAGAACCCGGGGGCCCGGCGATCCGGAAGGCTTTGTCGACAGCGTGGCGTTCGGCGCTTACCGCCGCGAGGTGTTTGACCAAATCGGAGTGTTCGATGAAGAACTGGTCCGCTGCCAGGACGACGAATTCAACTATCGCCTGCGTAAACACGGCGGTAAAATCTTTTTAACGCCGCGCATTCGCTCCACCTATTATTCTCGCACTCGGCTGGGTCTGCTCTGGCGGCAATATTTTCAATACGGCCTGTGGAAGATCCGGGTTCTGCAAAAGCATCTAACCATGATGCAACTTCGTCAGTTTGTGCCGCCGGTCTTTGTCCTCAGCCTGTTCGGTTCTTTGGCGCTGGCCCCTGTGTGGCGACCAGCGCGCATAGCCGCCGCCTGCATTGTCGGGGCTTATCTCGCTGCGTCTGCGGCCTTTGCCGTGCGTGTCGGCAGAAAAAAAGGATTCCGCTTCACGGCTGTGCTGCCGATCATTTTTCTAATACTGCATCTGAGCTATGGTCTCGGTTTTCTTTACGGGATGATCAAATTTATGCCCAGAAGCGTCGCCGCGCAGCTGAAACGCCTGCGCTGACCTGCCGGCTGGACGCTGCAGGGTGTAAATCAACTCACTCAGGGGTTTGTTTGGCAAGGGCGTTTGTCCATGGATCCATCTTCTCTCAAAATATTGCAACTGCGCAGCCATGCCGGTTTTTACGGGGTTGAAAAGGTCGTAGTTGAATTGTCCGTCGGACTGCAGGCCATGGGCCACAGGGTGACGGTGGGGATCATTCAGCATGCCCAGCAGAGAGATTCCACCTTCCGAAATATGGTCGAACAGGAGGGCCTAACCTGCCGGCTGTTTGCCACGGCTTCGCCCTTTGATCGCCGCACCATTCGGCAGGTGTCTGAGTTTATAAAAAAAGAACAGCCGGATGTGATCCATTCACATGGCTACAAGGCGGATGTCGTAGCGTGGATGGCCGGCCGTCCGAGGCAGGTGCCGTTGATCAGCTCCTGCCATCCGTGGCTGGAGACGGATAATAATCGTCGCGCTGCGCTCTACGCCCTGATCGATAAGCTGATCCTGTTGCGATTCGACCGGGTGGTCGCTGTTTCTGATCAAGTTCGGCGGGAGTGCCGTGTCGGTCCGTTGCGCAAACGGGACATTCCGGTGATCGCCAATGGAGTGGCCATACCTTCAGCCTGTGCCGCAGTGGATACAGAGGATATTCGACAAGAACTCGATATACCATCCGGCCATCTACTCATCGGCTGCGTCGCTCGACTTACCAGAGAAAAGGGACACATCTTTCTGCTGGAGGCCTTTGCCGATGTCGCCCGCCGTTGCGTAACTCCGGCTTCGTTGCTGCTGATGGGTGACGGCATAGAAAAGGAGCCGTTGCAGCAGGCCTGCCATAGGCTGGGCCTGCAAGATCATGTGCACTTTCTCGGTCATCGCTCTGGTGTGCCTGCGTTTTTACGTCAGTTGGATCTCTTTGTGCTTCCCTCGCTCTCAGAGGGCATCCCCATGGCTCTGTTGGAAGCGATGGCCGCTGCGGTGCCGGTGCTGGCAACCACAGTCGGGGGCGTTCCGGGCATTCTCGATCACGGCCAGGCTGGGGTTCTCGTGTCGCCGGGTGATAGTCCGGCACTGGCTGCGGCTTTGCTGGAGCTGGTCCATGATCGAAACCTGCGCGACACTCTGGCCCAGCGCGGCCGGTTGCGCGTCGAAACCGTTTATTCCCGCACCTCCATGTGTCGGCTCTATGAAGCGCAGTATGCCGCGCTGCTCAGGCAGCGGAAAGGAGGGAAATGATGGTCAGGATCCCGGTGTTGATGTATCATGAGGTCGCGGAGAAAGAGCGCCTGGATGATCTCCGTCATCGAACGCACGCTGACTATATCCTGGCGTCCGGGACTTTTAAGGAGCAGATGCGCTATCTCCAGGAGAACGGCTATCATTCCCTGTGCGCCGGTGACTTGGTACAGGCTGTGAAAACTGGTCAGTTTGCCTGTTTGCCCTCCCGTCCGGTTCTTATCACCTTTGATGACGGCTATGCCGGCAACTGCGAACAGGCGTTGCCCATCCTGGCCCAGTTTGAAATGAAGGCCTGTTTTTTCGTGACCGTAAACGAAATAGGCGCTGAGGCGATGATGACCTGGCGGCAATTGCACGAGCTCCTGCAGGCCGGAATGCAAGTGCAAAGCCATCTTGTTCATCATGTCATGCTGTCTGAATTGAGCCGGGAGAAGGCGGGTGAGGAACTGCTGCAATCCAGGGAGGTGTTGCAGGAGCGCCTTGGCGTCCCGGTCGATCTTCTCTCCTTGCCCAACGGCAGCTATCATTCGCACTATGTACCGTTGGCCACAGAAGCGGGCTACATCGGTGGCTTCTCCTCCAGACTGGGCTATGTGGAAGCGAGCTCCCATCCGTTTTTATTGGAACGCATACCTGTTTTACGTTCCACCACGCCTGCGAGGTTCGCCCGGATATTAGCGGCCGATCATACAGTTTTGATCGGCGCAAAACTCCGGCAGCGGGCCCATACGCTTCTGAACCACGTGGTCGGTGAATCGACGGTCAATCGCTGGTATCATCGTCTCCATCGCATCGATGCACCCCATCCAGATAGCTGAGAGGTTTGGCATGTGAATTGCTCGTTAGAGTGATGAAAAAAAGGTCCATGAACCATTGCCGCTCGAGAATTGCATTTTTGCATCTCGCAACCCCAAAATTGAAAGGCAAGGGCAACTATGTTCAGCAGATCACCCGGTCGGTTCCCATCGTCGATCATGAAGCCGAGGTTGGGATTCACGATTTTGATGATGACAGTGGCGGCCATCCAGCCGCTCTCCTCCCAAGCTGCAAGGTCCGCTGCCCCCGGATCTCTGGCCCTCTCCGTACGTTCCGATCATCCGCGCATATGGATGCGCGGCGAGGACGAATGGACTCGCAACGAAGTCGGCACGTTCGCCTGGCGTGTTCTCCACGGACAGGAGTTGCCATGGCCCTGGTTTCAAAATCCTGCCAATGATCAGCAGAAGGGTGAATTCAGTTATGCGGCCGGAGCGGATGAGGATGCGGATTATGGCGCAGATAACATGTTCAACCGCTATGATCACGACTTTGCCATACGTGTCCTCGAGCCGATCATCGCCGGCAAAGCCCAGAAAGCGAATTGGCGCAGCGTTTACCAGGGGCAGTGGACACTGGGTCATACCGCTGACGAGTATTTCGCTGATGCCCGCGCCAAATTGCTGCAGATCCTCCAAATGTCGCCGGAATATGAATTCCCCTATGTCATGGCGCTTTTCGCGGCCACAGCCTACGATTGGCTCTTCTCTGAGACGTTCAGCGACGGCAGGCCGGTTCTCAGCGATCAGGATAAAACACAGATTCAACAACGGTTGATCGTGCACGCCGACTTTATGAAAAATCGCGCCGACGGATCTGGGCAGCCTTTTACGGCCACCGATGTGGACAATTTCTTTTACGTGATGATGGGATTGGCTTTGTACGAACCCTCGCGATCCGGGGATCCCGCGTACCAAGCGGTCCAAACCAAGGCCCAGGGGTATCTGGATGCGTTTGAAAGGGATTTTGTCGGTCAGGTCTTGCCTTTTTGGCAAAAACAGGGAGAAGACGGCGGTTGGCACGGCGGATTCAACCAGATGCAAATTCCCTACTGGACCGGCGGCTCTTATGAGGTCGCTACCAACGTGACGCCTTTGACCACGGCGCCCATTCTCTTCGCCACCTATACGGCGACGCAGCAGTCTTTGGAGAATAGCCTGTTCAACATCGGCATGCTCAAGTACATGCCCGAGTTTCAACTTCATATGATCCTGCCCTCTCCCATGGACAGCGAGACCGACGCCGCCTATTACGATATCGATGGGCCCGGCGATCGCTACAGCCGTTCTCCATGGATTTTGCCCATGCGCGCATACAGCCGCCGCCGTTTTTCCGCCGATGCGGAACAGCAACGCTTGGCGGAATTGGGCGCCTGGATCCGCACCCATTTTTCCAAATCCAAAACCGATGCAGGCTCCTGGGACACCACCGATCAACTTTTATTTGAGGATAAATGGGTACAGCCCAGAGCGCCTCAGGAGATCGGCTTCCCTCTGGTGCGCCATTTCAAGAGTCTGGGCCGGGTTTTTATACGATCCGGTTTCACCAGCCCGGACGATCTCGCGGGGCTCTTTATTTGCCAGCCGTATCATTGGAGCGCAATGGACCCCTATGCCCAAAACGCCCTGATCCTTTCCTACAAAGGCCCGCTCATCAAAGGGTATTCCTCACCCCTGCTGATCGGAAGCAGCAAACAAAGGACGATGAGCGCTTTTCCCTCTATTCGGGACGGCGTCTCCAGCTATGCGCCTGGATCCACCTGGGATGTCGGTCCGGGGATCCTCGTCTGCGAGGACCGGTCAGACCATCTTTATATCGTCGGAGAGGCGGGAAACGCCTACAGCAAAGATAAACTGACCTCTTTTCTGAGAAAGATCGTCTATCTCAAACCAAATCGCTTTATTCTGTTCGACCAGATCAAAACGCCGGCCGTCGACAGCCGGCTTACTTGGACGCTTATCCCTGCGGGCCTTTTTCAGCCTGTAGGCGCCGGGCTTCTTCGGCTGCAAAACAGCGGCGGAGGTGCGTTGTGGATGAAACGGCTCACGCCGACCGACGCGGTGGAGGAGAACATCACCGCTCAAAATTACGAACTGCGCAGCAACAGCGGACCGGCGGAGCGATCGTTCATTCACGTTCTGCAAATCAGTGATGCCTCCTTATCTACCAACTCCCCAAATCTGTTCATCGACGATGCAGTGTTAGAAACGTTTCAGGATTCTGTGAGAGTCAACCTGCCTGATTGTGCCGTGACCTTTTCAGCTGAAAATCGTCTCCAGATCCGGTGGCAACCCGCTTCTATCCCTGTGAAAAAAGCAGAAAGGCATCTGCCGCAACCCTTTCGGTTGTATCAAAATTACCCTAATCCGTTCAATCCCATGACCACGATCGGCCTGAAAATGGATTACGCCGACTTTGTCGAAATCTCCATCTACGATGTGGATGGCGCTCTTCACTCCGTGCTCTTTCGCGGAAGGCTGGAGCCGGGGTTGTACTCTTACCGCTGGGATGGCAAAGACCACCAGGGTGGTTCTTCTCCATCCGGCGTTTATTTCTGTCAAGTGCGGGCCGGGCAGCATGAGGTGGAACATTGCAAGATGGTGTTGCTGCATTAAGGCAAAGGGCGTTTTGGGGGAGAAGGAGTTTCTGATGAACTGCCGCTATTTGATTCTTGCTCTGCTTTTGATCTGGGGCAGCGCTTTTGCGGGCCTTCGTTTTGTCGCCATGAACGGCAATGATGGTCAGTCCGGAAGCCGGGAGGCGCCCTGGGCTACCCTCTCCGCCGCGGTCGCTCGGGTGAGCCCGGGAGACACGATCTTTGTCCGCGGTGGGATGTACAGGGAGGGCGAGATCTGGATCCGTGGCAATTATGGCATGGGCGGCCGGGACGGCCGATTTGTGACCATCTGCGCCTACGCCGATGAGATCCCCCTGTTCACCAACAGCGATCGGGGCCTGATCATCGATGCCTCCTACGTACGCATTCAGGGGCTTCATTTCAGCAATGGTAAATCCATGTACAATGTCAATTGGGCCGGCCGCTCCCATCACGTCGAGATCATCGGCAACACGCTGACCGGCACAACCGGATATGCTGCGATCATGCTGACCGGGGATGACAATCTGGTGGAAAAAAACATCATCCGCTTGGATGGAAATTTCATGGGCACCCAAGGGCACGGCATCTATGTGCAGGAGGGCAAAAACAACATCCTGCGCGGCAATACGATCTCCGGAATGAGCGGATACGGCATTCACCTGTATGAGGAGCGGCGCTCGGAAGATCCGCCCGGCTACCGCCGAATGGTGCAAAACGTAGTGGTGGAGAACAATGTGATCTTTAGCTCGCAGGAACGCTCCGGCATCATCGTCGCCGCCGGCGCTGACGGCGGACCGGCTGATATCCGAGATATTCTCCTGCGCGGCAACATCATCTACGACAACGCCGTCGCGGGTATCGTGGTGCAGGGATGGAGCCCCATCACCCGCGTGCGCATCTATCACAATACGTTGTCCGGCAACCGGGAGGGCGATCTGCTGGTCGGCGGCACGGTGGACAGCGTCGAGGTGCGCAACAACATTTTTTCTCATTCCGGCCGGCGCCCGCATATCAGCGTTGAACGAAGTGTGACCCATTTTACCGCCAGACGGAACCTCTATGATCCCAGCCCCAAGACTCTGGAGAACGCGTCGGATGCAGAGGCGTTGGAGGCCGCTCCTGGATTCGTCAGCGTCGATCAGCGTGATTTCTCCCTGCGTCTGGGCAGTCCGGCCATCGATGCGGGCATAGACCTCGGTTGGCCTTTTGCCGGCAGCGCGCCCGATCTGGGCGCCATCGAGTCGGACTTGCGCACCTCGAGCGGCTCAGTATCCGAAGAGGATGCCCAGGCCGTAGGATTGTACTTTGAGAACTGTACGCCGAATCCCTGCAACGGCGAGATGCAGTTTCATTACCGTTTGGCGGCTGATTCGGCAATAAAAATGGAAATTTACGATATAACCGGTCGTCTGGTGACTAGGCTGGTGGATGCACAGCAATCAAAGGGCCAGCACGCCCAGCGATGGAACGGTTGCGATAACCGTGGACGCCGAGTGCCTTCCGGCCTCTATTTTTGTCTTTTACGGACCGACTCGGAACAGATCGTGAAAAAGCTGATTCGCGCCTATTAACGATTCGGGTGGATGAGGGGGACTTGGGTGAGCCGTCGCATTCAAAATATCCTGTGCACGACAGGAAGGAGGTACTATGCGCCACTGTCATCCAGCCATCCCGATCAGGCTGTTTATTTTAATCAACATCCTGGCGTTATGCTGGTCCGCCCCATCGGTCTTTGGCGTCAACCGGGCGGTTACAGCGGATCACACCAGCATCGATCGCTTTCCATCGATTCCAGCTGATCAGATCAGCGCTGCAGCCAATAACTTTCGTATTTATTTCGGCCATACATCCCATGGCATGCAGATCACCATCGGCTTGCAGGTGCTCCAACAGAACCTGGGCGCCCCATACCTGGTCGCCGTCGATTGGACTCTGCCGTCGGCTGCCAACACGCTGTGCATCCGCGACCGGACTGACACGTGGGCGCCTGAGGATTTCTTTCCAACGGTGCCTGATGCGCTGGCCATGAATCCAGAGATCAACACGGTCATGTATATGTGGTGCGGTCAGCCCGAGACCGCTGAATGGCAGGCGTTGCTGCAGAATTACATCAGCCGGATGAACGCCCTCGAGCAGCAGTACCCCAATGTCCTCTTTATCTATGCGACCGGCAATGCGCAGCAGACCGATTGCTCCGGAGACAGCAGAAACCAGTTCAATATCGCCCTGCGCGAATACTGTCGTTCTCAAGGGAAGCCTCTTTTCGATTTCGGCGACATCGATGCCTGGAGCAATGGGGAGATGGCCAGCTATGTGGTTCCCAACTGGTGTGTTCATGCCGGCCAGTCCATTCCCAAGGAACATCCGAACTATTATGAACCCAACGGCCCCGGTCACACCACCCTGACGAGCTGTGAAAACAAGGGCAAAGCCTTTTGGTGGCTGCTGGCGAACCTCATCGATGCCAACACGCCGGTTAAACTCGCTTCCTTCAAGGCAGAGGTGCGCGGCGAGGGTGTACAAATCAGCTGGCGCACCGAGCTCGAAAGGGATCATCTGGGTTTTTCTCTCGAGCGAAGCGAGGATGGGCATGCTTTTGCCGAGATCGATTTTATTCCTGCGGTCAGCGGCAGCAGCAGCGGGCAGGGTTATTCCTTCCGCGATGCCAAGGTGAAAAAAGGGGTTCACTATTTTTATCGGCTTAAAGCGATCAGCCGGGACGGCCGTTTTGAATATTATGGTCCTATTCAGGTGACCGTGCCTCTGCCCCATACCTTCGGCTTGCTCAACACCTATCCGAATCCTTTCAACCAATCCACCTGCATTGCTTATTGTTTGCCGCAGGATGTTCAGGTGCAGTTGGACATCGTCGACGCCGGCGGCACGCATGTCCGGCGTCTGGAAAACGGCTGGCGCAGCAAAGGCGCCTATGAGGTGTCCTGGGACGGCTGCGATGATTCAGGAGTTGCTCTGAGCAGCGGCGTTTTTCTGGTGTTGCTTACGACAGATCAATTCCATGACATGCGTAAGATGGTGCTGATGAGATGATGTGGCTGCCGATGTTGTCCGGTTGCACCTACAGAAAACGCCTCCCTTATCGGTAGTGATCCAAGCGGATGAGATCGTCGTAGGATTCTTTCTCCCGGATCAGCCGATGACCGCCCTCGAAAACCATGACGATGGCCGGACGCGGCAGAGAAAAGTCATTGGCAAAGGAGGTAAAATAGGCGCCGGCGTCCATGATGGCGAGTAGATCGCCTGCTTGCAGAATCGGCAATTTCTTGCTTTTGAGAAAGAAATCCATGGGTGTGCAGATCGGTCCGGCAAGACCGCAGCGTTGATTCGCGGGTGCGGCCATACGGTTGGCCACAAAGATTTCATGGTACTCGAAGGTGATGGGCCGCGCGATGTTGATCCCTGCGTCCACCAGAGCGATGGGAAATCCATTAGCGGTCGTCTTCAGGTCGCCGACGCGGGTGAGCAGAATCTCTGCGTTGCTGGTGAGAGAGCGGCCAGGTTCAAACAAAAGGGTCGGGGGATGGATCCTGAAACGAAGGCATAACGCCTTAAACGTGGCGACAATGTCATCGATGATCTGGCTGACAGGCTTGATATCCGCCACGCAGGGGGGAGGATAGGGTTTATAGAAAAAAGTATTCAGTTTGATCTCATGGTTTCCAAGCCCGCGCACTGTGGGAACGCCAAAACCTCCGCCCAGATCGAGATAGCGAAGACCGAGACCCTGTTCTGATTGGATGGCCTGCAAGAGTTGAAAGACCTGAGCCAGTGCGCTCTGATAAAGGTGGGCGTTCTGCAGGTTGGTGCCGAGATGAAAATGGATGGCCTGAGGATCAAGGTGGGAACAAGCCGCCATCCTGCGAAAGCCTGTCAACGCCTCGCCGTTTTCAAGTTTGAGGCCGAACTGGGCGCCCCAGCCGACGCCCGGGCTGACGCGCACGCCGATGCGCACCTTTTTTTTTCTCTCGGCCGCCAGCCGTTCGATGTGGTCGATTTCAGACAGGGAATTGATGTTGATCAATTTGATGCCGTGATCGATGGCGGTCTTGAGCCCTTCCGCGGACTTGTTCGGTCCGTTGTAGATAATCCGTTCCGGCGGCACGCCGAGTTTCAGCGCGAGCCAGAGCTCATAGGCTGAGATCACCTCGGCGCCGGCGCCGCAGTCGTGAAGAACGCGTACAATGCCCGGCACCGGGTTGGTCTTGTAGGAATAGTAGACGCTTCCCTCGAGGCCGTATGCGGTCAAGGCCCGGTTAAAAGCCTGATAATTATCCCTGATTTTTTTTTCGTCCACGACAAAAAGCGGCGTGCCATAATCCGCCGCCAGCCGGGTGCAATCGCAGCCGCCCATGATGAGATGGTGCTGCTGGTCGACGCCGGCTTCCCACAGGGACAGGTTCAATCCCACTTGATTTCTTGCGGATCTTTCAATGTGGGATTGAAGGAATTGATAAACAGCCCGTTTGAGCATGGATTTGATGTTTATTTTCCCCATGTTTTTTTGTGCGCGGTCTGATCGGATGGATTTGGATTCGATACGATCACCCCTCTTTCTTCAACCATTCGTTCGTGCAGCCGATGCGTATGCGGTCGGCGAAAGGCGCCGGCACGCTCTTCGTACCTGGCGCCAGTGGATAGACGATCAAGGCGGCCATGCCCTCCAGGTAATATTTTTCCTTGATTTCTTCGAACTCCTGCTCAGAGAGCTGCTGTCCTCCATCGATGAAAAGCGCACCGTAGTATTTGCCCTTCGCAATGTAGAGGAACGGATTATTTTTAAAAAAGGCCTCGGCGCCTGCGGAGGCCTGCATCATCTTTAACCGGAAGCCGATGGAGTAGCTTTCCGCCAGACAGGCCCCCCGCTGCTTTTTGTAGAGAAGCACGCCGTCATTCAAAAAGGCGCGGGACCAGCCGACCGCCGCCCGCGTATAACCCTCTGATCCTACGCTTAAAAGGCCGAAATAGTAGATCGCCCCCATCGCGCCTGCGCTGATATAAGCGGAATCGCCCTCTTTCACCCCCATGTTAATCAGGTGTGGACGCTGACTCTCATAATGGATCAGGCAGCCGGCGATCGCATGACCCTGTTGCAGAATGAACAACATTCGGCGTGGAAAGGCGGCAGCCTAGCCGGTTTCGTGCGATTTTTTCTTTTCAAAGTTAAAACTGTACCGGTCCAGAGGCAGGATGGTTTGCGCGGAGAGATCAATTTCACCCATCAGCCAACTGGGGATGAAAAAAGAACGGGTCTGCTGATGAAAGCGGAAGACGAGCCAATCCGGAGTCTCTACTAATTCCAGACTGCAATCGTGCCTCAGCGCTGATTTCCTGACGCTCCGGCTCCAACGCCATCTTTTGCCGAGATAGCGTTGGGAACTGTGATTGGCGAAAGCGATTTTGCGCAAATACGCCCTGTTCTCTGGATAGGCGTTATGGCCCCCATAGAGCAGACTGAGCGGGCGTCCGCTCGAGACCTCCTTGCCGGAAATCAGCCAAAAGTCCAGCCTGAGCGCTCTCACCGTCTCGATCAGCCATGCAACCAGTTTATTCAAGAGCCGAGTCCCGTCACTCTGCTGCGGGGACTTTTTTCTTTCACCGCTCGGCGATAAAGTCTGTTCGCGTTTGTCCGTAAAAATCGATTCTTGTACTGTGATCATTTCGGGGCGGCCGGGTAGTGGTTACAATGCCAGAGTTCTACTGTATCCAGACTTGCCCCCTTTATGCCAGATTGAAACCGGCCGGCGCAGCAATCGGTTGATGTTGATTTCGCCGGTCTTTTCAAAGCCGTAGAGCTGAACGGCTGCGCTGAGCATTTTGCTGTTGTGCGCTTTTACCAGAGTCACCCGGCGGAGATAGCCTGCGTGTTGAGCGGCTGCCGGCGAAGCAGTCAGCAGATACATGCCGACGCCTTGGCCGTGAAATTCTGCATGTTCCCAGAGCTCTCCGCCGTAACAGGTGTCCGCAGGCCAGGTGAAGGTCAGTCCAGAATAAGGGCATCGATACCCCTAAGTGAAGAGCCAGTCCATGCCGATATTCTGTTCCCGGCGCCACGCAGCCAGACAGATTGCGCCCGACTCGAGGCGGTTTTGGAAAAGCGTCATATCCATCTTTTGTCCGTCAATGGTCTCATAGTTAAAAGGGTTCCAGAACGCGCGCAACGCATGGCTGTCGTCCATAACCGCCGGCCGCACCTGCACCGGGATGGAGGACGAAAAGACGGGCAAAGATTTTTCCGTCAGCATGCATTCCAAAATATACAACTTTTCATGCTGATAAAGAGAACCGACCGCGCCGGCCAGCCGCCGGCCAAGTTTGCGGAAATGCCCACCGGCCTGTCGGGAGGCGGGTGCGGCTTTGGGGGGTGGGCTTTTTTCTGCGCATATTGCTGCGCCGCTGGCGGCTGCCATGCCTCCGCTACGGTGAGGGTTGAAGAAGAAACGGATTGATGCATCCAATCGCTCAAACAGCCCAGAGTAAGCCGCCCGCGTTCCACCCACAGGTCATCGGGCAATTGAATTTGAAATCGTTTTTCAATGGCCGTGGCGAAATCTATCAAGGCCAGCGAGTCCAGCCCCACTCCCAGGTCTCCCAGGGGCTCGTCCGGGCCGATGGCACGGCGGCTGCCTCTGAGGGCGGTCCGGCGCAAAGTGTCCAGCACCTGGTCTTCAATGTCTATTCTGTTCATGCGTGCAGGCTTCATTCGTTTATCGGCCAGGTTCTTCAGGCCCATGGGGCAGGTGATCCAGACGCAGACGCTGAATCAGCAGAGGAAGCTTGCCCCGACCTGTTCGTTCAATAGTTTCAGTATATTCGACGGTCACATCGACCAAACCGGCGAATTTTTCCCGCAGTTCCTGCTGTATCTGTTCAACATCGTGATCTGAAAATCCGTTTTTTTTCACAATGCGGAGCAAAGCTTTGCCCTGCGTTTGCTGCATAAATTGAAACTGCTCCACGTGCGCGGTCGCATGGGGAATGTCCACCACCGTGATCGAAATCAATTCGCCGTTGCGGCCGACGAGGAAATTTCTATCGCGTCCGCCGTTCAAGCGCAGCAACGGCAGGTTTCGGCCGCAGGCGCACGGCGTCGTAGATAGGACGCCCATGTCGCCCGTTCGATATCTGATCAACGGCATGGCGAAATTGTCCAACCGAGTGCTGACGATTTCACCCTCGACGCCGATGACCGGGCTATCATCCTTGAGGGTTTCGACGATGCAATAATCGGAGAACACGTGCAGTCCGGAATGCTGCTCGCACTCTGCTGCTGCGATCACCCGCTCCTCCATGCCGTACCAGTCATAAATCTTGCAGCCAAAGTAATTTTCGATCAGTGTTCTCTGCCAGGGATACAGCACCTCTGATTGAGTGAACAGGGCGCGAACCGGCGTCGGCGACGGGATTCCCTCAGCCTGGAGAAAACCGGTCAACGCTTCCAGGGCCGAAGGGTAACCGTGCAGAAACGAAGGCTGGTGCTTTTCCAGCGCACGGGCATAGGAGTGGATGGCCGTACGGCTGAGATCGTAGGCCGAGAGAATCAGCAACCGCTTGATCGGATCGTAGGTCGTCAGACGACGTTCGCCGTTTCTTTTAACCGGAATGCGATACGCACTCAGAGTGGCGCGTATATCATAGGGGGTGCAGCCGCCCCAGCGGAAATGACGCCACCGATAGGCATCGCCGTCCACATACGCTTCATGCCTGCGCTCTGAGTAGAAGCGAAGCGGCCTTCCGGAGGTACCGCTGGTCGCCAGCAGTATTCGATCCTTCTTCTGAATATTTAAAGCGATCAGGTCGGAAAAATGGCTGCGCAAATCCTCTTTGGTCAGCGGAGGAATGCGATGAAGATCCTCGACGTTTCGAATGGAAGCCGGTTCAATGCCCTGGCGGTCGAACAGAGTGCGGTAATACGGGACATGTCGATAGGCGTGGTCGATCAGAAAGCGCAGCTGCTCGTTCTGGTACGCAGCCAAGGCAGCCGCCGTCCAGTGCTCCCGCTCCTCGGCCAGACGGCATTTATATAGAAAAGAACGGCCGTAGCGCATTGGGACCGGCAGACATCCATAGATCCATTTCAAACCCTGTTTTACTTCATAGGGCGCCCACGCCATCATAGCCCCTAGTTTCTCCTGTTCATTTCATGAACTCTGACCAGCCGATTGGTTCAAGCGGAGCCGATGGAAAACAACCTTCTGATTTGGCGATAGACCATCCAGCACCAAAGGTATATGCCGGGCAGCGGATCAGAAACGAACCAATAAGCAAAGGAATCTGATCTGATGAACTGCCAAAACCATTGTGAAAATTTGACGTCAACCCGGCGCATCAGGATGTTCGCCAGGTCGTTCTCTTCATGCATCCAGGTTGCGGTCTTTGAAGCAAAAACAGGCGGATGCGGCTCTTGCAACAGACTCTGCACGTAGAGATGGGCGAGATTGACGCCGGCCCGGGGAAAGACCGAGTTGAAAATCGGCAACCTCAGATTGGTCTCGATAAACATCCAGCGGTCGTTTTCATCGTCTTTTTTAAACTCGATGTTCATTAATCCTTTGTAGTCAACCACCGCCGCCAGCCGTTCGCACATGGGTACAAGCTCTCGGGTTAACAGCGTGCGGCCGTATGAGGTCATGCCCCGGAGCGGCAGGTACTGACGGATTTTCTGCAATTCAACGACCCCGATGGTTTGCGACCGGTGATCGATAAGCAGATTGCAGTGGTACACGTGATCGTCGCCTCCAGGGATGAATTCCTGCACCACCACATGATTGACCACGTCCTCTTTCTGTAAAACACTCTGCAGATCGGCCTCGTTGTAGACCATGATGTTCTTGAACGGCGTTTGACTGACGTTGGAGCGCAATGGTTTGAGCAGAAGCGGATAGCGTAATCCAATCAGCGCGGGATCCTCCGGGTCTGTGAGAAACAGAGTCTTGGGAATTTCCAGTCCTGCTCGCAGGGCTGTCTCTCGAACCAAATTTTTGTCGGACAGAGCCCGGACAGCGGCGTTGGAGTTGCGGTAAAAAAGAAAATGGGCTGGAAGCTCATCCGTCAATTCAGATAGGAGATTGACTTCGATGTCGCGGGTGGGAATGATGACCGTCGGAATCGGTTCACGGCACCACTGGCGGATTCTCTCTGAAAGCGCCTTTGCATCTTCTATCGGCGCTGTACAGGCTATTCTGTGGACCAGGCGGGTGAACCTTCCAATATCGCCCCTGCCGAAATGAACGCCGATTACTTCATACTCGTGGAATGAATACAACGAGCGCACGACTCCCAAGCCATTAGCCCCAAGCCCTAGTATCAGAACCCTCGCTTTGCGTCTAGGCATTCTGTTTTCCTGACTTTGAAGAATGATTCATAACGTCGAAAAATCACAGGAGATCGAGCAACCGGCCTGCCGGTCCACTCACCCATGTTCGCATTGCTGTTTTCTAAACATGCCGGCCGGTATTAGCTGGATATATATTGCCCCAATGTAAGAATTTACATTATCATACAGAGGGAAACAAGTAAAATCGTAATAAAAGCAGTGTTTTTAAGCAAGGTTGATAAAATAGCGATTATTCGCACCAGCTTTTGACTTTTTTAATTCTATCACATTGATTCACAAAGAAATAACTCAATATCAAGTTGATTTTTACCAATATTTTTAGTATCTTATATATGGTATGGGGTAGGGGAGTGCTGTATGGCCTTTCCCATTACGCAGGTTTCAACTGCTGGACATGCAGCCGGAGGGAACCTATGAGCAGTTCGATCAAACGAGAGCAATTCAATATCGGCCATCTCTGCACGCGACAGCAGTGCGAGGCCGGGCGGGGTTCCAAAGTGGCGATGCGTTGGCTCTCCGCAGCCATGGAACAGACCGATTTGACTTTTACAGATCTTGAACAGCAGAGCAATCGAGTGGCCAATCTGCTCGTTGAGGTCGGCGCCAAAGCCGGGGATATCGTTTTCACCTTTTTGCCCAAAATGCCTGAGCAGTTCTTCATCCTGCTCGGGATTCTCAAGATCCAGGCCGTGGCTGGACCGCTGTTTGCCAATTTCGGCGAAGAGGGTCTTCTCGACCGCTTGGGCGATTCCCAGGCTAAAATTTTGTTTACCCGCCGCAGTTTTTTAAAAAAGATCGAAAGGATTCGCGATCGTCTGCCGGCCCTGCGCACGATCATCCTCATTGACAGCGAGGCTGATCTGGCCGATGATCTTCTCAGCTATCGCTGTCTGGCGGAACGCGCTTCCACCGAGTACCAGGTCGAACCCACCGCAGCTGAAACGCCTTCCCTACTGCATTATACCTCCGGCTCCACCGGCAAGCCAAAGGGCGTGCTCCATGTGCACCGCAGCGCCCTCACCCAACGCATGACTGCGGAAAAAATTTTACAGCTTGGTTCAAACGATGTCTTTTGGTGCACCGCCGATCAGGGCTGGGTGACCGGCACTTCGTATGGGATCATCGGTCCGTGGAGTTTGGGCGTGACTCAGATTCACTTCGGCGGCGGTTATGATGCGACTTCCTGGTTTTCCATTCTCGAATCCCAGGCTGTGACGGTATGGTATACCGCGCCCACCGCTCTGCGCATGCTGATGCGTGAGGATCCGGCGACGCTGCAGCGAACCGATTTGTCGAATTTAAAGCATATATTCAGCGTCGGCGAACCGTTGAATCCGGAGGTGATCCAGTGGAGCCGTCGCGTTTTGGGAAAAGAGATCTATGATACCTGGTTTCAGACGGAAACCGGCGCCATCATGATCAGCAACCGTCCGGGGGTGGTTGTCAAGCCCGGCTCCATGGGCATTCCTGTGGTCGGCGTTGAGCCGGCTATCCTCCGTGAAGACGGTTCAGCGGCTGATGAGATGGAGCAGGGTGCGCTGTGCCTGAAAGCAGGGTGGCCTTCAATGTTCGTCACCTATCTGAACCATGACGACAGCTATCAGCAAAAGTTCAAAGACGGCTTTTATTACACCGGCGATACGGCTTATCGCGATAAGGACGGCTATTACTGGTTCATGGGTCGAAGTGACGATGTGATCAACACCGCCGGCCATCTGGTCAGCCCGTTTGAGGTCGAGAGCGCGGCGCTGGAGATCGAAGAGGTGGCCGAGTCCGGCGCCATCGGTGTGCCGGATGAGCTGCTCTTTGAAAAGGTGGTTCTTTTTGTCGCTTTGCATAAAACCTACACTGCGTCCCTCGACCTGGAGCTCAAAATACGGTTGTACATCGCCCACCGGGTCTCTTCGGTTGCCACGCCGCAGCAGATCTTTTTTATCGATTCCATTCCGAAAAATAAAAGTGGCAAGATAATGCGACGTATCCTGAAAGCCCGCTACCTGGGGCTGGATGCCGGCGATACATCAACTCTGGAGGCCTGATCACCATGATCTCCCTGGAACAGCTTGATCCGATTTTTCAACAGGTGTTTGACGATGACGCTCTTCACGTCACCCCCTCGACGACTGCGGACGACGTCGACGGTTGGGATTCCCTGTCGCATGTGAATCTGATTCTGGCGCTGGAGACCGCCTTTAAAGTGCACTTCAGCCAGAAGGAACTCTTGAGCTTCAAAAACGTCGGCGATCTGTACCACAGCATCAACGCCAAGTTGGAAGCGCGCCCGTGATGGTCCGGGGGACGTCTTTTGCATTTTAATTCACTGACATTCTTTCTTTTTCTGCCCGCGGTCTATCTCTGCTTTTTCGTCGCCGGCGCCGGCCGGCGCTGGCCGGCGCTGTTGCTGGCGAGTTTTGTGTTCTACGCCGCAGTGGGCGTTCCTTACCTGATGGTCGTGTTCCTCCTGGTGACGCTGGCGGCATTTTTCGGCGGACTGCTGATGGATTCCCGACAAAGCGATGAGGGGAAACGGGCCCTGTTGATCGCCTCTATCGCGGCCGTGCTTTTGCCGCTGCTGCTTCTCAGGTATCTGCCGGTTCTGGTTCAATGGCTGCGCTCAGCAGGGCTTTTTGCTGATATGGATTTTACCCGTTGGGTCCCGGTCGCCATCGGGGTTTCCTATTATGTTTTTCAGGCGGTGTCCTACCTGGTGGACCTCTATCTGGAAAAGATACCGGCGGAACGCCATTTGGGCTATTTTGCGCTGTATCTCGGCTTTTTTCCCAAATTGCTGCAGGGTCCTATTGAACGTGCCGAAGACCTTTTACCGCAATTGAAAGCTCCTTACCGTTTTGACTACACGGCCGCCCGCGCCGGCCTGTTGCTCTTCGCCTGGGGATTGTTTAAAAAAATGGTGGTCGCCAACCGCCTGGAGGGATACGTCGACCTGGTCTATGGGGATGTGCACAGCTACAGCGGTTGGGCATTGGTCCTGGCCACCTGGGCGTATGCGTTGCAGCTCTACTGCGATTTTTCCGGCTATACCCACATGGCCCTGGGCAGCGCCCGGCTTTTCAACATCACCTTGACCGATAATTTCAACAAGCCCTATGCCGCTCTTTCGGTGATGGAGTTCTGGCGCCGCTGGCACATCTCCTTCTCGCGCTGCCTTCTCGACTACCTGTTCAAGCCGCTGCAGATGCGGTTTCGGCATCTGCGCACCGCCGGAACCGCGCTGGCGCTGTTCATTACTTTTTTTATCAGCGGGCTCTGGCACGGCGCCAGCTGGTGTTTTGTCGTCTGGGGATTGCTGCACGGAATCTTTTTAGCGGCCGCGGTCTTTTGGCGTCCGGTGCAAAAGACCCTGGCAAAATCATTCCCGCTGCTGCGCTCCGCGCCGGCGAGGGTGTGGAAAGTCTTTTTTACTTTTCAGCTGGTCTGTTTCGCCTGGATCTTTTTCCGTGCCAGCACGCTCGCGGACGCCGGCTATATCGTCACCCATCTCTTCGCTCCCAGCCGCGGCGTCTCCGCACTCCTCGGTCTGTATGACAAAACCGGCCTGTTTCTGGCGTTGGCAGGTACCCTGTGCGTTTTCATCATCGAATCCCTTGCCAGCCGACCGTCCTGGCAGGCGCGTTTTTTTCATTTGCCGCTGTGGCTGCGTTGGAGCGCTTATTACCTGCTGATCCTCAGCCTCCTTCTGTTCAACCAAGCCAGCGAGAATGCGTTCATCTATTTGAGGTTTTAATCGGCCACTGTTATGCTGAAATTGTTAACCAAAGGGATCCTCTTTTCCGCCATCCTGTTGCTGCTCGATCTGTGCGGCGCCCGCCTGCTTCGCCATGGTTTGGAGGTCTATTACGGCTTGAACAAGGAGGCTGAGATTTTATGCGTGGGACATTCGCGGATGGTGCAGGGGATCGATCAAAAGCTTCTGGAGAAACGTCTGGCCCGGCCGGTGGCCAAATATGCGGTGCAGGGGACTTTTCTCGACGACCACATGGTGATGGTCGAGCAATTTCTTGAACGCCATCCGCAATCGGTGACCACCTTCGTGTACATCGTCGATGACTATACGTTTGGAAAGGGTTTGGGAAAAAATCAGTACCGGTTATTCTATCCTTTTATGGATTCCCGTTGCGTCGCCGCCCATGTGCGCTCCCACGCCGCTAGCTGGTCCGAGTATGCCGCCCGCAGCTGGTTGCGGCTGCTGCGGTTCAGCGATACGACGATTCAGAGCGTCGCGCGTCTGGGCCTGATGGGCCGCCAGGAACCGGCGCCGGAGGATTCAGTGGACGTCCTCGCCCTGCAGGCTAAATTGGCGTCATTGAAATTGGATGAACAATACGCAGTGCTGGATGAGAATGTTCGGCTCTTTGAAACGCTGATCCAGTTTTCGCGTTCTCGGGGGCTGCGGGTGGCGCTGCTCTATGTCCCCTTTATCGATTTTCTCGATGAGGGCCAACCGGAACACCGCAGAGCTTTACAGCTGCTGCGCAGTTATGCTCAGCAGCTGCAGGGGATTCAGCTCATTGAGATTGACCAGGCGTATACCCACCGCTATGATTTTTTCTCCGATGCCACCCATCCCAATCGGGCCGGCCAGATTTTCATCACCGAACAACTCGCTGCCGCGCTTTTGCGCACGCCATGACGCCCTATGGTTTCCAATCCCCCGCTCACGCCATTGGTCTAAATAACTAGAGCCCTGTCGACCAGCAAAAAAACGACCATTGCCGGCGGCAGGGGCTGCATCAGGCATGCTGACCTGCCGTGAGCGTTCATCCGGTCGGCCTTTATTGAGGATCACAAGGCTTGGATCCAATCCGCAATCAGCGTCAGCACCTGCGGCGATAGGGTCTCTTCGATGGCGCCGTATTCGCTGACCGCGCCGGTTTGACAGGTTTGGAACAGATGATTCAGGCCGCCCATTGTACGCACGGTGTACTTTTGGTTGCCCCCAAGGCGAAGCGCTTTTTCGATCTCGGCTAGATTTTGCTCCGCCGGCACCTGCAGATCCTTCTCGCCGTTCAAGGCCAGCACCGGGCAGCGCAATTTTTTCAGCGCGGGTATGGGATCATAGGTGAGAAACCAGCGGTACCAGGGTGAAACCAGCGTCTGGATCTGAGCCTGCAGCGCCGCTTCCTGCACCTGCTTTTTTTCTTCCTCGCTCAACGCGTTCAGCATCCGTTCGCGGATCTCGCGACCCGCCAGCTCGTTGTTCGTTTCCCGCTTGAGGACGTCAAAAAGGCTTTGTTGCAACGCCACATTGTCTGCAATGGTCTTTTCATCCATGCCGGATTGGCGCGCCAGCGCCGCCAGCTGCGCCAGAACGATCTTTTCGCCGGTCACGCCGGGCCCTGCCAAAAGAACGATAAAGGCAATGCTTTGGTCAGCGGACGCCGCCATGGGCGCCACCAGCCCGCCTTCGCTGTGACCCAACAATCCAATACGTCGCGGGTCGATCGCCTTGCACGATTTTAGATGCTCAACAGCAGCCAGCACATCGGAACAGAAATCCTGCGTGGTGGCGGTTTTGAAATCACCCTGGGAGCGGCCCACGCCGCGATCGTCGAAACGCAGCACCGCTATGCCCCGGCGGGTGAGATGATCGGCCAGCACCCAGAACGGCTTGTGATTGAAAACCGTCTCATCGCGATCCTGGGCGCCGGAGCCGGAGATGAGGATCACCGCGGTAAAGGGACCGCCGTTTTTCGGCTTGGTCAGGGTTCCAGCCAGGCGGATGCCGGCGTTGCGGTTTTCAAAGGTCACTTCCTCTTCGAGGTAGGGGTAGGGCTTTTGCGGATTTTGCGGCCGCCGGACGGACGGCGCTTCTGCCACTTTTTTCAGGTTCAGCGGCAGCGTCATGCCGGCTTGTTTCCAGACGCCCTGGATAGCTGTGCCGTCGCTGCTCAGGACGCCCTGATAGGCGCCCATGATCGCCGCACAGCGGATGGTGATCGTATCCTGACGGCAGACGACCGCGTCCATGGGAATGTCTTTCGCGCCCTGATCCGGGCTGTCTATTTTGGCGGTCAAGGCGCTGTCCGCCGCGGCGGTGATTTTAAAGACGATGCGCAATTCCATGCCCGACACTTTCAGCGCGCCGAGCCAGTTGCCCACGCAGGGGGGCTGTGCGGAGGCTTGCGCAACGGCAAACAGCAACAAGGAAATCCGGCCGATCTTTTTCATAGGAGCCTTTCTATAATTGGACCTCTTTACCATTTTCCTTTTGCAGCTTTTTAAACAGAAAATAGGGATAGACAAACGTACAGAACAGGGAAATCGGCGCCATGATGCCGAGCATGCTCCAGATCATGTTGACGTTGCACAGGGCCAGCAGGATCATCAGCAGGCCGCCGGCGACAAAACCATAGCCGGAGATGATGTGCGTGCGTTTCCAGACCTCCTCTGAGGCCAGAGTCCAGGGCGAACGAACGCCAAAGAAAAAGTTGCGCGGCAACTGCGGCAGATAGTTGCCCAGCGCGATGAACAGAGCGCCGAAACCGAATCCCAGCCAGCGCGGCTCGAACCGACCTGTACGGGCGGCGTGAAGGGAGAGAAAAAAGATGATGGCGAAAAAGACCAGGGTGAGATTTCTGAATTTGAGAAACGTCTCATAGCGCTGTTCGATTTTTTTGCGAAACGGATCGAGCCAGGGTATGAACGTGAGCACCAGATAGAGTACGATGCACCCGCCCAGGGTAAATGCGGTGAAGCCGGCCTTGCCGCTGTAATCGTCCGGTTCTCCGTGGATGTTAAAATGGGTCGGCACTCGGTCCGGCAACGTCGGATAGACGAACCAGGCGGTGAGCGCCATGACCAACAGCACAGCGAGCGGCAACAGTTCACGTTTCAGCTGCCATTTCATAGGTTACTCCTTTCCGATGAATTTCATTAAATAATCCACGGACATTTGGAACACGCTCATATTCAGCGAGTAGCGGATGTACTGGCCCTCCCGGGCCCCATCGATCAGATTCGCGCGTTTAAGGATGTCCAGATGATGGGAGAGGGTCGGCTGGGAGACCTTTATCTTCTGCAGCAAGTCCGACGGCGTCTGATCCTGTTTTTTAAGCAATTGCACGATCTTTCTCCGCGTCGGGTCCGCCAGGGCTTGGAACAGTTTGTCGAGTTCCATTCTATCTATCTCCATGCATATGTACATATATACATATATTAATAAAAAAAAGTTACATGGGCAAGCTTTTTTTTGCGGGACGGGATGAAAAGATAAAACAGGCAGAGGAAGCGGGGGCGACGCCGTCGGCCTCTGCCGGAACGCCCCACGCTCCGGCAGAGAGAACCGAGTGGGGAGCGTAATGCACACCCCGGTAATGGCTCAGGTTTTTTTCCGATACCACTTTTGATCCGGCTGAAAGCTGGTCTGCAGCCGTTGCCGGCGTTCCTGGCGTTCCATCGCCAAGCGGATCAGTTCGTCCAGCAGTTCGCTGTAGCCCAGTCCGCTGGCCTGCCACAACTTGGGATACATGCTGATGCTGGTAAAGCCGGGGATGGTGTTGAGCTCCGAAAGATAGAACCGGTCGGAATCCGCCTGCAGCAGGAAATCGACGCGCGCCATGCCCTCGCATTCCACGGCCAGAAAGGCGCGGATGGCGGTGTCTTGGATCGCACGGGCCAGGTCTTCGGGCAGATCTGCGGGGATTTGAAACCGGCAGGCGTCATCGACATACTTGGCGTTATAGTCATAGAATTCGTTGGATGGAAACACCTCGCCCACCACGGAAGCGCGCGGCGTCGCGTTGCCCAGCAGGCTGACTTCCAGCTCGCGCGCATTCGGCACCGATTTTTCAATCAGCACCTTGCGGTCGTAGCGCAACGCATCCTCGATGGCTGCCTTGAGCTCTTTGACCGTGTGCGCTTTGTGAATGCCGACGCTGGATCCCATGTTCGGCGGTTTGACGAAGACCGGCAGTTTCAAATCCTCGAGAATAGCCTCGATCATCTCTTTGCGCGTCATGTTAGCCAGCTGATCGGGCAGCAACGGCCGGTCCTGGCGGTTGCTGTTTTGTTGCCAATCGAGGTCGCGGAACCAGAGGAAATCCACTACCGGCAGCCCCTGCTGCCGGCAGAGATGTTTTTGCATGATTTTATCCATCGATAGGGCGGAGCCGAGCACGCCGGCGCCCACATAAGGCAGGTCCGCCAATTCCAGCAAGCCCTGGATGGTGCCGTCCTCGCCGCGGGGACCGTGCAGAACCGGAAACACAACATCGAACGCCTTGCCGCTCAACCCCTCCGGCAGGCCTGCCTGTTGCCGCAGAGCCAGCAGACGTGCTGCGCCGGGGTCTGCGGGCAAACAGGCGGGGATCAGTTTTTTCTCTCGGCCTTCGCTGAGCTGCTGCAAGGTGTCATCGCCCACCAGCCAGCGCCCGGTTTTACTGATGCCGATGGAAGTGATGTCGTACTTGGATCGATCCAGCGCGGAGAGGATCGATCCGGCGGAGACCAGGGAGACCTCATGTTCGCCGGACCGTCCTCCAAAAATGACCGCCACACGAATTTTCTTTTTTGTCTTTTTCATTCTAACAGCCGTAGAGCGGACCCAGGTTGGCGCAGGCGCGATAATCTGCGCTCTCCATATCCGCGGTGCCAAAGCCGGCCCAAAGGCTGGGACGGAAAATTCGTTCTTCTGCCACGTTATGCATGCACACCGGAATGCGCAGCAGACTGGCCAGCGTGATCAGCAAATGGCCTACGTGGCCGTAGCTGAGGGATCCGTGGTTGGCGCCCCAGTTTGCCATCACTGAATAGACATCGCGAAACGCGCCCTTGCCCGTCAATTTGGGCGCAAACCAGGTAGTGGGCCAGGTGGGATCTGTGCGCTGATAGAGCGCTTGGTGGGACTTGGCCGGAAGTTCCACAGTATACCCTTCGGCCAATTGCAGCACCGGTCCGAGCCCTTTGACCAGATTCAGACGCACCATGGTCATCGGCATCTCGCCCAGGGTGACGAATCTGGATGAATAGCCGCCGCCACGGAAATATTCCACATTGCCCGGACACCACTCTGTGGCCTGCAGGCATTTGTCCACTTCTGCGGGCGTGATCTTCCACCATGGCTTCATCACCGGTTTGCCTTTTTCAGACTGACGGCCGGTGCCGTCCAGAGTGGCGGCGCCTGAGTTGATCAGGTGGATGATGCCATTGGCCGCTTTGCCGGTGAGGGCTTTTCCCGTCACCCGCTTCACGGCAGCCGGGCTCCAATAAGTGCGCACGTCGGCAAAAATCTGCGCCGTGTCGGTCAGCAAATGGCCGAACAGCATGGCCGCTCCGTTCAGGCTGTCGTTCTCGGTGGCCACGAGGTAGGGCTCGCGAATGCCGTTCCAGTCGAAGCTGGAGTTCAACAACGCTTCGAGGAAATCGCCGTTGGGCATATGATCGGTCCATTGTCGCTGCCCTTGAAAGCCTGCCAGAATGGCGTTATGGCCCAGGGCCTCTTCGCCATATCCCATAGCCGCCAGCTTTTCATTGCCCACCATGAGGTCGCGGGTGATCAGCATCATTTTCACAACGGTTTGCCAGTCCTTTGCGCGACGTTCCGCTGACAGCCGGTTTTGCGGTTTGTTCAGATCCGGTCCCTCCTTGCAGTTCGTCTGCACCCATTTCATCGCGCGTTCGAACTCCTCCTGATCAAAAATGGAGTGGTTCAGGCGCCGGGTGAATTCGGACGAGTCCACGAACTCGCTGCGCAGGCCGAGGTAATCGCGCAGAAAATGGGCATCGACCATCGAACCGGCGATGCCCATGGAGACATAGCCAAGGGAGAGATAAGATTTTCCGCGCATCTCCGCCACCGCCAGACCGGCTTTGGCAAAGGTCAGAATCTTTTCTTTTACATCCTGAGGAATGGTGGTGTCTGCGGCGTCCTGAACGTCGTGTCCGTATATGCCAAACGCCGGCAGGCCCAGCTGATTGTGCGCCGCCAGAGCGGCGGCGAGATAGACTGCGCCGGGCCGCTCCGTGCCGTTAAATCCCCAGATCGCTTTGGGAAGGTGCGGGTCCAGATCAATGGTCTCCATGCCATAGCACCAGCACGGGGTGACCGATAACGAGACGCCGACGCATTCGCGCTGAAATTTTTCCGCACACTGTGCGGCCTCTGCCGCACCGCCGATGCAGGTGTCCGCGATCACGCATTCCACCGGCAATCCGTTGGGATGACGCAGGTTTTCCGAGATCAACCTGGCGGCCGATTTGGCCATATTCATGGTCTGGTTTTCCAGGGATTCTCGAACCCCCATGCGCCTGCCATCGATGATGGGGCGGATGCCGATTTTCGGCAGGTTGCCGTGCAACCGCTTCACCGGCATAGTCATCTTTACACTGTTGGTGTTCGTCATATCCATACACTCCGATTAGGATGATAGAATTGATTGATGTTGTATGAAACCGATTTGTCCGATGGGCTGTCGCTCAATGAACGTCGCTGAGCTGAACCATAAAAAAGCGCGCTCTACAGCCATTCGTTTCTCAGCTCCTCTCCCTTTATGTCTATCACAATGACTTGTATCGACGCCTTGCGCTGACATTGACCGGCCGCTGCCTGCACCAGCCGCAGCAGGCCGCCGCAACAAGGCACTTGCATGATCAGCACGGTGATGGTGTTCACGGCCGCTTCATCGATCAGCGCTTTGATCTTTTCGAGATAAACCTCCTGTTGCGTGTCCAGCTTGGGACAGGCGATGATCAGCGTTTTCCCCGCCAGATACGTTTGGTGAAAATGTCCCAATGTAAACGCGGTGCAATCCGCTGCAACGAGAAGGTCCGAATGCCGAAAGTGGCCGGCTGAGGGGGATATGAGATGCAGCTGAATCGGCCAGTGGGTTAATTGCGATGGCTGCCGGCCGGCTGGCTCATGGTTCAGCGCGTGCACTTGAAAGGATTGACTGCGCGATCCCGGACATCCACCGCCGCCGGAGAACACGGGCTCGCCTTGGACGACGATTCGATGTTCCTGTAAAATCTGCAGGGCCTGACGGTAATAGCCGATTTCGCCGTGTTCCTTTAGATGCTTCAGGTGGGCGCGAATGGTGTTCAGTCCCTGCGGAATGATCTGGGCCAATACCTTGGCCTCGTCGTAGGATTCCGCCTCACGCTCCTCGATGGTGATGGCGCCCTCTGGACAATAGCCCATGCAAGCGCCCAGACCGTCGCATAAAAGATCGCTTACCAGGCGCGCTTTGCCGTCAATGACTTGAATGGCGCCCTCGGGGCAGTTGGGCAGGCACAGTCCGCAGCCGTTGCACTTTTCCTGGTCGATGGTGATGATTTTTCGTCTCATCCGACTTTCCGGATTTTGCATAATGCTTTTAATGTAACATTTTTTTCCGCGAATACAAACAGATTTAAGCCGGCATCGCTTCAACCGCAAGTCCAACAACGGCCGGCCGCTGTCTTTGCAACCATGGGGAACTGATGGCGGCGTTAGAGGCCGCATGCAAGCCGGATTTCATGGCGGCTGCACAGAGACATTGTTTGCTCCTGTTTTTCAGGCGGGGATGGGCGCAAACGAGATTCCGACGCCGAAGAGGTTATATTGCGTCCTATCAGCTAGAATGCGATTCGCAGCACCTTGGCCCCGCGTATTTTTCTCATCTTGAGCTCTCGGAGCGCTTCGTTGGCCTTCTCCAGTGCATACTCTTGGATTTCGGGTTTGATCCGCATCTCTGCCGCCAGGGTCAGAAAATCGGCCACATCGGCGCGGGTGACATTGGCGACGCTCTTGATCTCTTTTTCCATCCACAGGTGGCTGGTATAATCCAAGGTGGCCAGCATCGCCTTGTCCTGCTCTTCCTTGCCGATCGCGTTGATAACCAGCCGGCCGCCCGGCGCTAAATTCTGCAATGCTCCCAGCACCGGCCTCCACACCGGGGTGGTGTCGATGATGCAGTCCAGTTTTACCGGCGCGGTTTCGTCATGATCGCCCGCCCAGCCGGCGCCGAGCTCCAGGCTGAACGCCCTTTCGCTTTCACTGCGCGCGAACACAAAGATGGAAACATGCGGAAACAGATGTTTCACCAATTTTAAAACCAGATGGCCGGATGCGCCGAATCCGGTCAGCCCAAGGTTTTGGCCGTCCTGCAGGCCGGTCAGACGGAGGGAACGATAGCCCACGGCGCCGGCGCATAACAGCGGCGCCGCCTCTGCATCTGTAAAAAAAGCAGGAATGGGATGGGCGAAATTCTCCCGCACCGCCAGATACGAAGCATATCCGCCATGATGATCTCTGCCGGTCGCTTTAAAGTCCGGGCACAGGTTCTCCCTGCCGCTGCGGCAATAGGCGCAGGTTCCGCAGGCGGAATGAATCCATGCAACGCCCGCCCGCTCGTTGAGAGCGAATCGTTTCACATGGCTGCCGAGTGCAACCACACGGCCGACCACTTGATGTCCCGGAATGAGGGGCAGACAGGGGGGAGGTGTCCGCCCCTCGATTTCATCGATCTCGGTGTGGCAGACGCCGCAGACTGAAACCGCAAGCAAAAGCTCGTCTTCGGAGACAGTCGGCTCCGGCCAATCAACCAGATGCAGCGGCTCGGCATCGCTGGTGAGCGCGCCGAGCTTTTCCAGGATCATAGCTTTCATAAAAATCCCTTCCCCTTTCTGTCAGACGATGGGACACGCTCGGCTGCTCCCGCCGAATGTTCAATCGGCGTTCCACTTCCAGTTTCTCACCTCCGGCATGTCCTGACCGTATTTCATAATATACTCCTTGTGTTCGATCAATTTTCCGGATAACGCCTGTTTGGCATAGGCGGCGGCGTAGCCCAGCTTGGGCACCCGGTCGATCACATCCATGGCCAGGTGATAGCGATCGAGATCGTTCAGCACTGCCATGTCAAATGGAGTGGTGGTGGTGCCTTCTTCTTTATACCCGCGCACGTGCAGATTGGCGTGGTTGGTGCGGCGATAGCAGAGCCGGTGGATGAGCCACGGATAGCCGTGGTAGGCAAAGATGATGGGTTTATCCGTGGTGAACAGAGTGTCGAAATCTTTGTCCCGCAGGCCATGCGGATGTTCCCCGGCCGGCGTCAGCGTCATCAGATCGACCACATTCACCACGCGAATTTTCAGATCAGGAAAAGTGCTGCGCAGCCAGGAAACGGCGGCCAGGGTTTCCAGAGTCGGCACATCGCCGGCACAGGCCATCACCACGTCCGGTTCATGACCTTTATCGTTGCCAGCCCATTCCCAGATGCTGATGCCTGCGGAGCAGTGTTTGATGGCCTCCTCCATGCTGAGAAACTGCGGCGCCGGTTGTTTGCCTGCCACGATCACGTTGATGCGGTTGCGGCTGCGCAGACAACGGTCGGTCACGGACAGCAGGGTATTGGCGTCCGGAGGCAGGTAGATGCGCACCACATCGGCTTTTTTGTTCACCACGTGATCGATGAATCCGGGGTCCTGATGGCTGAAACCGTTATGGTCCTGCCGCCACACATGGGAGGTCAGCAGATAATTGAGTGAAGCGATGGGCCTGCGCCAGGGTATTTCACTGTCCGTAACCTTGAGCCATTTGGCGTGCTGGTTGAACATGGAGTCGATGATGTGGATGAACGCCTCATAGCAGGAGAAAAAACCATGCCGGCCGGTAAGCAGATAGCCCTCCAACCATCCCTGGCACAAGTGTTCGCTCAACACTTCCATCACTCTGCCATAGCTGGACAGACCCTCATCGGTGGGTTTGAGCTCCGCCATCCAGGTGCGGTCGGTGACCTTGAACAAGGCGTCCAGGCGGTTGGAAGAGGTTTCATCAGGACCAAAGACGCGGAAATTTTTATTCGGCAGATTGAGTTTCATGATATCCGCGAGATACTGTCCCAGCACGCGTGTGGATTCGGCTTCGCTTTGTCCGGGTTTCGCGACCGCAACCGCATAATCGCGGAAATCGGGCATGCGCAGTTCTTTGAGCAGGATGCCGCCGTTGGCGTGGGGGTTGTCGCCCATGCGATGCGTTCCTTTCGGCGCCAGTTCGGCCAGTTCCGCTTTGAAGCGTCCATCCTGGTCGAACAGCTGATCCGGCTGATAGCTCATCAGCCAGGCCTGCAACGCCTGTAGTTGTTCCGGTTTGTTTTTGGGATCGGTCAGCGGCACCTGGTGGGAGCGCCAGGAATCCTCGACCTGTTTTCCATTCACCTCCTTGGGACCGGTCCAGCCTTTGGGTGTGCGCAGTACGATCATGGGCCACGCCGGCCGCTGCGGACGATCGAGGTCCTGTTGCGCTTTTCTTTTAATCTCGCGGATCTCATCGAACACTTTATCCAGCAAGCCTGCCATTTTCTGATGCATCGATTCCGGATCCGAGCCTGAGATGAAATGGGGTTTGTACCCATAGCCGCTGAACAGTTGATTCAGCTCCTTATCGCTGAGACGGGCCAACACCGTGGGGTTGGCGATTTTGTAGCCATTGAGATGAAGAATGGGCAACACCACGCCGTCTCTGACCGGATTGAGAAATTTATTCGAATGCCAGCTGGTGGCCAATGGGCCGGTCTCCGCCTCGCCGTCGCCCACCACGCAGCAGGCGATCAAATCCGGATTGTCGAACACAGCGCCAAAGGCATGCGCCAGGGCATAGCCCAGCTCTCCGCCTTCGTGAATCGAGCCGGGCGTTTCCGGCGCCACATGACTGGGGATGCCGCCGGGAAATGAGAACTGCTTGAACAGCTTTTTCAGCCCTTCGCTGTCGTTGGATATGTCGGGATAATATTCGCTGTAGGTGCCTTCGAGAAAAACGTTGGCCACCAGCGCCGGGCCGCCGTGCCCCGGACCGGCGATGTAAATCATGCTCAGGTTGCGCTTTTTGATGATGCGGTTCAAATGCACATAGATGAAATTGAGGCCCGGCGTGGTGCCCCAATGGCCGAGCAGCCTTGGTTTGATGTGTTCCGGCTGCAGCGGCTCGCGCAACAGCGGGTTGTCGTACAGGTAGATTTGGCCGACGGAAAGATAATTGGCCGCCCGCCAGTAGGCATCGATCTTTTTCAGCTCCACTTCGGACAACGGGGCTTTTTTCTCTTTCATGGTCTTGCTCCTTTATTTGATGCATAAATGTAGACAAAATTTTGTATATTTAAAATACTAATCATGCTCCTCATACTCCTCATACAGGAAAAGGAGGCGACATGCCGCATGCACCTCGGGCTGACAAGGAACCGTCCCGGATCTTTTCCTTTCTGGCCACGCTTCTGCGCATGGCGATCGGATGGCAGTTCCTCTATGAAGGTTTGATCAAGGCGCTTTCGACCGATTGGTCGTCCGCTGCCTTTCTTTCTGAGTCCAAATGGCTGCTGTCCGATCTGTTTCACTGGATCGTCGTGCATCCGCCTTTTCTCCAGGCGGTGGATTTTCTCAACATCATCGGCTTGATCGCAGTGGGCCTGTGTTTGCTGCTGGGCGTTTTCATCCGCACCGGCTGCTTCATCGGCATTGTGCTGCTGACGCTCTATTACATCGCCAATCCGGCGCTCATCGGCTATTTCTCCGGCCTGTACAGCGAGGGCAGTTATCTGCTGATCGACAAAAATCTGATCGAACTGCTGGCGCTGGTGTTTCTGCTGTTTTATCCCACCTGGGGTCTGGGTCCGATGGTCTCCGGCTTTCGCAACCGGGCCAAACAAAAACGGCAACTCGCTGATGTGGAGGAACCCCCCGTCGGCTCTGTGGACGTGCAGCGGCGCTATGTGCTGCGAAATTTAATCGTGTTGCCGGTCGGCGCCGCTTTTGCTTATGCCTTCAAGCGAAAGCGTCAGTGGGAATCCTGGGAGGAACAACATCTGCTGGCCGCCAAACTGAGGCCCGAGGATATAGCGACTTCCGCCACGCTGAAGACCTTTCGCTTCTCCGCAGTCAAGGAACTGAAGGGCGCGCTGTCCAAGGGACAGATCGGATCGTTGCAGATCAGCCGCCTGATTCTGGGCGGCAATCTGATCGGCGGATGGGCGCATAGCCGTGATTTGCTTTACGTGTCCAAATTGGTCAAGGCCTATCATACGGACCAGAAGGTATTCGACACGCTGCAGCTGGCTGAAACATGCGGCATCGACACGCTGTTGTGCAATCCACAGCTGGCGCGTCTGATCGCCGCCTATTGGCGCAAAGTGGGCGGTCGAATCCAGTTTATCTCCGACTGCGCTTTTCAAGACGACCTGATTACCGGCATCAAAATGTCCATCGACAGCGGCGCCCACGCCTGCTACATTCAGGGACGGATCGCAGACCGGCTGGTGCGCGAGAGCCGTTTCGATTTGATTCTCGAAGCTCTGGAGCTCATCCGTCAGAACAAAAGACCGGCCGGCATCGGCGGCCATTATCTGGCCACAATCCAGGGCTGCGTCGAAAAGGGCATCCAACCGGACTTTTGGGTCAAGACCTTGCACACCACCGATTACTGGTCAGCTAAACCGACGCCGGAGCACGACAACATTTGGTGCCGTGATCCGGAGGCAACCGTTGCCTTTATGGCCGGGCTGGCGCAGCCGTGGATCGCCTTCAAGGTGTTGGCCGCCGGCGCCCTGGAGCCGCAAACCGCTTTTCCTTACGCCTTTGAAAACGGCGCTGATTTTATCTGCGTCGGAATGTATGATTTCCAGATCGTTGATGACGTCAATGTAGCCTGGGAGGTTCTACGCCGTCCGGTCCAGCGCAGCCGGCCATGGCGGGCTTAGCGGCCCCCGGCACAGCACTGCTCTCACGATTAAAAAAGGCTGCATGAACATTCAATTCATGCAGCCCGCATGCAAGTCGGACATCGCCGGATGTCCGACTTTTTTTTAACTGCAGCTATTTGGTGCGCACGAAGGTGATGCGCCGGTTCTGTTGACGGCCTTCGGCCGTATCGTTGGAGGCCACGGGCTGATCCGGACCAAAGCCCTTGGTGGTGATGCGCTCAGCGGCCACGCCCTTGGCGATCAGATACTTGGCCACGGATTCGGCGCGGGCCTGGGACAGCTTGAGATTGGAGGCCCGGGAACCGACGATGTCGGTGTGGCCCTGGATTTCGACCACGATTTCAGGGTTGTCGATCATGGTTTTTGCGACCTTGTCGAGAACGATCTCGGACGATTTTTTGATGCGGCTGCTGCCGGTGTCAAAGAGGATGCCCTCCATGACGATCTCGGCGCCCACCGGTCCTTTGATCTGTTCTTCTCTGGGCAGATCGTCTCTCCACTCCAGCGGATTGGTGCCGCGGCCGACTTCAACGCCGTCGGTGATGGTGCCGCCGTCTGTGTCAGCCTTGCTAGGATTGGTTTTGTGGGTGACGACCTCCGCATAGTCGTTGAGGCCGTCGCCGTCGGTATCCGCTTTGGTCGGATCGCAGGCGTGTTTGTTGACCTCATCGCCGTCGGACAGGCCGTCGCCGTCCGAATCGGTTTTAAGGGGATCGGTTTTGTGTTTGTTGATCTCGTCGCCGTCCTTGAGGCCGTCGCCGTCGGTGTCGGCTTTAAGGGGATCGGTTTTGTATTTGTTGATCTCATCGCCGTCCTTGAGGCCATCGCCGTCCGAGTCAGCCTTGTTGGGATCGGTTTTGTATTTGTTGATCTCATCGCTGTCCTTGAGGCCGTCGCCGTCCGAGTCGGCCTTGAGCGGCGAGGTGGAGTAAGAGTTGATCTCATCGCCGTCCTTGAGGCCATCGCCGTCGGTGTCAGCGACCAGGGGATTGGTTTTGTGTTGATTGTACTCTGCGCCGTCAGATAGGCCGTCGCCGTCCGAGTCGGCTTTTTTGCGATCTGTGCCCAGTTCCTTCTCCAGTTTATCGGACAGGCCGTCGCCGTCGCTGTCCTTGTCCTCGCCCACCAGACGATAGGCAAAGCCGGCGAGTAGGTTAAAAAATCTATCATCGCCACCCTCTTCCAGCGCCTCCAACTTATCGGTCAGGGTGAAATTGCAGCCACCGCTGATCTCGAAGGCTGTTTGTTCGGTAATACGGAATTGCAAGCCTAAACCCACCGGAAGGATGCCGCTGAACGTGTGCTTGTGGTTGGTTGTAGATGAATAAGGTTTTACCGTCTCGTAAGTAAGGGCGCCGCCACCACCGTACAGGTAGGCGTTCCAGCTTTCGGCCCGGAGCGGGCTGAACAGCAAGCGCAGATCGATGGGCCCTACGTTGCTCTTGTATTGATCTCCACGCAAACGGGCGAAGGTCATTCCGAACTCGAGTTGAAGCAGGCCACTGGCCGCAAGAGGATTGCGAAGATAAATCCGTCCTGCCGGGCCGACCTGCGCGTCTGATAAACTGCTCTCCATATCCGTATTTCCGGCGACCACGCCGATCCCCACGCCGCCCTTGAGCCCCTGCGCGTGGTATTGCGCGTCCGACGATGAGATGCCCAGAAAAAATATCATCGCTGTTAGAACCATTGCCCCTGTAGTTCTTTTCATTTTGTTTCTCCTTAAGTTAAACTGATGGTTATTTAATAATTAATACAAAGATCTCAACAGCTTGAACAATAATTTTCGATGTACGGAGTAATTGTTACTGGTCGGATCGCAATATTTTAACATAACATATTTATTTAATTAATTTTATAAAATATCGATCAAGTTCAACCGGAATTAGGCTAACGCATTGGCGCCAGAGGAGGTGGCGCTGCTTCCGTTCAGTTCTCTGTATCAGCCGCTGGGACAGGAACAGAGGCTGTCAGCGGATTCGAACTGCAGGGTTACATGGCGAATGGCATGGCGCGCCAGCTCCTTTTTTATCTTTGTCTGAATGCCGATGGTTTCGGACAGAGTCATATCTTGAACCCGAACATGCGCTTCCAAATGGGTTTCGGAATCGTTCAGCCTCCAGACATGGATATGGTGGAGGTCGATAACCCGTGGCAGAGTGGCCAAACGCTGCACCAGTTTGTGAACGTCGATGCCCTTGGGCGAGGCCATCATGATCACCTCCAGGGATTCCGCGATAATGCTCCAGTTCTGTATGAAAAGAAAGATCGAGATCACCAGGGTAAGCGCAGCATCCAGCCAGGTGATGTGAAAAAGAAGAATGCCCAGCGCCCCGAAGATTACAGCTAGACTGGCCGCGGCATCGCTGTAAAGATGAAAATAGGCGGAACGCATGTTTAAACTGGCCTGCGACGGCTTGCGCAGCAGTGCGGCGCCTGCGAGGTTGGCGACCAGTCCCACCACAGCCACCGTCAGCATGATGGCGCCGGTGATCGGCTCAGGCCGGAACAACCGGCCGATCGATGTGAATAGGAGATACAAGCAGATGAGGATCAGGATAGCGGCGTTAAAGAGGGCGGCAAGGATCTCCGCCCGTTTATAGCCATAGGTGTACCTTTCGCTGCGTGGACGTTCGCTCCAGCGCACACCGGCATAGCTGATGAGAATGGCCATGACGTCGGACAAATTGTGCAGACCGTCGGAGAAGAGCGCCAGGCTGCCTGAGACCGCGGCGCCGGCGAACTCGATCCAGGTGATGCCGAAATTCAGCGCCATGACGGCCAGCAGGCTTTTGCTGCACAGGTCATGAACGTGTTCCATGGGCATGCGTTTTGTTCATCTCAATTTTAAGCCACAATTGATATATCTATAACACCAGCTGTCCACGTATTATTCATATTAAGGTCAACCTTCTTAAGGTTGGGGCTTTGCGAAGGTCAGCGTTTTTTAGCTTTTAATTGGGTGGATGTTTTTGTATATTTTACGTAGATTTACGCAGTAAAAAGTCGAAAGGCCCGCCGAAGTTCGGCGGTCGGATGGAGCGGGTGGTATGGGTTGGTTATGGCCCCGCTGATAAACAGAGCGAGCGTTTTGCCGATGGCTGGTTTGTTTAGAAACACCTTTTTTGTCACTCTTTCTCAGCTCTGGCAGATGATCATGGCTTTGACCATGATGCCCTTTGCCTCGCGCTATCTGGGCGTCGAAGGATTCGGCAAATATAACACCGCCACGGTCATCATGTTTTATGTTTTCCTGCTTAATGATTTCGGGCTTAACACCTGGATGACCCGCGAGCTGGCGCGGGAACGGGACATGACTCGAATCACTCTGGCCCATGCGTTCGGTCTCAAGCTTTGCATGATTCTTCCCTGCCTCGCTTTCCTGATCATCTATTATCTGTTGACCGACTATGATCAGCAGACCTACCAGGCCATCTGGATCTTTGCCGTGTTTGGAGTGGTGGATTCGTTCACTCAGATGGGCTATGCGGTTTTTCGCAGCCGCGAGCGTATGGAACTGGAGATGATCGTGGCGGTCATGGCCAAAACTTTGTTGACTGGCTTGGCCATCCTAGCGCTGGTGCTGGGCTGGGGATTATTGGCTTTTTCCGCCATGTTTGTCCTTTCCACTGTGGCGGGTCTGATCGTTTCCTTATCCCTGATCAGGAAGCACTTTGCGCCGTTGGGCATCCGCTTTGACAGCGCCCGTTATCGCCGCATGCTCACCCTCTCCGCCAACTTTGGCCTGGCTCTATTCATCGCCTCGTCGTATGAAAAACTGGATGTGCTGATGTTGTCGTGGATGAAAGATATGGACACGGTGGGGTTGTACAGCGCCCCCAGCAAGTTGCTCAGTTTTACCAATCTGATCCCGACGATTTTCGCCACCGCCTTTTTTCCGCAGATGGCCCGCTTCGTGAGTAATAAGGCTGAGCTGTCGCGCATTTTTTCCATTGCGGTCAAGCATCTGTTGATGCTGGCGATCCCGTTGGTGGCCGGCATCTATATGATCTCTGATCAACTGACGATCCTGGTCTTCGGCAGCGCCTTTGGCGAATCGGCCGTTGTATTGCGCATTCTGTCTTTTGCCGCCGGCATTCTGTTCATCAATCTTTTTCTCGCCAGTTTATACGGCGCCACCAATCATCAGGGCAAAATCGTGCAGATCGAGATCATTGCTTTGATTTTTAAAATCATCGTCAATCTATTGCTGATCCCCGAGTATTCATACCGCGGCGCAGCTCTGTCCACCGTTGCCACCGAGACTTTGGTGCTGGTGCTAGCCTTGAGCTGGGCGCTGCGCCACATCGCTGCGATCAGCGGTCTGTTTTTTTTCTTCAAGTTTATGGCCGCCACAGCCGGAATGTGCGCGGGATTGTATTTTATCAGCGCATGGCCGCTATGGGCGTCTGTGGCGTGTGCGGTGCTGATCTATTTTCTGCTGTTGTTCGTCACTCGAGCGCTCGACCTTAGCCAGATCAAACAGTATTTTATCCACCTCCTATGAATGCCCTGTCGCAAATAGAGAGCAATCTGCAAAAGTTTTATCAGACTCACGCGGCGTTGGTAAGTTCTCCTTTCATCACTCGTGAGGGGCGGGTGAACAGCGATCTGTTGGAATCCATCGGTCAGACGATCAAGCTGCGCTGGGATCTGCGGCCGTTTCTGGACCTGGGGTGCGGAACCGGCCTGCTTTCGACCTTTGCCCGAAGAAAACCGGGAATGTATATCGGCCTCGATCTGAACCGACATGCCTTGTTTCAATCCTTGCAGGGCGGGTCCGTTCATTTCGGCCAGGGCAGTTCACTGTATCTACCGTTCCGCGACCAAAGCATCGGCCTGCTGGCTTGCGTGGACAGTTTTGAACATTATCCGGATCATCGCGCCGCGGCCGATGAGATGTACCGCGTGCTGCGTGCGGACGGTCAGATTTTTCTCTCTGTGCCGACGTATTCAAATGTCGCCGGATGGGTGAAAAAAAGGATGGAAGCCTGCGGCAGGTACGCGCCCAACACCTGGGCGCCGTTCGACTATTGGAAAGCGGAGGAATATGAGTATTTTATCACTCCGGACCATATCCGCTCGGTGTTCAGCGCAGCTGGATTTACTCGCTTCTCGTTTACCGGTCTCGCCTCGGAGCTGGTCTATGGCCTGGCGCCGTGGCTGTGGCATCCCCAGTGTCCGCCGTTTTTCGAAAAGGTGGCCATTCGGGCGTTCCGCTTGTTCGCCGGACCAGTCACCCGTCTTTTTCCTCACTGGAGCCTGCACACGGTGTGGCGGATTGAAAAATAGCCGCTGACTTGAACCTGTCGCCTGTTCGTTCATCTTTGCGAACTGTTGATTCTGCCTGTCATTTCTGCCTGCCTTTGCCCCGGATCATATAATTTTTCAAAAATGCTAGAAACGCGCGTTTATTCTCGACCGCCCGCATCCAAAAAGCAGCCAGTCCAGGCCGGCTGAAAGCGCTGCGTCGCCAGCGGCTCAATCCCTCTGCCGCAAGGGCGAAAAGGCCGATGAAGGCAAACAGGTCCGCAAGGTTGGCGCTGGGACTGTGACCGATCTGGATAAAATCTGTGGTGTAGGGGGTAAAGAGCCCATCCAGCAGATTGCCCAGAATGCCCCCGGAAAGGCCGAGCAGTGCGATCCACGACCAACGGCCGGCAGAACCCTGTGCGGAATAAAACGTGAACAGTGGAAAGGCCAGCAAAAGTAAAAGAATTCGCAAGAAAAAAAACGAAATTTCCACCCACTGCGGTTGATCAGGAACAAACCAGGAGAAACCGCGATAGTTTGGGATAAAAGTGATAAAGACCAGGTCGTCGATGACAGGCGTGCGGCAGCCTGGCGGCTGTGCCGAGCGGATGAACGCTTTGGATAGCTGGTCCACTAACGCCAGAAGAACGGTTGAGATGAACCAGAAGCGGTAGGTTTTCATAGGACCTGGAGAATGGGACATGGCCTTTTTTGTTCAAAAAAGACAGTATTTGAATCCAAACGATACAATGAGGCCTTTGCGGCCGGCTTCGGGCGCTTCCCGATTCCAGAAGGCTGCATAGTTTTGTTCGTCCTCAGAATAGGTCCAGTGCGTGGAGTAGGTGGACCAGCGATACCCTACACCGACGAGCAGATTCATCTTGTAGGATAGCACAATCTCTGTGGTCAATAGTGTTTGTGCGAAGAGCAGCATGGTGCTGACAACGGCGCCCTGGTCATCTTTGCGCATGGGCAGATCCATGCCCATGCCGATTTCCAGGCCGGTGTCCAGCCGCCGGCTTTCCCATAATCGGCCGCGGCCGGAGAGACTAAAGCCGACGCCCCAATCCTGACGGTCACTGGAATCCTTTGTTCGAATAAGATGCACACCCACACTGCCGTCCAGATCCTCCAGAGGACTGGTCTGTAGATAAAGCCCGTACTGAGCGTAAGCGGTGAAAAGCGGCGGCTGCGCCAGCAGGCTGAAGGAGAACACCGGCTTACGATAGGGCAGGACAAAGCTTCCCGCAGGCAGCGGCCGCCATTGTCTGATTATTTTGATTAGAGACAGGCTGTCTCCGGCGCCGATCACCCTGGCAAAACCCGCTGGACCAGCCGGCTGCCACGCCTGCGGCTCTGTGCGGTCTGCCGGCTGCTCTGGTGCGATGAGGATTAGCAGGTCGTTCTGCTCAACCCAATCATTCTTTCCCAGAGCGACTGTCAGTTTGTTGTCCGCATGATAAGTCACATCCGCGGCGATGCCGTATATTCTTTCCAGCTCCAGCGACATTTGTTGGTAGAGCGTTTGCAACGCTTTGATTTTCGATTGATGTGACGAGCGGCTGCGGTTCAAGCCTCTGACATGGCCAAAGCCCAGGCCTGCGCCGGTTTGGCTGTCAATATATTCGATGAGGAGTGAAATTTCCGTGCGAAAACTCTTTCCCCGCTGACCCTTATCAACATTCTGAGAGGGGCTGGCGCCTGGACTCGGATTGAAATAGTCCAGGGCTGGATCCTGTGCATGAGGTTGCGTGGTGATGTTGATCTCCTTCAGCACCAGCACTTCCGAATATGTGCGGCGGGTCTGCTGATCCACCAGCAGCGAATGCCAGTGGGAGAGCGAAGCTTTGTCCGACGTCACCGCGATGGCGACCAGAATATCGGGTCGTTCCATAATCTTCAGCCAGGCCTGGATCTGCCAGGCGATGGTGTCGGCCATGACTGGCTTGGTCGCGAGCACGGTGGTAAGAGGGAGGGGAAAGCGATAGTGCATCGTGGCCGCATTCACCGGTTGTGCAGATGTTCGGGCTGAAAAAACGGCGCCGCTCAGGCTGCCGCAGGACAACCAACAGACCATCAGGGACAAAGCGGCTTGGCGTGAGCGAAGGGAGCATTGAGGAGAATGTTTTATCATCAACTAGATCCTGTTGTTTTGGATCGTGCGAGCCAGTCTATGCAGCATTGATTGAAAACATCGAGCAGTGCAACGAGATGGCGCTTTGGGGAAAAGAGCTCTTCGACGCTGCGACGGCCTGCTTGTCCCATCTCTTTTACTCTGTCGGGGTCGGCGATCAGAAGGTCAATTTTTTCCGCCATTTTCTTTTCATCCGCATAGGGGACGAGAAAACCTGTGCGGTCGTCTGACAGCCACTCCCTGATGCCGCCGACGTCAAAGGCGACCACGGGCGTTCCGTTGGCTAGAGCTTCCACACCTACGAGTCCGAAAGGTTCAGCCCACAAGGAAGGCATGGCCAGCACGCTGGCTTTTTGATAAAAGCCAGGCACTTCTTCCGGCCGTGCCCAGCCATGGAAACAGACGCGGTCGTTCAATCCCAGTTTGTGCGCCAGGGTTTGCAGCCGCGGCAGAAAGGCGCCGCCGCCGACGATATCGATCGAGAACTGTTCGCGGCACCGTCCAGCGGCGCGCAGAAGGACGTCCGCACCCTTGTAGCGATCCGTCAGCCGTCCGACAAAGAGCACGCGTTTTTCCCGAGGATAGGTGGTTTGCATATTGAGGGCTGGAGGCGAAACAAAGAGCGGCAGAACTTGAATGCGTTCTGAGGAAAAGCCGTTTTGCAGATAGGCTTTTTTGACCGCTTGGCTGGCGGTGATCAGAGTGGGCATGGTTTTCAGCGTATCGAGGAGCTGCCGGGCTGTAGCCAGATTCATCAGGCGGGGAAGCCGCCGGCCGCTGAGCGGTTTGCGGATAAAATGGCCCGTCCAGAGGCAGCGCATGCCCAAAGGCGCCTGACACAGTCGACGGGAAAAATAGTATCTGCGGGTGTCCTTGAGACAGATCGCCACATAGTCATGGAGCATGCCGGCGGCCGGCCGCAGTCCGGCCATTCGGCTGAGAGCCTGGTGATGATAGATGGAGTGAAAGAAACATAGATCGGGGTTGCACGCGAGGATCGCCGCCTCGAGGTCGTCGGCGGCTTTGGGAAACGCTGCGTCCGGCGGCTGCTGCAATCCCCGCACCTGGTGGACGCTGCTGAAGGGGATCCGGCCGCTCATCCAAGGTCCTTTTTCACGTGAATAGACCAACTGGCAGGTATGGCCCTGGGCCGCCAGCAGTCGCGCGGTCTCGATGATGTAGCGATCGATGCCGTTGGCCGGCCCGCCCCAGTTGCCGGTGATGAAAAGAATGGTCATTGTTTTTCCTGCTCCTCCTTATCAATATAGGCAATGCGATCGGCCAAATCAAGCATTGGATAATAAGTGTTGCTTGTTTTTAAAAAAGTGTTAATTTTATAAAATCGCTGACGATCCGGCAAGCGCTGAAACCATTCGAAAGTGCAAATATAAATACCGCAGGAGGCTTTATGTCCAGCTTTAAGCAACCCAGTCGAAGAGAATTCTTGGATGCAAGCGCCAAAACCACCGCGACCTTGGCGACCATGGCCGCTGCTGGTTCTGCCTTTGCGCAGGACAAGAAAAAATCCAAGGGCGCCAACGATACGCTCAACATCGCGGTGATCGGCATCCGCTCGCGCGGCATGAGCCACTGTGAGGAATGGGCCAAGATTCCGGGTGTGCGCGTGCACACGCTCTGCGATGTGGATGAAAACCTTTTCGCCGAACGGGTCGCGCGGGTGCAGGCCATGCAGGGGGTGGCGCCCAAAACCGAAGTCGATCTGCGCAGAGTGTTCGACAATAAAGAGATCGATGCGGTCTCGATCGCCACGGTTGATCACTGGCATGCGTTGGCCACGATCTGGGCGTGCCAGGCCGGCAAACATGTGTATGTGGAAAAGCCGACCAGCCACAACATTTGGGAAGGCCGCAAGATGGTGGAAGCCGCCCGGCGCTATAACCGCGTGGTGCAGGCCGGCATGCAGAACCGCAGCATCCAAGGCGTCATCGAAGCGATCAAGTTTTTACATGAAGGCGGCCTCGGCGATGTGTACATGGCCAAGGGATTGTGTTTTAAGCCGCGTGACACCATCGGCAAAAAGCTGGATGCGCCCGTACCTGCGGGCGTGCATTATGACCTGTGGTTGGGCCCGGCGCCCTACAAGCCGTTCAATCCCAATCGTTTTCACTATAATTGGCACTGGTTCTGGGATTACGGTTGCACCGATATCGGCAATCAGGGGCCGCATCAGTTGGATATCGCCCGCTGGGGTTTGAACAAACGGGTGCATCCGAAAAAGATCAAATGCGTCGGCGGTCATTATGCTTTTGATGATGATCAGGAGACTCCGAATCAGCAATTCGCCACCTTTGAATACGACGACGGCAAGATCATGCAGTTCGAAGTGCGCGGCCTGTACACCAACGACGAAAGCGGCGTCAAGATCGGCAACCTGTTCTATGGAACCGAGGGATGGATGTGGTTGAACGGCGCCAACTGGAAAACCTTCTTCGGCCGCAAGAACGAACCAGGCCCGAGCTATGACCGTGCCGAAGCGGCCGCTGATCCCATGAACCTCGCCGGCGCCGGAGATTCGAATCATTTCGTCAACTTTATCCAAGCGGTGAAAGCCAACGATTGGATGAAGGGCACGGCCGACATCGAGGAAGGCCACATGTCCTCCGCGCTGGCCCACCTGGCCAACATCTCTTACCGCCTTGGACGGGAGCTCTGCTTCGATTCCTACACCGAGCAATTTGTCAACGATGCATTAGCCAATGAGTATTTGACCCGAGACTATCGATATCCCTACGTGGTGCCGGAAAAGGTCTGATCCACACGGGCATTCGCTGCGCCCTGGCCTGTACACAGGCCAGGGTTTTTTTTGGAGGGCGCCTACAAAGCTCTTGTACGCTCACCAGGCCTGCAGAATCAGGTATAACCGAGGAGAGGAGCAAAAAAATTGAAAAAAGTGTGACAAAAATCAAAAAAAGCTTGCATTTTTAATCCGTTTGACTTATTTTCACCGCAATGAATGAACAGTCCCACCTGTACCGTAGACACACAAACAAGCATCTAACCAAACCGCTGCATCGCGAGGATTTGTAGGGATGACTCAGCAACCAATTTATTTCTGGCAGCTGGCTTTAATGGCAATGGGGGTTGCTCTGGTATTGCATTCGGTCGTTTCCAAACAGGCGTTGTTGGCCTTTGGCGGGGGAAAAGGATTGAGGTGGTCTGAGAGCCTGATAGGCCTATTACTGACCTTTTTGGCGGTGTCGCGATTCCTGCTCTAACGACCTCTCACTTTACACCGGACAAGGACAGCCGTTCGTTGATGCGCTCGATGGTCAAGGGCGCAGAGCCCTCGTAATGGTTGTTCACGTTCAGGAAAACGTCTATATCGCGCTGCAGCAGTTCTGTGATGATGCGGCAGAACGCCTGGAGTTCGTCGTCCCGCGGTTGCAGAATGCGATCCCACTTTAAGCCGCTTTTTTTCTCCATATCCTGACGGTCCGGACCGTGCAGGCGAATCACCACCCGTTTTTGCAGCCATTTTCCCCACTTTTCATACAGATCGATCGCAGAGGGCATGTAATATCCCTGCAGAAAAACCATGGCAACGTCGTGGGCTTGAAGAAAATCGAAAAAAGATTGATTCAGGTAGTGGGGATTGCGGATTTCGATAGCCAGGGGAAAGCGACGATCACAGGAGGAGAGAAAAGAGGCCAACCGGTTGTGGAAATCGTTCTGTGAGGTCATTTTTTGTTTGTTGAGATATTCGAACTGAAGCAGAATAACCCCCAGGTGCGCATGCAGCGGCGCGAGCGCCTGCAGGAAACGGCTGTAGAGATTCGGGGAGAGGAAGAATGGATTGACGCGGAGAGGCCGACTTTTATCTTTTTCATATGCATGGGTGAGGGTCAGGCTGTTGGGCGCTTTGACAGTGAAGATGAAATCAGCGGGCACGGAGCGGCTGTACTCCTGGACGACGCCGGGCTGCGGCAGGGCGGCGTGATCCAGTGTGTGCAAAGACCAGAACCACTGGTCCACCTCCACAGCGGCGTAGCGTCGGCTGTATTCGGCGAGATGGTTGATCACACCCGGTGAGTACACCAGCCCTTTCCAGGAGTCATATTTCCAGCTGCAGGTTCCGATGAGCAGTCGTGCCATAGGAGCCTCTCAATGTGTGCCGTATGCGTTCACGGCCATAGAGGTCGTGCGGGTCCATGGGCGTTCCGCGCCTTGATCGAACGGCGGGACGCTGAAACAGAGGTAGCGGATGATCGCCCCCTTTTTTCTGAATGTCTGTTCATAACGGGTCGGCAGGAACAGACGGTCGTCCGCTGTAGGATGTGCATCGAGGTCCACGAACGCCTGATGAATGACGCCGCCCTGTTGCACTACGGCGGTCTGCGTATAGCGGAACAGGCCTTCATTGTCGGTCTTGAGATGGATCCGACCGCCGGGTTTGAGGATTTTTTGATACAGGGTTAAAAATCTCGGCGAGGTCAGCCGTTTGTGCCGTTTGCTGTAGGCCGGATAGGGATCGGGGAAGGTGATCCAGATTTCATCTGTTTCAGCGGGAGAGAAAAACTCGCCGATATTTTCAATAAAGATGCGCAGAAACGCGACGTTGGCCAATCCCTGGAGCTGCGCCTGCTTGGCGCCGTTCCACAGACGGGCGCCTTTGAGGTCCACGCCGATAAAGTTGCGCTGGGGCAGCTTGATCGCCAGCGCCAGGGTCAGATCGCCCCGACCGCACCCCAGCTCCAGGGTGATTGGGCGGCGATTATGGAAAACCCGCGAGTGCCAATGGCCCGGCAGACCATCGGGCGTTTGAAACACATGAGGCATCTTTGCGAGGTCTGCAAAGCGCTGTAATTTTTTTTTCGCCATGGTGCGGTTTCCGGCAGCGAAGGGTCTGGAGGTTCGGTTTTAACAGCGGTTTTGCTGCTCGCCGCGGTCTTTGGAAAGGCGGGCGGACCCGCCCGGCCACATTTACCAGGAGCCGAAACGGGAGCCGCGGAATCCGCCGTGCTGCCGGCCGCTGGATCGTGCCTCGCGCGGCCGGGCCTGATTGACGACCAGCCTGTTGTCCTCCATCAGGGCTCCATTGAGCTTTTCGATCGCAGACAGCGCTTCCGCTCGATTAGGCATTTCCACAAAGCCGAATCCGCGCAATTCACCACTGTACTGGTCTTTGATCAGCTTGATTTCTGCCACCTGACCGTATTGTTCGAATAACGTTCGAACCTTGTCTTCGCTAATGGGTTTGGGAAGATTTCCGACATAGATGTTCACCCTAGGCTCCTTTGTCTTTTTGCTGCCGCCTGGTCCATTCAACCACAATCGAGAGATTAAGCGCTCGTTCCGTGTAAAGCCCTATAGATGAGATCAAATGCCGTCGATCTGGTTTGTCTGTTTGTTCAATATATAGGAAATATTAGTCGAATACAATCTTTATTATTGCCAGAGTCGCCGAGCGGCTTTCCAGGCCTGTGCTCAGGACGGAGCAAGTCCCGGCCGGATGACGGAGAAGAAGCATCATTTGCTTCTGAGGCTAAAATTTCTTATATTGCTTAAATTGTCCGAAAGCGCCTTCTGTGCACCGTGGCTGATTGCGTTCGCCCTGGGCGCCTCGAGGGGCTCAGGACGGCGCTAACGATGCGAACGGATCATGAATCAGAAAAGTCAAGAGATATTCGGCCTCATTTTTAACGTTCAGCGTTTTTCCATTCATGACGGTCCCGGCATTCGTACCACGGTCTTTTTCAAGGGATGTCCTCTGCGCTGTTTTTGGTGCCACAATCCAGAAGGTCTGGATCTGCTGCCCGCACTGCAATACTGGGATCATCGCTGTACCCGGTGCGGCGCTTGTGTGGCCGCCTGTCCGCATCAGCTTCACCATCTAGAGGCCGGGGAGCATCGAATTGACCGCGATCGTTGTGCCGCCTGCTTTCTCTGCGTAGACCAATGCTACAGTGGTGCGCTGGAACCGAGCGGCCGGCGCGTGCGGATATCCGAGCTTCTGCCTCAGCTGCTGGCTGATCAGCCCTTTTTCGCCGCCTCCGGCGGAGGCGTCACACTCTCCGGCGGCGAACCGCTGATGCAGCCGCAGTTCGCCCGCGCTTTGCTGCAGGCATGCAAACAGGCCGGCGTGCACACAGCGGTGCAGACCTGTGCGCAGACAAGCTGGGCCCATCTGCGTTCGATTCTGCCTTGGGTCGATTTGTTCCTGATCGACATCAAGGTGCTTGATCCGGTTATGCATGAACAGTGCACCGGCAAAAGCAACCGTCGCATACTGGAGAATGTCCGGCGCTTGGCTGATACGTCCGCGCCGCTGGTCTTTCGCATTCCAGTCATTCCAGGCGTGAACGACCGGCCGGAAACGATCGCAGAGATCGCCCGTTTTGTCGCTACATTGCGCACGCCTGCACTGACCGTGGAGCTGGTGCCGTTTCATCGCCTGGCTACGGACAAATACCGCAGCCTGGGATGGACCTATGAGGCTGCGGATCTCTGTCCATTATCCGCAAAGGCCATGGATTCGTTAAGAGCAGCGGCAAGAATCTGAGCTTAGAGTTATCACCTCATCCGGCTGTATATGACAAAGGGAATGCACCATGACGCAGTGTTCAGAGTACACCTACGCCGCCCGGCTGCGGGCTCTGCAGCAAACCAAACAGCGGCATACCGAAGAAAAGCGGCAGGTGATCGGCTCCATGGATATGGACGATCACGGTCTGGTGTTGCCGCCGCCGGAAGAACGGGATGTAGTGCAGACGATCAGCGGTTCGGGGGTTCCCATCACCGATGTGCTGTTTAAATCATTCAAGATCCGGCCCAACCATCCCAGCGGCGGTTTCTTTGGACCTCGTTCCTGCGGTGAAAATTTCCGCCGTCTTCTGGAAATGCATCCCATCATGATCGACCCCATGAGCGCGCTGGCCGGCGGCTATATGACCACGTTCAGCTCTTACCGTCAACCGTCATGGAATCCGGATTTCAACTACGATCATCTTAAACCGGAACAGGAAAGATACAAGCTTACGCACGGCATCGGCGCTGTACAGCATTTTTGTCAGGATCTCGAGATCGGCTTTCGATTGGGGTGGCAGGGCCTTCAGGAAAAAATAGACCGCTGTCGGCCCCTGCACCCGCAGGCTGCTGAATTTTATGACGGGCTGGAACACATCGTGCGGGGTATGCAGAACTGGATCAGCCGCCATGCCCAGGCGGCGCGGGAAATGGCCGAAGCGGAATCGCATGCGGATATCCGCCGCAATCTGATGGAGATCGCCGCCATCAACGAACATCTGGTCAGCGCACCGCCGCAGACCTTTCGCCAGGCCGTGCAATGGATGCATTGGTACCAGTTGGCGGCCAAGATGTACAACATGAGCGGCTCCCTCGGACGCATCGACCTTTATCTCTGGCCTTTTTATTCGCAGGACACTGCGTCGGGCGCGTTGAACGATGAGGATGCGGTGTTTTATCTCGCCTGTCATTTGATCAACGACACCAGCTATATTCAGCTGGGCGGTCCGGATGAAGCCGGGGAGGACACTACCAATCCGCTGTCCTTTCTAGTGCTGGAGGCCGCCCATCGACTCAAGATTCCCGCCAATATCGGCGTCTGCGTCGGCGAACGCGTCGATCCCAAACTGCTGCGGCGGGGCGTGGAAATTCTCTTTGAAGATAAAACCGGCATACCCAAGTTTCTTGGCGTAGACAACACGACCGAAGGTTATTGCAAAAACGGCATTCCGGCGTCCGTCGCCCGTCAGCGTTCCTATTCAGGCTGCAACTGGTCTGCGTTGCCCGGCAGGGAATACACGCTGAACGATTGCGTCAAGATCGATTTTGCCGCGGTCTTTGATGTCGCTCTGCGCGATATGATGGCCGACGCAGAGGCGCCGCCCTCCATGGACCGTCTGTGGAATTGCTTCCATGTCCATTTGGAACGCGCGATCGCCGTCACCGCCGCAGGGATCGATTTTCACCTGGAGCATATGCATCAGGTTTTTCCGGAACTGATCCTCGATCTGCTCTGCCACGGGCCTATCGAAAAGGGCTTGGACGCCTCGCACGGCGGCGTAGAATTCACCAATCTGTGCGTCGATGGCGCCTCTCTGGCCACCGTGGCTGATTCCTTTGCCGCCCTGGAACAGCGGGTCGAGAGAGAACAGCGATTGAGCTGGCAGGAATTGCTGCGGCAGTTGGACTCTGACTGGCAGGGAGCTGAGGGAGAACGCATACGCCAGATGATGCGCAGCGTGCCCCGATTCGGCAGCGGCGGTTCCCGAGCGGATGACTATGCTGTAAAAATCGTAAGCCTGTTCACGCACCTGGTCAAAGCGAAAAAGACGCCCGCGGGTCACAACATGATCCCTGGCATCTTTTCCTGGGCCGCGCATATTCTGATGGGGAAGATGGTCGGCGCCACGCCCAACGGTCGTCACGCCCATGCCGCTTTGTCGCATGGGCCGAATCCGGATCCCGGTTTCCGCAAGGACGGCGCGCCCACTGCCCTGGCTCTGGCGGTGGCCAACAGCCAGTGCGGCTATGGCAACACCAGTCCCCTGCAGATCGAGTTGGATGCCGGCGTAGGACAGGGTCCGGATGGCCGGGAGGCGGTGGCCAGTCTGATAAAAACCCATTTTGATCTGGGCGGTACCCAGATCAATATCAACATCGTCGACAAGGCGAAATTGCTTGCAGCGCATCGAAACCCAGCGGATTATCCGGATTTGGTGGTGCGGGTGACAGGCTTCAGCGCCTATTTCGCCAGCCTTTCTCCGGAATTCCGCCAGATGATCATCGACCGGGTTTTAAGCGAATAGCCCCAGTGGGACCGCGCTCTTTGCAAATAACGGACCAGTCGGCAATATCAGCTACACTCGCGTCGGGCAGCCTGGCGAGGAGGGGGTGGAGAACCCTGGACCTGCCGGCGGGCCGACCGACTGAGTGTTCCTCACACGAATCGAGGTATGATCATGTCAGCGACGCCCCGTGAACGTTTTCTCTCATTTGTCAAAGACCCGGCTGGACACCGTCCGGTGGTATCCCCCTTTCTTCCCAACGCTGAAACCGTGGCCGCCTGTCTGCGGCATCTGACCCTGCCGGTGGGCGATGATCCGGTGCAGAATGAGATTGCGTTAAGCAGGGCCCTGGATTATGAACCCATGTTCATGCCCGATCTGGCCGGGCTGATTTTTCCCTGGCAAAAGGATGATGCCCGCTCTGATGAGATCTGGGAGACCCACGTCATCGAAACGCCGCTGGGCGTCTGGTCCCGGCGCTTTCGCGCCGGCAACGCGCTATGGGACGAACAGTCGGGCTGCCCGGTGGCTACGGCCAGGGATCACGATTTCTTTGTCGCCGTTTGTCAACAGGTGGAGAGCAGAGAAAACGAGATCCGAGCTTATTATCGGGATTGGCGCACCCGCGTCGGCGAAAAGGGGGTTTTGGTACTCGGCCATCCACACCCATCTTGGTTGGGTTATCAGATCAGCCCACAGCACATTTTTTATCACTGGCAGGACCATCGCCAGGCGTTCATCCGCAGCATGGAGGCGATGTGTGAGGCCAGCCTGTTCCTGATGGCTATCGCCATGGAAGAGGGGGTTGATTTTATCAGCGACTCCAGCTATGGACTGGAGATGACTTCGCCGCAGCTGTTTCGCGAGATGGATATGCCGTACATTTGTCGCTTTTCCCGCTGGACGCACGAACGGAACGGCTTGTTCTGGTATCATAACTGCGGCTATACCCGCACGCTGATCCGCGACGGCGACTTTAACCGGTTGGAAGCGGACGTGATCGAGACCATCGCTCCACCGCCGGAGGGCGACAATGAACTGGCCGAGTCGCGCCGCTGGCTCGCGCCCTCTATCTGCAGCAAGGGAAACCTGAATCTACAGATTCTGCGGGATGAAGCCCCGGAGCAGATCAAAGCCGGCGCCCGGCAGATGATAGCCGCGGTCGATGGGTATCCCCATATTTTTTCCACGGCCGACGCCGTGCTGCCGGGCACGCCGGCGGAAAACTTTATCGTCTTTGTCGCCGAGCTGCGCAAGCATTTTAAGTAGCGCCACCGTCGCCACCATTCAAACAGGGAGGAAGGCATGCGAATCCGATTGCTTATGCTGAGTCTGTGCTTGATCATGGCTTGTTCGGGAAAAAAGTCGGATGAGCGGATCACGATCCGCTTTTGGTCCTTTGGCGGACTGCCCAGTATGCTCCTCGATGAGCGCCAACGTATCGACCTTTTTCAACAGCGTTTTCCCAAGATCGCCGTGGAACTCAGTCAAAAGAGCTGGGAGCAGAAGCGGGAGTTGATTCATACCAATTTCAGCTCCGGCACCGGACCGGATGTGGTTTTGGTGCATGCGAACTATGCCGCCGAGTTCGGCGATAACGGCTACTTTTATCCCATCGATCGGTTTGCCGATTTCGACAGCGTCAAGAAATGGTATTTGCCGAACCTGATCGAGGCCACCCGCTACGGCGATCATTACTACGGCCTTCCCGTCAACGCCATTGCCTTTATCCTGGTGTGCAACGCCGAGTTGTTCGATGAGATGGGGATCAAACCGCCGACCACCTGGTCCGAGTTCAGGGAGGCGGCGAAAAAACTGACGCGCGACCGGGACCAAAACGGCAGCATCGATCAATACGGCGTCACCCTGATGGGCGGCGACCGCGGCGGATTCGAATATCGGCTGGCGCCTTTTGTGCTAAAGGCCGGCGGTCGGTTTTTAAGCCCGGATAACAAGCAGGTGCTCATCGAGGGCGATGCCCATGTCGCCGCGGTTCAGCTCTTTGCCGACATGTACCAGATCGATCATTCCATCGCCCCCGGTTTTCTCGGCTACACCATCACCGACGTCACCGATCAGATCGCCGGCAACAAGGCGGCCATGAGCATTGAAGGGCCCTGGTATCCCTGTCTGCTGAACGATCGGAAATTGAATAAAAAGGTTTATCTCGTTCCAGTGCCTGTGCCGGATCATTTGGCAGCGGACTATGATCGGGCCGCGACGCTGCAAGACCTAGCCATGCTGGCTGTGAACAGCAGCTGCAAACACCTGCCGGAGACCTGGGAGTTTCTCAAGTTCATGCGTTCTCCTGAGGCGGATCAAAGCTGGGTGACCAACGACTTTGGCGCCATCCCGGTCACCCTGGCCGCCTTGAATTACCGCGGCGAGAGCAAATGTCCGAATTTGCCGCTTTTCAAGCACGAGCTGGCAAACGCCGTGCCCTGGCCCGATCATCCGCAGATGATCGCCATGATCAACAACATCCTTGCGCCCTATTGCGAAAAAGCCATCATCGGCGAACTGGGCGTGGCAGAGGCCCTGCGCATCGCAGCGAACGAGATGCGCGCCATCATCGGAGAGACGCGATGAAAAAGGGAGGGGCCTATCTGCTGGTTCTGCCGGCGTTCCTGTTCACTCTGTTTGTCATGGTCTACCCGCTCGGGCAAAATCTGTTGAACAGTTTGCATAAAGTCACCATGATGCGGGATTTCGGCTGGATAGGATCGGCCAATTATCGCGCCGTGGCGAACGATCCGCTTTTCTGGCTGTCGCTGAAGAATTCGCTCTCTTATTCCGCCATCGGCACCTTGATGTCCATGGCGGTCGGATTATTCATGGCCATGCTGCTGAATCAGCGGATCGGCCGCTTGACCAGCGTGTTTAAATTCATTTATATGGTCCCGTGGGTGGTTTCACCAGTGGTGGCGGGCTTTGCTTGGAAGTGGCTGCTGAACGATCAGTTCGGCATGGTCAATCACCTGTTGATCCGAATAGGCGTGATCTCCTCGGGCATCCTCTGGCTGGGCCAGGCGCAGACCGCCCTGCTCAGCGTCATGATCGCCCGGGTGTGGCAATTTTTCCCGTTTGCCATGATCATGTTCTATGCCGCTCTGCAGAACATTCCCCAGGAGCAGTACGAAGCGGCGGAGGTCGACGGCGCCGGTTCATCCGCCAAGTTCACTCACATCACGTTGCCCCATCTGAAATCTGTATCTGTGGTGCTGCTTCTGCTCGGCCTGATCTGGAGCTTTAACGACTTTAACCTGGTTTACATCATGACCCGGGGCGGCCCCATTCACTCCAGCATGGTGCTGCCGGTGCTGGTGCGCGAATACTCGTTCGTTCTCTACGATTTGGGCAAAGGATCGGCGCTCTCTGTGATCATCTTTGCCGTTCTGTTGACGTTGTCCGCCGTCTATCTGTATCTGCTGGGAAAGAGGGAACCGATATGAAAAAGTTCTTGTTGATCAGCCTGATGATCCTGTTAGCGGTTCTTATTCTTTTTCCGTTCTTATGGATGCTGTCCACCTCCCTGAAACCTTTAGCGCAGGTGGCCAGCCTGCCGCCCAAATGGGTGACCCCGGGCATGTCCTTGGCGGCATACCGGGATATGTTCCGGTTTTTGCCGTTCGGCACGTTTACGCTTAACAGCCTGTACATCGCCTGTACCGCCACGCTGCTCTCTTTGTTCATCGGCATCCTGGCCGCTTATGCGCTGGCGCGACTGTCCTTTCGCGGCAAGACCATGCTGCTGCTGCTGTTTCTGCTTTCGCAGATGCTGCCCGGATCTTCGATCATCATTCCGCTTTTTCAGTTGATTCGAAGCTTGGGCCTGTATGACACGCTTTTCGGCTTGATTCTGACGCACACGGCTGTGATCATCCCCTTTGTCATCTGGTTGCTCTACGGCTTTTTCAAAAGCATTCCGGCGGAGATCGAACAGGCCGCACTGGTGGATGGCTGTTCTCATATGCGGGCTTTGTACAAAGTGTCGCTGCCGTTGCTGTTGCCCGGCATCGGCGCTACGGCGTTGTTCGCTTTTTTGAGCAGCTGGAACGAGTTTTTTTTCTCCATGATTTTGACCTCGTCGGACATGAAGCGCACCATCCCGGTCGGCATCGGTCTGTTCGTCGGCGAGTTCACGGAGGTTTGGAACCAGATGTGTGCGGCCGCTATTTTTTTCAGCCTTCCGCCTTTTCTTCTCTTTCTGCTTCTGCAAAAGACGTTCGTCAAGGGATTGTCCGCTGGAGCGGTTAAATAACGCTTTCCGCCTTGGCCTTTGGGAGGAAAAATCGATTTGCATTTTTGAAAAAAAATTCTGATTTTAGCGAAAGTGTCTCTGCGGATCATTTAAATGAGAATGGAAATGTTGCAGTTATGAACAATACTATATTAGAGAGCGTTTTCCATCATTGTGAAGACGGCGTGCTGGCATTGTCGCGCGACGGCATCGTTCTATCGGCGAACCGGATGTGCAGCGAGCTTTTAGGGCTGGCGCCGGAGGCGCTAAAAGGGCAGAGCTATTCCTGGCTGTTTTTTCATGAAACCGAAAATCAGGAGTTGAGTCAACTGATCAACGATGGGCTGAAAAAAGAGATCACCTATCAGCTCAAGGAGATCCAGTACCAGAGTCCGCAGACCAATTCGTTGCGCCTGCTGGTATCCACCGCATTGCTCCCCTCCGGCGAAACCGCTGCGGCGGATCCGCCTTTATTGCTGGTCTTTTTCAAACCAGCCGAGGCCGGCAACCGGGCAGCCTATGTATCTATAGGCGGCGTTGATCAGGATGTGCAGCAACTGGCGGCGCAGGCCGCAGCGCTGGAGCGACAGAACCGTCTTCTGCTGACGCGGCGGACGAAAAAAGATCTGCTCTACGCGTTGCTCGCCGGTCTGGTTTTTTCCCTGATTCTGCTGATTATCCTCACGACCCAAAGCCGGTTGACGATTTTTCCTAAAAGCACGGTCTCTGAGGAGCAAAAGATCGTCCGTAAAACCGTGCAAGCCCGGCTCGACACCTTACCCAGGCTGATCCATGTGGCCGGACTGCTCGAACCCTACTCCAAGGTGACTTTGACGGCGCAGACTTCCGGGCCCATTGTGCGAATGAATTTCACCCAGGGCGATTTTGTCGAAAAAGGCCATATCCTCTATCAACTGGACACCAAAGAGTTGGCCAAGAGCGTGCGCACGGCACGGGTCGCCTACATCGAGCTGCTGGAAAATTATAATCAGCTCAAGGACTGGCAATCGAGCCTTGAGGTCATGCAGGCAAAACGCAGCCTGGAGCTGGCCAAGATCGCTGAAAGCAATGAAAAAAAGAAGCTGGAGGAGACCAAAAAGCTGTACGAAAAGGGGATCATTCCGCGGGTGGAATTCGATCAGGCCAATACGACCTATAAAAAAGCCGGCTATGATTTCGAGAACGCCAAGCAGCAGCTGGAAACGACCCTGGAGAAGGGAAGTCCGGAGCGCATCGAGGTTCTCAAATTAAAGCTTTTTAATGCCAAGGAAGAGTTGGATGAGATCGAGGCCCGGTACGAGGCTTCGGTCATTCGTGCGCCGGTGGCCGGCATGATCATGGCCCCGGAGGCCAGTGACGGACGGCGTGAACCGATCAAAAAAGAGGGCGATCTGTTCAAGGAGGGCGATCTCATTGTCACCATCGGCGCCACCGAAGCGTTCATCATCAACACTCAGGTCGGCGAGTTGAGCGCCCGGGACATTCAGGTCGGCCAAGCCGTGCAGGTCACCGGCCTGTCGTTCCCCAATCTGTTGCTGCAGGGCCGGGTCGATTGGATCGCTGCGACCGCCACCATCAGCGAGGATCAAACCTATTATCCAGTGCGCATCAGCATTCCGGACATGCCCGCTGAGGCGCGTTCGAAACTGCGGTTCGGCATGCAGGCGGAGGCGGCGATCCAATTGTCATCCCTGGAAGGCGTGGTGACCGTGCCCATTGAAGCGGTGTCGCGTATGAACGGCAAGGATGTGGTGATGATCGGCGATGAGGCCGAAGAGCCGGCGATTCGTTCCGTGCGTCCCGGCTATTGCGACGGCAGCCGCATCGTCATTGAAAGCGGATTGCAGCCGGGCGAGCCGGTCCTGGTCCCAACCTTGCGCTGATGGGACGGGGATATGAAAAAAACTATTTCCCATTCGATCCCATCGGCTTTTCTGCTGCGATTCCGGCTGGTTCTGATCAGTCTGATCCTCGGCTGCACCTGTCTGTTTGTTTTGTTGTACTCGAACAATGTCGTGCGTCGCGAGACCGCGCGTCGGTTTCACTCTGAGGGAGCAGATCTTTTCTCCATCATCCATCGCCATGGCAAAAGCGGCCGCGGCGCTTCGCAGATTCGGCGGTTGCAGCCGTCCTTGCTCAATGTGTTGAAACGGGATCCGTCCTTTATCGTCGGCGTCACCACCGAGTCGCATCGGTTGGACAAAGTCCGCTATCAGGGCAATGAGATCGAGACCGCGGTGATCGGCGTGACCGCGGGATATCGGACCGTTTTCAATCTCAAAATGCAGCAAGGCCGGTTTATCAGCGCATTGGATTCCACCGCCGCCTTTTGCGTGGTCGGCAACCGACTGTACAAGCGGTGGACTTCGGGCACGGCGGATTCTCTCGTCGGCCGTACGCTGCAGGTCGGCCGCCAGGTCTGCCGGGTGATCGGCGTGTTGGCGCCCAGCCCCGCCCTCTCCGGAATCTACCGCCTGGATGATGCGGTCTTGCTGCCCTACTATACCCTGATGCAGTTCAGCAAAGAAAAAGATTTCACCAAAGTGACCCTGGCCGCTCATCCATCGCGCGCCATTGCTGAAACGGCCGATTACATTCAGACCAGATTGACTCAGCTGGTGGGCGATATTTCGACCTATGAGATCAGCAATCAGGTCTTGTTCGCTCACCGCATCGCCCAAAGCATGCGATTTATTTCTATTGTTGCCGGCGGTCTTGCCGGCATGGCCTTGCTGTTCGGCGCTTGGCAGCTGTACTTGATCTTGATTCTGGAAAAAAATACGACCGGGCCCGCAAATATGAAAAAGCCGGCCAGCCGCAGTGGGATTGTCCGCTCGCTTATGATCGGAGTGATGACCAGCTTGGGCGGCGTGCTGATCGGCCAGGTCGTCGTTTGGATCATCGGCAATGTGAATAACTGGATGTGGCAGTTGGATCCTGCAGCGATCCTGCTCACCATGCTCATCGGCTGCGCATTGACCGGTTTCATCGGCTGGCGCGTGCAATCGGCGGCAACGGTCGGTTGAGCGCAAGCTTTTCTCCTCGTCCTATGCGGCGGCAACGCTTGGATATGCCCCTCCGGCCGTGATCATCCCTCTGCTGCGCAGGTACGAGCAAGGCCGGCGGGCTTCAGCGGTCGACAGACTCGCGGCTGAACGAGTGCGCCGGGTAAGGCGCTGCCCCGTGACGGCTTTTCTCTTTTTCCCCCCTCGACGGCTCGCCGGCTGTTTTTTGGTGGAGAGGGATGGGTATTGATTAGTTATGGAAAGTCGGTATTATCCCCTATGAAAATGAAGACACAAAAAACAAACGCGGTACGGTTCAGTCTGTTTTTCTGTTTGCTGTTTGCGGGCGCTCCGCTCCGGCCGCAGGACCCTGCGACCACGGTGGACGTACGGTTGCAGAACCGGCCGCCCTCATTGGACCGGTCTCTGCCGGACGAAGAACCGGAGATCGTCATCGACTCCCTGGGCTATGCGCCGCTGACGCTGGAAGCGATGATTGACCTGGCCATCCGCCACAACCGTATCCTGAAATACTACCGGTTTTCGGAAAAAATCTCTAACCTGAATCTGAAACAGGCGGAATACCGCTTCCTGCCCTCGGCTTACATCAACGGCGGTCGCAATGAAAGCCGTAATGACGATTTAGGCTATTCCATAAAGAAAAGGGGCTACTCGAGTTCTTTAGGCTTTTCCCGCGCCCTGGAAACCGGCGGTTCGGTCAGCATCGGCGTCAACACCAGCACCAGCGAATCCTCCAATCTCGTCGGCGTCACCAACTACAACGCGGACGTGGGGATCTCCATCAGTCAGCCGTTGCTGCAGGGGTTCGGCATCAGGGTCAACATGATCCCCATCGATCGCGCCAAAGCCTATGCCAACATCTCGCTGCTGAACGTGAAACAGAATCTGATCGACCTGATCACCGCCATTGAAAGCCAATATTGGGATCTGATTCTGGTCTACGAGGATCTCAAAATTCAAAAAGAGGCCTTTAACCGGGCCAAGGATTTGCTGGAGATCAACAAAAGCCTGATCGAGAGCGGCCGCATGGCGGCCCAGGAGATCGTCCAGGCGGAGTCGGATTTGGCTTCCAGGGAGATCTCGGTGGCCGGGGCGGAGAACTCGATCATCCTGACCCAGGTGGCGCTGCAGTCGCAACTGGATCTGGAGAAGCGATTGCTGATTCGGCCCACCACCCAGATGGATTTTGAACCCGTGGCCTTGGATGTGCAGGAGTGCCTGAACCGGGCCTATGCCAATCGGCCGGATTGGTTGATCTGGCAGCTGTATCTGTCCATCTCGGAAATGGATCTGCTGGTGGCGAGAAACAGCAATCGTTATTATCTGGGCAGCTATGCCAGCATCGGCAGTGAGGCCAACCGCACCGATGATTTTTTCAAAACCACCCAGGATGCCTTTGCCTTCAAGACGCTGACCTGGAATATCGGCTTGTCTTTTTCCTTCCCCTTCAACAAGCAGTATCTGGCCAACGGCTATGAATTGACGCGCATCTCCCATGATCGGCAGAAAATTTATGTGGAAGAGCTGCGCGACAACATCCGCATCGATGTGGAGAACGCCGTACGGCTGGTGCAGTACACGCTCAAACAGGTCGGACTGGCGCAGCGGGCTAAAGAGCTGGCGGCGCAAAAGCTGCAGCTGGAAGAGGACAAGATGCGCGTAGGCCGGTCCAGCAACTTTCAGGTGATCAGCTATCAGCGCGATATGACCAACGCGCAGAACGAAGAGCTGCGCGCCATCGCCGGCTATCTCAAAGCGCTGGGCCAACTGGAGCGCAGCATGGGCACCACGCTGCAAAAATGGGGCATGGAGGTGGAACGGACCCAGTGAGGTTCACCCTGCCAGCCGGGGGCTCGAATTCACGGGTGTTTGGAGAACAATTCATCCACAGGGCAAACGGTTACGGACAGATTTGCATATCGCTGGGTGTACGCCTCTTTCACAAAAGGGGAGATGATATAATTTGCGCCGTGCGGATAGAGTGCACGAAAGGCAAGTAAGGATCTTGGCTCAAACTGGTCCGGATTGATCTTGCATTCAAGGGCATGAAGTCGATTTTCACGGTCGTGGATGACAAAATCGATTTCGCGATTCGATTTATCGCGCCAGTAAAAGAGGCTGCTCGGGTGAAACCGGCTCCGCAGGCTATCCAGAACCAGATGTTCCCATAAGACTCCTCTGTCCTCACCACGAATGCTGTCCCACCCCTTTATATGCGTGACAAAACCCGTATCGAATCCGTAGCACTTGGGCCTGGCGGTGATTTCCCGTTTTCCACCTCCATGAAAGGGCGGCAGCAAAAAAACGGCATGCGCGATGCTCATCGCTTCGATATGGGCTCTGACGGTTGGATAGCTCAGGCTGCTCAATTTGGCCAGACCGGTATAATCGGCCAGTCCGCCGCTCTGTCGCATCAGGAGATGAAAAAGCCTGATGAAACCGCTGCGATTGCGTATGCCGAAGAGCTCCTGAATGTCTCTCGCGTAATAGCTGTCGATCCATTCTGAAAAAAACGCATGGTCCTTGTGAGCGTTGAGCAATGGTTCCGGCAGACCGCCATGGAGCAGCCGTTTGTCCAGATCCGCAACGCCAAAAATCTCCCGGCATTCTTGCCAGAGCACGGGCGGCAGATATATTTCTTGCTTTCGCCCGGTCAATGCGTCACGAAACTTTTTCGTAGCAGCGAGGGTGGATGATCCGGTGGCCAGTATCCTGAGATGGGGATAACCATCGGCGGCTATCTTGAGGAGCCGGCTTGGATCGGCCATCTGATGGATCTCATCCAATACAACGATGGTTTCCTGGGCCATGCCGTCGAAGAAGGACTCGGGATCCGCGAGGCGGCGGCCGACGGATGGCAGATCACAGTTCATGTAAACGGCCTCGTTTAACATTTTTGCCAAAGTCGTTTTGCCGACCCGGCGTGCTCCTGATAACCAGACGATCGGTCGCCTTTGCCAGGCATGCTCTATTTTATTGATCCAGAAAGGACGTTTGTGCATTTTATAACCATATTTTATAAATAGACGTCTAAATATAAAGTATAATTACACTAAATGCAAGTTTTTTTTATGAATGCGGCTTTTTCATGAAAGGATTAGAGATTTTAGCGGATTTTCCAATGTGAGTGATAAATGGATCTTTGGGTTACATTGTTCTGCTGAGCCTTGAAAAATGAGTTTCCAACTCTCTCGGTCGACGGAGTCTGTTCATCTCGCGATAAAGCAGTGAGCCGGCCAGGATGGCTGACAGCAGATCGGAGACGGGCGAAACCATCCAGATGCCATCCAGTCCGTAAAAACGGGGCAGCATGAGCAATGGAGGAATGAGAAAAATCAGCTGGCGTGAAAGGGCAAGCAGCATCGCCTGTTTGGGCTTGCCCACCGCCTGAAAATAGCTGGAGCTGACCACCTGAAAGCCTATGATCGGCATGATGAGAAAATAAATGTGCATGGCATGTCTGCCCATGTCGATCAATTGGGCGTCATTGGGATTGAACAGCTGAATGAGCAGCTTGGGGAAAAGGTGTGCGATAAAAAATCCGCTCGTGGCCACGACTGAGGCTGCGATGAGAGCGAGACGGACTGTGGCGTGAACGCGGTCAAATTTTTTTGCGCCGTAATTAAAGCCGATGATGGGCTGGCTGCCCTGGTTGATGCCGAATATCGGCATCAGGAACAGCATGGCGAGGCTGTTGAGGATACCCATAACCGAAATGGCGAGATCGCCGCCATGGTGTTGCAGCTGATTGTTAAGAATGATCGCATAAAGGCTGGCCACAAGATGCATGGCAAAGGGGGGCGAACCGATGGAGAGAATTTTTGCAGCGATGCGTTTGCGCAATCTGAGGTTGGCCCATTCTAGTTTCAGCAGACTCTTCTTGCCCATGAAATAATTGAGCACCCAAATCATCGAGGCCGCCTGGGAGATGACCGTGGCGATAGCCGCCCCGGCTACACCCCAGTGAAGGACAAATATAAAGATCGGGTCCAACAGCGTATTGAGCCCTGCGCCGATGAACATGGTCTTCATCGCCATGTGCGGATTGCCTTCGCCGCGGATAAAATGGTTCAGGCCGAATCCCACCGCTGAGAACACTGTGCCCAGAAGGATGACCTGCATATACGCCACCGCATAGGGCATGCTCACCGGACTGGCGCCGAAAAGCCGCAGCAACGGCTTGAGGAAGATCAGACTGGGCACGGTCAGGATCAGCGAGACGGCGACGAGGAGAACCAGGGCGTTGCCGAGGACCCGCTCAGCCTCATCTCTACGCTGCTCGCCGAGGCGGATGGAGACCAGCGCGTTGCCGCCCAGCCCGATCAGCATGCCAAAGGCCATCTGCACCAGCATGACCGGATAGCCCACCGTCGCCCCGGCGATGCCGAGAGATCCCACCCCCTGGCCGATAAAGACCCGGTCCACGACATTGTAGAGGGCGCTGACCACCATGCCGATAATGGCGGGGATGGAAAATTTCACCAGCAGAGAGGATACTTTGTCCTCGCCGATTTTCTCAGCGTTGTCCATGCGGAGATCACGATCGCAATCATTTTTTGCTGTTTAATAGCCCTAATTTCATGATTTTTTGGCTGAATTAAAAGGATTATCTTTGCAGTGCGAAAGCTGGAGCAGACCTTGGACACTAGTAAAAAGAGCTTGACAGATTTCATCAAATGAACTATATTTCTATTAAATATGAACCATTATTTGAACCAATAGGCCTCACCATGAAATCCATTACTGTGCACCAACTTGACGAAGAGCTGCTGAACGGGATCGAAAAGCTGGCGAACGAACACGGCGCCAGTTTGAATCGAACGATCAAGCAGCTCCTGCGCCAGGCTCTTGGCCTGGAGAGCATAAAAAAACCGCCCGTTGATTTCAGCGATCTCTGCGGCGTCTGGTCGGCTGCGGAGCTGAAGGAGTTTGAGGAAAATACCGCCGAGTTGAACCACGTTCAAGCCGGGGACTGGTCATGAAATTGCTCCTGGATACCAATGTTATCAGCCGTTTTTTCAGCGGCGACAAGGCGGTCTTGGCAGGCCTGAATCAGGCTGATGCCGTGTATCTTTCCATATTTGTCTTGGGTGAGTTGTGGGCCGGGTTCTACGGGGGAAGCAGACAAAAAGAGAATCGCGCCCTTCTGCAGCGATTCATGGATAAACCTAACGTTACGGTCTTGACCGCCGATGCATCGACGGCCGTCCTCTTTGGACGTCTCAAACACCAACTCGCAGCGATCGGCAAACCGATCCCCATCAACGATGTCTGGATTGCCGCACAGGCCCTGCAGAATGGCGCTGCGCTTGCCACCTTTGATGCCCATTTTGAGTCCATCATCGGGCTTGTGCTTTATCCCTTATGAATCTCTTTGGCAACCAGGTCTGCAGAACTTGGCAATGGAACAGAGAACTAAGTGAACCCTTTTTCGGGCATTGGGGTACAAAGGGCCTCTGTATGAGTTTTTCACTGAACTTTAATTGGAAAAATACATCAATCCCATCAAATTAATTCTCGCGTTCAGAATAGCCGGTTTGACCGACATCTTTGCCTGAGAGACCAGAGCGGCAAGGGCGCCTTCGTAAGTCGCCTTGAATTTGTCGATGATAACCGCATCGAAATTTGCTGGTGTATGATCAAGTTGAGCGGAAAAATCAGCCGCTCTTTTCAAGAGCCAGTCCTCGGACATGAGCTGAATGTCGCCGCTTTGGGATAAGCGGATAATCTTGACCTCATCATGGCGGTTCTTGTCTTCCAATTCCAATATAATGCTGACCAACGCAACAAGATAATTTTCCGATTCATTGGCCATTCTGGGCAACAGCACTATTTCTCCATGGATCTCCGGTTGCTGCCAGTGGCTGATTAGGGCATCGATCAACGGATGTCCCAGGCCAAAGAATTCTATACGGCGCTTGCGCATGGCGATCTCACGGTCAAAGGTGCCGCTCTCGTATCGCGGCAAAATGTTCGGATGATGCAACAAGGCCTTGGGCACATCGATTTTGTATCCTTCCCCATTCGGCAAAATTCCGCCGCCCATTCTCAAGAGGGCTTTCTGCGAAAACTGCTGCAAATCCTGGAGTGAGATCTTGTTTTCCAGCGCCTGATAATCGCTCAGGCTGAAAGCATTGAGGTCCTGCGTCAGTTCCTTCAGGGCATCGCTGGCCTGGCGCGCATTTTCCATGGCAGCGGAGATTTCTCGCTCGGTGCGCGCGTAATCGCGATCGATCAATGCCCGCTTGTAAAGATCCTGATAGTTGGGCGAAGAGCCGATAAAGCCGAGAATGTCCGAACGGAAATCTTCTGTCGGTTCGCCGGTGCTTAGGTCAATTTTTCCGATCTGCGCAGCAATCTCTCTGAGTTTGTTTTCCAAAATATGATAGATCTGCGCCTCGACTGTATCCTCAGCCATCAGATTATAAACCTGAACCGTATCGTATTGGCCGAAACGATGCACGCGGCCGATGCGCTGTTCGACGGCCATGGGATTCCACGGCAGATCATAGTTGAACAAAATATGAGCCACGTGCAGATTGATCCCCTCTCCGCCGGCGGAAGTGCTGATAAGGAATTGCGCGCCGTTTTCAGCCCAGATTTTTTCAACCGCTTCCAGCTTGTCTGCAAGCGGGCCGCCTTTGATGGTGACCACTTTGGCTTTGCCATAGATCTGCTCGAGTTCTTCACGCAAGAATTCGAGCGTTTCCCGGTACTGGGTAAAGATAATAAATCGTTCCTCAGGATGACCGGTGCGAATGCCGTCTATGGCGCGCAACAAGGTATCGAATTTCCGGTCCCGCGTACCGGGGATGATTTTCAGCAGACTGCGCACCTTGGCGATTTCATTGGGTATATCCGAGGCCCCATAGATGATGTTTTCATCGTCGTCTTCGCCCTCGATCGCCCATTCCGTGGCATCATCCTCCAGCTGATATTTTTTGCTGATTCTTTGCCGCATCTGCGCGATATAAGCATCCAGATCGACTTGCCTGGCTAATGGATTGTGAACACCCAAAATCTCCGACGCCACTTGTCTCATTTCGTCCTGCACCCGCATGATGTTCTCGGCGATGCCCTCGGCCTGCGGGCTCTTCCGTCTTTGCCCTTCCAGCGTGAAATGCTGTTTGATCAACAGAACCAGCAGTCTTCGGCGCAGCGCCTGACGGATGGCGCGCAAGCTGGACGACATGATTTTCTGAAAGGTCGTCATGACAAAGCCGATGGCGCGCTGTTCCGCAGTCGTCTTTGCCTGGCCCAGCCCGGCGGCAGAGTAGCCCTCTTTCAGATACAGGGTTAATTGTTCATAAAAGTACTGCTCGCGCGTCGAGAGCTGAAAACTCTGGGTGTGCACCTGCCGGCGCATGAAAATGGGCTGACCCTGAGCGTCCGTGACTTCCCGCTTGGTTCGGCGTACCATGACGCTGTTCAACAAACCCCGGTGCGCCTGCAAGGCTTGCTCGTTTTCGAAAATAGAGTCATCCAACAATTGCACCAAAGACCAGAACTGAAAGATGTCGCCCTGATGCGGCGTGGCGGAGAGAAAAAACAGATCGCGGGTGTGATAGCGCAGAGCCTCCGCAAGCCGGTAATTCTGGGTGGTATTAATTTTATTGCCGTAGCGCAAGCGGCTGATATGATGCGCCTCATCAAAGACGATGAGGTCCCAGGTTGGGGCGTTCAGCAGTCGTTCCATACGCGCCGGTTTCTTGATCGTATCGATGGAGGCAATGACTTTATCCTCCTGTTCCCATGAGCTGACGCTGTGTTCGATAAAGTCAGTGCCCAGGATCTTGAAATAAAGTCTGAATGCATCGCGCAGCTCATCCTGCCAGTTTTTGATCAGCCCGGCCGGGGTGACGATCAGAATCCGCCGTGCCTGGTCGCGGGCGATCAGCTCGCGCAGGATCATCCCCATTTCAATGGTCTTGCCCAAGCCGACTTCATCGGCGATGAGCAGCCGGCGGCGGGAGGACAGCACGACATCCCGTGTCAGCAGAATTTGATGCGGCAGAAGATGGGTGCGGCTGTTGGAGAGCTGCCCGCCGCTGTTTTGCAGCGGAAAAAGAAAAGCCATCTGCTTGAGGAAGAAATCTATCGGCAGATCGGATTGTGCCTGACCGAGCCGCTGCCAGAGATCGGGAGCAAGCTCGAGCCGTTCGATGGGGAAACTTTCCAACCGGCGGCCGCGCTGATCTTCAAATAGGACATCCGCTTGATAGATGCCGAAGAGCTTTCTGACCCGAAGCACTTCGCCGATGCCAAGGTCTTGACGGTTCGTCACCCGGACCCGCTGACCCTCGGTTATTTTATAATCTGCTGATGCCATACCCGGCCGATCCTGAAATTATCGCGGAAAAAATAGTCAAGAATTTAAGCGGACCCAAGCAGCAAAAGGGGTCCAATGTTTTCATATACTGCTCAAATTAAAGGAGCAGCGATAGCAAACGGCATGCTCGCCGATGTTCTCCGGCGGCGGGGAACCGAAAATCAGAAAGATCGGCAACTCTACCGCCGGATGGTTCACCCGCAGGGTTTCGCCGCGCACCAGCTCGCTGCGGAAAACGATCTGCACCCAGAAGCAATTGTTATTCTCAAAATGACGCGCCGCCCGCTGCAGCTTTTGATGGATGTTGTGGGCCATGGCGGTCATCTCCGGCCGTGCGAACAGCAGCACATCTTCCAGACCCACCACACATAAAGAGCTCTCTTCATGATAGGGGAAATGCTCGTCCTCCAGTTCCTTTAAAAAATCGAGAAATCCGATCCGGCGGTTGTTGGCCTTGACCCCCTTGTCGGCCGGCAAAGGGGGAGACAAATATTTTTCCTGAATCAGTTGATATCCTGGCATCTGATTTCCTCACTGTTCCTGCCTGATTCTATCCTTGTTTTGCCGATTCATGATGGGCCATATTTGATAACAATTTATATTTCGTCATCACTTGCTGAACAAAGTACGCTCATCGATCAGGCCGAGGATTTTGTCTATGGATGCGGCAAAATTTTTATTCTGCTCCCGGAGAAAGACCAGGGCGGCGCGCAGGCGCGGCTTTATTCCACGCAGCCGCTCAAGCCATGGCACCGCATTTTCGCCGGCCTCGGCGAGCCCCAGGAGCAAGTGGACGCAATCCACCAACAACAAATCTCCGGGCAGCTCCGCATCCTCGCTTTCGGCAAAGAGGTCCATTTGAGCGGTGAGGGCCTGACGACTGAATTTTTCTTGCAAATCATTGAGCCGCTCCAGAGGCTGCTTGACCTCGAAGGAACGGCCGCGTTTTTCTCTGCCTTTGATGATCAAGCCCGCCCTTTTCAGTTCATCCACGCTGATTATTCCGCGGGTCGATTTGCTGATCTCGTCGCTTTTAATCTCGCGCTGCCGGCACAGGGCGGTGAAATAGATATAAGAAGGCACATCGATGGATTCCAGTTCAGGGGGCAGGGAGCGTTCCTGGCTGAGGATTTGATCCACCAGCATGCGGATCTCGGCTAAGGCGCGATGGATGGGAACCGGCTGGTCTTCATGATCGACGATGGCGCCGAAATGACGGCTGTAGAGCTCGAGACACTTGCCGATGAGCAGGATGGTGATATCCGCCGGGCTGAGCCGTTCTTGACCATAGCGGCCGGATTCGATCAGGCGGGCTTCGTCGCGGCCACGGCGGCGAATCTCCTGGCGGATGCCCGCCCAGGAGCGCGTGTCGATCTGTTCAGCCTGCGGCCTTTTGCGGCAGACATGGATGAGGTCGTAAGAGATGGCCTCTTTGTCCATCAAATGCAACGAGCTTTCAGATTCGCCGTGAATAGGATAGACCGCCTCGATAAAAAAACCGGCATCGCAAAGAGCATTCAACAGCGCTTCCCAGGCGCTGTCTTCAGCGTGATGAAAGGTAAAAACCAGCAAACCGTCATCATCCAGATGACGATGGCTCTCTTTGAACACAGCGCAAAGACCGTCCTGATAATCTTTGCTGCTCTTCTTCCGCGTTGGATTCTCGATTATTTCTTCAGCTTTCGGCGTTATCTCCGGTGTGAAATGGGCATAATCATTTTTCAACAGTAACCTGAGCCAGACATAAAAGAAATCGGCGAGCTCGGAATAATTGACATTACCAGAGTATGGAGGATCAGTAATAATAAGATCAGTATTCTCTACTTTTTCTTGATTTTTCGAAGATTGGGTTAAAAGCAATGCATTTTTGTGATTTGCAATTATTTTTTCTTCTCGTTCCGAGTTAACAGTTTTATATTCGCCATTTTCTTGCTTAATGATTTTACGATCATATGTTCGATAGTTATATCTTTTACCATCGTCGATGGATAAAATCATGGATGTGAAAGATCCCATACCAAATTGAATTCCCCAAACATTGATTTCACATGGAGTCATTTTGGGTTGAAAATCATGGCGAGCAAATACTTGCCTTGCAGCGCCAACACTAGCCCTATATGAAGTGAAATCGCTTGTATTATTAAGCATATTTTGAAAAGCAGACAGGATCATCTCTTTTAGTATTTGTTCTCTCTCTCTTCCAATTCCCTCCAGCAATGTACTCAACGCCAGCAGCTGCCGCGGATTGAACATCTGATGCCAAAAATAGTAATGATGCTCAATAAGCCTTTTCGTTTCAGCACCCACAGGTATTTCAGACTTGGGATAAGGCAGCCGACTCTTTTCCCGCTCCCAGATCGCTGCCGCATCCTGAAAATGCGCCAGATCAGCCGGGGTCACCCGTTTGAAGAATTTACCATGGTTCTTCCAGATCAGAGAATCCGCGTTGTAAGCACCTGCTGCGAATGTTTCTTCCACCTGCTCCAGCAAATCTGTCTGCATTAAGGCCGCTGCTTTCGGACGGTTTTGCGCACAATGCGGGCAATATCCTTCAATGGCATAGGGCTGAGCGGGCAGCAGCTGCTCCTGCGGCATGGTGCGGATGGCGGCGATGACCGCATCCTTATTGCCGTTGCAGGTGCCGCGGCAGATGAATTTGCCTTTTTCCGGCATATTGCCGGTCAGAGGATTATAGGCGTGTCCACAAGTCGGGCACTGCACCTGTTCGGCCAGAGGGCCGCGGAACTGCCACACCTCTGCGCAGTGCGGGCAGAGCAGAACGGCGAGGGGGATCTTTTTGCGTTCAAGTTTATTCTTTACCGGTCTGGGTTTTGTCGTCTTGCCGCACCAGGGGCACGCAGCCGTATCGCCGTTCGAGTAGCTCCAGCGCGCCGAAGTGCGGCCTTCGCCGGCGGAGAACTGCGCTGCCGCGACCTGCAGCTTTTCCTGCGCCACCAGGCTGGCGGGTTCGCGCTCCCAGTCAAAAGTTTTGCCGCATAAAGGGCAGGTGCAGTCCGCGAGATAGCGGATGGAGACTTGTTTCTGCGCAATGATATAGTCAGAAAATAACGGCGTGGTGTGGTTGCAAACCGCGGTGGTACAGGGTGCGGATTTGACCCAGAAGGTATAGATGATATCCGCATCGCGGCTGCCGCAGCCCGGGCATTCGGTTTTGTAGAGTTCCAGCAAGGTCTGCTTGAGCGGCTTGCCGGACCAGGACACCTGTCGTTGGGCTAGACGATCGAAAGCCTGCCTCAACTCTTGCAGATCCACCGGCTCCACTTCGGTCTTGACGATGAACCAGGCTACCGGATTGAGATCGATGCCCACCACTTTGCAGCCCAGACGCAAGGCTTCCACAATGGTGGTGCCGCCGCCCATAAAGGGATCGAGAATCACTTTGCCCTTGGTATCGGGATCGTTGCTGTGGTCACGATAAAACTCGACCATGATATCGGTGCCGGCCGGTTTCAGCGCTCCCAACAGGATGGCGCGAAAGACCGAGGAGGAACGCCGGGCAAACCACTTGTGCATTTGGTAGATAGGCTTGAAGGCGTTGCGTTCCGGGACTGCCAGGCGGTTGATTTCGACGATCGGAAAGGATTCTTCTATAGCTCGTTTCATTCTGTTTTCATTCCATGATCAAGTCATCGGGCGAATAGAGCAGGATCCCCTGCACGCGGCTGAAAGCCTGGTCGGCGCTAGCGATCGATTTGATGCGTAACCGCATGGCCAAAGCCACGAGGAGCGCATCGTTGGTGAGCAATCCACTGTGCCGCTGCACAGCCAATGCAGAGATGAAATCCTCGCGCTGCAGCGATTCCAGTCGCAGTCCTATGCTAAGCAGATCCCTGAGCAGGCCTTCGTAGCGGAGCAAGGCCATGACCCGTTTGGGCTGCTCGCTCAGCTGCCGGGCTGGATTGGCGCTGGTGATCCAGTTGTTGTCGCGCGCCTCGGCGATCATCAGGGTGTGCATGACCTCGGCGAGAATATTATCCGCGACATAGCCGGTGACCTGATCCTCGGCGCATCGCCGTAGCAGCTGCATGCATTGCCGCGATTGTTGTTGCAGGGCATAGATAAAGATGTTGGCATCCAGCAACACCATTTCGTTCGTGGCTATTTTAGTCAGGTTCATTGGTCGTAATACTCCTCTGCGAGTATTTGCCGAATTTCCGTGCCTGAAAGATGGAAGGGCCTGGAGCAAAAGCTCTCCACCGCAGCGATGCGGAGATCACGTTGCCGGGGGCTGCCCTGCAGATATCCCTGTAAAGCATCCTGCAAGATATCGCTGATCGAGCGCTCTTCCCGAACCGAACGGTCTTTGAGTTGCTGCACCAGTTCCTCATCGAGGACGGTGCCGATTTTGGTCTTCATACATTACCTCTTTCTGATGATGAGCCAGGGCGTCAACATTTCCATCAGGGAAAAGCCGCCGTGGCGATAGGCGTGGCCGGCGGCAGGCCCTTGCGGCCGATTTTTGATGCGGCCGCGCAGCATGGCCAAACGCCGGCTCGGGAAAAGCTGCAAGCCGGAAACGCCTTCGGGCCACTTTTCGTCCTGGTTGAAATACTTGTTCCTCCCCTGATGTAGAATTCGGGTAGATTCGTCGACATGCTTGGAATCCAGCCCCGGTCCGAAAAAAATATACCCATGGTCGCTTGTGATGATGATTTCAAAGTCCTGCGGGATCTGCATGACCAGATTTTTCCAGACCTGTTCGTAGAGAGGGGGCATCTGCTCAAAATGAGAGGAAAAGCGGGCGCCGAGATCCTTGTACGTGCTGTCCGGAAACTGCGACCACAATAGAAGATGGTTTTTGTCCGCATCGAATGAAAAAGTACGAAAAACCGCATCATAGTGGCAGGCGCGGATATTGTGATCGAGCAATTCCCGCCGGCGCGGCAGCTCTATGGGCGCCACTTCTTTCTTTAAAATTCTTTGTGCAATAAAAGGCGTCGTCTCGCTCGGCAGAGCCGCAAAGGAGTAGCCCATTTTTTCAACCTGAAAACCGGTTTGCCGCGCCATAAGCTCCAGCATGGGGAGTTCGCGAAAGGAGGCGCCGTCCAGGATCACCAGTGCGCGCCGGGGTTTGGCGGTAAGAAAAGAGATCAGGTTGCGCGATTTTTCCGCCTGCACGGCCAGTTCATCGTAGAGGCCGGGCGCTGCTTCTAAAAGCAGCTCCTCAACCTCATGCACCTGTTTTTCACCGTCGAGGAGAAAATTCTCCCCTTTCATTGTTTTATAGCGATCGCCGGACCACACTTCTTCATGCAGCCATTGGATGATCATATCCAGGCGCGAAGGCGATGTGACGAGCTTGTCCAGAAACTGAAGATTATCCATTTTGACCATTTCCCTGATCGAGCACACTCATTTCGGCTTTATACGTAGCGCCCTGATAAACAGGCAACGCTTCGACCAACTGTTCGACCTGAGCTTTGCTGAATGGACCTGTTTTGCGAATGACGATATCAAGACTCAGATCGCCGGCGCCGCTCATCACCCCGCGCAGGGCCTGGGCGTATTGACCCAGATCTGTGGCGCGGTAGTCGGCGAAAATGCGAAATTCAAGATCTGTGATCTGCTTATCGGCATGGTCAAGCAAACGTCCGGCCACTTCCTGGCGCAATTGACCCAGACTGTTGGTAAAAGGCGTTTGAATCTTGCTCCGGCTTTGAAAATCTTGCCCTGTTTGCGGCACTTCACTGGTCGTTTTCAGGTCATCACTGAGTTCAGGAGGGGGTACGAATTCTCCTGAAGTTGCTGCTGTGTCTATCGGTGAACATTTTCGATCCTCAAAAGGCTCCACTATCGTCGCGTCCAGGAGTTCGTCTCCGCGTAGATCCGGACGGCGGCCGCATGCCGTGTCACGGGTATGTTGCAGGCCGATCTTTTTATGGATGCAGAGATTGGTGACCGCTTCATAGAGCATCGAGCGGGAAATCAGCATGGGGAAGCCCAATGTTTTGTAATAGATGCCTTCGATCTGTCGGACGGTTTTACCGAGCAGCCCGTTCAGATGTCCCTGCAGATGTTCTTCGAATATTTGCCGGGGATAAAGCTGGGTTTGGAGAATATTTTTAACATCCTCCATTTTTTCGGCGTTGGCTAGGGTTTCCACTTCAAATTGAATGATCCCGGATCCATCATCGCTCAACTGCGGGGAAATAAAAAGCAGGCCGGCCTGTCTGATGGCCTGTACGATATATCTGATTTCATCCCTTTCGATTTTTTCATATTCTCTTTTTCGTTCACTTTCAGTGGTGGTCAAGGCCAAATCTCTGGCGGCGAGGGCTCTTTGGGCCCATTTTATGATGTCCGGCTGTTCAAAGATGTTGAAGGATTCCTGTTTGGGCTCCAGCAAAATAATCCGATTCTGGTTTTCCATTCCCTGCAGAAGGGCATGGCGGATGGGGTCATCCAGGCGCTTTGGGGAGAGCACAAAGCGCAGATCTCGCGCATCCAGACCAGCTAACTCGGAACGCGTCCTCTTAATCTCTCGATGAATGACAGCTTTGGGATAGTAGAACAGTTCTTCACGCCACCGGCCGAATGCGAATTCGATGGCCTTGTCGGGGTCGATACGCAGGGAGTGATACTCGACCTTGGCGCCTGGCTTTTCCCTCTCATCAAAATAGTACTTGTGTTCGTGCACTTGGAAATAGGTGCCCAGCTTTAACAGCGCTTGCAAAGAGCCATGATAGCGGTTGATATCGTCTCCGGGGGTAAGCACTTGACGTGCCATCTCTTGTTCATCCAGTCCAGGCAGATGGCCGGAATGGGCCAGGGTGCCCAGAAGGGCGCTGGCGATGATCTCATCGCAAAAGGACAATTCGCGTAAATCATTCAAATCGCTTTGCGCACACTGCATTATATGTTGCGAACTGTCCAGGTCGGAAATCCGGTTGCGAATAGAAGTATTCAATAGAGAAGCATTTGCCATCGTTATCCATTGCGTTTTGCCCCAGGTTTGCTTTACCAGAGCGCCGAGAAAGCCGAGAGCGCTGCGATTTCCCTGAAAACCACCGCGAGCGGGTATATGGTATAAAACCAAATCCATTAATTCCGGAGAGAAGGGAAAGGTCGACAACGTGCGCTCGATATATTTCTCGTCAACGCGAATTTGCTGCGACCGCCAGTAATTGGCGAATGAATGGATTACCATTTCGATCTTTTTCCGATGGTCTTGAGGCAGTTGCATAAAGAGACGATGCAGCACGATGTTCTGCCTGTCGTCGGGATGGGAGAATTTTACTTCCACCGGATGGATGCGCTGCAGCGTCGAGCCGGGTTCGCGTTGCGCGTCATAGATGGAAGCAACAATGGTGCACGCGGCCTCTTTATTGCGACGCGCCTCTTCGCTGATCATCTGCAGGAAAGAGAGATTTTGTTGCTGAATCGCCGGCGGCAGACTGGCGATGCCGCGCTCCAGCTCGTCAAAGATCAGGACAATCCTGCGTTTTTGCAGAACATCCCGCCACTGCGCCAGACTGGGCGAATTGTCGAGTTTGTGGCCGCTATAACCCATTTCTTTAAAAATGATATCCCATAAAGAGGTATGGATCGGCGAATCGGTAAATTTAAAAACATGAACCTTGATATCTTTGGGCGCCCGCAGATCAAGATTGAAACGGGCCAGCCATTTTCGGGCAAGCTGATGATTCACCAAAAGATGATAAATAAGCAGGGCGAGATGGGATTTTCCGCTTCCTTTATAGCCCTCCAACAGGAACAGACCAGAGGAGTTATCCGGTTCAGCAAAGCGTTGGTTGAGCTTTTCCACGACCAGGCGAATATCGGAGGTGGGATAGGTCATTTCAAAAAAGAGCTCGGCATCGGCCTCTATGGCGCCGACATGACCGTCTAGTAGGTTCTGAAGATCAATAATGCCCTCGAGATTGCCTTTTAGCACCTCGGGGCGTACTGAGATAATGTCGGAATAGCTCATTTGCACCTCGTTTTTTATAGGAGAATATACAACATTTTTATAAATGTGTCAAGAAAATATATGATTTTCAAGATTAAATCTTGAAAACTATTTATATTTTTTCTATATATCTGATTTTAAATGATTTATTGTTATTTTAAATAGTAATTTATACACTTTTCATGTTCCAGAAAAACAATATCGGAATACCAGATTGTAAAAATCGCCTATTATTTAGAATTGTAGAGTGTCACGCGACCATGTTAATGGCAAGAGGAGCGTCATAGCATGAGCCAAGAGGCTATTGGATAGCGTCAGTCAGTTACTTTACAGCTAAGCAATTTAGGACATACAGGCATTATCCTGCTAGTGCCCAATAATTTTATTAAATATAGTTTCATCTTTTTATTTTTTTCTGAAAAAACATTCAGTGCGGCTATATAAAGCAAGTAGAATTCTTTTTTCTGATGGTTTGAAACAGAGGAGCACATTATAGTTTAATTCACCTCTTGGCATAAAATTCTGTTGATTCGCAGGATTATTCGATCAAGTCGCCATAGAAGTCAGCGAACACTTTTATCATTGCAAAACAGGCCGGCTCATTTTAAAATCGGTTTTTTTAACAAAAAACCATATCAAGTTCTTTTTCAGCAGACTCAACAATGTATTATATTGAATACTAATTCAATACAAGCTATATCCATCACTATGATGCTAACTGGAACGATAATGGTAATTGCTTTGTGAAAAAGAGAGGGCTACTGGTATGGTATCTTTAAAATTTAAGGTCTCAGAAATACTGCTTCTTGCAGCAATAGCTTGCTTTTTCCTTTTCACTTGTTCAAAACAGGATCAATCAAATCCATTGGATCCAGATTCGTCCAACCAGAAAAAAGTAGTTTATGAACAATCCGGTAAGATTGATGCGGAAGGCGGCATTATTCAGATCTCAAACCCTTCTAATCCATTAGTAGGTTCTTTTGTGGAGATACCAGAAAATGCTTTGCCTGCGAAAGAAGAGATAAAAATTGAGAAAGCTTCTAACGATTATTCGTATGATCAAGATACAACAAATATTTATGTGTCTTTTGAACCATCCGGCGTAGAATTTGCTGTCCCGGTGACCATTGGAATTCCATATAGCCCAAAAGATGAAAGCACAGATGATCTGACTGTATACTTTTTTGATGAACAAAAGCTTGTCTGGAAGCCGTTGCCTCAAGTCGATATTGATCGAAAAAATCACATAATCAAGGCGCAGACCAGCCATTTCACGGTTTTTACAGCCGATCGAGATAATGTTAAATTTGATATAGGTCTTTTTAAAAGAGGAAATCAAGCATCAAGCAGGGTGCGCTTAAGTACATCGTTCGAGCAAATTCCAGCTTGGGGAATAGGGAACCCGCTCTTTAGCGATACAGAAATTTATCTCAAAGATTTATTTAGGATTAAGGGGCAAATTAAAGAGATGCATGTTTTATATGAGGTAGTGTTAAATCAACAATATGATAATTGGCCTGATAAAAATTTGAGCTCAAAACGAGTTATCTACTCTATTGATGAGATCTATTATCCAAGCTATGGATATTATTATGAAGTCGTATCCAGGAATGTAAACCATGACATTTTATATTCCAGCAACTTGTATCTCAGTGATGGCGGTGCTGATTTTGAAAATCAAGCTGATGAGATAGAACATCAATTCAGAGACGGCATCGTACTTTTTGATTTTCCAGAAATTTCGCTTTCAAATGAAGATGCATATTTCATTGAGGCTTATTTATATTTTTTGAAAACCATACCCACGGGATCTGCTATCGATAAGAATAATATGTGGACTAAGCACGGCTATTATGTATCAACATCTAAATATGCGCAAAAATTGTCGCAGCTATCTACGCCCCCGGATGTTGATTTTGATGGCATTATTGATGCGTACGACAAAGTGTATGGACGACCGCCTGCGGAGCCAAGCAGCCCCAATCCTGCATCGAATTCAAAAAATATCAATACGGATGTTCAGTTAGTTTGGGGTTGTTCAGATCCTGACTCTGATCCCATGACTTTTGATGTTTATTTAGATGATTATTTAATGGTTTCAGGAATTAAAACCAACTCTTATACGCTAACTAATTTGGAATATTCAAAACAATATACGTGGTATGTGATTGTGAAGGATAATCATAACAATAGCACGAAAGGGCCCTCATGGTACTTTACAACCAAAGATCGCCCCAACACACCCCCTATAGCAGCATTTACAATTAAGCCCGAGTCAGGAAATACGTCTACGCTTTTCACCTTCGATGCTTCTGCCAGTTCTGACAATGAGGATCCATCCGGCTCATTAGATATAAGCTGGGATTGGGAAAGTGATGGCGTTTGGGATGTTGAACATACTTTGGAAAAAAAGGCGACTCATAGATATAGCCTCTCTGGTACATATACGGTAAAACTGCATGTGCTGGACAGCGGAGGTAAAGCCGTCATAGCAACCAAGCAAGTCGCAGTAGCCGATGCATTTCTTGATGTCAATACCACCCCCCTCAGTCTTGGCCCGGAAGCCAACAGCCAGAACAGCTTTACCATCTCTTCCGATGTAAGCTGGACCATCAGCGACAATCAAGCTTGGTTGACGACCAATTACACCAGTGGTACCGGCAATCAGACTGTTATCGTGACGGCAACAAATGCGAATCCATCGACCAGTTCGCGCAGTGCGACCGTAACCATCAGCGGCAGTGGTTTTACCAGAACACTGACCGTGACACAGCAGGGTGTGAGTCCCTACCTCACAGTGAATGAGACCTCGCTCAGCCTTGGCCCGGAGGCCAACAGCCAGAACAGCTTTACCATCTCTTCCAATGTAAGCTGGACCATCAACGACAATCAAGCTTGGTTGACGACCAATTACACCAGTGGTACGGGCAATCAGACTGTTACCGTGACAGCTATGAGTGCGAATCCATCGACCAGTTCACGCAGTGCGACCGTAACCATCAGCGGCAGTGGTTTTACCAGAACGCTGACCGTGACACAGCAGGGTGTGAGTCCCTACCTCACAGTGAATGAGACCTCGCTCAACCTTGGCCCGGAGGCCAA
>JAKQNR010000030.1 GCA_029565685.1 bacterium | reverse complement strand
GATCGCGACACCTGGGGTTGACAAACACCCGGGGTCGCATAGATCGCTACACCCGGGGTTGACAAACACCCGGGGTCGCGCCCTCTGCGACCCCGGGTGTTTGTCAACCCCGGGTGTCGCGATCTATGCGACCCCGGGTGTTTGTCAACCCCAGGTGTCGCGATCTTTGCGACCCCGGGTGTTTGTCAACCCCAGGTGTCGCGATCTTTGCGACCCCGGGTGTTTGTCAACCCCGGGTGTCGCGATCTTTGCGACCCCGGGTGTTTGTCAACCCCGGGTGTCGCGATCTTTGCGACCCCGGGTGTTTGTCAACCCCGGGTGTCGTGATTTTTGCGACCCCGGATGTTGAATTTTTATTTACAGCGACACCCGGTGTTGCCGCAAAAAGCGCGGCAACTACCAGGGTCGGCGTCAACCCCCAAATCCGATGGAGAGTAAAAAAACAAATGCGAAAGGCGGAGGATTTTATTTTGCAGCAGAATCATTCGAATCCTTTCAATTCAACGACTCCAATAGACTTTGACCGATCCCGTCCGGTATGGGTTCAAATGACGATTTATTCGTTTACCGGCCAGCCTATAGCGATGCTCGCGAACGAACGACAATCCACCAGTTAGCGCACGGTTTGTTTTGATGCGACTTGACTGGCTGCAAGAATCTATACCTGCCGGATCATTATGGATGAAAGGAAAGAAAAGAAAAAAATGCATGTATCAAAACAGCCATGAAAATCGTGATTTTAAAATTTTCGAATAGTCCTTTCCATAAAGTTTCCGATATTCTGTATTGCCCAAAACAGCAAATTCAAGTAACAGAAAAGCATCTAAGTGCAAAATAATCAATTAAAAGAAAAAACGGAATCTGATTGCATATTATTTTTCAATCAAGTATATTTTTATATAATGTGTAAAGTATCATGAATTGAATCCATTTGCCTGCAAAAAATAATCTGAGCGAGAAGAGAACGGAATTAAGTACTTTAACCGACAGCTAATGCAGTCCCGAAAGAAAACGAGATTCAAGCAAAATTTAGAAGCATCGAAGACCCGGCACCCAGCAATTGCTCTCAAGGAGGGTTGTATGAAAAAATCAATGCTTTTGCGTTTTTCAGCCCTGCTCCTGTTCGTCATAATCGTTTTGACCTTGGCGATCAGTTGCGGAGAAAAAAAGACCGATATCATCGCTCCCACAGCCATTCAAGACGCCGCGACCTTTGGGTTGGATAACAAGCAAATTCAAATGGTCATGGCGGTGCAGGATCGGGAAACTCCGGCACTGATGAAAATGAACGACGTTGTAGGCACAGCCACCGGATTGACCGACGATGGCCAACCCGCCATTCTGGTGTTTGTGAAAACGGACGAGGGCGCTCAATCACTGAGAAAAGCGGATAGCAACGGTAAAGGCGCTATTCCTGCTTCCATCGAGAACATTCCCGTGGTGGTCGAAGTAACCGGCGAGTTCAAAGCACTGGGCAAGCCAAGCGGAACCACTACTAATCATAAAACAAAACAAACCCCTCCCATTCAGTTGGGCACCTCCGGAGGTTGGCGTTACGATTTAGCCAACGGCTATTGTTGTGGGGGCACGCTCGGTTCTCTCATTCAAAAAGGCGGTGCTCAGTACATTCTAAGCAATTATCACGTTTTTGAATCGGACATCGTAGCCGGCGGAAACAACCGTGTCGCGGTAACAGGGGATTATATTATTCAGCCGGGGCTGATAGATGTCGGCTGTAATGCAACCGATGCACAAAATGTAGCAACTCTGGTTAAGAGCAGTTCTTTGCCCAACAGCAATGTCGACGCTGCGATAGCACAGGTTATATCGGGAATGGTGCGCACAGACGGCGCAATTCTTGAGATTGGCACGCTATCTTCAAACACAGTCGCCGCCTTCATCGGACAACTCGTAAAAAAGAGTGGCCGGACCACGGGACTGACGCGCAGCAAGGTTTCAGGACTAAACGCAACTGTAAACGTTGCCTATGATAACGAGTGCGCCGGCGGTGAGGCCTTTACTAAAACATTCACAGACCAAATCGTGATCGCCAACAAAGCGAGCAAGTTTTTAGCGGGCGGCGACTCCGGCTCGCTCATGGTTGAAGATGTAAACACTAATCCGCGCGCAATTGGTCTGTTGTTTGCCGGCAGCTCCAGTCTAGCCGTAGCCAATCCGATAGAAGAAGTGCTGAGCTTTTTCGGCGCTAATATGGTCGGCAATTAATCGCTCCCGACCAAGATCATCACACCTGATTCGGCCTTGTTGAGGTTGAATCAGGTGTTTTTTATTTAGCCTGACGAGGTTTTATCATGTCGCATAAAATAAAATCGGCTGCCGTTTTAGTCGTCTTGCTCACGACGATCGTCGGTTGCCATAAATCGGAAAAGTTGAAGGAGGAGGAAAAACCGTTGCGGGATATCAGCGAGGTGCTGCAAGCGCATTCTGCAAAGCTGTTGGCCGAGCCTGAAGTGGCGGGATTTTACGAGGGGCGCTTGGAGGACGGCCGCCCCTGCATCGCCGTGATGTTGAAATCGGATAATGAAGAATCGAAAAAGCGGATCCCTAAAACTCTGGAGGGCTATCCGGTCATCATCGAAGTGACAGGCGAAATAAAACCGATGCACTAGATTGGCTCACCACCGGCTTTTCTGAAACACCCCTCGCTCTTTCCGCATTGCCATGCGAGATGTAAAATTAATAGCCTCTGATCGTATATCCACTGGATTGTGGTCGTCCGTTATCACCCGCCCGCTCCGTACATCGGGCACGAATCGATTATCCCAGGCATGATTGCGCTGAAGCCATAACCAGTGCTGATAGTCGTCATGCTCCACTACCGCCGGATGCACTATTCTTTCCTCAGCGATCGTCATCATTCGCTGCGAAGCGAACAGCACCAGATTGCCGATTACGTTAGGTGGTTCATGAATGGGCAATGCGAGGATATGGCGGAACACCACGGCCATCGTTGCAGCCACATCGCTCACCAACGGATCATGCCATCCATGGACCTGCAAATTTATCAACAGAATCCCCTCAGGGCTGAGCCTCGCTGATGCCAGTTGAAAGACCTCCTGTGTGATTAAATGAAAGGGGATCATACTGCTGCCGTAGGCGTCCAGAACGATGAGATCATACGTCTTTTGCGTTTCCATGAGATAGCGCCTGCCGTCCATCTGCAGGATATGAGCATGGTGCGGTTCTAAAGCAAAATAATCACGGGCCGCCTTGATGATCATTGGATCTATTTCCACGCAATCCACCTGATATCCGGAATCGCTCAGATTGCGAGGAAGAGATCCACCACCCAGACCGATCACCAGAGCGCGTCCGTCCCTGGCGAACATAAAAGTGGCCAAATCCGCTGCCGGCACATACTCCAAATAGGGTTGCCCGGTTTCCGCGATCATGCAAGTCTGGATCGCGCCATCGAGCAAAAGATAGCGCAATCCCTGGTCCTCCCACAACGTGATTTCGCCATAGGGACTCGATGTCTTGAATAAAAGTCCGGGCGCGATAGTTCCATGTCGAAGAAAAGCGGCGCCGCCGAAACACAAACCGAAAAACAGGAGAACTCCCGATACAAAAAAGGTCCTGCTGTTTCTCCGACAGCATATCGAGATGATCAATCCGGATATCAGTAGCAAGAGGCCGATAGACCAGGTTAAGCTGCGGAGGCCGAAATTCGGAATTAAAAAAAATCCAGTCACTATGGCTGCGATCACGCTGGCGATAGTGGATACGGCATACAACTTTCCAGCCGAACGTCCCAGCTCATTCATGTCTTTCGTTTTCAGTTTGACGGCCATGGGACTGATCATGCCGAGCAAAATCAAACTCGGTGCGAACAGCACCAACGCAGCGAGCAGAACTGCGGCCCTCAGCCACAAGGGATCTAGCCAGTTCAACAACGGCTGGCGCAGCCATGGGATGAGTAAAAGCCAAATCCCTGCCAGGGATAGCATCCGGCCTAAATGGGCGAAATCGCCGTAACGGTCCGCAATGCTTCCGCCCCACAAATAGCCGAGGCTTAATGACAGCAGGGTCACCGAGATCAGCGCTGACCATAAATACAGGCTGACCCCGTAAAAGGGCCCGAGAATGCGTGTCCCTAATATTTCGATGGCCAGAATGGCCGCGCCGGAAATCGTGACTACAACGTACAAGATCCAGTCTTTCATGCTTTATCTCCTGATCGTGATGTCATCTCTTGAACGATCAATCGAATACTCCCGGAAAACGAGTCGGATCGTTAAACGTCCGAGCAGCGATGGAATAACGATATCCTTGCGGTTTTCTCAATCCCGGGTGTCATGGGCTTTGCTGTTCCCAACCCCGGGTGTCGTGCCCTTTACGACCCCGGGTGTTGAATGCTATGATTGCGACCCGGCGTATATCTACAATGACACCCGGTGTTGCCGCAAAGTACGCGGCAACAACCGGGGTCTGAGTCAACCCCCAACCCCGGGTGTCGCGGTTTATGCGACCCCGGGTGATGAATGCTTTAATCTCGGGGCACGTACTTTCCGATTGATACTGTTGAATGTTTTATCTACAGCGACACCCGGTGTTGCCGCAAAGTACGCGGCAACAACCGGGGTCTAAGCTTCCGCAAAAAACACGGCAACTACCACCAGGGGCTTTTGAGCGGTCTTCCTCTCAATCTCCCTTGACCTGATAGACCGTCCGCGTCGGAAAGGGAAACTCTATGCCGTCTTCATCGAACCGGATCTTTAATCGACGATTGTATTCCCGCGCCACCCACCACTGTTTGCCCGGCCGCGTCATCGTGCGCGCGCGAATGATCACCGAAGAATCGGCGAAACGGTCCAATCCCAGTATCTCCAGCGGCTCGATGATCTCCCGCCCGTACTCGGGATCCTCGCGCAGCGACGCATCCACCTCTTTCATCACCTCCAGCGCCCGGTCCACATCCTGCGAATAGGTGATGCCTATTTCAAAAAGATAGCGGGAATAATCCTTGGTCATGTTGGTGACCGTATCGATAACGCCGTTGGGAATGAAATGAACATTGCCGGATACATCGCGAAGCACCGTCATCTTTAGACTTACTTTTTCCACCGTACCGCTCTTGCCCGCCACCTGCACCACATCTCCCACGCGGATCTGATCCTGGGCCAGGATAAAAAAGCCGTTGATGATGTCCTTGATCAGGCTCTGCGCGCCAAAGCCCACCGCTAAGCCGACGATGCCGGCAGCCGCCAACACCGGCCCGATCTCGATGCCCAGTTCGCCCATCACCGTGATCGAAGCCACCGCCACCAGCAACACATTCAGAGTGTGGCGGATTACCAATCCCAGCGTCTCAGCCCGTTTGCTGGCCTCGATATCGAGCTCTTTGTTTTCCACCAGGCCGGCGAGCTTGCGTGAGAGCGTTCGAATCAGCCGAAGGATAAAAATGGTAATAAGTATGATGAGAAAGATGCGGATGCCGGAACGCAGCACCGTCATGGACAATTCAGAAGTCCATGTAAGATACTTTTCCATACTGGCGCTTTCTTCAAATGATTGAGTCGATGATCTTTATAATGAGTGAAAAAACAGTCGATGGCTAATTATGATAACCAATCCGCCGGCAAAACGCAAGAAAATTATCCCTGTCGCAAGGCGACGAGTCGCCGACTTAATCCTTGCTTTTGGATCTTACAATCGATATTTTACCAGAACAAAGGGATTCAGCGATCTTTTTGGCGGGCAGACCGCATGTCGGCCGGCCGGGGCCGCCTTTCCACTCTTGGTGCAATCGTCATTAAAGGAAACGGATGAAACCATGAAAAAATGTTTGCTGCTGGGGATGTGTTTACTGCTCACTATCGGGCTGTTGTCAGGCTGTGGGAAAAAAGCCGAACTGCGATTGGGGCAGGCGCCGATCGACGACCTTTTGGCTGCCATGACTCCGGAAGAAAAGATCGGCCTCACCGTAGGGGAGGGAAAATTTTTGCCCGCCGTGGATATAAAGACCATTGAGCAGGGCACGGGCATCATCATCGCCAACCAGAACTCAAAAATGGTGATCCCCAGACTCGGCATCTGGTCTTCAGCCCTGACCGATGGCCCCTCGGGCGTCAATCGCGATCCGCGCCCGGCCGGCGCCGCCGAGCCCTCCTACACCACCGCGTTCCCCACTTCCACCTGCCTGGCAGCGACCTGGAACCTGGAGATGGCGGAAAAGGTGGGCCAAGCCATCGGCAACGAGGTGCTGGAGTATGACTATGACGTGATCCTCATGCCGGCGTTGAATCTTCATCGCAATCCCAAATGCGGCCGCAATTTCGAATATTATTCCGAAGACCCGCTGCTCTCCGGAAAAATGGCCGCGTTCATGGTCAAAGGCGTGCAGAGCAACGGCGTCGGCGCCACGCTGAAACATTTTCTCGCCAACAACCAAGAGAGCAATCGCAGAAACTATAACGCCGTGATCAGCCAACGCGCCCTGCGCGAGATCTATTTGCGCGGATTCGAGATCGCGGTCAAAGAAGGCAAACCGAATTATATCATGACCTCCTATAACCGGCTGAACGGCTTTTACACCGCGGAAAATCCCGAGTTGCTGCAGGACCTCGTGCGCCAGGAGTGGGGCTTTCAGGGCGTGTTTATGACCGATTTCGACGGCTATGGCAGCGCGCTGGCCAAGGTGCGCGCGGGCAACAACATGCTCATGGGCGGCAATATGGATGAAGTCAATGAGCTCAAGGCCGCGCTCAAGGCCAAAACCCTGGACGAGAGCACGCTGGATAAAAATCTCACCTATAACCTGCGAATGAAGCTGCAATCGCCCAGGGTCAAAGGCTTCAAGCCTTCGTTCAAGCCCGATCTGGCCGCCCATGCGCAGGTCGCCCGCGAAGCAGCCGCAGAGGGCATGGTTCTGCTGAAGAACGAACGCAACACGCTTCCCCTGGACCAGGTCAAAACCGTGGCGGTCTTTGGCAAAATCTCTTATTACTTGATCGAAGCGGGGACCGGAAGCGGCGGCGTCCGCGGCAACGCGTATGCAGTCTCGGTCAACGAAGGCCTCAAGGCCGCCGGCTATGCTGTGCTGCCCGAGCTGGAGACAGCCTACACCGCCTTTAATGCGGATATTATGGCGAAAAACCTGGTACCGCCCTATTTCAACAATCCCAAGATGCTGGCGGACAACGGCATTACGGATGGCAAAGCGCCGGGCCATTTCAAAAAACGGCTGATCCCTTTTAACGACGAGATGCCCATCCATAAAAAAACCATCGAAAACACCGTGGCCCGCGCAGATGTAGCGGTGATCACGCTGGGCCGCAGCGCCGGGGAAAACTATGAGAACGGCTACCTGCCCTTTTCCGGCCTCGAACAAGAACTGGTGCGAAGCGTATGCGACATCTACCACAACGCGGGCAAAAAGGTCGTGGTGGTGCTGAATGTGGGCGGCGTGTGCGAGACCCACAGCTGGAGCGATCATCCGGACGCGATTCTGTTGGCCTGGCAACCTGGACAAGAAGGCGGCCATGCAGTGGCCGACATCCTCAAGGGCGCAGTCAATCCCTCCGGAAAACTGCCGGACACGTTCCCGCTCAAGTACGAAGATGTGCCGTCCGCCGCGTCCTTTCCCGGAGAGCCGGCGGATGCTCCGGTTCATTCATTCTATGAGGAGGGCATCTATGTCGGCTATCGTTATTACAACACTTTCGCCAAGCCGGCTGCTTATGAATTCGGCTACGGCCTCTCCTACACCACCTTTGACTATTCGGACCTCAGACTGAGCAGCGCGAATTTCGCTAAGACCATGCAGGTCACGGTGACGGTGAGGAATTCCGGCAAAACCGCAGGCAAAGAGGTGGTGCAGCTCTATCTCGCCGCTCCGCAGCTGGAGATGGAAAAACCCGTTCACGAGCTGAAAGGATTCGCCAAAACCCGGCTGCTGCAGCCCGGCGAATCTCAACAGATCGCGTTCACGCTGGATCCCCATGCTCTGGCTTCTTTTCACAGCGGCGTCAGCGCCTGGGTGGCTGATGCCGGCAGTTATGAAGCGCGCATCGGCGCGTCGTGCAAAGATATCCGTCTCAAGGCTTCGTTCAATCTGGCCAAACCGATCATGGTGGAAAAAGTCAACGACATTCTGTTTCCCAACTTTTACATGAAAGAACTATCGAGTCGATGATGCGAGCTTCCGCCCTGCTGTTGATAACCGCCGCCTGCCTTCGAGCACAACTGATCCAGGTGGAAACCCAGGTGGCGGTGGATGCATCCGGGACCGTGCTGGAGATCACCCCGGACCTGAGGAGCCGCATCGGCTTGTTTGCGGAGGTGGAAGATTTTATTTACGCCAAATGGTTTCGCAGCAATGACTCTACGTTCATTCTCGAAGTCGCTTTTCACAAAAACGGCGTCCTGACCAGAAAGCGGAGCCGCCATGGTGCGCCGGAGCTGCAGGCTTTTCGCCAGGACCTGAGTGAACGCCTGTTCAAACTCGCCCGGCCGACGGCCATGGACCAGTCCGGCCGCACCGGATTGATCGTCGGCCAAACTTTGATGGGGCTGAGCTTTTACGGATGGGCAATCCCCTCCCTGTTCGACCTCGAGCAGGATCGCCACGTTCTGGCCGCGTATATGCTGGTCAGCGCAGCCGGTTTTACTCTGCCCTACTATCTCACCCGCAACCAACCGGTCACCGCCTCACAAAGCATGCTGACCTTTTACGGATCCACCAGGGGCATCCTCTACGGTCTTTTCATGAAAAACATTTTAGCGCCCCATGCAGAGTCTTCGCCAAGCAAAGTGGGCCCCTCCGTACTGGCCAGCGTCGCCGGTTCAGCAGCAGCATTTCATCTGGCGGGGAAATACAAGCTGAGCATCGGCAACGCGGAATTGACCGGCGTCATGGGGGATTTTGGCATCGGCCTGGGCGCAGCCACAGCGCATCTGGCCGACCTGTGGAAACACGATTCGAAGAAATCCGCAGCCCATGCAACGATGCTGATCATGGCTGCAGGCGGATTGGGGGTGGGCTCGTGGCTTTCGCAGCGGGAATCGTACACTCGTGGGGATGCCTATGTGATGAGAATGAGCGGTCTCCTGGGCGCGCAATGTTTGACGTCGCTGGCTGCGGCCATCAGCGGCAAGAAAGAAAAATCCTACACCATCGGCGCAGTTCTCGGCGCAACCCTGGGCATCGGCATGGGCGACCGCTTGCTGGCCAAACAGAATTTTGCCTTCAGCGAAGGCGTGCTGATCAGCTGCGGCCATATCGCCGGCGGATTGCTGGCCGGCGGCCTCACCTATCTGCTCGACACTCAGGACCGTTATGATGAAGTGACCTATCTGTCCACCACCGCGCTGGGCAGCCTGGCTGGACATGTTCTGCTGTATAAAGCTTTTGCAAATAGGCGCAATCAGCAAGCCGCCGCGTGGGACCGCCTGCAGATCGGCCTGGCGCCGTTCAACCTGGTCACCGCCAAGCCCCGGCCTCAACTCCATTCCCCCTCCTTTGTACCGCCGTTCTTTTTGGCGCAATGGAAAATATAATCTGATGAAAATGCACCCTTTCCTTTTTTACCTCCTGCTCTGTCTCCCCCTGGCCTGCGGAAAGTCGTCGCCCTCGCCTGTTGAAGAGAAAATGCGCTCGCGACCGGTCGATGCGCGTTATCTGCTGATGATCACCAGCGATTTCGGCAGCGTACGCCGATGCAGCACATTAAGCCAATTGCACAACATCGCCCGCATCATGATCTCCAGCCGCGCCGATATCATCGCTCTGGACGCGAGCGCAAACGGATTGTGCAACTATCGCAGCGCCGTGGGTTTTTTCCGGACCGGCTCTCCCTTTGACGCCCTGTTCGATCAAGGCATCGATCCTTTGCAGAAAATCACTACATCTCTTCAGAATGAGGGGATTACGGTTTTGGCGAATATCCGAATGAACGATCATCACGGCGCCTTGGATCAGTGGACGCCCTGGGAACGGGAACATGTCAAATGGTCGTTGCGCCGCGACACCGGCAGCCGCGACTGGAAATCCGTCGGCGCGTTGCGGCAGATGGACTTTGCCATCGAAGGCGTGCGCGACTATCGCTTTTCCATCATTCAGGAGATCGTGGATCGCTATGCGGTGGACGGCATTCAGCTGGATTTCGGCCGAACCGCCCCGTTTCTCTCCGAGCCCCGGCAGGAAAAAGCGCACTATTTGACCGATTATGTGCGCCGGATTCGCGCATTGCTGGATCAGGGCGGCCGTTCACGTCTGCTGTCTGTTATCGTGCCCTGGGATGCGAATTTCTGTCTGCAACAAGGATTGCAAGTGGATCGATGGATCAGAGAGGGGTTGATCGATCTGGTTTGTCCCGGCGAGTGGTATTATGCGGACTGGAATATCCCCCTGGACCAATGGGTTCAATGGACAAAAGACACGCCTTGCCGAGTAGTGCCGCACACGCCCGGAAATGTATCGCCCTATCAGGCGTTTGAATTCGGCGAGCCCTCTCTGCTCGGTGAAAATCATGTTCTGGACAGCTGTAAGATCCGGGCCATTGCACAAAACTTTTTCGCCCAAAACGTCCACGGCATGATGTTCTATAATTTTTATGAGGACCAGTTCGGCGAAGATTATCCCTTTTTACGCGATTGGCTGGCGCCGGAAACACGCTCCGCATCGACCATGCAGTTCCTTTATAGCCGGCGGCTTTTATACCAGCCCAGCGAATTAGATTGCTTTGATATCGGCGCCGCCTTTCAGCGTCTGCCGTTGCGCAAATCCGGCGACTGGGTTGATCTGCCGTTTCAGCTCAGCGGCGTCCCAGATTCCGCTGCACTGGTTCTGCGGCTGGCCGTGGTCAACGCATTGGATGGAGATGAGCTGCGCGTCCGGCTCAATGATTGTGATCTGGGTGGTTTGAGGTCCGGCCACTGGCAGGTCAGCTGCGGGATTGTCAAGGGCCGGTCAACGCTGATCGCCCAAATGCCTCTTGAGAAAGAATCCCTGCGGAATGGAAAAAACATCCTGATGCTGCAGCTCGCTGCGCTGAATAAGAATCGCACAGCGCCGCTAGCCGTGGGAGAATTTGAAATCGTGGTTCAGCCGCGGTCTGCCGGGCGGGCAAGTCCGGACACGGCTGCTTCTCCTTGGTCGCTTCCCAAACCCGACGCATAAGGTTTAGTTTTGCCTGCAGCTCACATCGGCCATTTGGCTTGGACAGCGATCAACCGTTTCTGAGAGTGGCGGCAAGCCTTCGAGGATGAATCAGCAGTTCCAGCGCGTCGACGATGGATTTGCAGACAATGTCGGCATGGAATAAAGTCTGACTGCAGGCCCCTTCCTCCTGCACCACGACGATTCCCAACAGCGCCTCCTTGATCATGAGCAAATCGTTTCGGCCGTTGCCGATACAAACGGTTCTATCAATTCCAAGCTGTTCGGCATATTCCAGTTTGGCCCGATCTTGTTCTTTGCAATGAAGAACGACCAGATCCGATCCGATCCCAGCCAGCTTTTCTCTTGCCGTGCCGAAAGTGTCGGCCGTAACAATGTGCACTTGCACCGACTCGCCGAGCCGCTCCAACAGCTCGGTTGCTCGCGGCAGCGGAACGCCGTCTCTGGCCAGCGTTCCGTTGTAATCCAGCACCAGGTGTTCGATCCGAAGGGAGGCGCTGCCGGGGATTGCTATCTCTATCATGTTCCTCCTTGTTGGAATTCAGCCCGCGTGAAAAATGCGCCGGAGGGAGACCTGAGCCTCGCCGCATTGAGGCTCAGGCCTGCTGTAAAAATTCGATATCCATTTTTTTCATTTGCATAAAAGCTTTGGTCGCTCGGCCGGCCGACGCCGGATCGTTCATCAGCTTCGGCAGAATGAACGGCACGATCTGCCAGGACACGCCGTAACGGTCCTTTTGAAATGATCTAAAGCGGAAGCGGCCGCCGGATTTGAGATCGTTTTCCGCCCGAGGCGTGTGCCAGTCTTCTCTGGCCTGGTTCCACTGGACTATGTCCTCTGCGGTCGTGAACGCCTTCCACACCTGTTCCAGCGGCGCATCGATGACAGCTTGCACGGTGATCGTTTTTGCATCCATGGCTTTCCTCGCAAAAGTTATCACTCTTTCTCGCTGCAGGCAAACATCCATTGAATGCCGAAACGGTCGGTGCAGCTGCCGAAATAATCGCCCCAGAACATTTCCTGCAGCTCCATAGTAACCTCGCCGCCGCTGGACAATGCTTCGAAAAGCCGCTTCGTTTCCGCTCGCGTGTCGAGCTGCAGATTGATGTGCACGTTGTTGCCCGCCTGGACGGTGAAGCCCATGGATTCCGGGGCGTCGGAACCCATCAGCACATGACCGCCGGGCAGAGCCAAGGCGACATGCATGATCAGATTTCGATCCTCCTGGCGCGGCTCCGGGGTTTCATCCGTTGACGGAATATCGCCGAAGCGGCTGATGCCGTTGCCGAGAAAGTCGCCGCCGAACACGGAGCGGTAAAACAGAAAGGCTTGTTCCGTGTTGCGGCTAAAGTTCAGATAGGTGCTTACTTGGGCCATGATCTCTTCTCCTTGTAAAACAAAATGCATTTTATCTTTGCCTTGCCAGGTTCTTTCATGTGAAAACATTTCACTTCTTATGTTTATTCACTGCTTTTTTTACCTGGGCCGAGGACTGCGTTATTATCGCTCTCGATCAATGCTGACCAACTAGAACAGAGAAAAAAAATACAATGGTTTTGTATCTATCGTTTCGGTAGGCGAAAAATCATATTACTTATCAAATACGATCAAAGATGATTTTCGAAAAAACGGTTTTGGAATAGAATGACTCCCCACGAGCGTGAACAGATTTGTCCACACCGCCGACGGCGCAGAGTGAAGCGAGGACACAGACAAAGAAGCCTAATTTTCTTTATTGTTTTTACTTTTTTTCTTTATAAGTTGGTTGGCCTGTGCAATTGACCATTGCTTTAGATATGGATTGAACGGTAGATATTCATGCGAACCGGTCTCCTTTTTCTGCTTGTTGCCCTTTTTCAGGGCTGCTCCAACCGGCAGGTCTTTTACCTCTCTCCCCTTGGCAACGATGCCTGGTCAGGCCGTCTGGCATCGCCGAATGAAAATCATACCAACGGCCCATTCCGAACTCTGCATCGCGCTCAAAAGGCAACCCTGAACGCTCAAGGTCCGGTCACGGTCTTGCTTCGAGGCGGGCTTTATCAAGTGGATCGTACCATTCACTTTGGTCATTCCAATGCCGCCGGCAGGATCAAGACAGTGTGCTGGGCCGCCTATAAGCAGGAAGCACCGCGTCTCTGCGGCGGCCAGGCTATCGATGCGTTTCAGCCCATTACGGATGAAAACGTCCGCCGGCGCCTGTGCCCCTCGGTCCGCGACCGCGTGCTGGTCTGCGATCTGGCGAGCCAGGGCATCACTCGTTACAACGATCCGCCTTATCGCATGAGCCTCTATTACCGGGGCGAACGTATGCAGCCGGCCCGCTATCCCAATCAGGGGTGGACGCATATCGGCGACGTACCTCAGCACGGTGAAAAGATGTTCCATCCCGGCGACCACAAAGTCATTAAATTCGGTCTGCCCGCCGGCCGGCACTACGGCCGGTTCAGCTATGACGACGATCGGCCGTCCCAATGGCAGCCGGCGGACGACATCTGGATGCACGGCTTTTGGGTGTGGGATTGGCGCGACACCTATCAAAAAATTCGCTTCATCGATACCAAGCGAAAACTCATCTATCCGGCAGAGCCCCATCATAGCTATGGCTATGAAAAAGGACAGCGCTACTATTATCTGAATGTGCTGGAGGAACTGGACACGCCGGGCGAGTGGCAGTTGGACGCCACCCATCACCGGCTCTATTTCCTTCCGCCGGATCAGATTCACCCCGGCGATGTTCTGCTCTCGTTGCTCGACGAGAACATGATAGAAGCGGACAATGCCTCGCACCTGACCCTGAAAAACCTGACTCTGGAATGCGCCAACGCCGCCGCCATCCGCATCACCGGCGGCGAGCACAATGTGATCGCCGGCTGCACCATGCGTAATTTCGGCAGCGACACCGCGGTGGTCATCAGCGGCGGCAGCCACAACCGCATCACCGGCTGCACCATTCACGACGTAGGCGGCACTGCGCTCAAACTGAGCGGCGGCGACAAACGAACCCTGACCCGCGGCGATAACCTTGCCGAGGACAATCACATCCATCGCTACGGACAGATGGTGTACATGTTCAACACCGGCATCTGGCTGGAAGGCGTGGGCAACGCCGTGCGCCACAACGAAATCCATGACTGTCCGGGCTCAGGCATCCAGTATTACGGCAACGATCATCTCATCGAATACAACGAGCTCTATGACCTGGCGCATGAAAGCGGCGACGTCGGCGGCATGAACACCGGCGCTGACTATACCGATCAGGGCACGACGATCCGTTACAATTACATCCATCACTGTCACGGCCGCGGCGAAGGCGGCATTCGCGCCATCTATCTGGACCTGCCCGGCTCCAACACCACCATCTATGGCAACATTCTCTATCAGGTGGACATCGGCGTGTTTTTCAACAGCGGCCGCGACAACCGAGTGATCAATAATATATTTGTAGAATGCAACCCGGCCATAGGCATCTATCTGTGGCCGCATACGAACTATTTTCAGCCCAACGGGCCATGGCGAATCGTGGAAAAAATGCACGCGGTCAACTATCAGGCGCCCCCTTACAGCGTAAAATATCCCAAACTGACGGCCGTATCCGTCCGGTGAAGTACACCCCTGTAGCGGCAGCGCGGACGCGCTAACCCTGCACGGCGAGGACAGCAAAAGTTATGTTGCGAGCAATGCTATCAGCAGAAAGATAAAAAGAGGATTAACGTAATGGGAAAAAGTAT
>JAKQNR010000024.1 GCA_029565685.1 bacterium | reverse complement strand
CCGTCCCGCAGGCGGATGATGCGGGTGGCGTATTTCTCCGCCAATTCCCGGTTGTGGGAGACCATGATGACCAGGCGGTCCTTCGCCAGGCTCTTGAGAACGTCCAGCACCTGGATGCCGGTGTGGGTGTCCAGGGCGCCGGTGTCCAGAAACAGATCCAATATGTCCTTCAACCTGCAGGTATTGCCATTGATGAGATACTGGCTTTCACCGGAGCGAAACAGACGACGCGTGATCACTACTTCGCTGTAATCGATGGGCAGGATGTTTTTGGTGTTTTCGATTTTGAGCGACACTTCCGCCATGCCCACGGGTTTGGCTGTGGCGGAACCATTAAAAATAACATTTTCCATACGATCACTGCGCAGCGCTCCGGTGCGCTGCTCGCCCATGACCCAGCGGATGGAATCGACAATATTGCTCTTGCCGCAACCATTTGGACCGACGATACCGGTGATGCCGTCATGAAAGAGGAGATTAGTCTTTTTTGCAAAGGACTTAAAGCCTACGATTGTGAGTTCAGAAAGGTACACGAATGGTTCAAATTCCTTGTTAAAGGGTAAATGGGTAAAAGCGGACAGGCGTAGAAATTACTATGCTTCCAGTTAAAAAACAAGGACATTTTCTCCCCCTGCCGGGCTGCTTTGGTCCTTTTCTATCGAGCCAATAACGAGCAGTAATAGGAGGCATAAGCCCATAACGAACGACTGGGCTCAAAAGCCAGGATGAGCATAAAAACCAGTCCAGCCAACATGGCGGCCTGAAAGAGCAGCGCCTTCAGGGCCGTTGTCTGCAAAATGACTTTCAGTCCACGGAACATGCGAACGATGCACCAGATCACCAGAACCAGCAGCGACAGCAGCAGAAACGAGACCAAATAATTCCGCTCCAGACCCTGATACAGAATAATCACCAAGGGCAAAGAAAAGAGAAAAGACACGGGCACCCAGTGCACAAAGGATACGATCTGAGTAAAACGCAGATAACGGCGTTGCCAAAGCACCACTCCCTTGATGAGCACCGCCTGCAGCAGCGCCAGCCCTTCCAGAACGGCTGTGAGCAGCGCAATCAGGGCCGCCGGATGCCAGATGAACCAAATAGCACGGTATTTCTTTCCCGCAGACGGCAACAGCCAGGTCAACCACTCATCCAGGTAGGTGTTGGAACGAAAATGATAGATAAAGCTTGTCGACAGGGCGGCGAGGGACAAAAACGAAGCCAATCCGACCAAACCGGTCAGGAACGGAGCGAGCTGACGATTCTCCACCAGATCAGTGTAAAAGCCATGGGGATAGATAAAAGCACGGCGGACATAGTGGCTCATTCGCTTATCCTGCTTGATAAAGAACAGGACCACCAGCAGCAGCGCCAGACCCAGGGCTTGAAAAAGGGCGGGGGCGGGCTCACGCCATTCTACGGGCAGCAGCTCCGGCAAAGCGGCGCCGGAATAGAGGCTGGTGACCACATGATATGCACTGCGAACTTGTCCACGGTTGTCCATCAGCCCGGCGGTGAACAGATTGGTATTAGGCCGGTCGCCCCAAAGTAAATGCGGCGTATCGCTCTGATAATCGCGCAGAGGGCTGATGAGAATCCCCTGTACCCTCTCTGACTTTAAACAGGCGGTTAACGCATTTTTAACCTGATAGGCTTGGAGCTGTTCACTGTAGGACTCTTGCAGCGCAGCCGGCGGCATGGGAACGGTCACGCGGTAAATGAGCGGACAGGACGTAGAATGATGCAGGTCAGTCAGCGCTGAAAGGCGTTCAGGGCGAACCTCCCAAATCGCCAAATCGACGGGCAACGTGGCCGGCAGGGGCCGTTCGCCGCGAAATCCGGCGTAAATCAATCGCGTGTCTTTTGCGCGGATGAATCGGCTCATGTCCTGCAGAAAAGAAATCGCCTTGCTGTCATGGGCATCATAACCATTGCCCAGTCCCCAGCCGACGACGCTCGGATGCTTACGGCCGAATTCAATCAAGTCCGTCAGCAGCCCTTCGGTTTTTTTTCGCAGGTCGTTGTTGCGTAAATGGCTTGAGGGCAGATTGATCAAAGGCACTTCCACCAGCACCGCCAGGCCCAATTGATCGCACACCGACAGCATCTGTTCCGAGGGAGCGGCGCCGAAAACGCGGACGCAGTTGGCGCCGGTTCGATAGATGGCCTGCATGTCTTCGCGGATCCTAAGGGTCAGCTCTTGCTCTCCCAGCTCTTTATAGGAAAAATCCTCCATCCATTCGATGGCCTTCCAACGCATGGCGGCGCCCTTGACTGCCGCGCCTGCGCCTGCCATCACCTCTGCGCGATCCACGGGGGTCTCGGCCTCGAACAGAGTAATACGCACGCGATATAAAACCGGTTCTCGTGGAGTCCAGAGCGCTGGATTGAACAGCGGAATCTGGGCCCGCAGCTCCGACGTAAAATCCGTGACCGGCAGGAGCATCGTATGCATAGGATGGAGCGTATCGGCGGAGAAAACTTCTATCAGCCCTTTGAGCGGAACAGGGAAGACGGTCAAGGTGTCGCTGGTCGGAGTCTGAATCGCCACTCGGATGTCCAGATCAGCCGGCTGCACCTTTACGTTCACCGAGCGGATGCAGGTTCCGCGGCCGTAGACCAATTTGACCGGCCGCACGATGCCGCCGGCGAGCGAGGGCAGGCCACGGCTGCGTACCCAGTGTGGAATGGTGGTTTTGTAGTTAATCCGTGTGTCCAGGTCCACCACCAGTTCATTGCGTTCGTTGAAGAAAAGATCCTCTTTGGCAAGCTCGAAGCTGATGGGCGTTGACGTGCGCTGCCGAGTGCCGAGCAACTTTTTGTTCAGATAGACGGCGCTGACGCCCTCAATATTTTCAAAAAGCAAGCGAAACCGTTCATTGCGATGAGCGGGTTCAAGGGTAAAAAACCGGCGAAAAGAATACTGACCCCGCGTGCGTAAAACATGCGGGACCTGAATCGGATGCCATTGATCCCGAACATGGATACGATAGTGCCAGGCGCCGTTCAACAGCACCTCGCCGGAACGCACCAGACTGTCAGGCCGCAGCAAGCGTTCCCAATGCACCGCATCATCCGCCCGCACGGCGCTGAAGCAAAAGACCGAGAGAGAAAATAAAAAAATCTTTTTCATGGTTTTGTTCCGCTTTGTGAAGAGTTCAGCGTCCGGATCGCGGCCCGGGTCGCTTGCAGCAAAGGCTCAGCTGACAGCGGGCCGCCGACCGCCGATTGCATCCAAACATCCGGCGTCAGAGCGCCGAGCTTGCACATGCGCTCCATCTCCTGACCCAGGTTCCGGTCGTGCAGATATTGTTCGATCTGGAACATGATGATATGTCCCAGGGAATAATCGGGAAGATAGAGACCGGCATCGATCAGATGAGAGTAAATCGCCAGCAGAGGCGAATCCGTGACGTTGATCAGCGGGGCGATGTAGGTGTTCCATATCTCGCGTGAGATTCGCAGCATCGCAGCCTTGACCTCTGCGGCAGTGGCCTGGGGGTGATCGTACATCCAGTGCCATATTTCCATATCCACCAGCCCCACGGCCGCGATCTCGCAGGTGGACCAAAACGTATCCAGTGCCCGATAGGGTTCTGCCAGCGCATCCCGCTGGTCAAGCCCCAAAAGCTCGAGGTCCCGGGATTGAAAGACGAAGGCGAAGGCCTCGGTGAAAGCGGTGTTGGGCACACCGGCCAGCAGCGTGTGATCGATGCGATTCAACGAGAACACCTGTTCAACGCAGTGACCCAGCTCGTGAATGGCGATGTTATAGCCCTTATAGCGCATGCCGTCGCTGGGAATGCGCGTGCGCAGATGAGCGTTGTCGTCGCGCCGGCCGGCGCCCATGGCATGGCCGGCGCCTCGGGAGGGATCGACGGTGATTTTACCGGACAGAAACTCGGCGGTTTCAGCGGCAAAACCCAGCTGCATCAGGATGCGGGGGAGATCGGCCTGAAAAGCCGCGGTGTGGGGATACCTGGCCATGACCCGACGGTCGAGCTCCGTCTCGTCATAACCGGAGACGGGTCTAAAGCCGTTGTACCAGATATCGAACGGCTCCAGCTTTCTGCCGAGCCGTTTTGCGATCAGACGGCTGACGTCCCGACCCACCGGATCGGTCAACACAGAAACCAACAAGCGTTTAAACTGCGCCTCAGGTATTTCACGGTCGCGTTCAAAGCGACGGCTGATTTTGGACGGCAGCTGCGGATAATACGGATCAGCGCCCTGCTCTGCATGAAAAACATCCAGCAATCGCTGATAGCGCGCATCCGGCTCCGGTTCGAACGGCCTCTCGGGCACCAACCTGTTCTGCAACGGATTCCAGGTCGCCTGATCCTGATCGATGACCTCCTGTGGAATCTGCTGAGCGATGATGCGCTCCATGACCGATTGAATGAGCCGCTGACGGGCCAGACCCTCCGCTGCGGCGTATTGCGCTTTCAACTCATCCCGCAATCCCCAGTGCGAGATCAGTTTTAAATCCTGAGGAAAAAGCCGGCGGCCTTTGCCGTCCACCAGCTGATGCATATACAGATTGTAATGGGAGATATAATCATCAGCCTGAACATAAGCGCGGGTGAGCGCTTGATGGACCGGGGCAGGAACGCGCTCGTTAAAACGCTGCACCAATCGCGCGGCAGCCCACTGCAGCCGGCTCCAATGCGGACCCTGCTGCAGCCGCTCGGTCAGCGTGGTGTTGGGAAAATTGAGCAGCGCTACAAACGCTATCTTGGTTTTGAACAGATCTTCCGACACATGCGCCGAGGGATCATATTCGGCGAACAGATAATCCATTGCCAGGATCGGCCCGATCTCCAGCTGCAAAGGCCGGGCAAGATCGCGGGCCACCTCCACGGTATGTCCTCCGATGGTCTCTAAATTGTCCTCCAGCCTTTGCAACGCTTGCGATAACTCAGCCGGATCCGCGATAAAATGTTCCAGGCAAAAGCGATGAAACGCTTGCGCGTCTCCATCCGCTTCACGCCACAGAGCGGCAGCCTGTGTGACTCCGCGAACGATGCGTTCGCGCTGCGACTCGCCGCAGCGGTTCACCAGAACCTCGATCGTCTTTTGCCTCACTGTATCATCCATCGCTGACGCTATCGTTGATAGAAACAAGAACAATCCGGCCCAAAAACCCCTTGTCGATTCCGACATGCGACCCTCCTTGAACGCACGGCCCTTTTTAACATTAGTTTATATATTTTTCCACAAAATTCAAAATGAAATGATAAAAAGGATTTTCCCACAGCCGTAGTAGGCTGGTTAAAAAAATATTTTGTATTTGAAGTGATTTTGTTTTACTTTATATTTATCATTTGGTTATTGCCCCGGTAAAATAATTTGACAACCTATGACCGTAAAACACTCTGTAACCGTTTACTCGACTCTAAAGAAAGAACCGGTATGCCGGCGCTGCGGTGAAACTCCGTGCACCTGCCGCTCGAACCATTCAGAGACCCTGTCATCGCAGCCCCTGCGCATCAGGCTGGATCGCAAAGGACGAAAGGGCAAATCCGTTACCCTGATCGAGGGTGTCCCTGCGAACTCGCCTCAAACCCAGGAGCTGTGCCGGACGCTGAAAAACCGGCTCGGCGCTGGCGGCACGGTCCGCGAGGGCGGCATTGAAATTCAAGGGGATCAGCGCGGTAAAATCGTTCAACTGCTTGCAGAGATGAACTATAAAACCAAACTCGTCGGAGGATGAACGCTCGGGAGTTCAGCTGTCCGCTGTGGCTTGTTTAAATAGCGCAGACCGGCGGCCATGGAGATCACGCATGAACAAACGATTTTATTTTTTTATCACCGGGGTTCTGTTCTATGCTCCCTTTGCCTCATGGGCGCAGCCGGATGAAGCGGCCTTTCGTCAACCGCCTGTCTTTGCCAGACCCTGGGTTTACTGGTTTTGGATGGATGGCAATCTGTCTAAAGAGGGCATCACCGCTGATTTCGAAGCCATGGCGCAGGCGGGGATCGGCGGCGTCTTGTCCATGGAGGTGGATGTGGGCGTACCGCGGGGGCCGATCAAATTTATGAGCGCGCCCTGGCGGGCCTTGTTCAAGCATGCCGTTCAGGAAGCCGAGCGCCTGGGGCTGCAGATCACCCTGAACAGCGGCCCGGGTTGGACCGGCAGCGGCGGCCCTTGGATCGACGGCGAACACTCGATGCAACACCTTGTCGCCAGCGACACCACGGTCCTCGGCGGTCGGCGTTTCAACGCGACCTTGCGACAGCCAAAACCCTATCCGCCGTTTTTCGGCGACGGCGACTGGACTGATGAGATGAAAACCATCTATCGGGACTATTACCAAGACGTCGCGGTGTTGGCCTTTCCCGCCCTCGACGAGGGTCATCGCATTGTCGATGTGAAAGAAAAAGCGCTCTACGTTCGCGCACCCTATTCTTCTGCGCCTGACGTCAAGCCATCTCTTCCGCTGGCAAGCCATTATCCGGGGTTACCCCCTGGCGCGACCATCGATCCGCAGAAGATCGTCGATCTGACCGGCAGACTCTCCGCGAATGGACAGTTGGACTGGCAGGTCCCGGAAGGCCGATGGACCATTCTGCGCTTCGGCGCCACCTGTACCGGCGCCAACACGCGTCCGGCGCCGAGGCCGGGTTTTGGTCTGGAGTGCGACAAATTCAGCCGCAAGGCCTTTGATGTTCATTGGAACGCCTATATCGGTCTGCTGCTGCAGGAGATTGGTCCGCGGCCGCAGCATCGCACCACCGGATGGACCATGCTCCATATCGACAGCTGGGAGATGGGATCGCAGAATTGGACCAACGGATTTCGTTCCGAATTCCAACAACGGCGCGGCTATGATCCGCTGCTCTATTTTCCTGTGCTGACAGGTCGCATCGTAGGCGCCGCCGAGCTCAGCGAGCGTTTTCTCTGGGACCTGCGCCAAACCGCGCAGGAGCTGTTATTGGAAAATCACGCCGGTTATCTCAAAGAGTTGGCGCATCAGAACGGTTTCAACCTCTCGATCGAGCCCTATGATATGAATCCAACCGCAGATTTGAGTCTCGGCGGCATCGCCGATGTGCCCATGTGCGAATTCTGGGCCAGAGGTTATGGATTCAACACCGATTATAGCTGTTTTGAAGCGACCTCCATCGCCCATACCCACGGACGTCCCATCGTCGCAGCTGAGGCTTTCACCTCTGATCATAACGAGGCATGGAAATTACATCCTGGCGCTATGAAAGCGCAGGCGGACTGGGCGTTTTGCGTTGGCATCAACCGCTTGGCGTTTCATCGCTACGCCCATCAACCCTGGCTGGATCGCGCGCCGGGTATGACCATGGGACCCTATGGCGTCCATTGGGAGCGTACGCAAACTTGGTGGCCGCTTATCGATGGTTTTCACACCTATCTGGCGCGCTGTCAATATCTGCTGCAACAGGGCGTTGCTGTGGCGGATATCTGCCTGTTGACGCCCGAGGCCGCTCCCTATGTCTTTCGTCCCATGGCCTTGCCGCAGCGCGGCGGATTGCCGGACCGGCCGGGCTATAATTTCGATGGCTGCGCCCCAGAGGTGCTGCTGCATCACGCTAAAGTTCAAAACGGCCGCCTGCAGCTGGACGGCGGCGCCTCGTATCGACTGTTGGTCCTGCCGCAGACCGCAACCATGACGCCGCAGCTTTTGCATAAAATCCGCACGCTGATTTACGACGGCGCGGTGGTCTTTGGCGTTCCGCCGAAAAGCTCCCCGTCTCTAGCCGGTTACCCGGAATGCGATCAGCAGGTGCAGAAACTGGTCAAAGAACTGTGGGGTTCTGAGGCGAACGCCGGAGAGCGCAGACTGGGCAAGGGGCGCCTGATCTGGTCGCCGCTGCCGGCTGAAGAAACATATCCTGATCTACCGATGTTGGAATCCCTTTTCGGTAAAATGAATTATCCGCCGGATTTCAGCACCGACGCCCCTTTTCGTTATACACACCGCCGTGTGAATGCAGGCGAGCTCTATTTCATCGCCAACAGCGAGGAGCGGGCCATCAAGGCCGCCTGCCGTTTTCGCGTAGCCGGACTTCGGCCGAGTTTGTGGAATCCACTGACCGGCACTGCAAATGAAGCGGTGGCGTTCAAGGAAAAAAAGGAGTGTACGGAAATCGAGGTAATGCTGGAGCCCCACGGCTCGATCTTTATCGTTTTTACTAAAGCCGCGCCCCGCCCTCGCACTGCTTCATGTCTGGAACCGAAGGTCTTACAACCGGTCGCAGGGCCGTGGCGAGTGACGTTTGATGCACGCCTCGGCGGACCGAAACATCCGGTCGTTTTCGACGTATTACAGGACTGGAGCATGCACGAGAATCAGGCCATCCGTTACTATTCCGGTCTGGCAACCTACTCCCTACGCTTTGACCTGCCGTCCATGAAACGCGGCCGGCTGTGGCTGGATCTCGGGCAAGTGGAAGTGATGGCCGCGGTTCGTTTGAATGGACACGAGTTGGGCACCGTTTGGACAAAACCCTATCGCATCGACATCAGTGCGGCGGTGCAGGGGAAAGACAACGAACTGGAGATCACTGTTGCCAATCTCTGGCCCAACCGTCTCATCGGCGATGCCGCACTGCCGGCGGAAAAGCAAATCGCCTGGTCCACTTACAAACCCTTCGCAGCGGATACCCCTTTGCTGCCCTCCGGGCTGCTGGGGCCTGTCACCTTATGGTTGGCTGAGGAAAAGCCATGACCCTGTTGACTTCCATACCGTTCACTCTGGACACCGCCCGCTTGATGAAAAAAGCCCATCTGCCCGCCGATGTGCTGGATCCGCAGGTGATCAGAGAATTGGTCCAATCGGCGCAGATGCATGGCAGACCCAAGGCCCTGTACAAACCGGTTTTCGTGCAGGAACGGCAACCGAATGCGATCACCTTTGAGGGCATCACCTTCCACAGCCGCGCGCTGGCGGAAAATTTAAAAACCATTGAAAGAGGCTATGTTTTCGTCGCCACCTGCGGAACCGAATTGGATGAGGTCCATGTATCCAACGGCGATCCGCTGGAGGATTTCCTCTGGGATCACATCAAAGCCGCAGCGCTGGAGTGCGCGCTGAACGAACTGCGCAGACATCTGAAGAAAGAAGCGGGATGGAGCCGCTCCTCCTCCATGAGCCCTGGCTCCGGCGATGCCGAAATATGGCCCATTGAACAGCAAACCAATTTATTCAAACTGTTGGGAGATGTGCGCGCCCACATCGGCGTCACCCTGACCGACTCTTGTCTGATGATTCCGAACAAATCCGTTTCCGGCATCCTGTTCCCCACCACCATCGATTTTCAGTCTTGCCGGCTCTGCCATCGAGCCGACTGTCCGTCGCGCAGGACCGCATATGATCCGCAACTATGGCATTCCCTGTATGAGGACGAGACAGCCGTGCCTCAGAGCGATAACCGTTAACCAGGAGAGATTCCATGAAACCCCGCATGCCAAAAACAATCATCCTTCTCGTCGTGGCCTGGGCCACGGCCGCCAGCAGCCAGCCACGATTTCAGGGCAGTCTGCATCTGGCCTCAGGCCTGTTGCAGGGCGAATTCAAACAGAACACAGGCAGCGACGGCTTTGGCCTTACGGGCGAATTTTTTTATTCGCCGTCCCGCAGCCTTTTCAGCATCGGCGTCAGTGCGGGATTTCTAATTTACGGCATGGAATCGCGCCGCCAACCGCTCAGCAGCGAGTTCCCGGATTTCACCGTAAAGGTGAGCACCGATAATTCCATGGTGCTGGCCCAACTCGTATTTCGTCTGCAGAATCCCACCGGTCGGCTGCAGCCCTATGTGGAGGCGGTCGCGGGTTTGAATTATCTGTATACGGAGACAAGGATTGAGAACGTGGATGACTGGTATGAGGACGAGCGGATCGCCAGCAAGGTCGATTTCGACGACACCGCCTTTAATTACGGCGCCGGCGGCGGCCTGCAGTACACTCTTTACACCGCCTCGCCGCGCGAAGGTCAACAGTACCACCCCCTGTCCGTGGCGTTGGATATTCAGGCGAAATACCTGATCGGCGAACAGGCCCGCTATCTAAAAAAGGGCTCGGTCCACCGGGAGAACGGCAAGGTCCTCTATGACGTCAAAGAGTCCAAGACGGATTTGGTCCTGATCCAACTCGGCGCCGCGATTCATTTCTAACTCTGCAGCGCTTTGCGTTTTTGCAGCCTGGAATGAACGAACCAGCCCAGCAAAACGACAAGAAACAGGACCACGCCGATGTCGATCTGATGCGAGTATTTTTGCACCACCTGCCAGTTTTCACGCAGCTTGAGGCCCAGATAGAGCAGAAATCCGTTCCACAGGGTCGCGCCGATGACCGTTGCGATGACAAACGATCCTATCGGCATCCGACCGATCCCGGCCGGGATGGAGATGAAATGACGGATCACCGGAATGAACCGACTGATAAACAGCGTCCATACGCCGCTGCGTTTGTTGAAAAAATTTTCCGTCATCTCCAGATCATGACGATCCAGCAACAGATACTTGCCCACCTTGAGCACCAGCGGTTTGCCGCCGTAATAGCCTAGATAATACGAAATCAGAGATCCGACGATGGAGCCGAGGGAGGTGGACAGCAGAGATGCCCAGAGGCTCCACTTGCCGTCCGCAACCAGAAAACCGACAAACGGCATAACCGCTTCGCTGGGCACCGGGGCAATCATACTCTCCAACGCCATCAGCAAACCCGCCCCCCAATACCCCATCGCTTCCAGAATTTTAACTGCATACTGCGAAATGATTTCAGTGATCATGTGTCCTCGTCGTTTTGCTTTGTCATAAAGGGTTTTAATGACTTTTAACGCACCCGCACGCGATCGTCAAGCAGTTTTTTAAGCCCTGCACTGCTGCCGGGCGACCAGCCGAACGCTTTGTGCCACACCTCGTCGCTCTCCATGCAGAGATAGACGCCGTTATCGTACCCGTATGCCCGGATCCATTCAACCATGCGGCGAAAGAGCTCAATGCGTAGAGTTTTGAAATACCGCCGCTTCTTATCCGGGCCCGGCAAAAGCTCACCCAGAACGATGCGGGAGTGTGGATGTCTTTCCCGGATCACCTCCTCCATAGCCGCGGGATAGCGCAGCGCGCCCAGACTGATCCAGGCGATGTTGTCCGGTCGGGCGAACTGAAAGATGCGTGCCACCGTTTCACGGTAATGATCCTCCCAGCCGTCAAACCAGATCATCGGATCAAAATGAAAACCCAGCCAATAGCCCATCTCCTGCACCTTGGCCGCGGCCTGCAAACGATCCGTCAACGTCGGCGCTCCGCTTTCCTCGCTTCGGCATATCGGTTCCGCGTTCACCGACCAGGAGACCACCGTCCTCCGGTTATGTTGAAGCGCTGCCAGATGATCGATATGAACGTTCTTCGACTTGAGCTCGATGATCGCATTCTGCCAACGGCTGAAATACTCCACCAGATCCACGGAAAAACCGGTCAGATGATCAAAGGTCATGCTGTCGGATAACTCGCCTGTGCCGATGCGGAAGAATTGATCCGTTCTCTGCAAACGCACTTTGTCCAGCTCCTGGAACAGATCGCCGGTGTTGACATACAGGGTTTTGCCCGGCGTATTGAGATAGCCCTGGAGAATGCAGTAGGTGCAGTTCATATCGCAGCCGGCGGCCACATCCAGATTCTGATAGAGACAACAGATATGTCTGGGCGTTCCGGGACAATAGCGCAAAAACGGTCCGCGCTGCCGGGCCAGCAACAGGGCATCGTCCAGATCGCGGTCTCCTCGAAGCTGTTCGATATCTTTAACGAACTCGGCGGAGACCTGGGGCAGGCGCTGTCGAATACGGTTCACCAGCGGCTCCCGGGCAACCGGCTCCTCGATGATCAACCGGTTGGGAGAAAAATCTTTCTGCGACGGAAAGTGCATCATGGCAGGTGAACCAGTTTTTCAATCACCCCCTCGGCGTCCAGCCGCTGCAGTTCGCCCATCCACCGGCGGAACTCATTTTCGTCCTTGAACGAAAAGGCGATCGAAACCTCCTCGCTGTTGAAAAAGGGGGAAGGTGAAATCCGCAGCGCCGGCGGCACACCGGCCTCTTTCAATAGATCGTGAAAAGCCTGCAAGGCGCGGCTGAAGTGGGGATAACGCAGCCGCATCAAAAGCTCCTTGCAGCGCTCGGCTTTTTGTGTGGAAGTGAGCTCAACGTCGGCGAGGATCTCCGCCAGTCCCTGCTGTTGCAGCAGCGCCCCGATGGACCTTCTCTGCATTCGGCAGACATCGCGGATCAGCGAATACATTTCGCTTTGTTTGTTTTTGCCAAGACGCAATGCCTTGAACAAATCCAGCAGATGATGACGTTCTTCTGCGGCCAAAGCAGGAAGGGCAAAGACGACGTCCAGAGACAATCCCTCCCTTAGCAATTCAGTTTTGCTGCGCTCATCCAACCCGGAGAGCGGCAAATAGCGTTCGAGCCAGATGCGGTTTCTGCCAAGCCCCAGGGAGGGCATAAAATCACGGACCACGATTTCCTCGGAAAGAGCAAAAACAGCGCGCAGCTTGGACAACACCTCTGCGATCTCTAGAGGGCTTAACGGTTTGGGGGCAGCCAACCGTTCTTGCAGGCTTGACGTATAAAGAGCCAGATCGTTTTGCCGTTCGCTCACCACCAAGGCCGGAACCTGTTCCCAGCCAAGCTCATGCACCAGATGAAAACGTTTAAATCCGGAGACCAGCCTGTAGCGGCCGTCGGCGCGTAGTTGCAGCCGCAACGGCTGCAGCAGCCCATGCGCCGCCACGCTGGCGCGTAGTGACGCCTCCGGCGGATCCAGCGCAACACGAAAGGTTTCATCCTCTGCGGCGATCTCTGCTACGGGGACAAGGACAAACCGGTACCCATTCATGGCTTTTTCCAAAAATTGTTTCATTTAACGATAAATTTACATAACTTTCCGCTCACTTGAAACACTTTTCCGAGTTCAGAGCCAAGAAATCAGCGTTTCGTTAAATACCGCTTGACAAATTTAATATTTCTTTGTAGACTGAACTTAGGGTCACTGCTCCTTTCAAACTATTATCTCATATGGAGGTGTGTCATGGCGTACGACAGTAAAGGCACCTTGAACAAAGTCATGCTTATCGGCCGGCTCGGCCAGGATCCGGAGGTGAAATACACCCCTTCCGGAGCGGCGGTGGCCACTCTGAGCGTGGCAACCAACACCTCTTACAAGGATCAGGACGGTAAAATACAGGAGCAGACCGAATGGAACCGGGTGGTGGTGTGGCGCAAACAAGCCGAGCTGGTGGGCCAATACTGCAAAAAGGGACACCGCATCTATGTGGAGGGCAAGCTGGTGACCCGTTCCTGGAACGACAAGGACGGCAACAAGCGTTATGCCACAGAGGTCCAGGCGGATTCGATTCAGTTCCTCGAAGCCAAGGGCGATCGCGAGCCAGTCAGCCATGAACCGCCGCCAGCCGTCGGGGAAGCGAATTTCAGCGAACCCTTGCCAGCGGATGTGGACGACCTGCCCTTCTAAGCTCCGTCGGGCCGCCTCGGCCGTGGTGCAATAAATCATTTGCATTGAACGGTTATTTTCTTACCTTAAATCCAAGTCGCTTTGACTTGGATTTTTTTTAGGAGGCGCTTTTGTCCCTCTATGCCGGTCTCATAGCTCACGCCAAGCAGGCGATCCTTCGGGCTCAAGCAACCTACTCCGGATTTCCCGTGGGTGCAGCCCTGCTGGCCAAAGATGGATCGATCTTTACCGGCTGCAATATCGAATCCAGCTCCTATGGACTCACCCTGTGCGCGGAGCGCGTGGCGCTGGCCAAGGCGCTCTCTGAGGGCGTCACGGAATTCCAGGCGATTGCCATCGCCACGCCCAAACCGCCCTTGTGCCCGCCCTGCGGCGCTTGCCGCCAGGCGCTGTGGGATTACGCTAAAAACATTAAAGTCGTCCTCGCTGCTGAAGATGAATTTCAGATCTGGACGCTTCAGGAGCTGTTGCCGCATGCGTTCGACGAAGGATTTTTACAATGAGACGTAAGCCCTATATCATCGCGGTTGCCGGCGGCTCCGGTTCAGGCAAAACCTTTCTGGCGGAGCGGCTGGTTGCTGCGCTGCATGATCGCCGGCCGCTGCTGCTTTCACAGGACTATTATTATCGCGACCGTTCGGACCTGACGTTCGAACAACGACAAGGGATCAACTATGACGATCCGAAAGCCATAGAATTTACTCTTCTCATCCGCCATCTGCAGGCCCTTAGCGACGGCCACAGCGTCGAACATCCTTTGTATGATTTCACCACGCACAATCGCAGACCTGAGACCGTAAAGGTGTCGCCCTCCGACTGGATCATTCTCGACGGCATTCTGCTTCTCGCCGTGTCAGAGCTGTTGCCGTTGCTGGATCTTAAAATCTTTGTCGACACCGCCATGGACCTCTGCTTTATTCGGCGGTTGCAGCGCGACACCACCAGCCGGGGCCGTTCCGTCCAATCGGTCATCGACCAATATTTGGCTACGGTGCGCCCTATGTATTTGCGCCATGTGTTCCCCAGCCGGGTGCACGCGGACCTAGTGGTTTCGGGCGAAGAGGAAAGCGCGTTGACGATAGATAAAATTTTGCTCAAGTTGCCCACTTAGCCCGTGTGGCGGGGAACCGCTGTAAAAAAATCTCACCAGGAAGAACAATTATGCTGAATACCATCGCCAAAGGGATTGGTTGGATCGAGGTGATTTGCGGCAGCATGTTCAGCGGCAAAACCGAAGAGTTGATCCGCCGACTTAAGCGCGCCGAGATCGCCAAATTAAAGACCGCCATCTTTAAACCGGCCATCGATGACCGGTATTCCGTCGAGCATATTGTTTCGCACAGCTCTCTCAAGCTGCCCTCTATCACGGTAAGCTCGGCCCGGGAAATCCTGGAAAAAGCCGGCGACGCTGCGGTGATCGGCATTGATGAGGCGCAATTTTTCGGACTGGAGCTGGTGGAGGTGTGCCAGAAACTGGCTGATTCCGGCAAACGAGTGATCGTCGCCGGCCTAGACCAGGATTACACCGGCAAACCGTTCGAGCCAATTCCGCAACTGCTCGCAGTGGCCGAGGACATCCACAAGACGCTGGCCATCTGCGTTAAATGCGGCAACCCGGCCAACCGAACACAGAGGCTGAGCCACGATTCAAAACGGGTGGTGGTCGGCGCTGCAGAGATCTATGAGGCGCGCTGCCGCTTCTGCCATAGAGTGTATGAAGAGTCCACGGACGTCGGTGAGGATGTAAAATAATCCTAAACCCCGCCTTCAACAGGCGCCGCAAAAACAATCTGCTTGAACGCCATGGCCCTTTTGCTTAAACAAAAAATCCTCGAGTCCGTCGCCTATCTCCAGACTATGGGATTGGGCGTCCCCCCCTCTGTCGCAGTCATCATGGGTTCCGGCATGGGCAGGTTTGCAGAGGCCATCCGCGATCCGGTCATCCTTAACACCGTTGATATTCCGCATTACCCGCGTTCGACCGTGCCCAGCCACCATGGCCGTTGGTTCATCGGCAAGCTGGAGAACACCCCCCTCATCGGCGTCCAAGGCCGCATCCATTATTATGAAGGCTATACCCTGGAGCAAGTGACCTATCCCGTGCATCTGCTGGCGAGTCTGGGCATTACAACCCTGATCATCACTACTGCCAGCGGCGCACTGAATCCTTCTTACCAGGCCGGCGATTTGATGATCATCACCGACCAAATGAACTGCGCCTTCGGCAATCCGCTGATCGGTCGGCCGGAAAATCTAATGGGCCCGCGCTTTCCCGATATGTACCAGTGTTATGATCCAGAGTTGATCCAAATCGCCCTGGCCGCTGGACGCCACCTGCAGATTCCACTGCAACAGGGCGTTTTTTGCTGGATGGCCGGACCGGCCTATGAGACCGCCGCGGAAGTAAAAATGCTGCAAAAGCTCGGCGGCGATGCGGTCTCCATGTCCACGGTTCCGGAAGTGATCGCCGCCCGTCAGCGCCATCTCCGCGTGCTGGGCCTTTCGCTGATCACCAATCCCGGCACCGGCATCAGTAAAAAGAAATTAACCCATGAAGAAGTGACAGACACAGCCCACAGAGCAGCCGACCGCTTGGCGAGTTTGCTGACCGAGATCTGCCGGCAGCTGCTATAACCCTCAGCGGGTTTATCGTCAACGCCCTCTTCCCCCCGCCTACCCGCTGAATCGATTGGAGGCCGGATGAACCGACGCACGTTTCTCAGGAACAGCGCGGCGCTGTTTTCAGCCCCGTATATCCTCGCCTGCAGCAGAAAGGATAAACCCAATCTGCTTTTTCTCTGGACCGACGAACAACGGCGCGACACCCTGGCGGTCTATGGCAATTCGTGGATCCAGACGCCGCACCTCGACCAGCTGGCTCATGAAAGCTTGGTGTTGGAGCACGCCTATGTCAGCCAACCGGTCTGCACCCCATCGCGCGCTACCGCCATGACCGGCCTTTGGCCGCATCAGCACAGCTGTACGGCCAATAACCTACTCCTGCCCGATTCCATAGCCTGTTTGCCCGAGCTGCTCCATGATTCCGACTATCGCACCGGCTACATGGGCAAGTGGCATTTAGGCGATGAAATCTTTGCTCAACACGGGTTTGAGGAATGGGTCAGCATTGAGGATGGTTATCGAAAATATTACCGCGCGCATCGGGACAAATCCCTGCGCAGCAGCTATTGGAACTATTTGCATGGGCTGGCGTATGAGCCGGACGCCGTGGACGGTTACTACAGCCGTGATTTTGCCAGCAAGCTGCCGATGGAGCACGGTAAACCCGCTTTTCTGGCGGCGCACGCCATCGATTTTCTCCAACGCCATCGGCGCGATCCGTTTATATTGTGCGTCAACTTTCTCGAACCGCATATGCCCTTCTACGGACCGCTGAACGATCTTTATGATCCCCATTCCATCCCGTTGCCGGAAAATTTTTATGATCCGCTGGAAGAAAATGAACCATTGCGTTATCGTCTGCTGCGCGAGCAGTACCTGCAGCAGGGTTTCGGCGGCCATGACCTGAAAAGCGAAAAAGGCTGGCGCACGTTGATGGCGCGCTACTATGGACTGGTCTCGCTGGTGGACCGCAGCGTCGGCGCCATCCTCGCCGAACTGGAACGGCTGCAGCTGGCCGACCACACCGTGGTTGTCTTTACCAGCGATCATGGGGACATGATGGGCAGCCATCAGCTGTTGGCCAAGACGGTGATGTATGAAGAATCCATCGCTGTGCCGTGGCTTATGCGCGTTCCGTCGTGGGGACGCCGTCACCACCGCGCCCCCGGCCGTTTCAGCCACATCGATCTGGCGCCCACCTTACTGGCGCTGCTGGGCCGCCGCACAGAGCTGCCGGGCAAAAACCTGCTTCCCATCCTGCGCAACGGTCGTCCCGCCCAGGAACCTGTTTTCATCCAGTGGAACGGCGCAGAAGGACGAGCGCCGGTCGGCCATCTCGGCGTCAGCGACCAGGAGGCGATGCGCGTTCACAACGTCCCCATACGCACGGTCATTACCCAAGAGGGTTGGAAGCTTTGTCTGGCGCGGAGCGATAAACATCAGCTGTTCAATCTACAGCAGGATCCATATGAAACAACCAACCTCTATACAGCGGTTGGGTATAAAAAAGAGATCGCACGCTTGCGCCGGATGATCGAAACCTGGCAGAAAAACGAGAAGGATGCGGTTCAGATTTAAGGAAGCGTAATCGCTGGAATAAAAAAAGATGAAAACAAAACATCCCGCCATTCTATTCGGATTGTCACTCTGTATCAATGGACTGCTGTGCACCAGCACATCGCGAGAAGCGAAAACAGTGACCCTCGCACAAGGGGTGTACGCCACTCTCGACGCACCGGTCGTCGTCTCCACCTCCCAGGTGAACGAAAAAAGATGGGGCTATCATCAATTTGTCTCCATCTCCCCCTACCCGGAGGGGAAAATCCTACTCCGCTATCACGTGGGCGCCGACGCCGTCAAAGCTTACGGCATGGCCTCGCCGACGTTCATCTCCGCAGACCTGGGCACGAGCTGGCAACCCTTCGCCGCTGAGGGATTGCCGGCGAATGGATTGTCCTGTCCACTGTTCGATGGGCACTATCTCTGCCTGCCGTCAGCCGTGCCGATCAATATCAAGCACGCCGACTTGACTCTGCCCAATCCGTTGGCCAAGGTCTTTTCTTACACAGGGTACTATTTCTACCGTCTGGCCGACTGCCCCGTGCCGATAAAAGATTTTTTTGTGAACATGACTGCGGTACGCTGGTCTCCTGAATCCAAGCGTTGGCAACCGGACATGGTGCGATACGACAGCACAGATGCACTGATCTGGACTCTGGCGGAAAGCGAGGAAAGCCCTCTGGTGGCCCGCACCACCTTTGAACGCCCGCCGTTACTGGTCGGCAACGAACTTTTATACGCTGATTATCGTACCAACTATTTACTGGCGGATGGCGCGGTACCGCCTCATTGGTCCGTATCCTGTATGGTTTCAAATGACAACGGCCGGAGTTGGCGGCGGCGGTCCACCATTGCGGTGGATGAGCAGGGAATCCACCCGATGACCGAACCGATGCTTGCGCAAACAAAAAACGGGGAGCTGGTGTGCGTCTTGCGGCGGAGCGACCATCGTCAAGTTTCCATGATGATCACCTTTTCCCAAGACCGTGGGGAGACGTGGGAAAAACCGGTCAGCCTCGACCGGCTCGGCCATTTCGGCGTGATGCCCTGCCTCACTCCCCTGGAGTGCGGCGTACTGGCGCTTACCTATGGCCGTCCGGGCATCTGGTTGACGTTCTCTCTGGACGGGACCGGCCGTGAGTGGACCGATCCCGTCTGCCTGCTGAAGAGCGATCCACACAACCGAGAGGCCAGTACGGATGGATATACAAGCATGCTGCCCATCGGCTCCAATCAACTTTTGCTGGCCTATTGCGATTTTCAGTATAAGGATGAGCAGGGGAACCAGCGCAAGGCCGTGCTGGTGCGTAAAATTACAATCCATGGGATAAAAGCCCATCCCTGATGCGCGCGCTCCCAGTTATGCAAGCCTGCGCAGGCTCTTGTTTTTCGGCAAGTCTTGCGCAGGAGGTTGAATCATTCACTGCATATGATCGCTGTTCCTGCCTTGGATCGTTCTTCCCGCTCAAAAAATAAGCCGGTCTGCTCCTCCCTTCTATTCTTTGAGATAATCCCGGTCCAGATTCCTGTACCAAAAAAAATACAATCCGATGGAGGAAATCGCCAGAATCGAAAGAAACAGGAAAAACCGGGACCAGTAATGCAACACCAGATGCACCGGCGTTAAGAACAGAGCGAGATGCCATGGTATGGCAAAGGCCAGTGCGAGCAGATCACCGCGCGCTTCTTTCCGAATCGAGAAAATAACGCGCTGATCAAACCCTTGCCTGATTTTATGCCAAAAACCGAACGGCCTGGTTTTGCTGTAAAAATTATTCAACACCTCGATCGGGGTGGCTTCCGTCAGCAGGGTGGTGATCATCATGCCGCAAAGGGAGATAAAACTGACCGCCAGAAAAGCCATCCATTCCGGCCAAGAGGGGAACAGGGCTTTTTGCAGGATCGCGCCGATAATCCCAACCGCGGTTCCCATCGCAAATCCATAGCCGTTCAGGCGCCACCAATACCAGCGGACCAAAAGCGGAATAAACATGCCCGCACCAAGGCTCATGGTAATCCAGCCCCATATGGCGTTAATGGTGGGGGTGACCAGGCCGATAGCTATCCCAAGGATCACGATGACAATGGACGCAATATAGCTCGCACGTACCAGCTGCTTCTCCGTCGCCCTGGGAGTGATATGTTTTCGATAGATATCATTGATCAAATAGGAAGCGCCGGCATTGATGGTCGAATCAAAAGTCGACATGGCGGCGGCGATCAGAGCGGCGATCATAAGTCCCTTGATTCCGGTTGGAATCAGATGAACCAATACCATGGGAAGCACCATCTCGGGATCGGTGACTTGGGGCCCCAGTGTAAAGCCGAGCAGCGCGATAGCCATGATGAACGGCCAACGAAAGGATAACAGCGATATCCAAAGCATGGACAGAAGGCCGCTCTCGCGATCCGATTTGACCGAAAAATAACGTTGCGCCGTATACCCTTGCGGACCGCCGAATCCTTCGATAAAAACTTTAAGAAAATAAAAAATCACCGAAAGTCCGAGAAGATTATATATTTCATATCCAGAGGGCATGGCCATGCGCCAGGAGGGAATGACATTAGTCCAACCCGGCGGCGTCATAGCCTGAACCGCGGCATAATCCACGCTTATAAACGCTTTGACGGAAATAAAGACGGTCGCAAAACCAATGAGCAGGGATTGAAACAAATCGGTATAGGCCACGCCATAGATGCCGCTTAGCGTCGTATAGAATAAGGCGACAGCGATCATGATCAAGGAACAGACTTGCGGCGAAAAGGGGAGAAACATGGAAAGAAATTTGCCGGTGCCGACAAAAAAATAGGCGACCATGCCGATGGTGGTGATCACCGTGGCAAGGGTGCTCAACAGGCGGGCTAGTTCCCCCTGTTTTCCTCTGCCGAAACGGAATTCCATCCATTCCGCAACGGTCATGACGCCGGCCCTGCTGTGCCATTTTCCCAGAATGACCATAAAAAACGCCATTGCCAGGCACACTCCCCCGCGCAGCTCGATTAAAAATCCCTTGGCGCCAAGGATGTAAAAAAATGAGATGATGACCATGGTCCCGGTCATATCCAGATTGGAGGCCATGCCGGAGACGCCCAGCACCCACCAGGGTATCTTTCTGCCGCCGAGAAAATATTCATCCAGGCCGTGGCTGGCTCGTTTGCGCAATACCCAGCCTAACAGGATCAACACAACAAAATAAAAACCGATGATCGAATAATCGATGGTGTGCATAGGGTCTCCAGACAATATTTTTTTCCGTTCAGTGAACCATATGAACCACAACGAATATTTAGAACGACGTCAGCAGCCTTCCGAGCGATTCTGGCGCCGAAACATCAATCGTGTTCCTTTTCCGTGATCACACTCCGCGGCAGCGAGACGAAAAGAGCGAATGAATCCGGAGATCTTGCTGAGGCCGCTGCGGTTTATACGCCGGGCAACGGTGCAGAAAAAAAAGAAGGACTGGTAAACAGAGTGAAGGGTCCCCACCCTGCCTTTTAACTCAGACAAGCAGCTCTTTTCTCCAGCCGATCCGTTCGAGACTGATCTCGTCCATCGAACTGGTGCCCAGGCCATACAGCTTGTCCGCAGCCTCCACGCAGAGCGGGGGAGGAGTCAGCGGCCAGGGCTCCCCCTTGATTAATTCGCGTTTCTTGGTGATAATGTTCAGACATACGGTTTCCACGGCAACGGGATCTGTACCGGCGATCAATCCGTTGTAATGCCATTTATAGCGCGGATCCGGTTGCGGTCCCTTGTCGCATAACGGGTAGAGGGCATCCACCAGCACCAATTTCGTTTTACCCTCAACCTCCGGCAATTTCCAGATCTCCCCGAGCTTGACGTTCCTGCTGTCATGATACGCTTGCGGATTTCCCGAAAACATGATATAGTTCTTCAACACCGTGCCGATGCCGGTGAGCCAATGCGCTTTGAGAGCCGGCAGGGCGATCAGCACGGTGCACGATTTCACTATCTCGAGATTTCGTCCCTGCGCGTTGACGATCCGCTCCGCCGGCAGGCCGGCCTGGTTCTGCAACGACGAGGCGACCAGCTCGATGAGTTCCGGATGCGTGGGGTTGAGGTGCGGGGTGGGCACCAGGCCGACTTTATCTTTCACCGCGGCGATCGCTTTCCAGCCATCGGCTGCGGCGTTGCCGCCGGTCACAGCCATGACGGTTTGATCCAGCATCTTTTGCAGAATGGCCTTGTTCACCTTGTGCGCAGTATCCAGCACAGCCTCCTCGCGAACAATGACAACGCGGCTGGACCGCGGCTTTGCTCGCAGCGTGGCTGCGCTGGTCAAGGATGCGCCCGCTGCGGCTGCCAGGCTGGTGCGGGCAAAATCTCTGCGCGTAATCAAACGATCGTTCATAAGCGGTCTCCTGTGCGTAAACGGCATTCAATGGTTTGCACCCATTGGCGTCCACTGTCGATGTCTGGGCAGTCGAAGAGAAGAATGAGGTAAACGCCGGCATGAAAACAGGCGCAATACCCGGATTCAAGCGGATAGAATCCGCCGCAGCGGGCGGATTGGTGATCTGGCAGATAGCTTTGCAAAAAAAACTGCGCCGCAGCGGCCGCCCGGCGGGCCTCAGGATAGTGCAGCAACAACACTTTCATCTGCCCTTCGTGGGCGTAGACGCCTTCGACGGAAAGATCAAGATCGAGAATGTTTTGACTGGCGAGGTAAAAGATCGAATTAAGGACCAAATGAGAACGGAAATATTTCAGCGGGGCATTCGTGAAGAGCGGCTGCACCATTTGAATCAACTTCGGCGGTCGGGCGGACCGGCATTGAGCGGCGATGACGCGGCCCAATTCAAGCACCGCCCGTCTGGCCGTTTCAGTTTCCTGAAAGGCCATCACCCTGGCATAGACAGGGCCTGCCCAAAGACGCAGCAACCCGGCGCCATACAAGGCGGATGGGCTGGACGCTTCCGGAGCAGCGCCCCAGTCGATGCGCTCGCCATCCAAATCCAGCGAGAGCAAGCCAAAAGCGTCGTCGGACTCTTGCATGTAATAGATCTCGACCAGGAGGTTGTACGAACCCTCCGCGGTATACTCGACGACCTGCAAGCTGTCGAACCGGAAGCCAAGGTAGAGCTCGCCGGCGCCATCCATATAATCGAAAATTGTCTGTGCAGTTATGGTTTGCGCCGAGTCCGGTCGGCTCCAATGTTCCACCTGGCGCGGCAATTGGATGGGAAACACAACGTTGGTGTTGATCGTCATCGGCAACGTGGCAAGAAAAAGAAAAAACATGAAAATCCACACCGTTTTTATTGGGGGGCAAGCTGAATGATCCGGCGCTGCCGATTCTCCTAAAAAAAGATCCTCCCTCCGCCCTGCTCAAATCTTCTGCAGCAGCTCGTTCAACACCTTGACGTGATTCGCTTCTTCGTCCACTGTGATCTGGATTAACGGCAATTCCCGGGGATCGATATGCTTGGTCAACTCTTTCAGCAGATTCAGCGTCGCCTGTTCGGTTTTCAGGGCAAAAGTCAGGGCCTCTTTATCAGTCCACTGTTCCGCCTTTTCCGCCGCATCCTGCTCGTCGGCGAACATTTTATTTTTTAGCAAGGCCTGGCGGTAAGCGTCGTATTCGCCCGGATACGCTTCATTGGGTTCCACCTGTTCACATTCCTGCAGCATCCTGGTGAACAACGTTTCATGATGTCGCTCCTGCTCGGCAATCTCTGCTGCGTGTTTTTTTACAAGCGGATGGGCCGATTTCTCCGCCAAACGGGCGTAAAAGGCAGCGCCGTTGCGTTCTTCCTGCACATTCATCTCCAGAATTTCGCTCGCGAGAAATAGATTGGCCATCTTGTCCCTCCAATAGAACATGTCATCGATTCTGCACCGGCGTCCACGGTTCGCGCTGGGCGCCGATCCGCTCATCCCTGCAGCCCCATTTTGTACAGCTTGCCGATTACCTGATAAGCGCTCAGGGCGGATGACAAAACCGGTATTTCTTTTTCCACCGCTTTGGCCAGCGCATCGTCTCTGAGCTGCAGATGGTCGGGCAGGATCACTCCGGCCAATCCTTTAAAGAATGCTATGGCGATCACGTTCACGGTGGTCTGATGGGTTACCCATAGCCAGCCCTGGCCGGCTTTTACCATCACATCGCTGAGAATATCCGATACCAGCACGCCCTGTACGGGCGTCTGCAGCCGATCCTGCCCGCTCAACACCTGGCTTTGCAGCAGCTGTTCGAGATCGCGAATCACCATCTCTCGACCCAACAAGGTATTGATGTCAACCATTCATGTCAACAGTTTTTTTCTTCGGCCTGCGCGCTGTTCAGACAACGGGCGCAGCCGTCGGCAGGGCATCGGCGATCGGAAACCAGGCGCGAAACACCGAACCCTGATGCACCGCACTTTCCACCTCCATGTAACCGCGATGGGCCTCAACGATCTGTTTGGCGATGGACAATCCCAAACCAGTGCCAGGGATCTTTTGCAGGATCACCTGACGGCTGCGGTAAAATTCGTCGAATATTTTTTTTATCTCATCCGGGGCAATGCCCATGCCGGTATCGCGCACGGCAATCGCCAGCCAACCGTCGCGCTGAATGAGCTCCACATCCACACGACCGCCCTCCGGCGTGTATTTAATCGCATTGCCGATCAAGTTAGCGAACACCCGGCCCAGCGCCTCGGCATCGCCGACCACCGGCGGGATAGTGGTGGGCAGGTGCAAGGCCAGCTCGAGATGCCGAAGCTGAGCTTCATTGTGATAGAATTTGACGGTCTCGGTCAACACCGCGCCTAGGTCCAGTCGTTTCTGCACGCCCGCGCTGCGGTTGCGCTCGCTGCGCGACAGATCCAACAGATCGTTGATCAGATCCAGAAGCGCATTGGCTTTGTCGCGCGAACGCAAGATGATGTCCTTCTCTTTATCTGGTTGGCTCGCCGTCAAGCCGTCGATGATGAGGTTCAGATACCCGGCGATGGCGGCCACCGGCGCTTTTAATTCGTGCGACACCAGGCGGACAAAATCGGACTTCATCTTTTCAATTTTTTTATCCTGGGTGATGTCTAAAAGCACCGTAACCGTACCGAGGCACTCGCCGTGGTCATCCAGGATCGGACTGACGTGTGATTCCAGCACGCGCTCATCGCACGTCTGCATTTCCATCTGAGTGATGGCGCCGGTGGCGGTCACGGTCGCCAGCATTTCCGCGATCGCCTTCTCTTGTTCCGGATGGCCCAGCAGGCCGGACACCGTGCGGCCGATCACCGAATCGACCTGGGGCCGCAGCATCTTGATCGCCGCCGGGTTCATCAGCACGATCTGCCCGGTCCGGTTGGTCGCGATCAGTCCCTCGCTCAGGCAGTTGATGATGGTCATGGTGCGCGATTTTTCGTTCGCGCATTCCAACAGATTGCGATCGCGTTCTAGAATCAGCGCACGGGCCTGCAGGATCAGCCGCCGTTTCTCCAACCCGCGGCTCACCTTGGTGCGCAGCTCCTCCGGCGTGAACGGTTTGGGCAGATAATCGTAAGCCCCCTTGCGCATCGCATCCACTGCGGTCTCAATGGTGGCAAAACCGGTGATCATGATCACCACCATCTCCGGATCGAGCGCCTGCACCTTCTCCAACACCTCCAAGCCGCCCATCTCGGGCATCATCAGGTCAAGCAGGATCAGATCAAAGGGCTCTTGCTGAAGCCGCTCCCAGCCCAACCGACCGTTCTCCGCCACCTCTACGGTCGCATAGGTCTCTTCCAGGATACGCTGGCAGCCGATGCGAATGATCTCTTCATCGTCAACGATTAACAGGCGCACCTGATTATCCATGCGTTTCCTTTTTCGTTTTAGCCAGCAGCCGCTCCACCCGTTCAATCAGTTCAGTGGGACGCAGCGGTTTGGCCGCCACCTCATCCACTTTCATCCATTCCTGATCTCGTTCCATCTCAAAGGTGAAACCAGTGCGTTCCTGTGCCGACGTCAACAGCAGGATGGGCAGGTCGCGCAGCCGTTCGTCATTGCGCACGGCATAAGCGATGGTGAATCCGGAGTCCATACTCTCCATGATCAAATCCAGAACCAACAGATCGAAGCGGTCGCTCTGGAGCAAGCGCAACGCCTGGTCCACGGAGCCGGCCTCCGCCACCTGATAGCCGGCTGATTCCAGGATCAGGTGGTTGATCTCTAGAAACGCCGGATCATCATCAACGAGCAATATTTTTTTCTCAGCGGCCGTCATAGACGTTCTCTTTTCCCGCCTGAAGGGGTCAGGCGAAACTCATTTTTTCTTCAAGCCGATGCCCTTGTCCTCCTGCGGAGGTTTTGCCGAGGCCGCCCCGCGGGTCGCTAGAAGCTCTCGCACTTTTTTCAACAACACCTCGGCGCGAATCGGCTTTTCAATGAATTCGTCCACCGGTAAAAAATCCCCGTCCTCTGTGGAAAAGCGGAAATCGCTGTAATCATGGATGGAGGTGATCATCAATATTGGAATGTTCTGGCACTCGGGATCCCGGCGTATTTTATAGGCGAGGTGAAACCCCTCGGTGCCGGTCGGCATCATCACATCCAGACAGATGAGATCCGGTTTCCAGGTCTTGATTTTCTCCAAAGCGCAACGGGCGTCGAAACAGGCATCGACCTCATAGCCGTTGGCCTCTAGAATCGTCCGATTGATCAGGATGAAATCCACATCATCGTCGATCAGCAGTATCTTAATGGCTTCGCTCATGAAGAACTCCTGCGGTTAAAATTCAGCCGGCCGTCTCAGGCGGCGGTCGGCAATTTGACCGTGATCGTGCTGCCCATCCCCGGTTGACTGGCTACTAGAATATCGCCATGATGCCTTTGCACGATGCCGTAGGCGATGGCCAGTCCCAGCCCGGTGCCCTGGCCCCGCGGCTTGGTGGTAAAAAACGGCTCAAAAATTCTCGAAATGATTTCCGCAGTCATGCCGCTGCCGGTGTCGGTGAAAGAAACCAGCACGCAATCCCCCTCTGGCGAGGTTCTACTGCGCACGCTCAGGGTGCCTCTGCCGTTCATAGCATCCGCGGCGTTTAAAATAATGTTGAGAAAGACTTGCTGGATCTGGCCCACATCGACTAACACATTGGGCAACGAGTCCTCCAATTGCTGCACCACCTGTATGTTGAGGAACATCGCCTGCTCGGTTACCAGGGCCAGAGTGCTGCTCAAAATTTTATTGAGATTGACGATCGCCGCGTCAATGCGGGTTTGCCGTGAAAAATCCAACAGGCCGCGGACAATGCGACGGCAGCGGTCTGTCTCGGCCATGATCCGCTGCAGATCTTTGGCCTGCCGGCTCTCTTTATCCACCTGCTCCAACAAAAGACCGGAGTAGATGAGAATGCCGCCCAGTGGATTATTGAGTTCATGGGCAACCCCCGCGGCCAACTGACCGACTGAAGCGAGCTTTTCCGACTGCACCAGCTGTTGTTGAGTCTTCTGCAGGGTGGTGAGCGAGTCCTTTAGCTCTAAATTGGCCCGGGTCAGTTCCTCCTGGATCGACTCCAGCTTATCCACCATATAGGGCAAACACATCTCCGCTTCCGCAAAACCTTGAAGCACGGCAATAGCCTTTTCGCGGCAGCTGGGATAACCGCAGGCGCCGCAATTCAGCTCATCCTCGAGCAACACTTTGCCGGTGACCGCTAAAACACGACGTATATCCTCTTCCGAAGGCGTCGGCGTGCTCAGATGTTCAGGCGTAAAAGTCCGGTGCAGATCCACTCCGTTGAACGCCGCCGCTACGTCGGAGTTCTGCTTCCGGGTTTTGCAATAGCCGATAACCTTGTCCCGGCGAACAAACCCGGAGAGCGTGTTCGCCATCTGCGGGCCGTTGATGCATCCCTCGCAAAAGAGCAGATCGAGAAACCGCGCTTCGATTTTGCCCTCTGCAGTCTTGGCGATGGCTTCCAACACCCGGTCACGGCCTTCGGTCACCGCAATTTCCTCATGCAGCACGCCGTACTGCAGAGCGGCGCTCTCGAGCAATCCCCCGGAGAGCGGAAATGCGCGGCCCAAGCCGGCCTCCGGACTGTCGAACGGTGCATCCTCCTGTTCTGCCGGATCGATCTCCGCCAACTCCAGCATGGCCAAGATCTCCTCGTAGGTCAGCACCTCATCGATTACGCCGGCCACCTGAGGATCCATCATCTCTTTTTTCTTGGCGATACAGGGCCCGATGAACACCAAGCGGCTGTCGGGACCGAAGCGGCTGCGAAGGAGCCGTCCCACCGCGATCATGGGCGAAACCACCGGGGCCAAGACCAGCACCAACTCGGGAAAATATTTTTCAATATAATTGACCACCGCCGGACAGGGCGAGCTGATCAGCATGGGCATCACATCCTGGTGCACGAGCTCGGCGTATTGCTGCGCCACTCCGTCAGCGCCCAGCGCCACCTCCCATACCTGAGCAAAGCCCAGCCGGCGCAAACTCTTAACCATTTGGGTCGGCCGCACCTCGGTAAAGGCGGCTGGAAACGACGGCGCCAACAGGGCGATCACTGGCTGCTCGCCGGCCAGCATATTCCATACCGGGGTTAAGCCGTCGCGGATTTTTTTCGCTTTTTGCGGGCACACTTGGACGCAATAACCGCACGCAATGCAGCGCTCGGCCATCACCTTGGCCTGTCCATTCTCCACGCGGATGGCTTTGGCCGGGCACCGACGAACGCAGGAATAGCAGCGTTTGCACCGCGTTTCGATTGTCGTGACAATATGCTGCATGCGCGCGCATTCTATTTGGCGAAAATAAAATAGAGAGCGAACAACAGCACGACAAAAACCACCAGAGTGGTGATCACCATCTGCATCACATGGCGGTTCTCTTTACGCAGCAAGAGGTTTTCACGCAGCAGGTGCTGATGCTCGATGACATGGCGCAGCACATGCGAAAGTTTTTCCGGCGGAAACGGTTTGGTGATGAAATCGTACGCGCCCTCCTTCATGGATTGCACCGCGTTTTCAACGGTGGCAAAAGCGGTGATCATGATGACCGGCAATCCCGGACGTCGTTCTTTGAGCTTGCGCACCAACGTGATGCCATCCATGCCCGGCATTTTTATGTCCGCCACAATCACGGTCGGATCGACCTGATCGAGCATCTGCAGCGCTTCCATCCCCGACTCGGCGGCGGCGACGCCGAACCCGTCCTCTTGCAGCCATTCGACTAATGAATCGCGCATCACTTTTTCATCATCCACGATGAGTACGATATCCTCTTTTGACATAACCAAAGGTCCTCCTTGGGTTTCTCTCTATTCCGCCAGCGGTCCGCAGGCGTCCGCCTAGGGGACCGCCCGCGGCAGCCGGAGCGTGAACGTCGTGCCGACGGAAACCTGGCTCTGCACATGGATTGTCCCATGATGCTTGACGACGATGCTGTAGACCACCGAAAGACCGAGCCCGGTGCCTTTTTTTTCCAGTTTGGTGGTAAAAAACGGATCGAATATTTTTCCCAGATGTTCCTGGGGAATGCCCTCGCCGGTGTCCTGAATTTCTATTTCAACTTGATCCACGCCTCTCTGCCGGCTGCGTACGAACAGCGCGCCGCCTTTCGGCATCGCTTGCGCTGCATTGATCAGAATATTCAACAGCACCTGCTGCATCTGCTTCAGATCCGCCTGGATAAATTCATCCGGCTCTGGATATGTTTCGGTGATGTGAATGTTCTGCAGTTCGAACTGATGACTCAACAAAAAAAGTGATTTCTTCATCAATTCGGTCACCGATATCCGAGTCACGTCCGGATCGGTTGGACGGGCGAAATCAAGCAGTTCCTTGACGATTTCGGAGACGCGGCGCATCTCGGTCTCCATGATCTCCAGATAACGCAGGATACCCGAAAGCGTCGGCTCCGGCAGCTGCTCCTGCACTTTTTTCTTCATCAGCTTGACATAGGTGAGCACTCCGGCCACAGGATTGTTGATCTCATGCGCCACGCCCGCCGCCACCTCGCCCATGGAGGTCAACCGGGCGGCGTGGATCAACCGTTCCTGCGCATCCAGAACCTCCCGGTTCATCTTTTCCAGGCGTTCGATTAAAAACGGCAAACACATCTCCACCTCGGCGCGGCCCTGATACACCGCGATGGCCTTTTCGCGGCAGCTGGAATAGCCGCAGGCCCCGCAATTGAGCTCGTCCGAGGGATTGTGCTTATCGATCTGAAGAAAAATTTTGGCAATATCTTCTTCAGAGGGAAGCGGCAGGTAATGCGCCTCGCGCGTAAACCGGCGGGTCATGTCCACCGCTTCGAGCGCCGGTGCCGTCTTTTTCTTATCCAGCCAGCGACGGCAGTAATTGGCAACAATATCCTTGCGCAGATATACCGAAAGGCCGCTGTTCATTGCCGGGCCATCGATGCATCCCTGACAGAACAAAAGATCAAGAATGCGCGCCTCCACAGTCCCCTGCTCCACATGCCGCAGCACCTCCAACACCCGTTCCGGGCCTTCTGCCACAATCACTTCGTTGCTCAGCAGATCGTGAGCCAGCTCGGTGCTGCGCAACAGCCCGCCGGAGACCGGAAAGATGCTGCCCAGCTGCGGCCAGGGCTGATCCAGTTCCCGTTCACCCTGTTCCGCGATGGCTATTCGTTTCATGTCCAGCAGCTGGTTCAGTTCGTGAAAAGTCAGCACCTCATCGATCACTCCGCTGACTTTAGGGTCGCTTTTCTCCTTTTTTTTTGCGATGCACGGTCCGATAAAGACAATGGGGCCGGTGAAGGAATACATGCTGCGAAGCAAACGCCCGGTCGCTATCATGGGCGATACGATCGGCGCGGTAAACAGCAGCAAGGAGGGTTGGTGTTTTTCTATATAGCTGACCACTGCCGGGCAGGAGGTGGTGATCAGCGTCGCATAGCTTTGTTTTTGATAAAGCTCGCGAAACGCACGCGCCACCAGATCCGCGCCTACAGCAACGGAGAACACCCTGCTGAATCCCGCGGCCGCCACCGCCGCCACGATCTGTTCCGCCTTGGCCTCCGGATAGGCGGCCGGAAAGGAGGGCGCTAAAATCGCATACACCGGTTCGCCGCTCTGCAGGAACTGCTCGGTCCGTTCCACACCGCTTTCTATTTTTTTCGCCTTTTGCGCACAAACGCGCACACAACGGCCGCATCCGATACAGCGCTCCTGTATGACCATAGCCTGGCCCCGCTCGATCCGAATGGCTTTGGCCGGGCAATTGCGGATGCACGAGTAGCAGCGTCGGCAGCGATCTTTGATGGTTTCGACGACGGGAATGGCGGTATCCTTCCCTTTAAACACCCCCCGTGATCGGTCTTCATTCAGACCGTGCAGTTCCGGCCGGAGAGATCATAGGCAGCGAGTCCTCTTCGAAAAGGGGTAGATCCTCTTTCTTTTTGGCGGAAACCTGTTTGGGCGCCAGCCCCAGCGCTACAGCCACACCGTATAAAATCGCCTCTGGCCGGGGCGGACAACCTGGCACATAAAATTGGACCGGGATGACCTTATCAACGCCGCCGTACATGTTATAGCTGTCATAAAATACATCGCCGCCACAGGCGCAGGAGCCGATGGCGAAAACCAGCTTGGGATTGGGCGTGGCGCGAAAAAGTCGGCGCAGAGCCGGTGCGATTTGCCGACTCACGCCGCCGGTTACCAGCAATACGTCGGCATGGCGCGGCGAACCAACCAGCTTGATGCCAAACCGTTCCGCATCATAATAGGGCGTGAGCACGTTGATGATCTCAATGTCGCAACCGTTGCAGGCCGCGCAGTTGGTGTGGTAGACCCACAGGGATTTGGGAAAAGCTTTGGTGGCCAGATTTTTCAGCATGATGCGCCTCTAGTCTTCAACAAAGAACCAGTGGGGTCTGTTCAGCCTACTGCCCCACGCTCCAAATGGCCAGCACCGCAGTGGTCGCCTGGTGCAGGATCGGATACAAAAGGTTCGGATACAGCCCGATCAGTAGACACAGTCCGGCCAGTACCAGCATAGCCACGGACATCGGCCAGGGCGCCTTTTTGACTGTGTGCACGGTTCCGTTGTCGCCGGCTTGCCAAAACACCAGGTAGGCGGCCCGCATCAGGCAGGCCAGCGTCAACAATCCAGTGAACAACGACAAGGCCAGCGCCCAATAGAGCCCGACCTCGCCGATGGCGAGAAAAAGGGTAAACTTGCTGGCAAAACCGTTCATCGGCGGCAGGCCGCTGATGGCCAGCGCGCCGACGATGAAAGAAAAAGCGGTGATCGGCATCCGTTTGCCCACGCCGGCCAGTTCGGAGATGCGCCTTCGGCCCTGGGTTGCGTACATCAGGGCGCCGACGCTGAGAAACAACAAGGCCTTGATGATCGTATGGTTCACCAGGTGAAAAAGCCCGCCGTAGATGCCCAGATATGTGCCCAGGCCCAGCCCCTCAAAAACATAACTGATCTGGCTGACGCTGCTGAAAGCCAGCATCCGCTTCAAATCGTCCTGCGCCAGCGCCATGACGATGCCCACAACCATGCTCAAGGTGCTGAGAATGGCGATAAAAACCACGATGGCGTGGTAGGTCGGCGCAAAGATCGTTACCGTGCGCGTCAGCGCATAGGCGCCGAGCTTTATGATCAAACCTGAAAGCAGGGCGCTGATGGGCGCGGGCGCTTCTGAATGGGCGTCGGGCAACCAGGCATGAAACGGCACCAGGCCCGCTTTGGTGGCAAAGCCTACGGTCAAAAACGCAATGGCCAAAAGAGCGATGTTTTTCGGAATCACCGCGGCAATGCGCCCCACTTCGGAGATCAACAAACCTGCTGAACCCAGATGCGGGTACGCGGCGGAAAACATCAGCACCACGCCGAACAGCGCAAAGGTCATTCCCACCACAACCAGCAGGACATATTTAAAACCCGCCTCCAAAGAGGGCCGGTTGCGGTAGAACGCCACCAGCAACGCTGTGGCCAGGGTGGAAGCTTCCATAGCCACATAGAGCATCACCAGATGATTCGTGGTAACCGTCCAGTTCATGGTGCCGGTGAACAGCAGCAACAGGCTGTAATAGAGCGTCAGCCGGCCGTCGCTGATCACGCCGGCCGCCGCCTCGTGCTGCATATAGCGGACCGAATAGAGCGCAACCAGAAAGACCAGCGCGTTGACCAGGATCACCATAAGTGCGCTCAGGCCGTCGATGCAAATGGCGTTGCCCAGGCAATGGACCACACGGCCGTTGAAAACCAGCAGCGCAAGACGCAGAGTGCCGTAAAGCTGTACGGCCAGAATCACCAGTGTGTTGATCTCCCGGGCGTTCCTGACTTTAACCCAGCCGAACAGCACTGTAAACAACGCGCCGCAGATCGGCAGCAGGATCAACAGTAAAGGCAACAACGAAGAATGGGCCGTTGGCATGAAAACCTCGTTATCTCTTTAACTCCGACAACCGGGCTGAATCCGTGGTTCCGAACACATGATAGATTTGTGTGCTGAGATAGAGCAACAGAAAAACGACGGCCACCACATTGGTTAAAATGCCGATCATCGTGGTCTCTTTCAGCTGAGGCGCCAAGGCCAGCAACACCAGGTGCACGCCGTTCTCCAGCAGCGCCAGCCCGATCACTGTCTTTACTACATCGCGGCGGGTCAGCAGGCCCCAGAGCCCAAGACAGAAAATGGTGCAGGCGCCGGCCAGCAAAGAGCGCACCGGCTCCTGCTGCGCTGCGGCGGTGGGCGCCATCAAAATGATGACCTTGCGGAAAAGGGAGAACAGAACCACCATCAACAGAGTCAGGAGAGCAACGGACAGCGCAAACCCGATGATCGGTTTATGTTCGATCGGCGGCACGTTTTTAACAAATCGAAACAGCAACCAGGGGATGAGGAGCACCTTGGTCAGAAAACAGGTGCCGGCCCACAGGTACAGACTGTCATTGTCATTGAGGATCGCATAGGTGATGATGATGGCGCAGAGAAAAATCGAGTGCAATAGATACGCGAATGAGGTGGTACGCATGGCGCGAATCTCGATGGCGGCGATGGAGGTGATCAGCACCGCCAGGGTCAGCGTGATCAATGTGTGTTCGGTCATGACTGTCCCTCCGCCCCGGCCGGGGCGCCGTGCGGCATGGCCGGCCCAAGATAATTGCGGCCCTGACGCTGACGTCGTGTCGGAATTTTATCAATGCTGTTCGTGGTTTCAAAACAGCGGCCGCAGCGGGCACACGTCGCCATGTACAGCGTCTGTTCAATGTACAGATCGCTCTTATCATCCGTGGCGGTCTCGAATTGCTGCGTCATGGTGATCGCTTTTTCCGGGCACACCTCGGCGCAGCGACCGCAATAGGTGCAACGATCGAGAACGAACTGCATGCGCGTGACCGTTCCGTCGTCGTAAAAACGGATCAAACGGGAAGGACACACATTGGCGCAACCTCCGCAGCCGATGCATTTGGTTTCATCGATATCGAGCTTGCCGCGGAATCCCTCCACCACCGGGTTGCCGGGGCCGAAGGGATAGGGCAGGGTCACCCGCGGGTTGGAAAAACAGATGATCGCTTCTTTAAGTTTGGCTTTGAACATAATGCTTCCCGATTGTGAATAGGAAACCGATGGATCAGGCGCCCACCAGGGCGAAGGTCAGGCCGATCAATGCGACAAATATCAAAACGCCGAAATAGCGCACCGCCTGATCGATGCGCAAGCGCGGATTCACCACATGCACCACGCCGACCAGCAGCAGCACCACGGCCATTTTAAGCAAGCCGAAAAGCAGGTTCAGCCCATACCCGGCGAAGACCGGCCGGGGAATGAAAAGAGAAACGAACAGCGCCGCGAAGATCAGCTCTTTGGCGTAGAAAGCCCACTTGAAAAACGCCAGTTTTGTTCCGCTCTGTTCGACGAACGGTCCTTCCATAATCTCCTGATCCGCCTCCACTATGTCAAAAGGAAGCCGTGCCATCTGAGCAATAAGAGACAGGAACAGCGCCACGGCCGCAATGACGGTGGACAGGGCCGGACCCTGACCCGCTTGATACGTCATCATGTCACTGAATTGCATGGAGCCGCTTTTTACACCCAGCGTGATCAGAGCGATCAGCATCACCGGCTCCACCATGAGGATCATCATCATCTCCCGGGCGGAACCGATCACGCCGTAGGGGCTGGCGGAACTGATGCCGCTCATCATGATCATCACAGAAGAAAAAGTGATCAGGTATACAAAAGTGATGGCGTCGCCGCTCATCTGCATCGGCGGCGCAGCGCCGATGGGCGTCAACACCGCGGCCGCCAGCACCAGCGCCAAGCAGATCATCGGGCTGTAGCGGAAGAGCCCGTCCGAAGAACTGACGATCTCTTCCTTGGACATGAGCTTCAGGAGATCCAGATAGGGCTGATACACCGGCGGACCGATGCGCGAATGCACCAGCGCCACCAGTTTGCGCACCCCCCCCTCCAACAGAGGGGACAGCAGCAACACCAGCAGAACATTGATCGCACTCTGAGCGACCGTTTGCAGCACAGAGCTGGACATGCGAACTCCCGGTTCAAAGGTCTTCGCCTCTGTCATCAAAGAGGCGTATTGCTCAACGAATTGAATAACGTTTTCTGCACAGCTCCTGTAGTTCGGCTTTGCTATAGACGCGCACCCGCCCACTGCGCAGATCCACGGTCTCCCATCGCTCGGTGCAGGAGAAACAGGGATCCATGCTGCCCAGGCCGATGGGTACATCGGCGATGTTCTCGCCCTGAACCATGACCGGAATGCCCTGCAGGTTCTGGAACGTGGGAGCGCGCGCCTTCCAGCGATAAGGCCGGCTGTCTTCGCCGGTAATGACAAAATGGTGCGTCTCGCCTCTGGGCGCTTCCACAGAAGAGAGGCCGATACGGCCGGCTGGGATGCGATCGGTGACGTCGGCCATAATGGATCCCTTGGGCATCAAAGCGAGACAATCGCGAATGATGCGGACCGCTTCCAACGTCTCTTTCATCCGCACCACTACGCGGGACCAAATGTCCTCCCCCGTCTCCACTATCACCTGGCACCCCACTTCGGCATAGGCGGCGTAGGGGTGATCCACGCGGATATCACGGCCGATTCCGGACGCCCTTGCGGTCGGTCCCAGCAGAGACAATGCCACTGCATCCGCGGCGCTGATCCTGCCCACGTTCTCACAACGCATAAACAGCGTTGTGTCCGTGGTGATGGCGTCCAAGACCTTTTTACACTCTTTATCGATGCCGGCCAGCACTTGCAAGAGCTCTGCATGAATCTCCTGGGGAATATCACGGCGGACACCGCCGACCAGATTCATACCCAACAATTTGCGGTTGCCGGTGATCTTTTCACACAGCCACATCACCGGTTCGCGAATGCGCCACGCCTGCATCAGCACCGTGTCGAAGCCAATGATGTGTCCGGCGATGCCCAACCATAAAAGATGGCTTTGAATCCGTTCCAATTCGAGCAGGATCGTACGGATATAGCGGCCGCGCGCCGGGACGGTTATTTCTGCTGCTTGTTCTACTGCTTGACAGTACGCCGTACTGTGCACAGACCCTCATATGCCGCAGATGCGTTCAGCCAGAAACGGCACCTGGTTATAGTTCAGCTGGCTGTCGGCGATCTTTTCCACGCCGCGATGGTTGTAAAAGCCGCGGTAATCGCCGCCCACCACCTTTTCTCCTTCCACGAACAGACGGATTTGCGTCGGCTCTTCCAGCACTGGGAAAAAAGGACCGATGGGCACCAAGGTAGCCCCTTCCGGCGGTTTTTTCATCTCCGGCGCGTTTTGCACCGATGCAGGATAGGTCTGCAGCGGCATGTCGCGTCGATAGGGATGCAGATCCTGCGGCCAGTCGTCCGCCAGCATTAGCCTTCTCGGATCCGGATGGTCACGAAGCACGATTCCCAGCATATCCTGAATCTCACGCTCAGCCCAGTTGGCGGCCGGGATATCGGCCTTACCAGTGATGGCGTTGATCCAAAGATCATCGGCAGGGAGAGGCAACCGAATGGCCAAAAACTGATGGCTGTCAGCCAGAGAATAGACGTAATCGACCAAAAACTGGCCGGTTACATCGCGAAAGTCTGTTCCTACCGCGACGACAAACCTGGCTTGCAGATCATGAAAGACATACCGGTTCACCTCCACCGAGTCCGTGCGGTCCACAGTCGCCATGATGAGGTTGGACTGCACTTTCTCCGCATGCTGAATAGCGGGTCCAAAGCGGGTGCGCAACTGTTCGATCAGCTCGTTGGATGTCATAGGAGGCCCTTTGTTATTTTAACACGAACAGTAAAACCACAGCGCTGACAGCTCCCAGCAGCAACCAGAGCAGATAGACGTGCGGGATGCCGCTGTGAGTGGCGCTGAAACGATAAGCCATTTTCTGAAAAGTATCAGCCAAAGGATGATAGAACCAGTGATCCAGGTCGAGCAGCTTTTTTAGCCGGCCGGTGTCGGAAAAAACAATCTTGGGATAGTGAATGGTAGGATACACGCCCGGCCGTTGATATCTGCCCACCTGCAGAGTGAAAAGCTGCTTGAAGGCCAGGTAATAACTGTGGGCCTGATAGCGCACTTGATCATCCGCCTGTTCTTCTCCGCAGTACCAGGTCGTCTCCACCCGGCGGACCGGTTTGGTCAAGCGATACAGGCCATAAACCAGCGCGAAGCAGAGGATAAAAACCAGCAGCAGGGATAAAGGATTCCAGGCTGCGGTTAAGCCTGCGCCCCACCGCAGCGCCATTCCATGCAACGTCTGTTCGCCGGCCAGGGCAGAGGCTGGCGGCAAAAACGCCGACGGCAAAAGGCCGGACACCGCCTGGCTGATCCAGTGCAGCGGCCAGAGTGGAAAAAGCCCCAGGCCGATGCAAGCGGCTACCAGCAATCCCTGGCTCAGCTGCATGCCCGGCGGCACTTCGCCGGTTTGGGCCCCGCTGCCATGATCCGCATATTTGCCGTAGAAAAGCGCAGTGGAAAATTTAATAAAAGACGCCAGGGTGACTGCGCTGATAAACAAGGCGAAAACCGCCAACAACATAAACAGCGGGGCGATGTTTGAACCTGCGATGGCGGTCTGATAGATCAGCCATTTACTGGCAAAACCGTTCAATGGCGGCAGCCCAGCGATGGCAAAAGAGGCCAATAGCGTCCACATCGCGGTTATCGGCAAAAGACGCGCCAGTCCCCCCACCAGGTTGATGTTGAAGGTTTTTACCTTCCAGTACACCGACCCTGCATTGAAAAACAAACATGATTTGTAGCACACATTGTTGATCAGATGAAAGATGCCGGCGCACAGCCCGGCCAGCGCCAACAGCGGCTGCACGGGGAGAAAATAAATGCCGATGCCGATGCTGAGAAACATATAGCCCATCTGTCCGATGACATGAAAGGAAAGGAGTTTTTTACCGTCGTCCTGAACCAGCGCAGTCAGCGTGCCGATAAAAATAGAGATCGTGCCGAACACGGCTATGATGGCGCCCCAAATCTGCGTGGAAGCGCTGATGGGCAGCAAGTCGACAAAAATACGCAAAATGCCATACACGCCGAGTTTGGTCATACTGCCGGCGAATGCAGCGGTGGCCGGCGTGGGGGCGGCTGCATAGGCGCCCGGCAACCAATCGCCCATGGGAAGAATGCCTGCTTTTGTCGCAAAGCCGATAAAGAAAAACAACAACACCAGGTGTAATAAATACGGCCGCGTGGCCAAGAGGGAGGTCATGGCATCGCTCTGACCTTGAAAGGAAAAAGAACCGCTCTCGCGATAAAGGATCATGGCTGCTATAAACATCAGCGCCGTGGCGATGTGGGTGATGATGAAATATTTCAATCCAGCCCGGCCTTTTTCCCGGTCTTTTTTCTCAAAGACCACCAGCCCATAGGAGCATAGGGTCATGATCTCCCAAAAAATAAAAAAGAAAAACAAGTCAGCCGCCGCCACCACGCAACAGACTCCGACAAAAAAAAGCGAGAGAACCGGGTAAAAACCAGCCAGATTGTACTCATCATATTCCGGCATTTTCATATAGCCGCGGCCGTACAGCGGCACCAAAATGGCGACCAGAGCGATGATGGCGAGAAACAGCGCGCTGAGCGGATCTATTTTGAAAAAAAGTTCAGCATGAATTCCCGCGATGGTCCACAGCGGGTATTCCATCGTCACCGTGCCGCGACGAAAAGCTGCTATGACCACGTCCGCCAGGGACAGGGCGGCCAGCAGATGGGCCGCTAAAGTGATGGAGCCCACCCATCGGCGTTTGCTGCTGAAGAGCCAAGCTAACACAGCGCCGGTTAAATAGAACATCAGAGCGATAAAAAAACCAGTCATAGGGCGACACTCCTCTTCCAGCGCCGGTTAAGATTACATGCCGATACAGCGCATCAGGTGCAACGCAAAATAGGGGGCAGCCAGGGTGAGCAGCATTAACAGGATCAGTACCACGCTCATGGACAGGGGCGGATTGGCTGCCCGGCCGGCCGACTCTGAGACTGGGCCGAAAAACACCTTGTGTCCGATATGCAGAAACCAGGCGAACGCGACGACCATCTCCAGGATAAATGGTATAAGTAAAGTGAAACCCGCCACACCGCCCAGATTCACCGCAGCGGTGAGCAGATAAAATTTGCTGTAAAAGCAGGAAAACGGCGGCACGCCGAGAAGCGCCAGCATGCCGACAAAAAACGCACCGGCGATCAACGGCGCGGTTCGGGCCAATCCACTCAGTTCGCTGATTTGACGCGTTCCCGCTTTATAGGAAACCGCGCCGACACAGAGAAACAGCAGCCCTTTGGCCGCGCTGTGGTTCATGATATGCATGACGCCGGCATACCAGCCAAGACCGCTGCCCATAACCCCGAGGCCCAAACCAAACAATACGTAGGAGAGATGGGCGATCGTGGAATAGGCCAGCAACCTCTTTAAATCGTTTTGGTAGAAAAACAGCAACAGCGCGGTGATCATCGTGACCACCGCCATAACAGCCAGCAGGACGCCCGCGCCGAAAGACAGCTCCTGATTCGCCAGGGTGAGGCGGGCGATCAGAAACACGCCGGCTTTGACCATCGCCGCTGCATGCAGATACATGGACACGGTCGTAGGCGCGGCCATGGCATCGGGCAGCCAGGTGAAGAACGGCACTTGAGCGGATTTGGCCCAGGCGGCCACTGCAAAGCAGCCGAAAACCCAAAACCGCCACGTTTGCGGCAAATCGCGCAGGGCGGAGAATTCAAAGCTGCGCGTTTGCGCAAAAAGCAAAACCAGACCCAGAGCAAAAAAGATACCGCCGCCGAACGTCATCAACAGCGCTTTAAAGCCGGCGCGCAGGGACTCGGCATTCCGGTAGTGAGAGATGAGCGCCCACGAGCAGAGCGTCGTCGTCTCCCAAAAGAAAAACAGCTGCAGTAGATTGGGCGACACCGCCACACCGATCATGGCGACCACAAACAGCATCAACCAAGCATGATGGCGCGCTTTTCCCTCAGCATCCGGGTGTTCTTTGTTTTGATCGCTGAGATAGGTCCTGGAAAAAATAAAAACCAGAAAACCCAGCACCACAACGACGGTCAACAACAACCAACTCAATGGATCCAACTGATATCCAAAGCTCAGCGGCGGCTGCATATCCTGCAGCCAATTCCAGGAAATCGCCACGCGCACAACCGGCGTAGCCAGATCGGCCGTCGCAAGCAGCAACAGCAACACTATCAGCGTCGCAGAGATGGCTGGCAGCGCCAAACGGTCAGCCTGGGAAGAACGGCCAAAGGCTGCAAGCACGACGCCCATAAGGGGTATCACAAACAGCAGGATGATCAGGGTGTCCATCTAGACGTTTCCTCTTCGGTCTCACCATGCGACAGCAAGGAGTGCAACACGGACAGCGTTTCCGAAACCGGCTGGCTCAAAGCGGTTTGCGGCCTGCAGGCGTCGGGTTGTACGCCCAGCAACCTGATCTGGGCGCCGGTGGTCAACGACAAATAGCGCATGAGCGGCCGCAGGGAGGCATGATGCGCTGAGCAGGAGACCGCGGTCAACTCTTCCTCGCGCAGCAGCACCACCTGGCCGGCAAAGCCGTTAAAATCCACCGCATCGACCAACAGAATCGTCTGCGGCGCCAGGCGCCTGATGGGTTCCGTATAGTTTTCCGGCAGTTCCTCAGCCACCAAGGCGGTCACCCGATCGCCGCGGCCGAGCCGCTGCGCCAGCAGCGGGCCAACGGCATCGTCGCCGCATCCCTCGCGGCCGATCCCTAACACCACCGTTTTTTTGCCGGCCAACAGCCTCTGCAGTTCTTGCCTCAACAGACCGCTCATAGCCTCTCTTGTTCGTCCTGCGTCAGCTGCTTATCGCTCCGGCAGCTTTTTAATCTGCCGCCAGGAAAAAACCGGCCCATCCACACAGATGTATTTATGGCCGATGGCGCAGTGGCCGCATTTGCCCACTCCGCACTTCATATAGCGTTCCAATGTGGAGATGATATGATCCTCAGGAAATCCCATGGCCAACAAGTCCTGAATCACGAAACGGATCATCACCGGCGGCCCGCAGGTAAACGCCACGGTTGCGGCTGGATCGATGTGCGTTCGTTCAAACAGAGTGGTAACCACGCCCACCGGACCATTCCAGGTTTCATCCGGCACATCCACGGTCTGCAGCAGCGTCAGATCTTTGCGCTGCGCCCATTCCTCCAGCCGCGTTTTATAGACCCGGTCCGCCGGCGTGCGTGCGCCGTAGAGAATGGTGAAACGGCCGAATTTTTCGCGCATGTCCAGCATGGGTTCAATGAGTGATCTGAGCGGCGGCAATCCGATGCCGCCGGCGACGAAAAGAATATCATAGCCCTGGACTTCCTGCAGGGGAAAGTGGTTGCCCAACGGCGCCCGTATTCCCAATAGATCGCCGGGATGCATGGCGTGCATGGCACGGGTCACCCGGCCGATGGCGCGCACAGTGACGGCGAACGTTCCGGTGCGGTTGGGGTTGGAGCAGAAGCCAAACGGCGCTTCGCCGACGCCTAGCACCGACGCTTCCACAAACTGACCGGATAAATAGCGGAACTCGGCGTTGTAGTGCGGATTGTCAAAGTGCATGGTGAACGTTTTGGTGTCCGCCGTTTCATCGACGATCTGATCGATCACGGCAAGCTGAGGAAGATAGAGTTTTTGCATACCGTTCATCTGTCTGGGATTAGAATTCCAAATCGCCCTCAAATCAAACTGGCCGGCGGAAAGCGGGCCATGAGCTGGAGTCTATTCCGCCACCATCTGGCCTTCGCGTCGGATCCTTTTCACCACCGCCGCCATATCCAGCAACCCGAAAGCCTGACACACGGTAATACATCGCCCGCAGCCAACGCAGCCGGGATGACCGTCCGCTTGGATATAGGCGAAACTCAATTTATGATAAAAGCGCCGCTTGACCCGCTCTTTGCTTTGAGCGCGCGGATTGTGTCCCGACGCCTCCCGGGTGAAACCCGCATACTGACAAGAGTCCCAGCAGCGGAAGCGCAGGCCGGTTTTCTCGGTCTCTCTGTGGTCGAGCACCTCAAAACAGGTGCAGCAGGGACAGACATGGGTGCAGCCGCCGCAGCTAAAACACTCCAGCCCCATCTCTTCCCATAGTTTCTCATCCACCCGCTGATTGGTGATGGCGATCACCGCTTTGGCGAGGTACGCGGTGGGGATCATTTTTTCATCGCAGGCCTGCATGAGCGCCTGCCTATGCCGCTCCTCTTTGTCGCCGGCCGATTGCCGGTCGCAGGTCTGCACGATGGCGGCGCCCTTGCTGGAGCCCACTTCGGCTAAAAACAGTTCTCCTAGGTCGGTGAGTTGCAAATCAAAGCCGTCGGACAGGTATGGCCCTCCGTTGCAGCAGATGCAGAAACAGGTGTCCGCCGGCTGCAGACAGGCCATGCTGATCACCGTTGTTTGATTCCGCCGTTGCCAATAGAGATCATCCTTAAACGCGCCGCTGAAAAATCCATCCATATGCCGGAATCCCTGCACATCGCAGGAACGAACGCCGAACAGGATCTGCGGTGAGGGAGGAGGCGCGGCGGTCAGCTGCGGCCTGGCGCCGCCTAAATTAAAAGTGAACAAAGGTTCAAAAACCGGCTGTAAAAAACGTTTTGGCGGATGCAACTCGTTCACATACTCCAGCGTTATTTCATCGGCAGAACGGATCGGCTGAAACGAGACCTCTCCATCGCTCTGACGCACCGGCGCGATGACGGTCTGCTCGCGGCTCAGACTCTCCAGCCGCTCGAACAGATGCGTTTTGCTGATCAGCCACTTTTCGATAATCGGCATCAGGCCATCTCCAATCTGGCGGCACACACTTTAAGCGGAATTTTCGTCCTGGGATCCATTAGCGTTCCGAGCAAAGCGAGCGCTTTCCCTTCGCGGTCGAAAACGGAAAGATGCAGCGTTCCGGCTAACACGGCACGCGTTACTGCGGCCTGCCCTACCCATTCCCCCTGGCGGGTTTTGATTCTGACGGCGCTGCCGCTGCGGCATTTCAGGGCTTTGGCATCCTCCGGGTTCACCTCCAGCAGGCCGAAGGGCTCTTCCCGTTCCAGAGTGAAGGAATGTTGGATGAGGGTGCCGGTCATGCGATGCAAACGCCCCGGGCCCATGGTTAGGAGAAAGGGAAACTCGGCATCGGGTTCATCTCCCGGCGCCGTCGGGGCTTCGATAGGAGCGTAGGCATATCGGCTGCCGTTGCGGACCACGGGCCACACCGCTCCCCCGGGATGAGAAACCGACTCCACATCCAGCTGTCCATAGGCGGGATGCGCGTTTTGCATCTCGCCGAACCAACTCAATGCATCGCGGTCCGGCCAGGCCGATCCAAGCTTATTCGCCAACAGCGTGATAATCTCCGCATCCGGTTTGCTCTCACCCAATGGGGCGATGGCTTTACGGATGCGCTGAACCCGCCGCTCCAGGTTGGTGACCGTTCCCTCCTTTTCGGCAAAACTGCACGCAGGTAAAACGACGTGCGCTGCCTGCGCGGTTTCTGTCAAAAACAGATCCTGAACAACCAAGAAATCCAACCGTGCCAGCGCCGGGGCGGCGGCCATGCTGGCCGCCAGATTTTCACCGACCACATACAGTGCGCGCAGCGACGTTCCTGCCTGCCGCACCATCTCTGGCAGTGTTTTGCCCGGCTCTTCCGGCAACGAACAATTCCATATACGGCTGAAATGATCGGCGGCCGAGCGATCGGTGAGAAATGCATGACCGGGCAACAGTTCCGTGGCCATTCCCATATCGATGCTGCCCTGCATATTGTTGCTGTTCATCAACGGCAAAAGACCACATCCCGCTTTATCCAGGTTGCCGGTGATCACCGCTAGATTCCACAATGCATGCACACAGGCCAGGCCGTCGGCGTGCTGAGTTATTCCGTCTCCATAGACGATGACCGCGGTTTCTGCCGTGGCGAAGCTTTCCGTCAGCGAGCGAATCTCCTGAGCGGTAACTCCGGCTGCCGCGGCGGCGCGCTCAGCGGAGTAGGCGGCTAATTTCTCTTTCCATCCGCTCGACAGAGCAGCCGCCGGCCGCTGCCACCCGTTGCTTATAATAGTCTGCAGCATGGCCTGCAATATCAAAAGATACGTGTTGGGGCGCGGTCGAATCTGCTGGCCGTAAAATCGCGAATGATCCTGTTCACGGCTGTCTATCAGCAAAACCCGACTGCCTCTTTTCGCCGCTTGCAGAATGAACGATCCGAGATTGGCTGATTGCGCTTTGGGATTGGCGCCTACAATGAGAATGGCCTTGGCTGATTCCAAGTCGGTCATTGCAGCGCCTGCGGCGCCATAGCCCCAGTGCGGCAACAGGCCGCGAACCGTTGGACTGGCGTGCAGACGCATCGCAGTGTCCAGGTTCGCGGTCTGCAGAACCGAACGACTGAATCGGGCCAGCAGATACTGTTCTTCATTGGTGCTTTTCACCGAGCCCACGACACCCAACGCATGGGCGCCATAACGCTCCTGCACGCGTTGCAGGCCTTGGGCGGCAAAAGCGATCGCCTGTGACCAGGAGGCTTGCTTGAACACGCCGTTCTTTTTAATCAGGGGATGGGTCAGTCTCTGCGGATGATGAATGAACTCGTGGCTGTTCCAGCCTTTGATACAAAGCGTGCCGCGACTCACGGGGTGGGATCGTTGAGGAAAGGCTGCGCACACGCGATTCTGCTCAACCTCTAATATCAAGCCGCAACCACAGCCACAAAACGGACAAACGGTTGGTACATTCACCGGATCGGCTCCTCCTGAGAATGCGGTCTGATTCGTTCGAGAGAAAACTGTTACTGCTTGACTAAATGGGTCCCGGTGTGTACAAAATCAACAATAGGGCGGATGCACTGCCTGGTCGGTCAAAGCCCTTCAGCGCGTAGGAGGATGATTCTAAAATGAATCAAATGATGATCCGGTTCATTATATTAAAAAGTGGGTTAAGACGCAAGCATTTTTTTCTTGCGCTGCAAATATATGGCCTCTAAGGGTTGGCCTTGACTTGTTGACCGATATTTGCTAATTTTCAAGCAAACCCATCCCCTTTTACATCCGCTGGGATTGTGAGGATCCTTTCATGCTCAAGGAGATCATCCAAGCTGCACGCGGGCAGATCAAATCCACTCTGGTGCTAAAGAACGGCCGGGTGATCAATGTCTTCTCCGGCGAGATCGAAGAGGCCGATGTTGCCATCTATCGGGATACGATTGTCGGCATCGGCAAGGGCTATGCCGGAGAGGAGGAGACGGACCTCAAATATCTGTATCTGTCGCCGGGTTTTATCGACGGCCATGTGCACATCGAAAGCTCGATGGTGGAGGTGCCGCAATTCGCCAGAGCCGTGGTGCCCCTGGGCACGACTTCGGTGATCGCAGATCCTCACGAAATCGCCAATATCTTTGGCTACGAGGGGATCCGCTACATGATGGAAGCCAGCAAATACAATCCGCTCAATGTGTTCTTTATGCTCTCTTCGTGCGTGCCTGCATCTCCTTTGGAGACGGCCGGTTCCGAGCTTCGGGCCTTCGACCTCTTTCCGTTCCTGCGGGAAAAGTGGGTGCTGGGTCTGGCGGAGGTCATGAATTATCCCAGCGTGCTCAATGCAGAACCGGATGTGCTGGATAAGATTAAAATCGTACCCGACAAACGGGTCGACGGCCATGCGCCGGCGCTGTCCGGCAGGGATCTGAACGGCTACATCGCCGCGGGCGTGCAATCGGACCACGAGTGCACCACGGTGGAAGAGGCACGGGAAAAACTGGCTCGCGGCATGTTTGTCATGATCCGTGAGGGTTCGGGGACCAGGAACCTGCTCGATCTGCTGCCGCTGATCAAGCCGGAAAATGAGCGGCGTTGCTTTTTTTGCACCGACGACCGTCACCCCAACGACATCCTCGGCGAAGGGCACATCAATTTTATGGTAAAATCCGCTATTCACGCAGGCCTGTCGCCTATCACCGCCATCCGTCTGGCCACGCTCAATGCCGCCGAATACTTTGGCTTGCACAAGCTGGGGGCGATCGGACCGGGAAGAACGGCGGATTTGGTGCTGTTCGATAATTTTTCCGACCTCACTATCCGTCGAGTGTATAAGAACGGCCGATTGGTCGCCCGGGACGGCGTCCCTGTGTACGACCTTGCCAGCCGCCCCCCAGCCACGCTGCGCAGTTCGGTGAATATCAAATGGCTGGAAGGCGACGAATTCATCATCCCCAGCCGCGGCCGACGCTGCCGCGTGATCGGCATCGTGCCGGACCAGATTGTCACCAACAGCCTGGTGATGGAGCCTACGGTTCATGACGGACAGGTGGTCTCTGACATCAGCCGGGATCTCTTACGTCTCTACGTCGTCGAACGTCACCGGGCTTCCGGCCGTATAGGCAAAGGCCTGGTGCATGGATTTCAACTCAAACACGGCGCCCTGGCCACCTCCATCAGCCACGACAGCCATAATATCATCGCCATCGGCGTCAGCGATAACGACGTGATCAAAGCGGTTACCACGATCAACAAAATGGGCGGCGGCATTGCCCTGGTGAACGACGGCCGGGTGATCGAATCCCTCGAACTCCCCATCGCCGGTCTCATGTCCGATAAACCGTTGGAGGAGGTCAGCAGCCGCACCCGTTCTCTGGTCGCCGCTTGCCGGACGCTGGGCGTGACTCTGGCGGACCCCATCATGACGTTATCGTTTATGGCCCTATCGGTGATTCCGCAGCTGAAATTAACCGATCGGGGGCTGGTCGATGTACAGAGTTTTACTCATGTCGATCTGTTTATCGATTAGACCCGCGCTCCGCAAGGACGGTTTTACTTAGAAAAACCCTTGACCGGTTATGAATTTTTAAATACATTGTATCGGTCAATTATGCGTTTCGGCACCTCCCGATTTGGCGTCTGAAGAAATGAAAAATCGCAAACTGCTGATCGTCGACGGCGATCCCAAAAATCTTCGTATTCTTAAAAATCATTTTACCGAGGCCGGCTATCAGGTCGATGAAGCCTCTATCGACGAAACGGCCGTTCGTCTGATTGCACAAACAAGCTATGACGCCATCCTCACTGATCTGTCCGGCGCGCAGATCGACGGTCTGAAAATTCTCGAAGCCCTGCAGAGCGCCCCCTGCAAAGATACCGCTGTCTTTTTTCTCACAGCAAAAAACGATGTCTGGAATCGGGTGACCAGCTTTAAACGCGGCGGCAAAGATTTTATCGTTAAACCGGTGCACGTGCGTGAAATCGCCGCCAGGGTTCAGATGGTGCTGGATCGCCTGGAACGGCGGCAATCGACCGCCCAGCCGACGCCCTCCTTTTCCGGCCGGCTGCAGGATTTCAGTCTCAGCGATCTCTTGCAGATTCTAAAGGATGAAAAGAAAACCGGCACACTGACGATCTATAACGATAACAATCTAAACGGGCAGATGGACATCCAAAACGGCATCCTGGTCCACGCCGTTTCCGGCGACCTGCAGTCCGGCGCTGCATTTGATAAAATGATGTCTTGGGGAAAGGGCCGCTTCTCCATGCGCTTCACTCCAGCTGAAGAAACCGTTGCCGTACGGCAGGAGGGTCACTTATCGCAAGGAGCCCAAAGGATGGAACAGCGCGAAGAACTTTTACAGCAACTTCCTTCGCTCGACAGTGTTTTAGTCACTACCAGCAATTTTAAAAAAATCGTTTCGCAAAAAACCCTAGCCGGAGACTTGGACTATTTCATCTCCCTGTTTGACGGCAAACGAACGCTCGGCCGGATCATCAACGAGAGCACTTACGACGAAATAACCTCTCTCAGCCGAATTCTTAAATTATATCAGCTCGGATTTCTCCGCGTCAGCCAAAAGCAACCAGAGGCCTCGTCTGCGGCTGCGGACCGCGGCGAATCGGCGGCAGAGAGACCCTTGCAGCTAAAAGCAACACCCATGGAACCCGAAGAATCGCTCGCCGACACCTGGCCTGAGGAGGCTGAGGAAGAAACGGTGGCCAGCCTGCAACAGGATGCGTTGAACAGCCTGGATCAGGAACAGCTCGAGAGCTCTCCCCCGGAGCAGCAGCCTAAGGATAAGGAGGAGGAGGCCGAATTGGCTGTACAGCATGACTTTGCCGATGACGGCATCAGCGAATTGCTGACCAAGGACCTAACCCGATGGCGCAGCGACTCTGGATATGATAAAGATCTGTTTTATGAACTGCGCAGCGCGGCGGAAAAACAGCCCGCTTTTCAAAACCCTCCCGCCGGCCGCGAACCGGTTGAGGACGACAGTCAACTGCTGTTCCCCACCCTGGAAATGCTGGAGCAGGAACATCCGGCCGATGCGCTTTTAGCCCTGCCCGGCGAACCGGCGTTCCCTTCCGAACAGCCGACCGCCCCCCGGGACCTTGCGCCGCCGCCGTCCGAGCCCCCCAGTCAACCTTTACGCCGGAGCAAAGAACAAAACGCTGAACGTTTTGTCCCCGGCTATGGTCATGTCCTCGTCCTCGGATCCAATGAGGAGGTCCGTCGGCAAATGGTCGCCAGCCTCACCTCAAACCGCGTGTACATCAAGACCTACGAGAACCCCGATTGGTCAAACCTTCTTTACGGTGCTGCGGAATTCAAGGGCGGACATTCGCTCAACATCCTCAGCCTGTCAGTTGAAAAAGAGTTCACCGGCGTGCTCGAATATTTTTCCCGATCCTTGCTCGGCTATCTGCTGCTCATCGATACCATGCCCGGCGATTGGAACTATAAACGCTACCTTATTCAGGCGTTGAAAGGGATCTTGGCCGTGCCGTCCATAATCATCATCCCGGCGCAGCTGTCCATTTCCTCTGGCTTTTCGGAACACGACTGGCGCGATCGCTTGGGTTTGCCCGACGATCAGCTCTTGGCTACACATGTCGAGTTTGATCCTATTACCTGCAAACGCTTCATCTTTCGCCTGATTGAAACCTATTATCGCAAACGGATCGTCAGCAGAAAAAATAGACTGACAAGGAGCTTGACGATTTAAATGGGCGCATCGCCGACTCGAATCGACCCCGCCCGGGTGCTCCTCGTCGATCAACCTGGACCGGAGCTGGAACAAATCGTTCAGTGTCTGAAGGAATACAATGTTTCGGCTACCGTGGCTGACACGGCGGCGGAAGCTTTGACCTGCTGCGAACAGCAAGACATCCAGCTGCTAGTCTCTGAACGCACATTGCCCGATATGGACGGCTTTGATTTTTTCCGCCAAATAAAGGAAAGCTCGCGGAGCAAAGACCTGCCCATCATCGTCTTGACCCGCGAAGTCGATCTGGATGAACGGATCAAGAGCATGTCCCAGGATGTGGATGATTACATCCTCAAACCCTTTTATCCAGAAGAAGTGGCGGCGCGGATCAATACCGTATTGCAAGAATCGCTGCGATCGGCCGACGGATCTCTTTACGCCGACTGCGCCTTGTCCGGCCGGTTGGATGATTTCAACCTGCTCAGCCTGCTGCGGCTTTTGGTCCGCGGCAAAAAGACCGGCCGGATTCAGTTAACCGTCGGTCCGCAGCCAGGACACGTCCTAATCAATAACGGTTCGATCTGGGACGCACGCTGGGAAAAGGAGCGCGGCGAAAGCGCGCTGATCAAGCTGCTGCTGCAGTCCAGCGGCGGATTTCATGTGCAACTGCAGCCCGAAATTCTCGAAGAATGCTCCATTCCCTACCCGGCCGCGAAGGTGTTGCAATGGAGCGCTGAACTGCTGGAGGCAAGCCGGCTTTTGACCGCTTTGATTCCATCGCTGGAGACCGCGGTATGTGCAGCCACAACCGATTCGCAACCTCGGGAATTAAGCGAACAGGAGTCCGGGTGGATCCGTCATCTTCAGCACCCTCAGACTGTAGCCTCTTTGTTGCACCAACTGGAAACCGCCGGCCAGACGTTGACTACCTGCCGGCGTCTATTGGAAAAAGGACTGATTGGCATTGCCGACGCGGCCGCAGAACGCCCCACGGATACGCCCCAGTCAACCATCAAACGATCCAAAGACCGGCAATCGCTGCTCACCGTTTTTTTTCGCAAAAGAAGCCATAAACCCTCGCAGAATTATTGATTCAACGGTGCGGTTCGGTGGCCTCCCGATCTTCTTCGGCGCCGGTCCTGACAAGGAACGTCGAGTGGCCGTTATGATGTTAGTCCTAGTACGCGTTGTACTTTTCGCTTTTCTGCCGGTTTCGGCCAGCGGGCATGACGCCCCGTTCCTGTCGCTGCAAACCCAGATCCAGCCGCCCTGGATCATCCAGTTTCAGCCGCAGGATTCCGCGCTGGCCAGGGACATGCCAAGACTTCTCGACGCCAAATTGCCCGACATCCAGCGCGATCTGGCGATGCAGGCCGCCGGCCCTTATGTGATCGTCGTCGCCCCATCCCGTGAATACTATAACCATTATCTGATTTCCGGATTGCCAAAATGGAGCGGCGCTTATGCCGTTCCAACGATGCGTACGCTGGTAATGAAATCACCGCGCTGGGATCGGCCGGAGAACGATTTTGGCAAAACCCTTATTCACGAGATGGTCCACCTGCTCCTCCACGAGCGGATCAAGGGTCAGCCGGCGCCGCGCTGGCTCGATGAAGGCCTGGCCCTGTTTTATGAAGAACCCCGGGACTGGGATTTTCCGCTTGCCCTGTCCAAAGCCCTTTTAACCCGCTCCCTGATCCCCCTTGGCCAAATTGATGCGGTACTTTCATTCCACCCGAGTCAAGCCGCGCTGGCCTATCAGGAGAGTTATTCGGTCGTCACCTATTTCCTCAGCCTGTATGATCTGGACGGCTTGCAGATCCTGTTGGACGGCCTGCAGCGCAGAGAGTCCCTGGAGGCGATCTTTGTGCAGGCCACGGGAAGCCCCTTTTCCGCCTTTGAGCTGGAATGGCAGCAGTACATCCAAGACCGCTATTCCTATCACTGGCTCGCCGAATGGGATACCTTCCTCTGGCTTTTCATCCTTCTGCTCGCAGCCGCAGCCTTTCTCTGGATCCGCCGGCGCAATCAGCGGACGGTTCAAGAGTGGGAGGCGCCTCTGGAGGCATCCCCCTCCGCCAGCGACGCAACACCGGAGGAATCCGGTCCCAGGAGCGCAACGGGTGAAACTTTTATTGAAAATAACGATCCGGATGCGTAAATTCCGGTAATGAAGAAACTGCAAAACTATTTAGAATACTTGCTTATCCTCCTCGTCTCTGGGATGATCAACCTGCTGCCGTGGAAGTGGGCCCTGGCGTTCGGACGGGGTTTGGGCTATTTCTGTTTTTATATCGTACCCATCCGTAAAAAAGTGGTGCTGGAAAATCTACGCCACGCCTTTCCAGAACAGTCTGAGCAGGCCCGGTATTGCCTCGCACGTAACACGTTCGTTCAGTTCGGCCAAACGATCATCGAGTTTATTATACTGCCGAACACCTCTGGCGAAGCTTTGAGACAGCGGGTGCGCTTTGAACCGCCGGGATTTATCGAGTCCGCCAAAAAATCGCCTGGCGGCGCGATCTGCATGAGCGGCCACTTTGGCAACTGGGAATTGATGGCAGCCGCGATCACCGACGCAGGTATTCCGATGAGCGCGCTTGTCAAAGAACAGCGCAATCCACTGGTGGATCATTATATCGCTCGAGCGCGGACGAAAAAAAACATTGAAACCTTTCCGTTGGGAATCGCAGTGCGCGGATTTGTCAAGGCGTTGAGAGAAAAAAAATTTGTCGCTGTTCTCGGAGATCAGGACGCTCACCGGGAGGGCGTTTTCATCAATTTTTTGGGCCGACCCGCCTCCACCGCCAAAGGGGCTGCCATTTTGGCGTTAAAAACCGGCGTGCCGATGCATTTCGGAGCTGCGGTTCGCCAGCCGGACGGCACGCACACAATCTACTTGGAGACTATTGATCACTCGGATCTGAACGGCGTAACGGAGGAGAACATCCGCATCCTGACGCAACGTCATGTTCAGCTCCTGGAAAAGTACGTCCGACGATGGCCTGATCACTGGTTTTGGATGCACCGACGCTGGAAGACCAAGCCCGATGCCTGACCAGCCCAAAATCCTGGTCATCCAAACCGCGTTTATCGGCGATGTGATCCTGGTGACTCCGCTGTTCAGCGCATTGAAACAGCGCTTTCCCCAAGCGTGGATCGAGTGCTTGACAACTCCGGCAGCCGGGGATGTGCTGCGGAACAATCCGCATGTGAATCGCCTCATCGCTTATGATAAACATGACAGCCAAAAAGGGCTGGCCGGCCTGATCAGACTGATGCAGCAGCTCAAGCACAGCCAATACCATGTGGTGCTGGCGCCGCATCGTTCATGGCGCACTGCGCTGTTGGTGCACAGCAGCGGAGCTCCGACACGCATCGGCTTTGACAAAAACAGCGGCGCATGGTGGTACACCCACCGCTGCCGGTACGACACGAATCAGCATGAAACCGTGCGAAACCTAAGCCTGCTCTCTGCGCTCGGCATTCATGCTGATGCTCAGCCGCCGGAAATATATCCGGATGAAGAAAACCGGACGGCTGTGGATCGCCTTACGGCCAAGGCGCAGAAAAACGCCTGCTGGGTGGCCCTGGCGCCCGGATCTGTCTGGCCCACCAAACGCTGGCCAGAGAGCCATTATCGGGACCTGGCCGCACGATTGATTGCGGACCAATGTACCGTGTTCCTCGTCGGCGGCGAGGAGGATCGCCCGCTCTGCCAGCGCATCGCTGAGGACCTTCCGCCGCAGGTAGTGGATGCTTCAGGGCAGTTGTCTTTGCGGGCTTCGGCGGAACTGCTGCGGCGCTGCAGAATCCTGGTCACCAACGACAGCGCACCCATGCATTTGGCGTCAGCCACAGCCACCCTGACTCTGGCGCTCTTTGGACCCACTGTGCCTGCTTTTGGCTTTGGTCCCTACAGCCGAGAGTCGGTGGTCCTGGAAAAGCCGCTCGATTGTCGCCCCTGCACCACCCACGGCAGCCAGCGATGCCCGATCAAAACCCACGCCTGTCTAGAGGGGATAACGGTTACCATGGTTTATGACCAGCTACAAAAAATGATAAACAAGAGATGAACGCCATAACAGAAATACTCAAAATCGATCCGGTTAAACCCCAGGAAGATCTCGTGGGTCGAGCGGTACGTGTGCTCAAAAACGGCGGCGTCATCGGCTATCCGACGGAGACCGTTTACGGCATCGGCTGCAATTTTTTTCATCAGGAGGCGGTCGATCGCATCTACGCCATGAAAAAACGCCGACACGACAAGGCCTTTATCCTCATCGTCGCGGATCCGCTGCAGGTCCGGGACGTGGTCGCCGAAATCCCAGAAAGCGCGGAACGGTTGATGGAAAATTTCTGGCCTGGGCCGTTGACCATTATTTTTAAATCAGCGCCGCATCTACAGCGGTCGGAATTTCGCCGCTCTAAAACCATCGCAGTGCGCATACCCGATTGCCGCATCTGCTTGGCGCTTCTCAAGGGGTGCGGCTTTCCTATCGTGTCCACCAGCGCCAACCTCAACCAGCAGACGCCGGCAGACACCGCTGGCGAAGTCCTCGCCCTGTTCGATAAAAAGCTGGACTTGATCATCGACGGCGGCAGAACGCCGGGCACAATCCCCTCTACAATCGTAGACGTGACCAAAACGCCGGTCAAAATCATACGCCAGGGCGCGGTCAGCAAGTTGGAAATTAATACCGTATTGGATGCGGTTTGATGGTCCTCCACCCTGGTGACGCATGAAGACCGACAAGAAAAAAACAAATCCCCGTGTTCCACAGCGCATTCTCCTCGTTCGCACCGACCGACTTGGCGACGTGATTCTCTCCACCCCGGTCTCAACGGCTTTTAAACGCACGTTCCCCGGCAGTTTCGTCGCCATGCTGCTGAACCGCTATACGGCCGACCTGGTGGACGGACACAGCGACGTCGATCTTGTTATACTCGACGATCCGAAAGAACAAAGTCTGTTCTCTCTGGTCAAAACGCTCCGCGGACACCGCTTCGACACCATGGTGCTCCTGCATCCCACCGGCCGCCTGGCTCTGGCCGGCAGGCTGGCCGGCATTCCGCTGCGCATCGGCACCGGCTACCGCGCCTACTCTTTTCTGTTCAACCGCCGAGTGTACCAGCACCGTAAAAACAGCGGAATGCACGAGCTGGAACTCAATCTGCAGCTGGCAGAAGCCGCTGGAGCCCGTCTGGATGACGTGCATTTCAATTTTACCCTTACAGCAGAGGCCTACCAGCGCGTCAGCCAGAGGCTCCACCGCTTTGGCCTGTCGATCCAATCGCCCTACATCGTAGTGCACCCGGGCAGCGGAGGATCGGCGCTCAATTGGCCGGCTGACTCATACCATCAGCTGATCACCCGGCTGCACCGAGAGCTGAACCTCCCGGTCCTGGTCACCGGCACGGCGAGCGAACGGCCGCTGATCGACCGGGTCACAGCCGGCATCGAGTCCTCGGTGATCCGGGTCGACGGAAAACTGCCGATCAAAGAATTGGCGGTGCTGCTGAAACACGCCCGCCTGTTGATCAGCAACAGCACCGGTCCCCTCCACCTGGCGGTTGCCATGGGCGCCGAGGTGATCGGCCTTTATTGTCCGATTGCCGCCTGTTCTCCTGATCGATGGGGTCCCTATCATCGCGCGGATTCGGTGTTGATGCCCGAGGTATCCTACTGCACGAACTGCCAGAAGGAAGGGTGCCGCTATCTGGATTGTATGGAGCTGATCTCTGTGGATCAGGTTTTCGCTCTGGCGCAAAAAAAGCTGGCCCAGCCGACCTTCCCAGCCGCTGCCTTCGTCAGGAAGGAGTCCGCAGGTGACCTTTAGAAAATACAGCCTGTGCTCGATGTTTTTTTTAGTCGTTCGGGCATTCAGCCAAAACGAAACAGCGGCTTTTCGACCAAACGAATACCGTTCGATCGAAAACTCTGCATTCAGCGTGGGCGAGGATCTGGTATATGAGGTCCGATTCGGCAGGGTCTCTGCCGGCGAAGCTCGCATGCACATTCCACAACTTGTCTCTTATCAATCGCGCGACTGTTATCATCTCATCTCCGAAATCAAAACCAGCCCTTTTTTTTCAAAATTTTTCCACGTAGAAGACCGCGTCGAGTCCTATCTGGACGTTCTCGGCCTGTTCCCTTGGCGGTATGAAAAGCGCATCCACGAAGGTAAATACCGAGCGAACCGCAGTGCTCGCTTTGATCCAGTCGGCGGCTGGGCCTACAGCGGCGGGGACACCATCAAGATCGCACCTTACACCCAAGATGTGCTTTCCATCCTCTATTATCTGCGCACGCTGGATCTGCAGCCCCAAACGGTTTTTGCCATCGACAACTATGAAGATAAAAAGTATTATCCGCTGAACGTGCAGGTGAAAAAAATGGAAGGGGTCAAGGTGCCTGCGGGCAAGTTTTACTGTTTTCTGATCGAACCCGGATTGCGGGCCGGAAGCATCATTGAACAAAAAGGAAAAATGTGGATCTGGTTGAGCCATGACGCCCGCCGAATCCCGGTCAAAATCAAAAGCAAGATATCTTTCGGCGCCATTACCATGGAATTAAAAAAGATCAACCACTGATCGTTCTCAAGCCGGTCATTTTTTACAGAGCGTGCGATGAAAAACACAAGCCCACTGGATCTCGCCAATATCAAGACTTATTCCATCCAAGAACGATCGAGCAAAGTCACGCCGACGACGTTCGCACTCCCTCATGCCGCAGGCTCTTCCTTTCTGGAATTTATCGACCATCTGCCCAAACAGCTCAAGGCCGGCGATCTCCTTTTGCTGGCGGATCTCATCGTCGAGGCGCGACGGCAGCAAAAGCCGGTCATTGTACTCATGGGCGCACATGTGATCAAGGTGGGGCTGAATCCGGTTCTGCTTGATGCGGTGCAAAACGGACTTATCACCGGACTGGCGCTCAACGGCGCCGGCAGCATCCATGATGTGGAGCTTGCCTACTTTGGCGCCACCTCAGAGGATGTGGCTGAAGGGCTGCAAAACGGGCTTTTCGGCATGGCCCGCGAAACCGGCGTCATCATCAATGAGACCATCCATCGCGGCGCAGCCTCCGGCAAAGGATACGGCGAGTTGCTGGGAGAGCGCATTCTGGCGGACGCCCCGCCGTACCAAGCGTTCAGTCTGCTGGCCGGCGCCGTGCACCACCACTGTCCGATCACGGTCCATGTGGCGCTGGGCACCGACATCGTCCATCAGCACCCCAATGCAGACGGCGCAGCGATCGGACTAACCAGCTATACGGACTTTAAAATATTGGCCGGGCAACTGTGCCAGCTGCAACCCGGCTCCGTGGTGCTGCTGTTCGGCTCAGCCGTCATTCTGCCCGAAGTCTTTTTAAAAGCGTTGACCGTAGCGCGCAACCTGGGCCACCCGGCCCATGGGTTCGCCACAGCCGCGTTCGATATGATCTCCCATTACCGGCCGCGCGTCAACGTGCTGCAACGCCCAACCGCCACCGGCGGCCGGTACTTTGAACTGATCGGTCACCATGAGATCCTGATCCCGCTGCTCTTTGCCGCGGTGAAAGAAAAACTCGCAGGAGCGCGGTGATCCGGCCCCGCGTTGGACACCACCTAAACACAGGATCAATCCATGCAAGAAACCCTCGGACATATGAACACCTGGACCGTCTATCTGCTTCTGCTGGTGATCACGATTTTTGCCGCCTATTTCTGCCTCGCGGTGGCCGGGTTTTTACGAAAGCTCAAACTTTCAATGAGCAAAAAAAAAGACGGCAAGCCCTCCCTGGGCTGCCTGACCCTATTGATCCTTTTGACCGCCGGAATTTTTCTATTTGTCGTTTTTCGCTATCTGGTGCTGTACACGCCCTTTTCCACCGATGAACCCATCGCGAAAATCACTGCGCAACAGGCGGAAGCTCATCTCGGCGATTTCAAACTGGCAGTGACCTTTATCGAAAAAGGCGAGTCGACCCACACCGGCAACTATGTCATCAAAGGCCAGCGCTGGCTGCTGAAGGGAGAGATCCTTCACTGGCATCGCTGGCTGTCCGCTTTTGGCTTGAAAAAAATGTACCGGTCCACTCATATCCTCGGCCAGTATGTCACCAAGACCAACGCCGGCGCACGCGCCAACAGCTATACACTGATCAAGGACGACCAGAACGCTCTGTGGCGCACGTTGTCATCCATCTGCAAAGCCCTGGGACTGGTGCGGGTGAAATCCGTCAGTTCAGAGGCGGTCTTGCCCAATTATCGAGAAACCGTCTTCGTCTGGATATCGGACAGCGGCTTGAAAATGCGTCTGAACAACGGCCAAGCAGCCGCTCACAGTGGGAAGAACGGCGGGAATAAAAAAAACGACGCCCCTGAAACAGGGAGCGCCGTAAAAAAGACAAAACCCAATCGCTATCCGGATCACGAGGAGGCCATTCAACGATAAGACGCGGCTACAGCCCCCATCCGCCGCTCACCGTAATATTCGCACCGGTGATATACTCCGCTTCCTCGCTCACGAGAAAGAGCACAGCGCCGACCAGGTCCGTGGCGACTCCCAAACGCTGCATAGGCACTGCATGAATCTGGCGCTCCCTCGCCTCGTCGTTCAGGGAGCTGTCATCCATCAGGCCGGGGGACACCATGTTCACCGTGACGCCCTGAGCCGCCACTTCCACGGCCAACGACCGGGTCAGTATCTGTACACCGCTCTTGGCGATGGCGTAGGCCGCTGCGCCGGCATAGGCGTGTATGCGATCCGCGTTGGCCACGCCGACGTTGATGATGCGGCCCCACCCCTGCTGCAGCATCGTCGGCAACGCCGCCTTGCAGCCATAAAAGGCGCTGTGCAGATTGCTGTCGATCATGTCGCGCCACTCCTCCACGGTGAGGCGTAACAGGGGCTTGAAAAGAAAATCGCCGACATTGTTGATCAAAATATCCAACCGACCGTATTCAGCCACCACTGTAGACATAAGCTCGCGCACTTGATGCCACTGACGGACGTCCCCCGTCACCAGCCGGCTGCGTACGCCCTTGGCGCGCACTTCCGCCACCGCTTGTTCCCCCGCAGGACTGTTCCGCCGGCCGTGAATGAACACGTCCGCCCCCTGGCCAGCCAGGGCTAGGGCCAGATGACGCCCCAGACCGCGCGAGCTGCCGGTTACCAGGGCCACGCGTCCCTGCAAACTTTTCGTTTTCATAGCACAATCCGCATAACCGTTCCCCTGCCAGCATGCGATTCCTTGATGTACAACTTGCCGCCGTGATACTCTTCGATGATGCGTTTGCCAAAGTTGAGCCCCAGGCCCCAGCCGCGCTTTTTAGTGCTGTACCCCGCCTTAAAGACATCATCGCGCCGCTTGGCGGTGATGCCGCAGCCGTTATCGCGGATTTCGATGAACACTCGCTTGCTGTCCGCCAACCGGCCGGTGACGATCTCAATAACGCCGTTTTTCCCCTGCACCGCATCGATGGCGTTTTTAATCAAGTTTTCGACAGCCCATTCGAACAGCTCGCGGTTGAGCCGCACCAGGGGCAGGTCCCCATAATCCTCCACCAGACGGATCTCGCGGCCGGCCTGCGGAAGCCGTTTGCGGAAATAGGCCGCCACTTCGCGCAGCACCTGATGCACGTCCTGCTTTTCCAGGTTGGTGGCGGATCCGATCTTGGAAAACCGCGCTGCGATTTTCTCCAGGCGGCGCACATCCATCTCCATATCCTGAGCCAGCCGGTTGATCTTGTCCGGCGACATGTCGCCGGTTTTCATTAATTCCAGCCACCCCAGCAGCGACGAGATCGGCGTGCCCAGTTGATGGGCCGTCTCTTTCGCCATCCCCACCCAAATGAATCGTTGTTCACTCTTCTTGATGTTGTTGAAACCGATAAAGGCGATCAAAATCAACAATCCGGTGCCGCTGAACGTCAGGTAAGGCAACAACTCCAGTCGCGTGATCAGACGGGAATCGCCGTAATAAATGGACTGGAACACCTCGCCATTGTACATATAGCGCACCGGCTCGTTCTGATCCTTGATCTTGGCAAAAATCTTTTTCGCTTTTTCCATGGCCTGGGGAGAGCGGTCCTCTTCCGGCACGCCGATGCCGCGCCAGGAAGAGATGTTGCCATGGTTGTCGATCATGATCAGCGGAAAATCCATCTTTTGCAGGATATTGTTGGCCAAGAACCAATCCAGCACTTCCATGTTTTCCGTCTGCACGATGAGCTGATAGGTTTGTGAATAAAATTCAACAATTTGCCGTGATTCTTTGCGCAGCTCGTTGACCAGCCGCTGGGTGTAATAGATGGTGCCTAGCACGCAAGCCAGCAGCACGACGAAAAAAAGCCGCCGCAGGGTTCCGGACAACATATAAATGGTCTGTCGCAGCGACATGGCGTTTTTTCCCTACGCCGTCCGCGCTCTTCGCCACAGCTTTTCCCGCCGCAGGAACAGCTGTACGGCGAGCAAGCCCAACAGCAGCAACAGCGTCGTGACGCTGATCCATGCGCCCAGACGGTAGGAGGCCGGCGCAAACTTGAAAACGATCTCGTGCTCCCCGGGCGGCAGTTGAACGGAACGGAGGATATAGTTGGTTTTGTAGATCTTGGTCTCCCGGCCATCCACATAGGCCTTCCAGCCCGCCGGATAATATATTTCGCTCAACACCATCAGGGCCGTCTGCATCACCTTGGCCGACAAACGAATCTCATGAATGTCGAAAGAAGTCAGCTGCACCGTGTTGCCGGCGCCAGCGACGATCGGAGCCGCCGGTTTTTCCTCGAGAATGGCGATCCGGTGCGGATCAAAGCGGCCGCTGCGCATATAATCAAAGATCGCCTTGCGGCCGGTCAACGTGATCGTCGAATCGACAAAAAACGCCCGCGGCAAGACGGTGGTGTTTTCATAGATCCACGGCGACGGCGTATAGACCATTTTGTAGCGCGGATCCGGAAGGGTCAGATGGTTGACGATCAGATATTTGACGTTCAGCATGTCGAGCATGCCTGATTCGAACTGTAGCCGCTCCCGCCCGAGCTGATCAATCGGCACCGCCTGCGGGGTCAGCTGGCCATCGCGCGTGACGATCCGCCAGTACTTGGAGATGAATCCGTTCAAGCCATAGCGGTCCTGGCTGTTAAAGCCGGTCTCCTCGAGAAACTCCTGATAGATGCGCAGCTTGGCGGGTGAATAACCGATAATGTTCTGAATAAAGTGGAACGCATACCAGTTGCCGGATTTTTCATCCAGAACCGGAAACACGCGAAAGACGCCGGTGTCTTTTTTAATGAAATCCACTGCCGCTGTGTTTTTAAAATAATCGACCTTTTCGGTTGCCGGCCGAGGCTGAACGATCTTGCTGTCCACCATCCACAAGTCCACCACAACCAGGATCAACAATATCGCACTCAAGCCCAGAGTGGAGAGCCTGCCTTTGAGAAAACCGCGAATCAAAAATACCGTCACCAACACCAGAGCGACCGACTTGAATCCATCGAGTACGGATTTATTGTACGCCAGCATTCGCTGCGCTTCGTTCAAAGGCATCTGTCCGCTGCCAGCCATGTTCAAATAAACTGACTTGCTAAAGACTAAAAACACCAACAATAAACCCACGAACGCGCAAAAACCGTTCAGATAGCGGAACAATCTTTTTCCCGCCTCCGCCTGCTTTTGACCGCTGGCGCGGAAATCGAAAATCCCCTGAAGACCGTACCCGGCCAGCACCACCATGCCAATGTCGAGCAGAATATGAATCATGCTGGGAACACGAAACCGGTCGAAAAACGGCAGGACTTTGAACAGCGGGCCATAGAGAAGGGGCAGATGATTGCCGAAGGAGACCAGCAGAGAGAACAGGACGACGATGCCCATGAACCAGGTCATGCGTTTGCGGCGAAGGATAAAGGCAACGCCGGCCAGAAGCATCACGATCACGCTGAAATAAAGCGGATAGTCGGTGAACGGCATCTTGCCCCAGTAGGTGTCGCCGCCGAATCCCATAAACGCCGGAATGAAAAACGTAATCATCTCCAGCGGATGAAAAGACCAGCCGGAGGCATAGCCGTAGTCAAGGCCGCCGCCGCCGAGGCCGCCGCCGCGGATAGAAAAGCGCTGATAATCCAACACCGATACATACAATTTGGCGGAGAGCAAAAGTCCGGCCAACACCGCGCCGGCCAGCAGCGCGGTCGATAACAGCACCGGCTTGATCTGCTTTTTTTCCCGATATTCGGCGATTTCATGAAACAGATAATAGATGAATATCGCGATAAATGTGTAATAGGTGACCTGAATGTGTGCGCGCACCATTTGAAAGCCGATGGCCAACGCCGCCAGACAGAAATAGAGTAAACTCTTGTCCTCCAGCATTCGACGCACCAGCCAGAGGATCATCGGGATCAGCACCAAGGCGAGAAATTTGGTGTTATGGCCATAGGTGGTGAACGCGACAAACTGCGGCATGAACATGAGCGCCACGCTGCAGAACAGGGCGGCGGCCGGAGCCACCTTGCCGTCGCGCAACAGCACGTACAACAACAGGGCCAGCAGAAGATAGTTGAGCAGAATAAAGGTGAAGGCCGGCGCCTGAACGGCGTTCAAGACCGCGCGGAAAAAATCATCAAGGGGATTGATCCCCGGCGCACTCAACAGGCTGCCAAAAGAGGGCATGCCGCCAAAGAGGTACGGAATCCATAATGGCGTTATGCCGCGCTGTTGCGCATCCTGAACAAACGGCGTTAACGCTCCGGAGCTCAGGGCGTCCGGCGCCATCACCGCCTTGCCGCCGAACATCAGCGGACTAAAAAAAAGGAGCAGTAACGTAAAACTGAGAATCATCAGACTGACGACCGGATGTCGAGTGATCCAGGTCTCTTTTTCCACCGGCGCCGGTTTGCTCTCCGCTGATTTGACGTTCTTCTTTTTAGCCACGTGCACCTCTTCATAAAAGAGCCTATGCCAAAGTTTCTTTTATATTAAAATAATTTTTTCTAAAATGCCAGAGAATCTTTTCACCGCACGCCCATAACTCGGTTAACCGCTCCACCTTGTTCATCGCCCGGGTCCCTGACGGCGAACAATCACCTTGACATTAAAGCAGAATCAGCCTATATTTAAGCTCTAATCGGAGTGCTATATGAGCCCAAAAGCAAAAAAAATCGCTGAAAGTAAAGTGACTATCAAAATCCCTCGGCCGCTTTACAATCATCTTTCGCACATAGTCAGCGACAGCGGTTTCAACTCTGTGACCGATTTTATCGTTTTTGTTCTGCGCGATCTGATTTCCAATCAGACAACAACAGCCGCCGGCCCGAACAATCAGACCGCGCTGTCGCCGCAAGAGATCGAGGCGATTCGAGCCCGACTGAAATCACTCGGTTATTTCTAGCCCGCACTAAAACTAAAACAGGAATAGAACCTAAATGAAAGAACACCTTGTACCCCCACACGGAGGCGCACTGCAGCCCCGATTGTTAGCCGGCGTCGCCTTGCAGCAGGAGCTGGCTCGTGCCGGCGCCCTGCCGGTCATCCGCACGACCTCCCGAGAGACCTCTGATCTCATCATGATGGCCATCGGCGCGTTTAGTCCTCTGGACGGCTTTATGCGTCAGCATGATTACCATTCCGTTCTGCAATCCATGCACCTTGCCGACGGAACGCTCTGGCCGATCCCCATCACCCTGGCGGTGTCGCAGCAGCAGGCGAACGGACTGGCCCTGGGCGACCGCGTCGCTCTGGTGGATGATGAGAGTGGTGAGTTGATCGCCACCATGGCGGTCGAGGATAAATACCGCTATGACAAAACCCTTGAAGCCAAACAGGTCTTTCGCACGACAGACGCAGCGCATCCGGGGGTGGCCAAACTGTTCGATCAGCAGGAGGTGCTGCTCGGCGGTCCCATCACCGCGCTGAGCGAGGGTCCGTATCCGCAATGGTATGGTGCGCAGTTCGCTCGGCCGGCGGAAACCCGGGCGCTGTTTCAGGCGCACGGCTGGCAAACCATCGCGGCGTTTCAAACGCGCAATCCCATTCATCGCAGTCACGAATACTGCACAAAAATCGCACTGGAACTCTGCGATGGGCTGTTGATCCATCCCCTGGTGGGCAAATTAAAAGAAGGCGACATTCCGGCGGACGTACGCATGGAATGTTATCAAGTCCTGCTCAAGGACTATTATCCGCAGGATCGCACCCTGTTGCGCGTCTATCCAATGGAGATGCGTTATGCCGGCCCGCGTGAAGCGCTGCTGCATGCGATCATCCGGCAGAACTTTGGCTGCAGCCATCTGATCGTCGGCCGGGATCATGCCGGCGTGGGCGCCTATTATGGTCCCTTTGACGCGCAAAAAATATTTGATGAAATCGCACCGGATGATCTCGTCATTCAGCCGCTCAAGATCGACTGGACCTTTTGGTGCCGCCGCTGCGAATCCATGGCGTCCTCAAAAACTTGTCCGCACGGGCGGGAGGATCATCTGCTGATCAGCGGCACACGGCTGCGCGAGATGTTGACCAACAACGAACCCATTCCTGCTGAATTCAGCCGGCCGCAGGTGCTCTCGGTTCTGCAAAAATTTTATCAAACTCAGAAAGGCAAGTGACCCATGACCGAGCAAAAGGCTTCCAACATCACCTGGCACACGGCGTCCATTCAGCGCGCGGATCGTGAAAAGCTTTTGAGCCAAAAAGGGATGGTCCTTTGGTTTACCGGCCTGCCCGCCTCGGGCAAATCCACACTGGCGCATGCGGTTGAAGCAAAATTGTATGAGGCCGGCCACCTCACCTATGTGCTGGACGGCGACAATATCCGCCACGGCCTGAATAAAAATCTGGGCTTCTCTCCGCAGGACCGGGAGGAGAACATCCGCCGTATCGGCGAAGTGGCCAAACTTTTTGCCGACGCCGGGTTGATCACCATGACCGCGTTCATCTCACCCTATCGGGCGGATCGCGAACAGGCGCGGCGTCTGCTGCAGCCCGATCAATTTATCGAAGTGTACGTCAAAGTATCCCTTAGCGTCGCGGAACAGCGCGATCCCAAAGGCTTGTACAAAAAAGCCCGCACTGGAGAGATTAAAGAATTCACCGGCATCTCCGCTCCCTATGAAGAGCCGCTGAATCCGGAATTGGTCGTTGATACAGACATTCTGGACCTGGAACGAAGCACCGCCCTGGTTCTGGATCTGCTCAAACGGCGCGCTCTAAGCGTTTGATCCCGGGGTATCGGACTGCGGCTCTCTTTTATGCTTGACTTTATCCTGGAAAATTTGTAAGTATTTAAGATACAGGATGGAACAAACTTTGCAACTTTTACGTTATGATGGAAAAACGGTCCGTTAAACCTTTTAATAGCAAGGGAGGCAGTATGTCAGAAAATGGCTGTGATCGTGGCAGTTTTTTTAAGGGCTTTTTAATCGGCGGCGCTCTGGGCGCCATCGCCGCATTGCTCTTTGCCCCCAAATCAGGAAAAGAATTGCGCGCAGATATCAAACGAAAAAGCGAAGAAGCGGTAGAGGGGACCAAACGCGTATATGGTGAGACTCGGGACAAGGCGCAACAGATCCTTGCGGAAGCGACCGAAAAAGCTCAGGAGTTGCGTGAAGAGGCTTCCCGACAAATGAACAAAGCGCGCGCCAAGGCCGAGGAAATTCTCAACCGCGCTGAGGAAAAAGCCGTAGATTTTACCGGTTCGGCCCGTGGCTTGGTGGACACGACCAAGGCCGATCTAGCAAAAAAAAAAGATAAAATAACCACCGCGCTTAATGCGGGCATAGATGCGGCAAAAAAAGAACTGGGCCGTTAACGAACTAACATCCTAGGAGAGTGCCGCTTATGACTCTAACCATCAGCGTGGCTGTGATTGCAGCCGTCATGGTGATCGTCGGAATCGTCGCCATCATCGCGCTGCTCTATGTCATTCGTCTGGTGAAGGCCGCCACTTCTCTCATCGACTCCGCTAAAACGCAACTCGTTCCGGTTTCGCACGACCTCAGCCGCGTTTCACAGAAAACGCAGCAAATCATGGATTCCGTGCAGCGCCAGGTTGAGACCGTCGAACAGAGCGTCAACACCGTCAAAGACATGACGCTGCGCGTGCGCCACTTCGAAGAGAATTTGTTGACCGAAGCCGATCGAGCGGCAATCCCCATGGTTCGCACCATTCGATATCTATCGGCCTTTTGGAAGGGCTTTCAGGTCTTTTACAGCATCATGAAAAAATAATTGCCGGATCATACAGACAGCCTCCTGGTCAATCGCTTCCGGAGGCTTTTTTTATGCCGCAGGGCAAATCTTACCCAAAATGGTCGCCCGCCGGGCTCCTGTGGCTGACGGCAGATTGCCGCTGCGACCGCTGACTGTTTCATTGGCCAACCATGCAAAACAGACCGCCTCCTTAGCCTCAGAGGGCCAACCAGCCTCATCGCTGCACTGTACCCGCTGTGCCGTAAAATGACCGCTCAGCCGCTGCATCAGCTGCGGATTGCGGCAGCCGCCGCCGCTTACGATGATCCGTTGCACTTCTCCCTTGGGCCGAATAAAGGCTTTATATTGAGCGAACACCGCGTCTGCCGTCAACGCCGTTACCGTAGCCATAAAATCGGTCGCGCTCAAGCCACGGGCGTCTGCCTGCTGTTTGAGCCTGCTCAGATACTGGCTGCTGAACCGCTCTCTTCCCGTGGATTTGGGCGGCGGTCGATGATAATAGGGGTCTTGCAGCCAGCTGTGGATCAATTGTTCATCCACCCTGCCCCGGGATGCCAGAATTCCGTCCCGGTCGAATGGCTGGCCGAAAAACTGCCTGGCCGCGCCGTCCATCAACATATTGCCCGGACCGCAGTCAAAAGCAAGAACCGCCTCAGGACAAGCCCCTCTGGGCAAAAAAGTAACGTTGCTGATGCCCCCAAGGTTCAGGCACAAGCGGGATTCATGCTGCGATCGGAACAGAATATAATCCAGGATCGGCACCAGCGGCGCCCCTTGTCCGCCCAGCGCCATATCCGCCAACCTGAAATCACCAACCGTGGTCACACCCGTAAGCTTCGCGATAACCGAAGGATCCCCGATCTGCCAGGTCGAAGTGATCGATTTTCCCAAAAGCGGCGTAGGTTCGGCCAGATGCCGTATCGTTTGACCATGGCTTCCGATCAGGTCAAGTTCATCGATGCGTACATGCAGCTTTTCGCACAGAGAAAAAACCGCCTGGCTGAACTCTTGCGCCAACAACATATTTAATCCACACAGCTCGTCAGCCGCAACCATCTCATGGGAGGAAACTTGCAGAATCTTTTCCTTTAAAGCAAGCGGATAGGGAAAGGTGACGTGGCCTAAAAGGTGAATGGGGTTTATATTGAGAGGATCAGACAGACGAACCAGAGCCGCATCAATGCCGTCCGCCGATGTGCCGGACATAAGCCCAACCACCAACTTGGGCGTCTTTTTTGCCAGCTCGATAAGCGTCATAGCCGAATCCCTTGTAGTGCCGGTAAATCGCAGCCGTTTATTTTGTCTCTGCAAGATGGGCAAGAACCGTCTCGTCCAAAAGGCCCTGTTCCTGCTGCAGCGCCAAAATAGCAGAGCCTATGGCTGGTTCAAATTGTGGATCCATAAAGTCGATTTCCTGCACCACTCGACAGGCCTCTTTTTCCATCAAAGGAATCAGAATGTCTCGTTGCTTAAACACCGACCCGATCAACGCGACGCGAACCGAATGACCGGCCAGTCCCATTCGTTGGGCGACCGCTGCTATAATTTTACCGATCTCATGGCCTGCTGAAGCGATGATGTTCTGCGCCGCCTCATCGCCCTCCGCCCTTTTGGCAAAAACCAACGGCGCCAGGCTGGCGATTTCGGTGCGGTCGATTTTTCCACTGTAGATGGAGGAAATCAACAGGTCGATGGAATCGATGCCATATTTGTTTTCGATCGCTGGGCGAAGACTCGTTTTAAGTCCGCGACCATCCCAATCTTTAAGCGCGGCAATCAGAGCTTGTTGCCCGATATAATAGCCGCTGCCCTCATCGCCGAGCAGATATCCCCAACCACCGCACCGGTACCATACGCCTCGGCTGTCCTTGCCGAAGCAGATGGCGCCGGTTCCTGAGATGACGATGATGCCGGGCCCGCCGGCAAAAGCCCCGGCGAGCGCAACAGACGCATCGGTATCCACCGTTATTTTTTCTGCCAGTTTTTTGGCCTCCAGTGCGGCGAGAATCGTCTGCCGGTCCGCCGGCCTTCCCGCGCCGGCGAGCCCGGCATAAAGATGAGCAACCGGTTGGCTTTGTCCAGCTTTCATGAGCAGCTGGTTCACCAGGTCGCTGATCACGCGGCTCAGGATTTCTCCTCCGACCACTTGAAAGTTGGAGGACTCGGCCACGGCCCGCGCCAGCACATGACCCTGGCCGTCCACCAGCACACCCACTGTTTTGGTTCCGCCGCCGTCCAGACCAATAACCGTTCGTATCATATCACAATCTCCTTCATCCGCTTTTCCAAAGCGATCGAGATAAACGCCGCAGCAACGATCTTGACCGCCTCGCCTGGTACAAAGGGCAACACCCACAGAGATGACAGCGTTCGCAGCGAGGTGGGCGTTTTCATCACGCAGTCAAAATAAAAATACAGCCAAATGGCGCTCAGTGAAAAAACACACACGCTTCCCAGCGCCAGGGAAACCATCCTGCGTCCAACGGTTATGGCCCGACGGCTGTGTTCAACCTGGGCGATAGTCAAGGCGGCAAACGGCAGGGCGAACAAGTAACCGAACGATGGTTGCATCAGATAAGCCAGCCCGCCGCCCAGAGCGAAAACCGGCACGCCGGCCAAACCCAGCAGCAGGTAGGCCGCCTGGCTGAGAAATGCCTGCCGCCGGCTGAGCAGCGCGCCGGCCAGATAGGTGAACAGTGTTTGCGCGGTGATGGGTACAACCGGTCCCGGTATGCGTATCCACGCGCCGGCGGCCGTCATGGCAGTCAACAACGCCGCCAGGACCAGCGGATAGGTTGTTCCCCTTGCGGATGGTCTCATTTGCATAAAGTACGAAACCGGCTTCTTGGAAGCAACAATTTTTGCCGCTGTTTTTCCTGTTGCATTTCGTACCGTGCTTATCTAAATTTGCTTTTTCTCTCGAGGATTTATGTCTGTAGGCCGACACATCGGACGGATTCTGAGCGTCAGTTTTCTCGCAGCCCTTTTCTTTGCATCGCAGGGTTTGGCTCAGCCGGAGCGCGTTCTCTATCGCGTCAACCTCCGCTGGACGCCGGCTCGAGCGCCCCTGTTCCCGCTGCCGGCCGTTCAGATCGCCAGACCCAGAATTGGTCTGGCGCTGAGTGGCGGCGGTTTGCGCGGTGTTACGCATATCGGCGTTCTAAAATGCTTGGAAGACCATCACATCCCCATTGATCTCATCTGCGGAACCAGCATCGGCTCCGTCGTCGGCGGCCTCTATGCCTCCGGCTATTCCGCGGATGAAATCTGGGAGCTTTTTCTGGCCATGAATTGGAAGGAAATATGGAGCGATGTGCCCAATCGGGCTTTTCAATTTCTCGCAGAAAAACAAAAACGTCATCGCGCTATTTTGCAGCTGCGCCTGGATGGCTGGAAAGTGGTGCTGCCCGAAGCGCTGGCGCCCGGACAGAAACTGTCGGACGCCTTAACCGACATGCTGCTGAAGGCTCCGTTCCATGAGAATGATTTCAACAGCCTACGCATACCCCTGCGCATTGTTGCTACGGACTTGATCCTCGGCGACAAGGTGGTGCTCACCCATGGCGATCTTGTAGAGGCCATGCGCGCATCCATCGCTGTTCCGCTGCTGCTGCATCCCGTCTCTTATCAAAACCGGCTGCTGGTCGATGGTGGGTTGGTGGACAACCTGCCGGTGGAGGAGACCCGGGAAGCTGGTGCGGATATCGTCATCGCGGTCAACGCCACCTCGAACCTGCACACGCGTCAAGATCTGGAAACGCCTTGGAAAATAGCGGATCAGGTCACCACCATTATGCAAAAAGAACACAAGCGCCGTCAGCTCGAGCTGGCGGACATTGTGATCGATTTTCAGGACATGCAGATGCTCTCGACCGATACCGAGCGACTTCCGGAATTATACGAGGAGGGCCGACGCCGTGCGCGCGCGGCACTTCCCGCGTTGCGGGCGCTGATGACGCCAACGGCGCCCCGATCCAGTCCCCCCTCTTTTTATATTCATCGCCAGCGAATCCTTGCGCCTTCCGGCGCCCTGCTTCCCGCCTCTCTGGACACCGCCGCCGGTCGACTCTTCACCCCGGCTCAAATCCGCGACAACCTGACGGCCCTTTATGAACAAGGCCAGCTGGACAGTTGTTTCGCCGACATTCGCGTGGAACGCACCGATACGGTTTTATGCTATCATCTGTTTCCCAGGCCCTGGCTTCATCAGGTCCGCTTTTCCGGAAACACCGCACTGCCAGATTCAGTTTTGCTGCCGCTGTTCGAAAACCAGATTCACCAGCCGTTGAACCTTCACGGCTGGCAAAAGGCCTGCACCGCCCTGTTGCAGAGATACCGGCGTCAGGGATACTCTCTGGCAGCCATTCAAAAGGTGCGCTACGACGCGGCCGCGCAAACCGCCCATGTGACGATCGCGGAAGGGATGATTTCCAGGCTGTTTTTTACCGGCAATCGGACCACGCGCGACATGGTCATCGCACGCGAGTTCACCCTGAAACCTGGGGAATACTTTCAACTTGAGCAAACCAAACAGGGGTTGGCTAATCTCTACGGCTCCGGGTTGTTTAATTCCGTCGTGCTGCGAACCCATCGCGTCGATTCGAGTTGGAATCTGGCCCTGCACTTTGATGAAAAAAAGTATTATCTGCTCCGCCTCGGCGCCCGCTACGACGACGAACGATTGGGCCGCGGCTTTATCGAATTCGCGCACGAAAACCTCTTTGGCAGCGGCAATGAGATAACCCTGCATGGAGGATACGGCAGAAAAGATCAAGCGGCGATGCTGACGTTTAATGCCAACCGAATTTTCAGAACCTACCTGACCAGCCAGATGCAGGTTTATCACCGAAAAAATAAAAATTATTACTATGAGCAATTTGTCGAACGCGGCCAGTATGAACGTCATTCCTCTGGCGGCCATTTCCGTCTGGGCAGTCAATTAGGACGGTTTGGCACGCTGTGGGCGGTCGCCCGCTCAGAGCACATCGCCATCCGCAGCCTTCAGGGCGGCGGGTATGATGCAGGCGACCTGCACATCAACACCCTGGGGCTGAACTCTATTGTCGACACGCGCGACCGGGTGCCGTTTCCCTTCTCCGGGAAATACCATGAATTCATGTACGAGGTCTCTAGCGGCAAATTTCTCGGCGCAGGGCTTTCGTTTTTCAAGGTGGAAAACTACCTGGCGGGGTATTGGACGTTTAAACAGAGAAATACGTTTTGTCAAAAAGTATACTGGGGCACTTCGGATCTCACGACACCTTTTTCTGAACAATTCCGCCTGGGCGGAGAAACGACTTTTTATGGATTGCGCGATGGAGAGATGCAGGGACGGCATGCCATTCTGTTAAGCGGAGAATATCGCTACTTTATCCCTTACAAGCCGTTGTGGGAGATGTTTCTTTCGCTGCGCATTGATTTTGGCGGGACTTGGAAAAATGCCGTTAAAGTGAAAGCCACGGATTTCATCACCGGCCGCGGCGTGGCCCTGTCATTCAGCACGCCGCTCGGCCCGCTCTCCGTCAGCTATGGGCAGGCCAGCCATCATCGACCGCGCGTCTATTTTTCTTTCGGCTATGTCTTCTAGCGTTGGCTTGTGGTCTCTGGGGCTTGGCCGGCCAGAGCGCGCTCCGAGTGAGCGTGGTTGCTCGGATTTTTTTTGACGTGGCGACTATGCCCTGAAGACCGAACAAACCGCGCCGCTTTCACAGATAACCGCTGTTGTTGAAATACTTGGCGAACACAATGTCGCCGAGCTTGACCGCCTCTTTGCAATAGGGATCAAGCCGCCGTTTGTTCAGCTCCCAATCGATCAACTGTTTGGCGTCGCGCCATTTGTCGACTTGATCCACCTTGTCGATGAAGGACCGAAACGCGCGTTCATCGCGTTCGAATATTTTTTGCACGAGCACTTTATAATCTTTAGAATCGATGAGCGACTGGATAGACGGATAAGGGCCGGGTGGTTGGTGTTCCCGCTGGGATTGATAGACCGGTCCTTTTTCCTCCTCTTGAAAGACGATCCGCGGCAGCATCCGCTCCTCTTCTTCGATGAGATCCGAGATCGCATAGGCGGACCGTCCCGCGGTTTTGCCAAAATCGAACAGGTCCTGAAAATCTTGCTTTTGCCAGAAGGTCTTGCCCTGTTGAATTTTTTTCTCCACCTGGCCGAGAAGTTCGCTGAGGCCGCGCGACTGTAAAAAATCCGGCAGCAAACTGGCCTCTACGCCCTTTGGCTTCAACTCTTCTTTCAATCGAAACAGGTCCTCCAGCAGTTCAAAATCCTTCATCACGGCGGTCTTGTTTCGGCAGGTGTACAAGGCGTCGGAGATCTCTTTGGCCATCAACGCGAATACCAGTTTGGACAGGTGGTTCTCCGGGCTGGCGGTGATTTTTTCTTTCAAGCGGAGGATAAAGGGCAGGTCGCCGCCGAGCAGGTCCAGCTTGTACAGCGCGATTTTTTTGTCGAGACGTTCCGCCGGACGAAACAGAAGCCCCTCAATGGTGCTTTGCGGTTTCAACAACACATCGAAGCGCAAATACACCGCCTCGCGCAAACAGTGTTCCAGCTCGGCATGCGAAAGGCGCATGCTGCGCACCAGGGCGGCGATCAGCTTTTCAAAACTGGTGCGCACCTCAACATCGTTGACGTCAAAGTCAGCGGTCGGATTCCATGAAAACGGTTTTTCCTGTTTGAGCCGCCGTTGAGCCAGGGCGATAATATTCTCTTTAGCAAACTCCGGCATGGGCTCTTGCAACAGCTGCCGGCAGGTCCAATGCTCCTTGCCGTTCACCACGCGTTCAACCAGCGCCGTCGCCAGTCTCCGCTTCCCCTCCTCAAAACCCGTCACGCGTATACTACCTTTCTTTACAGAGTCTTTCTCGGATTTTAAGAAATGATGCCAAGCATCATCACCACCCAGGCGATGATCAACACGTTTTTATTTGCGATCATTTTCTTGCATCAGAACAAACAACTCGGCGATTTCATCCCCCTGCTTGAGCGCCGCCACCGCCGCACCCTGCGTCGCTCGGCCCATCGTTTTGATCTCTTTGGCTTTCAATCGCTTCTGTTTACCCTTTTTCGAAAGCCAGACGATCACATCGTTGTCTTTCACCTCAACGATGCCGATCACGCGGCCCACCCGGGGAGAGATCTTGTAATTGACCACCCCTTTGCCGCCGCGATGAAAGCTGCTGTACTCGCTCAAATCGCTGCGTTTTCCATAGCCCAGATGCGTGAGGGTGCACAAACTGGTCTTCGCCTTGCCGGCCGAAAGCGCGATCATCGAGACTACCTTGTCCTTCTTCTCCAGCTCAATACCGCGAATGCCGCCCGCCGACAGGCCCATGTCGCGGACCTCCTTTTCGCTGAAACGGATGCATTTGCCCTGGGCCGTGGCCAGCAGGATCTCCTGGTCGCCGCCGGTCAACTGCGCCGACACCACCTGATCTTCCTCCTTCAAGCTGATCACCGGCGTTCCCGTGGGCTTGACTTTGGCGAACTCGGACAGGGCGATTCGCTTCACCAGGCCATTCGCGGTGGCCAAAAAGACATATTGATCTTCCACAAATTTGGCCACTTCGAAGCATTCGATAAAAGATTCCTCCCGGGACAACTGCACCAGGCGGCTCAACGGCGTGAACGATTCGATCGAATTGGACAACGGGATATAGCTGGTGCGCAAAACGAACGCATGCCCGCTGCGGCCCACCACTAATACATAGTGACTGCTGACGGAGCGGAACACCGTCCGTACGCAGTCTTTGCCTAACTCGTTCTTGATTTTGTCTTTCAGCGCTTCGTATTCGGAAAGCGGAAACCGCATGATGTGTCCATTGGCCGTCATGGCGATGATAAAGGTCTCCTCGGACACCATCTCTTTCAGCGTGTCGCCGCCCTGGGCCAGGATTTGGGTTCGGCGGCCGTCGCCGTATTTGTCTTTAAGCTCCAACAATTCCTGCTTGACCAGCTGCAGCCGCAGCGCTTTGCTGTTCAACAACGACTTTAGTTTTTGGATCTGTTTGATCAGGGTGAGATATTCTTCCTCGATTTTTTTCCGTTCCAGGCCGGTCAGCCGCTGCAGCCGCATTTCCAGAATGGCGTTGGCCTGAATCTCGGAGAGCCGGAATTTTTTCATCAGCCCGGTGCGAGCGGCGGCAACGTCCCGCGCCTTTTTAATCAGCTGGACGATCTCATCGATGTGATCCAGCGCGATTTTCAACCCTTCGAGGATGTGAGCGCGCTTTTCCGCCTGATCCAGTTCAAAGCGCGTGCGTCGAAGAACGACCTCGTGACGGAACTTGATAAACTCGGAGAGCAGTTGTTTGATGGTGAGCACCTGCGGCTGGCCGTCGACCAGCGCCAACATAATGGCGCCGAAGGTGGTCTGCAGCTGAGAATGCTTGAACAGCTCCTTGAGCGTGAATTCGGCGTCGGTCTCTTTGCGCAATTCAAAAACGATCCGCATGCCCTCGCGATCCGACTCGTCGCGGATATCATAAATGCCCTCGATCTTTTTATCGCGCACTAGTTCCGCCACGCGCTCGATGAGGGCGGTCTTGTTGACCTGATAAGGGATCTCGTTCACCACAATGCGTTGTCGGCCGCCGCTGACGTCTTCGGTATGCACTCGGGCGCGCACTGTCAACTTGCCGCGTCCAGTCTTAAAATAATTGTCGATCTCTTCATCGCCCACAATGAGCGCGCCGGTCGGAAAATCCGGCCCCTTGATGTATTTTTTGAAATCGATCGGTTTCAACTCCGGATGATCGATCAAGGCCACCAGAGCATCCACCACTTCGCCGAGATTGTGCGGCGGCATGTTGGTGGCCATGCCGACCGCAATGCCCGCGGCGCCGTTGACCAACAGCGCCGGCAGCAACGTCGGCAGCACCGAGGGTTCTTTCAGCGTTTCGTCGAAATTGGGGACAAACGGGACCGTCTCTTTATCCAGATCGCGCAGTATCTCGTCCGAAATGCGCGCCAGACGCGCTTCGGTATAACGCATGGCGGCGGCGTCATCGCCGTCGATAGAGCCAAAGTTGCCCTGGCCATCCACCAGCGGATAGCGCAGACTGAAATTCTGCACCATGCGCACCATAGTCTCGTATACCGCTGAATCGCCGTGCGGGTGATATTTGCCAAGCACTTCACCGACGATGCGGGCGCTCTTTTTATAGGCCGCGGGATACCGCAACCCCAAATCCATCATCGCATACAGCACCCGCCGATGCACTGGTTTTAAACCATCACGAACATCGGGCAGTGCCCGGGATACAATGACCGACATCGAATAATCGATGTAGGCGTTGCGCATCTCCTCTTCAATCAAGACCGGTACGATTTTTTCTTTCAGTTCCAGCATAAACGATCAGCTTTCCGTTCTCTCAGATATCCAAATTCCGGACGTACTTGGCGTTCTCCTCGATAAATTTACGTCTGTTTTCCACTTCATCACCCATAAGCATGGAAAAAATATGATCCGCTTCAAAGGCCTCCTCGATCGTCACCTGCTGCAGCGTTCGGCTCTGCGGATCCATCGTGGTTTTCCACAGCTGTTCAGGGTTCATTTCCCCTAATCCCTTGTAACGCTGAGTGACGATGTTTTTTCCGCCGTCCTTGCTCATCCTTTTGATCGCCCCCTCCAGGTCATCCTGATCATAGACATAGAGCTCTTCGCTGCCCCGCTGTACGCGAAAAAGCGGCGGGTTGGCGATGTACAGATGACCATTTTCGATCACACTTTTCATGTGGCGGAAAAAAAAAGTCAACAACAGAGTGCGGATGTGCGCACCATCGACATCGGCATCGGTCATAATGATAATACGGTGGTAGCGCAATTTATCCAGATTGAATTCCTCGCGCCCGATTCCGGTACCCATCGCCGCTACAATCGTACGAATTTCTTCGTTGGATAAAATTTTGTCCAGGCGGGCTTTTTCGACATTGAGGATCTTGCCGCGCAAGGGCAAAATCGCTTGAAACCGGCGATCGCGCCCCTGTTTGGCGCTGCCGCCGGCCGAATTGCCCTCCACGATGAACATCTCGGTTTTCTCCGCCTCGGTCCAGGAGCAATCGGCCAGCTTGCCGGGCAGGCTTTCATTCTCCAGCGCCGACTTTCGCCGGGTGAGTTCGCGGGCTTTGCGCGCCGCTTCGCGGGAGCGGGCGGCTACGATGCATTTCTCAATGATGCGTTTTCCGACAATCGTGTTGGCGTCGAGAAAGCGCGAAAGGTTTTCGTTGATGATCGCTTCGACCGTTCCCTTCACTTCGCTGTTGCCGAGCTTGGTCTTGGTCTGACCCTCAAACTGCGGATCTTTGATCTTGATGCTGATAATGGCGGTCAATCCCTCGCGGACATCTTCGCCGCTCAATGTGGCGTCGTTGTTCTTGATCAGTTTGTTCTTCACCGCGAAATTGTTGAGCGTGCGGGTCAACGCCGCTTTAAAGCCCACCTCGTGAGTGCCGCCTTCGATTGTATGAATGTTATTGACGTAGGAATAGATGTTGTCGTTGTAGGAATCATTGTACGCCAACGCCGCCTCCACGGGAAGGCCGTCCCGCTCGGCCGATATGTAAATGATTTTTTTACTGATGGAGGTTCGGTTCTGATCGAGATACTCCACAAACGCAGCCAGACCGCCCTTGTATTTGAATTTCTCCGACTTGTTGGTGTTCTTATCGATGATGGAAATTTTGACGTCCTTGTTGAGAAACGCCAGCTCGCGCAGACGTTCAACGATAATCTCAAAACTGAATTTCCGTTTTTTAAAAATCGCGCCGTCCGGCAAGAAAGTGGTTTTGGTCCCAGTCGCTTTGCGCTGTCCGACGATTTTAACCGGCGTGACGGGAAATCCTTTTTCGTAGCGCTGCCGATACACTTTGCCGCCGCGCGCCACCTCCACCACCATCCATTCGGACAGCGCGTTCACCACAGAAACGCCCACCCCGTGCAAACCGCCGGAAACTTTATAGGCTTTTTTATCGAACTTTCCGCCGGCGTGCAGCACAGTCATCACCACTTCCAGGGCGGACTTTTTCTCCTCCGGATGAAGGTCCACCGGAATGCCGCGGCCGTTGTCTTCCACAGTAACCGAACCGTCTTTGTTGATGGATACATCGATCTCGGTACAATAGCCGGCCAACGCTTCATCAATGCTGTTATCGACCACCTCATTCACCAGGTGATGCAGACCGCGCACAGAGACATCGCCGATGTACATCGCCGGCCGCATGCGCACGGCTTCCAACCCCTTGAGAACCTGAATCTGACTGGCGTCGTAAACCGGCTCTTTCTGCTTTTTATTCATGCACCTTCCACGATTAATAAAATCTCAGATCCCTTACGATACTTTTTCCGATCCGTTTCTCTATTTGCTGCAAGATCGTCTGTTTGTGAAACGTCAACTCGGTGCGCCAGCTCATATTGGCGACCCGAAGATAGAGCACCCGATCTAAAATTTTTTCCGGCTTGGCGATCCGGCCGATCTGCGGTCCGACGATGCTGCTCCATTCCCGGATTACCGTCTGCTCTTTCAGTTTGCTTTGAAAGCCCAATTTATCGATAAGCTCATCCAGAGAATGCGCCAAGGTTTTAACTGTGTCCGCCATGCTACAGCCTTTCCAACGCTCCTGCACGCATCCACAACACCTGCCCACTTGACGGCAGCAAGGGCTGCAGCGCCTGATAATCAAATGAGGTTCCGGTGACAAAACACTGCAGATCGCTGGAAAACAGATGAAGCGCACGCTCTCCCCGATCCCAATCTAGCTCCGCATACAGATCATCCAATAATACGATCGGCAGCCGATCCAACGTCCGACGGATTAATACTCCTTCCGCCGCTTTCAGACAGACAGCAACGCTCTTGTGCTCACCGCTGGAACCGAACAAGCGCAGCTCTTTGCCGTTGATGAAGAATTTAAAATCATCGCGGTGCGGACCGATCAGCGTGATGCCCCGTTGGTATTCCTGCCAGCGACAGTGATTCAGACGCCGTTGAAAGGCGGCCGCATAGGACTCATCCCTTCGCGCAGCCACATCGGGAAGGTACTCCAGCGTTAAAATATCCCCCTTCCCAGTGAACTTTTGATAATACTCTTGTAAAAGCGGATTCAACTCGTCAACCATCTTGCCGCGTAGATCTGAAATCGCGGCCGCCTTGTTCATCAACGGACCATCCCATATTTCTACGCCCGCCCCAGCGACCGATCGATCATTCAAACCCTTTTTCAGAATGCAATTGCGCTGTTTGACAATGCGTTCATACTCTTTCAACAGACCCAGATATCGTACAGATACCTGCGAAAGGAGAATATTGCAGAAACGTCTTCTCTGATGCGGAGGACCGCTGGTGATCTCCAAGTCCTCCTGAGACAATTTGATCACCGGAAAACGTCCGATCAATTCAGAAGAACGATGCAATGGTTTGCCGTCCAGATGGATGCTTTTTCCCGCGCCCGGCTGATAGGAAACCTGCAGAGAATGCTCCAGCTGACTTTCATCAATAAAACAGGCTTCAAGCAGAAAATGATTCTGTTGATGGCTGAGGCATTCCTGATCCTCGCTGGTTCTGAAGCTCTTTGTCAAACAGAGGAAATAAATCATCTCCAACAGATTGGTTTTTCCCTGAGCATTGTCGCCGAAAATGAAATGCGTCTGTCGGGGGAATGTCCAACGCTGCTCTTTTAAATTACGAAACCCTCTGATTGAAAAAGAATTCAAATACATACAGACCTGATCAAGAGGCCGCGGCTGTCTCTTCACTGATGCGGATCGGCATCAACAGATAAAGAATCGATTCCCCCTCTTCTGTGGCTGCCGGCGTGATGATGGCTGAATTGTTGCCATCCTTGAGCTCAAAAACAACCTCCTCGGTGTCCACATGCCGCAGCACATCCATTAGATAATTTGAATTATAGCCTATCTGCAACCATTCATCGCTGAATTGCGAAGGAATCACCTCTTTCGCTTCAGCGCCGAACTCGATATCCTCCGAACGAATGGTCATCTCATGACTGGATAAAATCAGGCGTACCTGATGCGTCAACGAACTGGAAAAAATAGAAACACGGCGAAGGGCCGCAATCAGAAGGTCCCGATTGACTCTCAGTTCCTTATCGTTGTCCTTGGGCAGAACACGATCATAATTGGGAAAAGCGCCGTTGATCAATTTGGAATAGACGACGGAATTTTCTAAATAAAACACTATATGATCTTCGCCGATTTGTATTTTAACGCCGCTGCTCTGCGGATTCTTCATCAAGAGGGTCATGGTCTTGGTAGGCACAATCAGGTTTTTATGTATGTCCTTTTTAACGGGAAAATTGACCTTGGACACTTTGGCCAGCCGGTGACCGTCCGTCGCCACCAGCCTGATTTCATTGGGATAAAATTCCATATTGATGCCGGTGAGCGCGGGGCGCAACTCATCGATGGAAACGGCAAAAATAGTTTTTTCAACCATGCGGCTCAACAGCCCTGCATCCATGATAAAGGAAAACTCACCCTCTTCCACGGCAATTTTAGGAAAATCCTCTTTAGGTTGCGTGGCAATTTTATATTCGCCTTTTTCTGTTTTGATAATGATCTTGTTGCTGCTGTCATCTTGAATATGAAGCGGAACATCCGGAAGCTCTCGAACGATCTCCAGTAATATTTTTGCCGGGATAGCTGCCGATCCTTTTTCATGGCCGGAGACCTGAAGGGAGGTGGTGATTGAAATTTCTAAATCCGTTCCGGTCATATTCAATCTATCACCGTCCAAATCCATCAATACACAGGTAAGAATCGAGATCGTCGTTTTCTGCGGGACAACGCCGATCACTTTTTGCAGCGCTTCAAAGAATTCCCTTTTGGACGTTGTAAAATTCATGTGTGCCTCCTAACCATGAGATAGAGTGAAAATAAATCCATATAACTTAACTAAATTTAATATATAAATCAAGTATTTTATAGTAGTAAGGACTGTGGAAAAGTGGAAAAGTCCTTGACCGTCGTTCCGCGCAAACAGTAAACCTAATAAATATAGGCTATCTGAACAATCAACGGCTCATTGGTTTTACACATTGCTCTGTGCACTCTTTGTGGATTCAATTGCGGATATAAGTGTGTGTGCAGAATTCAAGCGTGCAGCGGCGAAAGCGCCCTTTTTGTACACGTCCCATGCACAGCTTATCGACCGCATTCATGCGGTTGTCCACTGAAATAGTGGATAATCAAAGTTGTGAAATTTCAATTTTATTTTTCAGCAACGAGATTGACTCTTTTATCTTCTCATCGGACAGCAGCGCCTGCTCCATACACTGAATAGCGTGAATCACCGTGGAATGATCACGTCCGCCGAAATGCAGGCCGATGGTTTTCAGCGAGCTGTCTGTCAACGTTTTGCTCAGATACATGGCAATCTGACGCGCTTGGGCGATCTCTTTTTTTCTGGTTTTTGCCCGCATCAAATCATCTGGAAAGCCAAAATGGTCAGCCGTCATTTTTTGAATCAACTCAATGCTGACGGTTTTGGATTTGCTGATGCACACGTCGCGCAACACTTTTTTGGTCAGATCCAAGGTAACATCGACGCCGTTCAAAGAAGCATAGGCCAGCAAGCGAATCAAGGCACCCTCGAGTTCGCGGATATTGGAGGTGATGTGTGTGGCTATGAAATGAAAAATTTCCTGAGGCAATTCTATATCATTGTCCTCTGCGTTTTTCTGTAAAATAGCCTGCCGCGTTTCTAGATCCGGAGGTTGGATATCCACCACCAGGCCCCATTGAAATCGCGAGATCAATCGCTCTTCCATCCCCTGCAGCTCTTTAGGTGGTCGATCCGAAGACAGAATGATCTGTTTGCCCTTTTGATGCAAAGTGTTGAACGTGTGAAAAAATTCATCCTGGGTCCTCTCTTTATTGGCGAAAAATTGGATGTCATCGATAATCAAAATATCCACCGTGCGATAGAGCCCACTGAACTCGGTAGTTTTGTTTTTCTGAATGGAATTAATGAACTCCATGGTAAAGCGCTCGCTGTCGACATAGAGCACGCGGATATTAGGAAACGCCATTTTGGCATAATTTCCAACCGCTTGAATCAGATGGGTTTTGCCCAGACCAACGCCGCCATAAACCACCAATGGATTAAAAGTAGTGGTGCCCGGCGACTTGGCCACCGCCAGAGAGGCAGCCTTGGCGAATTTATTGCATTCGCCTTCAATAAAACTTTCAAACGTATAACGCAAATTGAGATTGTCCGCCCGGCCAGAAGTGCGAACAGCCCGGTTGACCATGGTTGGATCATTTTTCTGCGGTGTGACATCCATTAATATAGAATAGAGCAATTTGGCGCCAGGACCCAGGGCCGCGGTCATCGCCTGATGGATCATTTGGCTGTAATGTTGTTCCAGCCACTCGTAAAAAAATTGACTGGGAACCTGAACCGTCAATGTGTTCTCATCCCATTTTATCGGCGTAATAGGTTTAAACCAAGTGGTATAGCTTTCCGGTTTGATCTGTTCCGCAATGCGCGCTGATACCAACTCCCATGCTTCAAGCGGCGTTCTAGGCATTGATTTTTCCTATTCTATTTATCAACATATTGTTTCAGAAGTCCTTTTTGAGCATAAAAAGGGACACTTTTTGACTTTTCAACATTTTTTATCACTTATCAACATCAGATTAAAACAGCATAAATTAATTAAAATATTGAAAAATAATAATATAATATTTTTTAATAGATCGGTTATCCACAATGTTAATTTTTCAGATTTTTATACAGGAAAAAGCGAAATTACAGACTCTGATACTTATCCACATGTTGCTCTTTGTCAGTTTATTATACTTTAATTTACTAAATGTTCAGGCAAAGTCAATGATGAAAATGTTCCATGCGTTATTTTTTCATTCCCAGTCAGGTTCAGCAGCGCTTTTCCACTAAAGAAAGCTCTTGATTTTTAAGTAAAAAATAATTAAATTTATGTTCTACGTCAAATTGTGAAAGGGCTAATTCATGAAGAGAACATTTCAACCCAGTAAACGGAAGCGAGTGAACAAACACGGCTTTCGCGCCCGCATGGCAAGCAAATCGGGAAGAGCGGTGCTGCAGAGCAGAAGAGCCAAAGGACGCAAACGACTGACCGTCAGTGATAAATAAATAGCGCACCAGCATTCCTCCCATGTGTCGGTTGAAAAAAGCCGTCCGGGTTAAAAAGAGCGCGGAATTCTCTCGAATCATCCAATCCGGAAAACACTTTTCCAGCGCTTACTTGTTCATATCCGTCTTGCCTGCACCATCCATAAAAATCGGCGTTGCCGGTAAGAGGTGCAGAACAGCGGTAGAGAGAAACTATTTAAAACGATTAGGCCGGGAGTTGGCCAGATCCAACCAGGAGATATGGTCCCTGAAAGCGCACCTCATCATCGTCGTAAAACCAACCGCAAGCGAGATCGATTTCCATGCGCTGAAAAATGATTTTGACCGTCTGATAACCAAAATTGCAAAAACAGAACGCCTATGAAACAGATACCGGTCCTTATTCATGCCGCACTGCTCAAGGCGATCCTCCTCGGCCTGAGAGGATATAAAAAGTTCTTTTCGCCCTTACTGCCCGCCGCTTGCCGATACCATCCCACTTGTTCCGAATACGCGGTTCAGGCGATTACCAAATACGGCCTGCTCAAAGGGGGCTGCAAATCCATCCTCCGCCTGATTAAATGCAACCCCTTTTTTCCAGGCGGCTATGATCCTGTCTGATTAATCCAGGGTATGCATCCATGAATTTCGATAAAAAATCCATTCTCGCTTTTCTCCTCATCGGACTGGTATTCCTCCTTGTCCAGACGCCTGTGTACAAAAAATATTTTTTCCCCCAGGTTTATCAACAAGAACAGGCGCGCAAGGCGTTGCAGGACTCTCTGCGTTATACGGCTCCATCCGCTCAAGCCAAACAGGCTGAAGAACGCAAAGAAATGCCGGCCGCGCCTGAGCTCGCCACCTCGGACGCAGACACGATAAAAGAAAAGACGATTACCGTTGAAACCCAGCTCTATCGTGCAACTTTTAGCAGCCGTGGCGCCCTGCTGACCGGCTGGATGCTAAAAAAATATACCACCGGCTACGGCGATGCCGTGCAAATGATCGCGGATCCTTCACAAGGAAATTTGGCGCTCTCTTTTTTAACTCATGAAGGCGATTCAATAGAGACCGCCCTTTACTCTTTCACCTGCTCCGCCGATTCGTTCCTCGACGCACGCAATGAAAGCCAAACGCTTCGATTTGAGCTCGATTTCGGCGAAAATCAAAAGATCGTCAAAGAGATCCAAGTTCTCCCCAACGCCTATCATGTTGAGGTGAAAATAGATCTGCAAAATATGGAACAAATCATTGCGGACAAGGCCTATAGCCTGTCACTGCCCTCAGGTCTTAACAGCACGGAAAAACGGGTCAGTGAGGATATGAGCTATGCCAAAACAATCGTTGCCGCAGCCGGAGAATACAGTAAAAACGGCAAAGCCAACGGCCAGATGATCAAGGAGACCGGCTCCATCGATTGGATCGCGCTGCGCACCAAATATTTCCTGATGGCGCTCATTCCCAAACAGTCCAAAGGCATGTACGTGCAGTCTCAAGGGTGGGAGATTCCCACCCCTCTCTCTATTAAAGAAAGATGGAAAAAATTTTCCATCAGCCTGACCATGCCCTATACCAAGAAGGATTATCAGGAAACCTTCGCCCTGTATCTGGGTCCCCTGGATGATGATATTCTCAAATCCTATCAGGTGGGTTTAGAAAATGCCATGGATTTCGGCTGGAAGTTTATTCAGCCCATCAGCGTGGCCATCTTGTGGACCTTTAAACAGATTCACAAATACGTAACTAATTACGGCCTCGTGCTCATTATATTTTCTCTTCTGCTCAAGATCATCACTACCCCGCTGACAAACAAGAGCACCGCATCGATGAAAAAGATGCAGACGTTGCAGCCCTTGATGAATGAACTCAAAGAGAAATACGGCAATGATCCGCAACGGCTTAACAAGGAGACCATGAAGCTGTACAAAGAGCAGGGCATTAATCCGATGAGCGGATGTTTCCCAGTTCTTATACAAATACCTATTTTTATTGCACTTTTTAATGTGTTTCGCTCAACGATTGAATTGCGTCAACAGGGATTTGTCAGCTGGATCTCAGACCTGTCCACGCCGGATACTATCGGGATAGTTGCCGGAATTCCGATCAATATCCTGCCGATTCTTATGGGCGTCACCATGATTTTGCAGCAAAAGATGACGATGACCGACCCCAAACAGAAAGCCATGGTCTATCTGATGCCGGCGTTGATGATTTTCATGTTCTATTCTTTTCCTTCCGGCCTGAATTTATATTACACCATTTTCAATATACTGACGATCTTGCAGCAGAAATACTTGCAGCCGGCATAATTCAGGAGATCGCCATACACTATCCGCAAACGCCCCGCTTTCTGTGGGGCTTTCTTTTTAGCGGGCCTGGAATAAATGAACAATTATTCATTAGCAGACACCATCGTAGCTTTGGCCAGCGGTAAAGCGCCTTCCGCTCTAGCGCTGATTCGAATCAGCGGCAAGCAGGCGGTGGATCTAGTCGAACAACACCTTGGCGAAAAGCCTATTCTTTCCTCTGCTCCTGCCCGGAAGGCCACTGTGGCCAAATTTTACACACCATCAGGTCTCTGGTTGGATCAGGTAGTTCTTACCAAATATTCGGCGCCGGCATCATACACCGGAGAAGATGTGGTTGAACTCTCCTGTCACGGCAGCCTGTTTATCATCGATCGAATTCTGCAATCACTGTTGCTAGCAGGAGGTCGTATGGCAGAGCCGGGGGAGTTTACTTTGCGTGCCTTTCTGAATGGAAAAATGGATTTGATTCAAGCCGAGGCTGTGGCGGATATGATTCAATCCAACACGCCGAAAAATCTCGGCCAAGCTCTGGCCCAATTGGGAGGAGAGCTCTCCGAGTATGTGCAGAGGCTTCGACAACAGCTTATCGATGCCCAGGCGCTGTTAATGCTTGAACTGGATTTCAACGAGGAGGAGGTTTTCCTTCACCGTTCCGAACTGGCGCAACTGCTGCAAAAACTCGATTCGCAGCTCAGTGCGCTGATCTCTTCCTTTGAATACGGCCGTTTGGTGCGTGAGGGGATGCTGGTGGCTATCGTTGGTAAAACCAATGTGGGCAAATCCAGCTTGCTGAATCGTTTGTTGAAAAAGGATCGCGCTCTGGTTTCCGACTTTCCAGGAACCACGCGAGACACTCTGGAAGAGACGATCTCCATCAACGGCTATCTGTTTAGACTCGTCGACACCGCCGGGCTGCGCTCCAGCACAGATCCTGTGGAGCAGATGGGGATGCAGCGAACGCGAAACTCCATGGCTGATGCGGATCTGCTCGTCTGCATGGTGGATGGGAGTCAGCCTGAAGAGGAGGAAGACCGACAATTGCTGCGGGATTGTCAGGCCCTTGACAAACCATTGTTGCGGATTATCAATAAAAAAGACAAGCCCTCTTTTTCTCCCAGCGCATTTTCGTTGTTGCCGAGTACGACAATTTCCCTTTCCTGCAAGACCGGCGAGGGATTTGAGCAATTTGAGCAGGCGCTCATTAACCAGGCACTCAGTCACAGAGCTCCGCAGCAGGGCGTGTTTATCGACAAAATCCGTCATCAACAAAGCCTGCTCGCCGGACGCAGCGCCATACGACAAGCGTTGCACGCGCTGCAGCAAAATTATAGCGCTGAATTTCTTCTGCCTGATTTGACTGCAGCCCAGGATGCGCTGGGGGAGATCACCGGGCAGGTGACGACTCAAGATGTGCTGCATGATATCTTTTCGCGTTTTTGCATCGGCAAATAATTATGAATGAAGAATATTTCGATGTCATCGTTGTCGGCGCGGGTCACGCCGGTTGTGAGGCTGCGCTGGCCTGCGCCCGCATGGGCGCCCGCACCTTGTTGACCACGCTCAACCTTTTCACCATCGGCCAGATGTCCTGCAACCCAGCCATCGGTGGATTGGCCAAGGGGCACCTGGTGAAAGAGATCGATAGTCTTGGCGGCGAGATGGGGGTGGTGGCGGATGAAACCGCAGTGCAATTCCGAATGTTGAACCGCTCCAAGGGTCCGGCGGTGTGGTCGTTGCGCACGCAAAACGATCGTCTCGCCTACAGCCAGCGGATGCGTTTAAGCATCGAAAATCAGCCGAACCTGTACCTTCGGCAGATGAACATCACTGCCCTTTTGATCGACCAAGGCCGTGCAGCAGGAGTGGTGACCGAGATAGGAACTCATTTGCACAGCCAGGCAGTGATCCTTTGTTCCGGCACATTTCTCAATGGGTTGATCCACATCGGAATGGTCCATTTTCCCGGCGGTAGGGCAGGGGAGCTTTCCTCGCATGGCCTGTCTGAATGGCTGGCAGAGCAGGGTATCGCTGTCAAGCGGTTGAAGACCGGCACGCCGCCGCGCATCGATGGCCGCACAGTGGATTTTACTGCGATGACGGTGCAACGCGGCGACGATGAACCTATTTCTTTTTCCCATAGGCATGCGCAGGTTGTTTGTGACCAACTGCCCTGCTATCTTACCAGAACCACGCCAAAGACCCATGAAATATTGCGCAACGGGTTTTCTCAGTCCCCTCTCTATGCCGGTATCATCAAAGGGGTGGGGCCGCGTTACTGTCCCTCTATTGAAGACAAGATTTATCGCTTCGGCGACCGCGAGGGGCATCAGATCTTTCTTGAGCCAGAGGGCAGAGACACCTACGAATACTATGTCAATGGTTTTTCTTCCAGCCTGCCGGAAGAAATACAGCAGGCGGCCATTCGAACCATTCCTGGATTGCAGAACTGCCAGGTCACTCGGCTGGCATATGCCATCGAATATGATTATTTCCCTCCGATCCAACTGCAGGCCACTTTGGAAAGCAAGTTTATTCCCGGATTATATTTTGCCGGACAGATAAATGGCACTTCAGGCTATGAGGAGGCGGCGGCTCAGGGCTTGATGGCGGGCATCAACGCTGTACTTAAAATCCGCCAACAACCGCCGTTTATTCTCCGCAGAGATGAGGCATATATCGGCGTACTGATAGACGATCTGGTCACCAAGGAACTAGAAGAGCCGTACCGAATGTTCACCTCTTTGGCCGAACACCGGTTGTTTTTGCGTCAGGACAACGCGGATTTGCGGCTGATGAAGTATGGCCGTCAATTCGGCCTTATCGACGAACAAGCCTACGCTCTGGTCGAGCGCAAACAAGCAGCCATCGAGCAGGCGCTGGTGCGACTGCAACACGACAAGCCGGCCTTGGTCGCGGTAAACAAAATCCTGGCTGCCGAGGGCTCTGCTGAACTCAACGAGACTGAAAGCCTGGCGCGATTGCTCAAAAGGCCGGAGGTGAGACTTGTCGATTTTTTCGAGTTGTACCAGGAAGAACTTTTTTCCGCCAACGCTGATCCCTTCTGGCGTCAGGTCCGCGAGCAGGTTGAAATCTCCATCAAATATCAAGGTTTTCTCGATCGCCAGCAGCAGCAGGTGCAGCGTATGAAACAATGGGAGGAGATCACCATACCGGAAGATTTCCACTACGATTCGCTCCAGGCGTTGTCAAAAGAGAGCCGCGACAAGTTCAAACGGATAAGGCCGCGAACGCTGGGCCAGGCATCACGCATTCTCGGCGTCGCACCTTCTGACATTGCCGTTTTGCTGGTGTTTTTGACAAAAACCGGCCGTCGCCGCTGATGTTCCACGTGGAACATTCCGGGGAGAACCTGCGGCCGCAACCGCGCAGATGAAAGCGTTCCACGTGGAACGTTGTTAATTCATTCAACCAAACGGTCGAGGTCTAATGCGGGTCGAAAACAAAACCGGGCTGCTCCAACTTTGCGCCAGAGCCGCTCTGTCCGAAGAGCAGGCAGCCGGACTGTACCGCTATGTTGAATTGGTCGAGCGGTGGACTGGCCGCTGCAATCTGGTGTCGAAAAACGATCTCAACAGGATCGCCAGTAAACATGTGGCTGATTCTTGGAATTTCACCCGTGTCGCTGGATTGCTGGCTGGCGTCCAGGTTCTCGATATGGGCAGCGGCGCAGGTTTTCCCGGCGTGGTCCTGGCGCTTTTACGTCCAGATGTAAGGGTGACGCTGCTGGATTCGCGGCGGCAGCGCACGTTGTTTTTGCGCGAAGCGGTGGAGCAGCTTGGTCTGGCGAACGCTCAGGTGCTGCGCCAGCGGGCGGAGGAGCTGCAACAGAGCAGGTCAAACTCTTTCGATCTGGTAACCGCAAGGGCCGTGGCCGGGCTGGAAGAGTTGTGGGTATGGGCACAGCCGTTGTTGCGGCCTGAGGGATTTCTGGTTACGCAAAAGGGCTTGCAGGAGGAGGTCGAGCCTCTCGCAGGCGCGACGGTTGAATCGATCCCGATGCTGCATACAATCTCAGAAAGCCGTTTGTTGCTCCTGAGAAAGGAAAGGTCAAGTGAAAGACAGAGTGTTTGAAGAGATCAAGGATCTGACTACGGAGCAAATTAATCCGCTCACCAAGGATATCGACAGCATGCCGGTGGAGAGGATTTTGCAAATGATCAATGAAGAGGACCGCCGAGTCGCCGAGATCGTCGGCGCAGAGATCCCTTATATCGCTCAGGCGGTGGATCTGATCGTCGACGCCTTTAAACGCGGAGGCCGGTTGTTTTATGTGGGCGCCGGCACCAGCGGTCGGCTGGGTGTGTTGGATGCAGCCGAATGCCCGCCTACGTTTGGCGTCAGAGTAGAGATGATTCAGGGCGTGATCGCCGGAGGCAACAAAGCGCTGGTGCAGGCGCAGGAGGGGGCGGAGGACAAATTCGAGCAGGGCGCCAATGACCTCCGGGCCAGGGAGGTGGGGCGCGAGGATGTGGTCTGCGGCATCGCTGCCAGCCGACGCACTCCCTACGTGATCGGCGCTATCGAACAGGCGCGCAAAGCCGGGGCCAAAACTATCTATATCACCTGCAATCCGCGCGAGGAGATGAACATTCCGGTGGATGTGGCTATTTGCCCGGTAGTGGGACCGGAGGTGATCATGGGATCCACGCGCATGAAAGCCGGCACAGCGACGAAATTGGTTCTGAATATGCTCACCACCACCGCCATGATTCGCCTCGGCAAAGTCTACGGCAATTTGATGGTGGATCTGCAGATGACCAGCAAAAAGCTGGAGGAACGGTCCAAGCGAATTCTCATGTTGGCCACGGGTGTTGACTATGAGGAAGCCGGATCAGCGCTGAAATCAGCTGGCGGCCACGTTAAAACAGCGCTGGTGATGATCCTGGCCGGAGTGGATAGCCGCACAGCGCAAAAACGCCTGCAACAGGCAGATGGCTTTGTCCGTAAAGCCATCACCATGGAGTGACGCTTCGACTATGATGCAAGAGATCAAGACAATTTTTTCAAACAGCGAACCCTTGCAGGCGCTGCGCAGGGCCCTGCAATCCAATAAAATCGTCCAGGCAAGCGGCGCCAACCATATCGCCCAGGCCTTTATCCTCAACGCCCTGGCTGATCGAGGAAAACCCGTTCTGTGTGTGCTTCCTGGCGAGGAGGAGGCGGAGCAGTTTTATAGCGACTTGCAGGAGATCTCTCCACAAATTTCATCCGTTTTATTCCCTTTTTATGACCGGCAGCTGTGGAGCGAATTGGGACCCTCTGCTGAAGCGATCGGTCGTAAGCTTATGGCGCTGAAGGCGCTCCTTAACGAACCAGCGCCTGTTGTCGTCATGCCGGCAGCCGCGCTTTTGGAAAAAGTCGTCAACCCCACCTCTCTGCGTCGGGCCCAGATCTACTTGCAGCAGGGGGACGAGCTCTATTTCTCGGATCTGGTGCAAAGCCTAGTGTCCATGGGTTACGTACGTGAACAACGTGTCGAAGGGCCGGGGGAGATCAGCGTTCGCGGCGGATTGCTGGATATCTTTTGTTATGAAGAAACGCATCCATGCCGCATCGAGTTTTTCGGCAACACCATTGAAAGCATTCGCGATTTTGACGTGGAAAACCAACGCTCCCTTTCTTCGCGAGAAGCACTCACGGTGCTGCCGCCCGGAAGCGCCGGCCCCTTTGGCCCGGCAGCAGATCACCCTCAGGAGATCATGAAATTGGACAGCACCTTGGCCGCTTACCTAAAAACCGACAGCCTGGTGATGACAGCCGAATCCGCTCTGTTGCGCATAACTCTGGAAGAAGCGGAACGAGGACTGCAGGTGCGGGGCCAAACCTATATCGAAGATCACAAACTGCAGGGCCAACTAACCCTTGATCAGTTTTATGAGACCGCGGATGTGGTGCTGGCGCAGCTGGTGAGCTATTCACAACTTGGTTTTTCCTCGCTCACCGCCGACCACGAGACCATCTCTTTCAACATTCAGCCCTGCGGTCGGTTCGCCGGCAATATAACACTGCTGAAAAATGAATTGCAACGGCTGGAGGCCGATGCGCATGCAGCCGGCGTGGAGCCTGTTTTGCGCATTTGGTGTGAAGATGACTATCAAACCCAGCGCATGCAGCAGCTGCTGCAACAGGACCACTTTTCTCCTGCTGTACGCGCAGAAACATGGAACCTTTCAGCCGGCTTTATTTGGAACGATTATCATGTGGCCTGCTACTCCTCACGAGAGATCTTTAACCGGCCGAACTATAGACGCGGCGACCGTATCAGCAAACGCCAAGTTTCCCTGAATGAATTGACCGCACTGAACGAAGGCGATATCGTAGTTCATGTGGATTATGGTGTGGGTATCTTCCGAGGACTCCATAACATCAAGGCTTACGGCAAGCAGCGGGAGTGCATAAAAATTGAATATCAGGATGGCGACAGTTTGTATGTACCTCTTGAAAAAATGGATCGTGTACAAAAGTACTCCTCGCAAGACGGTTACGCTCCGGTACTGAGCAAGCTGGGCGCCAAGGATTGGGATCGGCTGAAAACCAAAACCAAACAACGGGTCAAAGAGATAGCCGGTCAGTTGATCAAGCTGTATGCGCTGCGCAAACTAAAAGAGGGTTATGCTTTTTCCAGTGATCAGCCCTGGCAGAGTGAGCTTGAGGCCTCGTTTTTGTACGAGGAGACTCAGGATCAGCTCGCAGCTGTGCAGGACATTAAAAAAGATATGGAAAAGCCGGTTCCCATGGATCGTCTGATCTGCGGCGACGTGGGCTTTGGCAAAACCGAAGTGGCGGTGCGCGCAGCCTTTAAAGCGCTGAATGACGGCAAACAAGTGGCGTTATTGGTGCCGACTACGATTTTGGCGCAGCAGCATTTTATCACCTTCAGCGAAAGACTGCAACCGTACCCAGTGCGCATCGAGATGCTCAATCGATTCCGCAAGCCGGCTGCGCAAAAGGAGATTATTCAGCGGCTCAAAGCAGGCAAAGTGGACTTGATCATCGGCACCCATCGTCTGCTCTCGGCTGATGTCGAATTCAAGGATCTGGGCCTGTTGATTGTGGATGAAGAGCATAAATTCGGCGTGCTGCATAAGGAAAAATTGAAACTGCTGAAAGCTTCAGTGGATACATTGACGCTGTCCGCAACCCCGATTCCCAGGACCATGCATATGGCTCTGATGGGTGCACGCGACATGTCGGTGATCAACACGCCCCCATACAACCGTCGGCCGATCAAGACCGAAGTGAGCCGCTTTGACAAGGTGTTCGTGCGTGAGATCATCTTGAAGGAGGTTGAGCGCGGCGGTCAAATCTTTTTTGTCCACAACCGTGTTCAGACCATTTATGGCATAGCCAGCCTGCTGCGCGAACTGGTGCCTGAAGTCCGCTTCAGCGTGGCCCACGGCCAGATGGACGGCGATGAGCTGGAGCAGATCATGATCGATTTCAGCGAGGGGAAAATACAGTGTTTGATCTGCACCATGATCATCGAATCAGGCATCGATGTGCCCAATGCCAACACGTTGATCGTGAACCGGGCGGACCGCTTTGGTCTGGCGCAGCTCTATCAGCTGCGCGGCCGCGTGGGCCGTTCGCAACAGCAGGCATATGCCTATTTGCTGATCCCGGCGCTGCGCAAGCTGAACCGCAACGCTATAAAGCGGCTGCAGACCATTCAAGAGTACACGCATCTGGGTTCTGGGTATAAAATCGCCATGCGCGACATGGAAATCCGCGGTATGGGCAATATCTTTGGCTCTGAACAAAGTGGTTATATTAACGCGCTGGGGTATGAACTCTATGCCAAGATCATGGAAGAGGCGATCCGCGAACTGCGCCAGGAGATGAATCTGGAGCCTATGGCGCAGTCTCAGGACCAGGAACCTGCAATAGAAAGCAGGGTGGAGATGCCCACCGATGTTTATCTGCCGGTGGATTTTGTCCCTGCGGCATCGGACCGCGTGGACATTTACAAACGTCTTATTGAAGCGAAAACCGAGCGGGCAATCGAAGAGCTGCACACCGAGTTGATCGACCGTTTTGGCCCCATGCCGGCCTCAGCCAGGGATCTGTTCGATTTCGTGCTGCTAAAACTGTATGCCCGCAAGGCGCTGGTCGATGAACTGCAATTCAAGAACGGTCAATTCATCGGAAAATTCCACACCCCCTCTTTGCCGGACAAGGAACATTTTACCTCCTGGATGCATAAAATATTGGACAAAGCCTCGTGCCGATTTGATTTGCGGCAGGATAAAGACGCACTCTATTTCGTAGTGAACATCAGTAAACATCATAATCCGGTTGAAACAGCGAAAAAGTTCTTGCAAAGTATACTCTAAGTTGCTATTTTTAGAAAAAATATAGATGGAGCTTTCCCCCTCATGGCTTACGATAGAGCGTGCGGTCCACAGAAACGGGATAAATTTCTAAGTCGGTTCTGCTCGAGGACAGTCTGGTGTCTGGCGACCGCAGTGATCAGCCTGTTGGCTGCTTGCAGCAAGGATCAGGGGCAACAGGTGATCGCCCATGTTGGGAAGAGCGTCTTGACTGCGCAAGATCTAACAGACGCTCTGCCGGAAATTAAGGACAGCGCTTTCAGCCGATTGCAGCAGGAGCGGTATGTTCAACAGTGGCTCGAGGCAGAACTGCTCTATCAGCAGGCGCTTAAGGAAAAGATAGACCGGCGTCCGGATGTGCGCAGGGACTTGGAAAAGCTGCGTAAGGATTACATCGTTTCCGTTTTTCTCGCCGAACGGGTCGATCAGCAGGTTCAGGTGAGCGAGGCTGAATTGCAGGATTATTATCAGAAGAATCAAGAGGAATTCGAGGTTGCTGAGGATCTTTATCAGCTGGACATGATCCTGGTGGAGACTCTGGCGCAGGCCAAAGAGGTGCGAGACCGTCTCGTAGCTGGGGAGGATTTTTCTCTGGTGGCCAAGGAGAAATCTATTGATCACAATCGCGAACTAGGCGGGGCCTGGGGACTGGTTCCTCTTCAGCAGCTCACACCCGCCCTGGCGTCTGTGGTGGCGAAGATGAAGGTGCAAGATATTTCTCAACCGGTGAAATCGTCGTTGGGATATCATATCATCCGTCTGGGGGAGATGCTTAAAAAAGGGCAGGTGCGTTCCTACGATCAGGTACGAGAGGCCATTCTGCCGCGGGAGCGCGCTCAAAAGCGGGAACAGGTATATCAAAAATTAATCGCCCACCTCAGCGAACAGGTTGATCTTGGCATTGACCGGGGCGAATGATTAATGCAAGAGGAGTCCAAAAAGCGGTGAAAATTCATTGGCAGAGAGTTTTTCTGATGGTTGTTCTGCTCGCGGTTCAAGCCCCGGCGCAGCAGGTTTTAGATCGCGTGGTGGCCATTGTGGATGATGAGGTGATTCTGGAATCCGAGATCGTTCAGGGAGCTTATTTGCTGGCCATGCAGATGCAGGTGGACGTCAGCAAGAATCCCAAGGAATTCGAGCGGATGAAAAAGAACACCTTGAATAACATGGTGACGCAAAAATTGCTGCTGATTCAGGCGGAGAAGGATACGATTAAAGCGGATGAACGGCAGGTCGAAGCCTATCTGCAACAACAGATGCAGGGGGTCATCCAGCAGTTGGGCAGCGAGGAAAAGGTGGAAGATTACTTTGGTTCTTCTTTGGCCAAGATACGGCGCAATTACCGGGATGAAATCGATAAAAATCTGCGCGCCATGCAGGTGCGCAACCAGAAATTGGCAGGGATCAAGATCGGCCGCCGGGAAGTGGAAACCTTTTTCAAAAGCCACAAGGACTCTATCGGACAAATTCAAGAAACGGTGGATATCAGTCACCTGTTGATCACTCCCAAGGCCGGCGACGCGTCGCGGCAAGTGGCGATGGAAAAGATACGCTCCATCGAACAACGCCTGCAGGCAGGCGAGGACTTTGCTGCGCTGGCGCGAGAGTTCTCACAGGATCCCGGCTCAGCTGGCAGCGGCGGGGATCTGGGTTTTATGGGCCGAGGCGTCCTGGAACGGCCCTTTGAGGAGGCGGCGTTTGCCCTGCAGCCCGGTCAGCTTTCGCCGCTCGTGGAAACGCGATACGGTTTTCACCTGATCAAGATGGAAGAGCGCAGGGGCGAAAAAGTGCGTGTCCGCCACATCCTCATTACCCCAAAGGCGACCAGAGAAGATGAAGTGGCCAGTGCAGACACCATCCGGGCCATTCACCGCCGGTTACAGGCAGGCGCCTCCTTCGAAGAAATGGTGGCCAGGTACTCGGAGGACAGCTCCACCCGAGATCTGAAAGGGCATCTGGGAGTGTTTGAAATCGATCAGCTGAGGGAAAGGGCCAAAGAGTTTGTTTTTGCCATCCGTGGGGTCGCTGACAGCGCCTATTCCGATCCAGTGCGGACGCAATATGGCTTTCATATCATTCGCGTCAACCGGCGTGAACCAGCGCGTGAAATGTCGCTGGAAAAAGATTTTGAGCGGATTCAGCAGATCGCGTTGGATCATAAAAAGCAAAAGCTGTTCGAATCCTGGCTCCAAGACATTCGAGAGACGGTGTTTGTCGATATCAAGGACAAGAGCTATCTTTAACGCAGTTATTCGCGCGGCCGGGGCAGAGGCCCTTCGTCCCGATGCGGCGACATTAAACCAATGGATTTTTCCTTAACTGGACAAGTCGGCTTTGCATCAGGCCGACTTGTTGTTTTGTGGACATATGAAAAACGCAGCGATTTTACTGTTCAGCGGCCTTTGGGTATGCACTTCTGTGGGGTGGGCGCAGACCTCGACCGCTGCTGAGGCTTTTACCGTAGCTCGTTTAAAGTACGGTGGCGGCGGCGACTGGTACAACGACGCTTCGATGATCCCCAATCTTCTGAACTATTTCCAGCGTGCGACCGGCTTGCGTTGTGCGGATCAGGAGGGGCGCGTTTCGCTGCTGGATGAGAATTTATTCGTTTATCCTCTGCTGTTCATGACCGGCCACGGTCGCATCTATTTTACCGACCAGGAGGCCGCGCGCTTGCGGCAGTATCTGGAGGGCGGCGGCTTTCTTCTTGCAGACGATGACTATGGAATGGATGAACACTTTCGCCGTGAGATGAAAAAAGTGTTTCCAGACAAGGCGTTGCTGCCCATCCCGTTTTCTCATCCGGTTTTTCACACTTTTTATTCCTTTGAAAACGGATTGCCAAAGACCCACGAACACGACGGCGGCCCGCCTGAGGCCTGGGGCTATTTTCATTCCGGAAGGCTGGTGGTTTTTTACTCCTATAATGCCAATATATCGGACGGATGGGCAGACCCAGAGGTGCATAAGGATCCGCCCGAGGTGCGGGAGCGGGCCCTGCAAATGGGCGTAAACATATTGTACTATGCCATGACTCGATAACGTGAATAAAAAAAGTGAAAAAATATTTATCGCTCGATTGAAGGCCTATCGACGGCAGCAGAAGCGGCGACGCCTGGGCGCCGCGCTGGCGCAGGGGCTGATGCCGTTGGCGCCGGTCTGGCTGGTCGTGTTGGCTATCAACGGCGCCCTGCTGTTGCCCTCCTGGCTCCGTTGGGCCTTTTTACTTACCGCAGCCCTGGGGTCGTCGACCTGGCTGATCTACAAGGCAGGCGGTGCGTTTTGCCAGTGGGCTTTTCAGCCCAACACTCCGTCTATCAACCGGGTGGCGCTGGAGCTGGGTTCTCACTACGAGTCGGTGCATGATCGTCTGGCCAATGCCCTGCAGCTGCTCAGCAAGCTGGACCACAATCAGGAAGCCTACTCTTCGGATTTGATACAAGCCGCGTTCGCTGAGGTGGCGGCGCAGCTCGAGGGGTATGATTTCTCCGACTGCGGCCCGAATCCTCAGTACCGGCGCATCTATTTGAGGTTAGGGCAGAGCCTGATCTTCTCTTTGCTGCTGGCGCTTCTGCTAGGACAGAGCCTGACACGCGGCGCGGTCCGGTTGTTTTCTCCGCAGCGCGATTTTTATCAGACCGCGTCGCTGCCTTATTCCGTGCTGCCTGGGGATGTCACGGTGATCAAGGGTCAGGATTTGCTCGTGCGCGTGGTGACCGCTACGCCCTGGCTCAGCAAGCCGCAACTGCAGGTTCGCAGGGATGGCCGCCTGGAGAACGCCGATCTGCAGAAAGGTGTGCTTGACACACTGCATTATCGATTCACTGCGGTGCACGATTCTTTTCTTTACCGCATTCATAGCGGCAGAATGAGGAGCCGATGGTATCGGGTGTCGGTGGCAGAACGGGTGATGATCCGGTCCCTTCATGTCAAGCTGATTCCGCCGTCCTACTCTCGACAGGAACCGGTGGTGCTGCCAGAGAACAGCGGCGATGTGTCTGCCCTGATGGGAACATGCGTGCAGATTCAGGCCGAGACCAATGGCTGGGTGGACACCGCTCGAGTGGAGTTCGCTTTTGCCCGTCCCTTGCCGATGGCGGTCTCCGGACGGCATCTGCAGGCCTCTTTTGTGCTGCAGACTAACGATCGATATCGGTTTTATCTGTCAGACCATCGTGGGTGGCCGGCTGCGCCGCAGATCGAGTATCATCTGCGCGTGTTGCCGGATCAACCTCCTTTTGTCCGCTTGCTGGCGCCTGGCCGCGATGTGGATCTGGGAGAAGACATGCAGCTGCCTCTGGCGATCGAAGCTCAGGACGACTATGGTTTGTCCGCCATGTATCTGCTCTATCAGGTACTGGCGGCTGGAGAGGTGGAGATCGACAGCTCGCGTTTTGCCCGCGAGCGGCTGCCGTTGACCGCTTCAGACCACAGCTATTTGGCTTTTTCCTGGGATCTTTCTTCATCGCCGTTGCTGCCCAATGAAAGCGTGCTTTACGCGGTTCAGGTCTTTGACAATGATCAGGTCAACGGCCCCAAAGCCGCCAGCACTCCGTATTATCGGGCACGGTTTCCTTCGTTGTACGAGATGTATGAAGAGCTGGCGTCCAGTCAGACGGACGCGATTGCGCGAATGGAATCGATCTATGAACAGAGTCAGGATCTGAAAAGGGATGTGGAGGAGCTGCAGAGGGAGCTGCAGCGCGATCCGCAGATCGATTGGCACCGCAAGCAGCAGTTGGATGACGCCGGAAGCCAGCAGGAGCAAATCAAACAAGATTTACAGCATCTGACCGAGTCCTTGGATCAGATGCTCCAAAAGATGGAAAAAAATGCGCTGGCCTCTTGGCAGACGTTGAAAAAATATGAGGAGCTGCAGCAACTGTTTCGTGAGATCATGACGCCGGAACTGCAAAAGGCGATGCAGGAGCTGGCGGAGGCCATGCAAAAGCTGGATCCGCGGCTGGTCAACACAGCGCTGCAACAATACCGTCAATCTGCAGAGGAGATGAATCAAAATCTCGATCGCGCCATCTCTTTGCTCAAACGATTCAGAATGGAGCAGCAGTTGGATCAGGCGGTACGCACAGCTCAAAAGCTGGCGGAGGAACAAAAGCAGATCAGCGACAAGCCGGAGCAGTCCGGCGCATCGCAGCGGCAGGCGGATCTGCGCAACCATGTGGCCGATTTGCAGAAAATGCTCGATAGCGTCCAGCAAGAGATGGCGAACGAGCCGGGCATGCCGCAGCAGGAGGTACAGCGGGCGCAGGACCGTCTCGAATCCAAGGAGATGCAGGAACGGTTGCAGGAGATGCAGGAACGGTTGCAGCGCGGCGCATCCGAAGGTCTGGCTGCGCTTTCCGAACCCATTCGAAACGAATTGAACGCGGCAGCCCAAGAGCTGCAACAGGCGAAGGACAAAGTATCGGGCGCTCAGCAGCAGCGCGCCATGCAGGCCTTGCAGCGAGGCATGAAGGATCTGTTGTCGCTGTCGCAAAAGCAGGAGAATCTGCTCAACCGCAGCGAATCCACACAATCTTCGACCCAGGATATCCGCGATATCGCTGAGGAGCAGCAGAATGTTTTTTCAGCCTTGAGCCGGGTGATGGATCAGATTTTTAACGCGTCCAAAGAAAGCCTGCAGATCGATCCGCAGATCGGCGGGGCGTTGGGGCAGGCGGCGCAGAGCATGGCCCAGTCCCTGGAGGCGTTGGAATCGCGCAATCACGCCGCTGCTGCCGGACGGCAGGGCCAAGCCATGGCCCTGCTCAATCGCGCGGCCAAGCAGATGCACTCCGCCATGCAAGCCATGATGCAGGGCGGCAGCGGCGGCATGAGCATGGAACAGTTCATTCAGCAGATGCAATCTTTATCCAAAGGGCAGCAGGGCGTCAATCAGCGAACGTTGGCTTTGGGCATGGATGGCGCCATGGGCAGCGGGCAGCAGGAGGCGATGGCCAGGTTGGCCGCCGAGCAAGCGCAGCTGCGCAAGTCGTTGGAACAATTGGCTCAAGAGTCCGGAAATCTTGCTGGATCCGGCGCCAGGCTGGATAAAATGATCGAAGATATGAAACAGGTGGAGCAGGACCTCGGCCGTCAGGTCACACGCAACACCATTCAACGGCAGGAGCAGATTCTATCGCGTATGCTGGACTCGCAAAAATCCCTGCGCGAACGGGAATACAGCAAAGACCGACGCGCGGAGACCGGGCGATCCTATTCGACGGTCAGCCCCGGTGAGTTGCCGGCGGATCTGGGCGACCGCAAGCAAAAGTGGCAGCAGGATTTTCTCCGCGCGAAAAAGGAGGGATACAGCCGCGATTATCTGGAGCTCATCAAGCAGTATTATGAGGCCTTGTTTGAAAAAGAGCAACCGAGTCGTTAACGGGCTGCTGTGGTTGGCATTGGCAGTGGGTCTGCAAGCGCAGGCGCCCAGCCCTCAGCAGGCGAGGCAGATGCTGGCACGGGCGGCGGAGTACGAGTCTTTGCGCCGCTATGACTTGGCGGCCGAGATCTATGTCCGTCTGACCGAAGCGGCGCCAACGGATCAGGTCGCTTATGGCGGCGCCAAGCGGTGTCTGCTGCAGCTGCAGCAATACGCTCGGCTGGAACAGCTTGTTTTGCAGCTGCAAACCCGCTTTCGCAGATTGGAATTGGAAGCGGACTTGGCAGAGATCGCATTTTTGCAGGGCCAACGCAAGGAGGCGGTTCAGCGCTGGATGAATCTGGTGGAAAGCAATCCCCAGAGCGAGCAGGTTTATCTTCTGATCGGTGCGACGCTGGAACGTTACAGCCTGTTAGATGAAGCGAGGCAGGTGTACGAGCTGGCGCGCCGCAGATTCAAATCGCCGGTCCGTTATGCCCAGGAGATCAGCCGTATTGCTCACCGGCAGGGAGATTATGGTCTGAGCGCCCGCGAGCTTGAGGCATATCTGGCTGCGTTTCCAGAGCAGGCGGCCCGCATTCAGAGTCAATTTTTAAATCAGGCGGCAGAGGAACCGGCTGCGCTGCCGTCTATGGTGCATGCGCTGACTGACCTGATCAAGCGCGTTCCGCAAAGAGCGGTCATTGCCCGGCAAATCCTCGGCGCGCTGCACATTCAGTCCGGCAAGTATGACGAAGCGCTGAGACAGTATCTGGCGTTGGAGACCAGCAATCAGGACTCGGCCCGCACCCATCCCCCTGGTTATTATCTGCATCTTTTGGGCACGACGGCGATGCAAGACAGCGCTTTTGTGCCGGCCAAGCAGGCCTTCAACCTGTTGCTGCAGCACTATAACGACAGCCCCTTCAGTCGGGATGCGGAACTGGCGCTTGGTGAGATTTATGAACGACAAAAGGAGTATGCCGCTGCCATCGCCGCCTATGAAAAGTTCACCAGCCGGCATGAGAAATCCAGTCACATGACCACCGCGTTGCTGCGCATCGCAGACATTCAGTTTCGTCAGCTGCACGACCTACCGGCTGCGCGGGCCGGTTATGAGCGGGCTTTGATGCAGGCCGGCGCACAGCAGGCGCTTTGCTATTACCGATTGGGCGAAGTCGCCATGGCAGCGGACAGCTTGACAGCTGCCGAAGCCCATTTCTCCAGAATCGTCAGCGAAATTCCGGCCGCAGCGGAACTACACCGTCAGGCGCGGCTGGCCCTGGCCGCGCTTGATTTTTATACCGGCAAGCTGGGCTCTGCCGAGCAGCGGCTGAAGGAGCTTCTGGCGCTAAAAGCCGGCTCTGCGCCCAGCCGAGTGGAAAACGATGCGCTTGAATTGTACTGGCTGTTGACAGAGAATCGTGCAGACTCTGTCGGCCTGCAAAAGTTGGGCGCCAGCCGTCTGGACCTGCTGCAACGGCAATACGATCGCGCGGTGGAACGTCTGCTGTCGGTTGCGGGCAGCACGGCGACGGAGGCACGGATTACTCTGATTGAAGCCTATCGTCTTTCCGGCCGCGCCAAGGCTGCGGTTCCGGTGTGTGAGGCGCTGTTGCAGGACGACCTCTGTCGAACGCCGGATCACGTGTTGATGACGCTGGCCGGATTGTATGAATCTGAGCTTGGTCTTGCCGATGAGGCGCGGAAAAAATATGAAACTTTATTGGAAAAATATCCTCAGAGTATTTATATTGAAGAGGCGCGACGGCGCGTTCGTCTGTTGGATAAGCAGTTGAATCAAAGGAGTGTTTTTTGAAACTACGGTGGTTGGCCGGCTGGTTGCTGTTTAGCAGCGTAGCGTTCGGCCAGAAATTGCTCATTCCGATGGATTTGCGTCAGACCGATCATCTCAAGGCCTACGGCGCGGCCTACTGGGTGTTGAAAAACGGCATCAACGTGGAATGGTTGTTGAATTACAGCGGCGGGGCTTTCATGACCGATTATTCTCCGGCGCTGGAACGCGAGCTGCGGGTGCGCGGCGTCTCCTTTGTTCCGATCGACGGCGCGGAGGCGGCGCAGATATACAGCGTCATCGAGCGGGAAAATATGGATGTGATGCTGCTCGAAAAGGCGCCGGATATCGCCATCTATGCGCCGCCGAACAAACAGGCCTGGGACGACGCCGTGCTGCTGGCATTGGATTACGCCGAGATCCCCTATGAAACCGTCTGGGATGAAGAGGTGTTGAACCGTTCGCTGGAGCGATTCGACTGGCTGCATCTGCATCATGAAGATTTTACCGGTCAGTACGGCAAATTTTACGCCAATTATCGCAACGCCGAGTGGTATCAGGATGAAGTTCGCAAGAACGAGGCGGCGGCGAAACGGATGGGCTATGCCAAGGTCTCCTTGCTCAAGCGCGCAGTGGCGCAGGCAATTAAAGAGTATGTAGCGGGCGGCGGATTTCTCTTTGCCATGTGTTCAGCCACAGACACGTATGACATCGCTCTGGCCGCCAGCCAGGTGGATATCGTGGACGCTGTTTTCGACGGCGACGGCGTTGATCCCGCAGCGCAGGCCAAACTCGATTTCAGCCAGACCTTCGCCTTCACCGATTTCCATCTGGAATTCAATCCACTGGTGTATGAGTATTCTGATATCGACATTCCTCCGAGTTATGCGCCGGTTTTGCGCGGCGCTGAGGCGGACTTTTTTACCCTGTTCGAGTTTTCCGCCAAATACGATCCGGTTCCAACCATGCTCACGCAGAATCACGTGTCTGCGATCAAGGGATTTATGGGGCAGACAACAGGGTATCATCGCTCCCGGATTAAAAAATCGGTCGTGGTGCTGGCCGAAGCGGTGGGCACAGATCAGGTCAAATATCTTCACGGTAACTGGGGGCGGGGGACATTTACCTTCTACGGCGGCCACGATCCGGAGGATTACCAGCATTTTGTCAACGATCCGCCCACGCAACTGGCGCTGCATAAAAACTCTCCCGGCTATCGGCTGATCCTGAACAATATTTTGTTTCCAGCGGCGAAAAAAAAGGAGCAGAAGACCTGACGGAAAACAAAATAAAGTGCGTCGGAGGAAGAACATGAAAAGCGTTTGCATCGCTTTGTCCACGCGGGATCGGGTGCAACTGATCGACATCACCCGCCGTGTCGAGGAGGTGGTGAGGCAGAGCGGAATAGACGAAGGGCTGTGTGTGGTGTTTGTCCCGCACACCACCGCCGGCGTGACTATTAACGAAAACGCCGATCCCGATGTGGTGGCGGACATGATTCAGACGGTCAATAAAACAGTGCCTTTTCAGGATCACTATCGTCACGGGGAGGGAAACTCGGCGGCGCATATCAAATCTTCTCTATTCGGGCCGTCCCTGACACTGCTGGTGGCTTCCGGCGGTCTGGTGCTGGGAACCTGGCAGGGCATCTATTTCGCCGAGTTCGACGGTCCACGCAGCCGGACTTTTTACGTCAAGGTGCTCTCCGGATGAGCGCCCTTATAGCGAGCGAAAAAAAAAGCGGCCGCACCGTCCGCTTGACCGCACCGTACAGCGCCCTGGCGTCGATATACGATTATGTGATGGACCATGTCGATTACGCCCTTTGGGCGCGCTATCTTTTGGGCCTGTTCCAACAGCACGGGGATAACATACAGCACGTTTTGGATGTTTCCTGCGGGACCGGTTCTCTGTGTCGCCATTTGGCCGATGCCGGCCTGACCGTCTACGGTTGTGACGCCGCTTGGCCTATGCTGCGGGTGGCGCGGAAAAAAATCGGCGCGCAGCGGCTCTGGTGCGGCGATCTGCGCACCATCGGAGCGACCTGGGCGCCGCAGGCGGTTCTGTCCACTTATGACAGCATGAACTATTTGATGACGCCGTCGGATTGGCTGGCCGCTTTACAATCCATTCATCGGCTGCTTCCGGTGGGGGGAATTTTTATTTTCGATGTCAGCACGCTGTATAACTCGACCACGGTGTTTCAACGCTACATTCAAAAAGACACCACCCCGGGCGGCAATTATCTGCGGACCAGCTATTTTCAACCCCGCGGCAGCATTCAGGTCAATGAGTTCAAAATCAGGCTGGCCGAAGCACCCGACGTACTATTCAAGGAAGTGCATCGACAGAAAATTATATCCCTGGACACCGTGCGCGGCTATATTGCGGGAACCCCTTTTCAGCTGCAGGCTTGTTATTCGGATTTCACTTTTCTGCCGGCCAATGAGAAAGCGGAGCGCGTGCATTTTGTGTTGAAGAAAACCGCAGCCGGCGGCCCGGAGACCCACAGTTCTTCGTTCGGGAAGCGGAGGTGGCGATGAAAGACGAACTGAACACGTCCTATGCCGAACTGCACAAGGTTCGAGTCACCTATGCCAACGGCGACGGCGTGGAGCAAGCAACCCTGTCCATTGCGCCGGGAGAATTTGTTTTTCTAGTTGGACCCAGCGGCGCCGGCAAGACCACGGTTCTTAAGACCTTGTATCTGGAACTGCGTCCCAGCGAGGGGCATGTGCGGGTGGGCAGCTATCATTCTCTGTTCAGCAAAACACGGGACATTCCTTATGTCCGCCGCTCCATCGGCATCGTGTTTCAGGATTTTCGTTTGTTCACCGACCGGGATGTATTCGATAACCTCGCTTTTGTGCTGGAGGTGCTCGGAAAAAGCCGCAAGGAGATCAAGCGGCGGGTGTTGCGGGTTCTCGCCGATGTGGGGTTGAGCCACCTGGCGCGCAAACGGCCGCAGGAACTCTCCGGAGGGGAACAGCAGCGGGTGGCGCTGGCGCGCGCCATCGTCAACGAGCCGCGGCTGCTGCTGGCGGATGAACCCACGGGCAACCTCGATCCCGAGACGGCGGATTACATGATGCGGCTGCTGCAGCGCATCAACGAGCGCGGCGCTTCTGTGCTGATGGCCACGCACAACTATGAGATGGTCAAACGGTATCAGGGCCGTGTGGTCTTTATTCGAAACGGCCAGATCAGCGGATGACAGGAGAAGAACGGCGATGCGTCTATCCTATTTAGTGAAAACCTGCGCGATGCATTTTAAGCGGGCCTGGCTGTCCTCCTTGTTCTCAGTGTTCACGATCATGTTTCTGTTGGTGCTGCTCGGCTTTTTTGGTTTGCTCTGGATCAACCTCCAGCAGCTGGTGCATTCGTTGAGCAGCCAGGTGCAGATTCACGCCTATCTCTCCGACGGCCTGCTGGAAAGCCAGATAGAGCCGCTGCGCTCCCGGCTGCAGCAGGTGGCCGGCGTAGCGCGGGTCACTTTTATTTCCAAAGCAGATGCGGCGGCGGCGTTTCAGCACGAGTTCGGCAAAGAGCTGTTCTCTTTGATGGATGAAAATCCGTTGCCCGCTTCGTTTGTCGTCGATGTGCAGGAATCCTATCGTACCGAAACCGGCATCCGCGGGGTGGCTGAGCGAATTCAGGCGGAGCCGGGCGTGGAGGAGGCGGTCAGTCATTATAAAACATTGCGGCTGTTGAACCGCTATGCAGATGCCGCTTCGCGCATCAATCTTTTTCTGTTTTTGTTTGTCGCCGCTGGTTCTCTGTTGCTGGTGGCGAACAACATCCGGCTGGTCATTGGATCTCAAAAGGAGCGCATCGACACCATGCGGCTGGTCGGCGCCACCGCTTCGTTCATTCGTGCGCCGCTGATCGTTGAAGGCGTGGTGCAGGGATTGCTCGGCGGCGTGCTGGCTCTGCTGGTCTTGCACTGGATATATTCGATGATCGGCGGCCTGCTCAGCGGTTTTCAACTGCAGGGGATGGAAAAAGGGGGTCTGCTGATCGCCGCCGGCGGCGTGTTGGGCCTTTTGGGCGGCTGCATCGGCATCAAACGCTATCTTTAGCGCCTCGCGGGCGGCAGATTTCTCTTGACTGTGCTTGTTTGAATCACTAATTTAATTAAATTCGAAATTGTGTGTTTCGACCCTATGGCTTTTGAACAACTTACTGAAAGAGAGCGACAGGTATTCTTATCCATCGTTCAGACGTTTATTGAATCGGCTGAACCAGTGGGTTCCCGCTACCTGTCCAAATATACGGACTTGAACCTGAGCCCCGCCACTATCCGCAATGTCATGATGGATCTGGAGGAGAAGGGATTTCTGGCCCAGCCGCACACCTCCGCCGGCCGCGTGCCGACGGATTCCGGCTATCGTCTGTATGTGGATGGGATGATGGAGAACGCCCATCTTACTCCTGCGGAAAAAAAACAGGTTTATGAACAGCTGGCCCTGTTCACCCGAGATCTGGACGATATCGTCGAACACGCCTCTATGGTGTTGAGCGATATATCGCAGCAATTGGGCGTGGTGCTGGCGCCGCGTTTCCAAAAAGGCAAAATAGAAAAAATCGAACTGGTTCCTCTGGCCGACGACAAGGTGCTGTTTGTGCTCAGCATTACCGCTGGTTTGGTCAAAACGGTGATCGTGGAGATCAACCCTGATATTCCGGCAAGCGTGATCGGGGCGGTCAGTCAGCTGTTGAACGAGCGGTTGTACGGTTTGTCCGTGGGCGAGCTGTTTGTTGATTTTGACGAACGCTTTCGGGATTTGGACGAAAAGATCAAATCCGTTCTGCAGACGCTGAAAGGAAAAACGGAAAAGCTGGTCACCTGCGAGACCTCGGCGGATATCTATATGGCCGGCACTCGGACCATGCTGAAGCATCCTGAATACGCTTCGCGGGAAAAAGTGGGTGCGATTCTGGATCTCATCGACCGTCGCGACATCCTCATGCGGGTGCTCAGCGAACATTCGCAGGATGGCGTTTCCATCGTTATCGGGGAAGAGAACCGAGAAGAGCTGATGAAGCACTGCAGCGTCATCACCACCACGTATCATGTACAGGACACCGAAGGCACCATTGGAATCATCGGACCCACGCGTATGCCGTATGAAAAGATCATCGGTCTGGTCAAGTTTATGTCTGAAACCCTGGGATATTTAATCGGCAGATAAGGGAGTACACGAACCACTATTATGGAAGAGAAAAAACCTGATCAAGAGATCGAATCCGTAGAAGCCCTTGAAGACAGCGTCGCCGAAGCTCCGGCGCCGGAGGAGAGTTTGCAGGAGCGGCTGCGGATCCTGCAGGAGGAAAATCTCCAGACCAAAGAACAGTTGTTGCGACTGGCCGCGGAATTTGACAATTATCGCAAGCGCATGGAACGCGATCTGGGCGTCACCATATTAAACGCCAATGCGGATCTGGTGTTGTCGTTGCTGCCGGTCGTGGACGATTTGGAGCGCGTTCTATCAGCGGAAAAAACGGCCGTCACCGCAGAGGCGATGGGGGAAGCGGTTCGGCTGGTGTATAAAAATTTTATGCGGATTCTTCAGGACGCCGGGTTGGCGGCGATGAATGCAGTGGACCAACCATTTGATCCCGAAAAGCACGACGCCTTGCTGCATGTGCCGGTGGAGGGCAAAGCCCCGGATCTGGTGGTCGAGGAGCATAAAAAAGGCTATACATTTCGCGACCGGGTGCTCCGGCACGCACAGGTGATCGTCAGCAAATAGAAAGGAGCGGTTCCGGCGCAGATCGAAACGGCAAGCGCCGGATAAATTGGGCATGGACGAAAAAGATTATTATGAAATTTTAGGCATCGGGCGTTCAGCGGAACCCGAGGAGATAAAAAAAGCCTATCGTAAGCTGGCTATGCAATATCACCCGGATAAAAATCCGGGCGACAAAACAGCGGAAGAAAAGTTTAAAGAGATCGGCGAAGCTTATGCAGTTCTCTCCGATCCGCAGAAGCGGCGCCAATACGATCAATTCGGCCGTTCGGGCATGCGCGGCAACGGCGGGTTCAGCGGCGGCTTCGGCGGCTTTGATCCTTTTGATATTTTCCGTGAAGTCTTCGGCGGCGGCGGGTTCGGCGATCTGTTCAACATGTCCGGCGGCGGCCGGCGTACGGTCCAACGCGGATCGGACCTGCAGATCCGTCTCAAGCTGACGTTGGAGGAGATCGCCACCGGCGTATCTAAAAAACTGAAAATTAAAAAAATGATCCGCTGCGAACGCTGTGACGGCAGCGGCGCCAAACCCGGCACAACGCCCACCACCTGTCCGCAGTGTCAAGGGCGCGGCGAAGTGGCGTACCGCCAGGGGTTCTTTACTGTCAGCCGCACTTGCGATCGCTGCCACGGCGAAGGCAAAATCAACAGCCACCCCTGCAGCGAATGCCGGGGAGACGGCCGTGTGCGCGGAGAAACCACGATGGAAGTGGAAATCCCGGCGGGGGTGGCAGAGGGGCAATTCATCACCCTGCGCAACGCAGGGAACGCCGGACCGCGTAAAGGCCCTCCGGGCGACGCGCTCATCATCATTGAAGAAGAGCCGCACCCGCAGTTTGAACGTCATGGCAGCGATCTGGTATGCCATCTGGTGTTGAGCTTCAGCCAGGCGGCTCTAGGCGATGAGGTGGAAGTACCGACGATCACCGGCAAGGCGAAAATTCAGATCGCCCCCGGCACGCAGAGCGGTAAAATTCTGCGCATGCGCGGCAAAGGGTTGCCGCTTTTGCAGGGCAATGGCAAGGGGGATCAATTGATCCGAGTCCAGGTGTTCACGCCGACGAAATTGTCCGAAAAAGAGAAGCAGCTCTTCAAAGAATTGGCCCAGCAGGAAAACACCAAGCCCACCAAAGCGGATCGCTCGTTTTTTGATAAAATGAAGGAAGCGATTCTTTAGTCAGCCGGAACCATATTCGAAAGGTTCCGCGCTGCAGGGTCTTTTTCCTCTTGCGGGAACACGGTTCTACCAGTACCCGGGTCTATCGCCATGCTTTCGCTCAGTAAAAAAGAAGAAAAGTTTTTACTGTTTTTTTTGCCGCTGTTTCTGCTCGGGTGCGCGTTGCAGTTTTACCGTAAAACCATTGCCGACAAAGTCCGCGTTGATTGGCGTGCGGAGCAGACCGCGGCCCTCAGAGCTTTGCAGACGCCGGTGCAGACCTCGGCGGCGACGGCGCTGGGGGAGCAAAAACAGCGCCTTTTATCCGGGAAGATTAACATCAATCAGGCTACGGAGAGCGAGATAGCCCGGCTGCCGAGAATCGGACCGGTTTTGGCGCTGCGCATTGTCTCCTATCGGCGGGAGCACGGTTCGTTTCAGTCGACAAAGGATCTGCTGAAGGTGAAGGGGATCGGAAAAAAAACCTTGATGAAGATAGAGCCCTATCTGGCGATCGAATAGAAAAACTCCTTGGAAGGGGTGGCGCAAAAGCTATGGAAAAATCAAGCACGCAAATCGGCATGACCTTTAATCAAGACCGTATTCATTATGTGGTAGTAACCTACGATCCGGCGCCGCTGTTGTCGGCGGCCGGGGAGATCCTGCTGAATGGACGCTTTGATTACAGTGCTTGCCAGGATGAGGAACAAGTCCTTCGCCAATCTGCTGCCATCTCGTCGATGCTGGAGGAGCGGGGTATCGCTGCAGGCCAGGCGGCGCTGGCCGTTGATCAGGGTTATTTGCTGCTGAAACGGCTGCGCGTGGACCGGGGGTTGAGTGAAAGCGATCTCCGTCAGCATATCGAATGGGAGATGGAGCAGTTTCTCGCCGCCCCGCGCGATGAATACAACGTCAGCTATGAACGGATGCCGGTGGAGACCGAGACCATGGAGGGATACATCGTGGCTGCAATGCGCAAGGTCATCCTGCAGCATCTGCAGGCGATTTTTGCCAGGACTCGTTTGTCGCTGAGACAAGTGGATGTGGATGTGTTGAGCGCCGCCCGTGGATTGGCCGTCGTGACTGACCATTTGGCTGAAGGTTTGTCCATTTTGATGCGCCCCCGGGACGGCAAGCTGTATCTGTCCCTGATGCGCAACGGCGCACTGCTGTCGTCGCAGATCTCCACCTTGCGCACGGAACTGCAGCCCAGGACTTTGAACCCGGCACGGGCCGAAGAGACCGCCGGCTTTATGAATGACGAGATCCTGCGACTGTTGGATACGCTCGGCGATGAGGTACTGCTGAAAAACATCGACCAGTTGTATTTTGCCGAAACGGAGTTCAGTCGCGAAGTGTTGGGTGCGCTGCAACCGCTGATGCGCACGACCGAATTCGTCATGATCGATCCATTGCGGAATTTGCACCACACCTTGAGTCCCGCTGAGCAGCAGCTCGTGCGCAGACAGGCAGGCTCCTTTTTGTCGATGATGGGTATGTATTTTTCATGATTGCTCACATGCGTATCAATTGGATGGGGATCGTATGAATTTGTTGATAGACCAGCGGGAGATGATGGAGGCCGAAGCGGCGCCGGAACCGCAGCCGTTTGACTATGAACCCGCGCCGACGATGGAGGAGCCGATATTCGAGCAACCTGCGCGCGCAGCCTCTCTGGATTATCTGGAGTATGAACGGCCGCAAAAAACCAAGAGCTATTTTTTTCCCGTTTTCATGATCCTCCTGCTGCTCGCCGCCATCGCCGCAGCCACCTATTTCGGCTTTTTCTACAAGCCGGGAGATCTGGATTTTCTCAAGAGGTGGGGCAAACGCGGCGAGCGCCCTGTGAGCTTGGCGCCGCCGCAGGAAAAACCGACGCCCGTCTTCCCGGCCCCGACCGCTGACGCGCCAGCCGATTTAGTCCCGCCTCCTGCGGCCGCGACGACGGTCATGAAGCCGGTCCAGACGGACGACGATGCACTGGCTACTGTTATGACCGCTTTTTCCAAGATCATCGCCGTCACTCCGCCGGCGGTCAAGCTGGGCACTCTGGTGATGGATCATGGCTCTTTCTCTCTGGAGGTGTCCCATATCGACCGACCGACGCTGGAAAAACTGTACTCGGATCTGCGGCAGCAGATCCCCTGCGAGTTTACCACTTCACCGGCTGCTGGTCAAGCCGGCGGCATGCGCACCCTCATGACCGCGACGTTTACCTCGCCGGCATCGTCAGGATGGTCTCAGGCCGGCCTGAACGCTGAAACGGTCAGTGGGGAAATCCGCAAGCTCGCCCAGGCAACCGGTCTGTCGGTGGTGGAGATCACGCCGCAAAAGACCATCACCAAGAACAACAGCCGCCGCACACCGATTTTTATCAAAGTTCGCGGCGATCAATCCGAGTTCGAAGCGTTCGGCCGTCAGCTGTCTGCCAAGGGCTGGAACCTGCAGGTCGCTAAACTGATTCTACTGGACTCCCGGGAGGCTGCCTCGACCTTTGTGCTGCGTCTGGAACTGGCCCAGCCGGCCTAGCTTAAAGTACCATGCGCATCATTGCCGGACAATACAAAGGCAGGAAGCTGATCACGGCAAAAGGGGAGTGGCTGCGGCCCACCTCTGATCGCAATCGCGAGTTTATTTTTTCATATCTTGGTCCGCTGGTTCATGATGCCCAAGTCTTGGACCTGTTTGCCGGCACTGGCGGCCTGGGGATCGAAGCGCTGAGCCGGGGTGCGCGTTCCGCCGCTTTTGTCGACCATTCTATTCAAGCCGTAGAGTTGATCAGAAAAAATCTTGTCTGGGTGGTGCAGCCGACCCAAGTGTTCCGCATGGAGGCGCGCATTTTCTTGCAAAAGACGGCAACGCCGGTGGACCTCCTTTTTGCCGATCCACCCTACCGATTTGACGCTTTCGATGAGATCATGCGGCTTATTTTTGACCGGCGGCTTCTGACCGAAAAGGGGCTGCTGATTTATGAATCCGGCTCTCGCAATCCGCTGCCCCTGGTTTCGGGCTTTTATGAGAAGAAGCAAAAGAGGTTGGGAGATACCAGGGTACTTTTTTATGGGATCCGCTATGAAGACTGAACGAACCGCCATCTATCCGGGCTCTTTTGATCCGATCACCTATGGCCACATCGACATCATCAAAAGGGCGGTCACCCTGTTCGACCGGGTGATTGTTGCGGTGGCGCGCAATATCAACAAATCGCCGATGTTCACCGAGGCAGAACGTCGCGAGCTGATCCTCGAGGCGGTGCGCGATATCCCCAGGGTGGAGGTGGACAGCTTTTCCGGGCTGCTGGTGAACTATGCGCAGTCTGTATCCGCCCAGGCGGTGATTCGCGGCCTGCGTGCGATCTCTGATTTCGAGTACGAGTTGCAGATGGCTCTGGTTAATCGTAAATTAGACGAGAGCCTGGTGACGGTTTTTTTAATGCCCCATGAGAAATACACCTATTTGAATTCCAGCATAGTCAAGGAACTGGCAAAATTCGGCGGCGAGGTGAGCTGCTTCGTTCCGCCGTTTGTCCAAGAACAGATAGTGAAAAAACTGAGGGATGCATGAAAATTCTAGAGCAGATACAGCAGAAAGCAGCCGCTTCAATCAAAAAAATCGTATTCCCAGAAGGGGAGGATGAACGGACCATCGTTGCCGCCGGCCAATGCATGGCGAACAAGCTGGTCATTCCTGTTTTGTTGGGCAACCGCGAAAAGATCCTGGCAAGCGCGCGAACGCTGAACGTCGATCTTGGTCAGGTACAATTAATAGATCCAACCGTTGATCCGGCAGTTGACGAGTTCGCCCAAACCCTGTACGAGCTGCGCAAGCATAAAGGGCTGGATCTGGACACAGCGCTCAAGACGGTCAAAACGCCCTTGTTTTTCGGCGCGCTGATGGTGCGCAAGGGACTGGTCTCCGCCAGCGTCGCCGGCGCGGTGCACACAACCGGCGACGTCATGCGCGCTGCCATTCAGGCCATCGGCGTGGCGCCCGGATTTTCCGTGGTATCTAGCACTTTTCTTATGGTGCTTGCGGATGAAAGGGCTTTGACCTACGCGGATTGCGCGGTTGTCCCCAACCCGACCGCTGAACAGCTGGCGGACATCGCCCTGGCTTCTGCCGATACCCACCGGAGTTTGACCGGTGAAGAGCCGTTGGTGGCCATGCTCTCGTTTTCCACCAAAGGGAGCGCCAGCCATGAACTTGTGGATAAAGTGGTAAAAGCGACGCAGATCGCGCAGAAGAAAAACCCCAACCTGCGAATTGATGGGGAGTTGCAGGCAGATGCTGCTCTGGTCGACAGTGTGGGCAAACGCAAGGCGCCGGGCAGCCCGGTGGCCGGCAGAGCGAATGTGCTGATTTTTCCAGATCTGCAGGCAGGCAACATCGCATACAAGCTGACGGAACGGCTGGCTGGCGCTCAAGCCATCGGGCCGATTATTCAAGGTCTGGCAAAACCAGCCAACGACCTGTCGCGCGGCTGCAAAGCCGAGGACATCGTCAACGTGGCGTGCATCTGCAGCCTTAAAGCGCAATCCAGTATTTGACCGATGGAATATAACCGGGGTTTGAACAGCAAGGAGAGCGGCGCATGCCCACCCTATCAAAACGTTTTTCGGAAATCTGTGAATCCCCGACCATGGCGCTGAACAGCACCCTGGCGCGACTCAAACGGGAAGGCAAAGATGTGGTGGCCCTGGGTGCGGGCGAACCGGATTTCGACACGCCGGCTCACATCAAGGCGGCGGCGGTGGCGGCCATTGAAGCTGGATTCACCAAATACACGCCGGCCGAGGGCGCTATGGAACTGCGCGAAGCGGTCTGCCGCTGGATGGCGGAAGAGCTTCAAGTGCAGTACAAGCCGCGGCAGGTTATTATCACCTGCGGCGCCAAACACGCGGTGTATCAGGGTGTGCTGGCCGTTTGCGATCCGGGAGATGAGGTGATCTTACCGGCGCCCTACTGGGTCAGTTATCCGGAGATGATCAAACTGGCTGGCGCGAAAATGGTGACCGTGAATCCGCAACCTGATCGTCAGCTTAAAATCACCGCTGAGCAGTTGGCCGCGGCCATAACCCCGCGCACTCGGCTGCTGATCCTCAACAGCCCGAGCAATCCCTCGGGCGCGGTGTACAGCCGCAGCGAACTGGACCGGCTGGTGAAGGTCATCCACCAGGCCGGCCTTTATGTACTCTCTGACGAGATCTATGACAAAATCGTCTTTGACGACGCCGAGTTCGTCAGCCTGGCCGCTTACCCGGAGATCAGGGAGCAACTTTTACTGGTCAACGGCGTTTCTAAAAGTTTTGCCATGACCGGTTGGCGTATCGGTTGGATCGTGGGGCCAGAGATTGTGGCAGACGCCATCAAGAGCTATATGAGCCATAGCACCTCCAACCCCACCTCGATTTCACAAAAGGCTGCGCTTCAGGCGTTGAACGGCGACAAATCGTTTATCGCCGAAATGCATAAGGCTTTCAGTGAACGGCGGGACTATGTGCAAAAACGATTGAACGCCATGCCCGGGGTTCGCTGTTTTCCGCCGCAGGGAGCCTTTTATGCCTTTCCGGACATTTCATTCTATTTCGGCAAGCAATACAAAGGCCAGGCGATCAAAACCTCTATGGAGCTGTGCGCGTTTCTGCTGGAGCATTTCGGGGTGGCCGTGGTGCCGGGAAGCGCGTTCGGCATGGAAGGCCATATTCGACTTTCTTTTGCCACCTCTCTGGCAGTCCTGGAAAAAGCGCTGGACCGCATCGAGGCGGGACTCTTAGCACTCGAGTAAACCTTAGATGGAAGAAAAAAACAGTTTTAGCAGCCATATCAAGTTCGGCAAACGTAAACTGCTTGTGCAGACCGAGTATGACGCGGCGCATCAGGTTGTGAGAGTGACGGTCGCCGATTCCGGCCAGGTGATCGACAGCCGCGAGTATCTCGTGGACCCGTCCGCGGAGCAGGACCCTAAAGACCCGCAGGTGCGGCAGTGTCATGATCTGGTGCTGGCGGATTTGGAGTTGCTCTATTCCACGATCAAAAACGTACAAGCCACGCCCGATGCCGATGCTCATGCCCGGCTCGGCACCCTGCTGCTGGACAAGGGGTTGATTGAAGAGGCGGTTGAGATTTTTAGCGCATTGCTCAGCCTGGACGCGGAATATGAGAACGGTCACTATTTACTCGGCAGGGCGCTTTTTAAAAAGGGCGACTATGAGGGGGCGCTGAGCCATCTCGAGACCGCCGTGGAAAAAACACCGGATTACCCGGATGTGCTGCTGTGGATCAGCCGGGTTCACCGGGAGCGCGGGAATTTCACCCAGGCGATTCAGCGGGCGCGCACCAGCCTGGAGATCAATCCAGAGTACCACCAGGCCCTGTACGATCTCGGCCTGTATCTGATCGAAAGCGTGCAGAGCGATCCCAAGAACACCGAACTGCCGCCGCCCATCGAACGGGTGAAAGAGGCGCGCACCTGTCTGTTGCAGGCTGCAAAGAGCTCCGAGGCCTATGATCGAGAAGGGCTCGGTGCGGCCCTGGAGCTGTTGGAAAACCGCGATCAGTGGGAACAAGCGATCGAGAAGATCAAGAAGGCGAACCGAATCAAGGCGGTCGACACCCGCAGCCTGGTGCTTGACGGCGAGTTTTATCTGCGTTTCATGTTTGCCGATCTGCACAAAGAGCATCGTTCGCTGGACAACTATATACGGATTCTGGAAAAATCAATCAACCAGCACCCGAATTATCCGGATGTGCGCCTCAGTCTGGGAACCGCCTTTCTGATCCGCTGCTGGCACTATTACGGCAAGGCGTTGGAAGAGTACCGCGAAGCGGTCAAGATCAATCCCAATTTTCACAAGGCAAAAAAGAATCTGAAATTGCTGGAAAACGACGGTCGCGGTTTTTTGCTCCTGTTGCGCGCTATTTTGAAATAGGATGCGCATTCAAACGCAGGTTTCCATCGATCGCTTTACCTGAGATGGAATGTGCCTATACAAAGCTTCAACTGGACTCAGGCTTTTTTTGATACGCTGGTTGCGTTTTTGCCCGGCCGGCCTGGGAGAAAAGGGCCGGTTTGTGATTTAAATTACATCGATTGGCGCCGGTGAAGAGTAGAACAGGTGGCGAGAACACCTTTTCATAACAACCCGGTGAGCGGCGCCAGATCCTCAGCTCCTCAGTAATACAGCGTGAACGCGTTGCACCATCCGACACGATGGTCATTCGAGCAGCGATAGATGGCGGCATCTATCTCAGACAGACAACATGGAAAGGTGACTCCCCCCAAATCAGAGATGAAAGCGCTCTCTCAGCTCAAGATTGGTATAAAATTTGCATATTACTGATTCGGCGTGTAAATGGCCGATTTTTATTCTATTTATGGCCGAAAAATGTATCGCATGCGGACAAAATGCACATCAAAGTGAAACAAAAAGCATCATGATGAGTTGCAGAAGGTTATATAGTTCTTTTTCTTTCCTTTTACTCATTGCCGGCCTGGGCCTGGCGCAGAGCGGTCTAACGGTGACCGCCACCAGCACAGCGGCGGGAACGCCGGCGGTCTATGTTTTCTCTTTTACCGCGGATCAGGAGCTCAGCCCCAGGGCCGGTTTGGCCGTGGTTTTTCCATCAGGATTTGACTTGAGCAAAATGATGATGGCGGATTCGCGCAGCATAGACGGCGGCTGGCTGGTCCGGGTTCATGCGGATACAGTGTGGGCGCAGCGCAGCGGCCTGGGTAAAACGATCACCGCTGGAACCGTGGTTGATCTGATTCTCGCTGCGGTGGTCGCTGAAACCATCCCCGCAGCGCCGGAGTGGCTGCTGCTGCACCGGGAGGAGAGCGCCTTGCAGACCAGCCGACAACGGGCTGAAATCACTCTACGGAAAGCGGACAGGTTATAACTTGCTACCACGTTTCAAGATAAAAACGGCATTCCTTATTTTTGTTCTGGCGGTTTCCTTGCCGGCTGCTCCCGGCATCCTGAGCGGAGTCGAAGACAGCCTGACCTCCTATGCCAGCAATACGCCCGCTTTGCACAAATTCACCTTTACACTCTCCACCACCGGCGCCGGACTGCCTGCTGATGGAAAAATTCGTCTGGTTTTTCCCGACGCCGCGGATTTTGATCTCTCCTCCGTGATCGCGGTCATGTCCGCCGACGCTTCGCATCTGGACGGCGGATTTCTGGCGCCGGCGGTGAGCGGCGATTCAGTTCTGTGCACACGGGATGGAAGCGGAACGTCTGTAGGCGCCGGCAGCACGGTCTCCATCTGGCTGGCCCTGGTGGGCAATCCGTCGGGCAGAAAGCTGGATAATATCATCACAGTGCAGACGCTGGATAACGCCTATACCATTATTGATTCCGGCGCCTCTTTGCCGTTTCATATTGATGGGCCGATCCACAATTATAATTTTGGAATAGGAAGCACTCCGTCTACAAAAACCGCGGGCGTCCCTTTTGAACTGTTTGTCACCAATGCTTTGGACGAGTACGGAAATCCTGCTGTCGATACCGTCTCCGTTTCCGCTGTTGTCGGCGCTAATCCAGCACCGGATGGCACCACTGCGAAACTGAATCCCATCCTTGTTCGAAATGGCGCCGGGTCAGCGCCGCAGATTTTATTCAAACAAGAGTCGGTGAAATTGCGCGGCACAAGTAGATCCAGCGTTGTTAAAGATGTTGATATTTCCGTGTGGCATACGGATGCATCGCGCCTAGTGATCAGCGGTGAACCCACCACCGTACAATCCGGCGCCAGCTTTAGCAATGACATCAAAGTGACTGCGTATGATCCTTATGGGAATTTGGCTAAAACCTACAATAGAACAGTCACTTTTAATGTTGTTGTTCCTGATGACAACAAATTGCTTCCACCCAGCTATCAATTCGAGACAAATCCTACTGACGACGGCCAACACACCTTCCCGGGCAGCGAATTTAAGCTGACTAAAGCCGGCCAGCAGCGGATCATAGTTTATGACAATCAACCCACGCCGTTGCGCGACACTACGGATGTCATCACCGTTACAGCGGGCAGCATAGCCAGCTTTTCCTTGTCTGTAAACAACGGCAACCCGATCACCGCCGGCGTTGATTTTCCCGTCACCATTTCCAACGCTAAGGATGCCGCCGGCAACCCCATAAACGGCGCCGCGATGATCACGTTTGACGATTCGAATCCGCACACCTCATTGAGCGGCTTGGCCCCCCAATTGACCGCGGTCCAAGTGATCAATGGTTCCGGCGCCGCCAACTCTAGACTTTATCTCAGTGAATCCGCGGTGGTCTTGAAAGCCACCATGGCGGCCGGCGTCGTTCAAACGGCCTCTGCAAGCGTTTTGCCCGGCGCAGCCGCTGATCTGCAGGTGACCGGCGAACCGGCTATGCCCACGTCGGTTGTCGCCGGACAGACCTTCGGCGTCAACGGTCTGCGCATCCGCGTACTCGATGCTTACGGCAACATCAAGACCAATTACAGCGGCAGCCTGTACTTTACCAGCAGCGACGGCCAGGCGCTTTTAACCTTCACGAATGCCAGTCCGCTTGCCATCACCTCAGGCGATGTGTTTGTCCCTGGCACCAACTTTCAGTTGCGAACCAGCGGCTCGCAGACCATTACGGCGCGCACGGTCAGTCCCAGTTTGAGTAAGACCACTGCGCCGGTTCTGGTGCAGCCTGCGGCTATTGCCGGTTTTACCTTCGGCGTGGCCACTCCTCAGATCGCAGGTCAGCAATTTCCCATCAACGTCACCAATGCAAGGGACGCGTTTGGCAATGCCGCCAACGGCACGATTCTGATCAACGCAACCGTAGGCGCCAGCGAAGCGCCCAACAAAAACGCCGCGGCCACTTTGACCAACATTCCGGTGGTCAATGGCAGCGGCAGTTCGCCGCAGGTGCTGGTGTGCGCCGAGGCGGTGACCCTGCGCGGGGTGGTCTCAGGCAACGCCGGCGTCATTCGTACCACCGATATCGTGGTGAATCCCGGCGCATTGAGCTATTTCACCATCAGCGGCGCGCCGTCGGCCATTGCCGCGGGCGCCAATTTTCCCAGCGGGGTGACGGTCAAAGCCTATGATGCGTTCGCCAACCTAAAGACCAATTACACCGGCAAGGTCTATTTCACCTCCACGGATGTGAACGCTTATCTCTATCACAACAGCAGCAACCCCTACACCTTTACAACCAGCGATGCCGGTTCGCACACCTTCTCCGGCAGCTATTTCAAATTGCAGACAGCGGGCAGGCAAAATCTGCTGGTGCGCGACAACAGCACGCCGACGCTGTTGGGCCAGACGGCCATCGAGGTCAGTTCTCTGACCATCAATCGCATTTACAGCAGCAATCTCAAGGTAAGCCGCGGTCAAACCAACGCCGTGGTGATGATGGAGGTGGCCAACAGCAGCGATCGTGCATTGACCAATGTTCAGGCGACTCTGCAATTTTACAGCGGAGGCACCGCTTACACCGATGATTATCAGGTTACGCGGGTGGATGGACTGACCACTCTTCCCGCCGCAGGACAGGCGACTCTTCAGTTCCAGGTTCGGGTGGAAGAGGACGCGGCGTTGACCACCATAACCATCAACGGTTTCGTCTCCGGCAAACTGGACACACTGACCATGACCGACAGCAACGGCGCTGCCACCACCCACAGCTGGCAGGTGCAGAGCAAGGCGACCCTGCAGGTGAATGCCGTGCGCGTGTCCGCTGATACGCTCAATCAGGGACAAGGGGGCGTAACGGTGGAGTGCGACGTCCGGAACAACGGCACAGCCGGTGCGGGCCTGACTTCTTCCACCCTGCAGTTTCTTAAGGATGATATCACCGACGTTTCCGCCTCTTTTTCCGTGGTCCCGTACAGCGACAACGCGACCGCAGTGGCCGGCGGAGGGACCGTCACGCTGCGATACTATCTTGCCAGCGGCAACCAGTCTCAGCTGGGCCGCATCTATGTGTACCAGAATGTATCCTACAGCGATGTGAATTCCAGCCAGACCTATTCGGTTCGCGGCGGGGTGGATACGTTTATCAACCGCGAGGCATCGGTTCTACAGATAACCGGCATAACGCCTTCGCAGACCACTGTGACGCAAAGCCAGACCGCTGTGTGGACCGTTTCGGCGAGCGTGAAAAACAGCGGCAGCTCGGCCGTCACCCTCTCCTTCGACGGGTTGAAAACTTTTCTGCGCATTCGAAAAGCGCAGACAGATTTATCCAACACCTACACGATCGTGCAGCCCAGTGCGTTCACCGACGGTACGGCGACTCTGAACGCCGGGCAGACCAAGACCCTGCGTTACACGATAACGAAAACCGGTGCAGAAACCGGCGTGATGTCCCTTTACGCCCGCGCCGAGACCACCACCGGCATTTATGTCAGCGATGCCTCGGGCAGCGTGGAGGTGCAGCCGGCTGAAGTGGTGCGGGTGAGCAGGATCGTCCCTTCCCAGCCGGCGGTGACGGTGAACGACAACAGCTATGAGTGGAAAATATTCGTGCTGGTGGAGAACAGTGGCGGCAGCGAGGTTGCGGTTCAATTCGATTCGACTTATACCGATTTGATTCAAACCCCGGCGATTCTGACGTTGACGCGGCCCACAGCCCTGGCCCGCTACGGCGCCAATCTCAAAACCGGTCAATCCGACACGCTGATCTATACTGTGCGCAGAACCGGCGCAGCGGCCGCGAGCGTGTTGACGCTGGACGCCAAGGTCGGTTATCGCGTGGTCAACACCAATGAGATCAAGTCGGTCACCTCAGGCAGCGACGCGCGCGGCACGGTGCAGCTGCAGACCCCATCCAATTTTGTCATCGACCGTGTCCGCGTATCGCGCAAGCCGGTCACGCAGGGAAGCACCAATTGGTGGGTGACGGTGCAGGTCAGCAATCAGGCAGGCGGTTCGGACGTTCAGCTCAATCTGGCGGACAGCAGCAAGACCTGGGTCAAGCTCTATGACTCCGGTGGGCAGCCGGTGGATTACTATTTCCGCTTGCCCGGCGGCCTGGCCGGCAGCGGCGGCAGAATTTTGGCTGCCGGCAAAAGGGACAGTCTGATCTTTCAGCTCAAGTCCTCGGGCAGCCGCATCGGCCCCATGAGCGTGGCGGCGCAGGTCACCGCGGTTGAAACCAATCGCAACAAAAGCATCACCGCCCTGGCCAGCGGCGTTCTCGGCGACAACCTGACCATTCAGAGCAAGGCGCAAATTCTCTTTGTGGCCAAGAGCCTGCAGCCGGCCTACGTCTCGCCCGGCGACGTGGTGCGCTATCAGATCTCCGCCTCCAACGCGGGCGGCTCCACGCTGGTGCTGGATCCGGCGGGCACCAAGCTGGAGTTCAGCGATGGATTGAATAATTATTCAGCCAGCTTGGATCCTGCCCTGGGCGTCACCCTCAGCGGTCAAGCGAACACGGTGTTATATTTCAATCTCAATCCCATCGCCGGCGGTTTTCTCGCCGGGGTTTATTTCCCGACCGTGACCCTCAAGGGCACGGAGAACGGCAATCCCTTCAGCAGCGTCGGCCTGCTCAGCAACAACAGCACCAACGTCGGCACCGCCAAGACGTTGACCATTCAATCGCTGAGCAGCAGCGTGCCGACCGTGACCGCGGGTCAGACCAAACCATGGAAGATCTCCATGGTGCTGGTCAACAACGGCGACAACACGCTGCGGCTGAACAACAGTCAGCTCTCTTTTTTCCGCAACGATGTGAATATTTCCACCAATTTTTCACTGACCAAGCCGGCGCTATTCAACAACGGCAGTCTGTTTCTACGCGGCAAATCTTCTCAAACCCTTTCGTTCACCATCAACGAAGTGGCCTCGACCACGGCCGCCGGCGTGGTGATGATCTCGGGCACCGTGTCGCTCACCGACTCGGCCCGAATTACCCAGACCTACAGCGATGAAACCAAGCAGGGCAATTCGGCCTATGTTACAGTGCAGACCCAGGCGGTACTAGAGATCACCAAGATGAGCGTGAGCCAGCCCGCGGTCACTCGCGGCCAAAAGTCCGCCTGGAAAATCGGCGTAGGGGTTAGGAACAACGGCGGCAGCCGGGTGGAAGTGCGTCCCGCGAGCGGGTCTTCGCGCATTATGTTCAGCAAAGGCGACGTTTATTTCACCGTGCAGCCGCCGACATCGTTTTTATCCGGCGCCGGCCTGCAGCTGGCGGCGGGCGCGGAGGACAGCCTGGTTTACACCGTGTCTGAAGTGAGCGCCGCTTCAGCGGTGTTGGGCCAGTGCCGGCTGAGCGCTGCTCTGGAGGCCCTCGAGTTGAACAGCGATCGCATCGTCTATGGTCTGAATTCGCCGCAGGTGACCGTGGTCATTCAGGATTCAGCCCGAGTGCGCATCGACACGCTGGTGGTGACCCTTCCTGCCGACTCGACGGCCAATGCCGGACAGCGTTTTTATTTTCGCGCCAAGGTGACCAACGTCGGCAATGGCGAGACGGTTCGATCGGCGCAGGTGCGGGTGTTGTCCAGAGAAAATCTGTCCCTTTTTCCGGATCCATCCGGAGCGACGGCCACTGTCGACACGTTGGCCGCGGGCCAGTCCAAATGGACCTCGCGCGGCATTCTGGTGCAGGCGGCCAATCTTGAGTTGGGTTCAGTGGTTGAGCATTTTACCAGTCGCGTAGTGCAAGCGGTGAGCGAAAACACGGGAGAGCCGGTGGCGGTTCTTCCGGCGCTGCAGGCGGCTGACACCAGCAAGACCATTCGCATCCAAAAGCCCGGCACTCTGACTATCGAGCGTGTGATCACAACGGCGGACACCATTTCGGCGGGAAGCGGCATTCCCTGGGGCATTCAGGTCCTGGTGTATAATGCCGGCCAGGGGGCGTTGGATTTGGTTGCACCGGCAGCCGGCGATATTTTGTTCTCGCTGCCTGGTTTCTCCGTTCAGGCGCCGGTGTTGACCCCGGCCAAACAACGCCTGGCCGGCGGCGAGCGGGACACGCTCGAGTATCAGGTGCTGACCACCGGGCCCAACAGCGGCACCGCCGCCATCACCGCTGTGCTGTCCGCCCGGGATGTGAACGACAGCGCACGGGAACCGTTGCAGACCATGGCGCAGCAGTCGGTTCAAATCGCCTCCACCTCGCGGGCGCGCATCACGAAAACCTTTATTGTGGCTGACGCCAACCGAATCGACGAAGCCGGCATCGTCCATGTCAACACCGGACAGAATTTCCGCATCGGCGTGGAGGTTAAAAACGAAGGCGGCCAGAATCTGAAAGAGATCGCCGTCGGCCTGCAGGCAGTCGAATCGCATCTGTTCAACGGCGCTGAGCGGCTGGTCAAGAATTTGGGCATCGGCGAGCCGAGCGTCGTTTATTTCGACGTGCGCGCCGACAGCATGGAAAATCTGAGCGGCGAGACATTTTTAGCGGTGATCAATCAGGCGGTCGGCATCGACGGATCTCAAGCGCGCATTCTCGCGGCTTATGATTCTATCGCTGTCGCGCAGATCTATACGCCCGCGTTGCTGCAGATTACAGCCACGGTCAATCAGGCGCCCAATCCAACTAAAAACGTCAGTATGGGACAGAGTTTTCCCGTCAAGGTGACGGTCAAAAACTGGGGATCAGAGCCGGTGAGCAATGTGCTGGTTCACCTGGAGGCAGACAGCCTGGATAAAGTTGCTTTCTCGCCAACCACGCTGGCCGTTCCCGGCACGATCACCGGTCAGGATACCGGAACGGTGGTATTTACCGCAACGGCGTTGTCTCGTCCCGGTCCAGTCGCCTTTACCTCTTCGATCGTTCAGTCCCTGGGCTTGAACAGCAACGCGATCGCTGCTGTGCAGCACGAAGGAGAGGACAACCAGGCCTCTGCCAACATAGAGCCCGGCGCAAAGCTGCAGATATTGCGCGTGTTTTCCTCCACCGAAGAGATCAACGCCGGCGACAGCAACAGCAACTGGCGCATCAACGTAGAGCTGGTCAACAGCGGTCAATCGGCGCTGCATCTGACCGACGTCAACCGTTCCAACATTACCATCCAGACCGAGGGCAAGATCGATCCGGATTACGTTATTACGCCGGTGAGCCTGGTCCGCTCCGGCAATTTTCAGCTGGCGGGCGGAGGCGTTCCTGACACCTTATACTATGTGGTCACTAAAAACGGCGACATCGCTGGAAACGCCGAGATCACGGTCCGGCTGCAGGGATATGACGTCAACCTCGGTCAACCCAATCCTTCCACCATTCAAACGGCTCAGGGCAAAGATACGGTCTCGGTAAGCAGCGTGTCCTGGGTGCGCATCGATCTGGCGCAGCCCAGAGGACGGGTGAGTGATGATCGCGGCAACTGGCTGGTCAACCGTGGACAGGTTTTTCACACCAATGTCTCTGTGGAGACCGGCGAACTGGGGGGCGTGGATTCCGTTCAGGTGCAGTTGACGAGCAATGGGCTTTCTATCATTACGCCTTCGCTGATGACCATTGCGCGGCTGAACCGTGCCAGCAAGGACACCGTTCGCTTTACGGTCACGGCCGATGACAGCTGGAACGCCAAGCTATCCGAAAAGCAAGAGCTGTTCACCGCCAAGATTCTGTCAGCGAAAACGCTTGGCACCCCTTTGCCCGCGCAGATTCGCAATCCGCGCAGAGACATCGATGCCCAAGTGGCCATGCGCATTCAGAATCCAGCGCAAATCCGGCTGGACCTCCGGCTCAGAGCGGATAAGGATTCCATTTTGACCGCAGGCCAGGCCTTTACCGTGATCGCGCGCATGACCAATCTGGGCAGTGCGCCGCTGGACAGCGGACGGATCAGGCTCGAATTGCCCGAGTATTTCACTCTCACCGACGAAGCCGGCGCGGAGCGGGATTTCTATATCGTCAACGACACCCAGGCGGTGGAGGATTCTTTTCATGTGACGGCGCCGAACTTTGAATCGTTGAACGATATCATCCGGTGTCAGATTATCGCCGCGCCTGAGGATTTGAACAGCCGGGCGCCGGCGCCGCTCCTCGCCGACGGCAGGGATTCGATTCGCGTCTCCACCTCGCGGTCCGGATTGTTTCTCTCCAACAGCAGGATTTTTTCCCCCAACGGCGCATTGGCCGGTGAATTATCCACCCTGCAGTACATCGGACTGCAGACGGAAATCCAAGCCACACCCAACCTCAGCAATGTCAAGGTGACGCTGGAGCTGCCCTCCGGCATGGGCTATTCGCCTAACCTGGAAACACCGTTGCAGAGGGAGATCAGCTCTTTTCCTGCGCTGATCCAGTGGACTGTGCGGGCGCCTGACAAGGCAGTGGCCGCCCCGCATCATTTTTATATCCGCGCCGAGGGCAGGACCGACCTGAGCACCAAGAGCACGTTGGATTCTATCCGCATCAACCGGGTCGTCACCCGCGCACAGCTTTCCATGCAGCCCTTGATGGTGTCCTCGCCGCTGGAAGCGATACAATCGCCGGGCGGTGTTTTTTCCGCCGGCCAGTCGGCTACGTTATCCACGCTGGTAACCAACAGCGGCACCGCCAGGGTCAGCCAAGGCAAAATAAGGATCGACTTTCTCGAGAGCGGCTTTACCCTGGCAGCCGGAGAGACAGCGGAAAAAATCTTTACGATCTCCACCAGTGTGACTTGGAATGTGATCGCTCCTTTAAAGCCGAGCGTGGAGACCAAGCAGATCGAGATCCGCATGACCGCCATTCCGGTGGATGAGCACACGGGTCAGGAGGCGGATATCATCGGCTTTCCTAACAGTACGCTTTCGGTGTTGACCATCGAGGCGGGCGCCATCTCTTCCGGCGTTCCCAGCATCACCGCTCCGGCCGGCGCCATCGACAAACAGATTTCTACGGATCAAAGTTTTGAGGTGACTTTGTCGGTCACCACTCGCCGCGTGGTGCAGGACAAAATCACCGCCCAACTCATGTTCTCCAACCCGGAATACAAGATCGATCAGGAGACCAAGAGCGTCACCTACGGCGAGAATCAAAAGGTGCAGTGGACGGTGACCGCACCGTCCACGGTGAGCAAAACGACGGCGGATTCGTTTTATGTCATCGTCAGAGGGTATGATGAACGCTCGCCGTCGACCACGCGCAGTTTGACTTCGTCCAAAACGACGGTTCAGCTGCAGAACAAGACGGTGTTCTCCATGCGTCCGGCCATCACGCAGCCGGATTCGCTCAATCAATACGTCGTCTCCACGGATGAGGATTTTATTTTGACCTCTCGGCTGATCGCCAGGGGCGCGCCGCATGAGACCGCGGATCCCTTTGTGGTGCAGATGACCAAGCCGGTGGAATTTACCACCACGGATTCGCTGGAGCAGAGTAAAGTCCGGGCGCATCCATACTGGCGCTTGCGCGCGCCGAGCAAAAAGCCGGAGGGGTTGTCCATCTTCCGTTTCCGGTTGAAACGGGTGCCGCGGGATTTGAATTCGAACCAGTACGCTGCGATCGAAAACATCGAAGAGTCCTATTCCATCCAGGTGGTGCGACGGGCAGAGGTGAGCGTGGCCGCCACGCTGAGCGATACCGCCATGGTCAGTTATGCGCCGGTGCGCATCGGCAGTGTTTTCAACATTTACGGTTATCTGGGCAATTCCGGCGAAGCGGGGTTTGTCGGCGCGCCGGCCCTGAGTTTTAAATTGCCGTCCGGTTACACGCTTCTCAGCAAAACCGGCGGCGACACGGTGATTTGGCGGGTGCGTGCACCGGAAACCATTTCAGATGTGCCGGATACTTTTACGGTCAAATTATTTGCGCCGTTGCCGGTCGATCAGTATTCGCGAAAAACCGTGCTGGTAAAAAAGGACAGCGCACGGGTGATTATCAAGCGCGAGGCCGGCATGCTGGTGATTAAACCGAACACGGTCAAGTCCGGGGCCACCACGGTCAAAGGCGCCCGTGATCTAGCGATGATGGGTTTTTCTCTGCGCAACAAGGACATTTCGCTGAACAGCCGATCGGTGCTGGATACGCTGCGCCTCGAGTTCCGAGATAAAAAAGGCAACGAGATCAAGGCCAGTGAGGTGGTGTCGCGCATTGCGGCGGTGAACGCGGTGGACCGCCAGGTGTTGGCCGAGCTGTCGCCGCCGCCGGCCTCGTCGAAAGTGCTGCTGGATTTTACCGTCTTGCACGCGGACACGATTCGCGACAGCGAAGACTTTCGCGTCGCGCTGCTGGTGGATGTGCTCGACGAACCGATCAATGCGGATTTTCAGTTGACGATCGATTCGGCGAGCGCGGTCATCGCCCGCGACGCCCTTTCTCGATACCGCTTGCTGTTAGCCGATTCCACGGAAAAGCGGGTCAGCGTGCTCGCTTACAGCTCCGGCGCCGTCGTCTTGATCGATCAAAAGCTGGAGGCCTCTTTTTGCAATTATCCCAATCCGTTCGGCACCTCCGCCCGGCCGGAAACGCGGTTTGTCTATTATCTGCAGCAGCCCAGCGACCTCGAATTGAAAATTTTCACCCTGACGGGAGACTTGGTCTTCAGCTGGGATCTCAAAAAAGCGGAGCACCCGGCGGAGACCTCAGCCGGGTTGCATGACGGCGATATTTATTGGGACGGCCGCAATGGACGCGGCCAGCGTGTGATGAGCGGCGTATATCTCGCTTATCTTTCTGTGGAAGGCGGCCAAGTGGCTATCAGCAAGATAGCGGTCATTCGTTGATGAGACCTTTAGGAACCCTAGTAAGGCAAGAGTATCGGGTGGCGAGTCGAATTGTAAAAACAGCGCTTCTGTTCTGGCTGACGTTGATCCCGGCGTCAATGGCGCAATACTCGTATCAAGCCGACGCCTGGGGCGGCGCAACGGATATTTTTGATTATCCGGTGGGCGCGCGGGCCATGGCTCTAGGCGGCGCCTATGTCTCCGTGGCGGACGATCCCTTTGCCCTGTATTGGAATCCCGGCGCCTTACAGAGTGTGCCCAATATGGGACTGGGAGTGTATTATACCAATTTGGCGGCCGGCACTTCGTACAACTATCTCGCCTATGTGCACCCTACGCTTTTCGCCGGCACATTTTCCGTCGGCCTTCTCAACATCTCCACCGGCGACATCAAGCTGCGCGATTTTGATCCCGCGGTGGTGGGCACCACCAATTACAGCCGGACTTTGTTTCTGTTTGGCTATGGATTCAACGCACATCCCTGGTTGTCGCTCGGCGCCACTTTTAAAGTCGAGCGTGCCAACCTGATCGGCTATAACGTCGACCCCACTGCCGGGCCGCCGAATTTTGCCGAATCCTCCTACGGCGCGGACGGCGGACTGGTGTTCACGCCGCAGCTGCCCGGCCCCTATTTAAGCCATTTCACCGTGGGCGTGACTGTGCAGAATCTACTGCAGCGAACCATCCGCGCGATTGAAGCGCGCGAATCGACGCCGCGCAATTTGCGCGCAGGGATGAGCAAAAAGTTCGAGATCTCCGCGCTGAACCATTTGTTGGTGGCTGCTGAGATCGACAAAAATGAAAAAACTCCGTCCACCGTGCATATGGGGCTGGAGTATCGTTATCACGAGACGGTTTCCTTGCGCATGGGTTTGTACAACGACCATCTCACTTATGGCGTCGGCGCCAAACTGGCCGGCATGCAGTTCGATTATTCCTACTGGAACGGCAACGATGCGTTGCTGGGCACCAGCCATCGCCTCTCTTTGGTTCTCAACGTCGGTAAAAACCGGCAACAGCGGATGGAGGAGCATCAGCAGCAGGAGTTGCAGCGGCTCGAAAAAATAGAGACCCAACGGCTGGAGAACGAACGCAGAAACGCCATCTCCTCCGGCATGGCGGAAGGGGAAAAGCTGCTGGCCAAAAACGATCTGGAACAGGCCTATGTGGCCATCTACCGCATTTTGATCAAATACGACCGCACCGGCAGCGATCCGGATCTCGAGGTCACCCGCGAGCTGTTCGCGCGCATCAGCAAGGCGCTGGAGGAAAAACGCACCAAAGAGGAGGAAGCGCTTCGCCGGTTGCAGGAGGAAGAGGCGCAGATCCGGCGCAACGCCATAGCGGCGGACGATCATTACAAGCGGTATCTGGCCTATTTCACCGCCGAAGAGTATCATGATGCCCTGATAGAGATCGACAAGGCGCTCGAGTATGCGCCCAACAGCGATCAGTTCAAAAAATTGAAAAGCGATGCGGAGAAAGCGCTGGCGACCAAAATCGCCAGTCTGCTGGAGCGGGCTAAAACGCTGCAGTCGGCCGGTCGGCCCAACGAGGCCATCACTATGCTCAATGAAGCCCGGCGATTATCGCGTGACAATGAACGTTACAAGTCGTATATTATCGGGCAAATCGACCAGATCAGCGCCGGGCTGTCGCGCGACAGCATGCTGCGTCAGGCTATGGAATATGAGAACGACAAGAACTGGGCCAAAGCGGCGGAACTGTACCGCGAGCTGTCCAACAGCGAACCGGGCAACGTGGCGTTGCGCAAAAAATACGACGACGCCTTTGCCCGCGCCAACGCCAAAGATCTAGATATGCCGGAAAACGTCAAGGCCATCTACAACCGGGGCGTCCAGGCGGCCATTGCCGGCAACTATCAGGAGGCGCTGCGTCATCTGGAGGAGGCGAGAAAACTGCAACCGTTAAACCGCAACATCCTGCGGGCGATTGATTCGGCGAACGACAAATTGAAAAAGATCAGCGGAACTGCAGGTAGATAGATATAAAGGGAAACTGTTTCGTTGTTTCGCAACGTACAAAAAGAACAACTCAAGGTTCCTGCTAAAATCGAGTATCTGGGGGAATTGCGGGATTTTGTCACCAAGGTCGGCCGCCGCCATGGTTTTTCCGAACGGGTGATCAATGCCTTCAAGCTTTCCATCGACGAAGCCGCCACCAACATCATCAAACACGCCTACCGAGACTGGCCGGGCAACATCACCATTCGCGCCATTGTCAAAGCCAACAGCCTGACCATCGTTTTAATCGACCAGGGGAAATATTTCGATCCGCGCCAGGTCAACGATCCGGATCTGAAGCGCTATGTCGAGATCGGCAAAAAGGGCGGATTGGGCATTTTCATCATGCGGCGCCTGCTCGATCAGATCGATTATCGCAAGACCGAGGAGGGCAACGAGCTTTGGATGATCAAACATCGCGATGTGGCGCGGCATCCCAAGATCGCTGTGCCGGCCATCCCGATGACCCTCAAGGTGCGCTACTGGCTGGTTTCCATGTTGGCGTTCTCTCTGATTTTATCCACTATCTATTTTCTCAATTTTTTCCGCCGGGATGACCAGGTGATGCAGGATTACCTCGGCCGCGCCAAGGCCGCGTGTTCCGGCCTGGCTTCTGATGTGCTCCTGACCCTGCAGCAGCCCGAGCTGGGCGAGGACCTGCAGCTGTTGCTCAACCGCGATGACGCTTCGCAGCTGTTCAACATCGTCGAGAGTCTGGGCCGCACGGTCAACAAGCTGCCGGCGGAATATCGCGGCTTTCTTCACCACGCCCTGGTGGTGGACCGCAGCAACAACATCATCGCATCCACCGATCCCAGCAAGCGGCTGCAACTGTATGAACGGCCTGCAAATGCGAAGCAGGAGGCCTCGGACATCTACAGCTACACGGTTCCTCCAGCGGACCGCGTGGTTGATGTCCATCAGATCGTGCAGGACGACAAGGGTCGGCGGCTGTGTCAAGTTCATTTCGTGATGAACTATCGGGTGATCAGCGAGGAGATCCAACAGGCGCGGCTGAAAGACCTGAACATGCTCGGCTTTGTCTGGGTGCTGGGCGCGGCGGGTCTGTTTCTGCTGATCTATATCGTGATGAATCCCTTCCGCCGGCTTTCGGAATGGGTCAAAGCTCTGGGCCAACCGGGAGCGGCCCAGGAGATGGACATCGACGCCTCGACCGAGATCGGCGAAATTGCCCAGGCATTCAGCGACATCACCATGAAGCTGCGCGAGTCTCAGGTCAACCTGGCTGAACAGGAACGCCTGCAGAAAGAGATGCAGGTAGCGCAGGAGATCCAGCAAACGCTGTTGCCGTCCGATTTCCCCGAGATCGAAGGATACGAGATTTCCTCTTACTATGCGGCGGCCAAGGAGGTGGGCGGAGACTATTATGACTTTGTCGAGGTGGATAAGGACACGCTGGGAATCGTGGTGGCCGACGTGTCCGGCAAAGGCGTGCCCGGCTCCCTGGTCATGACCATGATCCGGACCGCGTTGCGCACTGAAGCGCGCGGCGTCAAAGACGCCGCTGAAGTGCTGTCGCGCGTCAATGATTTCGTGGTCAACGATATGAAGAAGGGCATGTTCGTCACCCTGTTTTACGTCATCATCGATTCCAAGCGGCGCAAACTCAACTATGCCAGCGCCGGCCACAATCCCATGATCCTCTACCGGGCCAGTAAGAATAAAACTTTTTATCTGAATCCCCACGGGTTTCCCATCGGTATCTCGCTGCCGGATAAAAATCTTTTCCGCAACACCATTACTTCGGACACGATCTCGCTGGCTGAGGATGATATCCTGCTCATCTATACCGACGGCATCACCGAGGCCATGAACCGCAAACGCGCTCTGTTCGGCGAAGAACGGTTTCTCGACGTCATTCGCCAACACGGCACTTTGCCGCCGAACGTGTTTGTCAACCGGCTGCATGAGGAGATCCTTTCATTCACCGAAGGCAGCGCGCAAAATGATGACATCACTTTGGTGGCGATCAAAGAAAAGACCACTGCGGAAAAGATCGAGCTGGAGCGGGCGAAAAGAGTGTTCAGCCTGATCGAGCAAGGCAAAACCATCAAAGAGGCGTGCGATCTGGTGGGGCTGTCCACCTACGCCTATTATAACAAATACCGGGACAAATTTGAATTGACCGGCGTCGACAGCTATGAGCTGATCGGAGAATCGGATGCGCTGGAGGCCAAGCATCTCAGCATTGAAGAGAAAACCAAAATTTACGACATTATCAGCCGCTTTCCCGAATACGGGGCAAAAAAGATTAGCGAAGAGCTGTACAGCGAACGCTACGGTTTTCTTCAGATCAGCAGTTCGAAAATCTATGAAGAGCTGGTGCGCGCGCATCTGAACACGCGCGAATTGCGCGAGGCGTTCATCAATCGCGGAGGCCGGCGGCGCCGGATCAAACCGCCGGGCACGCCGCTGCTGACATTGGACGGCCGCGTGATCATTCAGCGGGGCGGACTGTCCGACGCCCAGGAGCCGGCGATCGACGAACCGGTTTCGTCCATGCCCAGGCCTGCATCCAAACGGCGGTCGGTGAAATCGATTGCTGAAGCTTCTGTGGCCGAGCCTGCTGACGAAACGGTTGCTGTTTCCGAGTCCTCCGGCAAGACGCAGGCCATACCACCGCGGCGTGAGGAAAAGTATGTTTACCAAGGACGGGATATTCTGAGCATTCAAGCTGCGGAGCTGTTTCATCAGGCGCTGGAGGATCTGTTCGACAAACGCGCCGGCAGTACGCCGGAGAGCCAAGCTGCCGCAGAGGCCGAGGAACTGACCCTGGGACTGCCCGAATATGCTCAGTCAGAGGACGAGGCGGAAGCGGCTGAGGTTTTTTCACCCGGCTTGAAAGGGGAAGAGCCTGCTGCGTTGCAGGAGATATCGCCCGCTGTTGCCGCGCTGGAGCCGGATGCTGAGGAGCGAAGCCAAGCTGCTGATCTGGATCTTCCGCCGGATCATCGTCTATATGAAAAAGCGGGCAGGGATGAATTGGATTTTGCCGAGCTGCTGCAATCCGGCGGAGGCCTGACGCTGGAGGATGACGACGCGCTGTCTCCCGGGCAGGAGGTGACCGATGCGACGGTTTTGTATGAAATCAGCCCTGATTCTGAACCGACGGTCCTCTCGCTCGAGCCTCGTCTTGAGCAGCCTATCGATGAATTGCTGGAGATGGAAGAAACGCAGCCCCTGATCAATCCTCATGGCGAGTTGGATTACGACATTTCGGAACAGATCGTCCGACAGGAGCTGAAGGAAAGGTTGGACGCCGATCAGTTTTTTGAATTCCTAGAATCGGTGAGCCAATGGCATGGCGGCGACGCGGAAGACTCGAACGGCGACAGCCACGGCCAGATGGAGACCGCCGCCGAGGTCATCGAATTTGATGATTTGCTGGCACTGCTGCAAAAACAACGCCAGGCGGATTCAACGGCCGAAATGTTGGCCATGGATCCGCAAAAGCCAAGATCCAAAGGATCGGCCCGTATGGAGGCGAATGATCCTCGCCTGCAGCATGCAGTGGGCGCCTATGAGGCGGAAAACTATTCAGAGTCGATCCGTTTGTTTGAGGAGTATTTGCGTTTTTTCCCTGGCGATCATCAGGCGCGCATGTTGTTGGGAAACGCCTATTTTCGCTGTCGAAAGCTGCGCGAGGCCGCCCGGGTTTACACGGCTGTGATCAACCAGGATCCAAAGAATCCAGATGCGTATGAAAATCTGGGCGTGGTGCACGCCAACCAGGGTAATTTCCGCCATGCGATAGAAGTGTGGGAAAAACTGCTGGAAATGGCGCCGGGCCGCGTCGATATTCGTACGGGGATTGAACGGGCGAAACGTTTTTTGACCGAAAGCCTGTAAACCGGCGTCCTGAGGCAATGTTTTTTATTGACATTTAGGGGATTATCCGCTATATTTTATTTCGTAGTGCAGGCCATTTCCCATTTGGAGACCGACATGGAAGGCATTCAACTTTCTGTTGAAAAGGCAGGGTATCGTAACAGCATCTCGATTATCAAAGTGGGCGGGTACATCGACACCACCACGTCGTCCGAGTTGGAGCATGCATTGAATACGTTGCTCAAGGCCGGTTCCTACAACATCATCATCGATCTGGGAAATGTGGATTATGTCAGTTCCGCCGGCTGGGGAATTTTTATCAGCGAGATCAAAGGCATTCGGGAAAAGGGCGGCGACTTGAAGCTGGTGCGCATGATACCCGAAGTGTACGAAGTGTTTGAGCTTTTGGAATTTCATTTCATTCTCAAAGCGTTCGAAACGATTGACGAAGCGGTCAAGGATTTTGAGAAAACCCTGGCTGCTAAAGGCTATGAAATCGCCGCGCCGGTCTCTGAAAACGAATACAAATCCTTGCCGGCGCAGCCGACGTCTGACCCGATCAGCAAAAAAGCAGCGGCGAATAAAACAGTCGAAACCCTGCAGGACAAGGTGCAAAAGATCATCCGGGAAGATCCAGAGGCGGGCACCATCCAGATACTCAAAACTTTAAACTCTTCCGCCTATGGCTATGAAAAGCCGGGGTGGTTTGCCCTGCGAAAACTGCTCAAGCAATTGGATCTGGATTCAAAACGGAAACGGCTGCGGTTCTCGACAAAAGGATAACCGGTTCCTTTGTGAAAACACGGGCCATGGTAGATCACAAGAAGTTGCCATGGCCTTTTTTTATTGAATAGAAAAAAATCATCATGTTCATCGATCGTGCAGAGATTCATGTAAAGGCGGGCAACGGCGGTTCGGGCTGCATCGCCTTTCGTAGGGAAAAATATGTGCCCAAGGGAGGACCGGCCGGCGGCGACGGCGGCCATGGCGGCGACGTGGTGGTGGTGGCCGATGAACATGTGCGCACCTTGCTGGATTTCAAATATAAAAACAAATACAGCGCCCAGAACGGCCGCCATGGGCAGGGCGATCTTAAAACCGGTAAAAGCGGGCAATCTCTCACCCTGCATCTGCCGGTCGGCACGCTGATTTTGGACAAAGAGTCCGAAGAGATTCTGGTGGATCTGACCCGCGCCGGCCAAACGGCGGTAGTAGCCAGAGGCGGCCGCGGCGGCCGGGGTAACGCTCGCTTCACCTCTTCCACCAATCGCACGCCGCGTCAGTATGAAGATGGTCAAGAAGGCGAGGAGAGGACGCTGACGTTGGAGCTCAAGCTGCTGGCGGATGTGGGTTTAGTGGGATTGCCGAATGCCGGCAAATCAACGCTGTTGTCCTGCATCTCCGCCGCACGGCCCAAGATCGCAGACTATGCCTTCACCACCTTACAGCCGAACCTCGGCATCGTTCAGTATCAAGACGGCCGGTCTTTTGTCGTGGCCGATATCCCCGGATTGATCGAAGGCGCTCATACCGGCCGCGGGCTGGGCATCCAGTTCCTTCGCCATATCGAACGGACACGCGTGCTGGCCATTTTGATCGAAGCGACCTCTGAAGATCCTCGGGGGGATTTCAAGATGCTGCTGAATGAGCTGGCTGCCTATAAAAAAGAGTTGCAGAAAAAACCAAGAGTGATTGTGTTCACTAAAAAAGACCTGCTGACCAAACGGTTTCGTCCACCCCGCTTGTCCCGTGGAGATCCCCATGTGGTCATCTCCGCGGTGGCTGGTCTTCATTTGGATGAACTGGTACGGATTTTGTGGGAGAGGCTGCAAAAGACATCTTAATCGGAGAAGAGTATGTCGCCCGCTGAGCTTCAGGCGCTGTTGCAGCTGTGGCACGTTCCCGGGATCGGCTCCTGGCGCATGCGCAAGTTGTTGGCCCGTTTTCAAACCGCCGGCCAGGTTCTCAGAGCGTCTGTCCGCGAACTGTCGCAAGTCGACGGCATCGATCAGGTTTTAGCCGGCCATATCAAGCAGAGCGCGGCTGAGGGGTTTGCCGAAGACCAGCTCAAGAGAGTGCAAGCGCATCACACTCAATTGCTCACCTTTTGGGATGCAGATTATCCCGAATGGCTCAAGACCATCAACGACCCGCCGGTGGTATTGTTCGTTCAAGGCTCCCTGTCGTGTTTGTCCCAGAAGCAGGTGGCGGTGGTGGGAACGCGCAACCCCTCAGTATATGGCCGGTTGATGGCGGAGCAGTTCGGCCGCGATTTGACCGTGGCCGGGTTTTGTGTGGTCAGCGGACTGGCGCGAGGAGTGGATACCTTTGCGCATCGAGCCGCGCTGACGACCGGCGGCAGCACCATCGCTGTTCTGGCCAGCGGCGTGGACGTAATCTATCCGGAGGAGAACCTCGGGCTGGCGCAGGAGATTGCGGAGCGCGGCGCCCTGGTCTCGGAATATCCCATGGCCACCAAGCCAGAGGCCTCTTATTTTCCCCGCCGCAACCGGATCATCGCCGGTCTGTCGCTGGCCACGCTGGTGATCGAAGCGGGTCAGGGCAGCGGTGCGCTCATCACTGCAGACTATGCTCTAGAGTCCAACCGCGAAGTCCTTGCGCTGCCCGGCAATATCAACAATGCCAAAAGCCTTGGCTGCAACCGCCTGATCCAGCAGGGGGCCAAGCTGGTGACCTGCGTGGAGGATATTTTGGAAGAGTTGCCGGGATGCGACGCGGTCGCAGAGGCCAAAACCGCCTCTCTGCTGCTATCGCAAGAGGAGGAGCGGCTGCTCGCTCTGCTGACCACGGAACCGCAGCACATCGATGCGCTGGCGTCCAGCGCTGCTCTGTCCACCGCCAAAGTGCTGCCCGTTCTATTGCAGCTGGAACTGCGCGGCCTGGTGCTGCAATTGGCGGGCAAGCGGTTTGTGCGCAAGGGCTGAGTCGGGTCCGGACCGTTAAAGCGGATTAAAAAACGTTTGACTGTCTGATAAATAATCAGTAAATTTCAGTTCCGGGGAGGGATAGACCTAACAGGCAAGGCAGCGGTCTTGAAAACCGCCGGGCGCAAGCCCTTGGGGGTTCGAATCCCCCTCCCTCCGCTTCATGAGGTCGATTCCCGGCGAAGACATATTTTCGGAGAGGTGCCGGAGTGGCTGAACGGGGCGGCCTGCTAAGCCGTTGTAGGGGGTAACCCCTACCCAGGGTTCGAATCCCTGCCTCTCCGCCCATACAGGGGCGATACGGTTGTACGCCGAAGCATCTTTCTCGGGATTACAGCCGTGCCGCCCCTGCATTATTTATTGGAGTTTTTTAGAGCGAGGAATTTTTGTGAATCAGGTCCGAGTACGTTTTGCACCCAGTCCCACGGGATTTTTCCATATCGGCGGATTGCGCACCGCGCTGTACAATTTTCTTTTCGCCCGCCATCATCAGGGCGTTTTTATTTTGCGCATCGAGGATACGGATCGCGAGCGCTTTGTACCGGGCGCCACGGAGAACCTGCAAAGCGCGTTGCGCTGGGCGGGGATCGAACCGGACGAAGGGCCGGAACAGGGGGGACCATACGGTCCCTACTTTCAGTCGCAGCGCACAGAGATCTATCAAAAATACGCTGCACTCCTTCTGCAGCAGGGACACGCTTATTACGCTTTCGACACCTCCGAAGAGCTGGAGGCGATGCGTCAGCAGGCGAAACAGCAGGGTGATTTTCACGCCAAGTACAACGCAAGCCGACGCATGCAAATGCGCAACAGCCTGACCATGACGGCTGAGCAGGTGAATGAAGCGCTGGCGCAAAAACAACCCTACGTCGTCCGTCTGCTGGTGCCGCCGGAACGCAAGTTTATAGTCAATGATATCGTTCGCGGATCGGTAACGTTCGACAGCCGCGAAGTGGATGACCAGGTTCTGCTCAAGTCGGATGGCTATCCCACCTATCATCTGGCCAACGTGGTGGATGATCATCTGATGGAGATCAGCCATGTGATCCGTGGAGAAGAGTGGCTCAGCTCGGTGCCCAAGCATCTGCTGTTGTACGAATATTTCGCTTGGCAGCCGCCGGCTCTGGCGCACCTGCCGCTCATCTTTAATCCGGACGGCACCAAGATGAGCAAACGGGACATTCAGTCCCTGGACGATCTGCCCGCCGGCAAGGTCGATCCGGACGTGGCTTCTTATATTAAAAAAGGATATGAACCCGCCGCCCTTCTCAATTACATCGCTTTGCTCGGCTGGAATCCCGGCGAAGGCGATGATCGCCAGGTGTTCACGGTGGGAGAGCTGATTGAGCAGTTCTCTCTGGAGCGCGTCAACAAAAGCGCCGCCATATTTGATCTGAAAAAATTGAATTGGTTGAACAAAGAACACATCATGCGACGCAGCCCGGCTTCATTGGCATTGGAAAACCGGGAGGCCGTAATGCAATCTGTGCCGGTGAGCGAGGCTTACCTGGAGCAGGTTGTGGCTTTGCTGCAAGAACGGCTTTACTTTAGCCGCGATGTGCTGAAAATCGGCGCTTATTTTTTCCACGACCCTGATGTTTACGATCCGGCTGTCGTAAGGAAACGCTGGGAGGCGGACAGTGCAAAAATAATTCTTGAATTTTCTGCAGAAATTTCTAAATTAGATGTGTTTACCAGCAGTGCGATCGAAACGGTTTTACGTCAAGTCGCCGAAAACAATAGCGTTGCCGCGACAAAACTGATCCATCCGGTCCGCCTGGCCGTGACCGGCGTAGGGGTGGGACCGGGTTTGTTTGACCTCCTTGCTCTGCTCGGTAAAGAGACGGTCGTGCGGCGTTTGCAGAACGCCGCGGCGCGCATACCGTTGTTGCAGTAATATCCTGGGGAGTCGTCCAGTGGCAGGACACATGACTCTGGATCATGGTACCGGGGTTCGAGTCCCTGCTCCCCAGCGGAAGAAACCGGTCGTCAGGCATTGATGACCGGTTTTTTTATTTTTTATGCTGACCACAGACGCCAAGCGCTTTTTAGAATTTAGAGGTTGTCATGGAAGAAAACAAAGAAAAAACGGGAGTCGCTCTTCCCGCAAACTTTATCCGCACCATCATTGATCAGGATTTGGCTGAGGGTCGCTTCGGCGACCGTAAGGTGCATACGCGCTTTCCCCCGGAACCCAACGGATATCTGCATATCGGCCACGCGAAATCGATCTGCCTGAACTTTGGCATTGCCAATGAATACGGCGGCTTGACCAATCTACGTTTCGACGACACTAATCCGGTCAAAGAAGATGTCGAATACGTGGAATCCATCATGGAGGACGTCCGCTGGCTAGGATTTGATTGGCAGGACAGACTGTTCTATGCCTCCGATTATTTCGAACAGCTGTATCAGTACGCGCTAGAGCTGATCAGGCTCGGCAAAGCCTATGTCTGCGATCTCTCGGCGGAGGAGATGCGGGAGTACCGCGGCACTTTGACGCAGCCCGGCAAAGAAAGCCCGTATCGCAACCGGTCCGTGGAAGAGAATCTGGATCTCTTTGAGCGCATGCGCGCCGGTGAATTTCCGGATGGAACACGGGTGCTGCGCGCCCGCATCGATATGGCTTCGCCAAATTTGAACATGCGCGATCCGGTGATCTACCGGATCAAGCACGCAGAACACCATCGCACTGGTTCGACCTGGTGCGTCTATCCGATGTACGATTACGCGCACTGCTTGTCCGATTCGCTGGAGGGCATCACCCATTCGATCTGCACCTTGGAGTTTGAAGATCATCGGCCGTTGTACGACTGGTTTTTAGACACGCTGAAATTATATCATCCCCGACAGGTCGAATTTGCCCGGCTCAACCTGAGCTACACGGTGATGAGCAAACGCAAACTGCTGCAGCTGGTGCAGGAGCGGCGGGTGAGTGGTTGGGATGATCCTCGCATGCCCACGCTTTCCGGATTGCGACGGCGGGGTTATCCGCCGCAGGCCATCCGAAATTTCGCCGAAACCATCGGCGTGGCCAAGCGCGACAGCATGGTGGATCTGGCGTTGCTGGAGCATTGCGTGCGCGAAGAGTTGAACAAGACCGCCCGTCGGGTGATGGCTGTTCTTCGGCCGCTCAAGGTGATCATCGATAATTATCCACTGGACCAAGTGGAAGAGATGACCGCCATCAACAACCCAGAAGATCCATCGATGGGTGTGCGAAAAATCATTTTTTCACGCGAGCTGTACATCGAACGGGATGATTTTCGCGAAGATCCCCCCAAGAAATATTTTCGTTTGCAGCCGGGAGGAGAGGTGCGGCTGCGTTACGCCTATATCATCAAATGCGTCGGAGTGCGCAAGGATCCCGTCACTCAGGAGGTGGTGGAGGTACACTGCACCTATGATCCGGAGACGCGCAGCGGCTCTTCGCAGAGCGATCGCAAGGTCAAGGGGACCATACACTGGGTCTCCGCCAATCACGCCCTTTGCGGAGAGGTGCGGTTGTATGAAAATCTTTTCCTTAAGGAAAATCTGAACGATCTGGAAGAGGGTCAGAGTTTTCTCGATGCGTTGAATCCAAATTCGGTCGAGGTGCTGGAGCAGTGCTATCTCGAGCCTGCGCTGAAGGACGCGCACCCTTTGGACCGGTTTCAGTTTGAGCGGCTGGGCTATTTCTGCATCGATAAAGACTCCACACCGGAAAAAATTAAAGTGAACCGGACGGTGACGCTCAGGGACACTTGGGCTAAAATCGAAAAGGCGGAGCAAAGACCCTGATTAAAAATTTACGGTTTTTCCCTCAACGCGAAAAGGATGTCCCACTGGACGTCCTTTTTTTTTGGTATACTATTTGCCTAAATGTTGGAGCAGGGCCGAGTGAGGTCAGATAATAACATAATAAACAAGACCCCCTGTCGCCGAACGACCGATTTTGTTACTCGAATGAAACAAAAATGTAGTCGGCTTGAACAAAGCCGCCAGGGGGGGAAGAGAGAAGACGAAGATGTGGAAAAGAAGATATCTAATAGCGGTCGGTTTGTGCCTGCTGCTGACAAGCTGGCTTTTGACCCAGGCGCTCTACCATCGCATTGCTCTGCAGGAGACCGCTTCCCCGGACACTGAGGTGAAACCTGCTCCTGCTTTGAAAGAGAACAACAGCACGGAAGCGTCCCAGGCCAGAAACCATCTGCCCGTGCATGGTGACGCACCAACACAAAAGATGACTCCGCTCCCTGCAGCAGGAACAACAGCGCTTGCATCTGCAGCCGGAGTCCGACAAGCGCAGAGAGTGGTCGAAGCCGCTCAAAAGGACACCGCGACCGCCGCAGCAATACATCTGCTGACCCGGGAGTTGATGCAAGAAGCAGCCCGCTCAGTGGGCGGCGAGTTCCCAGCGTCTGTGGAGGAAACGGTAGATATAGCAGCTGCTGTTGCGTCTAATTCCCAAACAGTCGATTCTTTGACGATTGCGGATGTTCAGACCACAATGGCACTCAGTGCTGCTGTTGTTCAGCAGCCATTCGTGCAAGTAGAAGCAGAGGCCTTCGCGCCTTCCATGCAACCAACCGATTCTTCGACGATTGCGGTTGTTTACGCGGCTGTGCCGCCGGCTGCTGCAAACGTTCAGCAGCCAGTCGGTCAGGCAGCAACGCGTGCAGAAGCAGAGGCCATCTTGCTTTCCACACAGCCGGAGGATGCCAAAACGATGGAAGAGATCGGCAAAACGCCCTTGAGCGTCATTGCCCAGAACGGGGTCGATGAAGAGCAGATTTATGAGGATATTTTACATCTGATCAAAAGCAAAATGGCTTTGAATCAGTCGAGTCCTGCAATACATCTTGAACCAGCGATCGTACTGGCCAGTCATGATCCAGCCAGAACGCAACCTGTTTTGGGCCTGCGGCCGGTCGAGAAAATTCGGCTGGCCAGACATGGCTTCGGCCTGGCCATCGGCACAGCACTGCCTAATATGGCAGAAAAGGTCAGGATTCCGGTTTTCGCCGAGATGCATTACCGTTATCAGTCAACCCCTCGCACTCAGCTTCAGCTGGCAGCGGGTGCAACACCGATTCTTTGGCCTGCTGGACGGCAGACTCTGCAGATGTCGGCTGATCTGATCGGCCGATATGGTCTGTTTGTGCATCAACGGGTGCATCCCAATCTCTCATTTGGGCTGGGCCTGCTAAGCACCAGGATGCAAAGTGGACCGCCGATATCAAGCGGAATTCTTTTCGCCGGCGGGGGCGTGAACCTGCTTGTGGCGCAGCAATGGAATCTCGGGCTGCAAGTGCAGTACAAATACTGCCTGCAGAGCCAATCCGGCGTAAGCTCGATGCGGCGAGACGGTTATCTGCAAATAAAAACAGAACTTACATTTAATCTTCGCCAGCTGAGCTCCATTCGCCTTCGCACAGAGGAGAATTATTTGGCGGATAAGCAGTGAAATAGGGTGGGGTGGAACAAAAGGGCGGAAGAAATCGTTTTAAAGTATGGCAGGCGTTAGTTTCCTTCTATGGGCGTCGACCCCCCTAAGACGCGCATTCACTAACGCCTGTCATTTTTTTTACTGTCCAGGAATTAAGCTGGTAAAATCAGGGCTTGCATTCCTTCGCGCAAAATCGTAAATTATTTCTATGCGCCCGTAGCTCAATTGGATAGAGCTTCTGACTTCGGATCAGAAGGTTGGGGGTTCGAGCCCCTCCGGGCGCGCCAAAAGCCTGCGCAAGCAGGCTTTTTTTATAAAAGGGGTGAGGCGTTGTTGCAGAGTCAACAGCGGTGTGGATAAGTCAGTAACCGAAGGAATGATTGGGAGTTACACCCGTCGATTGGAGATGAGCAGAGATTTGGGATCAAGGCGGAGCCGCAATTTTTCACAAGAGGTGGCATCCTGATCTTTTAGCAGGCGAAGCTGAATATGGTCCGGTTGGGCGTTCAGTTCGATGATCACGGAGAAATACTGCATGAAGGGTTTGATAAATTCGGCTGCGGAACCGGCATTCGCAGGCAGGGTTGCGGAAAACCAGATCTGGGTCTCAAAGGCTTTGGCCAGGGTTTGCCATTCCTGAAGTCTGGCCTGGTCCTTTTCGACGAACTGGGTCCCGTCGACAATGATCATTTTGGGCGTGAATCCTCCCTGTTTCACATAGATGTCCAGGTTGTTGTGCACCGCCGACAAATTCGAGCCATTTTTTTTAAAGTGCAAAATCAAGCGGTCGCGCAGCAACTCGTCAAAGATTAGGTTTGCGCTTTCAAGCTGATAGGCGGCTGCCACCTCTTCATATACCTGTTTGTACCAGTTGGCGATGTGATGGGGATCATCGGAAAAGGAGATGTGCAGGACTTTTTGGCCGCGCAGCAGGTGGTCGGTGGCAAAGTGTACCAGGCAGGCAGTTTTACCTACGCCTTTTCTGGACACAAACACTCCCAGATGGCCTGGTCCCAGACCACCGTGAAGAGTCTGTTCGAGGATGCGGATGGGACTGCGTTTAATGAGTTCTTCTTTGATCATGTGTAGTTCCTCTGGTTTCTTCCATCGCCGATGGCAATATACAAAAATGTCCTGCAACAATGCAAGGTTACTTTTGCTGTTTTTGTTTTTCCTGAAAAGCTTTTTTCAGATTCTCTGCGATTGATTCAGGCACCTTGGCATAACGGGAGAACTCCATGGTGAATTCGGCTTTGCCTTGAGTGGCTGAACGCAGCACAGTGGAATAGCCGAACATCTCACTCAGCGGCACTTCCGCTTCGATGGCGGTCAGCACTTTATCCTCAGTGGCGCTGAGGATCATTCCGCGGCGCTGGTTGATGGTAGCCAACACCGGTCCTTGGTATTCGGGCGGGGTTTCCACCCCGACGCGCATGATGGGCTCGAGGATGATGGGTTTGCAGCGGAGGTACGATTCACGAAAAGCGCCGAACGCCGCCTGCTGGAACGCCATGTCCGACGAGTCCACCGGGTGATAGTTGCCGTCGTTGAGCGTCACGCGAACGCCGACGATGGGAAAGCCCACCAGCGGTCCTTTTTGCAGCGCCTGAATGAATCCTTTTTCACAGGCTGGGACGTATTCGGTGGGGATGACGCCGCCTTTGAGCTCATCGATGAATTCAAACTCACCCTGATGAAACGGCTCGATGATGCCGCACACGCGGCCGTACTGGCCGGCGCCGCCGGTCTGCTTTTTATGGGTGTAATCGAAATTTGTTTTCTGCGAGATGCTTTCACGATAGGCCACCTGTGGAGCGCCGGTCTCCAGGAGAACGTTATATTCGCGACGCATCCGTTCCACATAGACCTCCAGGTGCAACTCCCCCATGCCTTTAATGATGGTGTCGTTGGTTTCCGGATCGACGAACGTCTGGAAAGTCGGATCTTCTTTAACGAACCGATTCAGGGCTTTGGCCATGTTCTCGCTGGATTTGTTATCGACCGGTTTGATGGAGAGCGAGATGACTGGCGTCGGCACAAACATCGAGGACATGGAATAATTCACGCTGTTGTCGGTAAAGGTATCGCCGGACGCGCAGTCGATGCCGAATAGAGCGACGATGTCGCCGGCTTCAGCTGAGGAGATGTCTTCCATCTCGTCGGCATGCATGCGGATGAGCCGGCCGACTCGCACCTTTCTCTGACAGCGGCGGTTGTAAATCTCGTCGCCTTTGCGCAGCGTGCCCTGATACAGCCGCACGTAGGTGAGCTGCCCGAAACGGGTGTCATCCAGCTTAAAGGCCAGGAGCACGGTCGGCAGGGTGGGATTCGATTGCAGCACGACCTCGGCGTTGTCGTTGTCCAGATCAAAGGCTTTGTTTTCGATCTCTTTCGGCGAAGGCAGATATTTAATGACGGCATCCAACAGCGTTTGCACGCCCTTGTTTTTAAAAGCAGAGCCGATGAACACAGGAATGAAATCAAGGCTCAGGGTGCCTTTGCGCACGGCGCGGTAGATCAGTTCTTCGCTGACCCGGTCTTCCAGGTACGCTTCAGCCAGCTCGTCGTCGTAAAGAGACACGCGATCGATCAGCTGATCCCTTTTTTCCATGGCGATGGGCAGCAGCTCAGCCGGGATGTTCTCTTCGCGGATGTTTTCACCGTTGGCGCCGTCAAAATAATAAGCCTTCATCGTAACCAGGTCGATGAGGCCTTCGAATTGACTCTCCAATCCGATGGGCCATTGCATCAATGCCGAGGTATGGTTGAGTCTGTCATGCAACTGATCGGCCACTCGCTGCGGATTGGCGCCCATGCGATCGCATTTGTTTACAAAGGCGATGCGAGGAACTTTGTAGCGCGTCATCTGCCGATCCACCGTGATGGTCTGCGACTGTACGCCGCCCACGGCGCAGAGCACCAAGATGGCGCCGTCGAGTACGCGCAGCGAGCGCTCCACTTCGATGGTAAAATCCACATGGCCCGGCGTGTCGATGATGTTGATGGCGAAATTCTTCCAGGTCACGTTGGTGGAAGCGGACTGAATGGTGATCCCGCGTTCACGTTCCAAGGCCATGGAATCCATGGTGGCGCCATGACCGTCCTTGCCGCGGACTTCGTGGATGGCGTGGATCTTTTGGGTGTAGTAGAGAATTCTCTCGGTCAGCGTGGTCTTGCCCGAATCGATGTGCGCGCTGATGCCGATGTTGCGCATTTTGGTCAAGTCAATGGCCATAGGTTTCTCAGATGTTGGTTAACGGTTTGAAAAACAAAGACTATAATTTAAGCATAAAATAGGTAAAAAGCCAGTAAAATTATAGCTGCAACCGCTGGGTGCATAGGAGGCGCAGGGGGTTTGGGATCAGACGAGGTGTATTCGGCCGTGCGGCTGAAAGGCGGACAGGATTTGTTGCCAGAGCTCCTCTTCGATCTCCGGTTGCTGTTCGGAGGTGCAAAAATAACGGCCGGTGAGAAGGAGGGCGCCGGCGTGCACTCGGACAGACACTTGAACCGGCGGCGCGTCTTCCAGGTTCTCGATCTCGGCGGCGGCCATGCGCTGCTGCAGGATCCGCTCCAGTGTCTGTTGGGCGTCCTGCCAGTCGCTGTCCAGCCTCAGGGCCACTTGAATCTCATACCAGAGCGCATGCGCGCCCTCGGTGTCGTTAACGATCGGCTGCGTCAGCACCAGGTTGTTGGGAATCTTGATGACGCGATGTCCGGCGGGTTCAGAAGGAAGTCTTTCATCCAATTCGACCAGCGTGATATAAATCATGTTCATCTCCACCACTTCGCCGTAATGCTCGCCGATTCTGATATGATCGCCGATCTTGAACAACTGTCGCCAGGCGATGACGCTCCAGGAGGCGATGTTTAAAATAAGCTCTTTCAAGGAGAGGATCATGGCGGCGAGAAGCAGGGTCAGTACGATGAGCAGGGATTGGAATCCCTCCAGCCATAACCGGCCGATCAGCACCAGGCCGAGCAGAAAGGCGGTATAGCCGACGATCTGCCGCGATAGTTCGCGCGTGCGTTCGTCTTTGATGCGCTGTGATAACAGCCGCAGGACGATGCTGCGCAACAGCCAGATCAGCAGAACCAGAATGAGAGAACTGATCAGCTTGACTTCCGTTTCGATAATCAGAATGTTGATGGTGTCGAGAATGCCATTGTTTTTCATACGTCTTGTACCAAAGGATGAAAGGGTTACGGTGCATATGGTTTGGTTTCCAGCACAACTCCTCTGGGCAGGGTGGCGGAGAACAGGCACAGTTGGCTGTGCAGCTGTGCTGCGGTTTCTGAATTGACCGCATAGAAAGATACCACCGCGTGGTCGGCCGTCACTTTGCGGCGGCCGAGGAACAGCTTGCCGATGCAGACCCACTGTTTCGGCAGCAGCGGAAAGTAATGATCATAGATCATGGCCAGTTTGACTTCATGACGTTGCGCCAGACTGTCCATCCACATCGCTGAGGTTTGACGGCGTTTTAATTGCAGCGCTCCCGGCGAGGCCAGCCCCCACACATCTAATACATAGTGGTCGGCGTGAAAGGCCACACAGCCGAGATCGTTCACCGCCACCGGCGCGTGTATATAGTCTCTGCTGAACCGGGCCATCTGATACTGCTGTTGATAGATGTTGTTGCAGCCCAGCGGCGTATACAGCCAGTTTAGCGCAAAGGGCAGCGCCAGGAGAGCATAAACGGCGGTAGGAATCCAGAGTGGTTTTTTCATCAGCGTGGGGCCATAGAGATAGACCAGGATGAAAAGAGTAAAGCCAAGGATGTATATTTCGTAGCGGTCCGCCCAGCCAAAGCGGCCCAGCACCAGATGTGCGACAGCGGCGCTCACGGTCAACGCGATCATCAGCCGACAGGGCGGCCGCGTGATCATGGCCGAGAGCAAAGGGACGAGACCGAGGAGCAAAACCAGGGCCTGCCGCTGGCTAAGGTTTGTCAGGACGTTGCTCCACAATGAGCTATGGCCTCCGAAGAGGGTAATGGACTTGGCGTGAATCGAAGCGGGCAACCAGCCGAGGCCGTGGGTATGCAAAAAGAGGGAAAAGCCAGCCATCACACCGGCAACGATCAAGCCCAATATCCACGCGGCAACGTGTTGACGACGCTGCAAGAGCCAGAGCAGACCGATCAGGGTCAGGAAGGTGTTTTCATAACGGACCAGGGGTCCGAGCACCAGGGCTGCGTAAAACCCCCATCCCGGCGCATCGCCCTCCTGGCCGCGCACCAGACCTTCGGCGAGGAGCAGGGCGAGGAGGAGTTGCAGAGTGTGCTCCATGCCGGTGAAGATGAGCCCGATCAGGTTGAACGCCGGAATCATCAACAGGGTGAGGATCGCGCTCTCTGCAAGACGAACTTGCGGGCGAAACAGGCGGCTGAAGAAGCGACCGCAAACCAGGAGAATGAGAACCGCAGCCGCCAGATTGATGAAAAAGGGAACCAAGGCGTAGCCTGTCAGCGAAGCGAACGGACTCAGCAGGAGGGGCCAGAGAATGCTGGAGCTGGGGGCGCTGAACTCTCCGGGGTTGATGCCATAGTGGCCCTGGTTGATCTGCCGGCCCAGGCTCAGATGGATGTACGCGTCGTCCAGCGAGTAAGTGAATGTCCCTTCATTCAGTTTGATCGCCGCCGCCGCCTCCAGCAGTACCAGCGTGATCAACGCCGCATAGGGCCATGCCGTGGGCCATGCTATTTTGCGCAACGAATCGCTCCAAATAGAATCTATGAATCAACAGACGGCCGCGCGTGGGTTCCTGCGCCGCCGCAGCCTCGTTCAGCGTATGATCTTGAGAGTGGTTTGGGCGTCGAGGGGCAGCACGACCTCTCCAAAGGGCGTGGCCAATTCCATTTTGCCGTTCAACGCCGCCTGAACCGATTGCCCCATCAGGACAGAGACCGCAGAGCTCAGGGCGCCGGCCGGATCGATCGACACCGGCAGTTCGATCTCGCCCAGGCCATGAGCCGGAATCTCCGCCGGCTTTTGCGACACTCCGGAGGCGAGCGCTTGGCCCGCCAGGCTGAGTGAGTAATCCCATTTAGCGATTTTAAACGGCACGCTGTTGGGATTTTGCAAACCGATGACCAGCAGAAGGTCTGCGCCGCTGAAGGTCAGGTTGCGGATCTGCAGATAATTGAGCGACAGCCGCGGCAGACGCAGGTTCGGAACGCGGCCTGATTTATTGAAAGGGATTTTCACTCCGGACAGCACCCCGGCGGGCGCCAACGATCCGGATAAACGATAGGACAACGAGTCCATATTTTCGTTTTCAGAGACAAAACGGCGGATATCACTGAACAGAAGCGCGACAGGAAAGTGAACCAGGTTGTCCTGCCTGCCGGCCAGGGTGATGGAACGATTTTCCTGACCAGCCAGCACCGTGTTGCCGTCCACCACCAGCGTATAGTCCAGAGCGCTCAGACTGACGGCAAAGGTGTTGGGGTTGTGCACTCTGAAGACAAAGTCCAGACCGATCTTTTCAAAATCAAGGCTGGTGACAGCGACGTCATCGACCTGCAGAGTGGGAGTTTGAACGAGTTTGTTCAGACCGACGCAGGACCACCCCAGCAGCCCGATCGCCAGGAACAACGACCAGCGTTTTCTCATAGCAGCCCCCTTTGGTTTGCGCCGTCCGTCATGCGATCGGCGCACAAGCCGCGTCGGTGACGATGGCGATGCTGGCGCTGACGCCCAGCCGGTTAGCGCCGGCGGCGATCATAGCCAGGGCGGTCCGTCGATCGCGAATGCCGCCGGAGGCCTTGACGCCTAGCGCCTCGCCGACCACGCGCCGCATCAGTGCAACGTCTTCCGTCTTTGCGCCGGCCACGTTAAAGCCGGTGGAGGTTTTGACGAAATGGGCGCCGGCTTCTTTGGCCAGCACGCAGACGGTGATCTTTTCTTCGTCGGTCAACAGACAGGTCTCCAGGATCACCTTGACCCGGCTGGGGTGAGCGGCTCGAACCACACGTTGAATGTCGTCGCGGACAAAAGGAATGTCGCCGGATTTCAGGCGGCCCACGTTGAGCACCATGTCCACCTCCGCTGCGCCGTCTTGCACCGCCCGTTCGGTTTCCGCGACCTTGAGGCACGTGCGATTGGCGCCAAGGGGAAAGCCGATCACCGAACAGACCTTCACTTCGCTGCCGGCGAGCTGCTGGCTGCAGGTTTTCACCCAACAGGGATTCACACAGACTGAGAAAAAGCCGTACTCGATCGCCTCTCGGCACAGCTGGAGGATCTGTGTTTCATTGGCCTCCGGCTTGAGCAGCGTATGGTCGATGAGCCGCGCCAAGGAGTTGGGTTGGGCCGGACCGCCGGTCAGCTCATTGTAGACGGCGTTCATTATTTTTTCCGTTTTTTCTTGCATGAGGGTGTTACGCTTGGTTTATTTTTTTTCTTCGTGCCAGCGCCTCCAACCGCATATGGTCTTTGGCATTGTCGTTGATGTCGATGGTGGCTTGATCGATCATGTGATCCGTGCCGCCGCTGTGCCGAACCACTTTGTAGATCGGCTCCCACACGCGGCCGATACGGTACCGTTCGGCGCATTTGTTCACCAGTTCGTAATCTTCGCCGTAGTTGCGGGAGAAGGGACTGTCATTCATTCCGAACCAGCCCAGCTCTTCCAGCACCCGGATTTTGATGGAGCGCGGGGCTCCGGCGCCGCCGATGCGCAGGAGGTTGTTGCGGCCGTTTTCTTCACTCCATTCGTCATGGGTTACCACAAATGGTTTGCCGTCGACCAGTACCGGCTGGATGGCGCCGTCAGCTGTTTTTTCAAACACCTGATAGGAACCGATCACCATGCCGATGCGGTCGTCTTCGTCATATACATGAAGAATTTTTTCCACTGCCTGCGGAAACAGCAGATCGTCCGAATCCAGTTGAACATAGTATTTGGCTTTCGAGCTTCGCAGGGCGTCGTTGAAGCAGAAGCCCAGCACATTGAGATCGTGCACCAGCAGCCGTACGGCCGGTTTGTGTGGATCATAGCGGTCGCCGCCGGGTAGATAGCGTTGAACCTGCGCCACCGTAGGGTCCTCGGCGCCGCCGTTGCAGACAACGACGCACTCGATATTTTGCACGGTCTGGGCCTGAACCGATTCAATGGCCAGGCCGATGAACTCGGGTCGATTGAAAACCGGGATGACCACGCTGGCGATACAGGAGCGGAACGCCGCCTCCTCCTCCGCGGTATAATGAACAGAATGGTAATTTTGTCCGGCGGCGAGGTAGGCGCCGATGCGGCGCAGGTGCTCGGTCACGATGGCCTCCAGCTCGCGTTGCACGTCTCTGCCGGTTTTTAAATAGGCGAACACATCCAGCCCCTGTTCCGCCGCGTGGACGCGATAGGGCGCACCGTTGAAACGGTTGGAGACGTGCACCAGATGGCCGCGCTCAAACGCCTTCAGGCGCAGATCATATAGAGGGTGGAACCGGTAGCGCTCGTCGCAAAAGCCGATCTGCTGCAAAAAGCTGTTGCGGAAAAGGAGACAGTATCCCAGGTCCCAGGAGTCGGTCAGCCGGCCGGGGTGCCATTCCAGCAACTTGCGCGATTTGACCTCACCGTGGTCGATCAGGTCATAATCCGCGTACAGCAGCGGACAGAGCGGATTTCGCTCCATGACCATGATATAAAAGGCCGTGGCCGACTGTTTGAATTCGATCAGGTTGCTGTTGTTGTAGCAGATCAACACATAGTCGCCCTGCGCCCGCTGCAGCGCGGCGTTTAGGGCCTTGCTGCAGTGCTCTGTAGCCACGTCCACATGGAGGAAGCCGTACTGCCGGCAGAGATCATCCGCCTCCTCCATTCGGCCGTAGCAAATCACCTCGAACCGGCGATCGGATTGACTGGCCAGAGAAGCGAGGGTTTTTGCCAAAAGCTGCTTGCCGGCAGCGGAAGGCCCCGGCGTGGTCAGAATGATGGAAAGTTTCGGCTTCATCGGCGATCTCCTTGAGCGGACCGGCGCTATTTCCACCGGTGTATTACCCGGTAATTTACTTAATTATGCGCTGAGGTCCAAATAAAATGTTGTTTGCCGCAGCTGCCACAGGAGAGAAGCGATGATTCCGACTTTGATTTTTCTTTTTTTCTTTCTATTTTGCAGCGGTTCGCTCTCCGCCGCCGGCAATGGCTTGCGGTAGGAGCATTTTTATTTTTCAGCAAGCACGGGGTAGGTATGAAAAATGTTGCGGCGATCATCCTCGGCGGCGGCCGAGGCACGCGTCTGTATCCCTTGACCCAGGTGCGCGCCAAACCGGCTGTACCGCTGGCCGGCAAGTACCGGTTGATCGACATTCCGATGAGCAATTGCTTGCACTCGGGCATCGAAAAAATCTATGTGCTCACCCAGTTCAATTCCGCCTCGCTGCATCGTCATCTCGGCCAGACCTATCGTTTTTCTCCTTTTTCATCCGGCTTTGCCGAAGTGCTGGCGGCTCAACAGACGCCGGAGCGGTCCGACTGGTTTCAAGGAACCGCAGATGCCGTGCGTCAATATCTTTTTACCCTGAAGGAATTGGACGTGTCCGACTATGTCATTCTGTCCGGTGATCATCTATACCGGATGCATTACGGCCTGCTGGTGGATCATCATCGCAAGACCAAAGCGGACATTACCCTGTCGGTGATCTCGGCGGAAGAAGCGAACGCCGGCGAATTCGGCCTTTTACGCTGCAACAGCCGGGGCCGGGTGATCGAGTTCCGGGAAAAGCCCAGAGGTGCGGAACTCAAAGCCATGCGCCTGCGGGCGCCGTTGCCGGGCCTGAGCAAAACCGCCCTGCGGCAAAAGCCTTTTCTCGCGTCTATGGGCATCTATGTTTTTAAAAAAGAGGTCTTGATCCATCTGCTGACCGAACATCTGCAGCAGACCGATTTCAGCAAGGAGATGATCCCGTCGGCTTTGGATCATCATAATGTGCAGGCCTATCTGTTCAGCGGTTATTGGGAGGACATCGGCACCATCGAATCGTTCTATAACGCCAATCTACGTCTGGTTCAGCAGCCTGATCCAGAGTTTAATTTTTACGATGTCGGCGAACCGATTTTCACCCGCCCGCGTTTTCTGCCGCCCACGGTGGTGGAGAACTGCGTCATCGAGCAGTCGATGATCTGCGACGGCTGCACCATTGAGGAGGCGGTGATTCGCAAATCCATCGTCGGCATTCGCAGCCGCATCGGCCGGCGCACCATGGTCGAAGAGACTTTGTTGATGGGCGCGGATTACTATCAATCGGCTGAAGAGCGGGAGCAGGATTTGGGGAATGGATTGCCGCCGCTGGGCATCGGCGAGGGCGGTGTGATCCACCGGGCTATCATCGACAAGAATGCGCGCATCGGTAAGAACGTGCAGATTATCAATCGCGACCACGTACAAGAGTCGTCGCGCGAGCAGGAGGGCTTTTGGATCCGCAACGGCATCGTCATTGTGATCAAGGGCGCGCTGATTCCGGATGGAAAGGTGATTTGATTTATCAGCTGTAACAAATACAAGCCGTACTTGCTGGTAAGTACCCAAAGATAACGCGAACCATCAGATGCTAGTCGGATGTGTTATCCGCACTTTCATAATAATCTAACCGAACGGGAGCGACTGCCGTGCCCACTTGCGGTTTTTTCCCTACATCAGAAATTCTTCCTTAGTATTAATGCAAGTGGATCAAGCATAGGGATGGCCTATATATATGCTTTTTAGTATTTTTGGTTGATTTTCAAACTCTTGTTGGCTAATTTACCAGCAGGTTGGAGTTGACTCGTCGAACCGAGGGAGTGATGTTCCGCCGATAGAGAGTGGGGCGTAAGCGCTCAAAAAAGACTTTTAACATGAAACTATTGGTATTTGGAGCTACTGGAAAAACAGGGCGCGCTCTGCTGGATCAGGGTCTGGCACAAGGCCATGCGGTGACTGCGTTCGTGCGCAACCCGGCTGCTCTGGAGCCGCGGCCCGGACTCACGATCGTCAAGGGCGATGTCTCTGATGCGTCGGCCGTTGACCGTGCGATTGCCGGTCAGGAGTCCGTCCTCTCAGCACTGGGGCCGCGCGGCGGCAACTATGGCGTGTTGCCGGGAGGTGTGCAGAACATCGTCGCGGCGATGAGCCGGGCGGGAGTCAAACGGCTGATTCACGTCTCTTCGTACGGGGTTGGCGACAGCCTGGCGCAAATGGGTTGGGTGTCGCGCAAGATCGTGGCGCCCCTTTTTCTGCGCAAGGCGCTGGATGAGAAGGAGATCGAAGAAGGGATCATCCGCGCGAGCGGCCTCGAATGGATCGTTGTCCGACCGGGTGGACTGGAGGACGGACCACGGACCGGCGTCTATCGCTGCATCACCGACCCAAACGTTAAAGTCGGCCAACCGCGCATCGCACGCGCGGATGTGGCTGATTTTATCCTGAAGAACCTGGTGGATGAACGCTTTCTGCGCCAGGCGGTCGGCTTGACCTATTAGCGCGTGCTGTGGGGCAGGCCAACATTTTCACAAAAGGAGAGTCACCATGCCACGTGTATCCCTCAACCAGAAAGCGCCTGATTTCAGCCTGGCCGACTATCGCGGCGCCACGGTACACCTGGCCGACTTGCGCGGAGTGAAGAACGTCCTGCTCGTCTTCAACAGGACCTTCACCTGACCGTTCTGCCGCGCACATATGACGCAGTTGCGCCAGGACTATCCCCGGTTCGTCGCTCGCGATATCGAGATCATCGTGGTCGGCCCGGAAAATGCCAAGACATTCGCCGAATATTTTAGCAGGGAGGCACTGCCCTTCATCGGTCTGCCCGATCCTACCTATAGCGTCCTGAAACTCTACGGGCAAGAGGTGAATCTGTTCAAGCTGGGACGGATGCCGGCCCAGGTGTTGATCGACAAGGCTGGTGTGGCGCGCTACGTCCACTATGGCCACAGCATGCGCGACATCCCTGAGAATGAAGAACTATTGGCTTTGGGTGATGAAATCAACACCGGGCAGGTTTGAGGCCTTGCTGTTAACCCAATGGCGGATTCCGATGGTTGAGCGAACCTTGCCAAGCCAATTGCTCTGATTCTCTCACCGCCGTGATCCACCAAGTGCTTTTTTGCTTGCTATAATCACGCCAAGGATCTTTCTCTATATCAGCCCGGCCGTTGGTTTAAAATCCCGTTTAAAGAGGGGGGCTAATGCAAAGAACCGCAAAGCTCATCATTCTTGCCTTCCTGATCGGCGCCCATGTCTTCGCCCAGCCGCCTCGTCCATCCCAACTAATGCGAGCTCTGCCAGCCGCTGCCCAGCCATCTATTCAGACGGTCTGGCCGCCTAGCTTTGATTCGTCGCCATACATCCGGAACCTGGTCGATAAGGTGTCGAGCGACTCTCTGTTGCGGACCATTCAGGAGTTACAGGATTTTGGCACCCGCTATGAATACGCCCCCCAGCGGGACCAGGCCGCTGAGTACCTGCTTGAACGGCTGCGAATTCTGGGATACCGGGCCGAATCCGACTGGTATGCCACTGGTTTGACGGACCTGTATGACCTTGCGCACGTCGGATCCGGCTCTCTCTGGGCGGTCTCGCTGCGCGGCCACATCCTGCGCAGCACGGACCGCGGTGCCTCAAGGCAGCTGCAGTTCACGCTTGCCGAAAAAGAACCCCTTTACGGCCTCGCTTTTCTTTCGACCACCGAGGGATGGGCATGCAGCTATAATGGCAACTTCTACGGGACCCGGGATGGCGGCGCTGCCTGGACAAAAACGGCACTGGCGGACGCACCCCATCTTTGGGATATCGCCGCTCTGCCGAACGGCGTCGTGCTCGTTTGCGGCGAAAAGGGCGTACTCTATCGCAAGGGAAAAAACAGCGAGGCTTGGCAGAAAATTGCCTTGAACAACACCGATGCTTTCTGGAACCCGCATGTTCAAGATGACGATCATGTCTGGCTCTGCTGCTACTATGGCGTCCTCTTTTTCTCCAACGATCGCGGCAAGATCTGGGTCTCGCGCCTGAAAACTCCTCGTACCGTTTGCATGGGTTCTCTTTTATCTCTGCCGCGGAGGGGTGGGTGGCCGGTGAAAACGGACGGCTCCTTTACACGGGCGATGGCGGCGCAACGTAGCAAGAGCTCAATACGAATTTGCCGGCCCATTATCAACCCCGCGATATCATCATGGCCGATCGCCTGCACGGACGCCTCGTCACGGTCAGCGGTTTGATCCTCTCGACTAGTGACGGCGGCAAGAGGTGGGAGAAGGAGTACTCCTCAACCTGGGGTGGAGGCTGAACCTGTACCGGATCGACAGGACGCAGGATGGATCATGGTTGGCCTGTGGTCCGCGAGGGATTTTGCTTATTAATACGGGTGAAGAAGAATGGCGCTCTTGTACGGAACGCCTGCCGGAGAATCTGATCCATCTCTCGCGCGATATCCTGGCTGCCCGGAAAGGGGTGACGGCGCCGGACCGGGAGGTGGTGATGGTGGCGCATTATGATTCGTACAGCGATGAACCCCTCCATTACGCCCCCGGCGCAATGATAACGCCACCGGAACCAGCGCGGTTCTGGAGGCCGCAAGGCTTTGCCGGGAGTACGAGATCGGCGCCGCCCTAAGTTTTTCCTCGTATCCGGTGAAGAACTGGGCATGTTCGGCAGCACCCATTATGTTCTGCAAGCAGGTGAGGAAGAACGCAAGATCGCGGCGGCGGTCAATGGAGATATGATCGGCTACCCTCTGACCGGCAATCCGGTGCGGCTTATCGTGGGCAGCTATCCCAGCCGCAACCACTTGATCGATTCCGCGCTGGTTTACAATAAACGCTATGGCATCGGCGCAACACTGGATGCAGTGGTCGATACCACGGGCGCCAGCGATTATGGCCCCTTTGCCGCGGCCGGGCGGGAGCGCGCTGAAAATCTATGCTGCGCGGGAACAGGAGGTAACGACGCTGCTGGCGCGCCGGTTGGAGGCCGGCGCCCACTCTGTGGACTGGAATGCATAGGCAGTGCCCATTGGCGCCTATTTCTGCCGTATGACCTCGGACGAATGGTAGGCGGAGATTCAGCTTCTACTGCTGCGGTGACGGCTGGTTATACTCTTTTGCTATGATGGGGTCTATGGATTCCCTAATGATTTTTGAGGTCTGAGAAGAGCTGAAATTCAGGCAAGGTGCTCTATGCAGACAAATATTGCGAACCGGGAGCTGCACCATGAAGAGCTATGAATTTGATGCTGTAATCCAGAAACATCCCGGCCTGGATGCCGCTTTCATTGAATTTCCTTTTAAGGTTGAAAAGGAGTTTGGCGTCAAGGGCCGGGTGAAGGTGGTGGCGACTTTTGACGGCCATGAATACCGCGGCTCACTGGTCAAGATGGGTTTACCCTGCCACTGGCTGGGATTGACCCAACAGGTGCGAACGGCCATCGGCAAGAACCCCGGCGACAGCGTTCATGTCGTTTTGCGCAAAGATGAAGAGCCCCGCGAGGTGGAGATCCCCGCTGACCTGGGCCGATTGTTGGATGAAAATCCGCGGGCCAAACGCTGGTTTGACGAGCTGTCCTATACCAACAGGAAAGAGTACGTGCGCTGGATCGAGGGGGCCAAAAAAAAGGAGACCCGCGACCAGCGGCTGCTAAAGACCATCGGGATGCTGCTCGAGCAGGTGAAGCATCCCTGATGATTACTCGACTTGCCGACGCGAGCAGCGGTTCCCGGTGAACCGCACCAGTGGTTGATCGCGGCGAGCTGCTGCCTTTGCTGTCGGCATAGCGCCCCGCTGGCGCAGAATCCGCTGATCTATACCGTTGTCAGAAAAAAGATCCTGTCTTCAGCTGATGATGGCGGTGGCTGGCAGGAATGCATCACTCTTCCGGGGAACCCAATTATTCAAGCTCTGACAACCGCCACGGACAGCACGGGCGCAGAGGGTGATCTTTTCCGCAGAGGATCGTCCTCTCGCCGCCGGCATTTATTACGCGGTGCTGATGCACTCTTCGGCTAAAAAGATCATCAAGATGGTGTTGATGCAATAGGCGGTCGGTCATTTTTGCCCCCGGCAAAAATGAATTTCTGTCAATTCTTGTTGGCTTTTGGATTTAAAGCAGCCTCGTCAGCGTGATCCAGCGTACGCTGTTTCCGAATGGAAAGGTGATCTGAATCCATCGGAGAAATAGCTGTCCTCAGTCAGACCCCTTAGCGGTTTGAGCCACAAGCCAGGGACTTGTACCACGGGAAAGTACGATCTTTGCGTGGTGCAATTCCCGGGATTGCGTTCTTTTGGACTGCAGGCCAATAGGTATGCATAACTTGATCGACTGCCCATTCAACAGAGAGGGATGTCATGAACAGGTCAGAAATATTTTGCGTTGCGCTGGTCGTTGGTTTAGTCTTCGGACTGGCTGTCCGCTGTGGAGAGGATGAGCCGACAGCACCATCACAACTGAAAATTCAAATGACTGGAGAGCTCCACTTCCCCGGCAGCGGCATCGACAATAAGGAGATAGCGGTCTCTTTCGGTTCAGTTCTCAGCAGCGTGGATGCTGCTAACGCCTTTTCGGTCGAGGGCAACAAGCATGTGCCGGGACTGGCCATGGCCTATGGCCGGGATGGGAAGATCTTGCTGCTTCAAGTCGTTCCCGATCCCGCGGGCGGTCTCAAGTTGAGCCTTGATGCGGCTTCTACAGCTCAGGCTCTGCTCTTCCTGCACCCTTTTGTCTGCGTCAGCGATGCGGAGGAAGCGAAGATGGTACTGAACCGGATTGTGGGGCTTCCGGAATATGATGCGCTCAGGGCTTATCTAACCGCACAACTGGCGAAAAATCCTTATGCCCTCGGTCAACAGGATTCAGAGTTGGATACCCGGGTCAGCGCCGCACTTTTAGCCTATCTCGAATCCTATCCTTCCCAGATCAGCCGTACTTTGTCGCTGCAATCCGCCGCCCAAATGGAGCAGAGCAGCAAAACGTCCGCCGCTCCGGAGATTTTGCCCAATGTGGAAACAGGGGGGCTGCGCTTGAGCTGGGAGGGCGGCGACAAGTTTAGAATGAGCAATTCCTACTGCCGATGGGTTTGGTGCCAGACTTCCAGCGATTCGTTCATGCTCTTGCCGAGCGGGGATTTTCTCGATGCGGTCAAGCCGGGTGGTGTCCCCTTTGCCCCATCGACGCGGGAATTTACCTATGGGCTCATTCCCGGTGGGGATACCCTGCGTGTGAGCAATTATGGTTATGGTTTTTTGCAGAGCAAATCCAACAGCTGGCATAATCTTTCCTTCGCAGAGCGCAGAAAGGCTCACTATGCCGGGATTACCACCGCCATTTTTGAATTGGGACGTCATTCTCTGGCTGTGATCACCAATGTGGTGATTCCGGCCTTTGGAAAACAGGTCCCGGATCTCGTTCAAAAGGATGCCCAGCTGATTTCGTTTATCTTCAATGAAACATCCAACCTGCAGCGGCTTGATCAATATATCGCGGCCAATGATCCGTGGGGGGCCAGTTTCTGGATTGTCAAACAGTTCCTGTCAAGGATGGTGAACTCAGCGGCGTACAGGGAGGCTTTCTGCACCGTTACCGGCATTGTTTTGACAGAGGGGGGGCTCGGGGCTCTTGCCCGGTGGCTGGCGGCGCCGGTCAGCGCGATTATGGGCGCCAACTCCATCACTCAGGGTTTTCGAGCTGTACTTGGTTTTAACCGAAGTTTTTTCCGGACCAGTTTCAAAGCCTGGCGGGAATACACTGATTTCGGCGGAGTCCAGGGATATGTCGGCGACAAGCAGAGCGGCAAGGGCATCGAGGGGGTATCCGTCAAGCTGCTTGGTGACGAAAATAATCCCATGCATCCAGCCCATGAACAGACGACCAGCAATACCGGCTATTATCGTTTTGAGAACATCGGTGTCGGCGAAAAAAGCCTGTCGGCGAGTAAGACGGGTTATAAAAGTGCGACCGTCAATGTCGTCATTGCCAAGAACAAGTTTCTGGACCAGGACATCATCCTTGAGAAGCAAACTAGTGGGCTCGCAGGGAAGGTGGTTAACGAAATTCTCCAGCATCACGGGGTCACCCCGGCCAATTTCAAGGGAGAGGTCTCCATCACTGTCCGTGAGATCGGCGGCAAGCAGCAGCAGTTCAGCACCTGGACCAATGACGGTGTATATGGGCTTACGCTGACGTATGGAAGCTGGTGGATTGTCGCTGCGCATGAGGATTACCGGGCGGATTCGGTCAGGGTGGATGTGACCCAGACCGGCGATATGAATGCACCCCGTGATCTGGTACTCAAACCCGCTCCAACCATGACCGCCTCTATAACGCTCGACATGGAAAATAATGGGTATGATCGGAATGATGACAAGATAAACATCGCTTTTCCTCAGGTCGGCCTGCGCAAACCCCAGCTTCATGATGTGGGCTGTCCTTACGGAGGCAACCCGATGCTGACCATGGCGGGCGCAGGGATGAACGGCAGTTCAATTGAGAGTTTTGATTTTATTGAGATCGGACTTGCCGCCTCGATGATCAACCAACCGGACTCTTATCCAGTCGGTGGAGCGGACTATTGGGGCTGCTCGCCGGCCTCCGCTCCATGCGCAGTTGTCTTTGGCACCACCCGTAAGAAATGTCAGCTTACGGAGGCCATCCGTTCACCCATGTCTTTCAGCTTTATGCAGGATCCCGAAGACCGTGGATGCAACTGCGGCATCACCGCACCGGGCAATATCTATCTCACAGCCTGGGGCGTTGAGTTGGGCGATTTGGTGGCCGGAGAATTCACTCTTGACCTGGCCGGCTGGAAAACCTGCGAATGCGGAGGCAACGACACCAATAATGACGGCAGGATTGACACCTGGAATGTGAGTTGCGCCAGAGCGCGGGTGGATGTCCATTTCCGTTTTCTGGTCGGCACCGATTATCTCATCACCTTCAAGCCGAGTCAGACCAGAAGCGAAAAAGGGCCACTCGATTAAGTTCGCTTCAGCGCCCGGCTGTGAGTTTCGAGCGCTCGGGTGCGACCGCGGCGTGCGGCACTATGCGTCGAGATAGGCCGGGCTTTCCATTTCCAAAGCCTCCTTTTTCATGTGCGTATATAAGCTGTAAATTATGTCGTAGGGATTTCTGGGTTATCGAGGTGCAAATGGGGGAGGCGTGGCAGTGGTGGCTGGCGGCCCTTGCTATCCAGATCGCCCAGGGGGTCCTGTTCACTAGATGGAGCCATGGCTTCGGGCCTCTACCCGACAAACCTGTCCAGCGAGCTGGGCGGAATAGCGCGCATCGACAAGTCATGATAAGGAAGGGCGCGCTGATTCCGGATTGAATGGTGATTTGAACCGGCCGGAGGAATACCCCGCAACTAGGTGAATGGTTGTTAACGGCACAAGCCCAGGGCTTGTGCCACGGATTGTGCAACGGGAATGTGCACGTGTCGCTCGGTGCAATCCCCCGGATTGTAGAATGGTCCACCGCCCAGGGAAGACATTGCTTGGGCGGAATCATAAGAGCTATTTTCAGAACTCCCACCATTTTTTTGCCTTGGCGGCTTTTTCGAGGGTCTCCTGAGCCGCTTTGGCCGTTGATTCATCCACCTTTACCTCGTCGTTACGCCTTTCGATCTCGACCTCGATCTGGGTTGAGAGGGCGTCCCGTCTCAGTCCTTGGTCCAGTTTTTGATATATAAAAACAGCCATGGGAGCGGTTGCAATGCCCTGTCTGGCGCTGCATGCCATGGCGCAAGTGGCGGCCTGGAGCTCTGCCCTTTAACCCTTTTTCCAGGCCTTTTTCGACCGCACCATCGACCTTTTCTATGGGAATACCGGTCCTCGCCTCCTGCTCCAGTCTTTGCCTAAACCCGGTCATTGGACGATCAGGTTATCAATAAAATCGCCCAGATAATTTTTATTTCGCTGAGCGATCTTTGCATCTTAAATATCCCCTTTGGTCTGAAAGATTTCCTTGCTTAAAAATTTACCCCACACCGTTTCGAACCAGGAAGGCTCTTCAGGCAACGGCCGGCGCGGCTTCCAGGTGGAGTGAAATCGCTGGTCCGCGCCCAGGCGCGTCTCCAAAACCTCTTCGCGCAACGGCGCCACTTCCGGCTTGTAGCGCCAATCGTCGCCCAGCTGATCGATCACCGGCTGGCCCTGCGGATCCATTACCAGGTAGGATCCGCGGCTGCCTCCGCCGCGCTGCAGATAAGCGGCGATCGCTTGCAGATAAGCGGCGTGGGCCAGCACCAGATGGCGGTTCTGCAGCGCCAGGGGGATTTCCCGGCGGCTGGCCGCCTTTTGTTCAGCCGCTCGTGAGCACTGTTCATAGGCTGCGGAGAGCGCCTGCTCGATCTTGCGCGGGTCGCGAATGTGCGCCCCATACTGGGTCATTCGGGATTGAAACTCTTCGCGAAAAGCTGTCACGGTTGAAACCGGGCCGAAGAGGTGTTGAATAAAAGAGAGCATGGCTTTGCCGCGTTCGCCGGCAGCCTTTTCCCACCCAGCCGTTTTGCCGGGCGCCGGAGCATGGCTGATCTTTTGCGCAGCGCGCAACGAGCCCACCTGACCGGAGTTGAGCGCAGAGCCGCCGGGCCGGTAGACGCCGTGGCTGCCGTTCACTTCACCGATGGGATACAGACCGGCGATGTTTGATTCCCACCACAGATTTCCAGCCAAGCCGCCGTTGTTGTGTTGACTGCACACGGCCACTTCCAGCGGTTCCTGGTACAGGTCAATGCCGTTTTTGCGATAGAGTTCAATGGCCAGCGGGTTCATTTTTTCCAGCCGTTGAATGGGCGAACCAAACAGCGCTTCCGAGTTTTTCAGATAGGTGTACGCTTCCGGCTCGAGATCATCCAATGAAAAAGCGCCGATGCGTTCGTCGCCGAGCGGATTGCAGCGAAAATCCATATACACCCGGCGGCCTTTGATGACCGTCTCGATGTACACCAGTACGTCTATCAGTGAGGAACCATAGTCCGGTATTTTACGCGGATCAAAAGGCCACTGATATCCTTTGAGAAAAACATCGGTGGCCAGCTTGGACATGGTGGGAAAATAGTCGTTGAGAAATTCTTGCTCGTCGTGGCCGTCGCGGTCTGTGCTGATGTAGCGCGGGATCACCTGTTGATAAGTGCCGGAGACATTCCAGCGGAATTGGATGGAAGCCAGGCCGTACTGGGATTCGGTAAGATTGCGCGCCACAGCGCCGACCTCCAAAGCCAGGCCGATAGCGCCTACGTGGCAGTCGGGATAAACAGAGGTTTTGTATAATCCTCCCGGCCCGCCGACGCCGAACACCACTTGATTCGCCTGAAAGAAACAGAGGCCGAATGTTTCTTCGTTCAATTTGTTTTTATCCAGGCCGATCACTCCGGCGGCGCGGCCGTCCTCGACGATGAGACTGACGACGTCGTGCTCATCAAAGATAGGAATATTTCTTCCTTTGACCTCTTTCAGCAGGCACTGCACCATCTGATGGGAGGTCCAGGGTCCGGCCGAGGTGGCCCGCTGGCGAGGATCGTGGTCGGTTTTGTAGCCCACATATCCGCCGAGGCTGTTGTGCGGGAATTGCACGCCGATCTGCGCCAGGTGAAAGAATTCTTGCGCCGACATGGTGGCTTCGATAAGCGCCAGCTCTCCGTGCATGGCGCCGCCGTCAAACAGCGAGCGCGCCATGTCGTAGGGCGAATCCGGCTCTTTGCCGGACAGGGACAGCTTGTAATAAGTTTGCTTGTCGGATCCGGTGTTGTTGGAGGTGCCGCCGCCGACTTTTTCCGTGATCAGAGCGATGTCCTGATGTCCGTAATCATGCAAATGCACGGCGCAGTTGAGCGATGCGGCGCCGCTGCCGACAATGATCGTGTCCACTTGATAGACGGGAAAGGATATTCCTTCCAGGATGAGAGTGTGGTCAGTCATGGAAACTCCGAAAAAGTGGGAGCAATAAAAAGCTTATAATCGGTGCAAGTGAAAACCGCCGTCGACGTTGATCACCTCACCGGTGCAATAGTCGAGAAGCCCCTTGGCGATGGCCGCAACGGCCCTGCCGATGTCTTCCGGCTGTCCCCAGCGTTTGAGGGGCAAAAGCCCGCCGTCGATCAACTTGTCGTATTTGGCTTTGACCGTTGAGGTCATGTCGGTCATTATGATGCCGGGACGGATTTCAAACACACCGATCTGATATTCGGCAAGGCGGTCGGCGTAAAGTTTGGTCATCATGCTGACCCCGGCTTTGGAAAGGCAGTACTCCCCGCGCGAGGGGGAGGAGGTGTACGCCGAATTGGATGAGATGTTGACGATACGGAACATCTCATCCGGATGCGCGGCTTTTTGTTCGATCATCCAGTTGGCGACCAGCTGGGTGAGAAAGTAGGGGCCTTTTAGGTTGATGTTCATCACCCGATCGTAACTTTCCTCTGTGGCTTGCAGCAAATCCATGCGCACCAGGGGCGCGACGCCGGCGTTGTTCACCAGCAGATGCAGACTTCCGAACGTTTTTTTAATTTCTTCGATGATTCTCCTTCTCTCCTCAGCCGAGGTGATGTCGGCGCGCAGATAGAGCGTTTTCGCGCCGCGTTTTTCCAGCGCGGACAGGGTCTCTTGTGCGTTTTCGTGGACATCGTCGATCACCACGTCAAAGCCATTCTCAGCTAAATTTTCGGCGATGCCGCGACCGATGCCGCGGGCGCCGCCGGTGACAAGGGCAACAGGTCTGTTCATGAATACACCTTTATTTAAATGGTCCATAAATATATAAATATAGGGGTTGCAGAACTTTTATTCAAGCCTTTTTATCGGTTGATTTTAGTAAAAATATTACTAACTTTGCCTTACATTCACGTCTGTAGGCTGTTGCTCCTGGTCTGTGATCCTGATTCGGAATGAGGGTTGAGGCATGCAAGCTCAGTGGCCTGAAGATCTGAAGCGCTTCGGGGGGCATCTTAAAACCAATCTGGGCGGGGTTTTTTCACCCCGGCGAGAAATTTATATCGCGCGTGCTCCGGCACGCCTGGATGTCATGGCCGGACTGTCCGATTATGCCGGCGCTACGGTGCTGTCCACCCCTTTGCGAGAGGCCACGGTGGTGGCGGTACAAAAACGGCGCGATCGCCGCGTCGTCATTCGCAATTTGAATATGAACAAGGAACGGGTGCTGAACTGCGAATACCGGCTGGACGACCTGTACGAAGACGGCCATCTCAAGCCCTACCCACTGCTGCAGCGCCAGTTCGCTCAGGATGCGAACAACCGTTGGCAGGGTCATGTGGTCGGCGCCATAGCCGTGCTGCAGCATGAGGGCTTTGTCCAGCAATGGCAGACCGGCCTTAGCATTGCCATCAGCAGCACGATTCCGCAGGCCTCCTCGGCTGCCTCTTCCGCTGCGCTGCAGGTGGCGAACATGCTGGCGATCAAGGGCGCGCTTGCTCTCGATCTGGACGGGTTTCAGATCGCGCTCGCCTGCCAGATACTGGAAAACCGCATCATGGGCATGCCGTGCGGCATCACCACCCACGTGGCTGTGGCTCTGGGACAGAGCAACCGTACTATGGTGTTGCGCTGTCAGCCGCACGAGTTGGTCAAGATGATGTCTCTGCCGCCGGGCGTGCAGTGGGTCGGCATTTACAGCGGCCTGATGTCGCCTCAACGGGAAAGCCGGTATCGCGATCTGCGCATCGCTTCCTTTATGGGCCGCAAGATGATTCTGCACCACAGCGGTGCATCCGCTGAGGTGATGCCCATGGGCTATCTTTGCAACACAGATCCGGCGCAATGGGAACAGCGGTTGCGCAGGCAGGTGCTGACGAAAATAACCGGCCAGGAGTTTATCAAACGTTTTGCCACCCACGACGATCCTGCCACTGCGATCAATCTGGAAAAACGGTATCAACCGCGAGCAGCGATCGAACATCATCTGAGTGACCATAGCCGCAGCGAGCGGTGTGCCGAGCTGCTGGACGCAACACTCCAGGCTTCTCAGCAAAGCCTGTTGGAGGCCGGCCGGCTGATGTATGAATCGCATCAGAGCTATCAGGAACGTTGCGGCCTGGGAAGCAAGGAGACGGATCTGCTGGTCGATCTGATAAAAGCTCAAGGCCCGGAAAAAGGGTTGTACGGCGCCAAGACCACTGCCTGGGGGTGTGGGGGGACCGTAGCGGTTTTGGCTGCCAAAGGCAGTGAAGACGTGCTGCAGAACCTGGTGAGCCGGTACCGCCACCTGACGCATTTGGAGCCCTATCTATTTTTCGGTTCATCCTGTGGCGCGATGGAGATGGGTGTGATACAAACGGCGTTTGATTAAATGAAAAAAATTATCCGCAAAGCCGTCATCACTGCGGCAGGCAAAGGCACGCGGCATTATCCAGCCACCAACGCGGTGCAAAAGGAGCTTTTTCCTTTGGTGGATCGCGACGGCGTCACCAAGCCCACCATTCAACTGGTGGTGGAAGAAGCATTGGCCGCCGGCGTGGAGGAGATCTGTTTGGTGGTGCAGCCTGGTGCGGATGCGGTCTTTAAGGAGCATTTTGCCGGACTTGCGCACCGGCACAGCCTGCCGGACAAGCCATGGATTCAGCAGCAATCCGCTCTTTTGGAGAGCATGCACACGCGACTTTCCTTTGTCTTTCAACAGAGCGCCGAAGGATTCGGCCATGCGGTGTACAGCGCAGCCGAGTGGGTAGGAGAAGAACCGTTTTTGCTTTTGCTCGGAGATCATGTGTATCTCGCTCCACAGCCGGGATGGTGCAGCCGCAGGCTGCTGGCGGTCCATGAACAATCAGGTCAATCGGTATTCGGCGTTCAACAGACAGCCGGCGCATCGCTGCATTTGTTCGGCGCCGTGGCCGGAACGCCTTTGCTGCAGAACCACCCGAGAGTGTGGCGGGCGGCTGCGGTCTTTGAAAAACCGGAGATCACGTTTGCCCAACAGCACTGTCGCACCACCGGTCTGGCGGACGACCGCTATTTGACGTTTTTTGGCCTCTATTTATTCACCCCGACGATCTTTGCCATCCTGCGGCAGCACATCAGACAGAATCTCCGCGAACGGGGCGAAATACAGCTGACCACGGCCCAGGCTGATTTGATCCAGCGGGAAGGCGCGTTGGCGGTCGAAGTGGATGGACTTAGGCTGGACATGGGCACACCGCGCGGCTATTTGGAAACACAGCTGCGGTTGGCCATGGCCGGCACCCTGGCCGCAGAGATATCCGCCCTCATTCCACCGTCCCCTGAAACCGGGGCGGCAGTTTCCTGATTGAATTCGGCGAATCCCATGAACATTCGAATACGTTACATAGACGGTCGCAGGCTGAAACGATCCATCATCGTTTCGGCTCAGCGCATCCTTGACATGCGGGAGGAGTTGAATGAAATCAACGTTTTCCCGGTGGCGGATGGCGATACCGGCACCAACATGGCCGCCACCATGCATGCGATCATCGACCGCGCCGCGGCCTGTCAGGATGGTTCGCTCTCTGAGGTTTGTCGGTCCATCGCAGACGGCGCCCTGGAGGGCAGCCGTGGCAATTCTGGCGCCATTCTGGCGCAATTTTTTTCCGGTCTGGCTGACGCTTGTGAAGGCCGGGAAAGGCTGTCGAGCCAGGCCTTTGCCGATGCGGTGCACGTGGCAGTGGAGCGGGCTTTTGAGGCCCTGAGCAATCCGCGCGAGGGCACTATTCTGACGGTTATGCAGGACTGGGCGAAACAACTGAACCAGCAGGCAGAAATCGAGTCCGATTATGTGGCGCTGCTGCAAGACGCGTTGCAGCGGGCCCGGATCTCGTTGGCAGAAACTCCGCAGAAATTAAAAGTGTTGAAAAAAGCGGGCGTGGTCGACGCCGGGGCTCAGGGATTCGTTCATCTGTTGGAAGGGCTGAGCGATTTCATCAGTTCCGGCAAAGTGGCGGCGTTGAAAGCCGGCCTGCATCTCGGCGAACGCATCAAAGGATTTCATCTGCGCAAAGCGCACGGCACGATCCGGTTCCGCTACTGCACCGAGTTTCTGCTCGAGGCGGAAGCGCTGCAGCGCGCCACGGTGCAGGATAAGTTGAACGGCTTCGGCGATTCGCTGATCATCGTTTCCAGCGGCCGCAGGTGGCGGGTGCATATTCACACCAATGACCCGCAGGCGGTTTTTGCCCAGGCGGCGCAATGGGGACCGGTCAGCAACACCAAAATCGAAGATATGCGCGGTCAACACAGCGCCGCGCTTGCACGCGACACCGAACCACGAATTGCGCTGGTCACCGACTCCACCTGCGATCTTCCTGAGGAGACCCTGCATCGCTATCGGGTTCAGGTAGTGCCGGTACAGGTGATGATGGGAGAGAAGACTCTGCTGGATCGGGTGGAGATCTCTACTCGGGAAATCTATCGCGCCCTGAAGGCCGGACAGCCGCGCATCAGCACCTCTCAGCCCTCGCCAGCCAGCTATTTAGCGATCTATGAAGCCCTGGCAGGTCGGTTTCAATCTATCATCTCTCTGCATCTTTCGGGTGCGTTGAGCGGCACCCTGAATGCAGCGCAGACCGCCGCCCGTTCGTTTGCACAGCGCATTAAAATCGAGGTGATGGATTCGCGGACGACTTCGGTCGGATTGGGGCTTCTGGTGGCCGAGGCAGGCCGGTTGATTGAACAGGGGTTCAATCACGAGGACGTGTCGCGCAGGCTGCATATTGCCATCGCCCACTCCCGTCTTTTTGTCTGCATTCCAACGCTGCACTATCTCATGCGCAGCGGGCGTTTGACCAAATCGCGCGGCCTGCTGGCCACACTGATGAACGTCAAGCCGATCATCAGCCTGGATTCTGAGGGCCGCATCATCGAGGCCGGTCGCGTCATCGGCTTGAAGCGTTTGTGGAAAAAAACGGTTGGGTTGTCGATTCAGTATGCCGAACAGGTTGTGGATCCGCGCATTCAGATCGCACACGCATTGAATGAAGAGCGCGCTGAATGGTTCCGTGACCGAATACGAAATTTTTTTCCGGGCAAGGATATCCCGATCGTGGAGGCCTCGCCGGCGTTGGGGCTGCATGCCGGCATCGGCAGCATCGCGGTGGCCATCCTGGGAGATCCCGCTCATCAATTGCGGGTTTGATCCGCGGTTAAAAAAAGGAAAATAGTATGCTTCTGGTCCTATTGGTTCTACTCCTTGCTTATCTTTTAGGTTCTCTGCCGACCGCTCTGGTGGTCGGCAAGCTGATGCGCGGCATCGATATCCGCCAGCATGGCAGCGGCAATGCGGGCGGAACCAATGTGTTCCGCGTGCTCGGCTGGAAACCCGGGCTGTTTGTCATGCTGATGGATGCGTTCAAGGGATTCGTCGCCGCCATCTGGCTGCCTCGGCTGGCTTTCTCCGCCGCCGTCCTTCCGCAGGACACCCTTTGCCTGTTCGGCGGCCTGGCGGCGATCATCGGTCACATCTGGACGGTGTTCGCCGGATTTCGCGGCGGCAAGGGCGTCGGCACCGCGGCGGGCGTTCTGTTGGCGCTCTACCCGCCGCTGGTGGTGCTGATCTGCTTTGTGGTTTTCCTGTTAGTGCTGGCCCTCACGCGCATCGTTTCGATCAGTTCCATCAGCGCTGCGGTCGCCTTTCCGGTTGTATTGAGCATTCTTAAATACAGCGGCAGCCGGCCGATCTCGGCCACGTTGTATTATTTCAGTTTTTTTGCTGCGCTGTTGATCATCTACACCCATCGCAGCAACATCCGGCGGCTGTTGAACGGTACAGAAAATAAATTCGGTAAAAAGGGCAAGCCGACCCAGACCGCGGGATAGGCGGCCATGGATCAAATCCGACTGCTTTTTCTGGGCACCGGCGCGGCCTTGCCGTCGCCGCGCCGCATGCTGCCCGCTCTGGCGCTGATCCTGGACGGCCAGGTGGCGCTGTTCGATTGCAGCGAAGGTACACAGATGCGGATGCAACAAGCAGGCCTTTCCCCTGCTCGAATCCGCCACATTTTTATCAGTCATCTGCACGGCGATCATCTTTTCGGGCTGCCCGGCCTGATCACCTCACAGCATCTGCTCAAGCGCAGCGAACCGCTCTACATCTTCGGACCGGTGGAACTGGATCTTTTTCTGCAAACGGTTCATCAAGTCACGCAGCACCAGGCGTCCTTCCCGGTGGTCGTGGTTCCCTGCACGCCGCAGGCGGAGCAGATCTGGACGCTGGAGGGCTTTTCCGTGCAATCGCTGCCGCTGGATCACGGACCAGCGTGCTTCGGCTATCGTTTTATCGAGCACGATCGTCCGGGCAAATTTGATGCCGACCGCGCTCGAGATTTGGGCGTTCCGAACAACGATCTGCGCACCGCGCTTATTCACGGTGAAACCGTCGAGTGGAACGGCAGGCGCATCAGACCGGAAGAGGTGGTAGGGCCGGCGCAGAGGGGACGCACTATTGCTTATTGTACCGATACCCGGCCTTGCGAAAACGTGCGCATCCTGGCGCGGGATGCCGATGTGCTGGTTCATGAAAGCACCTTTCATCCGGATCAGGAGATGTTGGCCCAGGAGACCGGTCACAGCACCAGCCGGCAGGCGGCGGAAAGCGCCGTAGCCGCCGGATGCCGACAGCTCTATCTCTACCACATCAGCGGGCGCCAGGACGACCAGTCAGAGATGGAGATGCTGGAATCCGCGCGCTCTATTTTTCCGGCAACAGAAATGCCGCAGGATTATGACTGCTATTCGGTCCTGGTCCGGGAGCCGCTATGATCGGCCTGAAGAAAGGCTGGAGCGCCAGGCTGCTGATGCTTGCTGTGGGCTTGTGTTCGATTTCCGTTTCCTCTGTTTTGATCAAGCTGTGCGACGCGCCGGCGCTGGTCATCGCCAGCTATCGCCTTACCCTGGCCGCGCTGTTCTACGGGTTTCTGGCCTTCAGCCGGACGCGCCGGCCCTATAGGGGGATAAGCGATGCGCAGGCGCGATGGGCTGTTTTTTCCGGATTGTTCCTCAGCCTGCATTTTATAGCTTGGATTTCCTCTCTTGAGTTCACCTCGGTCGCCAGCTCGGTGGTTTTGGTACAGACCGCGCCGGTCCTGGTTGCGATCGGGAGTTTTCTTTTTTTTCAGGAAAAAGGCGCGCCGCTGCTGTTTGCGGGCATCGTTCTCTGTTTGGCCGGCAGCCTCTTCATCAGCCATCACGACTATCAGGCTGCGCAGAGTTCTCTGCTGGGCAACGCGCTCGCCGTCCTCGGCGCCTTTGGCGCTGCCGGCTATCTGCTGATCGGACGCAAGCTGCGGCCGGTTATGAGTACGATCCTTTACGTCAGCCTGGTCTATTCCGCCGCGGCTGCGGCCACGCTGATGATCACCGGCCTGTTCGCCTATCCTCTCTGGGGATATCCAGCACGAACGGTGGGATTGTTTTTTTTGATCGCTCTATTTCCGCAAATCATCGGTCACACCACGCTGAACTGGGCGCTGAAGCATTTTTCCGCCACCGCGGTATCCATCATGACCCTGGCCGAGCCCATCGGCGCCACGATCCTGGCTTATTTGATTTTGCACGAATCGGTGGGCTGGATTAAAATAGCCGGCGGGGTGGTTATTTTAAGTGGCATAGCCTTGACCCTGGTCTCTGAAAACAGATCGGATTAACCTCATGTCGACCACTCAAACCGTGTACATTGTTTATCGTGGGGGCCGAAATCAGCAAGAGGTCCGGCGCCTTCTGGCTCAAGGCCCGAACCATTGGCGACTGGTCCAGACCCTCGACTCCGGATCCGATGGATGCAAAATCATTCTCCTCGATGAGGATGGCGTTCAGCGGTCAGTGAGGAATATTGACTTATTGCCGGCAGAAGCCGGTCTGTTGCAGCTCATCGGCCCGGAACAGGAGCCGGAAGAGTTCTCTTCGCAGCGGGTTCGCTATCTGGAGACGCCGTTGACGCGCTGGCGGCTCTTTTCCGCCATCCAGCAACTGGCTGCAGAGTTGGATATGAACCGGCAGTTGCGCTTCCTGCAACAGGAGTTGGATCTGCGCAGCCGCGAACTGTCCGATCTGAATAAAATAGGCGTAGCCCTTTCTGCAGAGCGCGATGCGATCAAATTGCTCGAGTTGATCCTGAGCAAGGCGCGCGAGATCACTGCTGCGGACGCCGGCAGTCTGTATCTGATCGAAAAAATACCGGACGCGGTCAGCCGAGAGGGAGACCCCTGGGCGGACAAACAGCTGCGCTTCAAGTTGGCGCAAAACGATTCGTTGCGCATCGACTATCAGGAGTTCGTCCTGCCCATCCAGCGCCAGAGCATGGCGGGCTATGCGGTGGTCTCCGGCAACCCGCTCAACATCGCTGATGCCTACCATCTGCCCGAGGGAAGCGAGTTTCAGCACAACCGCAGTTTTGATGAACGCACGGGCTATCATACTCAGTCGGTGCTTTGCATTCCCATGAAAAGCCATCAGGGTGAAATGATCGGCGTGCTGCAACTCATCAATCGCAAACAGCGACCGAATGCCTCGTCGGACGCGAGTCCGGCGATCGTGCCATTTGATGATCGCTGTGTAGAGCTGGCCTCCTCCCTGGCTGGTCAGGCGGCGGTTTCCATCGAAAACATGCGGTTGTATGAGGACATCAAGCGGCTGTTCGAAGGGTTTATTTTGGCTTCGGTGCACGCCATCGAACAACGGGATCCGACCACGTCGGGTCATTCTGAGCGGGTGGCGGTTCTGACGGTGGCGATGGCGGAGCAGGTCGATCGCTTGAACCGCGCGCCCTTTCACACGGTTCATTTCAGCCGGGATGATCTCCAGCAGGTCAAATATGCCGCGCTGCTTCATGATTTCGGCAAGATCGGCGTGCGTGAACATGTGCTGGTAAAAGCGAAAAAGCTCTATCCGGAACAGCTGGAGATGATCAAGCTGCGTTTCCGCTATCTAAAAAAGATGCTGGAAGCTAAAACTTCACGCGAGAAAATTTCCTTTTTGCTGTCCCGGGATGCGAAACAGGTCCAGACCATCCTCAGCCGTCTAGACCAGCGGTTTATGAGCGAGCTGCAGGATCTGGACGGCCTTTTACAGTTCATCCTCGAGGCCAACGAGCCGCGTGTTTTAGCGGAGAGCGACCGATCGCATCTCTCTGATCTGGGACATAAAATTGTGCAGGATGAGGAGGATGCCACCCCCTTGTTAAACCCCGATGAAATACAGTTGCTGTCCATCAGCCGCGGCAGCCTGAGCGAAAAGGAGCGGCAGGAAATAGAATCGCACGTGACCCACACCTATAACTTTCTCAGCCGCATCCCCTGGGCGGCGCATCTGCGGGAGGTGCCGCTGATCGCCTATGCGCATCATGAAAAGCTTGATGGAACCGGCTATCCTCGGCGCCTGCCGGGCGAGCAGATCCCTCTGCCTTCGAAAATGATGGCTATAGCGGATATCTATGACGCGCTCACCGCATGGGACCGACCGTATAAAAAGGCGGTTCCGCCGGATAAAGCCCTGGCCATTCTCGAGGAGGAGGTCAAAGGGGGCAAGCTGGATGGCGCCCTGTTCGCCCTGTTCGTCGAGGCGGAAATTTACAAGCTGGTCAATCGGGCCACCCCCTAACGAAAGATGTTGACTTTTAGTTCAATCCTTTATAAATTACTCTTGCCACAAACCCACATTATCTGCTGTCTACCCTTTTTGAAGATAGAGATCGGTTGACCATATACTTGTCTTCGCCTACGCCATCATCCACTGCACATAATCCCATTCGGTAAAGGAAAGCGATTCGGGCGCCAATTTACCGTCTTTTTTCGAATCCAGGAGTCCCTATGGAGAACCCCTCTTTAGCCATGAACTCGATGCAAGCGCTTTCTCAATTCATCGCCGGCTACGAAGGCTATGAGCAAAGCCTGCAAAGAGAGGGCACGGACCTTAAAATCCGACAACATTTGCAGCAACGGATCAAGGCGTTGCTCAAGAGTCTCGAGTCCGCCCCGCAGACCGCTCTGCCTGAAGATCAGCCGCGGCTGCAGGAGCTCATCTTGAGCACCCGGCGCAAGCTCGGTACGATTTATCAGAGTCTGGCTACACCGACTTATCTGGGGGGAGGATTCTTTTCCCAGGAGCGGCTTGCCGATCGCCGCTTGCAGCGGGTGTACGAGTTCGAACGAGCGATGATTCTCGAAATGGAAAAGCTGGCTCTGGAATTCGTGGCATTGAACAGTCATCCATTGCACAAGGCCGTCATCGAGGACCATTTTCTCCACGTTCAAGACTTTATCGACAATATTAATCAATCTTTGTTCGAGCGGGAAGCCTTGCTGCTGGATGAAGAGTATATGGTGTGAATGATGAAAACGGCGACCGAGTATCTCTGGTTTCATTGTAAAAATTTGCGCGAGTACGTCAATCTCACCGATCAGGTCGAGGCGGTGGTCGCTAAAAGCGGTGTGCAAGAAGGGATGGTGCTGGTTTCCGCCATGCACATCACGGCGGCGGTCTATGTCAACGACGCCGAACCTGGATTGATCGAGGATATCGATGAGTGGGTGCAGCGCCTGGCGCCCTTTAGGCAGGATTACAAGCACCATCGAACCGGGGAAACCAACGGCGATGCGCACCTGAAGAGCCTGCTCATCCATCATCAGGTGATCGTGCCGATCACCCATGGCCGCCTGGACCTGGGGCCCTGGCAGCAGATCTATTACGCCGAGTTCGACGGTCGACGCCGCAAACGGCTTGTCATTAAAGTCATGGGGGAATGATCTCTTACCCGTCCGCTGATGCGGGGGTGGATTATTCCACTCCCGCCCCAGAAGCCCCGGCTCATCTTGTTGAACCCCTTGCCGGTTTTTTTCTCCGCTGCTGTTTGTTGACGGCCTTGAACCCTCCTTTTCTCTCAATAACTGTGTTCATCCAGTCTGACCTTGCCGCGAAAGATCCAGTAGATGCTCGTCGTATAGACGAGCACCAAGGGAAGGCCGCAGGCCGCGATGATCAGCATGATCCACAGTGTTTTGGTGGAGGAGGCGGCGTTGTAAATCGTCAGACTGTTTGCCGCCAGCGGATGGGAATAAATCAGATGAGGGTAGGCGCTGACGCCGAAGAGCAGCAGCAAGGTCAACATGGTCGTTGCGCTCGAAAAAAAGGCGCGCAGCGGGCGTCCTCTTTTCATCTGCCGCGGAATGTTGATGATGGCGAGCAGATTGATCAGCGCGACCAGATAGAGGATCGGCCGGCTGAAGAACGCCTTGGCCAGGTGCGGCACTGTCACGAACGTGGACAGCGTGAGCGCGAGATAGCAGCCGATAAAGGCGATGATCGCGGGTTTGGTCCAAGAGAGAATTTGTTTCTGCAAAGGGCCTTCGGTTTTCATCACCAGAAAGATCGAACCGTGCATGAGAAACAGCACCACGGTGCACACGCCCACCAACAGGGCGTAGGGATGGAGCAGACTCCAGAAAGAGCCGTGAAACGCGCCCTCGCTGTCGAGCGGAATTCCTCGGGCGATATTGCCGAGGGCGACGCCGATCAGCAGGGCGGCGAGCAGGCTGCTGACGCTGAAGCTGATGTCCCAGAAGGTCCGCCACCAGGCCATGGGTTGCTTGCTGCGGAATTCGATGGAAACGGCGCGGAAGATCAGGCAGAAGAGCAGCAGCATAAAGGCGATATAGAATCCTGAAAAAGCGGTGGCATAGACGTTTGGGAATGCGGCAAAGAGCGCGCCGCCGCCGGCGACCAGCCACACCTCATTGCCGTCCCAGATCGGCGCGATGGCGTTGATTAGAATGCGGCGATGTTCATCCCCGCGGGTGAAGAGGTGCAAGGCGCCGACGCCGAGATCGAACCCATCCAGTATGGCATAGCCGGCAAACAGCGCGCCTACCAGAAAAAACCACATCGTGTTAAGATCCAGAGCTCCACTCATGCGCGATGTTCCTCCAAGCTAGGTGCGTTTCCGGGTCCTTTTTGGATTTTATCCATAAGCAGAAAGAGAAAGAGCGCCAGCAGCAGCGCATAGATGATGGAAAACAGCACCAGCGAAAAATAGAGTTCGCCGGTAGAGACATTGGGCGACCAGGCGTCGCTGGTTCTCAAGAGCTGATAGACGATCCAGGGCTGGCGGCCGATCTCCGCCGACGCCCATCCCACCTGATTGGCCAGCTGCGGTCCCAGCACGCTGAAAACCAGAATCCACAGCAGCCAGTTTTTCGTGCGCAGGGTGCCGCGAAGGTGAAAGAAAAGTGCGGCCAGGGACAGGGCGATCAGGCCCATGCCGATGATCACCATCAGGTGATAGGTCTGGAACACGATGTTCACCGGCGGCCGGTCCTGCGGCGCAAACGCCTTCAACCCTGCCAGCGGCGACGAGCAGCTGCCGTGGACCATCCAACTGAGCAGGCCCGGGATCTTGACGCCGAAGCGCACTTTTTCCTCTTTTTCATCCACCCAACCGAACAGATACATATCCGCCGGAGCGCAGGCTTCATAGTGGCCTTCAAAGGCCGCCAGTTTCGCCGGTTGTGTTTCAGCCACTCCTTGGGCGCTTTGGTGGCCGGTGAACAGCTGCAGCAGAGAGGAGAATACGGCTATGGGCAGGGCGATTTTCACTGCAACGGCGCTGAAGCGATCGTGTTTCTTGCGCAACGAATAATAGGCGGCTACACTTAGCACAAAAAAAGCGCCGGCTTGCCAGGCGCCGGCCAGGGTGTGGCTGAGACGATCCAGGGTGGAGGGGTTGAACGCCAGGTTCCAGAAATCAACGATCTCCGCGCGCGCAATGCCGCCGGCTTGGACAATATGGTGGCCGGCAGGCGTCTGCTGCCATGAATTGGCGACAATGATCCAGACTGCGCTAAAGTGCGCGCCCAGCGCCACCATGCAAGTGGCGAAAAAATGCAGTTTCGGTTTTACCCGATTCCAGCCGAATAGAAGGATGGCGAGAAATCCCGATTCGAGGAAAAAGGCAAAAATCCCCTCGGCTGCCAGAGCGCTGCCGAACACATCGCCGACAAAACGAGAGTAGATCGACCAGTTGGTGCCGAACTGGAACTCCATGACAATGCCGCTGGCTACACCCAGGGCGAAGATCAGGGCGAAAATCTTTGCCCAGAATTTGGTCATATCGAGATAGACCACGTCCTTGGTTTTGATGTACCGGGCTTCCATAAGCACCAGCAGAATCCCCAGGCCGATGCTCAGGGGCGGAAAGATATAGTGAAAGCCGATGGTAAGAGCGAATTGCAGCCGCGATAAAAAAAATGCATCCATGGGAGGATCCTCTGATTTTGGTTTGCCGCGGGTGGCGCCGTTCGCTGCCCTGGGCACGGCGTCGCGGTCAGCGCTTTTACGGAATGTGTCATCAATATAGAAAAAGAGGTTCTGCTTGTCAATGGAAAAAGGGCGCTGCGGATCAGAGGCGCGGCGGCATGCGTGGCGAAGGCGATTTGCTCAAGTCGCTATAAGGGTGAATCCAGAGCGACCTGAATGATTATTCGTGTCGATGCTGAGCGGCTGTACTTTTAAAAGCAGGCGGCGGCATGATAAAAAAAGGGCCGCATCGCAGAATGCGGCCCTCTCTGTTAGATTTTTTTCTACTCTTCGGCGTGGACAATCCCCTTTTCGAGGCGGCGTTGTTCGCGCGCCTTACGGAAACGGTTGGCCCGCGAGCCGATGAATTCCATGTAATAGTAAATGATCGGCACGACGACCAGGGTGAGAACAGTGGCCACGGTCATGCCTCCCATGACCGCGCGGCCCATGGGCGCCCAGGTCTCGCCGCTTTCGCCGGAGCCGATGGCCAGCGGCAACATGCCAAGGATGGTGGTCATGGCGGTCATCAGCACCGGCCGCAGACGCACGCGTCCGGCCTCATGAATCGCGGCCTCCAGCTCCAGCCCCTCATGACGCAACTGGTTGATTTTGTCCACCAGGACGATGCCGTTGTTGACCACGATGCCCACCAGCATCACCACTCCCACTAATGCCATCACGCTCATGTCCGTACCGGTCACCAGCAACCCCAGGGCGACGCCGATCATCGACAGGGGCACGGTGAAGAGGATGGTGAAAGGATCGACCAAGGACTCGAACTGCGAGGCCATCACCATGTAAGTCAGCAGAATGGCCACCATCAGAGCGAGGCCGAGATACATGAACGACTCCTGTTGATCTTCGGCTGTACCGCCGATCTCGGTGCGGAAATCGCGCGGCAGCGAAACTTCTTTCATCGCTTTTTTGACATCAGCGGTCACTCTGCGTAAATCGCGCCCGGAAATATCAATATTGAGGGTAACGATGCGCTCCTGGTCCTCCCGCAGAATCTCGCGCGGAGCCTTGGTGTAGGCGATCGTGGAGATGGCGCGCAGCGGTATCTGGCTTCCGGTTGGCGTCATGATGAGGATATTCTCCAGATCCTCCTTGCTGGTGCGTGATTTTTTATCGAGCTGCAGCTTGATGTCGTACTCGTCGCCGCCGTCGCGGAACTGGGTGACGGTGGAACCGAGAATGCTGGTGCTGACCACCTGCCCAATCTGGGCCGTACTCAATCCCAGATCCGCGATGCGCTGTCTGTCGAGATCGATGCGCAGCTCCGGGGTGGCCTTGCGGATGCTGGAGGTTATCGAGGCGATGCCTTGGATTTTTTCCAGCTTGGCCTCGAGTTCATTGGCAAGGGCTTCCGATTTCCGCAGATCGTGGCCAAAAATCTTGACGGCGATATCCGCGCCGCTGAAGAGCTGTTCGCCACGGTCGGCGAACTTGACCTCCATATCGGGCAACTTATTGAGTTCCTCGCGCAAATCATCCTGGATTTCAAAGACGCTGCGCTTGCGCTCCTTGCGCTCCTTAAGGCGGATGGTTACATCTCCTTCGGCGGAATTTTGCGAGGAGAAGAGGGCCATGATCCCCTCTCCCTGACCAAAGTTGGCATAGATATTGTCGGCCTCGGGGATCTTTTCCTTTAAAATCTGGCTCAGCTCCTGCATGCTCTTGTCCATGGACTCAAGGCTGGTGCCTGGAGAACGATCTACCGAGACCGCGAGAAAGCCGTTATCCGTCTGGGGAATAAAGTCTCCTCCAGCTGTGAACATCCAGACCACCGCGAGGATAAAGGCGAGGAAGGTTGCCGCTAGAACGCTCTTTTTATACTTCAGGGCGCGAGTCAGAACGCGCTCGTAATGAACATGAAGGTGATTCAGCCAGCCGCTGATCAGCCGGTTCGCCCGCATAGCGATCCCATTGGGATCGAGGTTCTTCTGAATGCGCAGAATGCGCGAAGCCAACAGGGGAATCAGCGTCAAGGCCACGACCAGCGAGATGGTCAGCGAAAAGCAGATGGTGATCACCATATCGCGGAAGAGCATGCCGGCCATGCCTGGCACAAAGAGCACCGGTATGAACACGACCAGGGTGGTCAGGGTCGAGGCGGTGACCGCCATGCCCACTTCCTGCGCGCCGTTGTTAGCGGCCTCACGCAGTTTTTCCTTTTTTTCATCGTGGCGTCGGAAAATGCTCTCCAGAACCACGATCGAGGTGTCGACCAGCATGCCGATCGACAGCGCTAACCCGGCCATGGAGATGATGTTCAGGGTTAATCCCGCCTGGTCCATCACCGCAAAGGTAGTGACCACCGAGACCGGTATAGAAACCGCGACGATCAGGGCGCTGCGGATGTTGCGCAGGAAAAAGAGCAGCACCAGGAAAGTGAGCAGCACCGCCTGCCAGGCGGTGCTCGTCAGGTTGGACATAGACTGGGTGATGAACTTGGAGAGATCCATCATCGTTTCCACCTTGACGCCTGACGGCAGTTCCTTTTCAATCGTGGGCATGCGCTTCGCCACTTCCCGGCAGACCGTTACTGAATTGGCATCGGACTGCCTTTGCACGATGACCATGACCGCGGGCTTGTTGTTGTTCCAGACCCGCTGACGCTGCTCGGTGAAACCATCCTCGACGCGCGCTACGTCGCTGACGCGGATCACCGCGCCGTTATAGGTTGCGACGCTGGCGCCGGCGATCTGTTCGACGCTGGTGAACTGCCCCGCGGTGTTGACGGAAAATTCCAGCCGGTCATTGTCGACCATGCCCGACGGGATCTGCAAATTGGCCGCCTGCAGAGCTCCGGTGATCTGCTGCAGTGAGATGTTGTGGGCGCGCATGCGCATGGGATCAGCGAATACTTTGATCTCGCGCTTCATACCGCCCATGGTGGAGGCCGACGCCACTCCTGGGATGCGTTCCAGACGCGGCTCAAGGTCATGCTCGCCGATATAACGCAGCTCCGCCTGACTGAGATCAGCCGACGAGAGGGTCAAATAGAGGATGGGCTGCGAGGAGACGTCAAAGGCGAAGACCATGGGATCGCTCGCATCCTGCGGCAGATAATCCCGAATATATTCCAGGTTGTTGCGTACGTCAATCTCAGCCTGGTTCATGTCCGTGCCCCAGCTGAATTCAATCATAACCAGCGAGAGTCCCTGCTGAGTGGTGGAGCTGACCGTCTTGACATTCTCCACCGAGGAGCAGGCCTCTTCGATCGGCCGGGTGATTACGGTCTCCAGATCGTTCGGCCCGACGCCGGTGTACTGGGTGATAATAGCCAGCATCGGAAATTCGAGTTTGGGATAAAGATCGATGTTAAGCCGTGCGAGGGAAAAAAGACCGAAGCCAATAGCGATGAGATAGATCATCGCCGTTGTCACTCCACGTTTGATGGAAGTTTGGGTCATCCTCATTGGGTGGCCTCCGGTTTGCTGATGATTTGAACCGGTGCGCCGTCACGCAGGCTGGCTTGGCCCACGGTGACCAGCTGCTCGCCGGCTTTGAGGCCGCCGGTCACCGCCAGATGGAGATGGTCCGCATATGATACCTGCAATGTTCGCTGTATCGCCTTGTCACCCTCTACGACATAGACCAGATAATGGGTGACGGCCGTCTCTTCTCCGTTTATCCGTTCTAAAGTGGTCCGTTCCACCGTCGCATAACGCGGAACAGCGATGGTGTTTTCAATTACACCGATGTTTACTTTGACCCGCGCGAACATGCCCGGTTTCAGCCGCCGATCTGGATTATTCACCAGCACTTCTACGGTCGCCATGCGCGTCATCGGATCCAGCACCGGGCTGATCTTGATCACTTTGCCCATGAACGTCTCATCGCCAAAACTGCGCACCTGAACTTCAGCCTCCTGCCCCACCCTGATCCTGCCGATATCGTTCTCGGTTGCATCCAAAGTGACCTTGATCCGTTCCATCTGCACCACCGTGGCTATCGGTAGGGCCGGATTGGCCATATCGCCGGCCTCGTAATAGCGCTTGCCGATGATGCCGGCGATCGGGGCCGAAACCGTGGCGTCGGCGAGCGTACTTTTGGCTGAAAGCAAAGCCGCCTGGGCTTGCTCCAGGCCCGCTTTGGCCGCCTCGTACTGCGTCACCACCATATCGTACTGCTGCTTGCTCATCGCATTCTCTTTGAACAGCCGCTGGGCGCGCTCATATTCAACTGCGACATTGGCCTCCTGGGCCTTGGCCGCACTCAGGCCGGCCTCGGCCTGACGCACCGCCTGCTGGAGTGTCGTGGCATAGATGAGGGCGATGGGATCCCCTTGCCGAACAAAGCTTCCCTCATCGACAAAGTATTTCTCGATCCGATCCGGAATCTTGGAAAAGACCTTGACCTCCAACTCAGCCTCGACATCTCCATTGAAGGTCAGGGACTGTACAATACGGCCGGTCTGCACTGGCATCACCTCCACCGGCACACGGGCAGTCTCTTCACTTTTAGTCGCCTTGTTGCCGCATCCGGCCCCCATAAGGGAAAGGCTGATGATGATCAGACCATATATCATCTTTCGTTGCATGAATTTTCTCCTTTTCGAGATCTGCTAGAGTACATCGGTTAATTTGCCGACAGCCTTACGCAATTGATAGCGCGCCATCTGATATTCAAAAAGTGAAGAGACATAATTGAGCTTGGCGCGATTCACCGCCAGCTGGGAATTGAGGACATCCAGCTGGGTGTTGGCCCCTTCCTCGTACATCAGATTGGCGAGGCGCAGGGCCTCCTGAGCGAGGATGGAGGATTCCTTGGCAGCCTGGTATTTCTGTCGCGCTTCCTGAAATTTGTTGTAGCTCATCTCTGCATCCGCTGCAATGCCGTCGAAAATTTGCTTTTCGGCATCGACCATGATTTTGTGATCCAGCCGCGCTTTTTGATACTGCTTACTGTTCTTAAAGCCGGTGAACAGCGGCAGCTGCAAACTGATCGCAGAGGTAAAACCCTTGCTGAAATCGCCATGACCGAATTTCATGTCGTTTTTCATCGCCATATAAGAGTAATCGGTTTGAAAAAACAGCTTGGGCATAAAACTGCTGGCCGCCACGGTGACGCCCTTGCCGCTGATGGTTTTCTGTTCCTTGACCGCGAGAATCTCAGGTCTGGCGGCCAGGGCCTGATTCTGAAACTCTGCCAGACTCATATTGCTGAAATCATCGTCGATATACACCAAAGCGCCTTCCACTTTGATATCGGTGGTGCGCGGCAGCCCGAGCACGGTCCGCAGCCCGGTGACCGCTGACTGCAGATTGTTTTTCGCTGAAATCACTTCGGGCTTGAGATTGGCCACCTCCACCTCTGCGCGCATTCGGTCAAATCCGGACGCTGATCCCACCGCATGTTTTTTGGTCACCACGTCGAGGTTGGCCTGCGCCTGCGCCAGAGCTTCCTCCTGCACCGCCGCCAGCTCCTGCGCCAGCAGACAGGCGTAAAACGCGCTGGCGGTTTGATAGATCAGGTTCTGGCGTTTGCTTTCGAGGTTCTGCTCCGCCGCCCGTCTCCCCGCCAGAGCCATCTGCACACCGGAGATACCGGCGCCGCCGAGAAAGAGCGGCTGTGTCAGGGTCGCTCCGTAGATAAACGTGTTCTCCATGCCAAAGGAGAGCTGCACATAATCGGGCATGCCCGCCAGTTCAGGGATCATATTCACCAGAGGGCCCAGCATGGGTTTGAGGAAATTGGGGATGGTCTGCTGCTGGATATCCCAGGCGTGTTGCAGATTGGCGTAACCGTTGACCTGCGGTAAAATATTCGAAGTGGCCTCCCAGACACCCGCCCGGGCCTTGGCCAGCTCTTTTTCCGCCATTTTAATTTCCGGATTTTTTTCCAAGGCCTGCCGGACGCTTTCCTCGATCGTAAGCACCAGGGTGTCCTGAGCAGCCAGGCCGGTCACACCGGTGAAGAGGATTACATACAACAAGCCATAGGCTTTTTTCAGTCTCATCCATGCCTCCGAAGGATTTTCGCCAGGCAGCGGCAAAAAATTTAGTTCCTGGCAAAGATCCTGACAGCTCTTACCAGGAAAAGGGCGTCTAATTGGAAATAAAAAGGAAATAATTCATAATATACTGATAATTTTCGTTAATTGTTTCAGAAAAAGTGATAAATGATTGATTAACCGCATTTATTATTTATGATTTATTGTATTGTTTTATAGAAATTTAATCATATCTACGAAGATTCTGAACAATTTGCCCGGCTGTAAAAGCAGCATATAAAGCACGTATGGGCATGACATGAGGGGACGGTTCTGACCTGGATCCGGCTTGAAACTGGGTTGTTGGATCAGCCGATGCCCAGTTCTAACATTTTGCGATACAGGGTCGCTTCGCTGATCCCCAGAGCGTGGGCGGTTTTGCCGCGATGGCCGGCCTGGCGTGCGAGTTGACGGGAGATATAATCCCGTTCGAATGCTTTTACCGCCTCTTTGAGAAGTTCCCCCTCCACCTCTTTTCGTATTTCCTGATTATGCAGAACCTCTCCGGGCAGGTCGTCGGCGCGCAGAATTTCGCCGCTGGCAAAGATCATCAGCCGTTCGATGATATTTTCCAGCTCGCGCACTTCTCCCTTCCAGGTGCGTTGCATCAGCGCCTGCATGACCGCCGGCTCAACCCCTTTGACAGACCGGTTCATCTGCCGGTTGTATTTATTGATAAAGTGATGCACCAGCAGGGGAATATCCTCACGCCGTTCGCTCAGGGAGGGCAATCGAATTTCGATAACCGCCAGCCGATAATAGAGGTCTTCACGAAAGCGGCCCTGATGCACCTCCTGTAAAAGATTGCGATGGGTGGCGGCGATGATGCGCGCATCGATGCTGAGAAAGGTGGTGCCGCCCACTGGCAGGATCTCTTTGGTCTCTAGCGCACGCAGCAGTTTGGCTTGCGAGGATAAAGACATTTCACCGATCTCGTCCAGAAACAGGGTGCCGTTGTGAGCGGTCTTGAACAACCCCTCTTTATCTGCCACCGCGCCGGTAAAAGCGCCGCGCTTGTGGCCAAAGAGCTCGCTTTCGAAAATGGATTCGGTGATGGCGCCGCAGTTGATGGCGACGAAGCGGCCCTTGCGGCGTGGGCTGTTATAGTGCAGCGCTTTGGCCACCAGTTCCTTGCCGGTGCCGCTGTTGCCGCTGATGAGCACATGGGCGTCGCTGTCCGAGACGCGCCGGATGGTGTCGAACACCTGGCGGATGGCCGGTCCGGCGCCGATGATGTTGGAGAAATTATATTGGCTGTTGATCTCTTGGCGCAGGGCCTGATTTTCCTGTATCAGCCGGCGGTGCTCCAGCAATTTTTTTACTTTGATCGCTACATCTTCAAAGTTGAGCGGTTTGAGCAGATAGTCAAAGGCGCCCTTGCGCAGCGCTTCGATGGCGGTTTCCATGGAGCCGTAGGCGGTGATTAAGATGAACGAAGTGCGGTTGTTCAATAGGGAGGCGCGCTCGATGAGTTCGATGCCGTTGAGCCGCGGCATCTCCAAATCCGTAATGACCACATCGAACTCTTGTTCGCCGAGCCGCTGCAAAGCCTGCTCGCCATCGATGGCCTGCTCGCATGTGAATCCACGGTTTTGCAGCACGGCGCTCAGGCTTTCGCGGACGATGTCGTCGTCATCCACGATGAATACGCGTTCGGCCATCAGTGAATTTGCGGGTTTAGGGTTAAGGCCGGCAGGGAGAGGGTGAATGTCGTGCCGACCGCCGGTTGGCTGACCACTTGGATATCGCCCTGCAGATTTTTAATGATATTGTAGCTGACCCACAATCCTAGACCGGTTCCCCGCCGATCGCCCTTGGTGGTGAAAAAGGGCTCAAAGATATGCGGCAGATGCTCCGGCCGGATGCCGCTGCCGTTGTCGACGACCGATGCATAAACGCGGGAGTCCTGGCTCCAGGTTTTAATCGTCAGCCGGCCGTCGGCTTTTTCTTCCATGGCGTCGGCGGCGTTAAGGCAGAGGTTGATCAACACCTGCAGCAGCTGATCAAAGCCTGCCTGAATTTGCGGAATGTCCGCTTGCAGGTCCGTTACAATAGCGCGGTACTTTAAGCGCCGGTCATATTTGATGATCTGAACCACGTTCTCCACTACGCTGTTCAAATAAACGCTTTCCACTTTCGCCTGCGTGGGTTTGGAGAAATCCACCAGGGTGCGCACGATCCGGGCGATGCGGTCGATGGATTGCTGAATCAGCGACACCTTTTCGACGATAAAGGGATCTTGGCTTTTCACCCGGAGCAGTTGTGAAATCGAGGAGATGGCTGTGAGCGGCGAACCGATCTCATGAGCGATGCCGGCGGCCAGGGTGCCGACCGCGGACAGCTTTTCCGAGTGCACCAGCTGATCTCGCAGCTTTTCCTGTTCCGTCAGGTCGCGGCTGATGACGCTGGAACCGATGTAGTGGTGCTGTTCGTCGTAGATAGCGGTGCGGGTCACTTCGATGGTGACGGTTTTACCGTCCCGCGTCAGCCGATGCGTTCGATAGTTGCGCAAAAAGCCTTTTTCCCGCACTTGTTGACTGATCCATTCGATTTCCTGCCTGGAGGCGGCGTCCTGCGGAACAATGCGGCTGATATGTCGGCCCAGCATTTCACTTCGCGTCCATCCGTAGATCTGTTCGGCGGCATTGTTCCACATCACGATGTGGTCCTTGATGTCCAGAAGGATGATGGCGTCGGCCGCGTCATTGAGGATGTTCTGTAGATAGCGGGCGAAGGTGCGGGAAAAGTCGCCGGCCATGCGATCCAGAGAACCCTGCGCCGGCTGCTCCGCCTGGTGCGCCATCTGCAGCAACGGTTCATACGCTTCGTTGAGCCGGCTGTAGCAGTCCAGGCTGTTTTCGTAGGGCAACAACGCCAGCAGGGCATAGCGGCTGATGGATAGCGCATTGAAGGAATAGGCACGCAGTTCGTCGGACTCCTTTAAGCTTTCAGCGACCGCTGCGCCGGCGAAAAAGTTCAGTAAAACACCATACCAGATCTCTGCCAGGCGAAGGATGGTTTCCTCTGCTTCGTCGGTCAGCATGCCTCTCAGGCGCGGGATCCAGAGCTGCATCAAGTGATCTTTACGGTCCAGCAGCGTCTGCCGGATGGTCTGATGAAACGAATTCATGGATTTTCCATAGCGTAGACAGCTTTTAATAAATTACCAAATCCGGCCGGCAATAACAAACGAAAATCGTTTCTCTTGCAGAAAAAAGGATTATTTGTTAACTTTCACATTATGATCAACCAGAGAGGATGGATATGTTCGCCAAAGGTTTTTCCGCAGACAAATTGACAGCAGAACAGATTGCCGAACTGACCCGTCTGGCGACGCTTTGCCGCGGGGATATTTTAAAGATGACGACGCTGGCGGCCTGCGGGCATCCGGGCGGCAGCATGTCTTCTATCGATCTGTATCTGACGGTGTGGACGCACTGCCGCATAGATCCGTCCGATCCCTTTCATCCTGATCGGGATCGTATTGTGATCAGCCACGGCCATACTTCACCGGGCGCATTCGCCGCCCTGGGACGCTTGGGGTTTTTTTCCATTGACGATGCAGTGGCCCACTTTCGTCAGACTGGATCGCCGTTCGAAGGCCACGTGGAACGCGAGGTGCCAGGCGTTGAATGGGGAACGGGAAACTTGGGGCAGGGGCTCTCCGCGCTGCTGGGATTCGGCGTGGCCTGCCGGCTGCAGAAACGGGATGTACAGCTTTACTGTTTTATGGGCGACGGAGAACAGCAAAAAGGGCAGATCTCCGAAGCACGTCGATTCGCGGTTAAGTATGGGTTTCACAACCTCACGGCGTTTATCGATTACAACCGACTGCAGATCAGCGGCCAGATCGAAAAAGTGATGCCGCAAAACATCAGAGCAGAGTGGGAAGCGAGCGGCTGGAAGGTTCTGGAAATCGACGGCCATGATTATCAGGCGATCTATCAGGCGGTCCGTCAAGCGCATCAAACCACTGCGCCGGTGATGATTCTGGCGCACACCGTGATGAGCAAAGGCGTCGCCTTTATGGAAAATGATCATAAATGGCATGGACAGGCGTTGCCCCTGGACGAGTGCCGCAAAGCCCTGGCCCTGTTGGGCCTCGCTGACGACCTCGAGGCCTGTGCCGCGCGCCGCAAAACGCAGAACCCGGCCGTCGCACTGGCCAAGCGTCCGCATGCGAAGGCCAAGCTGCTGCCCGGCGTCCCGCGCACCTACAGTGCAACCGACAAGACCGATAATCGCAGCGGCTGGGGATCCGCGCTGGACGATCTGGCAGCGGTCAATAAAGACGGCGTTCCTATGGCGGTGTTCGACTGCGATCTGGCCTCTTCGGTGAAAACCACCGCGTTTGCGAAAAATTATCCTCAGCAATTTTTTCAGGGCGGCATTCAAGAGCATAACACAGCGGCGATCGCCGGCGCTTGCTCCGCTGAAGGCGTGCCTACCTTCTTTGCCGATTTCGGCGTGTTCGGAGTGGCTGAAACTTTTAACCAACACCGGCTGAACGACATCAACGGCGCTAATTACAAAGTGGTCTGCACCCATGTTGGATTGGATGTGGGCGAAGACGGTAAAACCCATCAAAGCATCGACTACCTCGGCGCGTTTTTGAATTTCTACGGTTTCAAGATTCTGGTGCCGGCGGATCCCAATCAGACCGATCGCGTCACCCGATATGCGGCTGCGACGCCGGGCAATTTTCTCTTGGCCATGGGTCGTTCCAAAATGGGCGTGGTGCTGAACGATGAGGGCAAACCGTTTTACGCCGACGGCTATGCCTTCGAGTACGGTAAAGCGGACGTGATTCGTCAGGGCGGGGCGGCTGCCATCATCACCATGGGCGCCATGACCGGCCGCGCGGTGATCGCTCATGACAAGCTCAAGGCGCAGGGCATAGACGTGATGGTGGTGAGCCTGTGCTGTCCGGCTGACCCGGATGTGGAGGCGATCAAAAAAGCGGCTGCCACCGGCTTGATCGTCACCCTGGAGGATCACAACGTGCGCACCGGACTCGGCAGCGTGGTGGCCTCGGTGCTGGCGGAAAACGGCTGCGGCTGCAGATTGATCAAACTGGGCATCCAGCGCTACGGCAGCTCCGGCGTGCCGGATGAATTATACATGAGCCAGGGCATGGACCCTGATCATGTGGTGCAGGTGATACTGCAAGCGAAAAAGTAACATAGAGCCCGGGCTGAACGCTCGGGTTTTTTTTGTAGCCTCTGACCGCCGACGGCTTTTTATTTGAATGCGATCAACGAAGCGTCATAGTCGGCGGGTTTTTCATAGCCCAGCAGGTTCAGCAAAGTCGCTGCGATGTTGGACAGCCCTGCGTTGGCGATCGGCGCCATTCCATACTCCCCCTGATACTGCGGGTCAAAAATGACGAACGGCACTGGATTCAAGGTGTGCGCGGTCTTGACCGATTTGACGCCTTTTTTAATGGTAAACATTTCATCTGCGTTGCCGTGGTCCGCGGTGATCACCGCGAGGCCGTCGAGCCTTTGCACCTCTTCGAGCAGACGGCCCACACAGCGATCCACGGTTTCCACCGCTGTGATGGTGGCCTGCATCACGCCGGTGTGGCCGACCATATCTCCGTTGGCGAAATTGACCCGGCCCCAGCGATAGCGGCCGGTGCGCAGCAGCGAGACGGCCTTGTCGGCAATTTCGTTCGCCTTCATGGCCGGCGCCTGGTCAAACTGAATCTTGTCGGAGGGGATTTCACAGTACCTCTCCAACTTTTCATTGATATAGCCGGAGCGGTTGCCGTTCCAAAAGTAGGTCACGTGACCATATTTCTGCGTCTCTGACAGGGCAAACGAGGTTACGTCGGCGTCGCAGAGATATTCGGATACCGTCCGGTCGATCTCCGGCGGCGACACTAAAAAGTGTTCGGGGATGTGCAGATCGCCGTCGTACTCCATCATGCCGGCGTAGAGCACCTCCGGAGTGCGGCCGCGGTCGAACTCTTTGAATGTTTTTTCAGTAAAGGCGCGCGAGATTTCGATGGCGCGATCGCCGCGGAAATTGAAATTGATCACCGCATCGCCGTCCTCAATTGGGCCGACCGGCCGGCCTGCGTCATCGACGATCACGAACGAGGGCAAATACTGGTCGGTGATTTTCGCGTCCTCATCATAATAGGTCTGCACCGCTTGTGCGGCGCTGGTGAACGGCCGGGCGTCGCCATGTACATGAGCTTTCCACCCCCGCTGCACCACGCTCCAGTCGGCGTTGTAGCGGTCCATGGTGGTGACCATGCGGCCGCCGCCGGAAGCGATGCGATAGTCCACGCCTTTGGCTGCGTTCAGCCCGGTCAGGAAAGCCTCGGTCTGTTCAAGATAGATCAAGGCGGTTTTTTCACCCACATCGCGGCCGTCCAGCAGAGGGTGGAGGCGAAGGCGGCGCACGCCGCGGTCCGCGCAATTCTGAATCAGAGCGAACAACTGCTTGATGTTCGAATGCACGTTGCCGTCCGACAGCAGACCGATGAAATGCACGGTCGGCCGTTGAATCACGTCGTTCCAGATCGGTGTGGCGAAGATTTTTTTGCTTTCGATCGCTGAATCCACCAGTTTGGCGCCCTGAGAAAAGACTCGGCCGGCGCCGATGGCGTTATGGCCCACCTCGCTGTTTCCCATGTCCTCATCAGAGGGCAGGCCCACGGCGGTTCCGTGTGCGCGCAGCTGCGTTTTAAGCGGGCTGGCCAGAAGCCGGTCCAATACCGGTGTGTCAGCTAGATAAACGGCGTTGCTTTCGTCGTTTTTACCAATGCCGATTCCATCCATGATAATCAACAACAAGGGACCTTTGCGGCCGCGGAAGGCGGACAGTTTGTTCAAAGTGAGAGCCATATTTTTTTCCTTTATTCATTAGCGTCCTTTAAAACTATAATGTAATCATTTTTACGCAAAGATAAAAGCCTTTTGCAAAAGAGTTGCATTTGTTGAGCGCTTGGAGTATATTTTAGCGTGAAAGACCGTTTTCAGCAGATTGTGTTTCAAATGATAGGCGGCTATGACGGAGAACAAGATCATTCTGGTGATCATCGGCGGACTGGGCGGCGTGCAATCCGGACCCAATATGTTGACCGAGCTACAGCAGGCGCATAAACCGAATTTAAACGCTCTGATGCGCAAATCCATTTGCGGGCTTGTATGCCCGGCCGAAGCCGGCAAAACACCGAGCAAGTCAACCGCCCTGGCCGGATTGCTGGGCTGCTCGGGAAGACCACAGCAAACATTCGCCAAACGGTTTCATCGCAAAGCCCTGGTCCTTACCTCTGACCCGGTGATGCGGCGGGTCGCTGCCCGCTGTTCCATTCCGGTCCGGATCTGTGCGTCCGGGGTTGCGGCTGTCTTTGCCGCGATCGATCGGGGTGGCGAGGAGATCCTCATTCTCCATATCCCTGATGCAGAACCGTTTGGCTTGCAAAAGGAATACTATGACAAGATCAAGATTCTGGAAGACATCGATCGGCACCTTCCTGAGCTGCAGGCTCTGGATCCTGCCGTTCTGTGCGTCACCGGCGATGTAACTCTGCCCACAGCCGTCGGCCGCATCACCTGGCATCCGGCGCCGGTGATGATTCAGGCGAAGAACGGCCGTTACGATATGGTGCAATCCTTTGACGAGATCTCTTGCAGCCAGGGGGGATTGCACGTGCTTCACAGTACGCAGCTGATGCCGTTATTGCTGGCACACGCTGATTGCACCTGAGCGACACCTACCAATCTAGGGAGCGAGGAGATGACGGACTTTGAAAAACTGGGTCAGTTTTATCTGGGCCGTAAATACGATATGAGCAGCAAAACGCCGCTAGCGGATCTGCTGCTCTATGATTCCAAGGACATGGTCACGCATGGCGTATGTGTGGGCATGACCGGCAGCGGAAAGACCGGTCTGTGCATCGGCTTGCTGGAAGAGGCGGCTATCGACAATATCCCCAGCATTGTAATCGACCCCAAGGGCGACATGAGCAATCTACTGCTGACCTTTCCCAGCTTGACCGCTGAGGAGTTTCTGCCGTGGGTCAACCACGACGACGCCCAGCGCAGCGGCCAGTCGCTGGAGCAATTCAGCCAGGCTCAGGCCGCGGCCTGGAAAAAAGGATTGGCGGATTGGGGGCAGGACGGCCGTCGCATACAAAAGCTGAAGGACAGCGCCGAGTTTCTACTGTACACACCGGGCAGCAACGCGGGTCTGCCGCTCTCCATTCTCAACAGTTTTTGCCGGCCGTCCCAGGAGGTGCTGGATGATTCTGAAGCACGGGCTGATCTCATCGCCTCGCTAGGGACCGGGTTGTTAGGCTTGATCGGCATCGCCGCCGACCCGCTCAAGAGCCGCGAGCACGTTTTGATCTCCAGCATCATCCATCAAGCCTGGAGCGAAGGTCGGGATCTGGATCTGGCGTCAGTGATCAGCGCCATCCAAACGCCTCCGTTCAAGCAGATCGGCGCTTTTGCAGTGGATTCTTTTATGCCGGCTAAGGAACGGTTTGATCTGGCCTTGGCGTTGAACAATTTGCTGGCTGCGCCGGGCTTTGCCGTCTGGATGCAGGGCGATCCTCTGGATGTGGCTGGTCTGTTGTACAGCCCGGCAGGCAAACCGAGGGTTTCGATCATCAGCATCGCTCACCTGTCGGACAATGAGCGCATGTTTTTCGTCACTCTTTTGTTGAACCAGGTGGTGTCTTGGATGCGCAGCCAACCCGGCACCACCAGCCTGCGCGCGTTGATCTATATGGACGAGGTCGCCGGTTATCTGCCGCCGGTGGCTAATCCGCCTTCTAAAAAGCCGTTGATGATCCTGTTCAAACAGGCGCGCGCTTTCGGCGTCGGCGTGTTGCTGGCCACTCAAAATCCTGCGGATCTGGACTATAAAGCGTTGAGCAATGCCGGTACCTGGTTTATCGGCCGGCTGCAGACAGAGCAGGACGTGGACCGGCTGGTACAGGGCCTGGCCACCAGCACCGGCGGCACAGATGCCAAGCTGGCCGAGTCGATTTCCGCTCTGGGAAAACGCGTTTTTCTGCTGAAAAACATTCATGAGGACGAAGCAGAGGTCTTTCAGACGCGATGGTGCCTTTCCTATTTGCGCGGGCCGATCACTCTGGCGCAGATAAAAACAGTGAGCTCGAAAATCAAAAGGACCGACGCAGCGGTCAAGTCCTTTGACAAGCACCCGGTGGAAGCGGTCGTCGGATCAGTGCGGCCCTCTGTGCCGCCGCAGATCAGCGAGTATTTCGCTCCGGTGCGCGGGAGCAAACCTGCAGACGCCAAACTGAATTACCAACCATATATTCTTGGGCTCGGCGATGTGACCTCTGTAGGAGGAACGTCGTTGCGCCAATCCTGGATCACCGCCATCGAGGATGACGCCGTGCCGGTCAACTGGGATGAGAGTCGATCGGTATCGCTGGATGAGAACGATCTGGTCAAGCAGCCGGAGGAGAGCGCAAGCTTTGCCGCTCTTCTGGCCGCAGCGGTCAATGCGGCTCATTACAAAGCCTGGAGCCGCGATTTCGCCGACTATCTCTACCGCACAGTCAAGCTGGAGGTATTCGAAAGCACGGAACTGAAGGAGAAATCCAAACCCGGTGAATCGGAGCGGGATTTTCGCGTTCGGCTCAGTCAGATGGCGCGCGAGAGCCGGGATCATCAAGCAGCACTGCTGCGGCGTAAATATGCGTCCAAGATCGCGACACTTCAGGAACGGGTGATGCGCGCGCAGCAGCGTTTGGAAAAAGAGCGCGCTGACGTGCGCTCACAGGGTCTGCAAACCGCTGTTTCCATCGGCGCCACTATTCTGGGCGCTTTTATGGGCAGAAAAAAATTATCCGCCACCACCCTCAATCGTGCATCTACAGCTATGCGCAGCGGCATGCGGACGGCGAAGGAGCAGGGCGATCTCTCCAATGCGAACGAGAGCCTGGAGATTTTACAGCAGCGTCTGGCTGACCTGCAGAACGAATTTGAAAGCGAGATGCAGGCCATCGAGGCTTCCACCGATCCGCTGCAGCAAAAGATATCCAGCACCACTATTCGACCGAAAAAAACCGATATCAAAGTGCGGTTGGTGGCATTGCTCTGGTTGCCGCACTGGATCGACGCGAACGGCCATGCGTCGCCCTGCTTTGAATAGCCGGATTCAAATCCTTGACCACACCGCCGACATCGGCATTCGGGTGCAGGCGGATTCCTTGCAAGAGCTGCTGGTTTGCGCCGGCCGGGCGATGATGCAGATCGTGGTGGAGGAGCTCCCTGCCGCCGGCGAAGTGACGATCCCTGTCCGCATCGCTTTTGACGATTATGAGCAGCTGCTGGTACTTTGGCTTTCTGAATTGAACTATCTGCTGCAGATTAAAAAGGTGCTGTTCCTGGGCTGCAGCGACGCGGTTGTGACCGCGGACCATTTGACCTGTACAGTGCAGGGCGCCGCCGTCGTTGCCGGGCAAACGAAATGGCGCACGGAAATCAAAGCGGTGACGTACCACAACATTCTGGTGCAGCAACGGCCTGACCGCACCTGGGAGGCACGAGCCTATTTCGATTTATAGGTGCAGGGCGATATGGCTGAAAACCTCATCCAACTGAACGATCATCTTTACGAGATCCCGCAACAGGGCAAAATGCGCGTGCCGGCGCGCATCTACGCTTCCAGCAAAATGATCCCCGACATTATCAAGGACCGCGCGGCAGAACAGGCCGCCCAGGTGGCCTGGCTGCCTGGCATTCTTGGCTATTCCCTCGCCATGCCCGACATCCATTGGGGCTATGGTTTTCCCATCGGCGGCGTGGCAGCCTTTGATCTCGATGAGGGCGTGATCTCTCCAGGCGGTGTGGGCTATGATATCAACTGCGGCGTGCGTCTGCTGGTCACTGACTTGACGCGCAAGGAGATTATGCCGCGGTTGCCGCAGCTCCTCGATCAGTTTTATCGCCAGATTCCCAGCGGCGTCGGTTCCACCGGAGTGATCAAATTGAGCCGGCAGCAGGAAAAAAGCGTGCTGGAAAAGGGCGCGTTGTGGGCAGTGGAGAACGGCTATGGAAACAGTGAGGATCTGGACAAGATCGAGGAGAACGGCGCCATGGCCGGCGCGAATCCCGAGGCGGTCAGTGAACGCGCCCTGGAACGGGGTCGTCAGCAGTTGGGCACCTTGGGGTCTGGTAATCATTTTGTCGAAATCGGTGTAGTGCAGCAGGTGTTCGATGAGACTGCGGCGGCATTGCTGGGCCTGCATAAGGACCGGGTGACGGTGACCATCCATACCGGTTCCCGCGGCCTTGGCCATCAGGTGTGCGACGACGCGATCAAAATCATGCTGCCGGCAAGCCGCAAATACGGCATCGAGCTGCCGGATCGGCAGCTGTGTTGCGCGCCGATCCGCTCGGAAGAAGGCCGCCGCTATGTGGCGACCATGGCGGCCGCGGTCAATTTTGCTTTTGCCAACCGTCAGATCATCACCCATTGGGCGCGGCAGGCGCTGCAAAAAGGCATGGCCATGAGCGGCGCAGGCCAGGCGATGAGAGTGGTGTATGAAGTGGCGCATAATATCGCTAAAATAGAAAGGCATGAGGTGAAAGGGGTTGAAAAATTGATTTGCGTTCATCGCAAAGGCGCAACGCGTGCCTTTGGACCCCACCATCCTGAGGTGCCGCAAGCCTATCGCGTCATCGGTCAACCGGTGTTAATCCCCGGAGATATGGGTCGTTGCTCCTATGTCTTGCTGGGTACACAGCGGGCGATGGCTGAGACCTTCGGCTCCTGCTGCCACGGCGCCGGCCGGGTGATGAGCCGGACGCAGGCGGTCCGCTGGGCCAAAGGCCGCTCGCTGGATCGCGAATTGGCGTCTCAGGGCATTCTGGTGCGCGCCGCCAGCAAAGAGACGCTGGCTGAAGAGATGCCCGCCGCCTATAAAGATGTAACCGAAGTGGTGGATACTGTGGCTGCCGCGGGTCTGGCCGGCAAAGTGGTCAAACTAAAACCTCTGGCCGTGATTAAGGGGTGATTTCACTCTGGTCTCGAGTGGAGTCACAGAACGCGCCCACCCGGCAACAAAGATCGTGAATAGCGGCAGAGCTTGTGCGCGCACGGCGACGATTGTTCTGCTTGACAAAATCAAAGCGGTAAGCCGGCCGGGGGTCACAGACCTTCATATAACGGTCTTTTAGGCCGCACGGAAGGTCTTGATTATGGAGGACGTCGATGGCACATCATGCATTGAAATCCGATTATCACTCTCTGGTGCGCCGTTTGAATAAGTTTCCCCAAGGGGCGCCGCCCTCCGATCTATTATTCCAGATTTTGAAAATGCTGTTCAGCGAAAAAGAGGCGCACTTGGTGGCCCTGCTTCCCATTGTACCGTTTTCAATCGCGGATGCAGCTCGAGCCTGGAAAATCCCGCAAGCGCAGGCTCGCAAAATCCTCGATCAATTGGCGGATCGGGCTCTGTTGCTGGACGGCGAGCAGGACGGCAGAATGACCTACACGCTGCCGCCCCCCATGGCCGGATTTTTTGAATTCAGCCTGATGCGCGTCCGCGAGGACTTGGATCAAAAGACTCTTTCCGAACTTTATTATCAGTACGTTACTGTGGAAGAGGATTTTATTAAAGATCTTTTCGCCCGGGGTGAGACGCAGCTGGGACGTGTGTTCGTGCACGAACCGGCGCTCTCTCCGGAGCATTCGCTTTATGTGCTGGACTATGAACGCGCCAGCCAGGTCATTCAATCCGCCAGCCACCGTGCGGTGGGAATGTGTTATTGCCGTCATAAGATGGCCCATCTGGATAAAGCGTGCCAAGCGCCGATGAATATCTGCATGACCTTCAACCATTGCGGCGAAGTACTTGCCCGCCACGGCTTTGCACGCGAGATCGATCGCGCAGAATGCATGGATCTGCTGCAGTCGGCTTATGACCACCAACTGGTGCAGTTCGGGGAAAACGTGCGCGAACGGGTGAGCTTTATTTGCAATTGCTGCGGTTGCTGCTGCGAGGCGATGTTGGCGGCACAGCGGTTCGGCATTTTGCATCCGGTGCACACCACCAACTTTCTTCCGCTGCTGGCTCCAGACCGCTGTACCGGCTGCGGCCGGTGTGTGTCGGCCTGTCCGGTCCAAGCGTGGTCCCTGGTGCCTGTTCAGGATTCCCGCCATCCGCAGAAAAAACAGGCTCGCTTGGATGAGACGATCTGCTTGGGCTGCGGTGTGTGTGTGCGGGCTTGCACTCAGGCGGCCCTGTCGCTGCGGTCCCGGCCGCAGCGCGTCATTACTCCGCTGGATTCGGTGCATCGGGCGGTGATGATGGCCATCGAGCGAGGTACGCTGCAGCATTTGATCTTCAGTCAACAGGCTTTCGCCAGCCATCGCGCCATGGCTGCGATTCTCGGCGTCATCTTGAAGCTGCCGCCCATCAAGCAGGCGCTGGCCAGCCGCCAATTCAAATCCCGTTATCTGGAAAAGCTGATACAACGAACTCGTTATGGCGCCTGATCAGATTTTTCTTTAATATCAAGGGAAATTGGCGTATATTGCTCTAGTCGTTTTCAGTTTATGAGGGAGTGCATCATGGGGCAGGATGGGAAGCGGTTTATTTGCAAAGGCATTATCGGGCTGGTTATGCTCTTGGCATGGATTCCACAAACGATAGAGTCGGGCGAAAAATTTAAAAAGCGCACGGTGCTGATTCTCACCGGCGGACATGATTTTGATCGGGATGCTTTTTTCAGGATGTTTAAAAGCTTCGGCAATGTGTCGTATGAAGAGCGCGTACATCCCCTGAGCGAGATCGCCTATACGTCCGAGTGGTGCAAACGATTCGATGCGGTCGTATTTTACGATATGCATCAGGAGATCAGCACTGAGCAAAAGTCCGCGTTCAGGCGAATGGCGAACAGAGGGATGGGCCTGGTTTTCCTTCACCATAGCCTGGCCAGCTATCAAAACTGGCCGGACTTTGAAAAGATCATCGGCGGAAAATATCTGCTGGAAGCAGAGAACCGGGGCGGCGTAACCGTGCCGGGCTCCCTGTACCGTCATGATGTGGAGATGCGGGTGAGGATTGCGGATCCCCGGCATGCCGTGACCCAGGGGCTCGAGGAGTTTACCCTGCAGGATGAAATCTATGGAGGCTATCTTACACAGCCCGGGATTCATCCTCTAATAACCACCGATCATGCCGAGAGCGTTCCGGTCATCGGCTGGACCCACCGATATGGCAAGGCCAGGATCGTCTATCTGCAGCCCGGACATGATCATCACGCTTTTGAACACCCCTCATACCGTCAGTTGGTGCGTCAGGCGATTGAATGGGTCAGTCGGTGACGGTCAGGATTTAGCGGGAAACAGGAGCAGAGGATTTTCCACCCCCAGAGGTTCACGCACCAGAAACGGCTCGCCGTAAAGCACTCCGATTCGATGGCCCCAGAACTGCGCCCGGCTGATCAAAGATTGAAAATATTCCGGACTGCTGACATAGGTTTTATCGTCATCGGTGTAAACCGCATCAGCGTTAAAGATTTGCGATTTATAAGCACGCACTGCTTTCAACCGTTGTTCGATGGTGTCGCTGACGTCGACGATGAAAGAGGGTTGAAACGGATAATGCTCGCAGTAGTAGATGATTTTTGCCGGACGATGGGCCGGCTGTCCGGTGTCGATCTTTTTCAAACCGGACAAAAAAGCGGCTTCGCGTACCAGGATGGAGCATGTGCCATGATCCGGGTGCCGGGTACGCCAATATGGCGCGAAGAGAATGCGCGGCCGATAGGTGCGCAGAATCCGGATGATCTTTAGTTTGCTCTCGCGGTCGGCGGAGACAAACCCGTCGGGCAGGTCAAGCATACGATGAGCCGACAGGCCCATGATCTCCGCCGCATCGGCAAACTCGCGGGCGCGTTCGGCGGGCGTGCCGCGCGTACCGCTTTCACCGGCGGTCAATGAGACCATGCCCGTGGGATAACCCAGCTTGGCCAGCTTGATGATCGTGCCGCCGGCCATCAGCTCGACATCGTCCGGATGCGCTCCAAACGCCAAAACCTCCAATGCCTCCACCGTGCTCTCCTTAAATATTCACCACATGATGGTCGTTTCGCTGAATGTCTATCTGCTCATAGAGTGTGGTCAACAGAGAAGGACCGTATTTTATCAGAAACGGCAGAATGTTCAATTGGCGCTCTTGCAGTTCATTCGCCGGCATCAAGCTGGCGAGGATGAGGCGCCACGCTTCCGCCGCCGCGCTTTCTTTTTGCTGCAGAGAGCGAAAGAGCTTGGCCTGCAGCTGCTGCAGAGCCGAAGCCATCTGATCTGCGGTCTTTTGTGCCGGTGACACCAAAGTGGGATCCAGGCTCGAAACCGCATGGAGGAGCTCCGGCCATTTTTGTTTTATCAGCTGTTGCAGCGCGTTCAATGGTTCTGTCAGCTGGTGCGGCAGCAGCTGTTGTTCCACCTTTTGCCGGCAGGCGGTCGTCTGGGTCAGGACTTCGGCGACGCTCACGGAATATTTTTCCAGATGCCGGCGGATTTTAGCTTCCACCAGGGTCATGCTCGCCCGCGGTACCACAACCGGCATCGGCAGATGAAAACCCGCATAGACGCGTTTCAGCTGCGCCCAATAGGCGATTTCCCCGGGTCCGGCCACATAGGCTATAGTGGGCAAAAGCCAATCCTGCACAATTGGACGCAGAGCGGCTTTGGGGCTCAGCCGTGCGGGTTCACGGGCCAACTCTTCGGCTGTGAACAGAGCGCCGGAATGCATTTCGCGCAGGCGAGCGCCCGTTTGTTCAAGGCTGTGCCGTCCCTGTGTCAGGATGAAAAGATGCGGCCTCTGCGGGTGTACGGCTAATTGGGTGTGATACCCTTCTTCTGCGAGCTCGCGGTTGGTCTGCAGCATAGCTGAGACAGAGGTCAACTCCGTCAGCTCCTGTTGAAAAATGGGCTGCGCCAGTTCTTTGAGCTGCGGATCGGCTGCATCCAGAAGGATGACGCCCCAATCCGCCAGCAGGGAGGCGAAGAAACGGGCAAACGCGGCGGCCAGAGTGACGGACGGTTGATAACAAGCGCCGGCTAAATTCAGATACTGCGCTTTAAAGGGGGAGGCCTCTGATTCATCATTCAGTTGCTGCAGTAGATCGGCGATCGTGTCATCCAGAACAACATCGGACAGGGGCGTCCGCTGAGGCACAATTTCAGGAGAATAGAATTTTTTTTCAAACTCGTATTTTTGATTTCGCCAGCCCAACCAACGCACTTCGTCAAAATCATGGTCTTCGGTTACGAGATAAAAGACCGGGACCACCGGCCGTTGCAGGTCATGGGCAAGGGATTCCGCCAGGCGGCAGGTTGTCAACGCTTTATAAATGGTGTAAAGTGGACCGGTGAGAAGCCCCACCTGTTGTCCGGTTACCACCGTCAGACATTCTGGGGCGGCCAGCTGTTCGAGACGGCGTCTGGTCGCGTGAGCCATGCCGAATGATTCGTTTTGCTGATGCAGGCATTGCAGCAGCGACCGGCGATCGGCGCGCGGCGTTTGGTCGGCAAGCGCTGCAGCGGTCTGGTAACTGATGGGCCGGCGATAGTCGCCGTTGAAAAAGCCGGCCACCCGCTCATCGAACCGGAGGTAGTCTTTGGTCAATCGCGAGCCGAAAGGCAACGCTTCAATCGGGATATCCATGTTTCCACGCTTATTTTTTAAAGGCCGTCCGCCTGTTGGATCTAATGCAGAGGCCATGAGACGCTGAACAGTGCTGCAGCAACCCCCGGCTGGTTCGCTGGCGTGCTATCATTCCAATGGAACCCTTGCGTCCGCCAGCAGCGGCAGGCGCTCATCTTTCGGCGACAGCAGAGGCGGGCCATCCAGCGGCCAGGGCACTCCAATGGTTGGATCATCCCAGCGAACGCCGCCCTCGCTGTGCGGCGCATAATAGGCGGTGCATTTGTAAGAAAACTGCGCGCAGTTGCTGAGTACGTAAAAGCCGTGAGCGAATCCCGGCGGAATATACAGCGCCCGATGATTTTCTTGCGAAAGTTCGAGGCCGAAGAATCGGCCGAAGGTGGAAGAACGGGCGCGGAGATCCACGGCTACATCATAGACGCAGCCCAGAGTGACGCGCACCAGTTTACCCTGGCTGTGCGGCGATCTCTGAAAGTGCAGGCCGCGTAAAGCGCCCTTGAGCGAATAACTGATGTTTTCCTGGACAAAATCGGCGTCAATGCCGTTTTCAAGAAAAATTTTTTTCTGATAGCTTTCCATAAAATAGCCTCGGCTGTCAGAAAACACCGCCGGTTCGATGATCACCAGTCCGGCGATTTTGGTTTGAATAAAACGCAAACAGGTCTCCTTATCTTTTTTGCAGCAGAAACAGCTGTTGAGAAAATGTGTGAACCGCGCCGGTCAGGAACAGGCTACGCCGCTGCGCCGCCTCGATCACCGCGTCGAGATTGTGTACGGTCAATCGGGCGCCGGTCAGTGAGCGTAACCGGGTGAACAGCCCTTGCGGCGAAGTGGTCAGCAACACCGAACCCTGCGATCGACACATGCGGCCGAGCTCAGTGAGCAACGGTTCCGGACTGGGCAGATATTCCATCAAGCCGACGGCGCTGATCAACGTAAACAGATCTGATTTGAAAGGCAGCGCGCAGGCATCCGCCACCACCATCATGGCGTGATGATGCGCGCGGCAACGCTTGGCCATAGCCGGCGATTGGTCCACGCCCACGCGTGCCAAAGCGTCCGGCAAGAGGGGGAAGGAGTGACCCGGTCCGGAGCCGAGATCCAACGCCCAGCCGTCGGAGTGCGGACGGCTCGCCAGCAGGCGGCTTGCCAAACTCGTCTCGTTTCGCAATATCACCGATAGAGGCCAGAGTCGGCGTTGCAGATGATACAGCGGCGCTTGTAAATCCCAGATGCTCATGTCAGTGGTTCCGCGGACGATAGGCGGAGGTCTTTCTTCCGGCTCTGCAACCGCAGTGATTTTCCGGTTGCGCGGTCGTAATCCGGCGCAGGAAAGAATCCGGTCATTCGTTTTTCCTGCTGGTGAAGGACTTTATAAAAATTGGCAAAGAAATCGATAAAAGGCAAGTGAAAACACAAATGGAAGAATGCCGTGACAAAGGAAGACGGGCGACGCCCCGGACGCTTGCAGATCACCGGCCGCAGAGGATTTCCCATCGACGGAGTCTGCTTTTTTTATTGATCGATTTGGAGAAATAGACCAGCTGATTATCCAGATGAGAAAAATCGGACAGGTCCATGCCTCCTGCGCCGATTCGATTGAAGGAGACGGATGCGCGCCGTCCTGACCAACGCAGGCGATCCGGTCTGCTTTCACGCGGCCCTGGTTCCCAGAGAAACAGCAACAGCTTTTCATCCTTGGGGTCGGTGTACAAGCGAAGGGCCAGACTCCCCTGGGGGATTTTTTTCAGATCAAAATCTCGCAATTTGTTGCGTCCCGCCTCGCCGTTGGCGCTGAAGACCAATTGGGTGCGATAGGCTTTGGCAGCGCCTTGATTGTGATCCGGACTTGGCGTACAGATGAGCAGACCATAGCGAACTTGTTTCGGCGCCAGGCTTTTGGCCAGGTCCAGGGCTGTGTTGGCAACCGGTCTTTGCATTTCCATGCACAAAAGATTATTGCAGCGGTCGAGAAACCGGCAGGTGCGGCGGCATTTGCCGCATTGCGCCAGATGGCGCTGCACACGGAGCTTTTCCGCCCTGGACAGCCCTGTTTGCAGACAGAACAGCTCCAATTCACGGCGGGAAGGGCAAGAAGGTAAGCGATTGTTTTCTTTTGACATGTTTGCTCGGCACCGATTCTCTATTGGACAAAATGGTCACGTTCCATTTTGCTGTTTTAATAGTGCGGGCAAACGGGCTCAAGTGCGGAAAAATTACAGCATTTCTTGGAGGTGTTTGCGGAACTCTTTTTTGGCCAGTTTGGCCAGGTATTCAAAAATGGATCGCTCCTGTTTTCGGTACCCTTTCTGCGTCAACTCGGGCAGATAGTATTTTAAATTGCGATAATAGGAGGAATTGTCTTTTTTCTGCAAAAGATCAAACAGCACATCGCGAAGCGCACGATGATAGATGTGGGCCTTGTCCAGCGCCAGTTTGGACGTGCGCAGGTACTGGGAATCCATGCGCGACCACATGGTCTGCATCACGATATCGATATAGGCTTCCATCTCTTTGGATTCAAGGTGATCCGAGGGAGTGGGCACCTGTTCCTGAATCGTCATGTTTTCGCGAAAGGCGTCGAATTTGATGTGCCGGACCATTTTGACCAGCATGTCGATGGCGATGAAATTCTGATAGTCCTCCAGGTCGTGAAGGGCTTGCAGAAGGTTGCGGATGACCACAGACACCGGATCGGTCGGACGATAGATATCCTGAAACCGCTGGTGAAGCAACTCATCGGGAATGGGCGGCAATTTTTTGCGTAGATACTGCGCCAGCGGCCGCGTCACCTTCACCTCGGTTTCCGGAGATTTAAGATGGCAGCCATTGCTGTAGAAAACAAACTCGCGTCCCAGATCGTGAAAGGTGTGCAGCTTTTCCGCGCTGCGGATCGCCACTTTGATGTTGCGCACGATCTTGGCGCCCTCTGGGTCGCGTTCGCGGAAAATGCGCGACAGCTCCTGTTTGGTTTTCCGCACCACCAGCCGGCGCGTCAGGATCAGCACCTCGGCGTCGTCCACCGGCTGTTCGGAGAACTTGGCCTCATAGTAGCGCTTCAGCTGAAAGAACTGCAGATTTTCGTCGCGGCTGAACAACTCCGCCACACAGTCCAACGCCAGATCTTCGAGTTCGAGATCAGATTCCGGACGGTCGCCACTGATGCGTTTGCCCATCATCTCCTGATACTTTAAATAGCTCAGGGAAATTTTTTGCGTCAGATTGATGAATTCGACCACTTCCGACTGACTGTACTGACCGGAACAGAGGTTGCACACGAGTTGCTTCAAATTAGTTGTCTTCATAAGATTGCGCGTAATTCTACACTTGGTTAGCCATCCATTTTGACCCGTAGCGCCCATCCCAGACTCCCTACCCGACAACAGGACGGCCAGTAAAAATTACGGGCGATGCAGGCGCTTTTGCGGAAGCAGAGGGTACAGGACCACCTTTTTCCTAAAGCAGGTATATCACGTCGCCCATCCACTCGCAAATCGTGTACCAAAAACCAGCTTCACTGTCGTGGAGTAAGCGGCTGTTTTTATTGCAGAAATTTTCAGGCAATCCGTGAGGAGACAAAATGAGGATGGAACAGGATGAAACAGTGTATCAGCTTGGCACAGGCGGAAAAAAGAGACCCCTGATCAAACGCGTTATCCTTTGACCATCGGCAGGCCGTATTTCTTGGCCTTGCGATAGATGGTGGCGCGACCGATACCGAGTTTTTTCGCTGTGGCGGAGATGTTGCCTTCACATTCCAGCAGCGCCTGACGAAGCGCCTCCTCTTCCAGCTTTTCAATCCAGCTGGCCAGAGTGTTGTCAGATTCATAGATGCGTTTTTCGCCCAGCGAGCGGACCGCTGCCGGCAGGTCTTTGGCCAGGATCTCATTGCCGGCGGCCAGCACCACCGCGCGCTCCATGGCGTTTTCCAGTTCGCGTACATTGCCGGGCCAATTGTACGCCATCATCAGATCGAGCGCATCAGGAGAGATGCCCTCAATTTGTTTGCCTTCATGTTGGTTGAATTTGTTTAAAAAGTGCGCGGCCAGCAGCGGAATGTCCTCCCGCCGTTCCCGCAACGGCGGCAATTTGATGGGAAAGACCGAGATGCGATAATAGAGATCTTCGCGGAACTCGGATTTTTTCATCTCTTCTTCAAGATCTTTGTTGGTGGCCGAGATGACGCGCACATCCACTTTGATCAGCTCGTTGCCGCCGACCCGTTCGAACTCGCGCTCCTGCAGAATGCGCAGCACTTTGGATTGAGTGGCCGGCGTCATCAGGCCGATCTCATCGAGAAAAATAGTGCCGGTGTTGGCCATCTCGAATTTACCGATGCGCCGTCCGGCTGCTCCGGTGAAGGATCCTTTTTCATGACCGAAAAGCTCGCTCTCCAGCAGCGACTCGGGCAGCGCAGAACAGTTAACCGCGACAAACGGTTTATTGGCGCGCGCTTTGGAGTGAAAATGGATGGCCCTGGCGATCAGCTCCTTGCCCGTGCCGCTTTCACCCTGGATCAGGACCGTGACGTTGCTGTTGATCACCTTTTCCACGGCCTTGAACACGTCCTGCATCACTCCACTCTGGCCGATGATGTTGTCGAATGTGTACTTGCTCTTCAGCTCGGAACGTAACTCGTCGACCTCTTTTTTCAGCGAGCTGTTCAGCAGCGCATTCTGTACCGTGACCAGGAGCCGGTCGCGGGCAAAAGGTTTGGTGATGAAATCATAAGCGCCCAATTTCATGCTGGTGACGGCGCGTTCGATCGTGCCGTGCGCTGTCATCATAATCACCGGAATGCGCGGGTCTTCCTGCTTGATCTTTTGCAGAGTTTCGATGCCGTCAATGCCCGGCATCTGAATATCCATGAGAATCAGATCCGGCGTCGACTCTTGAATGCTCTTCAGACAGGCCTCTCCGTTGAGCGCAGTTTGTATTTCATATTTTCGCTCTTTTCTCAGGCTGGCATCAATCATCTTGCAGATATTTTTGTCGTCATCGACGATCAGAATGTTCGATTTCTTTACGCGCTCTTCCAAAGCTGTACTCCCACTTTTACCTGGGTTAGGATGCTGGTTTCATAAGGGTGCTTAAGAAATTCTACATAATTTTAGTAAAAATAGCAAGAAGTTTTTTGTATTATCCTGATACAGTTCAAAAGCGGAATAGCCGCAGGTTTCAGCCCTGCCGGCCGGCATCCCGTCGTTTGGCGTTCAGCGGAACGGTGAACAACGCTTCCAACAGCCGATCCGCCTGCTCCGGCTTATCGGGCATGAGCTGAACGCGCAGACAACGCCACGGCTGATCGCTGGAAAGACGTCCGGCAAGTTTAACCCAATCTTTTTCCGTGGTGACCAGCATATCGGCCTGTTTCTGGCGCCAACAGCCCAGCAACCGCTCGAGGTCCTGGTCGGTGTAAGCATAATGATCCGGAAAGGGGATAAACGCTCGGACCGTCCATTTCAGGTCAGCCAACGTTCGTTGAAAAGAATATGGATTTGCCAGACCGCAAAAAGCCACCACAGAGACAGACGGCGGCAGCGCATGGATTTCGCCGGCAGAATCCAGTAGATCGAGCGGCTCATAGGTTGCGCGGATCAACGGCATCTGGCCGCTGAAAGCGTGCTCTTCGTCTTTTGCTCCGTTCAGCCATAGGAGGGCGCAGCGCTGCAAACGGCGCGGGCTCTCCCGCAACGGTCCGGCGGGCAGCAAGAAACCATTGCCGAACGGCGCCTGGCGTCGAAAAGTGACGATATCCGCTTCGCGCCCCAGCCGGCGATGCTGCAGACCGTCGTCCAGCAGAATAACGTCGGGATGAAACCGCTGTTCCGCCGCGCGTCCGCTGCGCAGGCGGTCCGCATCGACCAGGATGGGCGTGTCGGGCAATCGCTGAGCCAGCAGCAGCGGTTCGTCTCCGGTCTGGCTTGCTGAATAGTTATTCAATGCTCCTGGGTTCAGAATCACCGGCTTTTTTCCTTTTCTTCCATACCCCCGGCTTAACACGCACACGCGCAAACCGCGGCGCTGCAGCCAATGTGCGATATAAACAACGGTGGGGGTTTTTCCCGTACCGCCGACTGTGATGTTGCCGATGCTGTATACCGGGGTGTCTAACCGATGCTGCGAAAGGAGAGCCAGATCATACGCACGGTTGCGCAAACAGGTGAGGGCGCTGTAAAAAACGGAGAGAGGCCAAAGCAAAACCGCGGGCCATTTTTTTTCAAAAAAACGCATCCGCCTCCTGCTCCAAACCATCCATGGCCGTTTGAGCGATTGAGCGCCATTGCTCTATTCCTTGTTCATTCAGATCCGGCGGCACGGTGAGAGGTTCGCCGTAGATCAGGCCCAGCCGGCTGAACGGCCGCCACAGCGTAAAACGATCCCAGCTCTTCAGCTGGATGGCTTTCTGTGCTGCAAAGGTGACAGGCAACAGAGGCCTTTGCGAGCGGCTCGCCAACATGATCACACCCGGCTTGACTGTGTGACGCGGACCTCGAGGCCCGTCCGGCAGAATACAACCGACGACGCCGCTTTTCACAATGGCCAGCAGCCGAATGAACGCCTTGGCGCCGCCGCGAGTGCTGGAGCCGCGCACGGTGGTATACCCCAGCCGCTGGATCGTGCGGCTGATCATCTCGCCATCGGTGTGTTCACTGACCATGGCGCAGATGCCGCGGTGGCGCTGAATGAAAATCGGCAACAGCATCTTGCCGTGCCAGCAGATAAATATAAAATCCCGCCCGCTTTCCTGCAAGGCCTGTGACCGCCCATGATAGCGGATCGCCACCCGACTGGTCCTGCCGAGGATCTGCAACAGCAGCCAGGTCAGCCGGGGAACGAAGAACAGTAACAGTTTGGTTTTAATCTCTTTTTTCATTTTAACATACGCAACCGATGCACATCGTGATGTGCGAAGGATCACAGATTGACGGATTGCCGTGCCGGCGGATAGGCGCCGGCGCGTCCGCTCCTCAAGCCTAAATATTCTCCGGCAACAGGTACGGCGGACGATAATCACGCTGCAGATAACTGTCAGCGTCTTCGTCGTTGATAAACCGCTCGGCATGCGGATTGAACGCCAACTGTCGTCCGGTGCGATAGGCGATGTTGCCCAGATGACTCAACGCGGTGGAGAGATGTCCTTCCCAAACATCTGCCCGCAGATCCTGCGCTTTGCGCGAGCGCACGCAGTCGATAAAATTGCGGAAATGATCCAGTCCCCGCATCTCTGGGGACGCCGTTTGCAGATCCGCCGCGGTGTTGGCCGGCCCGGGTTCATCCTTTTCGCCCAAAAAGGACTGATACGCGCCCGGCTGCACCTGCATCCAGCCCTGATCGCCGTAAAAAAAACAGCCTGACTTTAGTCCCGCCTCACTGTTAGTGAACAGGCTGCGCACCTCGACCTCGAGCTTCATGCCATCCGCATAGGCATAGTGGGCGGATTGCAGGTTGGGAATTTCCTGGTCTGAATCATAGCCGTAAAACCCGCCGCTGCAGAAGACTTGCACCGGATGGGTCTGTTTGTTCATGCCGCGGCGCAGCACGTCGAGAAAATGGACGGCGTTGTTGCCCAGTTCACTGGTGCTGGTATCCCAGTACCAATGCCACTTGTAATGAAACCGGTTCTCGTTAAATGGGCGATAGGGTGCAGGACCGAGAAACAGATCCCAGTGCACGCCCGGCGGCACTGGGCTGTCTTTAACCCGGCCGATGTTCCTGCGATGGCCGAAGACGATGACCCTTCCCAGATATATTTTTCCCAGCAGGCCGTCGCGAATGAGATCAACAGCCTCAGCCACCACCGGATCGCTGATATGCTGAGTGCCGATTTGCACGATGCGGTTGAACCGGCGGCTGGCGCGCACCATCAAACGTCCTTCTTGAAGCGTGTAGGCGAGCGGTTTTTCCACATACACATCCTTGCCCGCCTGGCAGGCCCACAACGTGTGCAGAGCGTGCCAGTGATCCGGGCTGGCAACGGCCACGGCATCGATGTCTTTGTCGTCCAGAACCGTGCGGAAATCAACAACGGTCTTGGGCCGCTTGCCGGTCAGAGTTTCGACCTCTTTGACGGCATCGGGGAATAGGCGTTCGTCGATGTCGCATAGGGTTTTCACCTCAACGTTGGCGAGGCGGGAAAAATTCCGGTAATGGCTTTTGCCGCGGCTGCGGATGCCGACCACCGCCAAACGAACGGTGTCGCTGGGTTTGTTTTTCGCCTGGCCGCGCAAGCCCGACGCTGAGGGCGTCATCAGAGCGGCGGTGGTCAGAGCGGAGGTTTTGAGAAACAGACGGCGGTTGGAGATCATCTTTTGGTTTTCCTTTGACATAGGGTTCCTGAGGATCAGCGAGGGGCCGTGCGTGACTGCACCGCACAGGGCGCCTTATCCAGCGGCGTGACCGTCGGCGAGGGATGCGCGGGTCATTCGGATTGTGAGATTCCCGCAGCCAGGCGAAGGACAAGGCGGGCGGTTTTCAGCGATGCCCCGGGATCGCCCAATTTGCTTTTTACCTGATGCAATTCATCAAACAGCCTTTTGCGCAGCTGAGGATCGAAGAGCAATCGTTCCAGCTCTGCGGCCAAGTTTTTTTCAGTCACCTGGTACTGAAGAAATTCCGTGATGATTTTTTTCCCGGCAACGACATTGACCAGGCCGATGTAGGGAATCGTCACCACGCGTTTGCCGATGGCATAGGATAGGGGCGCAACTTTATAGACCAGGGCAAAGGGAACCGCAAAGCAGGCGGTTTCCAGCGTGGCGGTTCCAGAGGCAACCAGCGCGGCCGCAGCAGCCTGGAGAAGATCATAGGTTTCATCCTGCACCACCGTTACCCACGAATAATCCGCCAGCCATTCCCGCAAAATTTCCCCAGAGATCGTGGGAGCCTGCGCCACCGCGAACTGCAGTTGGGGATGACGCCGGCGCAGGAGCGCTGCAGCCTGCAGCATGGCGGGCAACAGAGAGCGAACTTCCTGGCGTCGGCTGCCTGGCAGCAACGCAACCACCGGCCTCTCCAGGTCCAGCCGGTGCAGGCTGCAAAACTCCGGAACGGTATGTTTCGGTTGCAGCCCCTCCAGCAGCGGATGGCCGACAAAATGGGTGCGAATGCCGTGACGGCTGAAGAACGGCGCCTCAAAGTCAAAGAGTACGGCCATCTCGTCGATGTGGTCGGCCATTTTGGCGGCGCGTTGCGGCCGCCAGGCCCAGACCTGAGGCGCGATATAATAAAAGGTTCGCACCCCCAGGGCTTTGGCTGCACGGGCGAGACGCAAGTTGAATCCCGGATAATCGATCAGCACCAGTACATCGGGTTTGCGGGCCTCGATCTCGGCGACAAGATGGTGAAAAATACGGCGAAAGAAAAAATAGTGCCGGGCCACTTCGATAAAGCCGATGTACGCGAGCTGGTTCACGTGGTAATACAGAGACATGCCGGCCGCTTGCATCGCATCTCCGCCGATGCCGAAAATCTCTGCCGTTGGATCGAGCTGTTTGAGGGCTGCGACCAGCCGGCCTCCGTGCATATCGCCGGAGGCCTCGCCGGCACTGATCATGATTCTGGCGGACATGGCGGCGCCTAACGAAACAGCCAAATCAGAAAGATGAGCAGCGAGACCAGGGAAAAGCTCTGCAGCGAGTTGCGTTCAGTGCGCAGGGCTTTGCGCCAGGTGGTGGGCAGACGATCGCCTCTGCCCCAGGACGTGATTCTGGGGATGATGCGCGGCACTGCCGTTTCGTACTCGGAGAAAACCTGAGGAAATTTTCCGCGAAGAAAATCCTCCTCCAGGGTGATGATGGCATAGTACTGGATGCCGAAGAGAATCAAATAGAGGAGCAGCATCCACGGCATCCATGGCCAGGCCATAATCAGCACGCCCAGGCTGAGCAGGAAATTGCCGGCATAGAGCGGATTGCGCAAATGGCCGTAAGGGCCGTTGGTCACCAGTTCATCCGCGCCCACTCGACCGGTGGTGCGGGTGGCGGATCCCGAATAGCGCAGCGCCCACAAACGGGTCAACTGTCCACAGACGGCGATGGCAAAGCCGATGAGCAGCGACCAACCGCTCGGTTTCGCCAGAATCAGCGCGGCGATGATCAGCGGGATCGGCGTATAGCTCCGGTATTTGAAAAAAAACTCGCGATAGCCCATAGAGTCCTTTGTAAATACTAGGTTCTCCGTGTTTCTCTGTGCGGGCAAAATGCCGTTATTGACTGTAAATGTAGCCATTTGTTGATTAGAGATCAAGCGCTACGGCAGATAAATATCCGCCAAGACCGGATAGTGATCAGAGACAAAGCGGCCGTCCCATCGTTCCGCCACGATGCCATGATTGGCGACTCGCCGAACGCCCTGAACCAGAATATGATCGATCACATAATTGGCTCGCATATCTTTGCCAAAAGCATTGGCGGATAAAGTGCCGCCGTAGTGTCCGTTTTCGCTTAACGACCAGCTGTCCTTCAGCCCATCCGGGTCGCGGGTGAACGTAAGATAGGCGCTCGATTCCCGAGTGCAGTTGAAATCACCGGTCAACACCACCGGATGACGGTCGGCGATCTCTTTGATTTTAGTCAATATCAACGCGGCGCTTTTCGGCTGATTGATCGTACCGGCATAGTCAAGATGGGTATTGAAAAGAAAGAAAATTTTGCCAGGACGACGATCTTTGAATTTGGCCCAGGTGACGATGCGCGTGTGCGAGGCATCCCAGCCAAAGCTGCCCGCGCTGTCCGGATGTTCAGAAAGCCAAAAGGTGCCGCTGTTTAAAATCTGCAAACGATCACGGCGGTAAAAGATGGGATTATAAGGCCCCTTTTCTTTGCCGTCTTTGCTGCCCACGCCGATCCAGTCATATTCGGGCAGGAGGGTGTGCATCTCTTCAATTTGCCTGGTATCGGGCTCCTGCAGACCCGCTGCATCGACGCAGTGAACGGTGAAGGTGCGGGCGACCATCTCCTTGCGCAGCGGCCATGCGTTCTCTCCATCCTGTGGATTGTTGTAACGGATGTTGAAACTCATACAACGGATGGGCTCATCCATTTGGTCGGAGCAGGAAGAAACAAAAACCACGATGACCGTCAGGAGAACCATTAAAAAAGCGGGCTGCCTTTTCATGACGACCTCCTTTATCCAATCGCGTGTCTCATGTTTTACTACAGGAGCGCTTCACTCTGCTGCTGGCGCATAATCCCGGTTATCCTCTCAGCTACGCGCAGCGCGTTCAGACCGTCCTCGCCGCTGACCTTTGGTTTGCTTTGCCGGCGAACGGCGTCGAAAAAGCTGCACCATTCCGCGGTCATGGCGTCGCCTTCAGGGATCTCTGCCTGTTCGTACAGGATGTTGCGTTTGCGGCTGCCTTTTTCGATCTGTCCGAGGATGACAGTGCTGGGCAGGTCGGAATCGCCCTCTTTCAGCTGAAAAACCTCGGTAAGCCGCTGCAGGAAATCGATGGAGATATAGGCGTCGCGCTGGAAAAGCCGCATCTTGCGCATCTTGCGTTGCGAAATGCGGCTGGCGGTCATGTTGGCGACACAGCCGTTGGCGAACTGAATGCGGGCGTTGGCGATGTCCACTTCGTCCGAAACCACGGCCACGCCGTTGGCGTGGATGTCCTTCACCTCGCTCTGCGCCAGGCTGAGGATGATATCGATGTCGTGGATCATCAGATCCAGCACCACCGCCACATCGGTGCCGCGGGGATCGAACGGCGCCAGCCTATGGGATTCGATAAAGCGGGGCGCGATGGGCCGGCCGTCCAGGGCGCGGATCGCCGGATTGAAACGTTCGATGTGGCCCACCTGCAGCAGGGTTTTGCATTTGCGCGCGGCAGCCACCAGCTGTTCGGCTTCAGCTACGGTGGCGGCAATGGGTTTTTCCACGAACACCGGTTTGCCCTGGGACAGCGCCTGTAGGGCCATCGGCGTATGCAGCGTAGTGGGCACAATGACGCCCACCGCCTCCACCTCCTCCAGCAAAGCGTCCACCGAGGCAAAGGCGGTGCAGCGGTGTTTCTCCGCGATCGTACGGCAGCGCTCCACATCGCTGTCGAATACACCGATCAGATCGGCCTGCGGATTCTGCGCGAGAGAGGCGGCATGCATGGCGCCCAACTTGCCGACCCCTACCAATCCGATTTTTATTTTGTTTGTCGTTTCCATTCAAGTCCTTTTCATCCATGTGAGGAATGTTGAAAAAAAGTTAGAGTTCGGCGCGGACCAGTGATGGTTGTTCGCGATCGCGCGAAAGAAACGGCAGATTGATTCAAGACCGCGTCAGCGGCAGCGCACAGCGGTCTCGTACAGCGCGACGATGCGCTCCGGTTCGATCTCTTGCTGAATGTTGTGCACCTGGGTGAAGACATAGCCGCCGCCTGGAGCGAAAGCGGCGATGTTCTCTTGCACATGGCGGCGGATCTCCTCAAGGCTGGCGCGCGGTAAAATGTGCTGTGTGTCGCAGCCGCCGCCCCAGAAGACCAATTTTTTGCCGAACTCTTTTTTCAGTTTGGTCGGCGACATGTTCGGCGACGAGATCTGCACCGGATTGATGATGTCCAGTCCGATCTCCGCCAGATCGCCGAGGATGTCATAGATGGCGCCGCAGGAGTGCAGAAACACTTTGATGTCGCTGTGTTCATGAATGAAGCGGAACAGTTTTTCCTGTCGCGGCTTGAGCAGATCGCGATACAGCCTGGGCGACAGTTGCAGGGCTTCTTGGGTTCCCAGATCGTCGCCCAGTTGAATGACGTGAATGCGGTTCTGCACGCATTCGAGATAAATCCGCAGATTGCGCAGATGCGATTCAACCAGTTTGTCGAGATAGTATTCGGTCAACTCCCGTTCCGCGACCAGCATCTCCATGAACCGACCGTAGCCGAAATCACTCTGGCCGCACTCCAGCAGGTTGCCGCCGAATTCCCCAAGGATGGCCATATCGGTGCTGTCGTAGAGCCGCTGCGACTCCCGCTGCAGGTAGATTTGCTCCTCTGCACCGATTGCGCCAAAATCATGCCGGTCGATATCGCTCAAGGTCTGCGCATCGGCCAACGGGTGGTGCACTGAATCGTACCAATAGCCTCCTGCTGGACGGCGCGCGATCACCCTCCCGTCGACGATCACTTCCATAGATCCATCGGCGTTGCGCAGTGGGTGGAATCCAGCCGGCACCAGACAGGGGGACCCATCTGACAGAGTATCCGGCCGCCAGGCGTCCAGCGAGACGCCGAAGGACGGCGAGTGACGATGCAGTTGCACTACGTCGGCGCCAAAACGCTCAAGGATGTCCGGCTCTGGTTCTGCCAATTGCTGAAACACATCGTAGAGCCGAGTGCCGGTGATCGGCAGCCCGAGATGGGTGCGCAAACGGTTGTAGGCGATGACATTGATGCCGGTAGAACGCATGGCGCCAAAGTCGATGGCCATTTTATCCGGCTGCTGGTGATCCAGCGTGCAGAGAAGACGTTCACGATGCGTCATGGTTGGTCTTTCCTTCGTTATTTATGTGATAAGGCCGGTTGCAAGGCCCGGCGTTCATCGACTCTGTTCTTTGCCAATCCGGCACTCGATCAACCTTTTTAATTCATGCCGCCTGATCAGTGTAACTTCCCAAAACTCGAATGATTGCCTCGTTATCCCCATTCTGGGATCTGAGAAGGACAGTGTGCAAAGACTCGACAAGCAACGTGGCATTGTCTGTACCAGCCTGCGCCTCATTCCAATATCCCCTTGGCGGTGAAAAAAAACAGCAGCAGCGCCAGGGCGATGCGATAGTAGGCGAAGATTTTAAAATTGTGCCTGCTGATGAAGTTCATAAACAGGGCGATCACCAGCCAGGCGACGAGAAAGGAGACGACAAAGCCGACGGCCAGCATTTGCCATTCCGCCGGACCTAGGATCGCCCGGCTTTTGAGCAAAGAGTAGGCCGAGGCGGCTGCCAGAGTCGGCACTGCGAGAAAAAAGGAAAACTCAGCCGCCGCCGGACGCGATAAACCCAGCACGATGGCGCCTATGATCGAAGCGGCGGAGCGCGAGGTGCCGGGTATCATCGCCAGACACTGGATGAACCCGATGGCAACGGCGATCCGATAGGGCATCTCTTCCACTGTGGCGATGACCGGGCGGGGGGCGCCGGTCTCCAACCACCACAGGAGCATTCCGCCGATAAGCAACGCATACGCCACCACCGTTGGGTTGAACAGCACCTCTTCAACTTTATGGCCCAGAAGGCCGCCGATGAATAGGGCCGGCACGGTGGCGGCCAGGGTCAATTTCCAGATGGTCCAGGTGCGCGTTTTTTCCTCCGGGGTTTTATCCGTGGAGAAGGGGTAGAGACGGCGCCAGAAATAGATCACAACGGAAAGGATCGCGCCCAATTGAATCACCACATCGAACAAATTGGCCAGATCGCCGGTAAAGTGGATAAAATGATTGGCGATGATCAAATGACCGGTGCTGCTGATGGGTAAAAACTCTGTTATACCTTCAATAATGCCGAGAATCACTGCTTTGATGATGGAATCCATACCTGTCTTTCCAGTCCGTAGGATGCGTTTATCTGGTCAATTCAGCCACTATCTCAATATGCGTGGTGTGCGGGAACATGTCCACCGGTTTGACGCGGCCTAAGCGATAGCCGCCCTCACAGAGCAATTTTAGATCCCTGGCCAAACTGGTAGGATTGCAGGAAACGTGTATGATCCGTTTCGGCTGCAGCCGCAGAATGGCCTGAACGGTTTTGCGATGCATGCCGGCGCGCGGTGGATCGATGATCATGACGTCCACCGAGCCCCAGGCGCTGGTGACCGCTGCGGTATCGTCCAGTTGATCGCGCAGATCGCCGAGAACGAAATCGCAGTTGTCGATGTGATTCTCCAGGGCATTGCGGCGGGCGTCGGCCACGGCGGCCGCGACCGATTCGAAACCGATCACCCGTTTGGCCTGGCTCGCGACCGTGAGCGAGATCGTGCCGGCGCCGCAATACAGATCGAAAACCGTTTCATGCGCCTGCACCGCAGCCCACTCTTTGACCACAGCGTACAGCCGTTCAGTCTGCAGACTGTTGGTTTGAAAAAAAGAGTTGCTCGAGATATTGAAACCGAGCGGACCGATGGTTTCGCGGATAAAGGAGCGCCCGTGCAGCAGATACTCTTTTTCGCTGAAAGCCACTCCGGCGCGACTGCGGGTGGTGCTGAACAATAAACTGGTGATCTGGGGAAATCGTTCCACCATCTCATGCTTGAACCGCTGCGCTAGTTCTCCATCATATTCGGAAGCGACGAGATTGACCAGCCATTCCCCGCTGTGTTTGGCATGGCGGATCACCAGAAAACGCCACAAACCGGCGCCGGTCTGTGCGTTGAACACCGTCTTACCCGATGCCAGGGCGAAACGGCGTACCGCAGCCACCAGGTCATTGCTCAGCGGCGCCAGCAGATGGCATTCCTGGAGATCAATGACTTTGTTATAAAAACCTTTTGCATGAAGACCGAGAAATAAGCCCGGCTCAGCCATGAGGCCGAGGTTCAGCTCTTCCTGCGGCACATACCTGTATTCGGAAAAAGAAAATTCCATCTTGTTGCGGTAAAAGAACTGCTCCGGCGACCCGAGGGCCGGTTCCAGAACCACGTCAGGAAAGCCGCCAAGGTGCTTCAAAGACTCGGCCACCTGTCTGGTTTTCTCCTCCACCTGGGCGGTATAGGAAAGGTTTTGCAGCGCACAACCGCCGCACGGACCAAAGTGACGGCAGACCGGCTGCCGCTGAACAGGGGAGGGCTTTATAACAGCGAGCAGTCGCGCCTCTGCGAAATTTTTTTTCTTTTTACTGATGCAGACCTGTACCTGCTGTCCGGGCAGCGCTTGTTCGACAAAAATCACCAGATCCTGATAGCGGGCGACCCCGGCGCCTCCGTAGGCCAGCCGATCGATGTTCAGAGTAAGGATATCCCGCCGTTTGACAGTAGACGCAGGCAGTGGATTACTCGAGGTACCTTCTTGCACCAAGGTAGGTCTCCATATATGGGGGATCGCTGAAATGCGAAAGCGTCACGCCGTTTGAAACCGAGGCGTGAATAAAAAAGCCGCGATCGATATACAAACCCACGTGTCGTGGTGTGCGGCCCGCCCCCATGCTGAAAAAAACCAGATCAGCGAAACGCAAATTTTTCCAATTGACCGGCAGCCCCGCGGCGTATAAGTCCGTGGTGTGGCGGGGAATGGTTTCATCCGCCGCTCTGAGATAGAGGGTATGCACCAAGCCTGAGCAGTCGGTACCCTGCGGAGAGGCCCCTCCCCAGACATAGGGCGCTTGCCAGAAGCGACGAATTTCTGCTTTGAACCGCTCCACGAGTTCGGGATCCAGCGGCGTCGGCTCAGCCTCCATGTGATTTGAGTAACGACTGTCAGGATGATAGGCGCAGGAGGCCAAAAGAAGCGCCGACAAACCACTTATTATAAGCGATAATCGCATTAGAAAAGTTAAAACAAATAATTAGAAGTTACAAGCTTTTTCTCATGACCGGCTAGTTTTCTCTTGACTTTCAGTTCTTATAAGCATAAATTTAACAATAACAAATCAATCTTTTTTTCTCAACAACCGGGTTGGGACATATGAGCAAAAATTTCAATACGTTGATTATTCTTGCGCTGCTGGGCGCAGTGCTTTATTTTGGCTTTGGCAGGTATCGGCACCGTATTCTGCGCTTTCTGCCTAATTCTTTTACCCAGCAGGACAACCGTCTAGATCCGTTCATGTTTATGTATGATTCGGATCCAAAGAACGACCGATTTATCAAAGGCTCCTTGAGGAGAGACCAGTTTCGGCTGCTCGATCGAGTATTGAACGAGGAGGAGCGCAACGGCGGCATGCGTCTGTCCAACGGCAAGGTCCGCCAGCTGGCTGCTGATGACAAAGAGGTGATAGAGGCCTATGACCGGTGGCGGCGTTGCTGCAGTTTAATGCGCAGCGTGAATTATGTCATATATCCCAGCCAACGGTCAAGAAGGCCCTAGCGGTTTCTTCCGGCATCGACTATGAACCATAGATAAAGGGCAGGGCTATGAGGCGGCGGCATCGACTGGGCCTGCAGGTCCTTTGGGGTTTGCTGTTCTGCACCGTGCAGGCGGATTCAGCGCCCGTTGCACAGGATTCATTGCGGCTTCGTTTCATCGCTGCTTTCGGCGAAGAGGGGGATCGTCCGGGACAGCTGAGGCGGCCGCATGCCATATCCAACGACGGCAAGGGCAATCTCTACGTTGCGGACACCGGCAACAACCGCATACAGAAATTTGACCAGCTCGGTCGGTTCCTCAGCATGATCGGCGGATTCGGCTGGGCGAACGAACAGTTTCAGCAACCTCTGGATGTCTGTGCTTGCAACGGTCTTGATGTTTTTATTGCGGATTACGAAAACCGCCGCATCGCCCGTTGTGATAACGCGCTGCATTGGATTGCTTCCTACAGTTTTCCGGATGAGGGGGAACGGCTGCGCCTGGGCTTTCCCTGCGCCGTGTCCATCAGCCTGCACTCTGATCTGTTTATTGCGGATAGTGAAAATCAGCGGATTCTCAAACTGAACACCCAGTGGGCGCCGGAGCTCTCTTTCGGCGATTTTGATTGGGGCGAGGGCGTGCTCCTGGAACCGGCGGCGCTCACCGTATCCCGGGATGATCGCGTCTATGTTTCCGATCGCAGAGCCGGCCGCATCAGCGTGTATGATTATTTCGGCTCCTGGCTCTTCTCTTGGGGCGAGGGGGTGTTGAAAGGGCCTGCGGGTTTGTGTCTGGATAGCCGCGGGGTGCTCTGGGTGAGCGACAGCGCCCATCAGCAGCTTTTCGCTTTTGACCCCAGCGGACGTCTGCTCTTGCAGTATGGCGGGCCCGGGGAAAAATACGGCGCGTTCAAGCATCCGGTCGATGTGACGGTCGTGCACAACCGTCTCTATGTGGTGGACTCGGACAACCATCGGATTCAGGTGTTTGAGATTCATCGATCGTGAAGCGGTCCAGCCCTGTGCATCTAATTCATCAATCCGCGGTTCCCTTCCTTGGGATGATGGCGATGAAGTGGTGGCTCTTCCTATTTGGTTTTGGCATTGCTTGCAATGCGGCCTACTCCCAGACGACGGGCAGAGTGGATCGAATCAGTCTGTTTGAAAAAGATCTGCTCATGATGGGTGAAGGCCGCCGCGGCCCTTATCCCCTTCCCGACAGCCTCATCATCGACCATTCGGAAAAAGTCTTTATCAATCAGCAGCTTCTGGATCCCTCAGACTATGAACTGGATTATATCAACGGGGTTTTGCGTTTCGCTCATCCGGTGGATGAAAAATCGCAGATCCGCATTCTCTACCGTAGATCACCGCTGTCTCTGCCCAAGACGGTCAGCCATCGTCCGCTGTTGCAGCGGGCAGCCGGCGCGTCGGCCGAGGCGCCGGCAATCCCCGTGGCTTTGAGCAAACCGGCGGAAGAGGATTATGCCGGTCAACTGACTAAAAGCGGCAGCATCACCCGCGGGGTCGCCGTGGGCAACAGCCGCGACCTGAAAGTCAACTCAAGCCTGAATCTGAACGTCTCCGGCAAAGTAGCGGAGAACGTCGAGGTGGTTGCAGCCCTGACGGATCAAAGCACGCCGATACAACCCGAAGGCACAACGCAAAATCTTCAGGAGATCGACAAGGTCTTTATTCAGATCAAAGCGCCTCATCTCGCTGCCACGCTGGGGGATTACTATCTGGAACTTCCGGCTACGCAATTCGCCGGCTATTCGCGCAAGCTTCAGGGTGCGATGGCGCAGGCCGACTATGCTCATGTCAAGGTGACCGCCTCGGGCGCGGTGTCGCGGGGAAAATATCGTTCCATGAGCTTTTCCGGCCGGGAGGGCAATCAAGGGCCGTACCAGTTGCAGGGCGAACGCGGCCAGATCGACATCATCGTGCTGGCCGGCACTGAACGGGTTTTCATCGACGGCGAACCCATGGTCCGAGGCGAGACCAACGACTATGTGATCGATTACTCGTTGGCGCAGATCACCTTTACCCGCCGCCGGCTGATCACCGCGGACTCCCGCCTGGTCGTGGATTTTCAGTATTCGGACGAACGTTTTCGCCGTAATCTCTACGCAGCGCGTGCAGAGGCGCACTCTTGGCAGGGCCGGCTCAAATTCACGGGAACCATGCTGCGGGAAGCGGATGACAAGGACAATCCGCTTGATTTCACCCTGTCCGATGAGAACTTGGACGTGCTGCGCAGGGCCGGGGACGATCTAAACCAGGCCGGTGTGGATGGCGCCGTGTATGTCGGCCCGGGCAAGGGGACCTATATCCGCGAGGAGAACGGCCTCTACCGCTACGCCGGCCCTGGATTGGGGGAATATGCCGTTGCTTTTTCCGATGTGGGTCAGGGGCGAGGCCGTTACCGCAATAATGGGTTGGGCGTCTACGAATACGTCGGCGCCGGGCTGGGTCGGTATGAACCCAGAGTGTTGTTGCAGCCGGCGGTCGCGCATTCGCTGGCCGATTTCACCATGGAGGTGTCTCCGGTCCGCGCCCTCACCCTCTCCGGGGAGTGGGCGGTAAGCGCGATGGATCTGAATTCATATTCAAGCCTGGGGGATGACGATAATCAGGGCACCGCGCAAAACTGGGGCCTGCAGCTTCACTCCGATTCGCTGCGTTTGTTCGGCAGACGACTCGGCCAAATTCAGCTGCTTTCCCGCTATCGATCGGTGCAAAACCGATTCAGCGACATCGATCGAACCACGGAGGTAGAGTACGCCCGCAGATGGGACTTGCCGGACTCTGCCTCCCGCGGCGAGAGGGTGTATGAAACGACGGCGCGTTATGAGCCCTGGCGCGGCTATGCCTGGTCCGGCGAATACGGCAGCATTAACAAGGGCGATGCGTTTACATCGCGGCGTTGGCAAGTGGAGAACCGCCTCACGAGGGCGGGATGGCCGGGCTCGGCCTTTCGGGTGGAACGCATCAGTCGGGATGAGTCCGGCGGCTCTGCGGCCTCGGATTGGATCCGACAGCGCGGCGCCCTTGCCCATCGCTGGGGCCGGTTCATACCGACGTTCGATTATGAAGCGGAGGTGAAAAAGGAGAATTGGTCCGACACGTTGTACACAGGCTTTCAATTCAACAGCTTTACCGGCGGCCTGGAATACCAGCCCGGCGGCCGCTTCAGCGCCGTGGTGCGCTCTGCTTTGCGCCAGGACGATGATTATACGGGCCTGAATCGATTCACGGAAAAATCCTCAGCCGCCACTCACAGCCTTTCTCTGCGCACGCAACAATGGGGCGCGTTTTCCGGTAATCTGGATTTCACCCACCGGGAGCGCACTTTCAGCGACCCCAATCAGGACAACAAAAACACCGATCTAGCGGAAGTGCGCCTGGCGTTCAATCCCTGGCGCCGGGCGATCACCTCTGAGGTTCAGTATCAGATTTCCAACACCGCGACCGCTAAAAAAGAGCGCGTCTATATCAAGGTCGACCCCGGCGACGGCAATTACCGTTTTGATCCACAGCTCAATGAATATGTCAACGATGCGCTCGGCGATTACATCATGCGGGTGTTAACGACCGACGAGTTGATCCCGGTGGTTGAATTAAAGGCAGGCACCCGCTTTCGGCTGTCGCCGGCGCGGTTTTTTTCCAGCCGCAGCGGTGCGGCGAAACAGCCGCTGAAAAAATGGCAAAAGGTGCTCAGTGTGCTCTCTTCAGAGACCTCGGCCAACATCGAGGAGCAGACTCAGGAAAAAGAGGTATGGCAGATCTATCTGCTGAACATGAATAAATTCCGTCAACCGGCGGCCACCATTTTCGGCAACCTGCAGATGCGTCAGGATCTCTATCTTTTCGAACACAACCGTGATCTCTCCCTGCGACTGCGCTATCAGAGACGCGATGAAAAAAATAATCAGTATGTGGAGGGCGGTCAGGACCGGCTGGAGCGGGAATACAACGCCCGCTTGACCAATCGTATCAGCGATCGGTTCAGCTCACAATCCGAACTCACCCGCAAGCGCATGGCGCGCACCTTTGGCTACGCCGGACGCCAGAATCGCGATGTCTGCAGCAATCAGCTGCGGGTCGATCTATCCTTTCGTCTGCGTCCCACTCTGGAGCTGGCGCTGGAAAACCGCATCTCCAGGGAAGAGGACCGCGTTTACGCCGATCCCACCAGGGTGACCGCGTTGAGCTTTATTCCGCGTTTGAATTACGCGGTGAAATCCAAGGGACGCCTGCGCGCAGAGATCGAGTACAGCCATGTCAGCAGTGCGCCCGCCGGCCGGGTGCTGCCCTACGAGATGGCCAACGGCCGCAGCCTAGGCCGATCGCTCAATTGGGATCTGCGCTTCGATTACCGGGTTTCCGCCACCATCCAGGCGTCGGTTTCTTACAACGGCCGCAACGAACCTCAACGCCGCGGCACGGTCCATACCGGCCAGGCTCAAGTGACCGCGGCCTTTCGGTGATGGCTATGATGAACAGAATGAAAAATAGAATCCCGCGCCGGTATGCGGCCAAAATTCTGATCGGCTGGCTGATCCTGGCAGCGCCGGCCGGCTCCGGCTGGGCTGCGGAGCCCAAAATCCAGCGCATCGAATTTGTTGGTCTGCAGCGAATGAGCAAAGAAAAAGCCGCCGAGGCGTTCGGTTTGACGCCGGGCAGTGCGCTGCGGCTGGAGGAGCTGAGCAAAGGCGCCCATGCGCTTCTCAACAAACTGGCTGAGGCGGGGCACTATTTCAGCCGCATCGATTCCATTCACTATTCCGTCTCTGCGGACAGCAGTCAAGCGCTGGTGCGCGTTTATGTTTTCGAGGGCACGCCGGTGGTTCAGGGCGCGCTGCGACTGCAGGGTCTGGACAGCCTGCAGCAGAACCAGCTTGGCAGCCGCTTTCAAAGCCGTCCCGGCCGACCGCTGGATCCCGGCCAGATGCAGGACGATCTCGATGATGCGCTTAATCAATTAGAGTCCCGCGGCTATCCATTTTGCCGTTTTGATTTACACTCCCTAAACCTGGATTCCCTGGGTGAAAACCGGCAAGCGCTTGCAGTCAGCTGGCATACTGCTCTCGGGCCGCGGCTGAGATTGAATGAAATCCAGATCGTCGGCAACCGGGTGACGAAAAAAAACGTCATTCTTCGCGAACTGCGCCTGCAACCAGGCGAGATCTATGATCCGCGCAAGATCTCGCGTATTCGCAGTCGTCTGATCAAGTTGGAGTATTTCCATCAGGTCGAAGAACCGCAAGTTTTCTGGACCCAGGGTGAGGAGGGAGGCCTGCTGCTGCGGGTGGTGGAAGGAACCGCCAGCCGCTTTGACGGGCTTCTCGGTTATGTTCCAGCCGCGGGTGGGCAAAAGGGGTATTTCACCGGCCTGTTGGACATCGCCCTGGGCAATCTGCTTGGCACCGGCCGCGCTCTGGAGGCGCACTGGCAAAAACGGGATCAAGAAACACAGGACATCAAGCTGGCCTATTGGGAACCCTGGATCGCGGGTTGGCCGGTCAGCGCCGGCGTCTCGTTCAGCCAGCTGATTCAAGACACCATCTATGTGCAGCGGGAGTTTGGCATTCACTTCAGCGCGCCGCTGCTGGAAAACTTGGCGGTCATCGGTCAGCTGGCCAGTGTCTCCATTTCTCCGGATTCCATCGGCAGCTATGTGCAGGGCCTGCTGCGCAGCCGCACGTTGACCGCTTCCATCGGGGTGGAGTACGACAGCCGCGATGACCGAATCAATCCTCGTCACGGCGTTTACTATAGCACGTCGGTCCAGGCCGGCAGGAAAAAAAATCTGGGACCTTCTGAGGTGATCGCCCTGCAGGAGGAAAAGGACTTGATCAACAACAAAAGAATTTTTCTCGATCTCGAATGGTATCTGCCCACCCTGAAGAGGCAGCTGATCGCTTGGAGCCTGCACGGCCGGCAGATAAAAAGCAATGAAGGCTCACTGCCGTTGCCGGATCAGTTTCGACTGGGCGGCGCTAGGACTCTGCGTGGCTATCGCGAGGATCAATTCCGCGGCGCAGCGGTGGCATGGTCCAATCTGGAGTGGCGCTATCTGCTCGGCCGTCGCTCACGGGTGTTTCTGTTCGCCGACGGCGGCTATTTTTCGACCCAGAGCAAGGACTTGAAGCATAACGCTTTCAAACTGGGTTATGGACTAGGCTTTCGTCTGGAGACCGGTCTGGGCATGATGGGAGTGGATTACGGCCTGGCTCAGGGGGAGGGCTTGATGAACGGCAAAGTGCATGTGGGGTTGGTGAACGAGTTTTGACGGGATGAAGGGAGCGGCATGCTGTTCAATTCGGTTGCTTTTCTGTTGTTTTTTCCCACTGTGGTTGTCATTTATTTTGTTCTGCCGCATCGGCTTCGCTGGCTCTGGCTGTTGGCCGCCAGCCTGTTTTTTTATATGTACTGGAAAGTGTTGTATGGCTTTTTGCTGCTTACCACCGCTGCGGTGGATTATCTGGCCGGCCTCGGCATGGGGCGCACCCGGTCCGCCGCAGTGCGCAAAGGTTTGCTCTGTTTCAGTCTGATCAGCAATTTGGGCATTCTTTTTTTCTTCAAGTATTATAATTTTTTCAGCCAGGTTCTGACGGATGGGCTGCAGCGACTGCAGGTGACCTGTCCGCTGCCGGTTTCTCAGTTCATCCTGCCCGTCGGCATTTCGTTTTACACTTTTCAAAGTCTGAGCTACACCATCGACGTGTACCGAAGGCTCATTCCGGTTGAACGCCATTTCGGCCGGTTTTTGTTGTATGTGACTTTTTTCCCGCAACTGGTCGCCGGCCCCATCGAGCGGGCGAAACATCTGTTGCCGCAGCTGATGGAGAAATTTACTTTTGATTATGAACGGGTGACCAGCGGTCTGAAGCTCATGGCCTGGGGTTTTTTCAAGAAACTTGTAATCGCCGACCGACTGGCGGTTTATGTGAACACGGTCTATGGCCGGCCGCAGGATTTTACCGGCTGGCCTGTTTGGCTGGCCACCTATTTTTTCGCCTTTCAGATTTACTGCGATTTTTCCGGATACAGTGATATCGCCATCGGCGCCGCCCGGGTCATGGGCTTTTCTCTGATGAAAAATTTTCACCGGCCCTATTACGCCAAATCGATCCGCGAATTCTGGCATCGCTGGCACATCTCGTTGTCCACCTGGTTCAAAGATTATCTGTACATCCCGCTGGGCGGCAACCGGGTCGCGGTGTGGCGGTGGTATGTCAATCTGTTCCTTGTTTTTTTGATCAGCGGGTTGTGGCACGGCGCCAACTGGACCTTTCTCGTTTGGGGCGCTCTGCACGGTTTTTATTCTCTCTTTGCCGTTTGGACCGCGGCAGGACGTCAAGCCTTGACCGCCCGTCTCGGCCTGGAGCGCCGGACGGGGCTGCTGAAAATAATGCGCGTCGGCGTCACCTTTCACCTGGTGTGCTTCGCCTGGATTTTCTTCCGCGCGGATACGCTGGCCGACGCCATGACCCTGTTGAAAAACATGCTGATCTTTTCCACTGATCATCAATCCGTAGCGTTGGGCATGGTCGAGATGGCTGTGGCGGTCGCGGCGGTGCTGATTCTGGAGAGCGTCCAACTCGTGCAGCGGCGCGGATCCATCAGCCGGCTGTTGCGGGAAAAACCTGTTGCATTGCGGTTGGCTTTGTACAGCGGTCTGATGCTGCTGATCCTTTTGTTCGGCCGCATGGCGACTGAGCAGCAATTCATCTATTTTCAATTTTAACCCGCCGTCCGGGCTTCACCTTGGCTCCCTGGACGTGCAGCGGACAGTCGATATGAGAAAAGTGTGCCGACGGCTTTGCCTTCTGGCAAGCCTGATCCTCGCCGTTTTGGCGTTTTTGTGGTTGCTTCTACCGGTGGATCAAGACCATTACTTTGCCGCCACCATAGATAAGCATCAGCGGCTGGCGCAGACGCCTTCCCCTAAAGTGGTGTTGGTGGGAGGCTCCAACTTGGCCTGCGGGGTGGACACGGAAAGACTGGAGCAGGCTATCGGCTGTCCGGTGGTCAATATGGGCCTGCACGCGGACATCGGTCTGGCGTACATGCTCGCCGAGGTCCGAGGACATCTGGCTGCAGGGGACCGGGTGATTCTCATACCGGAATACGAACAATTTTTTGGTTTGCGCAACGGCAACATGGGTGTACTGAAAGCGATGAGCTATCAGCAAGGCGGCTGGAAATATTTGCGCACGCCGGACCAGTGGGCGGTGGCGCTGCTGCAGTCGGTTAATTACCTTCAGGGCAAGTTAAAATATTATTTAGAGCAGACCTTTCACGTCGAACAGGATCCGCACTATCACATCTATCACCGGGGCGGGTTCAATCCCTTCGGCGATCTGGTCTCCCATCTGGACCAGCCGCCGGTCCCTTTGCAGGAAAATGACGTGCAGCCATTCAACGCCGCGCGCCTGGACCGCCGCAGTATTCGGCTTATCAATCGATTCAACCAGGAGATGCAGGCCAAAGGCGTTCAGGTCTGTCTGCTGTACCCTGGGTATTACGATCGTCTGTTGTCTCGCCATACTCCGGCGCTGAACCGTTTGCGCGAGGCATTGGGCGAGCTGCAGTGCCCGGTATTGGGCACACCGGAACGATACGCGTTCCCGCTGGAATGTTTTTATGATACCGAATATCATCTCAATCGTCGCGGCAGGTCGCTGCGCACGGAAAAGATGATTGTTGATTTAAACAAATTTTTGCGCTGATCAGCCGCTTGTACTGTTTTTTTTCTGCCGGTTTTACTCCTCGCTTCTGATGAATCCATGCGCGCAGCCCATATAGTAGGCCAGCAGGTAATGAACGCCCTTTTCCAATCGGGCGCCTTGGCCGCCGCCGGCGAGCAGATAGGGATCTTCACCCCAACGCAGTTCTGTCCGCTCATCGATGGGAAAGACGTAGCCATCGATGCGATACCCCGCCGGTCCGCTGCGCTCGCCTAAAAGATCCGGCAGCGGGATCAGGTCGATTCGATGACAGTTGGACATGGGCCAATCGATCAGATCCAAAGGATAACGTTGCAGGGTGGAGATTGCGTCGGCAAAACTCTGCGCCGGCGGCGTGAGGTCCCTCTCGCCCCAATGATCGCGGCGGACCTTGCCGAGGCAGCAGGCTGCGTAAATAAAGTTCGCCCACGGAGAGCGTTCGTACTGCTCCATCAGCCAGTGGCGATGGATGGCGTGATGAAATATACTGAGCAATTTCTCGTCGCTCTCATAGCGAAGGAGATGGTAATAATTCATAAAGGCCATTTTGTCGTCGCCCTGGCCAAAGGTTCCGGGTCCGGCGAGATCTCTGGGCTGGGTCATGCCGTTCATAGCATAGCCGTGTTTCCAGGCGAGTTCCAGATAGGCTTGCCGATATTTCGCATCGCCGGTGATATGGTGAGCCACGGAGAGATAGGTGAGAGCGGCGAAGGACCTGAGCCCGCGTTCAACGACCCAGGCTTCGTCTCGGTTCAGAGCATCAGGAGACAGATAGCCCCAGCGGGTCGGTAGGCCGTCATAGTCGACCAGATGGTAACCGTGGTCTATGAGGTGGTCGGTGATGCGCCGCACAACCGTCCTTACCGGCGCGCGGTCAGCTTCCGTTTTGCAGACATGATCAAAATAGAGCGCATAACCGAAATAATGGCCGTCCAGTTCATCGGCGCTTCCATCGCACAGCCAGTACCATTGGCCCGATTCATCCACAGGCCAGCGGGGTTGAATGATTTTCCACCGTGCGTCCCGCTTTTGCCGGCGAAGGTCATAGGATAGATCATATTCGGGGTTGGGATCCGGTTCGGTCGTCGGAATGACTGATCTGGCGATGAATCCTTTGGGCGCCGGATGAGAACCGCCCTGGGTCACTTCACTGAGAAAGGCAAGGGCGTGAAACGCCCGCTCAGCCTCCTGCTTGAGCTGGGCCCGGCCGGTGGCCGCGTAGCCCAGGCTGACAGCACCGAGATAAAGCCCCATTCGCTGACCGTCGTTGTCCGAGTGCACCGCTTTGGCGGTGCTTTTATCGCCGGGCACACTGAGCTCTGCGGGATCGATATAGCCCAGGGAGGTGCGGCGATGATATTTCTCAATTTCCTGTTCAAAGTAAGCGGCTTTTTTCGCCAGGCTCATAGGCTGGTGCGCAATGCAAGAGACGCCGGCTGAAGTGGCAAACCAGACGTCGCCTTGGGCGTCGATCGTCAGGTCGCGAATATGATTGTCAAGCAACCAGCGTCGGCCCTGACGGAACATCCAGGCGCCGTCGCGATAGTGCACTGCGCCGTTACGGGTGCCAAACCAAAGACCTTTCGGTCCTGCAGCCATACAAGTAAAGTCGTTGAAGGGCAGCCCATCCGCCCCGGTAAAGAGTTTCCATGCATCTTTGGACAGGCGGCAGCCGACGCCCTGCGGCGCTGCGAACCAGAGAAGGCCTGCCTTGTCATAGCAGACCGCGCGGACGTCGACCGGCGCCCAGCGGACCGGGCCCTGCTGGACCAGCGCCAAATGCCACTGCTGTCCATTGCCGAGAAACAGACCGCAGTCCGCTGCGACCGCCCATTCGCCCGAATGTTCTGCCGCGGCGCGGATGTGTATCTCCGTACCGGCCAGCTGCTGCAGGCTTGCGAGCTGTTGCGGGTTCAGTGCCGGCCGAGGCGATTTAGCCGGCGGCGCGGGTGTCTCCATCAGCCAGCACCGGCCGTTGAAAACAGCTGTACCACGGGCTGTCACGGCACATGGACGGCCTTGCCGGTCTAGGTACAGCCGCGACACATCATTGTCCGGCAAACCCTGTTCGATGGTATAGGAGTAATGAATCTGCTGCTCAAAAGGGGGAACTGTGATCGGAAGCCTATCGATGGGCGTGGAACTGTGCGCAGCATGGATGCACTGGCACACCAACGCGATGATGAATCGTTCCTTCATGACGGTTTCCTTATTTATCGTTTAGTGTAGAACATCCATCGATTCCGTTGCCCGGCCGACTACTGGCGAAATGGATGAGCAGCCCACAGCGTGCGACGCAGTACAGGAACCTGAAGCGCCGCCGGCTCGTTGCTCAACCAGACAGTCCTTAATCAGTCTGTTGATTAAATGGAAATGACCCCCTGCAAATACAAGGCGGCTCTGCCGCGGATTTTAACCCGCTTGCCGGCTTCCTGGCACCATAGCTCTCCACCGCGGCGGGAAACTTGCAGGGCATACAGCTCCTTTTTTTCTAGAATCGCGGACCAGTATGGCGTGAGAACACAGTGGGCTGAGCCGGTTACCGGATCTTCGGCTACCCCGACGGCCGGACCAAAGAAACGGGAGACAAAGTCGCTTCGACATCCCGGCGCTGTGATAATGATTCCCCGCCAGTCCAGGCTGGTCAAAGCGGTGAAATCGGGGCGGGCTTGAAGCACCGCTTCTTCATTCTCCAATAGAACCAACAGATCTTCCGCGGAATCCAGCACTTGTTTTACTGAAACGCCCAGCATGGCATCGAGCCCAGCCGGCGGCGTGGTCGGTCGCGCCGGCCGCGCCGGAAAATCCAACTCGAGCAGATCATCCCGCCGACTCACCCGCAGCTGCCCGCTCTCCCGAGTTTGAAAGCGAATCGTATCGTCGGTCCATCGGCGGCAGTTAAACAGGACAAAAGCCGAGGCAAGAGTGGCGTGACCGCAGAGCGCGACTTCCGTGGTGGGTGTGAACCAGCGAAGCTCAAAGTGGTCGCCGTTTTGCACGAGAAAAGCGGTCTCGGACAAATTGTTCTCCGCCGCAATGGATTGCAGCAGCGAGTCATCGATCCAGTCCTGTAAAAGACAGACCGCAGCAGGGTTGCCGGAAAACAACGCTGAGGCAAAAGCATCCACATGGTACAAGGGTATTTTCATATATATCTCTTGTTTGTATATGAACCAAGTCTAAGGTCGTTGCGCGTCGAATCGTCAAGGCCGGAGTGTGGATCCGCACAGGTGGTTCAATCCGGACGTGCTTGGATCACCGCCGAGTTCTCCACCTAATCATTCAGCAACGCATCGGATTTGATCATCGCTGTTCCAGCGTTGATAAGCGTGTAGGCTGAGCGACTGTCTTCCTGGAGGAAAGGAATCCGTGATCGTATCTTTCGATAGAGCTGTCGATTCCGCGGGCTGCAGCGATTCACGCCATCGATCAGATCCAGAGCTTGGGCGGCGGCGATCATTTCAATAGCAGCCGCCGGAAGCGTCCATTGGCTGGCCTTCCAGGCGTACAGACAGGCCAAGCCGGCTATTTTGCCATCGCTTTTTCTTTCAACGCTTTCGGCATTTTTTCGATCGCATACCGCAGCGCGGTTCTCGGCATGGTCGCTTTGTGGGCACACACATAGTCAAAGACTTTTTGCTGATGCGCCTGACTGGCGGCTTTGAGCATCCAGCCGTACCCTTTTTGCACAAGGTCCTCCTCATCCAAGAGAAGGCTGTCGGCGATGGCAAAAATATCCTGTAGAAATTTGCCTTCCCGGGCAGGAATGATCAGTGAGACCGCCGCCGCTCGCCGCAGCCAGCGGTCGGAGGATTGGGCCCAGGTTTTTAACCGCGACAAACAGCGGGGGTACATCACCATGAAGGAGCCGATGGTATGATTGCATAGAGTGTCGCAGGAGGCCCAGTTATCGACATACTCGTGCAGCCATCTTTCGAAAATCTCCAAATCCGCCGGCTCATACTGATTTCGTACGGCGTAGGACCAATGGCAGGCGATAAACGACTCTTCGAGAAATCCGCATCGCCAGAGCTCTTCGCAGAGGGCAAACACGTGCGTTTTGCTTTGCCCTTGGATCTGTTGAAAAAAGGTCTTTGCTATTTTGCTGACCTGTGCGGATTTGACGCCGTGCAGCTGCACCGGCTCTTTAAAAAATGTATTCCCGGTGGCCCGGGTCTTCTCATCCGCTTCTTGTCTAAGCGTTCGCCGGATTTTTTGGATGATGGCGGACAGTGTGTTGGACTCCTGAAAAAATTGCTTTTCCGTGCGGCCGCGGCTGTCCATGAAACGCCCCCCACGCCGCTCCGCATAGGCACGTAGCCTGTGCGGCATCGATTTACCCATTATAATGTAAAGCCTAGACCGATCCCCATGGCGGTGGGATGAATGGACAGTCTGATCTGCTCTTTCTGCGGTCCTTCAAAATCAGTTTTCATGCGTATGAATTTGATATCCAGGTTGAGCAGAAGGTGCGAGGTCAGGGGCCGGTCCACTCCCACCTGCAAAATCGGTCCTGCGCTGGGGGAGAATTTTTTACTGTTTAACTCGCCGCTTTTTTCCCAGAACAGGGTGTAATTCACCCCGGCGCCGATGTAGGGCTGCCATTTATGCATCGGCGGGCGATACTGCAGCAGCAGATGAACAGGCAGCAGTTCGATGGAACCCAAACTTTCCTCCTTCTCCGGTCCCAGCCAGTCCATTTCGCGCGATTCATGGGCTAGATCGAGCTCCATGGCCAGGGTGGAGGTGAATGGCCGGCGCACGCCGATTTCCAAATGGATGGAGCTGTAGGCTTTGTATCCTTCCGGTTCAGAGGAATGGGAAGGTCCGGTCGCGGTCAAGCGGGTGAAAAAGCGTGAAGAGGGAGCGGGTCCAGCGTATTGGGCTGTTGCATCGAACGCCCCGGCTGAGATCAGGATGAGACCCAGCAGGCTGGTTCTGCGAACGGTTAAGGACGCGGAAAAAAACGGCAAACGAGTCGTCACGATGTTCTCCTTCTATCGAGGATTGTCAACACAGTTTAGAAAGGATCAGCAAGAGAAAAAACAACCATAGGATTAAGATCACGGCGGCAGCTCTTTTGCCAAAGGGTTTATCAGGCGACAGGGTTTGTGCCGCTTGCGCTCGGCATTCGGCGAGGATCGGAGGGGGAATCCATCGGATGGCGAGCAGCATGGCCAGAGGCGCCAGGATCAGGTCGTCTACATAGCCGAGAACCGGGATGAAATCAGGGATCAGGTCGATCGGGCTGAAAACATAGGCAACGATTCCAGCGGCGAGCAGTTTGGCATGCCAGGGAGTCCTCGGATGCCGCGCGGCAAGATAAAGGGCATAAGCTTCAGCCTCGAGCCGTCGAGCGCGGTGGTTCAGCTTTTGCAGCGCCTGCCCCAGAGCGCCGTTGGTCCACGCCCTCACGATTTGAAGAATTTAAAGGCTTCGCTTTTATACAGATTGAGCACAAAGGAGCCGATGCCCGACAATTTGCTCGCATAGTCGAGTGATTTGTAAAACTTGCTGTTGTTCTGCTCTCTGAGTTTGCTCCTTATCTCCTCATCCAACGATCGTCCCAGGTTGCCGATGATCTTCTGGATTTTGGGTTTGACCAACGACTGGGCGACCGACAGACCGCCGTCTTTTTCCCAGATGGCATTGAGAACGTCATACAATCGGTTCTGGTTGACGATCACGGATTCAGAACGGCGGTCGTATTTCACCGATCCCTGCACGCGACGGAAAAAATCCTGCAGCAGGGGAAAGGCCTCCACTTGCGTGAAATGAAAGCGTATCTGGACTTTTTCAAAGGATTCTATTTCAAAAAGCGTGTTCTCGATGAGGCTGAGAAATTTGAGCTCATCCGCCCGGCGGTCGCTGTCGTCGAATTTTAAATACAGCAATTCCATCAGGCTTTTTATTTTCGCTTCCTTTACCTTGAAAATCTTACTCAGAGAATAGACGTCGATATTCGGATCCACATGCTTTTTGAACAAATAGATGAAACAGGCCTCCATGTCTTGTTTCGGCATGCTGGCCAGGCCGTTGCGTTCAACGACATATTCCAAAAGGTCCTTGAGAAAAGGCCCTTTTTTTTCATTGGGTATCAGTTCGTACAACACGTGTTGCCTCCCTCTCCATCGCCCGCCCGTCCGGCTCTGGTGGAATCGCTTTTTCTGCTTTCCAGCTGAGCGCACGTGGGCACTCTAAATTTGCTGACAACCGCTGTCACGGCATTTTATAAAAAAGGACGGTAGGTTCCGCTCGAACCGACACCGCGTGGGAAAAAGCTTAAAGCGCCGGCGGATCGATCTTGATTTTTCCCGACGGACCGCGAGGCAGTTCATCAAAAATGTCCAACCGCCGAGGTACTTTATAATCAGCCACGCGTGAGCGGCAGAAGGCGAGAAGATCCTTTTCGCTCAGCGCGGAGCGCAGGGCCACGGCGGCGTAGATGAACTCTTCCCCCGTGGCATCGCGAACGCCGATGACCCCTGCTTCTCGCACCGCCGGACAGCTCTCCAAAACCATGGTCACTTCATCCGGAGAAGCTTTGAGTCCACCGACGTTGATGAGCGCCTCCTTGCGTCCATGGAGATAAAGAAATCCGTTCGCATCGAGGTGGCCGATATCCCCCATCCTAAAGGCGCCATCGGTGAAGGGCGAGATCTCTGCCTGAGGCCCCATGGCCTAGCCGCCGGCGACTGCTTCACTGCGTACGACCACCTCCCCCTTCTGTCCTATGGGCAACGGCCTCCCCTGCTCGTCAACGATCAGCACTTTAACGTTTTTCATCGCCACACCCACCGAAGCCGGATGATCAAGCACAGCTTGCACAGTGCGAGAAACGCCGGAACAAAAGCAATGGAATTCGGCAGGGCCAGAACCATCCCCTCGCCCTGTTGACAGCCCGCTTTGCTCAAATCGCTTGCCAGGCGTTCTGCGCGCAGAAAAAGGTCTGTAAAGTGTAGCTTTCCTTCCGGCCCAGCGACGGCGAGACGAGCATGAAAAGAGCGGCAGTGGTCTTGGAAAAAATTCCATAACCCGGCAGAGGTCTGATTCGCTTCCTTCATATGTTTTCTGGTCCTGTGACAGAGGCTGTCGGCTGTCTTTTTACTGCAAGGGCGGAAAATAGCTTTTGCCCTGTATTTTCAAAATATCCAAACAACGGTAAAAAATCAAGGACAAAAGCAGAAAATATCCGTTACGCGGAGGGCAGCGGGAGGAGCTGCGGAGCTAGGCTCGGCTTTCCCACAATGAAAAACGGGAGATAGATAAAACTGCCGGCGTAGGACCATAGTTACAACGATAGTTTGAACTTACGGAGCTTCATCGGCGTGATTTTTCCTTTGTGCGGTCGTCGGGCTTTCTGCCCCTGCAGAATGTCGAAGAATAGAACGACCAGCACCTTTTCAGCGGAATGGACCTGTTGTTTTGGCTGTTATGCTGAGAAAGACTTTAAAGGAAAGCGGATCATTATGATCACTAAAAAACCCGGACTTTTTGCTGTCATGCGCGCACCCTTTTTCAGCTCTATACTAGCGCCTCTGCTGGCGGGTACCCTTCTAGCGGTGATGGCCGAAGGCGAGTTCAGCCTGGCGCGTTTCTTTGTCGTAACGATCATGGGCCTGGGCTTGCACGCTGCCACCAATGTGTACAACGACATCTTTGACACCCTGCAGGGCACAGACCGGATAAACCAGCACCGCAACGATTTCAGCGGCGGCACCGGTTTCCTGCTGCAGCACCCTGACCTGCTTCCATCCATGTATTGGATTGCTCGGTCGAGCCTGATCATCGCTGCCTGTGCCGGCACAGTGTTGCTGGTGCTGATCGAACCGGCCGTTCGGCCCTGGTTGATCGGACTCGGTGTTTTATCCATTTTTTTCAGCAAATATTACACTGCGGCTCCCATCAAACTCGCCTACCGGGGTCTCGGTGAAGTGTCGGTCTGGTTCGCCTTTGGACCGATGGCTGTGCTGGTCGCCGCGGCAAGCCAGAATGTGCTTTTCCATCCCTATGTGGTGGCTGCCATGCCCATCACCGGGCTGAGCACCGCTTCCATTCTCTGGATGGGTCAGATGATCGATCTGCCGGCTGATGCCGGGGCGGGCAAGCGCGGCATCGTGACGCGTATTGGCAGCCGCAGGGGGAGGTGGGGATTTCTGCTTATCCATTCGCTTTTAGTCGGGAACCTTCTTGTTCTGGGCTTTGCTGTTCTGCCACAGGGGTGGCCGGTTCTGGCCGCTCTGATTCCCTATGTTCTGCTGTTGCCGCGCACCTGGCAGCAGGTGTACCGGTTCCATGATCAACCTACTTCCCTCAAACCGGCGGCTGGATGGAATGTACAGATCCACCTGCTGATGTCGGGTTTATTGATTCTCGGCCTGGCAGCCATTCTGGCAATGCGATGAAGAGTCACCCCGGACGGATATGTTCAATCATTGGCGCTTAATTTTTCATCCTGAGGGATACCACGGACGCGGCCGAAGGTCTCCCTTTTTTGAAGGATGGTTTATAAAATTGGTCGATGCCTTTGAGCGGCATCGACTGGCCGTGATTCCCGGCATTTCACTCTGCCGGGATGCAGCTCAGAGTCATGCCTTTGTTCAAGTTCTGCAAGGAGGCAGCGGCAGGACGCTCTATTCGCGCTATCCCCTGGGGCAGTGTCGCGCTGAGGAAAAACGCTTTGATCTGACGATCGGCCCCAATCGCTTTACCAGCCAGGAAGTCAAACTCGATCTCGAGGAGCAGGGGTGGCGGATCACGGGCCGACTTACGTTCAGCGATCCGGTGATTTGGCCGAAGACCTGGCGCGCCCCCGGCGTCATGGGATGGTACGCCTGGGTCCCATTTATGCAGTGCTATCATGGCGTTCTCAGTCTTGATCACACCATTCACGGCGTTTTAAATATGCAGGGAGAACGGATCGACCTGACCGGCGGACGCGGCTATATGGAAAAGGACTGGGGTTGCTCCTTTCCATCAGCCTATATCTGGATGCAAAGCAACCATTTCGAAAAGCCCGGCACGAGTTTTACCGCGTCCATAGCGCTCATACCCTGGCTGCGCCGTTCCTTCATTGGTTTTCTGATCGGCGTGCATCATGAACAGCAACTCTACACCTTTGCCACCTACACCGGCGCGGTCATCGAAAAACTGGCTGTGGACGACGATGAAATCATTTTTATCATTCGCAGTTCTGAATATCGGTTGACCGTTCAGGCGTTCCACGCACTCACGGGATCGTTGCAGGCGCCGGCAGCTGCAGGCATGACGAATCGGATTGCCGAAACCCTGGACGGGAAAGTCCTGCTGCGTCTGCAGAGCATCAGGGAGGGGCGAAACCTGTTAGAGCAAGTCGGCCGCCATGTCGCTATGGATGCGGCCGGCGACCTGCAGCATCTGGCGGTGTGATCAAGTCCTTCAGCGGCGAACTGCCATCCAGACTTCCGTATACAGGTTTTAACCCTTCTCATACCCCGGCTTTTTTCAGCGGCGCAATAGTCGGAACCCGCCGAAATGAACAATTTTACTTGTGCGAATGTATTTCTTTTTCTACTTTAACCCGGAATACTCTGATCAACTTCCGCCATGGAGGCTTTTATGCAAAAAAGTATCCGGCTCTGGCTTGTGCTGATCGTTTTCGGGGCTTTGTCTGTTTTCGCCGCAGACCCTCAAAGTAAATGTCCCACCCCTGATTCTTTTTTCGGCTTTGAACCAGGCGCCGATCGATCTCTGATCGACTATGAGGCGCTCATCGCCTACTTGAAAAAACTCGATCAGACCTCCAGCCGCATGACTATGACCGAGATCGGCCGCTCCCCCATGGGGCGGCCCATGTATGTGGCCTTTATCTCATCGGAGAAAAACATCGAAACGCTAGCGGCGCTGCGGGAGATCAATCAAAAACTGGCGCTGCAAGCAGATCTTGCGGAGAGCGAACGAAGCGCCCTGATCGCGCAAGGCCGCGTTTTTCTACTCGCAACGCTGTCGATGCATTCAACGGAGGTGGCGCCGGCGCAAGCGGCGCCGCTCATCGCCTATGAGCTCGCCACCAGCCGTGCCCCGGCGGTTCTCACCGCACTGGATGCGGTGGTCCTCATGCTGGTGCCCACCCACAATCCGGACGGCATGGATATGGTGGTGGAATATTACCGAAAAAACAAGGGCACCCTCTTTGAAGGCGCCTCCATGCCGGGCGTGTACCATAAATACATCGGCCACGACAACAATCGCGATTATGTGACGCTGACACAGGAGGACACGCGCGCGATTTCTCGCTTGTACAGCACCTCCTGGTTTCCCCAGGTGATGGTCGACAAACATCAGATGGGCGCCGCTGGGCCGCGCTATTTCGTTCCGCCGGTTCACGATCCTATCGCCGAAAACCTGGACGCCGGCCTTTATAATTGGAGCAAGATCTTCGGCGCCCACATGGTCACCGACATGACGGAAAGAGGGCTCACCGGCATTTCACAAAGCTACGCTTTTGATTTCTATTGGCCCGGCCCCACCGAAACCTGCGCGTGGAAAGGGGGCATCGCGCTGCTGACCGAACTGGCCAGCTGCAAGATCGCGACGCCGGTTTATGTGGAGCCCAACGAGTTGCGCGCCGGCGACAAGGGCCTTGCCGAATATAAAAAGAGCATCAACATGACCGCGCCCTGGCCGGGCGGCTGGTGGCGTTTGCACGATATGGTGCAGTATGAGGTGGCCTCGTTTCATGCCCTGCTCAACACGGCGGCCCGCTATCGCGAGGAACTGTTGACTTTTCGCAACGACCTTTGCCGGCGCGAGGTGGAACTGGGGCAAAAGCGCGCGCCCTATTATTACATCATCCCGCGGAAACAGCATGATGCCGGTTTGATGGCCGATCTGATCAATTTGCTGTTCGAACACGGCATTCGCATCCACCAGCTGGAGGAGGCTGCGTCTATCGCCGGCCGCACTTTTGCAGCAGGCGACCTTGTGGTCTCTCTGGCGCAGCCTTTTCGAGCTTTTATCAAAGAGATGCTGGAAAAACAGGAATACCCGGTGCGCCGTTTTGCTCCGGACGGGGAGATCATCAAACCCTATGACATCACCTCCTGGTCGCTTTCCCTGCACAGCGGAGTGGAAGCGGTCCCGGTCCTGGAACCCGGACGCTCTTTCCAACTGAAGGAGATCATGCCTCCTTTCACCTTGCGGCAAGAGCCGCCCGCCGATTATAGTCTCTCCGTGTGGCCGGTCGAGAACAACGCCAGCTTTCGGGCCGCGTTCCTTGCTCTGCAAGACGGGCTCTCCGTCGAGCGATTGACCGAATCCTGCACCGTGCAGGGTGAAAAGTGCTCAGCCGGCGGTTTTGTTATTCATTCAGACCGCCGCGGGGAAAAATTCTCCGCTCTGTTGGAGAAATTGCGCATCTCGCCTTGTTATGCTTCGACGTCAGCGGGTATCAAAGCAAAATCGGTGCGGTTGCCGCGCATCGCTTTGGTGGAGACCTGGTTTCACGATATGGATGCGGGTTGGACCCGCTATGTGTTCGACAGCCATGCCATTCCGTTTACGGTCCTTCGGCCGGCTGATTTCGAAAAGAGCGATCTCGCCGGTCGATTCGATGTGCTGGTTTTCCCGGATGACGATAAATCCGTTTTGTTGGAGGGCAAATACAAACGCCAGGACGAATACGTGGTCAGCGATTATCCTCCGGAGCAGGCCAAAGGGATCGGTAAAGCCGGCTTTGAAAAGTTGATGACCTTTCTCGACCAGGGAGGGGAGATCGTCTCCTGGGGCCGTTCCACCGAGCTGTTTATGGGCAAGCTGGAGATCACCCACGGCAAAGAAAAGCAAGAGTTCCAGCTGCCGGTGCGCAATATCGCAGAATCAGCGGCCAAAGAGGGTCTTTATTGCCCGGGCTCTTTGGTCCGTACGCTTTTAGCCAAAGATCACGCCCTTACCCAGGGCATGCCGCCTGAGGTTGGAGTTTTTTACCGGGGCCGGCCGATCCTGGTTACCTCGATCCCTTCCTGGGATATGGACCGCCGAGTGGTCGGTTGGTTTCCGGAAAAAGAGCTGCTGCTCAGTGGATACCTCGAAAAAGAGGAAAAGCTGGCAAACAGGACCAGTCTGGCTTGGCTGGCCAAGGGCAAAGGACAGCTGGTGCTGTTCGCTTTTAATCCGCAGTATCGCGCCGCAACGCCGGCAACCTATAAACTGCTCTTCAACGCTCTTTTCCTCAATCAATGAGGCAGCGGCGAGAAATGTTTCCAGTGTCGGAAGAATGACGACGGAAAAGGAGTTGCGCCATGGTGCAGATATTTTTTCTGATGGTGGGCGTGGGCTGTTGGTTGAGTTCAGCCGCAGCGGCTCAGGGACCGGCGGAGATCAGGAATCGTATTGTCTTTAAAGAGACCGATAAATTCGCCGGCTGGCCGGCGAATAACGGAATGTGGGCATGGGGAAATGAGATGGTCGTCGGATTTGTCGTCGGGCAGTTTGACGATGATGAACAGGATGGGCATCCGATCAAACCGCCGCAGGTGCAGCGACAGGCGCGCACTCTGGACGGCGGCGAAACTTGGACCATCGAAAAACCCACTTTTCTTGACGAACAGGAAAAGGAGGCCAAAGCCACCGAGCTGAAAAACGCAATCAACTTTATGCATCCGGATTTTGCCCTCAAGTTTCGTTCTCAGGGCGGCGCCTTTTTCTATAGCTTGGATCGATGCAGAACCTGGAATGGCCCATACTCGTTTCCGGATTTCAACCGGCGCGGTCTGCTGGCCAGAACAGACTATATCGTCAACGGCGAGCGCGACCTGTTTGTGTTTTTAACCTCGCCCAAGGATGACGGCAAAGAGGGCTGGCCTTTTTGTGCACGTACCAAAGACGGCGGCTTGACCTGGGAGTTGGTTGGCTGGATCGGTAAACAGCCGCCTGTGGAACGCTATGGATATGCAATCATGCCGGCCACCGTGCGCTTAAAGAGCGGCGCATTTCTTTCCGTGATTCGCCACGGCGGGGATTTTAACGGGCAGCGCCGCTGGTGGCTGGACGCCTACCTTTCTCCGGATGAAGGTAAATCATGGTATCTGCTGGAAGAGCCATACATTGACAATGGCGGAAATCCCGCAAGCATGATCCGGCTGGCTGACGGCCGCATCGCATTGACTTACGGCTGGCGACATGCCCCGTTCGGCCTTCGCGCCAGGATCTCTGCTGATGAAGGCCAAACCTGGAGCTCAGAGATCGTTCTGCGCCACGATGGCGCGTGCTGGGACCTTGGCTATCCGCGCAGCGCTCAGCGTTCGGACGGCCGGGTTGTAACAGTAGTTTATTACAACGATGCATCGGCCAAAGAGCGTTATATCGCTGCGACCATCTGGAAGCCGCTACTGCCGAAGGACTAACGCAGAGCAGTGAAGGTCAACGCCAGAGCGGACAGCGTACATCGCCTTGTCGGCAGGGCGCCGGTGAATGGCGATAAAAGCCGACGGAACGGTGTGCAACGCGACTAAAGAGGCGTTGTCAATGGCAGGGTCATGAGGAAAAGATAAGAGGTGCCGGAATTGAATCGAAGAGTTTTTCTGCAGCGCAGCGGCATGGCTGCGCTCAGTGCGGGGTGGACTGGGTGCGCTCCCCCGCCGCTGAACCGTTCAGCTGCCTCAAGTGGTCCTCCGTCCTCCTGCCCGGTTTTGCGGGTACGGCTGGCCGCTGCAACTGATCCCGCGGTCGGTAAAATCTTGACCATTCTGCAGGATCGGATTCAAACGCGCTGTGCGACTGCGGTTCTTGCGGCGAATACCGACGCGCAGCTCATTTTCGACCTGGATGAACGGCTGCCGGCCGAAGCCTTTCGCATCGAGCAAAAAGAAACCGCAGTGCTGATCGCCGGCGGATCTCCGCGCGGCTTGTTGTACGGCGCCGGCAAATTCCTCCGCACCAGTGGTTATGACGGCGTGTTTCAACCATCCACTTGGAGAGGCTTTTCCAACCCGCAGGGCGCCGTGCGGGGAATGTATTTTGCGACCCATTTTCACAATTGGTACCACCAGGCTTCAAAGCAGGAGATGGCTCGCTACTTGGAGGACCTTGCCCTTTGGGGGGTGAATGCAGTCATGGCGGTCTTGCCGATGATCAATCTGCAGGGGTGGAAAGACCCGCAGACGGAACCGGCCATGGCCATGCTGCGACAGACCGTTACGGCTGCCAGAGAGGTGGGGCTGCAGTTTGTCACAGGCTTGAGCAACGCGCTTTTCGCCGGAGCGCCGCTGCACATTCGGGCCACCCCTCTGCCAGACCCGACCCGCCGGCGCGGCAACAGCGGCCACCCCATCTGCTTCAGCCATCCTGAAGGACGCGCCTATATTCTCGATACCACGCGTCAGCTGTTTGAAAACCTCGTTGACGTTGGTTTGGATGCGGTCATGTTCTGGCCGTACGACGAAGGCGGCTGTGCCTGTGCACCGTGCTCACCGTGGGGCACTAACGGATATCTAAGAATGTCGCGCGAACTCACTCAGCTCGGCAGGAGCTACTTCCCCGGGTTAAAAACCATTATCAGCACCTGGATGTTTGACACTCCACCGGAAGGAGAATGGCAGGGTTTGACGCGCCTCCTGAGTGAAGAGGGGGAATGGCTGGATTACATTCTTGCAGATTCTCACGAAGACTTTCCGCGTTATCCACTCGATCAGGGCGTGCCGGGCGGCAAGCCTTTGCTCAATTTTCCCGAGATCAGCATGTGGGGCAATTGGCCCTGGGGCGGGTTCGGCGCCCATCCTTTGCCTTCCAGGTTTCAACGATTATGGGATCAGATCAAGCACGTCGCTCAGGGAGGATTTCCCTACAGTGAGGGCATCTACGAGGATATGAACAAAGTTGTGGCGGTCCAGTTTTACTGGAACAGGGATCAGTCCAGCCGAGCTACCCTGGAGGAATATATCGCTTATGAATTCGGCGCGGGCGTTGCCAGTGAAGTGTTGAACCTTATCGATACGTTCGAGCGCACGGCGACAGCCGCTCAACTGAAACAGTCGGTGGATGTCGATGCAGTGCGGCATGCAGCTGCTGCGGCTGAGGCTTTGCATCAGGGTTTTCCAGAGTGGGTGCGAAACAACTGGCGATGGGAGATCATGCGCTTGCGCGCCATACTGGACCACGAGCGTTTTGCCGGCAGCGGGTTGGACAGTCCCGCGGCTGAGAACGCCCTGCTGCGGCTGATCGAACTTTATCATTGCCAGTTGGAAAGTCAAGATCCCTATCATCATCGCGTTCGTCCGCCGTTGCGCCGCGCCGTCTCTCTTCGTGGAAAACTCTGATCTGCCTGCCGCAGGGGTGCGGATCTGCAGCCAGGCGGAATCCGCGGCCGTCACCGCCTGACCGCCTGCGTGATCATCTCAAACCCTCAGCGGGTCTGCACAGACCCGCTTCGCCGCGCCGTCCTCGGACAGCGAATCCAACGCTCGTTTTTTGCTGATAAGGGTGCAGAGAAAACGTTCATCCTTCGCCGGCGGCATTTAGAATTCGTTTTGCAAGGTTTAAATGTATACTGCCTGAATCCTCGCTGCGATTTGAAGAAATCGTTGATTTTGATCGCCCTAGGGAGTAAATTTAAAGTTGGACAAGTTTTATGGATCGCTGAATAAAAAAATTCATTATGCTGAGCCGGAACGTTGGATGAAATCATGCCGGACGGTATCTATCACTCAAGGAGGCGCAATGGGAATGTTTTGTAATCAATGCCAGGAGACGGCCAAGAATATCGGTTGCACACTCAATGGGGTGTGCGGAAAAAAGTCGACTACCGCCAATTTGCAGGATTTGTTGATTTACGCCTGCCAAGGGCTTGCCCTGTCAGCGTTGGAAGCTCGAGCAAAGGGAGCGGACACGAATGCAGCCGACCGGCATATCACCAACTGTTTGTTCATGACCATCACCAACGCCAACTTTGATGATCAGGCCATTCTTCAGGCCGTTAAGGAAAGTCTGAGGCTGCGCGACGATCTTAAAGGCCGATATCCTGTCGGCGGAAAACCGGATGCGCTCCATTGGAACGCATCCACTGAGGCGGAGTTTTTGGAGAAAGCGGAAAAGGTCGGCACGCTTACGTTTGACGCCGATGAAAATCACCGTGCCCTCAAGCAGTATGTGTTGTACGGCCTCAAAGGGATGGCGGCCTATGCAGAACATGCCTTTAATCTGGGGCATGAACAGGCAGAGATCTATGATTTCATGCAAAAGGCCCTGGTCATGATCGCCACCCCTGTGGATGAAGCGGCGCTGCTGGATTGGCTGATGCGTACCGGCGAATACGGCGTCAAGGCGATGGCTCTGCTTGACACGGCGAACACCGCTGCCTTCGGTCATCCTCAACACACGCGGGTAAAGATCGGAGTCAGGAAGAATCCGGGCATTTTGGTCAGCGGGCACGATCTGAGGGATCTGCAGGAGTTGTTGCAGCAGACGGAAGGCCAGGGGGTGGATGTGTACACCCATTCCGAGATGTTGCCTGCGCACGCCTATCCAGAGTTTAAAAAATATACTCATCTGGCGGGCAATTATGGTAACGCGTGGCATCGTCAGCTCGACGAATTTGAAACTTTCAACGGCCCGATTCTTTTCACCACCAATTGCCTGGTCCCTCCACGAAAAACTACAACCTATAACGACCGCGTGTACACCACCGGCGCCGCGGGTATGCCGGGATGGAAATACATCGATAAAAAATTGGCCAACGGTCAAAAAGATTTTGGCGAAATCATCGAGCAGGCGAAAAAGTGTCCCCCTCCCACCGAGATCGAAACAGGTGAAATCCCCATCGGGTTCGCCCATGAGCAGGTTTTAGCGCTGGCGGATAAAGTCCTTGCGGCGATTAAAACCGGCGCAATCAAAAAACTCGTGGTGATGTCCGGATGCGACGGGCGGCAAAAAAGTCGTGAATATTATACGGAATTCGCTCAGGCGCTGCCGCCGGACACGGTCATCCTGACCTCGGGATGCGCCAAGTATCGCTACAACAAATTGAACCTCGGCGACATCGGCGGCATTCCGCGTGTGCTGGACGCAGGCCAATGCAACGATTCCTATTCCTGGGCGCTGGTCGCGTTGAAACTGAAAGAGGTTTTAAATCTGGACGACGTCAATCAGCTGCCGATCGTCTTCAACATCGCCTGGTATGAACAGAAAGCGATCATCGTCCACCTGGCCCTGCTCTATCTCGGCATCAAGAACACGCATATCGGTCCGACGTTGCCGGGCTTCCTGACCCCGAAGGTTTTGGAGTTGGTGCAGCAAAAATTCGGCGTGCAGGCCAACACCACGGTTGAACAGGATTTGAAAATTTTCGGCCTCAATTGAAAGGAAACATGATGACGAAAGACGATTTGGTATGCAATTGCAATGAGATCTCCAGGGCCGAGATCATCAAGGCGATCAAGGAAAAGGGGTTGAAAACCGTGGAAGAGGTAGGTGAGGCGACAACCGCCGGCACGGTCTGCGGAGGCTGTCAGGAAGAAATTCAGGAAATTCTTGATGCCTTGAACAGATAAAGCTCAAGGCCGGCTTGACGGCGCGGCTTGGGCATCAGCACCTTGTTCTTTGGCAATCGCCCGGGGCGTGAATAGTCCTGGGCGATTCTCTTTTCACGAGGTCGCCGGCGATTCGCCCACTATACTCATGGGAGATTTGAATTCCGAAGCAGACGCAAGCGTCTGTCATCATTTTGACGGCAAGTCCTTACAGCGCATCGACTGGATTCATGTCGCCCCTTCTTTAATCATTTATCTTCAGCATCGCTGTTCAGTCCGATCGGCGGAGGATGCAAGGCGCCGAGTGGTTACACCTGCCGGACATTGCGGCGCAACCTGACGCTTGCCGAATTCGGACTCACTGAAAAACAAATCCTCTTCGCCCAATTCGCTACCATAGATAATTCAATGCAGGATGGAAAAATTTGCTGATTTTTATTAATATGTATTGCATAGTATTTAAAAATTTATTATATTATGATATCGAAAGATAATATGTAATAAAAGGTATTAAGAGTAACAACTATGCAAATAGCCGTCAACAGCAGCCTTGGGGGCCGCGCTTTTCATCTCGAGGAAGAGGTCTATTCACGTCTTCGGCAGTACCTGGCACGGTTGGAAAAAGAGTTCGCCGCCGAGACCGGCGCAGCGGAGATCATCTACGACATCGAAAGCAGGATGGCCGACCTTTTCACCATGCGGCTCAACACCTACAAGCAGGTTATCACCGTGCAAGATTTTGAACAGGTGATCGCCATCCTGGGTTCACCGGAAGCGATCAACGGCGGCACGGCTGTCAGCAATAAATTCTGTTTTTCCTCTTCGCACCGTTTTTACCGCGATTATGACCATCGGTTGCTAGGCGGGGTTTGTTCCGGCATTGCGGCCTATTTTTCCTGGTCTCCGCTGGTATTCAGGATCCTCTTCGCCGCATTGGTCTTTGCCGGAGGGTTCGGATTGGCGCTGTATCTCGTGCTGTGGATCGTTCTACCTGAGGCCAAGACCACGGCGCAAAAGCTGGAGATGAGGGGCGAACCAGTGACCATCGCCAACATCAAAGAGATCGTCAAGAACGAGTATGAAACGGTCAAGCAGCGAATGAAGCTCTAGTCTCAATCCTATCATTTCAATAGGCGGGTGAAAACAACATCATGAACACCGACAATACAAAAGCACAGATGCGCAAGGGCATTCTGGAGTACTGCATCCTGGCCATCCTTTCAAGAAGCTCCTCCTACGCAGTGGACATTATTAATGAGCTCCGCAAGGCAGAGTTGATCGTCGTGGAAGGAACGCTGTACCCTTTGCTCACCCGGCAGAAAAACGCCGGGCTGCTCAGCTACCGCTGGGAAGAGTCGCCCCAAGGCCCGCCGCGCAAATACTATGAGCTCACCGAGCTGGGCCGATCTTATCTCGCAGATCTTGACAGAGCCTGGGCGGAGCTCGTCGATTCTGTCGATCAGATACGCGGAAAAAAATAGGCAGGCTGTCATGAAAAAAAACATCAACATCAACATCGCCGGGCAACTATTTCGCATCGACGAGGATGCTTTCACGGTCTTGACGCGTTATTTGGAGCATGTCTCCGCCCGGGTGAAAGCGGAACAGGGCGGTGAGGAAACCATCGCCGACATCGAGACCCGTATTGCCGAGATTTTCGGCGGCGGCGAAGATCCTCCCCGTCTGGTCGGCCGAGAGATAGTTGACCGTATGATCGATATCATGGGGGCGCCGGAAGAGTTTAACGCCGAAAGCGGAACCGGCCGAGGCGAAGCGGCCGCGCCGCGCAAACCGTTGTATGATCCCGACAGCCTTGCCGCGCGTGCCGGCAAAACGCTTTCGGTCTGCGGCAGAACATTCCGCGGGGTCATGGCGGGCTTGTTCAGAATCGCGTCGGTCTGTCTGGGCGCCGTATTCACTGTTTTCGGTTTCATACTGCTGTTTATGTCCGCCGCAATGCTTCTTCTCCATAATACCCCCATGGTGCGGTCGCTGATCGAACCGGATGTGCAGAACATTCCAATGTTGCTGTCCATCGCCCTGGGCAGCGATATGGCCCAGAGCGTGCTGATGCTAGCAGCGATCGTTTTCCTCATTCCATTGGCCGCGCTCACCTATCTTGGCATCAAGTTGATCTTCCGCATCGGTGCCTGTTCAAAGCTGTTCAAGGTGATCGTCTTCCTCGTCTGGATCGCCGCCCTGTGCGCCCTGATCGTGCTGCTTGCTCTACGACTTTCCATGTACGCCAATCATGATCATACGGAGGAGAAGGTCAAGCTGGATGCGCTTCCCCGGACGCTTTGGATTGCTCCGTTGAAAAAAGCATCCGACACGGGGTATGATGACAAGGCGGCGGTGGGTTCTTTTACCTTTCTGTTCAAGTCGTCTACCAAACAGCTTTTTTGCACGCCTGAGCTGAGTATTCACCAAAGCGATGCCCCCTCCGGCTGGATATCGGTGGAAAAGACCGCTTACAGCAAGTCGCGCGCACAGGCCTTGAAAAACGCGCGATGGATCGACTTTGGCTGGAAGGTCTCGCGTGACACGCTCTATCTGGATGAATATTTCAAGCTGCCCGAGGGCAGTCCATGGAATGGCTCGACGCTCGATATCGACCTCGGCCTTCCGGAAGGCACGCAGATCAGGCCGGCGTCCGGCGCTGATTTGACCACCTGGGGCTTCCATGTCCATGACCCCGCCGTGAGTCGGTTCCGCATCGAAGCGGGCGAGTTGCAGGAGATCACAGAGTAAAGCATATGTGACGCATCGAAACTGGGCCGCTGCACGCGGCAATACAAGTTTTTCCACGTTACCCGTCTTGAAGCCAGCCCAAGGGTTATCGAGCATTTTTTCAGGATGATCGAGCGGCAGGAGAGATGCGCCGCCGGGTGGAAGAACTCTTCTGCCTTCCTTTGCTTTGCCAGCCAATCCGATACACCTCCCTCAGCGGTTGAATGTCGCTTTACGACGATTCCGGTTGCCGCCGTCCGATGTTTGCGCCTTTGATGCAGGGAGTTACCGCGGACTTTTTAAATTTGTGTCCTGGTGAAAGTTAATGGTTGATAAATTCGAGCAAATTGCGTATAAATCAATGCACAGCGTGCTTGATCGACAGGGAAAACGAATGATCTGCTCAAAGCCAGAGCAGGAGGGCGATCCATCTACGGCATATCCATGAAACGACGCCATCTGATTTTTTTCATCCCTTTGGTTCTCTATGCGATAGTTGCGTTATCTCCCAGATTCGCCGGCAGCAGAGGCGAGAACCCCCTGCGAAGGGGCGGAAACAGGCCTTTGCTCATCGCCCACGGCGGCGGAAACCACGAGTTCCCTGACAACACGCTGGAGGCTTTTTATAACGCTTATTCCATTGATCCGCAAGTCATGCTGGAGACCGATGTTTCATTGACCAGGGACAGCGTCGTGATTTTGTCGCATGACACCACCCTGGACCGAAAAACCCAACTGATGAATGCGAGGATTGCCGACGTCAACTATGCCGATCTGATGAAGAATGAGGTCGATTTCGGTTATCATAATTCGGTTTCCGGCGGCGTCAATCTCACGGGCGATCTGAGAAAATATAGCAATCACCTCGGCAAGGAGGTCACTCCGCTGGATATCATCTATCCCGACAGCGTCACTCCCAGACATCCCAGCAAATTTCTCGCCACCACGCTCGCTGAACTGATCGTCGCTTTCCCACACAATCCGATCAATGTGGAGATCAAGCAATCCGGGAACACGGGTTTGGCGGCGCTCCATAAAGTGATCGAGACGATGGAGACGCTTGACCCCGCCCATCACACGTTTGCGCGGATGGTCCTGGCCTCCTTCCATCAGGAGATCTTTGTCGAAATGAAGCGGATACGAAAAACCCGGCATCCGCGATTGCTGCTTTCGCCCTCCGCCGCGAGCGTCAAAAGGTATATGGCGCTCCGGTCTGCTGGGCTGGATCTGTTTTACTTGGATCCGGTGTCGGTGTTTCAGGTCCCGATTCAGCGCGCCGGTCATCGCTTTGACACTCCCGCCTTTATTCGTTCCGCCCACAGACACAACATCGCCGTACAGTATTGGACGGTGGACGACATTGAGACGATGCGTCGTCTAATCGAGATCGGTGCGGATGGGATCATGACCAACAGGCCGTCGTTGCTCAAAGCGGTTTTTCAGAATAGCGGGCGGTGCGATCCAGTGGATAAAAGCACGGCCTGCCGGCCCGAAGGCTGAGAGGGCGCGTCTCCTCGGTTGTTTGCGTCGATTTCCGGCAGTCGCCAGAATAGAATCGCCGGCTCGGTGAAAAACGTGAAACCCGGTCCGCTTGCCTTACGTAGGAGATACAAAAAGGAGAGAAGAGTGGCTGTTCTGATCGAGGCGATCGATCTCTACAAACAGTACCGCAAGGGCGAGACGGCTGTGGCAGCCTTGGCCGGCGTTACGTTTGCCGTAAAGGCGGGGGAGTTTATCTCCCTGGTGGGCCGTTCCGGCTCGGGAAAATCGACATTGCTCAATATCATCGGCGGACTCGACAGCGCCACCTCTGGACAAATCAAGGTGCGGGGCTGCGACCTGACGGCCATGGACCGGGAATCGCTGGCGCTGCACCGTAGGAATGTGGTGGGGATGATCTTTCAATCCTTCAATTTGATTCCCTCGCGAACCGCCGTGGAAAACGTAGAGCTGCCGATGGTGTTTGCCGGTGCGAGCAGGGCGCAGCGGAGAAGGCGGGCTGAGGAATTGCTGGACTTGATGGGGCTGGCGCTGCGCAAACATCACAGGCCTGCAGAACTATCAGGCGGCGAAGCCCAGCGCGTGGCCATCGCCCGCGCTTTAGCCAACCGGCCGGCCATTCTCCTGGCGGATGAACCCACCGGCAATCTCGACAGTCGGACAGCGGTGGAGATCCTCGATCTTTTGTTACAGCTCAATCAGGAGCGCCGCTTAACCATCCTTATGGTCACCCATGATGAACCCGCCGCTGCACGCCTTTCCCACCGCATGCTGCACATGCTGGACGGAGAAATCGTGCAGCAGCAAGAACTGCGGCGGACGACATGAGCCTGTTCGATTTGCTCCGTTTCAGCTTGGAAAATCTTCGGCGCACCAAACTGCGCACGCTGTTGACCACCCTTGGCGTGATCATCGGCATCGGCGCGCTGGTCTCCATGGTCTCCTTCGGCGCCGGTCTGCAGCGCAACGTAACTGAAACCTTTGCCGCCAACGATCTCTTTACCACCCTGCGAGTGTTCCCGGTCAAAATGAAAATCGAGGAGGCCCTGTCCGGCAATCTGGCCGGCGCAATGGACGGAATGCAGCAGAAAACGCGGGCGCTCGATGATTCCGCCTTGGCGCTTATCGCCGCCATGCCGGAGGTGGCCATCGTCTTTCCCGAGAACACCTTTCCGGTCAGAGTCCGTTTTCTTGGCCGTGAAACCAACACCACCCTGCGTTGCCTGCCGGCTGCCATGGGCGCATACAAACCCTATGACAAGATGGGCTGGGGCGCGTTTTTCACCAGCGATTCCGCGCACGAGGTAATCCTCTCTTACTATACGTTGGGCCAACTCCATCTCTCTCTCGACCCCGCAGAAAAGGATTCAGCGGAGACCCGCCGCACCCATCGGCATATACCCGTGGATTCGCTGATCGGTGCAGAGATCGAGGTGATTACATCGGTATTCGATCTCGGACAGGCCTTGGGCCTGAGCTCGAATGGACAGGCGCCTTTCAGCGAGCGGGTCACTCGGCTTCGGATTGCGGGCATCCGGCCGAAGCCGCACGCGTTCAGCAGTCCGCAGACAGAGGGCGGCATTCTCGCGCCTATGGTCACCGGCAAAAAGATACCACGGTTCGTCTTTACCAGCATGTGGAACATGCTGAGCCGCAGGAACCAGGCAACCGAAGGCTATGACGTCCTCTATGTGCGGCTTAAAAAGCTCAGTGATCTAGGGCCTGTGCGCAAACGGCTGCAGGCGCTCAACTTTTCAGTCTTTGCCCTGGCTGATCAATTTGACGAGATCCGGCGGGGCTTTCTCATGATCGACATGGCCCTCGGCGCCGTGGGCGCCATCGCCCTGATCGTAGCCAGTCTCGGCATCATCAACACCATGGTGATGTCGATTCTTGAACGCACGCGCGAAATCGGTGTGATGAAAGCGGTGGGCGCGAGCGGCCGGCAGATCCAATCTATTTTTTTCTTCGAAGCCGGCGTGATCGGTGTGTTGGGCGGCTGCCTGGGCGTGGCGTTGGGGTGGCTGGTTTCACGACTGGCGAATTGGATCGCCAACATCTGGATGGCCCGTCAGGGCGGAGCAGGGGCGGAGATCGACTTTTTTTATCTGCCCATCTGGCTCATTGTCGGCGCCCTTCTCTTTTCTTTGCTGGTCAGTCTGCTTGCCGGCTGGTACCCTGCCGCACGCGCCAGCCGAATCAATCCAGTGGAAGCGCTGCGTCACGACTGAAGAAAAATTCTTCCCCCCATGCCGTCCGCGGACGCGCGCTGGCCGCTCTATCGCGATTATTCTCTCCGCACCCTCTGTTTAAGAGAACAAAACAGTTGCTTTTAATTTTTTTTTGCGTGATCTTGTACTCGAGAAGGACGGCGGAAATATTTTTGTCTCGCAACCGCCGGCCCCAACGATTTTTAACGTGATCGAGTGCTGCGTACCGGTCCAGCCGGCGCCGGCGGCTGGCTGAGACCGGGAAGGGAGCGGGTGGCCGGCGTCCTCACCCTGCTGCAGCATCGGACGCATCCGATAGAACCTAAAAAGGAATGAAGAAAAATGAAAGCCAAATATTTTTTCTTTTTACTGGCGGTTTATTTTTTCACCATCGAACTCGCCCATGCCTCTGCCACCATAAGCAGAATCGCCGAAGATCACTTTTGTCTGCGCTGGTCCGCTGCCAGGGCTGATTCCATTCGCATTTTGCAGGTGACTGATCTGCACATCGGCATCTCCAGATCGTGGGAAAAAACCTGGACCACCATGGAGCGCGTCGAAAAGCTGGTGGAGCTGTGTCGGCCGGACATCATAGCCGTCACCGGCGATCTCTTTACCGGAGAAAAAAAAGACAGCGAGGCATTGTCGGCCTTTGCGCGTGTTTATTTCGATCGAATGCAAATCCCCTGGTTTTTTACCTTCGGCAACCATGATCCCGAAGGCGGTCAGGGCCGCGAGCCGATCCGCAGGATCTTCGCCGGCTCCGAATGGGGGATGATGGGGTCGCACAATCCTGATACCGGACGATTCAAGTGCGATTACCGCATCGATGTGTTCGTCGATCAGGCGCCGATCCCGGTCTGGCAGGTGTATGCGTTTGACAGCGGATCGGAACGCGGCAACAGATCGATCAAGAAAAATCAGCTGGAATGGTTTCGTGCGCAATCGCAGAAAAGCCGGGAGGAATTTAAAACCATAGTGCCGGCCGTCGTTTTCTTTCACATTCCACTCCAACAATACCATGATCTCTGGCACGACTCGACCTTGGTCAAATCAGGGGAGTTGCATGAAACCGTCTGTTTGGAGGAAGACGACGGTTCAGTGTATCAGGCTTTTCTCGACCAGGGCAATGTGCAGGCCTGCTTTTGCGGTCACGATCACGACAACAACTATTGGGGCAAGTATCACGGCGGCATTTTGCTGGTGTACGGCCATGTCACCGGGGACGGCGGCTATCACCGCCATTGGCCGCCTGGCGGGAAACTTTTATCGTTGCCGCTGAAAAAGGGCGAAATAGGCGTCAAAGATATCGTGTTGGAATGAACATTTTATCTCAGCTTCGAACCGTTTTTGAAATGTGGAAGAGAAATGAAAAGAGACCTAATCCTGTTGCTGGGGGTGAGTTGTGCGTTGGCGGTTGCGCTTAGCTGCAGCCGAACGGATCGGAAGAAAAGCGTCGACTATGTTGATCCCTTTATCTGTACGCTGGGCGACCATGGCCACCTGTTTCCCGGAGCGGTTGTGCCCTTCGGCATGGTCAAACTAGGGCCAGACACCTATCCCAGCAGTCTGACCGGCAGCGGCGATTGGGCTCATTCCGGCTATAATTACGCCGACACGCTGATTCGGGGCTTTAGCCATATTCGCAAAGAGAGCAGCGGCGGCACACAGGTGTACGACCGGGGATGGATCGCCTCGGTTCTGCCCGCGGTGGGCCTGCCGGAGATCGATCGCAGCAAAACAGCCGTTGCCATCGCCAAGCGCAGGGAAAGGGCGACAGCCGGGCTGTACCAGGTCACCCTGGTTGACGAGGGCATAGAGGTCGCTTTGACCGCCTCGACGCACTGCGGGTTTCATCGCTATCGGTTCCCCAAGAGCGAGGACGCGCATGTTTTATTTGATCCGGGCAGTAGGGCGTTTGTTCAGCGCTCGTGCATCACGGTTGCCGGCGACAACGCCTTTTCCGGCACTCTTCGGACCCATTCCAGCGCCATCCATTTTTGGGCCTGTTTCGACAAGCCCTTTATTTCTTTCGCCACCTGGGACACGGTCCTGCATAGGGGCGTGCGCCACTTCGAGGCGCAGCGCGCCGGCGTCCTGTTCGATTTTCACACTTTAGCCGAAGAGCCTCTTTTGTTCAAAATCGGCTTTTCCGTGATCAGCGAAGAGCAGGCACGGCTCAATCTGCAGAGCGAAATTCCCCATTGGAATTTCGCCGCCGCAGCCAAGGCAGCCAGGGAGAGCTGGAGCAACATCCTTGACAGGGTCGAGGTTGACGGCGATGAAGAATACAAAAAGATCTTTTATACCGCATTGTATCACTCTTGCCAGCAGCCCTCCAACATCACCGACGTGAACGGGAAATATCTGGGGTTCGATCAGCAGGTGCATCGGTCAGAGGGATTTCTCTTTCATGACAATTACGCCTTTTGGGACGATTACCGCACCAAGTTTCCGCTGATGAGTCTGGTGGATCCTGCGACGTTCAAAAACGTGGTCCACTCGATCCAGCATCTCTACCGGCACTGTGCGGATTACTGGACCTACAGCAATCCCAAACACGAGCCCCATGTGGGAGGTTTTTCCGTAAGCGGCAAGGATGGATTCAGGCCCTTTCTCACCTGTCGGCATGAGCACATGCTCACCGTGGCGCTCGATGCCTATGAAAAAGGAATTGCCCGCGAGGATATAGAGAGCATGTATCAGGGCATGCGCAGCGAAACGATGACGCAGATGCCGAAGGAGTATGACCGGCTCGGCTATATCCCGGCGCGGCCGGACCAAACCTTTGAATACTCCTATGACAGCTGGTGTGTAGCGCAGATGGCGGCCAAAGCCGGTCATGCCGAGGAACATGATTATTTTATGCGCCGAGCCGGTTATTACCGCAACACCTGGGATTCCCGCATCGGTTTTTTGCGTGCGCGCGCGGCGGACGGAACCTGGCTCGATTTTCCCGATGATCCCGCGGTCAACCGGGAGAAATATATGTACGAGGGATCTCCCTGGCAGTGGCGATGGTTCGTGCCGCATGATGTGCCGGGCATGATCGAAATGATGGGCGGAAATGAGCGGTTCATCCGCGAGCTGGACTATTTTTTCACCAACCATCTCTATCAGGCCGGCAACCAGCCCGATATCCACGCGCCCTTTTTGTTCAACATGGCCGGCGCTCCGTGGTTGACGCAAAAATGGGTCCGCACTCTGCTCACCGAACCTATGACCCACCGCTATGGGACGCACGAATTTTACCAGACGCCGATTTTCGACCGCATCTACAAGGCTGCGCCGGACGGTTATCTGCCTGAAATGGATGACGATTACGGTTGTATGGCCGCCTGGTATGTTCTCAGCGCCATGGGCCTTTTTCCCGTTTGCCCCGGCTCACCGGTCTATCAGCTGACCGCGCCGGTCTTTGACCGCGTATCGATCCGCCTGGACAAGTATTTCTATCCCGGCCAGCAGTTCACCATTCGCGCCAACCGATTGAGCGCGAAAAATATATACATTCAATCAGCGACGTTGAACGGCCGCGCCTATAATCGGTCATCGATCAACCACGAGACGATCATCCACGGCGGCGAGCTGATCTTTGAAATGGGACCCCAGCCGAATAAACAGTGGGGTCTGTGAGAGTCTATCTTTGCTCGGACCTTCAATGGCCCGGCTGTTGACTCGCCGCCGGCAGCTTGGCGGCCGCAGATTCGTATCGGCATGGAGTTAGGGGCCGTTGACCTTCAAAAACCGTGCCTCATTGCCCGAGGCAGGAGGCGAGCGCTTTTGGCTGTTTGTCCGCGATGAGCGGGCCGGGTGGGATCCTTTGGCTGATAAATGACTTCGTTTCGGCAAAGCGAAGGCGGGTGATCCGGCGGGTATCCTTTCGTTTTCACGCTCGAGAGACTGGGCGAAATAGATTATGCGAGGGAATCAATGATCGCATCGCCATTTTCTGTCATTGCAAACGGAGCAATCTTCTGCGACAGGGCGCGGCCTGTCGCCCACTCGTAGAATTCTTTTTTCCCCTCGTTCCCACGCTCTGCTTGCAGTGGTCAATTAAAAATCTGTACCATGATTACTACCCCGTTTTTATGGGGGAGTAGGGACAGCCGTCGCGGTGGATGCAGCAAAAGGATTTTCAGGAGGTTTTGTGCGCAGACGCTCGGTGAAATCGATGCAGCGGTTCTACAACAGGCTCTATCCTTTTTATGGGATCATTGAAAAATCGCTCGATGCGACATTTGAGCGGATAGCCGCTGAGTGCATCGCCACTATCCCAGAGGTAAGGCGCAAAAGTGCGCTGGAGTACGCCTGCGGCACAGGGCTGTTAACTTTCAAAATCGCCCCCTATTTCAACTCGGTGGTTGCGCGGGATCTTTCACAAAAAATGCTCGCCTCGGCCAGGCGTCGCACAGGAACGATAAGCGCCAACATTCAATTTCTGCAGGGGAACCTGTTGGAAATAGATGAAGCGTTTGAGACCTATGATTGGGTTTTTGTCGCCTGCGGGCTTCATCTGTTCGCCCCTGAACAGGGGACTGCCATTTTGTCGCGGTTGCTGGGGGTTAGCCGCGAAGGCGTCGTAATCGTAGATCATATACGGCGGTGGAATCCGGTGTCGGCGCTGATCGAATGGATTGAAGGAAGCCATTATGATACATTTGTTAAAACAAATTTTCGCGAGGTGGCGGAATGCATCAGGGCGAGGGCGTTCGAAGAGCAGCTGATTGGAAAATGCAGTGTGATGATATTTCGCAAATGAAGCAGAATTCTTAGAGCGTCGGTTTTCCCTTCGTTACGAAGCAGAAAAATATCAGGAATGAAATACAGAATGGTGGAATCTGAAAATATATGTTTAGCTGGTTCACCATCTGCCAGAGGAGTATGGAGTTTCTCGCTAAGGCAGATTATGTGGCGATGCCTCTCTGAAATTCTATTGCAAAAAGGTTTTAAAATATTCAGACATACTGACTTCCGCAACAGCCCACCTGTGTCCGCGAACAACCCTTCATTTTCATTTAAGTGAAAGCTTGTTGGCGGTAAAAGTTGGCTTTAACTAATTGTTTTTATTTAATTTTATTGAATTCAATTTTTCTGGACAACAGCGATTTTTCATGATAAGGAATGAATAAAGATGAAATGTATTTCAATTTTTTTATCTGCGGTTTTTTTACTGGCTTTTACCCACCGTTGCCAACCGGGTATTAATGAGGAAAAGAAAATTTCTACTATTTCACGCGCCTTAATTCCTCAGCCTGTACGCACAGAGTATGCCTCTGGTCATTTCACCATCACGGAAAACACCGGAATGTTTTGCCCCGCGAAGCTTGAAGAGACCGCCGCTATCGCCGCAAGACAGCTTGGAATTATCAAGAAGGTAAACACCGGCAGAAAAAGAAAAGGCATCTTCTTGGCCATTGACACCTCCCTGCACCGTGAAGGATATCGTCTAAAGGTGCAGAGAGGCAAGATAGAAATTACCGGCGGATCGAATGCCGGTGTCTTTTATGCCCTGCAAACCCTGCATCAGTTGTCAGGTTCTGAAGGTTTGCCGTCAAAGGTGCCGTGTATTGCGATATGTGATTATCCGAGGTTCAGCTGGAGGGGGTTGATGCTCGACTGCTCACGGACATTTCAGTCGCCGGAATACCTGAAGAAAACGATTGATAGGATCGCTTTTTACAAGATGAATGTCCTCCACCTTCATCTTACAGACGACCAGGGATGGCGGTTAGAGATAAAATCACGCTCTGTACTTGCAGAAAAGGGCGCAAAATTTCACCCTGAATACAATGAACCGGAAAGACACCAGGGTTTTTATTCACAGGAAGAGATGAGGGATATTGTCCAGTACGCCGGTTCGAAAGGAATAACGATAGTTCCTGAGATCGAAATGTCCGGTCACAGTACGGCCGTTCTTGTCTGTTATCCCGAGCTGTCCTGCACCGGGGAAATTGTTGATAAAATATTCCCGTTCTTTAAAGGGCCGAGCGTTACCCCCGATATCCTGTGCGCGGGCAATGAGGAAACATTTGCTCTGATAGAGGATGTGATTGATGAGATCGTTGAGATTTTTCCTTCAGAGTTCATTCATATAGGTGGGGATGAAGCGCCAAAAGCAAGATGGGAGAAATGTCCCAAGTGTCAGAAGAGGATAAAGGATGAAGGATTAAGCGACGAAAGAGAACTTCAGAGCTACTTTATCCGCCGTGTTGAACGGTACCTCCGTTCTAAGGGACGCCGACTGATCGGATGGAGCGAAATCATCGAGGGAGGATTGGCGCCGAATGCCGCAGTGATGGATTGGATAGGAGGGGCCAAGGAGGCAACTGAAAAAGGGCAGGATGTGGTCATGTCGCCCACCCGATATTGCTATTTTGATTATCCGTATGCCTCTATCGACTCGGAGCACGCCTATCGCTTCGATCCGGTCAAAGATCTTTCGCAGGGACCATCCGAACATATTCTTGGACTGCAAGCGAATTTCTGGTCGCATATAGACCGTGAGCCGGAGCTTGTGGATAAACAGCTTTTTCCGCGACTTCTTTCGATTGCGGAACGGGGCTGGTCGCCGTCAGGAAGTACTGACTGGGATTCTTTCAGGAATCGCTTGGAAAAACATCTTGCGATATTGCGGCTAATGGGAGTCAATTATTATCAAGCAGATGTCGCAGAATCGGCAAGATAATTTTTGGCGATAAATTGAAAATGTCATTTCTTGATAACGGCACCCGCTTTTCCATCTGTGTCCGCGAACAGCCTTGCACGGTGATTGCACCTGATTAGAGCGCCATTTCTGTAATCCTGCGGCTGCACGCGCGGCATCGCCCATCATCTGATTGTTCCAGGAGACAATTTTTTCGCCCGCATTTCAATTGCCGCTTGCACCTTTCAGGAATTATATTTATACTTAATTATCGCATGGCTGTTGCGGAGAAAGCCATCATCGGACCATGGAGGCATAATGAATTTATCCAAGGGATAAATCGATTATGCCTTTTTTTATTTCCTTGTTTGGCGAGCGCCGTACTCGGCAGCGCAGGGTCGGCTGCCTGCGCCTCTTTCGTGCTGTCCCAAGTTTTGCAGCGTTGATTCGAATACGGCGACCAGGGAACCATTGATAAGGAGGAAATAAAAATGAAAAGAGCCTTTTTCTACAGCCTTGTTCTTGTTTTTGCCTTGCGCACTTTCGGACAAGAGATTCCGCTTTTTCAGGATGCAACAAGTGAATCCGCCTTGCCCGCCAGCACCATCAACGCTTGGGGACAAGCCTGGGGCGACTATGACAACGATGGAGATTTGGATGTCTTGATCGCAAGATATCGCCTGCCGGGATTGGGCATTAAAAATTTCAGTTTCGTCTACAGAAACGATCAAGGCGCCTTTACCGATGTCAGCAGCGCTTTTGGAATTTCGAGCGATGCCGATCCAACCTGGCATTCGATCTGGGTCGATTTTGATAATGACGACGATACCGACCTGTATTATTCCGCGGCTCCCCGAATGCATCTGCTGAGAAATACGAACGGAGTGTTTATCGATGTCGCGCAGCAAACGAATTTAGTGGGGCAATTGCCTTTTGCGGGAGAATTTTACTCTTGTGCCTGGGGAGACTACGACCTGGACGGAGATCTGGACGCCGCCGTCACCGCTCTGCCGCATCTGACGCCGCGCCTTTATCTGTTCCGCAACGACGGCGGCCACTTTGTCGAAGTCAGAAGCTCGGTCGGATTGCCCGCCGACGGGTATCAACATATGTTTGTGCTCACGTGGATTGACTTTGACCAAGATGGCGATCCGGATCTCTGGACAGCCGGCGATGACCAGGGACGCCTGTTTAAAAATAACGGCGGCGCTTTTACAGAAGCAACCCAACAGACAGGACTTGCAGTCGGTCCGACCGTGACCTCTTATTGGTTTGATTATGACAATGACGGCGACCTGGACCTTTACACCATCGGCCTTGAAAGCCGCAATCAGGCCAATCAACTGATGGAAAACAATCATGGAGTGTTTGAGGATGTGGCGCCCTATGTCGGAGCCGATTTATCCCGGATCGATATGAGCGGCGCCTTTCGGGCTCTTTCGGTCGGAGACTATGATAACGACGGCGATCAAGATATTTTTATCGATATCGCCGAGCCGACTCACCCTTCGACCCTGTTGTTAAACATTCATCAACCGGATGGCACCTGGGCGTTTGGAGATGTCGCCGAGTATGCAGGACTCACGCAGGGGACCGATTCTTATAGTTCCGCCGTCACGGATTACAATGCCGATGGATGGCTGGACCTGTTCATCGTCGGTGTGAATGATCGGCATATTTTGTATAAAAACGTCTCTGCGCTCGCCAATCACTGGATCGGCTTCAAGCTCAAAGGCACCCAATCGAATCGCGACGGCATCGGCGCTCGGCTGCGCATTGTCGCAAACGGTACATCGCAAATTCGCACAACCTTTGCCGGTGATGGACGATTGGTGCAACAATTGCCTTGGGTTCATTTTGGCATCGGCGCCGCTGTCGCCGTTGATTCGGTCATCGTGGAATGGCCTCTCGGTAAAAGAGATGTCCTAACTCGGGTGCCGCCGGACCATTATTACACCATGGTGGAGGGAACAGGAATAACCGGATTGGCGGAAAACCCATGGCCGTATCAACCGTTCTCCCTAAGCCAGAACTATCCTAATCCGTTCAACGCATCAACGACGATCGAATTTGCACTGCCCTCACCGAGTCGTGTTTCGCTGAAAGTATATTCCCTGCACGGTGTATTGATAGATGTTCTGATGAATGAAAGATTATCGGCAGGACCCCATCAAGTGATCTGGAACGCCGCTGATCTGACGACCGGCATTTATTATTATGTTTTACAAGCGGACGATCGCCGGCAGGTGCGTAAAACGATTTTAATAAGATAAGGAAAGTGCGTAGATCTCCTGAAAAAATATAAAACGGCTTTTCATTTGCAACGATGACGTCGTTGCAAATGCCAACTCCAGTTCAAAGAGTTCGGCTATGCCCTTCCTTATTGAGGCGTGGTCATCCCTTTGCTCTGCCGAGGAGGTTCCGCTTCGTTTTTTTGAAAATACTTTACTCTTGATTATCGCATTTTGATTGGTTAAAATATCAACAAGCCTCAGGCAATCGAATACCCGAACGTCCGCTTGAAAGAAACCATGTACAGCCCCCGCAACAGCCCTGCTGTCCCATTTTCCAATGTACATCGCAATAGGAGTCCCCATGAAGGTGCGAAAACGATCGAAAATTCCTTTGCTGGTTCATCCTATCCTTCGCTTTGCGAAAACACAAATCGCTTTTATCTCGCTGGTCTGTTCGACGGTGTTGTGTCAGTTCGTTCATTCCTGCCCCGCAGAAAAACTCACACCGGAGATGCTGGGCAAACCGCGTGAAGCCATGCGATTTTCCGATAAACAGGTTCGTCTTTTTAACGGCAGGGGGTGCGCCTATGTGCGGCAGAACAGCCTGACCGGCATCCAGGCGATCCAGTTTCCGCCCATTGACTTGCCGCAGTATCGATTCAGGATCGATCTCAGGGACAACGTAAGCAGTACGCTCATTCAGGACAACATGCCGGACCTTTGGGATGATTGGACGGATAAAAAGTCGGGATACGATCCTCTGGGCGTCAATTTGCGAGCAGGGTATCCCACTGCGCCGCTCAGCCAGGAAGAGTACTGGCAGCCGAACTTGTACCGCCGGGAAGGCACATTTCATAAGCAAATTGATGGGCGTTGGGTATCCTTTGCCATCAGCACCGAGACCCTTGTATCCGGAAGCGACGATGAGGTGTATCTGGAGATCAAGCTGACCAACCGAAGTGAAACGCCGTTATCCCTCACCTGCATCCCTGTGCAAGGCGTCCGTTTCAATGATTCCACAGAGGCGGGAAGGGACCAATTCTACAGAAAGCTCAGTCCCTTTATCCTGCAGAACTCCCTGTACCGAATATCCCTCGGCAGCGATCTGACCAATATCACCAAAGATGGGTGGGAGTGGCTGATTTCCCCGGGATCCACGGATACCGGCCGCTTTGTCATCCAGGTGCAATCCAGCAAACAGAACCTACGCGCCACGGAGGCAATCCTCCTCGGCCCGCGCCTGCAGGCGGCCAGGGAAACGACCCGTCGGCGCCTGCACCGGGCGGCGGAAAAACTTCCCGAACTGAGAACGGAATATAAAAATCTGGATGAATTTTATCGACGCTGTATTTTAACCATGGCGGAATGCAAGTGGGAAAGAGATAATTTCATCGTCAATCCCTTCTGGTCCGCGGGGTCCTGGATTTATACCATACCTTGGGATATGAGCTTTGTGAGCGACCTGCTCGCCATGCAGAGTCCGAAGAGCATGGAGGAGACGATCGCCCTGTCCTTCAGCGAAGGCCAGCTGGATTGCAGCAACATCGGCTGGGATGGATGCGCCCCGGGCGTTTTCTACATCATGCAGCCCTTTGCCTTGCAGACCATGATCAACGCCTATATCCGCCATACCGGCGATGCAGCCATACTGCAAAAACAGATCGCCGGCAAAACCCTGTTGGGATGGATGAAGGAGTGGGCGGCCCTGCTCGATGCAAAATACCGGTCCAAATCCAGCGGCATGATCGACATCGGCAAAGACACCGAAGCCCTGGTCGAAATTCGCACCGACGGGTATGATCACATCGTCCCGGTGGTCAACGGACTGACGGTCGAGTTTTACAAGTGGTTGGCCCGGCGATGTCAGGAGAATGAGGACGGGGACAGTTTGCGCTTTGCCCGGTCGGCGCGTGATCTGGAGGAACGTTTTCATAAAAACCTGTGGAATGCGCAGACCAGGTGGTTCGACAATCTGTATGCAGATGGCGGCCGAAAATCCGTTTACTCGAATCTTCTTTTTGATCTGCTGGGTACGGACATTTTGACCGCCGAAGAGCGCCTTGGGCTCGTGTCCCATCTGAACGACAATGAATTTCTCGGCCCTTTCAGTATTTTTTCCATATCCAGGCAAGATCAGGTTCATTGGGACCGGGTGGATGCCGATTGGGGCGGCGGCGGCGCCTACATCGGCACCGTGATGCAACTTGTACGAAATTTGTACAAAATGGGAATGGGCCAGCAGGCCTGGATGATCCTGAAACGGTTTGCCCAATTTGCAGAGCATTTCCCCTACATTTCACAGAATTACCGTGCGGATGAACTGTTTCAGGATGAGTCGTCGATGCCTCTGGCCATTTGTGCAGGTTCGGGCGTTGAAGCGGTGATCTTCGGCCTGTTCGGATTTACCCTTCACAGCGAAGGCACGCTGGACATTCGGCCGGTCTACAGCTATGATTTAGGCCGAGCCGAGCTGAGCGATTTTCAGTTTCGCGAACACCGGTACGATCTTGCCATGAATCGTTATGGTTTTATAGTGACGCGCGATGGCAAGCCGTACGGTCCTTATCGGCATGGGCAATCCGTTCGCGTTTTCGCCGATGGCCGGCTACGGACGCGCGAGGAGATGCAGGTCGCAGCGCCCACCGCCCAAACGGATTCCTATCGGTTTGTGCGCGACACGCAGGTTCGATTGGCATGCGCCACGCCCGAGGCCGTTATTCGCTATACGCTGGACGGCAGCCGGCCCAATCGAAAGAGTCCGATCTATCGAATGCCGTTTTCAATTTCAAAAACCTGTCGGCTCAAGGCCCAGGCCTTTCTTGCGGATGGAAGTTCCAGCGAAGTCTCGACCATCTATTTCGAAAAGATCAAGCCGGAGGAGATGAAAAAAGCGACGGCCATCATTTCCGATTTCCTCATCTCGCAATCGTTTCGCGGTTACCTTGGGCCGGAAGGCAAAGGGCGGTACCCATTCTCTCCCCATACGATGAAGTGGAAAAAGGCGATCGCAGACGACCGGGGAATCGTATGGCTTGACCGACAGCTCGAGCCTTTTGCAGATTGTCATGCCTTTGCGGTTACGGAAATCATCACAGAAAAAGCCATGGCCACTCACCTGCTCGTCGGCACCAATGACGGCGCGTTCGTCTGGCTCAATGATGAATTGATCCTTGACAATTATAGAGAGAGACCTTTTTACTATAACCAGTTCATTCTGCCGGTGAGTCTGAAAAAGGGGGGAAACAAATTAGTGTTGCTGATCCTGCAGTCAGGGGGCAGCTGGGGCTTTAACGTCAACATCGAGCTGAATTCAGTCGATTTCAGATGCACCCTGCCGAGTGATCTTTTCGAAAACAGATAAAGCCGAATGAGTTTCTCCCTCGTTCTCAAGCTTCGAGTTTGTGTGAAAACACACTATTGCATCGCAGAACGCCGCATCTGCGCGTCTAAGCGCATAAAAAACAAAGCCTTTTTCGCTTCTGAGGCTTGATGACGTAAAACGGGTTTGAAAATATTGCTTAACGATCGTTTCCATGACCGTTGCATTTTTTTACCGGAGCTCATAGGAGAACGCACCGGCTATTTTCCCCTTCCGCGTTTCAGTATTTTTGCAGCGTAATTTCTACACAATTCGATCTTGCAGCGATATCGCCTGTTTATGTATTTTTTAAAAAATTTGCTTGCAGGACAGGTTTCGATTGTCTATTTTCCTGGCAGGTTAGAGGCGATAAGGTCGCTGGATATTTCTTGGGACTCTGAAGATGGGAAGGGATTGAGATTCAGGCGCCTGACAGAGGCCGAATGCCTTCGTCTCTTTGCCCCGGCAACATCAAGTTTTCTCTTAGTTTGTAGTTTCTTCTCGGGCAATCAAGGCTGTCGAATAAAAACTAAAAAACCACTGAACCTCGTCTTTTTATAAAGGCAAAAAGCCATGAGACGGTTTTCTATGATCCGCATGATGATTGCATGCGCGGTGATAGTGGTTGGGATCAGCATCGCGCTGGCTGACAACGGCAATCATTTTACGAAAAGCTGGTCGGTGGATCTCTCTGTCTATAAGGGAGCTCAAGGGAAAGGCCTCACCGCCTTTGCAGGAGCCGATCTAGATCAAGATGGAAAAAAAGAATTTTTTGTTTTTGACAAAGTGATCGGCTTCACTTCGTGGGATGTCATACTTTGTTTTGAAGCGGTCGGCGACAATGATTTTAAAAAGGTCTGGGAGCAGAAGTATATCAGCGAAATAGATGATGAAGGCCACGGCATTGCTTTAGCTGATCTGGATGAAGACGGCAATCAGGAACTGCTCGTCTGCGCAGAGGATCGCATCTTTATCTACGAATGGGATGGCGCGACCTTTGAATCAGGCGGCGGTCTACCCGCGCAAAGGACTCTCGAATTTTTTCCTGTTCTGGATAATGCAGGCAAAGCTCGAATCCGACAGCTTCGAGTAGCCAATCTGGACAGCGATCCGGAAGTAGAGCTGTTTATGGGCTACTATGGGCGATCGGGCATGTACTGTGCCATCGCTTCCATGCCGAATAAAGATTTCTCGAATCCTGACTGGAAAGACGAATTCATCGATCCCTTTGATCCTTGGCGAATGGGGGGGATGACGATCGGCGATTTTGACGGCGATGGCAACATGGAGATGTTTACCAGCAATTTTCAAGATGCCCCTACCACAAGACTCTATGAAAACAACGGCCCGGATTCTTATGAAATTAAATTTACCACTTTGCCGGAAAATCTGGCCTTGAATCCTACTTTTGATGATGCCTTCGCGAATCCGGTCTTTTATGATTTTGATGGCGATGGAAATTCGGAATTCATGATAACCGACACTCATGGCAAAGTGTTTGTTATCACCAAGGCCGCATCCAATAATTTTCAAGATTTTGGACCAACGGCTTGGAAATATCTTTTAACCATGCCGGATGTGCAAATGGGCGGATTTGTCCGCAGCGGATTTTTGGGTGATTTGGATCAGGACGGCAAGGCGGATATTTACTATAATGATTTCACCGCCAAAGCGGTACTTGATTTGGAATATCAGGGAGGCCCAGTGGAGGAATCCGGCAGCTGGGTTGGGTACAAGATTTATACCGGCCATAATATGTTCTACGGACAAGTTTATCCAGGCGGCGATTTGGATGGCGACGGCAAAGGCGAAATAGTGATCGCCGGAAACGGTCATCCAACGGCCAATCTTCAAATTATCGAAAACCAGGATGCCACCTCGGTGGAGAGAAAAATCGGCCCGGCCTCCGGATTTGTCTTGCAGCAAAATCACCCCAATCCCTTTAATCCGACGACCGAGATCTCGTATACGTTGGCAAATTCGGCTGCCGTTCAATTAGAGGTGATCTCGATGTTGGGACAAAGAATTGCGCTGTTGGTGAATGAATTTCAAACGGCCGGAGTTCATCGCACCCGATTTAACGGGAATACTCTCGCCGCAGGCGTCTATCTGTTTCGGTTGACGGCAGACGGGTTGGTTGAACAGAAAAAAATGCTTTTGCTCAAATGAGCGGGTGTGGGTTTATTCACGGCAGAGGAAATACGGTCAAACCAGTAACGGGATTAAGCGATGAAGCCTCTTGTAAACCCAGCGACGATTTTAGCTCTTGACACGGTTGTCTCATTTTGCGGCGAAGAATTCTATGCCGCCTATTTGCCCCACAGCGCCGCTGTGTTCCTTCCCGCCGCCGGAGGCCGGCGCTGAGATTCGAACACAAGATCTCCTATTCCCTCAAAAGGCATTTGGCCCATATTGTTTTTTTCACAGCCTATACTTCTTCCCTGCTTCGGGCAAAAATGCCTAGTATTCCCGTCTTGGGTAAGATCGCCCCCAAAACTCTTCATTCGATGTCCATATTCCGGCGATAGTTCTTAAAAACGGCAGGATTAGCAAACCTTCTGAATTAGAATTCAAGAGGTTAATGGCGGCAGGCAAGGGCGCATCCATGTCCTTGCCTGCTGCAGGGTACATTTATTTTAAAATTAATGGATCAAGTCGGCGGCGTCAAGAGCTGCGCAATCCTGCGATTGCAAGGCGAGGCGTTGTTCAGCTAGAAAATGGTCCATAGGCTCTCAAGGCCTTGATCTGTCCTGTTTTACAGAAAAAAAATTTAAAAATGCTTGCTTTAATAGTTTAGGCTGGTTATATTAATGAACAAAAAGTTCATAAAGTTTGAACAAAACGATCAGTTAATGCAGAAATAATGGTATTTTTGTGCTAAACAGTCGGTAGGAAATAGGACGAGTCAGCCTTTTAAAAAGGTCGTGACCTATGACCGGGCAAGGACACTTTTGTGTTTTTATAAGGAGAAAGAAAATGAAAGTCCATTTTTACAAGCTCTTTATGATTGTCTCGATCGCTCTGTTGGCGCAGAATGGTTTGGCCCAGACGGATAACGGCAATCACTTTGTTAAAACTTGGTCCGCAGACAAATCGGTTTTTCAGGGCAGTTGGGGTGAAATTGGCGTTTATGCAGAAGAGGGGCTTGATATTGACAGCAATGGCAAACACGAATTTATCGTCTATGACCATTATATAGCTTTTCAAAAATGGGATAGACTTCAGGTCTGGGAAGCAAGAGGAGACAATGATTTTTACTTGGCTTGGGAAGTCAAGTACACGGATACAGCGACACAAAAAGAACAGGGTCATGGATTGACCGTTGCCGATGTGGATTTTGACGGAAAAAAAGAAGTGTGGATTGCCACGGAGGCTAAAATTTACGCTTATGAAGCGGATGGCACGACTTTTGAGTCCGGAGGCGGACTGCCGAAAACGCCTACACAAACCATGCTCACCATTCAAGATAATTCAGGAGCGGCAAATATCAGGCAGCTCAAGATCGCCAATATGGATGCGGATCCTGATCTGGAGATCTTTATGGGTTATACCTTTTCGAACGGCTTATATTGCACCATTGGCTCGTTCGTTAATTCGGATTTGTCCAATCCAGATTGGAAACTCGAATATGCAGACGATTTCAGTCCCTGGAAGGTGGGCGGCGTGAATATCAACGATTTCGACGGCGACGGCAATATGGAAATATTCACCTGCAACCAGCAGGACGAATCAGTTACCAGGTTGTACGAAAGCAATGGCGCAGATACGTATGATATTAAATTCACCACGACCCAAGGTACGCTGACGTTTCTTCCGACTTTTGACGATGCGATTGCTGATCCGGTTTTTTACGATTTTGACGGGGACGGGACAAAGGAGCTTGTCATCGGCGATATCCACGGCAAAGTATTCATCATAACGCATACGAAATCCAAGGGATTTACTGATTTCGGCACATCGGCCTGGACCTATTTATTAAATCTGCCCGGTGTTTTGGAGAATGGTTTTGTGCGATCCGGCATAGCGGCGGATTTGGATCAGGATGGCAAGATGGATATTTACTACAACGACATGACCGCCAAAGCGGTGCTGGATTTGGAATACCAAGGGGGGCCGGTCGACAATCCCACCAGCTGGAAAGCCACTCAAATTTACACCGGACACAAGCTGGTTCTTGGCTATATTTCCCCGGCCGGGGATTTGGATGGAGATGGGAAAAAGGAACTGGTCATCGCCGCTAACGGCGAAGCGAATGGAAATTTGCAGATAATCGAAAATCAAGATGCCACAGCCGTCAAGGACCGTCGCCTGGCGATGACGGCGGATTTTCACCTGCTTTATAATTATCCCAATCCGTTCAATGCCGGTACGGTCTTGACCTATCAGCTGCACAAGCCGACACAAGTCACTCTGAAAATCTACAATAGGAACGGCCAAGAAATAGAAACCTTGGTTGATCAATTCGAGGGAGCCGGCGCACATCAGATACAGTGGCAACCACAAGGATTGGCAAGCGGAATTTATTTTTGCACCCTGCAGACGGATGAATTCTTTAAAACAGCCAAGCTGACCTTGCTGCAGTAGCCCTGGTATTATTTCCATACGCGGGGACGGCTCCGTGACAATATACTGGGTGGCGCAATCCGATCAAGACGGCCGTACCTGGCAAACGGCGGTCTTTTATAAAGTCCGCGAGCTTTGGAGAATAAACTCATGAGATCCATTTTGCTCTGCGGGCTTTTCATCGTGACGATGGCATGCTCCTCCATGCGCCAAAACGAATGCGTCGATCATACCGCAGTACAGTTTTCCACTTCCGATAATCGATTGCAGCAAATTTTTGATCGGGCCGAAAAAGCGGCAAAGGAAAACATGGCCGTCTTTGGCGGCAGAACGGTCTTGATTGAGGGGGCGCAATATCGAAATATCTGGCTGGAAACGCAGCCGATGGGCGGCACGATGTACGCCAAGCGGGATCTGGCAATTGCAAGAAATAATGTCGAAATATTCATGGATTTTCAGCGCGCTGACGGCCGATTCCCCGGCCTCATCGTTAAACACGATGACAGAATCTCGCCCGATTATCATCAGTTTCAAGGCTTTTGCTTTCCCATGCCGGCTCTGGAGTTATATTATTTACTGGGCAAGGATAAAAAATTTTTACAAAAGGTCTACGCGGCTTTAGAGAAATTTGATGCGTATTTGTGGGAAACCCGGGACTCGGATCACAACGGCTGTCTGGAATCCTGGTGCATTTATGACACGGGCGAAGACCACTGCATACGGTTCAATGAATTTCCTAATGCGTGGCCGTTCGATTTTCCGCCGACGAAACAAGCGGTGCAGAGCATGTCGACTGAAGAGCTTCAAAAGCATTGCAAGGTCTCGCAGTATGATAGCCTGAAAGAAATGACCGTGCCGATTGAATCGATGGATATCATGTCCTACTCCTACACCTGCAGAGATGCGCTGGCCCTCCTCTCCACCGAACTGGAAAACAATCAGGATGCCTTCTGGCGCGCCCAGGCCGATCATGTGCGTGGAAAAATCAAGAGCTTTTTATGGGATGCTCAAAAACACGCTTGTTTTGATAAAGACAAGAATAACGTTACTATGCCCATACTTTTACATAACAATCTCCGGTGCATGTATTACGGCAGCTTTGATCAGGAAATGGCTGATGCGTTTGTGAAATATCATTTGCTAAATCCTGAAGAATTCTGGACGCCTATGCCCCTGCCGTCCATTGCAGCAAATGATCCTTCATTCAGAAATATTCCAGGAAATAATTGGAGCGGCCAACCACAGGGGCTGACCTTTCAAAGGTCGATCAGGGCTCTTGAAAATTATAGACATTATTCAGAATTGACGTTGATCGGATTAAAGCTGCTGGAGGTGATCGGCGATTCGCTAAAGTTTACACAGCAATTTGATCCCTTTACCGCAACGATCAATCACTCCAAGGACGGCTATGGCCCGACCATTTTAGCTTGCTTAGAGTTTATCTCCAGATTATATGGTGTGCACATTTCTAAAGACCAAATTTTTTGGTCTTGTCTAGATCATCACCCCTCCTATGACTACACCCAGGAATGGAACCATCAGATCTACAGAATGAAAACAACGGACAAAATGGTCCACGCCATGATCAATGATAAAGTGGTTTTTTCTTTCAGCAAAGGAATTCGTTTAGTCTCAGATTTAAAAGGCGTGATCGTAGAAATAATCGGCATCGAAGCAGAAACCAAAAGGGCTACAGTGAATGTCGGCCGAAAGGTTTATTCATTTGTTGTAGAACCCAATTCGGTGGTTCGGCTGGACGAAACAGGAGAGGGCATTAAATGTTCGTTATGAGAACGCAAAATGCGCAGCCAGAATAAGCAACGACAGGAGACGAGGATCGCCTTCTTCGACCTGCCGCGTCACCGGCCTTACGGACTGTAATCGAACCGCTGTTCATAACTGGGGCATCTTGCCCCAGTACACACTGGCTGCATGAGCCACGCCTTTACAGGAGCACGCCGACCTCACCGCTCTCCACCTGCAGCGTCTGTGATAACTATTCTTTTTCCCAACCCCCTCTCTTATTCACGGCCGACACGGTTTTTCATGAAATGTGACCTTGCTCGCGTCACTGAACGCCAGACGCAGCGCCCCCTCCCGCACTGCAGCCGCACGCGCATCGGTCGCCAACTCCGCAGACGACCGCCGCTCCTTTCCGTTGCTGATGTAAATACGGTCCTGACCCTCTGATATTGACCAAGTTTCAGCCCGTCATCTTTGCGTTAGTTTAAAAAATCAATTTGCAGTCAAACGCATAGACGATGAGGCCGCTGTGTTTGTGTCCTGGATCGTGAGGGTGAGCGTCAATGCCGCGGGAAACCATGAAAGCCGAGGTCCGCTGCAGTGTCATTTCTCCGAGAGCGCCGTTTGCCGACCAGAACCGCAGCCGCCCCCCGATGCCGGCCCACAGGGGGCGACGTCGATTGGGATCCTCTTTCGAGGACAGCAGCCTCTCAATGCAACGCCTCCAGAGCAGCCGCCACTTTACGGCGGTGGAGTTCAATGGGCTTTGGATCTTTGGTAAATTGGGTCATGGAGGCGCTGATCTCGACCGGCACTTGCAGCAATTTTTTATAAGAACGGCGCTGTTCGATGCTGATGCCCATACCTTCCGCGGCCAATGCTTTGCGCAACATGGACAGATATTCATAATCCTCGATGCCGTCGCGGAGCATTTCGATGCGAATGCAGTCCACCGGCGGGTCAAAGATCGGTGCACTGGGCCGTCCGTCGGCCGCGGCCAAAGGCGGATAGAGGAACCGTCCGTCGCCGTTGCCCCAGGGACGGCGCATTCCCGGTTCACCGCCGTAACCATATTCCCAGCCCATGGGATCCTGATAGGGATTTTGCGGGGCGTTGGGATTCGGATAGGCGGTGGGCGATGTCCACAGCAGGGTTTCCCAAATCAGAATGCCCTGCACCTCTCTTTCCCAGGTTTGCCACAACCACACCCGCAGCTCGGTGGCTGGATGATCGATGAACAGAGTCGCGTAGGGCGCCTTGGGTCCGGTGCAAACATACCACCAGATTTTTTCGCCGTGCTTTTGCCGTTCCCGGGTCTTTTCCGGCTTGAGTTCCGGTGAGAGGGGACACCAGATGTTCGGTCCGCCGAGGAGCTCCTGTTGAATCTCTTCGGTGAGCATGCGCGGAAGGTCGGGCGCTGCGGCTTTGATTCGATTGAATCCGTTCATGACGAACGGGTAATCCTTCGGATCCGGTTCATCGAACCAGTACACATAGGCGTCCTGCAACCAACCTTTTTCTTTAAGATGGTCTTGTACGGTTTTACAATAATTCTTGAACAGCGTCTGATACACCGCCGTCTCCTCGCCAAAGCCTAGCAGCGACGGCTCGGTGCGCGAATAAAACGTGCCGCCGCCCATGCCCTGTATAGGAAGTAGAAAACTGGTGATATGATAGTCGTCATAGGCTTTTTGCATGGCCTGGTCCCACCGCGTCCAGTCGATGCGCACGGATAAATCCTCAGGGATCGGCTGGTCGCCGGGTTTGACGTCGGGCCAAGTCACTTGAAAGGCATCCAAGGGAGCAGGATTAAAGGGAGTGATGCGGTGGTCGGACAAGGCCTGAAGATAGAGATCCAGCACTTTACGCTTGTCCTGTTCGACGACTAACCCATGATATTCAAATGCGCGCTCCACATTGCAGCCCAGGGCGGTGGTGCAGGTCATTCGCTCCGGGAGGCTGAAGCGAAAGACGCGTACTGAGAAAGGAATCTGTTTCTGATAGTCGCGGCCGGCGAGCCGAATCGTTCCTTGGTACAGACCGGGCGTTGTGTTCGCGGTTGTTTTGACCCGTATCCAGAAGGGCTGGTTTTCATTGGCGGTCAGGGTCAGCGGCGCGGTCAGCGGCGGAAGGGGGTCGGGCCACAGGGCTGCGACGCCGCTGGGATCTGTGGGAAGAGACACCGGCACATAGGCCACCTGCAGAATCTGCACACTTTCAGGCGCCAGCATCTCGCCGGCTTGATTCTGCAGGTGACCGACGCTCAGCGTGAAATCTTTGATCGGCCGAGACGGATGCATGATCAGCTGCACGGCCTCAGCTTCATTGCGCGCCAACTCGACAACCAGGGCCTTTGCTTTTCGAGCCGGCAGTTCCCGGCTTTTAGGAATCTTCCATCCGGACGAGGCGCACAAGACGCCTGATCCATCCAGCAATTCACCGTAATCGTTGTTGAAATACTCTGGAATATCTATGGGAACCATAAGCGTCGCAACCCGGCTCTCCAACACCAGGTCGCGGGCGCCGGCGCCCGCGGGGCTGTTGATCGTTGCGCCGAGTTTGCCGCGGGCCAATTCTCTGCCGTTGTCGAGCACGCGCAGATCTCCGGACACCTCCCTGCCCTGCTTCATCGCCTTGAGCGTAATGCCCTTTCGGGCTTGCGAGGGATCGAAAAGCCCGGGACAGTCCACAGCCAACTCGACACCCGGTTCCGCGCGTTGAACTTCAAAATAGCGCGTATCGCCGCTGCCGTTCACAGGCTCTCCATCGAGCACTGCTTCCAGCCGATAGCCGCTGAGGACGATGGCTGCGTCCGATTGGGTGCTGGCGCTCATGCGGATGCAAAGGCTTTTTGCCGGAAACAGGGAATCCGGCAGAGCCACAGCCTTTTTCTGCCCAGGTTCGGCAAACCCCAGAGAGATCCATCGGCGGTTGTCTTTGCATACCTCGACCAGCAGCTCGCCGGTTCCCTGGTGGGCTGTCCACAGATAGAGGTCGGCGGATCGAATCGTATGTTCGGCGATAGAGTGCTCAAACTCCAGTCTGCTGTTGTCGGCAAAAAAGCAGCGGTCGGTGTCGAAACGGCCGCTAAAACAGCGCAGAGGACGGAAATAGATAGTGTGATGTTCGGCCATGGGCGGTGCGAAATTGTAGTGATCGCCGATAATGCGTTCACCTAATCCCAATTCGACCATTCCATAGCGTCGGTGAGCCGCTTGAGCCGGGGCCAGACGCACTGCGTCAAAGAAAAAGCGGTCCTTGGAGGCGAATTGTCCAAAGCGCAGCTGATTAGATTCGCTGGTTTGGGGCGCATAGACCACCAGCCGGTACGGCTGCCATCGCTCTGTCAGGTCCTTGAGATTCACATTGAATTGGTTGGTACCGGATAAAGCGTGTCCATCGAGCGAAGAGAGATCGCGTCGGCTGTAAAAGGAGAGGATGTAGGCCTTGCCCGGCTCTACCTCCAAGGGCATTGAATGCCACCAGCCTGAGCTGCTTTGTGCGCCATCGCCTTTGATCCACAAAGAGCGGGATCCCTGATAGGGCCGGCTTTCGCTGGCGCCGCCCTGTGCGCTGAAAAGGGTCCAGCCTGGCGCCGCAGCTCCGTGGCTGTCCTCGAACGATGGGTTGTTTACGGTCACCAGCTGGGCGAAGAGAATCCGTGGAAATAAAACAGCGCAAAACAGCAGTGAGTTACCACTTTTCATTATCGACTCCGAGAAATGAATCAGGCTCAAACGGAAGCGGGAAAGCCTTTCGGCCGTCACAGCCGTTCATTTGGTTCGCATAATTAAAACGGATAAAATTGAATATGACGACATTTTTTCTTTTATCAAATCCTTTTTTCATTAGAGCGGTCGCAGATGATTGGCGGCAGGCCGGGGCGAAATCCGCACGGCGCGAAAAGCGGCGGCTGCTGGCAGAATGCTTGCAAAGGCTGGCAGGCGATTGCATCCAGTGCGCGGATCGCCTTGTGTCTCACGGCATTGCAGAATAGAAACTGACGCCGGGCTGATAGGCTTGCGCTCCTCGGTTGATTAATTTGTTATGTGATTTGTGAGTAAAAGCCTTGATTCCATGGGCAGAAAACCATATCTTTTATAATATGGACAGGTGGCCCAGTCCCCTTTTCACTTTGCTCGCGCCAAGCCCAGGGGATGCTGAAAGCGGTTCACCGGCTCCGCAAGACGGGCAAAACCGAAGTTGGAAGAAAAGAGAGGGATCCTTCCATGAAAAAGATCCTCGTTTTAGTTCTTGCAGTATCCTGTCTGGTTCTAGTCAGTTGCGCCGAGATGGCGGCGATCCTTCCGGAACTCGCCACGGCAGTGTCGGGCGGCGGCCTCACGACTGAAGAGATCATCGCTGGATTAAAGGAAGCGTTGGTGGTCGGAGCGATCAACTCTACGGGCCAGGCCTCGAAAACAGACGGATTCCATCTGAACAGCGCGATAAAAATTCCTTTTCCCCTGGAAGCGATCAAGATGAAGAATACGCTGGAAAAGGCCGGCTTTGGCGGTCTGGTGGCGGATTTTGAAAAGTCGCTCAATCGTGCGGCGGAAGAGGCATCTAAAAAAGCGTTGCCCATCTTTAAGGACGCCATCACCAGCATGACCATTACCGATGCGGCGAACATTCTCAGCGGAGCGGATAGCGCCGCCACATTCTATCTCAAGACCAAGACTTCCAGCGCTCTGTTTGCCGAGTTCACGCCGGTGGTGCAGAACGCCCTGAACACGGTCGAGGTGACTAAATACTGGAAACCACTCGCCTCGGCCTACAACCAGTTGTCGGTCCTTACCGGCGCCAAAGCGGTGAATCCCGACCTGGACGCCTATGTCACGCAAGAAGCGCTGGACGGGCTATTCTATCTGATCGGCCAGGAAGAGAAAAAGATCCGCCAGGATCCGGCGGCGCGGGTGACCGAGCTGCTGAAAAAAGTGTTCGGCTCGCAGAGCTGACGCGCCGGCTTGCAGCAGGCAGCGCCTGATCCCGCGGAGCCGGCGCTGTTTTTTAAGGGATGTCCCGGAGTGCGAAGAGGGGTCCTGTCGGAATGCGCACCGGTGCTGTGCCTGGCGCCGGCTGCAGAGGCTCAACTGATGGGGAAGCCTTATGAGAAACACGACCGTTGCTGCGGTGCTTTTTTCCGCTTTGCTCTCGCCCGTTCTCCCGCAAACCAACACCAAACTTGAGAGCCACTGGGCTTCCGGCCCGTGCAAGGAGATCTGTCTCAACGACCATTATGCCTTTGCTGCATTCGGAGGCACTCTGGCGGCCATCGATCTAGCCGCCAATACGCTCACGGCCAGCCTGAACCTGCCAAAGTCCGTCAACTATCTAGCGCTGCATCAGCAGACGCTGTATGCCGCAGCGGCCAACACCGGCCTGTATGCCATTGATATCACCGATGTGCGTTCACTGCGCGCCAGTTTGTGTTCCTCTGACCAGGCCGGCAAGCTGATTGTGCGAGATCAGCGTTTATTCGCTGCGGGCAATAAGAGCATCCAGCCAATTTTTTCGATCATGACGATGGCAACGTGCAGAGGCTTCCAGCACTGAAAAAATTATTGGATTTGCCGACATCCTCAGCGGCGTCCGCTTGTCCGATCTGGACGCGCAACAGCATCTCCGCGCATCCTATGCTTATGATATCGACATCCTATCCTTGATCATGTACAGCCATCAGACGACGTTCTATGCGTCGGACCGCGAGCGGGATTTCGAAATCCTCGACGGTTCGGATCCGAAAAATATCAAAGATTATGGTTTTGATAAAATCAATACGGCCGATATCGCCTTTGCCAGCAATGTGGCTTGCATGGCCAGGGGTCGGTCGCGGAATTCTGGAGCGCGGCGGATACTCGCACGCAGACAAAGATCATCGCCATCACTTTGCCGGATTTTCGTGACCGTGTTTTATACACGGATGAAAATCCATGATAGTGTCAGGTGCGCTGGTTTCGGCAACCGCACAAACCGGCTCGCCTCTTAAAGTCTAGAACGGTTCTATGGATTTTCAGCCGCGTAAGCCCTTTCCGATCCGCTTTGTTCTTTCGCGGTTATCCTCGCTGCGCGTTCGCCATGGCGCAAAGCCGGGGGAAAAATAATAATTGCATGGCAGTTAAATAATGTCTAATTTTACCAGTTTTTAACGACACTATTTAATCATCGGGAAAGACCCCAGCCATGAAAAAGAGCCTCCTCGTCTCAATCCTGCTTATTGCTTTTCTATCGTCGGCGTTTACCGCTCCCGTTGAGGCCGATTCCGCAGAAGCCGAACCCCAATGGAGCGGCGGTGTGGAACTGACCGGCACCAACAACTATCTCTGGCGCGGAATAACCGTCAATGAGGCGGCGATCCTGCAACCCACCGCCTGGTTAACCCACCGCCGGGTTACCCTGTCGCTGTGGAGCAGCTGGACTCTAAGCGAACCCAAGGACGACATCAAACGGCATGAAATAGACGCCGCCATCACCTATGAATTCGAACTGGCGAAATTGGCCTTTGAGACCTATTTCAACTATTATCATTACCTCGATCAACCGGATGCGCCGAACACCGGAGAAGTGGCCTGCATCGTCGGCTACCCGCTGGGCATTGTAACGCTCAAAGCCGGTGTAATGTGCGACGTCATGGAATACTCGGGCGCGGTCTACACGGAGCAGGGCGTCGAGGTGGAAAAAGAGCTCAACGATCGTTTCACCGTCTTTGGCGGCTTGGGCCTGGGCTCTGCGTTCAAAAAGTTCAACGAGGCCTATTTTGAACTGCCCCAGTCGACGACCAGCCTGATCTCTCTGGAAGGCCGGCTGACCTATACGGCGGCGAACGGCATGTATCTGCAGCCTTATTTTCAGTACAACAAAACGCTCAACAACGAACTGAAGGATTATCTGAAAAAACACGCCAGCGGTTTTGGTCTGCTGGTGGGCAAAGAGTTCTAACGGTTCTGTTGCAGGCAGCAGCCGGCGGTTCTCATAAACCGGCTGCCGCATCACCGGTCGAGATCCTGCGATCTTTAATTCGTTCGCGAGGGATGGAAGGTTGCTTACAGCACGCGCCCTTGATGAGGGCCGTAGCTTAATTCGAGTGCCTCTCCCAGGTATTCATGGAGGAATTGGCAAAAGAATGGCCGAGTTTCTAGAGATTGAGAATGTATCTAAAAGTTTCGGCAGCCTTTGCGCAGTGGATAAAATTTCACTGTCCATCCATCGAGGAGAGTTTTTTTCTCTGCTCGGCCCCAGCGGATGCGGGAAAACCACTCTGCTGCGCATGCTGGCCGGCTTTGAGCGGCCGGACAGCGGCCGTATCCTCCTCGCCGGCCAAGACATCACCAGCCATCCCCCCAACAAACGCAAGGTCAATACTATCTTTCAAAGTTACGCTCTTTTTCCTCATTTAACGGTGCGGCAGAATATCGCCTTTGGCCTGCAGGTGCAAAAGTTGCCCAAGGCCGAGATCGATGCGCAGGTGGACAAGATGCTTGCGCTGGTTCAGCTGGAGGCGGAAGCGGACAAGAAGCCGGCCCTGATCAGCGGCGGTCAGAAACAGCGCGTGGCCGTGGCGCGCGCGTTGATCATGAAACCCCAGGTGCTGTTGCTGGATGAACCCCTGGCCGCTCTGGACCTCAAGCTGCGACAAAAGATGCTGCTGGAGCTCGACATTATCCACGATGAGGTCGGCATCACCTTTGTCTATGTCACACACGATCAGGGCGAAGCCATGAGCCTGAGCGACCGCATTGCGGTGATGAACCGCGGCAAGACGGAACAGGTTGGCACGCCAACCGAGATCTATGAAGCGCCGCGCAGCAGCTTTGTCGCCGCCTTTATCGGCGACACCAACTTTTTTGAGGGCGAAGCCAGGGAACTGGTGGATAAAGAGTACAGCCGCCTCAAGATCGAGGGGTTTCCTGATCTGGTCTGTTTCAATGACAAGAACATCTCGGCCGGCAATCCGGTCTATCTGAGCATTCGGCCGGAAAAGTTCGGCATCGGCCGCGCCAAACCATCGCTGGGCGGCAAACATAATATCGTGCCAGGACGCGTGGAGGATGTGATCTATCTTGGCGGCATGACCAAATATTGGGTGCGCGTCGACGAATACAAGATCGCCATCAATCAGCAGCATAACCGCTTTTATTTGGATGAGGAACCGATCCGCTGGAACGACGACGTTTGGATCTGGTGGCACGCGGATGACGGCTTTATGCTCGAGCGCTACAGCGAGGCGGATGAGAATCTGATGAGCCTGCCTCCGGAGAGCCTGGGAGAAGGAGCGGAACCATGACCAGGCGGCGGCGGATCTATGAATGGTTTGTCACTGCGCCGAGCTTTTTCTGGCTGTCTTGGCTTTTTGTCATCCCGACCCTGGTGGTTTTTGCCATTCTTTTCAAGCCCGCAGATCCGTACGGCGGCATCGGGTCAGGGTGGACGCTGGAGACCCTTCGCAGCTTGGGCAATCCCAACTATCCGGCGATCATCTGGCGCACGCTTTGGCTCAGCATACTCACCACGGTTCTGTGCCTGCTGTTGGCTTTGCCCACCGGCTATTACATGGCCCGGGTCGATAAAAAATGGCACAACATGCTGTTGCTCATGATCATCACGCCCTTTATGACCAGCTTTCTGGTGCGCATTTTCGCCTGGAAAACATTGCTCCATCCTGAGGGTCTGATCAAGCAGGGATTGGTTTTTTTAGGTCTGATCTCGCCGGAGGCCACTCTACTCTACACCCCGGAGGCGGTGCTGCTGGTGATGGTCTACACCGAGCTGCCTTTCGCCATTCTGCCGATCTTTACGGCAGCGGAAAAATTTGACTTTCATCTAGTGGAGGCGGCGCGCGATCTCGGCGCCGGGCCGTTGACCGCCTTTTTCAAGGTCTTTGTGCCTGGTATCAGCCGCGCCATTGCCACCGCGGTTTTAGTGGTGCTGATCCCAGCTCTGGGCTCTTATGTGATCCCCGATGTGGTCGGTGGTCCTAACAGCGAGATGATCGGCAACAAGATCGCCCAGCGCGCTTTTTCTGACCGTAATCTGCCCCATGCCAGCGGTCTGGCGGCGATTTTAACCCTCACGGTGTTGATTCCCATGATCGTCTCTTTGTTCCTGCAAACCCGGGAGGATCAGAAACAGGCGCCCATCCTTCAGGAGAAGGCATGAAAAGGAGCCGGTTGCCCTTTGTCGTGACCATCGGCGTGTTGATCTTTTTCTATCTGCCGATCATGGTCCTGGTGGTTAATTCGTTCAACGCCTCGACCTATGGCGGTCATTGGGGGGGCTTTTCCTTGCGCTGGTACTTGAAACTGATGGGGCAGCGAGATATCCTGCTGGCGCTGGAGAACACCATCATCATCGCGATAAGTGCGACGCTGGCCTCCTGCATTCTCGGGACCACGGCGGCCTTTGCTCTGCACTATTACAAATCCGCTCTGCAGCGCTGTCATTTCATCCTGATCTATACGCCGTTGGTGGTGCCGGAGATTCTGATGGGCATGAGCCTGCTGCTCGCCTTTGTCGCTGTCGGCGTGCGCCTCGGGCTGTTCACCATTTTTCTCGCCCATGTCACCTTCTGCGTCAGCTATGTCGCCATGGTCGTGTTAGCGCGGCTGCAGGACTTTGACATGGCGGTCATTGAAGCGGCTCAGGATTTGGGCGCCAACTGGTGGGTGACCACCTGGCGCGTGCTGGCGCCGATGCTGGCGCCGGGCATCGCCTCAGGCGCATTGTTGGCGCTGACGCTTTCGGTCGATGATTTTGTCATCTCATTTTTTGTCGCCGGCCCGGGATCTACGACCTTGCCGATCCGCATCTACAGCATGATCAAATTCGGCTCACCGGCAGTGCTCAATGCGCTTTCAACCATTCTGCTCGCCGTTACGTTTATTCTGGTTTGGGCGAGTCAGAGACTCACAACCAACAAGGAAAAGGCAACATGAAAAAAGGAATCAGTGTTTTCGCCGCGACGCTTCTGCTGGCCTGCCTGGCGATGCTGTTAGGCTGCCATTCCAAGAGCGTCGACCTGCATATCTACACCTGGGCAGACTATATCAAGCCGGAATTGGTGCAGCGGTTTGAGCTGGAGAATCGATGCAAGATTATCATCGACACCTTTGACAGCAATGAGGCGATGTACGCCAAGCTCAAGGCCGGCGCAACCGGATATGACCTGATCACCCCCAGCTCCTATATGGCCAAGATCATGAACGATCAGGGAATGCTGCTTTCTTTGGATCACGCCCAACTTCCCAACCTTCTTCATATCGATTCAGAGTACCTTCAGATCGCCATTGATCCGGAGATGAAATACAGCGTTCCCTATATGGTCAGCTACACCGGTCTCGGCTATCTTCAGGATGCGGTTGCGGATGTCACGCCCAGTTGGAAAATGCTCGAGCGTCCGGAGCTGAAAGGCCGTATGACCATGCTCAACGACATGCGCGAGACCATCGGCGCTGCGCTCAAATACTTGGGCTACAGTCTCAACACCGTGAACGACGATGAACTTTTAGCGGCCAAGGCGGTGGTCATCGGCTGGAAAAAGAACCTAGCCAAATTTGAAAACGAACAATATAAGACCGGGCTGGCGTCCGGTGAATTCCAGCTGGTTCACGGTTACAGCGGCGATATTCTCAAGGTCCAGGAGGACAACGAGCAGGTGGCCTTTCTGATCCCCGAAGAGGGTTTCTCCCTGGCCTGCGATGATCTGGTCATCCCCAAGACCGCCGGTCAGGTGGATCTGGCCTTGAAATTCATCAACTTTATTCATACGCCCAACGTGGCGGCCGCCAATACCGAGTATATCAGTTATCTTTGCCCCAACCGGGCGAGCTACGATCTGCTCAGCGAAGAGATCAAAAGCAATCCGGGCATTTTTCCGAGTGCGGCCATTCGCAGCAAGGGTGAAGTGATCCAGGACCTGGGCGAATCGAACGGCAAGTACACCAAAATCTGGGATGAAATCAAGGCGGCGGGGGACTGACTTGGCTCTTGAGGCAGGCGGTGGGGACTCGGCTTGTGCTCTGACCGTTAGGGAACGCCAGGGTTCGGGCGGTCAGGGCTTTAACCGGCGCGCAGCCTGCTCTTTGGCTTGTTTTTGCTTTGGGCGGCGCGTCAGGCGTTAATCCTTTGAGTTTGGCTTTTTTTTTGCGTACATTGCAATCATAGACTTAACCTTCAACCAACCGGATGATCTGTTGGCGCCGGTGGAAGTGTTGCGGTGAAGAATCTATCCGTTATTATCCCAACTTTTAATCGCGCGGATATCCTGCCCCAGATTATGCGGCCTCTGCTGGAAGACCGGGAGCATATTCTGGAGATCATCATCGCCGACGATGGGTCAACCGACCGAACGGTTGAAATCGCCGGCGCGCTGGGAGCGCGTGTCATTCCGCTGCAAAGAAACCAGAATGCCAATCTCTGCCGCAATCAGGGCGCCCGCGCCGCCAGCGGCGAAATCCTGCTGTTTCTCGACAGCGATGTGGTGCTGACGTCGGCCAGTCTGCCCTATCTGCAAGCCTGTTTCGAGAATCCGTCAGTGGACGGTGTAGTCGGCGTGTACTCTGCCCATCATCCCCATGGCAATCTGGTGAGCCAGTATAAAAATTTATGGATCCGTTATTCGTTTTTAAAAAGTCAATCCCGAGCCGATTGGATTTTCGGCGCGGTTTCCGCAATACGGCGGAATGCTTTTTTAAAGGTCCATGGTTTCAATGAAGCCTATCAGCCGCACAACGCCGACGATCTGGATCTCGGCAAACGGCTCGTCGAGTCCTCGTTTTCCATTGTGCTGGATCCGAACTTGAGCGTCGAACACCTCAAACGGCACACGCTGAGATCCCTGCTGCGCAATGATTTCATCCGTAGCCGCTGGTTTGTCTTTCTCGCTGATTTTTTCCAGGAATTGTCCAGTTCCTGGAAAAAGGGCGTTTTTAACGTCTACCCTGGTTTTATTCTGGCCACCGCTTTGGTCCCGGTTCTGTCCTTGCTGGTCTGTCTCTCCTTCCTGTGGAGACCTCTGCTCTGGGCTGTCTTGATCTCCGTGGCGGTCTATCTGTTTTTGAATCTTCCTTTTTGGCGTTATTTCAAGCGAGAACGAGGGTGGGGCGCTGCGTTGCTGGTCATCCCTGTGCTGTTCCTCGATCATTGGGCCTGCGCCCTGGGGGCGTCTGTCGGTATGATCGATTGGCTGGCCGCTCGTATTTCCGGCCGGCAGGCAGGGCGGTGAAGGCGCGGGCCGAGCGGCATGCAGCGTCGAGATTGTTTCATCCTCAATGATTTTTTTGCCTATCCGGTCCCTGCCGCAGGGCCGTTTCATGGAGTGCAATCAGGAGTAGCGGTTGAGCGCGCATCCGCCCACACTGTCCGTTATCTTGCCGACCTATAACCGATGTTCGTCTTTGCAGCGGACGTTGACCAGTTTGCTGGCGCAGACGCTGTCGAGCGATGGCTATGAGGTCATTGTGGTGGATGATGGCAGTGTGGACGGCACTCGGGACTGCGTGGCGCGCTATCCTCAGGTCAAGTTCATTCACCAGGACCATCGCGGGCCGGCCGCAGCACGCAATCGCGGAGCCTGCGCCGCTGCCGGGGATATTCTGGTGTTTATCGATGATGATTGTACTGCGCCGGCGGATTGGCTGCAGCGGGTGCGCGACTATTTCAGCCGGACGGATCGCGCCGTTTGTGGAGGTAAAACCATCAATGCGGCAGCGAACCATTATTTGAGCGGCGTTCATCAATTCATCATCGATTACTGGCAAGCGGCGGTGAATCGCGGCCAGGGACAAGACCTTTTTCTTACCAGCAACAATTTGGCGGTGCGCCGGCCGGTCTTCGAGCAGGTGCATGGTTTTGACGAAAAAATTCTTCGCGCCGGCGCGGAGGACCGCCGTTTGGTGCAAGCCATTCACGACAACGGTTGGCGCGTCGATTTCCTCGCCGACCTGGTCATCTATCATCATCATGAACTAACCCTTAAACGCTTTGTCCGCCAACAGCTTCATTACGGCCGCGGATCATTTATTCTCTATCAACAAGCTACGCCGGCCGCGGCCAAACTGCCCTGGTCTATGCTTGTCGATCTATTTCGCCATGCCTGGAAGGCGGGTTCCTCCTGCACCGGATTGAAGCGGGTCTCAGCCGTGGCCCTGGCTCAACTGTGTGTGGCCGTTGGCTTCCTCATCGAGGCGGGTAAAAAAAACGAAACGGGCGATGGCGCCGGGACCAGCAGTGGTCCGACCTCTGCATCCATTCTCGCCCATGAACTGGCGCCGTTTTTTTTCAGCGCTGCGCTGCTGGTCGCGTTCGGCGCGGTCAACTGGGCGCTGGTCAGCCGCCTGCTCAATCAGGAACAGCTGGGAGTGTTGACCAGTCTGCTGTCCCTTCATTTGATTTTTTGGCCGGTCATGGAACTCTGTACGAGCGCCGGCATGGTCCGGCTGGCCGGCCGCCATTCCGCCCTGCCTGATGCCAAACGTACAAACCTGATCTTTCGTTCCGCCCTGCTGACCCAGCTTTTTTTGACCGCGTCGCTGTGCCTCATTCTGATGATCTTGCCAGGATCCTGGCTGAATTGGTTTTTCAACAAACCGCTCACCGCGCCGATGATAGGGGCCCTTGCCGTGGGGCTCGCCGGATTGACCTGCTATCAATTCGCCTTTTATGTGGCTACCGCCCGCATGCAATTTCGCACTATAGCGCTGCTGCAGACCGTTCTCGCGTTTGTGCGCATTCTCGCTCTGTTGACTTGCTTTTTTTTCTTAACTCGGTCGCAACTCTTGGTGATCTTCTTGATTTACATGGCCAGCTATTGGGTCCCTCTGCTCTTTATTCAACACCCTTTGCGGCAGGTCTTTCGTTTCGAGCGCAATGGGAAAAAACGGCGCAGTTCTTACTCCAGGAAGGTGAGTCAAAAGCTGCTTCGCTACGGCAGCTGGGGCAGCCTGTCGGGCTTTCTTCTCTCAGCCAATCAGAATCTCGGCGCCATCCTGCTGCTGCGCTACGGTCTGGGCAGAGACGCCGGCATCTTTGGCCTGGCGCTGATCGCCAGCAGTTTTGCGGTGACGCTCATCAATGTGATCCTGCAATATTTTCTGCCCTTCGCCTGCCGGCTTCAGGACCGCGCCAGCATTCAGCGGTTTTACCGTTCCTCGGTCCATTTGATGGGCCCCATTTTTCTGATCACCGTGGTCGCCGTTGCGGCTGCGTATTTCGTCTTTCCGTTGTGGCTGGGCGACAAAGGAGCGCTTGCCTATCCGATTTTTGTTCTGCTCTGCTTGTCCCATCTCATCAATGCACTGTTTAAACCTTTGTACAATATTTTTCATTATCTCTACAAGCCGCACCTGATCACGTTGGATCTGCTTAACCGGCTGATCTTTCTGCTCGTTTTGTCCTCGTGGCTGATACCCCGGTGGGGCGCAGAGGGCATGGCAGGCGCGCAGCTGGCCGCCATGGCTCTGTCGTCGTTCCTGACTTTTGCGCTGTACCGGTGGCAGTTGCGGCAGCAGCCCGACGCGGTCGGTTGATGCCGCACCCGTGAAAAACGACGATTGGTTGAAGCAGGGGGAACAGCGTGTTGTAAAAGAAGGGTACGTTATGGAAAGTAAAAGCTGCAAAAAACCGTCTATCTCATTGCTGGTCTCCTGCAGCATTTTTAAAGAACAATTTTTATCATTCCTGCACAGCGTGGAGCAATCCGCACATGTTGAGCAGGTCGAACTGTTTCTCATCGTCAGAAAAGGGTATGCGTACCGTTCTCTGGTGGCAGGCGGCTTTTGGCAGGTCCATCAGATGACCATCGAGGGGAGCGAAGCCCTCAACGATGCACGGGCCGGGGCGGTGGTCAGGGCGCAGGGCGATATTGTCGTTTTTGCCGAGGATCATACGCAGCTGAACGGGCCCTGGGTCGAAACGCTGCTTCGTCTGTACGCGGACAGCAGAATCTCCGCCGTCGGGTGGACCATTCAACCCGGCCGTTTAAAGACTATTACAAGCTGGAGCGGTTTTCTGGTCGAATATGGATGGTGGGGTCCGGGAGTGACTTCCGGCGCACCGGTTACGCATCTGCCCGGCCATAATTCTTCCTATCGTCGCGACCGGCTTTTGGCCTATGGCGCTGATCTGAACAGACTGATGCTGGCGGAAGCGTTTCTTCATTGGGATCTGACGAGGCAAGGCGACCTACTCTATTTCACCACCGAGATCCACTCGGTGCATTTTGAACCTTATACCTTGCGCGAATTATGGCTGGCGGATTTTTGGTATGGCTGGAATTTCGCCGACACGCGGCAAACCTTTGCTCGATGGGGGTATGGCAAGCGACTGCTCTTTGCTGCCGCCATTTGGCTGAAACCTTTGGTGCGTTGGTGGGAACTGCTCAGGATTCCAAGACAGCACGCGTTTTATCCGCCGGGCATTCTCTGGCGCTGTGCCGTGCCCATCACCCTCACCTTCTTCCTCTCTACCTTGGGAGAGTGTCTGGGGCATCTTTTCGGCAGCGCCGGCGCCGCCAAACAACTGGAAGAGTATGAATTGGCGACAAATCGTAGAGTAGAGCGCTAATGCGTTTTTCTGTCATCATACCCGCTTATCGTTCAGATGAGACACTGGCAGCCTGTCTGCAAGGATTTCATCTGCAGCGGTACGCCGATTATGAACTTATTCTGGTGGACAGTTCACCGAACGATCGATGTCGATCCATTGCGGAAAGATACGGCGTGCATCTGATTCGTTCTGAGAAACGGTTGTGGATGCACCAGGCTCGGGCGGTCGGGATCGCCGCCAGTCAGGGAGAGATCTTGGTCTTCACTGATCCCGATTGTGTTCCTGCGCCCGATTGGCTTGAACAGATCGATGAAGCGGCCCGCGCCGGACATCGGTTGATCGGCGGCGCCATCGCCTGTTTTCCGGGCGGCTACTGGACGTACGTAGCGCATCAGGCCAAATTTTGGCTATGGCAGCCGGGCCGTCCGCCACGGGTCTATGATCGCCCTCCGTTCGACTCTCTCGCTACGGCCAATCTGGCGATCGACCGGGACTGGTATAAAATTCTGGACGGTTTGGATCAAAAGTTCGTCGCGGCCGACACCCTGCTGTGTTTCCACAGCAGCGCTCAAGGAGTGATGCCCTATTTTCAATCCACCGCCGTTGTTCATCACATTCATGTCAACGTCACTTTGGCAACGCTTGTGCGCGAGCGATGGCAGCGGGGGCAGGATTATTTTCGTATGCGCCGCGCCTTTAAAAAATGGCCTTCTGCCGTGCGATTGGTTTTTTTGTTAGGATGGCTGTTCTTAGTTCTGCGCACACTCTACTGGCAGGGCATGCAGGCCTGGCGGACCAGAACGATCGGTCTTTTTGCGAAAACCTGGCCCTGGCTGCTTGTATGCAACAGCGCCTGGATGCTGGGCCAAACATGGGCCGCTCTCCAATCGGAACACAGGTCGGCTGAGTAGCAAGCACACCGAATGCTCTGGACCGACGGTTTGTCCGCGGCCGGCAGGGGATTCTGGAGATCGCCGAGGGATCGGTTGTCCTCGTGGAGGCGGTTGCGCAGAATCAGGGTTGATGCTCCAGCGTCGGCGCCACCGCTTTGCCGTTGAACGGCGGTTGAAGGTAGCGGCCGAGAAAAACCTCTAGGCCGCGGTCGAAATCAAGCGCCGCCTCGGCAGCGTCGGGGAAAATCAGCTGCCAATTTTGCATATTTCTCTCAAAGCGAAAACGTAAATCCTCGCTGTACGGATCTCCTTCCTCCGGCTGCAGGTTCCGCGGCGACCAGAGATAGGACGCGCCCGCATATAGCATAATCAAACGGTCGGCCAGATTGTTGGTGCCCCACAAACAGAGTGTGGCGCCCAGCACATTGGGGTAGGGATCGCCAGCCAGGCACCAGAGGCGGGTGGCAGCAAAATCGCCGCTGCGGCAGGCGGAAGTGATGCCGGCGCCCATCATCACCGGCCGCTTGTCCTTTCCGCCATACTGCCTCAAGGCCTGAACAATGCGTTCCTGATCAGAGCGGCGATATTTCCATGGCTGCAGCACCAGGTTAGGGCCGACCTGCGCAGGGATCGGACGGCCTTTGTGATCCGCCCACATATGCATGGTGAGGTGCTTGCCGCGCTCACGAGCGACTTTTTGCACCAGATCGTAGATGATCGTCACCAGTTTTTCCGGCGTATAGCCTTTGTCCGCTTCGCCCGGGGCGACAAACCAGCGCGCCTCATCCAATCCTACATGAATCGCTGCAGTGTCCGGCAGACAGTCGGCGATCTCACCGTAGATTTTTTCAAGCACCGCAAAGGTCTTTTCTCCCACAGCAAAAGAAGCGCCGCCATACATGCCGGGTCCGCCATACAGCTCTGGAAAGTGATACACCACGCTCTTGACATGACCCCAGGATTCGATCTCGGGAAGAACAGCGATGTGATGCTCCTGGGCATAGCGGACCAGCTCCTGCAGATCTTTTTTCGTCAGCGCCAGGGGATTCTCGTGACCCAGGGGCAGACTATCGAATCGATAACCGCCGATCTCATCGTCGTACAGGTGCAGGTGCAGGGTGTTCAGCTTGAGGTGCGCCATGATGCGAATGATGCGTTGGATATAGGCTTTGCTAAAGACCGCCCGTCCCAGATCCAGCATCAGGGATCGCATGGGATAACGCGGATGATCGTAAACGGTCCATGCGGGGACATACTTTTTTTCACCGGCGTCCGGCAGCTCCGGTTCCTCCCCCTCATAGAGAAAGCCGGGGCCGTAGTAGCAGAATCCCAGGATTTGATGCAGCGTCTGCAGCGCATAGAATCTGCCGGCAGCGGTTCGTGCGCGAACGGCTGCGCCGGAGCGGGTGATTTGCAGGACATAGCCCTCGGGATGGACGACAGCCGGGTCATGGTAAAAGACGATGGCAAAATCCGCCGGCCGGTCGAGTACGGTTTCAACGCCCGGCATAGTGGAGAGCAGGTCGATCAATCCATTGATCGCCTGCCGCTGTTTCGCATCCTGCAAGGGCCATCCCTGGATCGAGATGCGGCTGGGAAACGGAAAACGGTCGCCGTTGTCCTGCACCCTCTGTGGCGCAGGGATCAGAGGAATTTGCTTGAGCAAATCCACTTTGGCGCCTGCCGGAAGCAGACTGCTCCAGCAGACTAGGAACAGCGCAAGGCATTTTTTCATGCTTTTTCTTTCGGCTTGCGGTGAAGAGGGATTGGAAAAAAGGCCGGTTTGCGGAAGTGCCCGCTGGCGTTCGCAGATGGGCTTTTACCCTTCTGCGCTGTAGCGGCTGGCTGTTTTTCACGCTTACTATCCAGTGCCGCTTGGCTTCCTGCGTCTATCTGAAAATGTCAAAATGACTGAGCAGCCACCACAGAATCAGGAAAATCAACACGGTTGAAAAACACCCTTTGCCCCATTTATGGGCGCCCCAACCGGCAACGAGGGTTCGCAATAATTTGCTCATGAGTGGCTCCTGGTTTGTTATGTAGGGTTGATCACGCTGCCCCGTTTAAAACCATGGGAACGCGGCGGTTAATTTAAAAAGAGCGATCGCGTGGAAAAATCCGCATCGCAGGTCAGATTCAGGCCGAGCTTGCGCAGGCCGGCCTCATCGCCTGGGGTGGGGATATGGGTGATGTGCACGTCGCAGCCACGGATCAACTTGAGCTTCTCCACCGCGATCTGGGCGGCTGGATTGGCGGCGCCGCTGATGCTGAGCGCAATCAAGGTTTCCTCGAGGTCAAGGCTCAGCCGCTTGCCATCGAGCACATCCCGCTTGAAATGCGTAAGCGATTCGATGATGTTTTTCGGAAGTAGGTCGATGGAGGGCGGTATGCCGGCCAGATGCTTAGCCGCGTTCAAAATCAGACAGGCTGAGGCATGCATGGTCGGCGAATTCATGCCGGTGATGATGGTTCCGTCGGCCAAAGCCAAGGCCGCGCCGCAGTAAATTCCCTCATTGCCTTTGCCGCGGTCACGAGCCTGCTCAGCCGCTTTGCGCGCAGGCAGCACCACCGGACGGTCCTCGGGTTTGGCGCCGATCTCATCCATGATCAGCGATGCCCGCTCCACCGTGCCTTTGTCGATCAGCCCCATGGCGTATTCGCAAGCGTAGCGGAAATGCCTGCGGATGATCTCCTGCACCGACGCTGCGCGGACCGCCTGATCATCGATGATGCCGGAGCTGACTCGGTTGACGCCCATATCGGTGGGCGACTTGTAGGGGCAGGGTTCTCCAGTGATCTTTTCGATGATCCGGCGCAGCAGCGGGAACGCCTCCACATCGCGATTATAGTTCACCGTCTTGAGGTTATAGGCCTCCAGGTGATGAGAGTCGATCATGTTAAAGTCGCGCAGGTCCGCCGTGGCTGCTTCATACGCCACATTCACCGGATGTTTGAGCGTCAGGTTCCAGATCGGAAAGGTTTCGAACTTGGCGTAGCCGGCGCGGACTCCGCGTTTGCGTTCGTGATAGAGCTGCGACAGCGCAGTGGCGAGTTTGCCGCTTCCGGGGCCCGGCCCGGTGACCACGACGATCGGTTTGCAGGTTGCAATATAGGAATTGGCGCCATAGCCCTCCTCGCTGACGATCATCTCCACGTGGGTGGGATATCCCTTGGTGGACTTGTGCGTATAAACCGTAAGGCCGCGACGTTCCAGTTTGTTTTTAAACTGGACGGCGGCAGGCTGCTCCTCAAACCGGGTGATCACGACCGCCTGCACTTCAATCCCCCATTCGCGCAGATCATCGATCAGTTTCAGCGCATCGGCGTCATAAGAGATGCCGAAATCAGCGCGCATCTTTTTATGCTCAATATCTCCGGCGTAGATGCACAGGATGACATCCACCTGGTCCCCCAGCTTTTGCAGCAGCCGCATTTTTACATTGGGATCATAGCCGGGCAGTACCCGGGCGGCATGATAATCGTAGAGCAATTTGCCGCCGAATTCGAGAAACAGTTTGTCTCCGAATTGGCCGATGCGGTGAAGAATGGCGGCGGATTGCTCCGCAAGATATTTTTCGTTGTCAAAGCCGATAGGGCTCGGCATCAGATTCTCGCTCCTGCATGCTGTGCTCGGTTTTGTGGTACGGCTCAGTGAAAGAAAAGGCACGTGTGCGCCCGGCGCTTTTTGCCTGCCGAAAGGGCCCGCGGCGAAACGGTGCTGCTGCTCGTTCACCCCTCCGCATGGCGAACCTGGTCGATCAGCTGCGGCACCTGTTTGACCGTGACGTTGCTGTATACCGTGTCGTTGATCGTAACCACGGGCGCCAACGCGCATACGCCGAGGCAGCGGCTCACCTCCAGGGAAAACAATCCATCGCTGGAGGTTTCGCCCAGTTCAATGCCGAGTTCAGTGCGGAAGGCATCCAATATCTTGTCCGCGCCTTTGACAAAACAGGCGGTTCCGAGGCACACCGAGATGGCGTATTTGCCGCGCGGCTGTAGGCGAAAGAAGTGATAAAAGGTGGCCACTCCGCTGACGACCGAAGTGGGAACCTGCAGCCGCTGCGCCACTTCATACATGTGTTCTTCGGACAGATAGCCGTAGGTTTGTTGTACTTTATGAAGCACGGCGATCAGATAGCTGTCTGCATGCGGCTTGGTTTTACAGAGATCGATGAAATCGAGGATCGCCTGATTCAGTGATTGCGTTTTGGTTTCCATCAGATTCCTCTCGGCTCGCGTTGGATATAATGGGTGTGCAAAAGGGTATGGGCCAATTCAGCGCCCGGTTCGCCGAGGAATTCGGCGTACAGTTTTTGAATATAGGGATTTTCATGCGATTTGCGGATGGTCTTCGCCTCATCGATGCGATAGAGGGCGGCGGCGCGGAGACGGTTTACTTCACGATCCAGCACATAGCGGCCGCCGGTGGGATAGGGTTGACCGCCGCCGCCGATGCAGCCGCCTGGACAGGCCATGATCTCGACCAGGTGATAGGACTTTTCGCGGCTGCGCACTTTGTCGAGAATGACGCGTGCATTGCCGAGCCCGTTGGCCACCGCCACCTGGAGCGTTTGGCCGCCGATCTCGATGCTCGCCTCGCGCAATCCTTCGACGCTGCGCACCGAGGTAAAGTTGAGCTCGGTGAGCGGTTCGCCGGTGAGTTTTTCCGCCGCTGTTCGCAACGCGGCCTCCAGGACGCCGCCGGTGGCGCCGAAAATATCCGCTGCGCCGGAGGAAAAGCCCAGCGGCGTATCGAAGGTTCCGGAGGGCAGATGGACGATGTCGATGCCATAGGCTTTGATCATCCATACCAGCTCGCGGGTGGTCAGCACCGCATCCGTGGAAGGCAGGCCGGCTTCCGTGAACAGCTCCGGCCGTTCGGCCTCGTACTTTTTCGCTGTGCAAGGCATGACGCCGACGACAAAGATGTCCTGGGCCGGAATGCCCATGATCCGGCTGTAATAGGTTTTTAACAGCGTTGACAGCATGGACATGGGCGATTTGCAGGAGGACGCCAGGGGCATGAGATCCGGATAAAAATGCTCCAGAAATTTGATCCACCCGGACGAACAGGAAGTCAGCAACGGCAATCGGTCTCCGCTCTGCAGCCGTTTGACCAGTTCAGTCGCCTCTTCCACAACGGTCAGATCCGCGCCAAAGTTGGTGTCAAACACCGAGTCGAATCCGAGGCGCCGCAGCGCCGTGATCGTGGGGCCGGTCATGTCGGCGCCTGGCTCCAGGTCAAAGCCTTCGCCGATGGCGGCGCGGATCGAGGGCGCGATCTGAACCACCACATGTTTCCGCGGATCCGCCAGCGCCTGCCAGACCGCTTCAGTGGAGTTTTTTTCAAGAAATGCGGCCACTGGGCAGACGTTGATGCACTGGCCGCAGTTGATGCACACCGATTCGGCCATGGGCGCGGAAAACGCCGGCGCCACCACCGTGTCAAATCCACGGAACAGCTGGCTGAGATTATGCACCGCCTGCACTTCGGCGCAGACGCGCACACAGCGGCGGCAGAGGATGCATTTTTCCGCGTTGCGGATCACTGAGGCAGAGGAGGATTCGATGGGATGTTGTTTGCGCCGGCCTTCGAACAGCCGTTCGCGCACGCCCAGGCTGTAGGCCAGATTCTGCAGCTCGCAGTTGGCGTCGCGCTCGCACGTCTGACACTCCCGCGGGTGATTGTCGAGAATCAACTCGAGCAAATCGCGCCGCGCCTGGCGGATCTCCGGCGAATTGGTGGCCACCACCATCCCTTCGCGCACCTGGGTGGCGCAAGAGGGGAGATAGTTTTTGCTGCCGTCCACCTCCACGATGCAGATGCGGCAGGCGCCTTCGATGGACAGCTGCGGATGATAACACAGTCTCGGGATTTTGATGCCCAGTTGCTCCGCCGCTGCCATGATGGTGCTCTGGCTGTCGACCTCCAGCGGCGTGTCATTGATGACAATATGAACTTTTTCCATACATGGCCTAGGTTAGAGTGACAAGGGTCAGTCTCTGCTGATGGCGTCGAATTTGCACGCGCTCCAGCATTCGCCGCATTTGATGCATTCGGCTTGATGGATGGTGTGTGGTTTTTTGGGACTGCCGCTGATGCAGCCGACCGGACAACGCCGAGCGCAGAGCGTGCAGCCGACGCATTTGTCCGTCCGCACCTCATAACGGATCAATTGACTGCATTTGTGCGCTGGACACCTTTTTTCGCGCACATGGATCTCGAATTCTTCACGGAAATTTTTCAGCGCGCTGAGCACCGGATTGGGCGCCGTTTGTCCCAATCCGCACAAGGAGGTTTTCTTCACCAGGTCGCCCAGCCGCTCCAGTTTGGTCAAATCCTCCTCGGTTCCATGGCCGGTAGTGATGCGTTCGAGAATTTCAAGCATGCGCAGAGTGCCTTCGCGGCAAGGCACGCATTTGCCGCACGATTCGCTCTGGGTGAACTCGAGGAAAAATTTTGCCGTAGCCACCATGCAGTCATTGTCGTCCAGGATGATCATGCCGCCGGATCCCATGATCGAGCCCACGGCCGCCAGGGAGTCGTAATCCACCTGGGTGTCGATGGCTGAAGCCGGAATGCATCCTCCGGAAGGTCCGCCGGTCTGCACCGCTTTGAGCGTTCGTCCCGGCGGCAGCCCGCCGCCGATATCATAAATGATGTCGCGCAGGGCAGTGCCCATCGGCACTTCCACCAGACCGGTGTTGATGACCTTGCCTGCCAGCGCAAAGACCTTGGTGCCTTTGCTCTTCACTGTACCGATATTGGCGAACCAGTCGGCGCCGTAGAGCAGGATGGTGGGCACATTGGCCCAGGTTTCGACATTGTTGATCACCGTCGGATGGCCCCACAGGCCCGATTCCGTGGGAAAGGGCGGCCGGATGCGCGGCTGTCCGCGCTTGCCCTCGACGGAATACATCAATGCCGTCTCCTCGCCGCAGACAAAGGCGCCGGCGCCCAGACGGATTTCGATGTCAAAGCTGAAATCTGAATTCATGATGTTGGCGCCCAGGAGCTGATGCTCTCGGGCCACGGCTATGGCTTTTTCCAGCCGCTCGATGGCCAGCGGATATTCGGCGCGCACATAGATGTAGCCCTGTTGCGCGCCGACGGCAAAGGCGCCGAGGGTCATACCTTCGAGGATGATGAACGGGTCGCCCTCCAGAGCGCTGCGATCCATAAAGGCGCCCGGATCGCCTTCATCCGCATTGCAGATTACATATTTGACTGGATCGGGATTGTCCGCCGCAAACTGCCATTTCAGTCCAGTAGGATAGCCGCCGCCACCGCGGCCGCGCAGGCCGGAACGGGCAAGTTGTTCGAGAACGTAAGCGGGTTCGTTGCGCTGGAGAATTTTCGCCAGCGCTTCATACCCCTTGTTGCGTACGTAATCCCCCAGGCTTTCCGGGTCGATCAATCCGCTGTTGCGCAGCGTCAGACGGGTTTGCTTGTTGAAAAAGGCGACGTCGCCGTAAAGGGAAAAAAACTGCTCGGTGATAAAGTTGGTGTGGGTGAGATATTTTTTCAGCACGCGGCCATGAATAAAATGCGCATCGATGATCTCATCCAGTTGCGATTCGTCGGCAAAGGCGTAGATCACCTTGTCCGGCAACACCATCATAGTGCGATGCGAACCTTTCTTCTCATCTTCACACAGACCGAGACAGCCGCCCGGAAAAATGCGCACCGTCCCCGCCGGCACCTGCAGGGCTTGCAGTCTGCGGCGAAGAAGGTCTTCCGAAGCCTCCATCTCCTCCGAACGACAGCGCGACGAAGAACAGACCGTGGCCACGTAGGAATAGAGAATATCGGTTTTTTTATCCAACACCAGGCTGGTCACCGGTCTTCCGGCGATCACGTGTTCCTGGAAGATTTTTTGCACTTTGTCGATGGTGACCTGTTCGTATTTAATGGGAATTTGATCTGGACGGAAAACACCGACGATCGGTTCGCGGGCGCAGCGGCCGGTGCAGCCGGTCTGCTTGAGAATAATATCGTCCCGTCCCGAGGCGGCGATAAGTTTGGCGAACTCGTCGCGCACCGATGCAGCCCCGGCCGCCAGTTCACAGGTGGCTGAGCCGACCTGAATGACGGTTTTCTGCTTCATGCCGGACTGCAGATATTGCTCCAGCATGGTAGTGTATAGCGCGTCGTAAAATTCAAAGGTCTGCTGCATAGACAGTTTCCTGAATGGAATGGTTGTAACTTGATTTCATAATTTAATATAACGCCGCTGATTTGCAATAGAAAAAATAGCGGAATAGCGCAGCCGCTCCGCCGAATTTTTTATATCCTTATACCATGAAACGAGGGAAGAATAAAATATCTTGATTTTAATGTCTTTTTAATGTACATTTTAATATAATTATTAAGGAATAATTATGTACGTAATTAACTTGAAATATATCATTCCGTTGACTGATTTCCGCAACAATGTGAAAAAATACCTGCATGAGCTCAGTGTCCACAAACAGCCGATCGTTTTGACCCAAAACGGTAAAAGCGCTGCGGTGATCCTGGATGCGGCAAGTTATCAGCAGATGCAGGATCAAATGGAGTTCATGCGCAAGGTGGCGACAGGTTTGCAAGAGCAGCGTGAAGATCGTTCGGTAGGATTGGAGCAGGTGTCCAATGACATCGATCTTATTCTAAGCTGAATGGGGCGGGGATGAACATCGTCTTCTCCGAGAGCGCGGCTAAAGAGATGGCCGCCATAGTCAGAGCGTCGACGACTGACCGGTCCTATGCTGGTTTCCGCTCAGCAGAGGAGTGGAAAAGGCTGCTGCGGCAACCGGCTGAAGAGCCGGTCAGAGGAAGGATTGTACCCGAGTTCGCGGATGAGCGCTTGCGCGAAATCATCGACGGCCCCTTTCGTCTGGTCTATATCGTGGATGTTTACCAAGACCTGGCAACCATAGTCGCCGTGCATCTGCGCCAGCCGTCCGTTGAGTGACCCTCTCGGTAAGTTCGCGGCCTTTGCATCAAGTGGATCGAAAACCAACCGCTTTTCTTTTGACCAAGAAAGCGCAGAGTATCCGAGTGCATGAGCAAGGAGGTATGCATGCAACAAAGTTCAAACCCGGCCAGAGCGGCGGTCGAGCTGCTCGGCTGCCTGATCCTGATGGCTTCCACCGTTCAGGCGGCGGAGAAACCGGGTATTCTGCCGCCGCTGCCAGGGGAGTTCTTGCCCTGCATTCCCTATGAGGATTATATCGACTATCAGGCGCCCATGCCTGACAAACCGGTTTTTGACATCCGCGACTATGGTGCGGTCGGCGACGGTAGAACGGTGAACACGGCCGCGATCAACGCAGCGGTTCAGGCTGCGCAAGAAAAAAAGGGTGTGGTGGTGATTCAAGGAGGGGATTTTGTCTCCGGCACGGTGAAATTGGTCAACGGGATCACTTTGCACATAGCGTTGGACGGCGTGCTGCGCGCCAGCCGCGACAGCTGCGACTATGATCCCATGGCTTTGCTGTGGTGTGAGAAGGCGCAGAAGGTGGTCATCGAGGGGCCTGGCCGCATTCTCGGCGAAGGGGAGGTCTGGTGGAGACCGCCGAGAAAGCGGGCGCCGCGAACGCCGCCGGAGACCTTTGTCCTGCAGGAGGCGATGGATATGCATTTTGACGCCAAACGCGGCAAGCGGGGCAGACGGCCTTCGCCTTTCATACGGCTGCTGGAATCCTCTGACGTCACGGTGCGCAACCTCATCATTGAAAATTCGCCGGGATGGACGCTGAGCATCGATGGCTGTACCGGCGTCCGCGTGGCCGGCGTGGTCATCCATAACAACTATCACGGTCCCAATACCGACGGTATCGATGTAGTCACTTCCAGCCAGGTCGAAATCCGCCGCTGTTTTGTCGCCACCGGCGATGACGGCATTGTGTTGAAAAATGGAGCGCTGACGGAGAAGAGCGGTTCCATGTCTGACATTCGCGTGTCTGATTGCACGGTCATGAGTTCGACGAACTGTTTCAAAATCGGCACTGAGACGGCCAACGATATCTCGGACGTCCATGTGTCGGACTGCACTTTTTTTTCTCAGGGCGTCTGGCCGCCGGCGCTCTCTGGCCTTTCCATCGAATCCGTGGACGGCGCTCATGTAGAGCGCGTGCATATTTCCAACATTCGCATGCGTAATTGTATGGCGCCGATTTTCATCCGTTTGGGCAACCGCAATCGCCGGAAGGTCAAGGACCGGCAGGGACGATTGCAGGACATCCACATTCACGGGGTGCAGGCGTCCGGCGCCGAGTTCCCGTGCCTTTTGAGCGGATTGCCGGGCCTTCCTATCCGTCGGGTCACTCTGCAGGAGATCGAGGTCGTTTATCGGCAGGCTAACGAGCGGCTCGAGATACTGAATCCTATTCCCGAGCAAGAGACCGAGTATCCGGAGTTTTGGATGTTCGGAGATGTGCCTGCCTATGGACTCTGGGCCCGGCATGTGGAGGGTCTGAGGGTAAAGGATTTCGCGGTAACGCCGCGCAGCGTCAATCAGCGAAAAAGACTGGTCTTGGATGATGTGGCGAACGCACAGCTGCAGTAAGCCGAATAAGCGGATTTTAAAAAAAGAGGGAGGCTTTTGTTCAGCCGCCCTCTTTTTTTCTGCTTTTGCCGATCAGCGCGTCGGTTCTATTCCTTGCGACAAACCTTTGATCAAGCTCTGTATCGAGGTCTTGGCGTCCCCGAACAACAGGATGGCCTTGTTCTGCTGATACAGAGGGTTTTCGATTCCCGAGTAGCCCGGTCTGGCATCCAGGTTGCACACCAGCACTCGTTTGGCTTCGTGAGCCAGCAGAATCGGCATTCCGGATATCGGCGTGTCGGCAATGGTGATGGCCGCTGGGTTGACCACATCGCTGGCGCCGACCACGATAGCCAGGTCCGTGTTTTTGAACTCGGGATTGATGTCATCCATCTCGCAGAGTTTGTCGTAATCGAGCTCTGCCTCAGCCAGCAGCACATTCATGTGTCCGGGCATTCTGCCGGCCACAGGATGAATGGCGAAGCGAACCAGTTTGCCCATTTTTTCCAACAGCGTGGCGAGTTCCACGACCAGAAATTGGGCTTGCGCCAGGGCCATGCCGTATCCTGGAATGATGATGATGGATTTGGCGCTTTGACCTGCTTCCACCGCAGCTGCGAGCGGATCGCCGGCTGCCGGCGAAGCAGGGGCTGCATCGGCCCGGCCGAAGGGGGGATTGTCCGGTTGCGGCACGATGTCTGGCATTAGCGCCTCGGGCTTGTCCGCTGCCTTGCTCTGAAATCCGATGAACACTTTGAGCAGGTTGCGGTTCATCGCCTTGCACATCACATGGGTCAGGATCGACCCTGAAGCGGCCACAGTGGCGCCGCAGGCGATCAACAGGCGGTTCTGAATGATAACGCCGCAGAAAGCAGCTGCCAATCCAGCGGTGGCGTTGAGAAACGAGATCAGGACCGGCATGTCCGCACCGCCGATGCGGATGGAAAAGACCAGGCCGAGGGCAACGGACAGCACGATCAGGGCTAGTAGATGGTACACCAGCGTCTGGCCTTCAGCCCCGCCGGCTGACGCACCGCCAAAGGCGAGGAGCGCCGCCAGCCCGATGATCAGCCAGCTGTGCTTGGGCAGGACCACCGGCGGTTGTTTGATCAGGTTGGCGAGCTTTCCGGCGGCGATCAGGCTGCCGCTGAAGGTCACGGCTCCGATGATCAGGCCGAGGAGTCCGGATATTTTCGCCATGCCCGGTTCCGCCCCTCGAGTCAATTCGACAAAGGAGACGAGAAAAGCGGCCACGCCGCCGGCGCCGTGCTGGAACGCCACCATGGCTGGAATTTGAATCATGTTCACGCTCATAGCCACCATCCAGCCCGCCAGCGAGCCTGCCAGTAAAGCGATCAGCACCAGCTCTGGCTGCAGGATTCTATGCCGCCACAGCACCACCGCAACGGCCATGAGCAGGGCAAAGGCTGCCAGCAGGTTGCCGGAGCGTGCGCCTCTGGGCGTTCTGAACAAACGGAATCCGCCGAGAAAGACGAGAATGATGGCCAGGTCGATGAGCAGTTCGAGCTTAAAGTCCATGAAGTCCTCTATTTGTTCTTGAACAGCTTGAGCATTCGCTCTGTGATCACAAAGCCGCCGACGACGTTAAAGGCAGCCAGGGCGATCGCCACGACGCCCAACAGCTTGTCCGTGGCGCTGGTCGTGACTGCAAAGATGAGCAGGGCGCCGAGGATGGTCACCGCCGAGATGGCGTTGGTCATGGACATGAGCGGCGTGTGCAGCAGAGGCGGCACGCGCGAGATTAAAAGATAGCCGATGACAATCGAAACGACGAACACACACAACATGATGAGTAAGGCATTCATAGCGCGTCGGACCTCGCTTAATGAGCTGCAGCGATCGCTTTGAGCGTCCCTTCATGGACGATCTTTCCATCGCGGGTGACCAGGGAGTTCTGGACGATCTCATCATCGAAATCGATGACGCCCACTCCTTTTTTGAACAGGTTCTCCACGTAATAGTACATGTTGTTGGCGTACAACCAGGTGGAATGTACGGCCATGCGGCCGGGGATATTTTGCAGGCCGTTGATCACGACGCCGTGTTTGGTCACCACTTTGCCGGCGTCGGTGATGGCGCAATTGCCGCCCTGGTCAATGGCGACGTCGACGATGACAGAGCCGGGTTTCATCTTAGCGACCATCTCTTCGCTGACCAGAATCGGCGCCACCTCTCCGGGCACCAGGCCGCTGAGGATGACGATGTCCGCCTCCTGCAGCAGCGGCAGCAGCGCCTCCCGCTCTTTGTTCAACCACTCGGCAGGCAGGGCCTTGGCGTAGCCCCATTTGCCCGCGGCCAGCTCCTCCGGCACTTCGAATCCTTCGACTTTGGCGCCCAGGCTGGCGGCCTCCTCCCGCGCTTTGGCCCTGATATCCACAGCGGTGACTAGGCCGCCGAGCCGCTTGGCCGTGGCGATGGCTTGAAGGCCTACGACGCCGGCTCCGACCATCAACGCCTTGGCCGGCTTGACCACTCCGATGCCGGTGCCGATCATCGGGATGAACTTGGCGAGGTGGTTGGCGGCGAGAAGAACCGATTTGTATCCGGTCACGGTGCTCATAGAGGTCAGGGCGTCCATCTTTTGCGCCCGTGAAGTGCGTGGAATGCCGTCCATCGTGAAGGAGGTGATGCCCTTGTCTTTGATCATGGTGATGTTTTTATGATTGGAAGGAGCGGCGGGGTGGAGGAAGGTGATCAAAATGCATCGGTCCCGCATCATTTCGATTTCGTGCTTGCCCACCTGATCGTTGAATTTCGGTTCCTTGACTTTCAGCACAATATCCGCTTTGGCGTACAGAGCTTCGACGTTGTCTACGATTTCCGCACCGGCGTTTTTATACTCTTCATCCGTGAAAAAAATTCCTTCCCCAGCCTTGGACTCCACGGCCACCGTATAGTTTAATTTGACCAGTTTGGCGACGGTCTCCGGTATGGCCGCGACTCTTTTTTCCTCCGGCATGATTTCCTTGGGAATGGCGATGATCATGGCAGCGCTCCTTTTTGCGTTTAAAATGATCGTTTTTCGAGAAAGGTTGAACGGACAGGGCGGCATCGATCGTCGATCTCTCGCCTACTCCAGGCGCCGTCTGCCCCGGAAAAGTTAGTTGTTTTTAAATTTTGCAGCAAGAGAATTGTTCAGCGATTTTCCTTGGGCCGCTGCAGGCCGCTAGTTCTCCTCTGGTATGTACAAATAGCGTTTGACCTTGTTGGTCGGAGTCTTTTCAAAGGGTTCCGGGTGCTCGAGGATCTGCTGCACATGCGAAAACGCCGGCAATTCGCGATTGGCGGCTTTGCGGCATTCTTCCAGCACCTGGGCGATAAAATCAGCGGATCCGCTGCTGTCCAGACCGCGTTTGCTCATCTCCTGATCCAGAACATCGGAATCCAAGTAGGCCTTGGCCAACAGCCGGCCGCGGTGGCTGTAGACCACGCACTCCATGATGAACGGAGACTGCTGCAGAACCTGCTCGATGATCTCCGGATAGATGTTCTCGCCCGAAGGTCCGATGATGACGTTTTTAGAACGGCCTTTGATGAACAGATAGCCCTCAGAATCAAAATATCCCAGATCGCCGGTCCTCAACCAGCCGTCGGGCAGAAACGACGCGGCCGTGGCGTCCGCATTTTTGTAATAGCCCTGCATCACGATATCGCCGCGCACAATGATCTCGCCGATGCCGGTCTCCGGATTGGGTTGGTGGATGGCCAATTCGATGCCTGGGATAGGTTTGCCGCACGAACCGACTTTGACCGCACCAAAGGGATTGATGGTCATGATGGGCGAGGTTTCGGTCATGCCATAGCCGGAAGAGTAGCTGATCTCCGCATCCTGCAGAAACGTCTCGACGTCGAGATTGAGCGAGGCGCCGCCGAACATGAAAAAACGCAGCGATCCGCCCAGAGATTTAATCAGTTTTTTCCCGGCGATTTTGTGCAACCGTTTGCGGAAAAAAGGTCTGCGGTACAGCCGGCTGATCAATCGGCCCTGCATTTTCGGCAGAATGCGTTTGCGATAGATTTTGTCCACCACCAGGGGAACGGTGAGAATGCCGGTGGGTTTGACGATCTCGGTGGCGCTGAGCAGCTTTTGCGGCGTCGGCACGCCCTTTAGATAATAGATGGAAACGCCGACGGTCAGCGGGCAGAGCATGCCGCCGGTGGTCTCAAAGGCGTGGGAAAGCGGCAGTATGGATAAGAAGCGGTCCGCGCTGCTGATGGGAAACCGCTCGATGCTGTGGATGATGTCAAAGACGATGTTGCGCTGCGACAGCATGACCCCTTTGGAGTTGCCGGTGGTGCCGGAGGTGTAGATGATGGCGGCAAGGTCCTGCTCCTGGGGCCTTGGCAGCTCGGCGGCCGACGCTTTGCTGCTTTTTTTCTGCAGGAGTTTGGCGTAAAAAGAGCTGCGGCTTTTTTCAGCGTCCTCGGCGTTCAAAGTTTCCAGCGATAGAACCACCAGCGGCACGGACGCCAGCTCTTCCAATTTGTGCCGGTATTTTTCGCCGATAAAGATCGCTTTGCAGCCGGCGTGGCGAATGATGTGACGGATATCGTTCTCTGGAAAACCGGGCAGGATCGGCACCGCCACCGCCGCCATGGTGGTGATCGCGAGATAGGCAATGGTCCAGTTGGGACAGTTATCCCCCAGCAATCCGATGCGATCGCCTGGTTCCACGCCCAGCGACGCCAGCTTGGCGGAGAGGGCGTTCATCGCTTTTTGCAGCTCGGCGTAGGTGATGGCCTTTTCATCAAAAAAAGCCAAACACGGCAGCGAGGCGTAAAGAGAAAAACTTCGCTGCATCAGATGATGAATAGTCATTTTTTCAACATTGACGATCATACGCTCTCCTTAAGATGGCGGTTGAGCCATGCATAAATCTGGAAACGGCCGGCTCAAGCCAGCGGCTTGTCAAAGCGCAGGGCGGCGGCCCCGCACTCTTTTTCGGCCTGAATTTACCATTTTCCTCTCTAACTAGCAATAAAAAAGCCCGGCAGAGAAACTTCCCTGCCGGGCATGCTTGCGCAATCGAACGCCGGCTACAGCCGAATCGCCTGTTGGCGCCTTTTCTCTACATCGTTCCAATTGATCACGTTGAAAAACGCGGTCACATAGTCCCCGCGCCGGTTTTGATATTTGAGATAGTAGGCATGTTCCCACACATCCAACACCAGCAGCGGAATGGCGCCCCATTGAGTCAGGTTTTGGTGCTTTTCCGCCTGCAGGATGACCAGCTGTTTGCCCAGAGGCTGATACGCCAGAACGGCCCAGCCGCTGCCTTCCACCTTGTTGGCCGCTGCGGCGAATTGCGCCTTGAATCCTGCTACGCTGCCAAAGTCTTTGCTCAGCGCTTGGGCCAGCGCTCCATTGGGATCGCCTCCACCCTGCGGGCTCATATTGGTCCAGAAAACCGTATGCAGAATGTGACCCGCGCCGTGAAAGGCGATCTGGTTGGAATAGTGTTGAATCAACCCATAGTCATTGGCCGCCCGCGCCTGGCTCAGACTGGCCAGAGCGCTGTTCAGACCGTTGACGTAGGCCAGATGGTGTTTATCGTGGTGCAAACGCATGGTCTGTTCGTCGATATGCGGTTCCAGGGCGTTATAGCTATAGGACAGAGGCGGCAGTACATACTCACCTTTTTCGTTTTTACCGGCATCCATCGCTTGGCCGGTTTGGGCGAAGGCGGTTTCCACCACAGCGGCAGCACCCACAGCGGCAGGAACTGATTTTATAAAATCACGGCGTGTTGTCATGGCAGGGTCCTCCAGTTTTGTCTTTACAACACAGACCCTTTTTTAAAAATTCCCCCTTTGCGCACGGGAGAGGACGTACGGATTTCGGATTGCAGCTGCGGAGGGCGGCACACCAGGAGGTCGATGATGCGATGGAACAGCGCATCCGGCACGCCGTCCGTGTGGCGGGACTGCAGTCGCATATCGCACATTTCATTGACGAAATCGATCACATAATACTCTTGCGCGGCGGTCATCGCAATCTCGGAGGAGAAGAAGCGCATGCCGGACATGGCGGCGATGCGACGGACGAGATCCGTCAGCGGGGCCACCCAAGGCGCGGAGAGATCGTCGATCAGGCTGTAGAGATGGGTGCGGTCGTCCCAAAAGCAGGGCAAGACTTCCCCCATGACATAGAGGACGCGGAACCAGGCGCGCCGACCGTGGATCTCAGCGGGTTCGATCCGTTTTTGCAGGATCACTTTGCCGAGCCGGCTTTCTCTCATGACTTGACGAATGTGCTCCGGCGTTTGCGCGTCCAGGATCACGCCCTCGCCGCCGCCGCCCTCTGCTGGTTTGGCGACAAAGGGGGATCCCAGCTTATCCCGAGTCTGCTGCAGCGCCTGTTCCAGATGGTCCTGATGGGAGAGGATGAGACCATAAGGCACCGGAATGCCGCGCTGCACCAGTTCGAGGTGCATGGTCGCTTTATCGCGGCACCAGATCATCTGCTGCGGGTCGTTGATGATCTGGCTGCCGGCCTGTTGCAGCTCGGACAACACCGGCAGTAAAAAGGGGTGGACGTCCGAAGCCCGATCGATGAGATAGGGAAAGCTATAATGAGGATTGCGGCAGAGGTCGACAAAGGCGGTCAATTCAGCTGAGCGAAAGGCGCACGCTGACAGGCGGCGGCGGACCGCGCCTGCCAGCAGCGCTTGAACCAGGTCGTCGTCGTACTCCCAATCCCACAGAACCACCAGATCGTAGAGACGGGCGGGACGACGGAAGAACAATTTTTCAACCCACTTCAATGATGTCCGCGAAGGCCGGTTCCAACGGCGCCTGTTTTTGTCGGCGGCGAACGCGGCCGACCGGTTTGCGTTTTCCGTTGCCCTCTTGCACCTGCGGATAGACAAAGACCTGACCCTCGAAATTGCGCATCACAACTTTTTCATCGTCGATCTGCTGCATGTATTCCGGCAGGATGGGGATTTTGCCGCCGCCGCCGGGGGCATCGATGCAAAAATAGGGCACCGCCAGGCCGGAGGTCCAGCCGCGCAGATTTTGCATGATCTCGAGGCCTTTTTCCACGCGCGTGCGCAGGTATTCGGTGCCGGTGACATAATCCGCCTGGTAGATATAGTAGGGCCGGACGCGGCTGGCCACCAGTTTTTGCATCAGTCGTTTCATCACCGCCGGATCGTCGTTAACGCCTTTGAGCAGCACGGTCTGGCAGCCCAGAGGAATGCCGGCGTCGGCCAGCAACGCCAGAGCCTTTTGCGCTTCCGCCGTGAGCTCATCCGGGTGGTTAAAGTGCACGTTCATCCACAACGGATGGTAGCGTTTCAGCATCTCGGTGAGCTTGGGAGTGATGCGCTGGGGCAGAAAACAGGGCACGCGGCTGCCGATGCGCAGAATTTCCAGATGCGGGATGGCGCGCAGCGATTTGAGGATGTACTCAAGCTTGTTGTCGCTGAGCATCAGCGGATCGCCGCCGGAGATGATGACGTCGCGGATCTCCTTATGCTGACGGATGTATTCCAACCCGTCTTCGATGTAGCGGGGGTTGATTTTAGTCGAGTCCCCCACCTTGCGTTTGCGCGTGCAGAAACGGCAATAGGAGGCGCACGAGTGCGACACTAGAAACAACACTCGATCGGGATAGCGGTGGACGATGCTGGGCACCGGCGAGTCGTGATCCTCTGAAAGCGGATCGGAAACACCGCTGTTCTCAGCCAGCTCACGCGGATCCGGGATCACCTGTTTATAGATCGCATCGCCTTTCTCTTTGATCAGGCTTGCATAGTAGGGGGTAACGCGAATTTTGAATTCTTTAGCGATTTTTTCAAGTTCTTTGCTGTTTAAATTGAAACGTTTGGCAATGACTTCGGGGTCGGTCAAACTGTTTTTCAGCATTTGTTGCCAATCATCCATTGGGTTTCATGCTCCCATTTTGTTCAAGATATTTTACGTAGATGATGCGATCATCGCCGGGTTGATAGAAATCAGCGATGCGCGCACACTCCTGATACCGTGCTTTAAGATAGAATGCTCTGGTGGCTTGGTATTTCTCCTGCGAAGATGTTTCGATCAACACTAACCGCCCATGCTCCTCCTGTACTTTGTTCTCCAACCAGCTCAACAGCTGTGTGCCCAATCCATGGCCCTGAAAATCCGGAGACACGGCGATCCAGTACAAATCGAACGTGCCCTGGGTCAGCGGAGTCGGGCCGTAGCACAGATACCCCGCCACCGTCTGTTCGTGTTCAATAACGACCAGCCGGTAATCGGTTTGCCGGCCGTCGTTCAGATAAAGGTCGATCAACTCTTCGGCGACCTGGATCTCCTCTTCGGTGAAGAAACGGGTCTGCCGAAGCAGGGTCATCACCGGCGGCTTGTCGGCCGCAATCATGGGACGAATGGCGCTCATCGATTCCGTTGATAGGTTTTACGGATGATACGGTCCCAGAATTCGCTATAGTCGATCCCCGCCGCGCGCAAGCCCCGGGCGTAGCCTGCGTTCAGGCTGATGTCCGGATTTGGATTCACTTCAAGAATGTACGGCCGGCCTTGTTTATTCATGCGGAAATCGACGCGCGCGTAATCGCGGCAGCCCATCAGCCGAAAGGCTTTGGTCGCCAGGCTCTGCAGCTGTTTCTGTTTTGCTGCGCTGAGCTGGGCCGGGCAGATGGGCACCGTGGTGTCGAACAGCACATGGCCCTCGAACCATTTGGCCTCATAGCTGCAGATGTGTGGATAGCCCTCCGGCACCTTGGAGAAATCGATCTCGGACACCGGCAAGGCCATCGGCTCCTCGACATCCATGACCGCGACGTTGAATTCGCGGCCGGCGATGTACTGCTCCACCAGCGCCGGCTGATGATAGGTGGCCAGCACCTGCCGGACTTGGATCTCCAACTCCTCTGGACTGCGGACCACCGAGTGCGGATAGATGCCCAGGCTTGCGTCTTCATTGTTGGGCTTGACAATGGCTGGAAACTGATCAAAGGCTATCTCGTCCGGCGTGGTGACCAGCTGGCCTTTGGCCACCGGCAGTCCGGCGCCGTGCAGCAACAGTTTGGTCTGGTATTTATTCTGGCACATCCCCAGAGTACGCGCCGGATTGCCGGTGTAGCGCACCGCCATCAATTCCAGCAGGCTGGCCACACAGAATTCCATGAACGGACGGTCTTTATATCCTTCGCAAAGGTTGATCACCACATCCAGTTTCTGGTCGGTGATTTTATGCATAAACTCATATATATCAATTGCTAGAGGCACAAGCTTTGGACGATAGCCGAATTGACTGATCTGATGGAACACATCCATGGCCATGTCTTTGACCGTCTCTTCTGAGAGCTGTTCGATTTTTTTCGTTTCCGGCGACACGTATTCATTATACGCGATGCCAACGTTGATCTCTTCAGGATTCATCAGACGATCCCAAGACGTAGTTTTGCGGCATCGACGACGCGATGGATCATTTGCGCATACGAGTAGCCGGCCGTGCGCGCTGCTTTGGGCAAACAGGAATTATCCTCCGGATTCGGCAGGATGCCCGGCAGCGGATTGATCTCGAGGATGTACGGCCGGCCGGCGCTGTCCAGACGAACATCGATGCGGCTCCAATCCCGCAGCCGCATCACTCTGCAGACGCGCACGACGAGATCGTGAATCTCCTTTTGCAGGCTTTCCGGCAGCTCGGCCGGGCAGCGGAAAATCTCCAGAGGTTTTTCCGGAACGTCCCAGATCCACTTGGCTTCATAGGAATAGATGGGCGCTGCGCCGTCCGGCAACCGGCTGTGATCGATCTCAACGATGGGCAGCACTTCCAGATCCGGCAGGTTGCCCAGCGTGCCTACGGTGAATTCGCGGCCGGTTAAAAACTCTTCCACAATGACCGGCTGTTGATACCGCCTCAGCACCTCGGTGATGCGTTCGCGCAAGGTCGCAGGCTGATAGACGACGGAATTATTCTTGATGCCTTTACTGGATCCTTCGAACATCGGCTTTACAATCGCCGGCAGAGCGACGTCGTCCGGCAGATCGGCGAGCGTTTCGATGGTCCAGAAGCGCGCATTGGCGATGCCATGATAGGACAATATTTCTTTGGCGCGCGACTTGTCCAGGCACAAGGACAGCGTCAACGGATCAGAGCCTGTATAAGGAATATTTAAAATTTCACACAGGGATGGAATGTGCGATTCTCGATTGGGGCCGAATACGCGTTCGGCTATATTGAAGACGAGATGGGGCTTGGTGTTTTGCAGGCGTTCATAGGCATACTCATCCGACTCGATCGGAATGACTTCATATCGCTCAGCCAGGGCGTTGTGAACGGCCAGAATGGTTTCGTCCGAATCACATTCCGCCAACAGATCCGGCGGAGGTTCTTCATCGTCCCCCTCCATGGCAACGTCCTGACTCGTTAACCGGCTGACCATTCCGGCCATACCGTCTTTGGAACTGTGTACAAGGGCAATGCGCATGAATTAGATATTTTCCTCTCCACCGATTTAACAAGTCTACTAATGGTGCTATTGAGAATTTTTTTGACATAGAGATTGTGTTGTTTGATGTTAAATATAATTTTTACACGTTAATTGTCAATACTTTTTTTCAAAAAAACACGATAAAGACAATTTTTTTTTCGTTTTTAGCCGTATTTTTCGTCCTGAAAACGCTTTTTGGGGCGTTCTCACAATAATGAATTATAATTCATTGTCGATAGAAGCCGCTGAGCGGATTCAGCGCGTGGTGATGGAAAACTTTGGAGGCTGCAGCAAATGCTTTTTCACCGCGCATTGATCCGCAGCGCGCACAATCGCGGAGCGATATTTTTCCGGAAATCCCGCGGGCAGTTTGATTTCAAGCGCGACCTCGGTGATCATGTGCGTCTCCGGATCCGACGTGGTCCGTTGAAGGATTTCCAATCCTTCAGGATTCAATCCCCGCTGTTTGCAGAAACTCAGAGCATAGATGCCGGCACAGGTGCCGATCGAAGCGAGAAACAACGTAAACGGCGCCGGCGCCGTGCCGTCCTGATTGGTGACGATGGTGAACGGTCCGTATTCGGCGTTCACCTGCAGCCCGCCGGGAAATGTGATTTTTACGTCCATACAATATCCTCCGCTTTTTTTAATCTCTCTTTGGATGCCCGTTGCGATAAAAAGATTCAGCAGAATAGTGCTTTGATAGCTCGGAATTTTTTGCTACTTTTTTTCAACAGGCCAGGAGGATCTTATGAAACATTTGCTGATCGCGATTCTGACGTTGGCGCTGCCCGTGCAGCCGAAAGACCTGACCGTGCATGTCATTCCCCACAGTCATTGGGACCGCGAATGGTATCTCCCCTTTGAACAGCATCGCATGCGCTTGGTGGATCTGTTGGATGCGGTGCTGCAACAGTGTGAAACCGACGACGAGTTTTATTTTCTCTGCGACGGGCAGACCATCATGCTGGAAGACTATCTCGCGGTGCGGCCGGAAAACCGAGAACGCATCGGCCGCGCCATCCGTGAGGGCCGGCTCTCCTACGGCCCGCAGTATGTTCTGCCCGACGCCTATCTGGCGGATGCAGAGTCGCAGGTGCGCAACTATCTGATCGCAGTTCGCGAAGCGGAACAGTGGGCCCCGGCCGTCTCGGCCGAGGAGCTCACCCTGCCGCCCTTTTTTCTCTCTCTGGGCTATTTCCCGGACACGTTCGGCAATACTGCGCAAACGCCGCAACTATTGGCAGAATTAGGATTTACCTTTTGTTTGGCTGGCCGCGGTTTTATGCCGGAAAAGACCGGCGCCCACTTTTACTGGCAGTCGCCCGACGGCTCGCAGATCTTTACCCACCAGTTTCCGGATTGGTATTGCAACGGCAAAGACCTGACCGCTGATCCGCAGGATTTCCGCTCCCGTTTCACTCAGGCCCGCCGGTTTGCGGAAGCGGATCATTATCTGCTGATGAACGGCTGCGATCATCAGCCGCTGCAAAAAAATCTTCGCGCAGTGCTCGATTCCATCAATCAGCGGAAAAGCGACGGGCGCTGCGTGATCTCTCATCCGGTGAAATTTCTCGCCACGGTGCAGGCTTTACGAACCGATTGGCCCACTTTTCACGGCGAAGCGCGATCCCAACAGAAAGCCAACGGTCTGGGGCTGGAGGATGTGGCGTCAACCCGGCTCTATCTCAAACAGGCCAACTATCGCGCCGGGCTGATGCTGGAGGCGTACGCCGAACCATTGGCCGCGCTGGCCCATGTCTATGCCGCAGCGCCGCATCCCCAGGCTTTTCTGGATCACGCGTGGAAACTGTATCTGCAGAACCAGGTGCATGACGACATTTGCGGCTGCAGCATCGATGCGGTACATCAGGATATGATGATCCGCTTTCGTCAGGTGCAGGATGTGTGCGAGCCGATCATTCAGGCCAGCCTGGATGCGCTGCTCAAACAACTGGACCTGTCCGGTCTGTCGCAGGATGACCGTGCGCTGTTTGTCTTTAATCCCACCCCCTTTGATCGCAGCGAGATCGTCACCGCAGAGGTGGATTTTCCGGAACACCTGATGATCGAGCAGCTGTCCGCCCTGGCGCCGGATGGATCGATCACGCCTTGTCGCGTGCTCTCCAGCGAGCGCGCCTTTAGCTATCGCCTGCCGGACGATCACTTTCGCATTCCCTTTCAGGCGACGCGCGTGCGGGTGCAACTGCCGGTCAGGGCGCCATCGTTGGGCTACTCGGTTTATCGTTTCACGCCCGCGCACGCAGCGCTGCAGGTTGACCGACCGGTGCGCGTCACCGCGGATGGCCTGGAGAATGAGTATATCAAGGTGACGATCCAGGCCGACGGCCGTTATGCGGTGGAGGACAAAACGAGCGGCCTGCGTTACACGAATCTCGGCGATTATGAACTGCGCAGCGATGTGGGCGATGAATACAATTTTCGTTCTTTGCCGGCTGAAACGCCGCGAATCTATCCTCCTTGTCCGGTCCCGGCGCAAAGAGTGTGCGACACCGGCCTGGAAGCCACGCTGTGCTTTCAGCAAACCATCGCCTGGTCCGAAAGGATCGATGCCGCGAAACAAAGGCGCATCGGTGAGAATGAATTGATGCTGAAAACTTTTTTGACCTTGCGCAGCGGCCAGCGCCGGCTCGATGTGCGCGTTGAAATGGACAATCATCTTTGCGATTGCCGGCTGCGGGTGTCTTTGCCCACGTCCATCACCACGGCAGTGATCTCCAGCGAGGGGGATTTCGCTGTGGACACTCGGCCGCTGCGGCCTATGGACGGCTATCGCCGCCATTCCTATTCTCTGCCTCAGGGTGTTTTTTCTTTTTTTCAGGACGACCGCCGGACGCTGATGATCGCCAATAAGGGTTTGACCGAAATCGAACCGCTGCTGGCCAAAGACGGCAGCGCCGTGGCCTCTGTTACGCTGTTGCGCTGCGTCGGTGAGCTGGGTGACTGGGGCACGTTTCTCACGCCCGAGGCTCAATGTCAGGGCAGCCAGCAGGCGGAATTCGCTCTATCGCCGGGCGGCCGCGAAACGCCCTATCGAGCCGCCTATGCTTACAGCCGTCCGCTTTATTGCCGGGGCGTCGGCCGACAGTCCGGCGCCTGGCCGCTGCAGGACCGTTTCATCAGCGAGTGGCCGGAAACTGTGATCATGACCGCAGTCAAAAAAGCGGAAAAGCGGAAGGGATTGATCATCCGCGGTTTCAATGTGACCGGACAGCCGGTCTCCTGTACGATGGAGATAAAAAACGCGGCAAAGACTTTTCGCACCAATCTGCTGGAACAACGGAAGGAAGAGATCGCGAACCGCGTTTTTCAGATTCCGGCCTACAAGATCTTTACTTTGGAGTCCACTGCGAATAAAGGCGCATAGTGATGTCCGATCGTCTTTACCTCCCTGCGGTTCCGTTTAACCTGGAGGCCGTGGTGAAGACCCATGGCTGGTTTCAGCTGGCCCCCTTTTACTGGCAAGAGCGGGAGAAAACCCTCTGCTGGGTGATGCGCCCGGCTGCTAAAGTGCGCTGCATAAGCCTGAGGCAGGCTGATCGCAGGTCGGTGAAAATGTCCTGTCCTGGGCTATCGGAACGGGAGTGGAGAGCTGTGATCGTCAAGTTCCACCATGTGTTCAACCTGGGATTGGATTTATCGCCGTTTTACCGGCTTTGTGCTGCAGATCCGTTTTTAAGGCCTTTGCGACAAAGGGGGCTGGGCCGCATCCAGCGCAGCGAATCGGTTTATGAGGATGTATTTAAAAGCATTTGCGGCACCAATACATTGTGGAAACAGGCGGTGCGCATGGTTGGTGCTGTGGCGGAACTGGGCGACCTGGCTCCGTCGGGCCCGTTTCGTGCGTTTCCTGCGCCGGAGGTTGTACTAAAAGCCGGCAAGCGCTATCTGATCGACAAGGGACGGGTGGGTTATCGCGCTGACTCTCTCATAGCGCTGTGCGAACGGATGGTGCAGGGGGATACTGAGGCAGAGCGTGTGCAGAACGGAGAGGTGCGCGGTCCGGAGCTTTTGACCTTTTTCGCCGGTTACCGGGGGATCGGCAAAATCACGGCGCGCTACCTGGCGGCGCTGTACGGTTATTTCGGCGAGCTGGCGGTGGACAGCGCAGTCATCGCCTATATGGCCAAGACTCACTTTGGCGGCCGCCGGCCGACAGAAAAGGAAGTGCAAGACCATTACGCCCGTTTCGGTGAATGGCGCTATCTGGCCTATTGGATGGAGTTCGTGCTCAATCGGGGTTGGGTGCCGGAGGTATGAGGAACCAGGGGTCCGCCTGATTAAATCACTTGAAGATTGCTCTTTTTTTTAATACCTTGTCGGTCAAGAAACGGCGCACCTCATTGGAATGGAGAAGATCTTGCGCTTGACAGAGCTAAACCCTCCCAACACACTGACGCTGGTTCGCATTCTGGTTTCGCCGATTTTTCTGTTCTGCTTTACCGTGCACACGCTGGGCGCCTATATTCTCTGTTTTCTGCTCGCGATCCTCATCGAGCTCAGCGATTATTTCGACGGCATCATCGCGCGCAAGAGCAATCAGATAACCGATTTCGGCAAATTGATGGATCCGTTCGCCGACAGCATCGCCCGGTTTACTGTTTTTCTCTGTTTCCTGAGCGCGGGATTGGCGCCGCTGTGGATGATCGCTGTCTTTTTCTATCGCGATGTGCTGGTATCCGTGGTGCGGGTCTTTTCCATGCGCCAGGGCATTGTGGTGGCTGCCCGTAAAAGCGGCAAGACCAAAGCCTGGGTGCAGGCGGTGAGCACCTTTCTGGTTCTTTTTCTCCTGATCCTGCAGCGCGCAAAATTGCTGCCGGCCTCTCTAGCGGCCGATGCCGCCTTTAAGCGGATGACCATGGCGATCATCGGAGTGGCCATGCTGGTAACGCTCTGGTCTGCGATTGATTACTGGCGTCATAACCGCCAGGCGATTTACTCGGCCATGCGCAACAAGTGACCTTCCCTGTTTACCCTAACGCGTTGATCAAGTCGCCGATGCCGTTCACAACGATCTTGGCTTGATCCGGCGAATCGGCCGCCATCTTCTCACTGGTCTCTCCGCTCAGCACCAGCACGCCGATCATATTAAATCGTTCGGCCATGCGGATATCGGTGTACAGCCGATCGCCGATGAAAGCGATCCGTTCGTATGCACTCTGCGCCCGATCGCTGATCGTTTGGGCGGCGAATCGGCTGGGCTTGCCCATGACCAGGGGCCGCCGGCCGCTGGCTGCGGCGAACAGCTCAATGAAACAGCCGGCGTCTGGAATAAACGCACCGTGGTTCATGGGACAGAGGAGATCCGCGTGCGTAGCGATATAGGGGATGTCCTGCATCAGCAGCTGATATCCGGTTTTGATTTTTTCATAATCGAGCTCTGTGTCGAATCCCAGCACCAGCGCTCGCGGCGGATTTCCCTCGTCCCCCTCCGGCTTTGTCAGACAACGAAAACCGTGGTTGTGAAAATCCCTTTGCAGCTCCCGGTTGCCGATCAGATAGATCTCCGGACACAGCTGTTGTTGCCGCAGATACTGAAAGGTGCAATCCGCAGCGGTGATCAGCATCTCCTCGGCCGCCGGGAATCCGAAGCGTTCCAGTCGGTGCAGATAGCTGCTCCGCGACCGGGAGGTATTGTTGGTGAAATAGAACAGGCGGCGTCCGGAGGCGAGGACGGCGTTGAGGAACGGGGCTGAATCCGGAAACGGAACGCCGTCCAGATACAGGGTGCCGTCCAGGTCGCAGACGACGGCTGAGCATTGTGAGAACAAGGGTAAATTTTTCTTTTTATCCATGCACACTCCTTGGCAGGGAAAAAAGTACGCCTTTTCGAGGATTAAAAGCAAGAACATTCCGGCAGGGGAAAAGGCTTGTTTCTTATTAAATTTTTAAATAAATTTATAATCCGAGCTAAAGCGAAGCTCTTGTTTGTCGGCCCTGCGACCGGCGAAAGGGGTGTATTCAGCGTTTCTTCTGCTTGGCTGGATAGAAATCAAAATAACGCTTTATCAATACTTAATCAACAGGGATACCAGGAGGTAACGAATGGCACGACGTATGATCTCGGTCGACGGCAATGAAGCGGCGGCCCTGGTTGCACACAAGATAAATGAGGTGATCGCGATTTATCCGATCACCCCTTCTTCCCCTATGGGAGAATGGTCTGACGAATATTCGGCAAAAGGCATGAAGAACATTTGGGGCACGATCCCGCTGGTCACCGAACTGCAGAGCGAGGGCGGCGCTTCAGGCGCAGTGCACGGCGCCCTGCAAACCGGTGCGTTGACCACCACCTTCACTGCGTCCCAGGGATTGCTGCTGATGATCCCGAATATGTTTAAAATCGCCGGCGAGCTTACGGCCACCACCTTTCATGTGACCGCTCGTACCGTGGCCACCCACGCCTTGTCCATCTTTGGCGACCACAGCGATGTGATGGCGGTGCGCTCCACCGGCTGGGGCCTGCTCTCTTCCAACTCGTTGCAGGAAGTGCACGATTTCGCCCTCATCGCCCAGGCCGCCGCACTCAAGGCCCGCGTTCCTTTTGTCCATTTTTTTGACGGTTTCCGCACCTCTCATGAAGTGCAGAAAATTGAAGAGCTGACGGAAGACGATATGCGCCACATGATCGACGACGAGTTGGTGTTCGCCCATCGCAGCCGTGCGCTGTCGCCGGATCGTCCGGTGCTGCGCGGCACTGCGCAGAACCCCGATATATTCTTTCAGGCGCGCGAGGCCATCAATCCGTATTATGAGGCCTGTCCGGCCATCGTGCAGGAGATGATGGACCGGTTCGCCAAACAGGTGGGCCGCAGTTACCATCTGTTCGATTATGTCGGCGCCGCGGATGCGGAACGGGTCATCATTCTTATGGGCTCCGGCGCTGAGGCGGTTCAAGAGACCGTCGAGTACCTGCAGCCCAAGGGTGAAAAGATCGGCTTGCTCAAAGTGCGTTTGTTCCGCCCCTTTTCCGCCGAACATATGCTGCAGGCGTTGCCTAAAACCGTCAAAGCGATCGCGGTGCTGGACCGCACCAAAGAACCCGGCGCGGTCGGCGAGCCGCTGTATCAGGATGTGGTCTCCAGCCTCGGCGAAGCTATGATTCTCGGCCGGCTGCCGTTCGCCATGCCGCGCGTCATCGGCGGTCGCTACGGCCTTTCCTCCAAAGAATTCACTCCGGCCATGGTCAAAGCCGTGTTCGATGAATTGAAAAAGACCGCGCCGAAAAACAGATTCACCGTCGGCATCAACGACGACGTCAGCGGCACCAGCCTGGCGTATGATGCCGGCTTTAAGACCGAAGGCGAGGATGTGGTGCGCGCCATCTTTTACGGACTCGGCTCCGACGGCACTGTGGGCGCCAATAAAAATTCCATCAAGATCATCGGCGAAGAGACCGACAATTTCACCCAGGGCTATTTCGTCTATGATTCCAAAAAAGCGGGTACGGTGACGGTATCCCATCTGCGCTTCGGACCGCGGCCGATCCATTCCACCTATCTGATCGACAGCGCCAATTTCGTCGCCTGCCATCAGCAGGTTTTTATCGAGAAATTCAATGTGCTGGAAAAAGCGGCGCCGGGCTCCACGTTCCTGCTGAACACCCTGGAGAGCAAGGACACCGTCTGGGATTCCCTGCCGCGCGAGCTGCAGCAGGAGATCATCGAGAAAAAGATAAAGTTCTTCATTATCGACGCCTACAAAGTGGCCAAGGACACCGGCATGGGCGTGCGCATCAACACCATCATGCAGACCTGTTTCTTCGCCATCTCCGGCGTTTTGCAGCGTGAACAAGCCATCAAGATGATCAAAAACAGCATTAAGAAGACCTATGGCAAAAAGGGCGAGCAGGTGGTGCAGCAGAACTTTGCCGCTGTGGATCACACTCTGGCCCACCTCTTTGAAGTCAAGGTCCCGGACAAGGTCACCAGCACGCGGTCCATGCCTAAACTGATCCCCGATGAGGCGCCCGAGTTCGTCAGAAACGTGGTCGCCAAGGTGCTTGCCAATCATGGAGACGATGTGCCTGTGAGCGCCATGCCGGTGGACGGCACCTTTGCCAGCGGCACCACCCAATGGGAAAAGCGCAACATCGCTCTGGAAATACCGGTATGGGATCCTGAGGTCTGCATTCAGTGCGGCAAATGCTCCATGGTCTGTCCCCATGCCGCCATCCGGCAGCAGGCCTATGATCCCAAGCATCTGAAGGATGCGCCGCCGACTTTCAAGAGCGCCGATTCGCGCGGCAAAGATTTTCCCGCCGGGTGGAAATACACCATTCAGGTGGCGCCCGAGGATTGCACCGGCTGTACTCTGTGCGTAGAGGCCTGTCCGGCAAAGAACAAACTGGAACCGGCCAAGAAAGCCATCAACATGGCGCCGCAACCGCCTATCCGTGAACAGGAGCGGGAGAACTACAAGTTCTTTCTCAATCTGCCCGTTCTGGATCGCGGCCAGATCAAAGTGGCTTCGGTGAAAGGTTCGCAGTTCTTGACACCGTTGTTCGAATACTCGGGAGCGTGCGCCGGCTGCGGCGAGACGCCCTATGTCAAATTGCTCACCCAACTGTTCGGCGACCGCGCCATTATCTCCAATGCCACCGGCTGCTCGTCCATTTACAGCGGCAATCTGCCCACCTTTCCCTATACGTTCAACCAGGACGGCCGCGGCCCGGCGTGGAGCAACAGCCTGTTCGAGGACAATGCGGAATTCGGTTTCGGCTATCGGCTGACGATCGACAAGCACACCGAGTTCGCCCATGAATTGGCCAAACGGCTGGCTGCGGAGATCGGAGAGGATCTGGTCACCGCTCTCATCGCCGCGGATCAGAGCTCGGAAGCCGGCATCGCGGAACAGCGCAAGCGTGTGCAGGCTTTGAAGGAGAAATTGGCCGGCAGCAAATCCCGGGAAGCGAAACACCTGCTGTCGTTGGCGGATATGTTCGTGAAAAAGAGCGTGTGGATCGTCGGCGGCGACGGCTGGGCTTATGATATCGGCTACGGCGGTCTGGATCATGTGCTGGCTTCCGGCCGCAACATCAATGTGCTCGTGCTGGACACCGAGGTGTATTCCAACACCGGCGGTCAGATGTCCAAATCCACGCCGCTGGGCGCTGTCGCCAAGTTTGCGGCTGCCGGAAAACCGCTGCCGAAAAAAGACATGGGAATGATTTTCATGACCTACGGCAACATCTATGTCGCCCGGACCGCCATGGGCTATAACGATCTGCAGACGGTGCGCGCGTTCATCGAAGCCGACGCCTACGACGGCCCCTCCATCATTATGGCTTACAGCCATTGCATCGCTCATGGCATCGCTATGCACAAGGGCATGGAGGAACAAAAAGCCGCGGTAGAATCCGGCCATTATATTTTGTTCCGCTACAATCCGATGCTGGCGGCTCAGGGTCAGAATCCGCTCAAGCTGGATTCCAAGGCGCCGGCCATCAAGTACGAGGATTTCGCTTATCGGGAAACCCGCTTCAAGATGCTGACCAAAAGCATGCCCGATCGCGCCAAGGACCTGCTGCAACGGGCTCAGGCGTCGATACACAGCCGCTGGAATATGTATGAAGGATGGGCGGCGATGAAATACGGCGAGGGCGAGGAAAAGAAAGCGGAATAATCGGCGGAATTCAAATTTTCAGAAAGGACTCGGATATGGATTTATCAACCACCTATATGGGTTTAACCCTCAAGAATCCGCTGGTGCCTTCGGCCTCGCCGCTCTCCAAAGAATTGGACGGCATCAAACGGCTGGAGGACGCCGGCGCCGGCGCTGTTGTGCTATACTCGATTTTTGAAGAGCAGATCTCCTTTGAGGCGGAGGAACTGGATCATTTTCTCACGCAGGGAACGGACAGCTTCGCGGAAGCGCTCAGCTATTTCCCGCAGGCCAGCGAGTTCAATCTGGGGCCGGATGAGTATCTGGAACACATCCGCAAGGCCAAAGCAGCGACCAAAATCCCGATCATCGCCAGTCTCAACGGCATGACCACCGGCGGCTGGATCGACTATGCGAAAAAAATGGAACAGGCCGGCGCCGATGCTCTGGAATTGAATATTTATTTTCTCGCCGCGGATGCCACACAGGACAGCGCCGCCATCGAGCAGACCTATGTGGACATTTTCAAGGCGGTCAAGGCCGGGGTGAAAATTCCCGTGTCGGTCAAATTGAGCCCGTTCTTCAGCTCGATCACAGCCATGACCAAAAAACTGGATGCCGCCGGCGTCGACGCGCTGGTGCTGTTCAACCGTTTCTACCAACCGGACATCGATCTGCAAAAGTTGGAGGTCACGCCCGGTGTGGTGCTGAGCAGCTCCAACGATCTGCGTCTGCCGCTGCGCTGGATCGCCATTCTCTACGGCAAACTGAAGGCGAGCTTGGCCGGCACAACGGGGGTGCACAGCGCCGAGGACGCCGTCAAGCTGATCATGGCCGGCGCGGATGTGGCGCAGATGTGCGCCGCCTTGCTGGTGAACGGTCCGGCCTATCTCGGCAAAGTGCTGAAAGACATGCAGGCCTGGATGGAGAAGAACGGTTATGAGTCAGTGGCGAAAATGAAGGGCAGCATGAGCCAGAAGAACGTGGCAGAACCTGCGGCCTATGAGCGCGCCAATTATATCAAGGCGCTGAACCAATACAAGATCAAATAGCAGACTCGGCGTTTGTTTGCGAGCCCGGCCTCACACAAGAACGCCGGGCTTTTTTTTGCTGTCCGCAGCAGGCGAGACCAAAGCATGCGCGGCGATCCGTCGGGGCTGGGCAAAATCGACAATCGAAGCAGCCGTTTCGCAGGTGAACACAGAAGGATATAACATCTCCCGTCGCCGCACGACATGGATCGGCCTTGTCATGACAGCGGTTGTCGCAGAGATGAGAATCGCTTGAAGGGGAGGTGCATTTGTGTTATATTAAATGAACGGACGGGTCAACGACAAAATGCAGCACAAGGGCGGGAAAGCGGGTTGCTGTGGTCGCCCCAAGTCCGCAGCCGTCCGCCGTTGATTTTGGGCGTCAAGAGCGACAATCCAAAGGATGTACCATGACCGAGATTCGGAATGCTCCCAATGCGCTGGACCGGCGCGACGGCTGTTTTTGGAGCTTAATAGGACTTTCTTTATTAGCGGCCGTAGCGGTTCATGTTTTCCTTTTCAAATCCGGACTCTACGCCATCTCCGCCGATGAGAACGGCAGGACGCTGCTCGCACACCGTGTGGCGACCGGCGGCCGGGTCACCGTGGGAAATTGGCTGCCGTTTTACACCCTGGTGGTCGGGATTGCCTTGAAAATCTATTATAACCTTTTTCTGGTCCCCCGTATCCTCAGTTTTCTTTTTGGAACGCTTTCCCTGGTGAGCCTGATCTGGTTCGCTCATGAACTCTTCGGCCGGCGAGACATAACCATTCTGACCGGCGTGTTGGGCGCCTTGCTTCCTCAGCGGGTGATACTGTCTCTGGTTCCGCTGTCGGAAATCATGTTCATGTTTATGATCCTCGCCGGCTGTGGGTTTTTAGTCAGGTGGTTGAATACGCGAATAAAGAAACTGATTCTCTTCGCCGCCTTTTTTTTCGCCCTTTCAGGCGCCGTACGCTATGAGGGCTGGGTTTTTATCGCCTGCTTCGCCTTATGGCTGTTCTTTTACCGGCGGAAAAGAAAAGAGGCTTTGCCTTCTACCGTTGTCCTGCCGGCTTTCAGCCTGCTGCTGTTTTTTCCCGTCCTTTGGTTGGCGCTTCACTATTTTTTCAGCGGCAATCCGGTTTCCTTTACCGAGCGCTCCCTGGACAGCGAAACCCTGAGGGGAATAAAAACAACTTTATCCACCCCTTATCTTTTTAACAACCTGCTCAAAGCCAATGTGCTTTTTCATTTTTTCAGCCAGAACGGGGCAACCCTCAATCTGATCGGTCTGGCGCCGCTGGTTTTTCTCTTGCAGGCGGACGAGCGGGTCAGAAGTGTGACGTGGCTGGCTGGCGGGTCGCTGCTTCTGATGTCCGTGGTCTGGTTTTGCGTTTTACTCATGCCCGGAGGCACGTTTCGTCTGCCCCCCAGCAACAGCTGGCGGTTTGCCGCGGTCTGGAGCCTGCTGCTGGTTCCCTTTACCGCCTGGGCGATAGGGTTCCTGAAACAGCGCCTGCTGTTGATCCATCGAGCAGCCGGGTTGCTGATTTTTTATCCGGTCTTGCTGCTGCTGTTATTTTTATTTGCTGTTCAAATACAGCATAAAAGGGGCGAGTCGAGTTTTCCTGCAAGCGACCGCCAGGCGGGGGAGTTTTTAAAAGACCGCATTGAAAAAAATCCCGGACTGATGATTCTGATTGAAAATTCAGATTGGTCCTATTTGAATATTCTAGTGGCCTCCAATTATCCCGACCATTTTATCTTGAACAGCGGCCCCAATCCCAGAACGCCGGCCCCTCCGGTATTAACTCTGTCCGAGGGCGCGCCGAATGAGGCGTTGCGCCGCATCCACGCAGGCTGTTTTGTGTTCAGAGATGAACGGGCCAAGGATTTTCTCGCTGCAGAGAGCCAAGTGGCGCTGACCGGGAGGTTTGGACCATGGAGCATTTTCGAGCGGACTTGTGGACAAAACGAGCACCCATCGCGGTGACGCAAACGCCGTATCTCCCTCGGCGCTGATGAACCATATAAACATTCCAACCCACTCGAGGAACCAGGAGCGACCGCCATGTTTATCGATGCACATCTGCACGTGGTCCGACGCAAAGGCCTGCCGCGCAACGCTGCGGATTCCAATTACACCACCCCGGAAGAACTGATCACCATGATGGATCGCACCGGCGTGGACCGTGGAATCCTTCTGCCCTTAATCAGCCCGGAGAGCAGCTATCAATTGTCCACCACCGAGGATGTGCTCGAGGTCTGCCGGATCTATCCGCATCGATTCTATCCCTTCTGCAATGTGGATCCCCGCGCCGGCGCCCATGCCCATGATGCCGACCTTTCTTTTCACTTGAACTATTACAAGCATCAGGGGTGCCTGGGGGTCGGCGAGATCACCGCCAGTCTGGAATTTACCGACCCGCTGGTACAAAATCTTTTTCATCATTGTGAACGCTGCGAAATGCCGGTGCTTTTTCATGTAGCGCCGCAGCGTTACGGCAATTACGGCTTGATCGATAGACTGGGATTGAGCGGATTGGAGGCCTCGTTGCGAGCATTTCCTAAATTGATTTTCATCGGTCATTCATCGGCCTTTTGGTCAGAGATCAGCGGGGACGTGAACGCCGAGAACCGGAACCAATATCCCAGCGGTCCGGTAACCGAAGGCGGCGCCGTGCCTCGTCTGATGGCCGATTACCCCAATCTGTACTGCGGCTGGGATGCCGTCAGCGGCTTTAACGGCCTCACCCGCGATGCCGAGTTCGGTTGGTCGTTCATGGAGCGGTTCAACGACCGCATTCTGTTCGGCACGGACATCTGCGATCCGCTGATTCCGCATCGACACGCCGATTATCTGCGCACCTCTTTTGCCGAGAGCCGCATCTCCCGGGAGGCGTTCGAAAACATCAGCTGGCGCAATGCCAGCCGGCTTTTCAGTCTCGGCCTGTAATATTCACGGTTTTGCCATTGGAACCGGTCCTTCGCCGGCAAAGAGCACCTGTCGCTTTCTGGCCGCCGCCGGACCTCTTTTTTAACTAGAAAGCCTCTATGAAACAGATCAAAGAAATGACGATCATCGCCTGCCTGAGCGCTTTTTTAATGGGTTCTGCCGGCTGCCGATCCGGCGACGCGGTGGACTATGTGGATCCATTCATCGGCAGCCACTTTTTCGCCCACACCTTTCCCGGCCCCAGTCTGCCGTTTGCCATGGTGCAGCTCAGTCCGGATACAGACACCGAGGGGTGGAATGCCAGCTCCGGTTATCAGTACGCCGATTCGACCATTCTCGGTTTCAGCCATACCCACTTTAGCGGCACCGGCGCTGCTCTGGCGGGCGATATTCTGCTCATGCCCTTTATTGGAAACCGGATAGAAATCAAGCCCGGTCCCCGTTCTCATTCGGAGCAGGGTTATCGCTCGCGCTTTGACCACAAGGACGAAGCCGCCTCCCCGGGTTATTATCGCGTGCTGCTCAAGGACCATCACATTCAAGTTGAGCTGACCGTCACGCAAAGGGCCGGATTCCATCGCTACACCTTTCCGCGAACGCCGAACGCCCACATCCTCCTGGACCTGGGTCATCACATCGGCTATGTTCCTGCTGGCGCTTCGCATGTTCGCATCGTGGACAACCGTCGGATCGAGGGCTATACACAGAGCATCGGCGGCCGGATCTTTTTCAGCGCCGAGTTCAGCAAGCCGTTCGCCGCCTTCGGCACCTGGGATCGCATCTATCAGACGCCGGAATCCGGCGAGGGGGTGTTTCCCTACAAGACCGAGGAGACCGGCGAGCAGATCGGCGCCTTTGTGGACTATGATGTCGGCGATGATGAGGCCATTCTGGTAAAAGTGGGATTATCCTTTGTCAGCATCGACAACGCTCGGGAAAATCTCGTCGCCGAAATTCCGGATTGGGATTTCGACCGCATCCGGGCGCAGGCGAGGAACACCTGGAACAAGTATCTGCGCCGGGTCAAAGTGGAAGGCGGCAGCCGCGAGCAAAAGCGGATCTTTTACACTGCGCTCTATCACGCCTTCATCGCCCAGCAGATCTGCAATGACCGCAACGGCTGGTACCCGGGCATGGATGGCCGCGAGCACAAGGCGGAGGGATTCGATTTTTATCCCTCCTTTTTCGCCTGGGACACCTTTCGTTCCGAGCATCCGCTGATGACATTGGTCGCGGCGGATCATGTTACCGATATGTTGAAATCCATTGAAGCGAAATGCCGGGAATACGGCTGGCTGCCGTCGCAGCACATCCGCAACACATTCGGCCAGGGCATGGTGGGCGATCATCTGACGCCCATCGTCGTCGATGCTTATTTGAAAGGCTTTCGCGAATTCGACGCCGACTATCTGTATGGCATGATGCGCAAGAAGGCGATGGACCTGCCGCCTGCGCCCATTCCGCCGTCCGCTGCGCGCGCCGGCGTCGCCAGCTATCGAACGCTCGGTTATCTGCCGGCAGACAAGCACACCGAATCCGTTTCCAGCACGCTGGAGTTCTGTTATGACGATTGGTGCATTGCGCAGATGGCGCGGGCGTTGGGCAAGGAGGACGACTATCAGCTGTTCATGCAACGGGCGGGCAATTATCGCCTGCTATTCGACCCGGAAACCCGGTTCATGCGGCCCAGACTTCAGAACGGCTCCTGGCTGAAATCGTGTTGCGCAGAGCCGGCCAAGATTGAAGAGGCGGGACATTTCTATTATGACTGTTTTGATCCTTTATGGGTGGGCAGGCGGCCGTATCGCCATTACACCGAATCCAATGCCTGGCAGTATCTCTGGTTTGTTCCCCATGACGTCAGCGGCCTGATACAGCTGTTCGCCGGTCCGCAGCCCTTTATTCAAAAGCTGGACACTTTTTTCACCATGAGTCCGGAGATCACCGGGCCGAAATATGTCGGCGTGGTCGGCGCCATCGGCCAGTATGTGCACGGCAATCAGCCGTCCCATCATGTGGCCTATCTCTACAATTACGCCGGCATGCCGTGGAAGACGCAGGCCATGGTGCGCCGGATCATGGAGGAGTTGTACCGCACCGGGCCGGGCGGACTGTGCGGCAACGAGGATATGGGCTCGCTCTCCTCCTGGTATGTTTTCAGCGCCATGGGATTTTATCCGGTGTGTCCGGGAGATCCGGTCTATGCCGTCGGCACGCCGTTGTTCGAACGAGTCGAAGTGCAGCTGGATGCGGTTGATCCGAGAGCGGTCTTTACTGTTTGCGCTGAGGGGGTGTCGTCGAAGAACCGCTACATTCAATCCGCCGACCTGAACGGCCGGCCGCTGCAGCGGCCGTGGATCCGTCATGAGGATATTCGGGCTGGGGGTAAACTGCACTTAAAAATGGGGCCTAATCCGAACCGGGCATGGGGGACCGGCCCGAAGCAGTGAGACCTTGGCAAGGAGAGGCGGGTAACCGGACATGTGTAAAAATCGGCAGTTTGCGAGGTCATAGGTGCGGAGACTCTTGCTGGTCATCCCTGGCTAAGCAAAACGATAAGCACTTCATGATTCGCGGCCATGTTCAATTTGCAAAAAAACGCCCACGCAAGGATGAGGGACTGCAGCCACTGTTTTGTGGAGACAGACTTCATTCAGAGGGTGGCAAGGGTACAAATGAAGAAGAAAATCAGCCAGCCGGATTGCGAATTACAATAAACAATTATGAAGCTGCTTCTTTCGCGAAGGTAACATATTAGTCCCTGGGGAAAAAAGGTGCATCAGCTGCACATTGGTGAATTATTCATAAAAGCAATTACAGTAGGATCGACCTTGATATCTCCATTCCGTATTCGCTTTCGTAAAAGAATTCCTTCGAGAGACCGACAGCGGCTCAAGGCTACGTAAGTTTGACCACAGGCAAACGCTCCATCGTCAAGGTCGATGATGACATTGTCGAATGTCAATCCTTGGCTCTTGTTTATAGTGATGGCCCATGCCAGCTTGAGAGGATACTGAGTATAACTTCCAATCACTTCGATTTTTATTTTTTGGTCATGGAATCATACTTGTGCTTATAACTTTCCCATATTTCTTTAGCTACATTGAAGGTCCCGCCTCCATTACCAGTTATTTGCACACGGATTACATCTTTTGATGCAGAAACTACCCTCCCTAGAGTTCCATTCACCCATCTCTTTTGCAGATCATTTTTTACAAACATGACTTGAGCGCCACTTTTTAATGTTAAATTAATATCGGCAGGCAGGTCATCCTCACGGAATTCACCCTCAAGATGCCCTTTATAACTATGGGCTGGATTTCGAATGGCTTCCAATCGTTCTAAATTGATTTCCAAGGCTTTTCGTCTGGTCGGTGTCAGGATAATGGAATTATTTTGGGTTATATTGGAATTGCCTTTTACGCGGTCATTTAATCTTGCGAGATCGGCTTCTGTTTGTTTTCCTGATCTAATCGCATCAAGCAGATTAATAAACGTGGGGTCCTTCTGTCGATACACAGTAACAAGTTCAATAATTTCAAGCTTAATCTGCTTGAATGCGGGTGCATTAAAAAAGTAGACCCCTATTCTGCCGGAGAAGCTAAACCAGCTTTATGACACCAATCTCCATCGTCCATTCTTATTGTGCTTTAGAATCCGTTCTTTAAATCTTATGTATCCTCTTTTCTGATGAAGTGATGTTCATAATCATCAACATTTTTGTTAATCTCAATTACCCTCTTCTTGGGTTTTGGCCAAATATCCCCAAACTCCTCTTTTGGGAAACTCAGGCCGTGGGCTACGGCAAGGCGATGGAATTCAACACCATCTCCATGGAAATTTGCAGGTTTCTGATCAAGTCGCGTAATTTTAAAATTGATACGTCTGCTATTTTTTTGCCAATCTGCTTTAATATCATTTAAAACCGATTGGTAGAGGTCAACAAATTGACCGCCTCCGCATAAAAATATGGGTAAACCTGTTTCCCATGCCTTTGCTAAAGGATCGCTTTCATTGTGGAGAGATTTAATCACATTTCCGATGCACTGCCTCACTTTTCTATAAAATTGAAAATTCTGATTAAAGTCAACCAAGTCGATTTTCGGTAAATACTCCTCTAATCTTTGGTTGACGCGATAACTTGGATCTGAGAATAGCTCATCTACGGCGTATCCTTGAAGAATTCGGCGTCTCATCGCTTTCAGTCGAGCCAAATGACAACGATAGGCGCCAAGTCTGCGAACGCGCGTTTCGATGAGACTGTAGTTGTCTTTTCCAGTTCGTTCATACAGCTCAAAGCCAGCGACATCCAACGTTGATGCTCCAACATCGATGATGACATGAAGCCCGCTATTGCGAGATTCCGAGCGGGCATAATTGACCACTTCCGCTGTCACTTCCGGGATAATATTGACAAGATCTGGATGTATGGATGAATTACTATTAGTACATTCATCCAAGTGGCAAAGTGAAGCATTCTGAAGAGTGATGCCATTGGAAGACGTTGAAAGATTCCAGCCTGCTAATGCTATTGCTCTGTACAGGTTAAAATATTTCTTTTGAAAATTGCTTGAAGGAATCCCCATATTTAGATGCCAGATAATCTTATACTGTCTGAACATATCAGAACAATTAGCAAAAATCCATTCTCTGGTTTTTAATAGAATATTGGCAATAATGCAAATTGAGAAATCTCTGATGCATACAGAATGGCCGTCCGCCAGATTACACACTATTTGATTAGGTTTATCGATGAATCGCAGTTTTAAATTTTGAAATCGTTTGGCTTGGGGAAATTCAACGATATCCGTTTTTCCAGATAACACATCGTAAAACAGCTGTGTTGGAATCAAGTAAATTTCTTTAACGTGAAGTCCAAGCGGTATTGCGTGACTCCACCCAGAATGACGATAGGGACTTTGTACGACCACTTTAGTGCATGATGTGCCCAGATCCAGGCCAATTACCAAGTCGCAAGTTTCCTGATTCGCAATAGAAAATTGTGTGTCACTGCCAGATATGACGCCTTTTTTCAGCAAATTGGCTGAAATACTGCTCATCATTCTCCCTCCCATTCAAATGACCCGAATTATCCCAACAGCAACTTCTTGTTTCTGATATTGGATCTCTCTTCTTTCCTTAATGCCAATGATCTTTCGATTTACCCTACTTTCCAAAGCATCAATTTGCGCTTGTGTCGCTTTGGCAAGTGAATAGCGGCCAAGCTCCTCATGTTTTCGCTTGACTTCAAGTTTTATTATTCTTTGATTGTCCAAATGGGCATTTAGGGTGTTTATCTGCGTGGCTATCCGGTCATAATTCATATTTTGGAGATCTTTTAATTCAATTGCGAATTGCTCATCGCTGGTTGCAATGCATTCGTTATTAATAGCATTGACAATTTCATCCAAATTTACCTGATTGAGAACCTCAAACCAGGGGTTGCCATCAATGGTAGATTCTACAATAAGGCGTTCGGCATCGTCATCGATGAGATGTTTTTCCTCCGGCCTAAGCAGCATAGCTGAGTAATGCAGCTTTTCAATATCCTGCAGGGCTTTAAATGTCCATCTTTGTACGCAGAAAACGTATAAACCCTTGGAAAATAATGCAGAATTTAAAGTGAGCGCCACAGCGGGGAATGGCAATTGCTCTATGTTTTCCTGTCTGTAAGAGATAAACCGAACAAGCGGGTGGATCTGATTAATTAATTCAATCCGTCGGTTAGATTCCTCAAATAATTTATTGGCGAATTTGCACCTTACCGCTGGGAGGGATACTCTGATCAGAGCGGTAGGGATGTTTATCTTTTTGTCTTTGATAAAGGTCTCCAAATCGTGTTTGGCCTGGTCTGTCAAGGTGATTTCATAGATGCTTTCTTTATCATCCAGAAGTCTTATCTCGCAGCCAGTATAATGAATCCTGAGATAATCCAAGACGTAGGATTTGATGTCTCGCGCATCGATCCAGCGGTTTAGCTCCCGTGCTGCTTTTACTTTATTTAATACATAATCACCGTAAGCCATTAAATGAGAAGCTTCCTGTTCAAGCGCCTCCTCATTATTTCTCTTAGCCTCGAGTGCCAATGCTTTTTGATCGATTCGTTCTTGTTCTTGCTCTGGTGATAGTTTTTCGCTCAATAATTCAAAGGTCAATTGACGGATGGTATCGCCAAGGATAGGTTCCAGTCCACCGAGAGACTGGCGGAATATATCGAGACGCTTATACAGACGATCATATATCCGGTCATCGATAGTATTCTGATAAAACAGATTCCAAATGATCACTTTTTCCGCTTTTTGGCCCAGGCGATCTATGCGACCAATTCGCTGCTCCACGCGCATAGGATTCCAAGGAAGATCGTAATTGATTAGGATTCGGCAAAATTGCAGATCAATACCTTCGCTTCCAACTTCGGTAGAGAGGAGTATCCTGATCTCTTTTGAGGTTTTAAAATCTTCAATGACCTGATTCTTGCTGATCCTTTCGCCACCCTTGAGGACGTAAGAACGGATCCCGATTTCACCCAGGCGCTCTGCCAGATAATCTATAGTAGATCTGAAATAGCTGAAAAGTATGACTTTATCGGAAGTCCCCGGGCCAAATAGAGCTCTCAAAATGGCTACCAGCCGGTCGAACTTGGAATCGTTTTGATAAAGCTCATCATAATTTCCAAAATCATCCACATTGCGTATGAGCTCAAAGATAATAGGTCCAGCTTTTTGGTGTTGATCCTCCTCATAGATGCTATCATCATCGCCTAAATAATCTTTTTCAAATTCCAGCTTGCGGTGTTTCCATTCCCGCAAAGCTGCGGCCATCGAGCTAGACATCTGTCGCTGTGGGCTGACCAGCATGAATCCTTCATAATAATTGGATTTCGCACAGAACTCGCGGACCTTTTCTGTTACAAGGGTATAAAATCTTTGTTCCGGCTCGTTTAGAGGGATGACTTCAGGTACTGGATCCCGAATAACGCGCCATTCAGTGACCTCGCGCTTGCGAGAGCGCGTGACCACATGTCCTAAAATATTGATCGAATCGAATCGGTTGGCCAGATAGCTGCGCCAGGAGTGATCTGATAACTGTTGATCATTTGGCGGATTACACTTCAATTCTGCCAGCTGCCGGCTATCCTTTAGCAGGGGGTGGGCAAGAGCGGCATCGAGGGCTGCAAGAAATTCACTTTGTGAGACCTTTCGTGCGATGAGCGCATCGCGGATGGCAATGAGTGGCTCATTGGCAGTGAGAATCGTATCAAATACAGAGGGATGGTTAAAAGTGTCTGCGTCCAGTAGGTGAAGCAGATTATAGAGATCTGTACTGCGCAGATGCACTGGTGTTGCAGATAGCATGATGAGATATTCTGTTACGTTGCGCAGCAGCTCTCCAAGCTTGGCTGTTTTGCTTTCCCAATTGCGCAAATAATGAGCCTCATCGACAATAAGGCAGTCGATAAGAGGATTTTCCTCTGCATTCTCTTCAAGAAATTTAGACAGTTGATTCGAATCACTTTCACCATAATATCCGCTTGCTTTGCGCCCCCTCAATCCCTGCATACTGCAAATAATCGCAAAATCTGAAAACAATCCTTCCCGGGAGGATTGTTTAAGCACCTTGAGTGCCTGACTAGAATTCAATATGTCTGCATCGATCCCGAATCGATATTTTAATTCATATTGCCATTTTTCACGGAGCATGGCAGGGCATAAAACCATCAATCTGCGATAATCAAAGCGGCTTTTAAGCTCTGTCCATATTAGTCCCGCTTCAATCGTTTTACCCAGACCGACCTCATCTGCGATAAGGATGCCCCTGGTCATTGAATTGAGCAATTTAAGGACCGGTTTAAATTGATAAGCGTAGAAATCCGTATTGGATATTTCCATGCTGTAAATGAGATCGGCCAGCCGACCGCTGAGCCTGATATGGGTAAGAATGCGGCGCAAGTCGGTTGGATTGCCAAGGCGGCCTTTGACCAGCAGATCATAGGCCGTTTCATTCTGCTCGCTTAAAAAGTCCAGTTGATCAAACGGAACATATTGCATTCGGTCAGGGAAGATCACCTGCAGAATCTCTCTTCCGGCCGTTTGTCTGACCTGTCCTGTGCAGACGCCCCGCCTACCGGGATCGCCTTTCAGGCGTACCGTTTTGCCTGTATAATCAGTATCTTTGGTCAATTATAGCTGCTCCATCCGATGATTAGGTTTGTCGTTTTTACAATTGAAAGTATTCATTTTACTACACAGGGATAGATTATAGAAAAACTGTTATTAATCTCACCATCGATTAGACTGTACCCAGTATTGTGGACACACCAAAAAGTTTGTATATTACATCAAACCAATGGAGGTGTGTCATGGAACCCTTACAACGAAGAAAATTTGACGCTCAATTCAAAATGGAAGCGGTACGGCTCGTTTTGAATGGT
>JAKQNR010000023.1 GCA_029565685.1 bacterium | reverse complement strand
AATCTGTTCAACAGCAGCGCCAGTCTCTATCTCGGTATTCAGATCGAAGGCAGCACCTCCGAGCTGACGCCTCGTTTTCAGATCACGTCGGTGCCTTTTGCCGTGCATGCGGTCTATGCGGATACCGCCATGGCAATTTCGGCTGCGGGGATTCTTGGGTCTGGGTTCGCCGAACCATTGAGAGCACAAATGGTGAACAGAAGTGTATTATATGGTCTTCCCGGCGATGAGGTACTTTCCTATGACGCGAATTAGGCCGAATTGCGAACTTATTTCTATGGGCCTTTTGCCTATTCTGTGATGGCACCACAGGTCGGCTCTACTCGACTGTACCGGCTTTATGCAATTTATAATGATGGCATGTGCGGAACTACAGGGAAACACCAAATTCGGTTCGAGATGGATGATGGCAATGCCGTACTTTTTACGCTTGACATGACATGCGGAGGCTATGGCGCAAATAGAGATGGTTATTCCGATTGGCAATCGGCACCATGGCCGACTCCGATCGGCATTCATGGCCGCATTAAGATAAGGACTTCAAATAGCTGGGGAAGACTTTACTACCTCGAACTCCAAACCTGGGATGTTTTTTAATGAAAACATTTAATATTATTAAGAGCATTCATTGGAGCTTTGAAATGAGACCTATGAAGATCCGTTCTTTATTAGTGCTAGCGGGTGTTTTGCTTGTTAATGCGCTGCTCGCCCAATCCCCCCACCTCCTTAACTACCAGGGCCGTCTGACCGACGCGAACGGCAAAGGCGCCGGCGGTCCGCTGGTGCTGATCTTTTCCATTTACAGCGACAGCAGTGGGACGAATAAGATGTGGACTGAAACCCACACCAAAGTCTATACCGACGAGAACGGCGTGTTTCATGAGCTGCTCGGCGGCGCCAGCCATTTTCCGGCGAATCTGTTCTCCACACCAGGAGAGCGCTGGCTGGGCCTGCAGGTGGGCAGCGAGCCAGAAATGCGACCGCTCTCGCGCATGACGCCGGTGGCGACCGCCGTCCATGCTCATCATGCAAGTAAAGCAGACAGCGCTTTTGCTGACGGCAGACTTTTAGACGGCTACTCGCTCGACGCAGCTGACGGTACGCCTATCGATGCACTGATCATCGATGAGGATAACAATGTCAAAATTCCCAACATCGACCTGATGCTCGGCGAAGTGGTGATTGAGCCCAAAGACCAGTCGCCCAACGCCGGCTTCATTCGCTTCGGCGACGGCACCGGCTGGAAGCTGCACCTCACCCGCAGGCTGGAAGGAAAAGGCGGCCCGGTCAATACCGGCGACCAGGGCGTATTAGTAACGACTAAGGATAATGGATTTGTGGGGATTGGCGTTTCAGATCCCTTGAGGCCTTTGCACATTGATGCGAAAGGAGTAACTAATCCAATACTAATCAACGGGGGTCCGGCGTATATCGCAACCGCAAATGAATTGTTGGCAAATTCCAAACCCGGGACATTCATCATTGGCGGCCCGAGTGGGCATTTCATATATTTTTTTTGGAAGGAAGCCGATCATTATGATTATGACAGCGATGGAAATGTAACAGAGATTATAAATTGTCAACTGCAGATAGGAGCTTCACAAATAAACCAATGAGAAAAAACATATGTCGATTATTTGTTCTCGATATTTTGAAATGAATAGACGGCGTTGACAATGGAGGATTAAGAAATGAAATCGCAACGAATCGTATGTTTTGTCGTTTTTTTGTTGGCTTTTCACGCCAATGCTCAGTACACCCAAACCACTGCCGTGCTCAGCTCCGGCGGCGGCAGCGCGTCGTCGGACAATTACGATCTGCTGGCGGTCATCGGCCAGGTGACAGAGTCCGGCACCGCGAGCGCAGGCAATTACGTCCTATCCGGCGGCTTTATCTATACGATAACGCAGCAAGTGCTCTCCTGCGAAGAGGTCCAGATCTCCCTCGCCAATAGCAAAGCCGATGTCCAGGTAACTGCGACAGTTGCTCCTTATGCGCAGGTGGATCAGGTCAAGCTCTTTTATCGCGCCGGCGGCGCAACTGAATTCACCTTTGTCAATATGACCGCCGCCAACGAAAAGTTCGTCGGCAAAATTCCGGGCAGTATCGTCACCAGCCGCGGCGTGGAATATTACCTTCTCGCCGCTGCCAAAAGCGGCTCTACTTCTCGCTGGCCGGAGAGCAGCGTGCAGTCGGTGAGCGTCACGGTCGCCGCGCCCGGCGCCGTCGCCACTGCAGCCCAGCCGAATGGCGAAAGCCAGAACAACTATCGGCTCGTCTCCTTCCCTCTCGATTTGGTCAATTCCGGTCCTGAAGCCGTGCTGAAAGATGACCTCAACGAGTATAATGATCAGAAATGGCGATTTTATGAGCTGCGCGCGGATCAGAATTATTATGAGTACGCGCAAGTCAGCGAAATCCTGCCTGGCAAAGCCTTCTGGCTGATCGTCAAGGATGCCGGCAAGGTGCTGGACACCGGCGAAGGTGTCACGTTACCCACTCATAAAAAAATGGGCATTGCCCTGTGGCCGGGCTGGAATTTCGTCGGCAATCCGTTCGACTTTGCCGTGCCGTTGGACAAGTTCAGCTTAAAGAGCGGCAATATCCGCGATATGCGCCGTTTTGAGGGTCTCTGGAGTCAGGCTGATGGCGAGTTGAAACCATTCGACGGTTTGGCAGTGGCCAACAACACCAACAGCATCGATACTTTGTTCATAGATCCCTACCTGTCGCCCACTATGCAAAAGGCTATACCATCGTCAGTTACGGAGACGGCACCGCTCTGGGCTGTCCGCATTGCGGCAGAATGCGGCCATGCCCGCGATATCGATAACATGGCATCAGTGGCGGAGACCGCCTCGCAGAGCTGTGACCAACTCGACCTTCCCGAACCGCCGGTGATCGGCGATTATCTCTCCATCGCCTTTCCGCACCGCGA
>JAKQNR010000049.1 GCA_029565685.1 bacterium | reverse complement strand
CAGCGGATAAAAATCAATTTTCAGCGCCTTGTCCCGTTCGGCCAGCAGGGATGCCGCCTGATCCATGCCGCCGCCCTCGGTGCCCACATACCACTCCGCCGCGGCCAGGCGTTCGGCCAGCGCCGGGCGCTCGATCTCACGCCCCGAGGCATGAAGCAGGGCCAGAGCCGAGGAGACGACCAGGGCCGAACTGGACGAAAGCCCCGCGCTTATCGGCACTGTTCCGTAAAAACAGGCATTCATTCCACGCAATCCCTGCGTGGAGCCAAAATGATCGATCACACCCTGCGCGGCGGCTTTCACATAGTTGCCCCAGTCCCCGGTCTCGAAATGCGGGATTTGGCGTTCGAGGTGGAACACCCGGTCCGGGAAATCGGAGTTGACCGCCTTGATTACATCGTCCTGACGCGGGGCGAACGCCACCAGCATATCGTTGTCGATTGCCATCGGCAGCACCGGCAAGCCGTTGTAATCCGTGTGCTCGCCGATCAGGTTCACCCGTCCCGGCGCCCGCAGGACAGTGACCTCGGTTTCATCGGGGAAACGTTCGGCGAAAGTTTCGATCAGGCGCAGGACTTTCGGGGTTGCGTCAATATTATAAATGGATTCCAGCGTTTTTTTAATGCGCGGGTCACGCTGACTGAGGATTTGAAGCAGACTGTTAATCTGAACCATTTTCGCAGACCATAGTATTATTGATATTGAGACCGACAATATCTCCGGCCCTGGAATATTTCAACAGACTGTAATTTTAACTCGGGGACGTCCGAGCGCAAGGAAATCGGAAAAATGGAACACTAAGAGACCAATTCAGGTATTTCCTGAATATCATACTTGCATGTAGCAATGAAAAGTGAAATATTATTACTTCAAGATTTCGAGCAACTTTACAACAGCCGGTCCGTTAGTTATGAGTTGACTGGTGTAGTTAAACCACTGTGCCATTTCCGGCTTCTACAAAATGAACACCAGGATGTAAAGGATTTTAAACATCCGGTGGATAAAAAAAGGGAGAAGTCAGATGCATTTCAGCGCCCAGGAGGAATACGGTCTCCGTTGCGTGCTCCAACTCGCGCGGCGCCACGGCGATGAAGCATTGACCGCGCGGGAGATCAGCGATAGCGAGCTGATCAGTCTCGATTATGTACACAAGCTTCTTGGCATTCTCAAGCGCAAGGGCTTGATCGAGAGCACGCGCGGGATCAAGGGCGGATTCCACCTGAAAAACCCACCGGCGGAAATAACAGTTTGCAAGGTGCTGAAAATGCTGTCGAGCGATATTAACGCCGATGGGCATTGCGCCAGATTCGACCGTGAGAAAAATCCCTGCCCTCGCGGCGGCGATTGCGAGATCAAACTATTCTGGGATATGGTGTTGCAGTTCTGCGAAACTTGCGGTTCACGGATAACGATCCAGGACCTCATCGACCGGAAGGTGCCACGTTTCCGGACAGATTTTGAGCTCCATGAAGGAATGGAACATCAACCGCTGGAAGCAACCGGACGCTGACAGCTTGCGGCTTAAAGATTGGTTGGGATAAACTCTTACAGAGATTTCTTTCAAGCTCGTCCCATATTCCGGGGTATTGCGCGAGGGCGGCCACTTGCGGCCCTCTGCCGTTTAACAAAAGAATTCCTGATAGCCCGGTTTGCGTAAATGCTCAATAATCGAAAGGGGCGGATTCAAAAATCCGCCCCTTTTTTTAATGACTTGCAGCCATGCTGCGGAGCCGGTAATTCAGTCTGAAAACCGTTGATTATCTGTCGCTCCGGCGGTATGAAAGCGAAAATTCCGCCTCATTTTTCTCCTTTGAGAATAACGCTGCAGGCCTCGGCGATGTTCACTCCAGCCGGCCGCTCGATCACGAGCGGCATGGACGGCGCTCCTGTCAGCTTGTAACAGGACGCGGCCTGCGAGTATCCGGAACGCACACTGTCCGGATGAACCATGTGTCCCAGCGCATCGACCGGATTGGACAAAGCCAGAGGCCGCGGCGCAAGGCAGGCTGCCAGGAGCGGAAGGTCGTATTCGCGGTAGACGCCCAGAATGACATTGTCCAACTGGCTGCGGTGCATATGTGACTTTATCATCGTCTCCCAGGATAACAAGCCGCCATCCAGCACAAGCCCGGCGATGCGTTCATCCAGCACGGCGGCATGCAGCAGGGGGATGCAGCCAGAACCGCGTCCCACGGCCAGGATTCTCGATGCCTGCACCTTTTCCAGGCCGGTCAGGACATCCAGCGCCCGGACCAGGTCCAGCGTGCGCATTCCAACCAGCGGTTTTTTCACCTGCAGGGCCATCATGGCCATCTGCCAGTCGTTGGCAAACCATTGCCTGAATATGCCGTTTGTTTCCACATCGCGCTCCAGCTCTCCCTTGCCGCGAACATCCGGGGCCAGCACCGTGTGTCCGGCTTTGACCAGGGCCGCGATCTCTCCGGCGGCGTCTGCCGCCTTGTTTTCATCCGCCGCGTACAGTATTGGCGCCGCCCCGGCCGGTCCGCCCTGCGGACGGAACAGAAGCGCTGGTATCGTTATGCCGGGTTCGCTCTGGTAAGTGAGCATTTCAACCAGCATGTCACCCTG
>JAKQNR010000020.1 GCA_029565685.1 bacterium | reverse complement strand
GCCCCAGACCTTGACATAGTACACGCCCGTCTTCGGCGGCACCCAGCCGCGCAGGATGGCGCCGTACGCATCATTGCGCGACGATGGATCGGAATTCAGCACATTTTTGTTGTTCTCATCCACCACGGACATCTTGATCACGGCCTTGGCATTGAACTTGTTCATGTCCGTTACCGTCGCGATCGTGTACATCTTGTCCGCTTCCGCATAGATGCCCCACACATCCAGGGTGTCCGCCGCGGAGATCGAACCGGCTTTCAACGTATTCAGCGGAAGGTCCTGGGCAACCAAACTGGGGTCGTTCGCACCGATGACTTTCACTGATACATAATACTCGCCGCCCCCAGGGTTTTTATCACTCTCATGCGGTTTGCGTGTATCGAGTCCGGCTACGGTGTTGTATACAGACACTACGCCGAGGTAATAGGTGCCGGCCGCCGGAACTGCAGGCGAAACAAAACGGGAAAAGGAGTTGCTGAACCAGCCGGTTTTGTCATCCCACATATCGCCGGCCCAGGGATCCTTGTCATCGTTGTTAATCGGCGTCACCGCGCCCGTGGCATCGAATAGATATATTTTCGTATCCGTATCGCGACACCAACTCGGCTGATTCCACTGGAGAGCAGGGGTAAAGGTCTCCGCGATGATCTGCATGCCCGCTTCGGGCACGGTAAATTTGTAGAGATCGATATCATTCCAATTGGTCCTAAAGGTGTCCCCCTCGGTATAGACATTATACAGATAACCGTAGATGCGCGTGCCGTCGGTAGGAATTTCTCCGAAAACGTCCGCCTGGGCAGGCGTATTATCGGGTTCCCGGGTCATCGCCGTTTCTTTCGGCGTGCCGTACCAGAAACGCATCTGATAGCTTGCATCCGCCACCGCCGCCAGCTTGGCCGTCGTACTCCAGATCTTGACATAGTAGGTGCCTGTGGCAGGTGGAATCCATCCCGTCAACCGAGCGCCAAAATTTTTATAACGGGTTGACGGATCGGAATTCAGCACGCTTTTGCCATCCGCGCCGACCACATCCATATTCAGAACTTTTTCGGCATTGAAAGTAAAATTGGTGACGGTACCGATAAGATACATGCTCGTGTTGTTGACATCAATGCGGAAAAAGTCGACCGTATCAGCCACTGATAATTTTGCATCAAGCAAAACGTTGAGCGTGAGCGGGGTTGCGTTCGCCGTCGCATCATTCGGTTCCACCTCCTGGCCGAACAAAGCGAAAGACAGAGCGCATACAAGCATGAGAACTATCAACACAAAATGGCTTTTTAGCATGGCTTTTCCTCCAAAATAAAAGTCTGTATACCATCCTAATTGGCAACGCTTTTATTTAAGACCATCACCTCCCTTCCTGCGACGGAATTCACTTGGACGCTCTGCAAAAACCGTGAAATTGGAAGCCGGATCTCCACCTCCTTTCGTGATGAGAGCATGATCGTATGACGAACGGAATGGCCTATTGGATTGAGTGACAGCGAATCCTTGCCGATTAAACGGTCGTATGTACTCAGCCGTCCGTTGTACACAACCCTAAAATCTCAAACCGACCGAAAAACGATGTACATTGGATAGTATGCCCCAATCCACCCAGCCGTAATCCAGATAGAACTCCATCGACGGCTGGATTCTGGAATGTACGCCTCCGCCTACAGACAGGCCGCTGATGCTGTCCTTTTCCTGCAGGGCTTCATATCCCGCGCGCAGGTCAAACAGCCGAAAAGCAGAGTACTCCACGCCGATGTTGATGGATTCGGTGTTGTTGCCTGGATGAAGAAGGTCGGCGGCAACGAGCAGTGTGTGAGTGTCCGACAGGTTCATCTGATAGGATGCGCCAAAGGCGAACTTGAGCGGCAGGGAGAACCGATCCATCTCGTAGAGCACGTTGATCGCATCATTGCCATAGTTCGCCGGGTCCGGATCATAGGCCCGGCGGATATCACGGCCTGACAACTTCATATCAGTGCCGAAATTTTGTATGGAGAAGCCTAGTTTCAAGCCCTTGAACGGCGTATCGTACAACGCCCCCATATCCAGAGCAAAACCGGCGGCGCTCTCATGCCAAATGTTCTGGTTGACGTATTTCGCGTTCACGCCGAAGGAAAATCGATCGGTCAGGTTCATGCCAAAGGCCAGCCCCAAAGCCAGATCGTTGGCGCTGTACACTTCGCCGGTGCCCTCGGGCCGTTCGATGGTGCGGACCGCCTGCTCGCCGAATCCGAAATGGGTGACATTGATCCCCACCGCCATGCTGCCGCCCACCGGCGCGACGATGCCGGAATAGGCGTATTGGGTATCGAGCAGCCAATTGGTGTAATTAAAGGTGGCCTCTAACCGGCCCAGCCGAGAAATGCCGGCCGGATTCCAATACATGGCCGTGGCGTCATTCGCGATAGCGGTAAAGGCGCCGCCCATGGCTTGCGCCCGGGCGCCGGCGCCGATCTCCAGAAAGGCCGCTGCAGTAGTGCCGGTTTTAGTAACATCGGAACCGCCCATCTGCGATGAGCCCTGCGGAAAAACCGGATTCGAGCTCATTAGACCGATGCAAACGAACAACACAGAACACCATTTCCCTTTCATGGGTTTTCTCCTGACTAGTATCTGTTTCCATTCGTGATAAAGATACATACCAAGGCCATTTGTTCCATTTATTTGGCCGGTTATTGCATCAAGATCATTTTTTTTGTTTGCGCCTCATCCGGCGTCGTAACCCGGTAAAAGTAAACGCCGGTCGCCAGCTTGCGCCCTCGCGCATCTCTAGCATCCCAAATCAGCTCATGGCGGCCGGCCGGACGGACCTCATTCAACAGAGTGATCAACCGTCTTCCGGTTGCGTCGCATACTTCGATCCGCACCGGAACGCTTCGGGTCAAATGAAAAACCATCCGCGTGCTGGGGTTAAAGGGATTGGGATAATTCTGCTCCAGGCGGCAGGTTTGCGGCATCCGGTTTGCGGTTCGGGAATCACCGACCTTGCTGACCTCAGGTTCGATGATTTTATGATACTGATTGATTGCGGGATCGGCAATCACTTGACGAAGGCCCAGCGGCCAGCGGATCACGACCGAATCCACTGTTGTGTTCAGCCCCAGACCGAAATGCACATAGGGGTTGTCCTGCCGCACGAAACCATTGCCGCAAACCGTGCAGCAGATTTGCTTCTTGGCGCCCGTGTACACGGCGACCAGACTGCCGACCGCGTCCCGATTGGAGACGACGCCCTGCAGCATGAAACCGATCCAGTTGGCGCCATTATCAGCCAGATTATGGTAAAGGATATGGTTGTGTTCAGCGGAAGGCAGATAAATGTCCAAAAAGCCATCCATATCATAATCTAAAAAAGCGGATCCCTTGCGATCGCCGGTTTTACTGATGCCGGCGAATTCCGCGACATTCTCGAACGCCCGGGCGCCGGATTCCAGTTCATCGTTCACCAGCAGGTAATCCAAACTCGGATCGATATTCAGCTGTAAAAAGATATCCTTGTCGCCGTCGTTGTCAAAATCTCCTATGGTCATGCTGCGATAACGGTCCCGGCTCACCGTCAAACCGACATCGGCGGTGACATTGACAAAAACGCCGTCGCGGTTCTCCCAGACCTCATTGGTGCCGGCGGTGGTGGCGCTGCCGACAGCTTTGAAAAAGTCCAGGTCGCCGTCGTTGTCATAATCGAACATCTCGCGTTGACTGACGTCGCTCAGGGCGCCGAGCCCCATTGACTCGGTCACATTGGTGAATACCCCGTTGTCGTTGCGGAAGAAATGAATATGAGAGTACAGATCCGGGTCGCCGTCCAGATCGAAATCCATCCAACTCAGAGTGGAGGCAGCGGCTAACACGGTCGCGGTCAATCCGGCTTGAGCGGCGACATCGGTGAATAAACCTTGGTCATTGCGGAACAAATACAGATCTTTGTTGTTCTCCTGCGCCACCACGCAATCGAGATCGCCGTCGAGGTCATAATCCGCCCAGCCGCCGAGGGTGTAGACCCAGGAGGTGATAAAACCGGGAGGGATCTTGCCGACAAAGCCAACGGAGGCGGAGATATCGGTAAAAACGTTGTTGTCGTTGCGCAGCAGGTAGATCCCCTTTTCGCCGGAGATGGACAGATCCTGGTCGCCGTCGTTGTCATAGTCCACCCACAGCGTGGTGCGGGTGCCGGTCTCTTTGCTTTCGAGGGCTTCCAGCGGCGACCCGCCGGTGATGTCGGTAAAGGTTCCGTTGTGGTTGGAAAAAATACGGCTGTATCCCGGCGTTTTCCAGCGAAGGCAAAAAATATCCGGATAGCCGTTGCGGTCGAAATCGCCGATCGCCATGCCCCATTTCTCGAACGGCGTTACAGTCAGCCCCACGGTGGCGTTGTCCATGATCTCAAAGCTGGTGATCTCCTGTGCGAACAGCACGCTCAGACTCAGCAGGCAGAAAACAGCCCCTTTCACTCCCCATGCTAACCACTGCTGCCTCATCAATACTCTCCTCTGTATGTAATGAATCTCATGCCCCCTCCGCGCTCCGACGGCTCTGCGCTTAGTACGGATTACCGGACCAGAAGCATTTTGCGGACTCGACGGCCGTCTTCGCTCTGCAAACGGTAAAAGTAGACGCCGGCCGGCTGCGGATTTCCGGCCGCATCACAACCGTTCCAATGCATGGTCTGAGAGCCTTTTCCGGCGACCTCATCGAACAGTGTTTGAATTTCTTTGCCTGCGACATCATAGATCGTGAGCCGAACCCGGCTTTCGCGCTGAAGTGAAAAAGAGATGGTTGTGCTCGGATTAAACGGATTGGGATAGTTCTGCGCCAGTTCGAACAGCTCCGGCGCCCCCAGCCGTCCATCCGGCTTCGAAACCGCGGTCCCTTCGGGTTCCTTGATATTATGATATTTTTTTATCTCCAGGCCGGTCAGCGTCTGTTTGGCGCCCAGCGGCCAGCGGATGACCACAGAGTCGATGCTGGTCGCAAATCCGATGCCGAAATGGACAAAAGGATTGTCCTGACGCAAATAATCTGATCCAGCTTTAAAATAGCGCATCTGTTTTTTGCCACCCTGATAGAGGGTGACAAAACTGCCCACTGCATCGCGATTGGACCTGGCGCCCTCCAGCCGAAAGCCGATCCAGTTGGCGTTGTTGGCGGCCGTGTTGTGATATAAAATATGGTTGAACTCGGCAGAGGGGATGTAGATATCCAAGAATCCATCGTTGTCATAGTCGAAAAAACCGCCGCCGATGCGATCGCCCATCTTAGTCAGACCGATGAATTCAGCCACATTGCTAAAGGCGCGCACGCCGGGTTCGGTCTCATCGTTCACCAGCAGCACGTCCATGCTCGCGTCGATGTTCAACTGTACAAAAACGTCCTGATCGCCGTCGTTGTCGAAATCGCCGGGCGCCACGCCGCGGAACCGGTCGCGCACCAGGGAGAATCCGGATTCCACGCTCACATTGTAAAAGTGGTTGTCTCTATTCTCCCACAATTGATTTTCGCCTTCGTTGGTGTTGCCGGTGATGTTGACATAATCCAAATCACCGTCGTTGTCATAATCAAAGAAATCCTTGTGATTCGTCCAGGCGACTTCGGCCAGCCCGATCTCAGCGGTGACCTCTCGAAAGATGCCGTTCTCATTCGCATAAAAATCTTTACGGCCGGCCAGATCCGGATCACCGTCCATATCCCAATCGTTCCAGGTGATGGGATTGATGAATGAATCGATACTCAATTTGGTTCCGTTCAGTCCAACCTGAGCGGCAACGTCGGTAAAGTGATCGCCGTCGTTTCTAAACAGATACAGATTGGGATTGTTCATCTGAAAAACCGCGCAATCCAGATCGCCGTCCAAGTCATAATCCGCCCAGCCGATGATACTGTAATGCCACTCGACGATAAACCCGCCCGGTTTTTTGCCGACAAAACCCATCTGCTGGCCGACGTCGGTAAAGACGTTGTTGTCATTGCGCAACAGATAAATGTTCTCATTGGTGCCAAAGGCAAAATCCCTGTCGCCATCGTTATCATAATCGGCGAAAACGCCGTTAAAGGTTCGAACGCCGGCCCTGTTTTCGATGGCGGCAAAAGGGGTTTGATTGGAGATATCGGTGAATTTGCCGTTCTGGTTATGGTACAACCGGCTGTAGCCTTCACCGTTATATTTCAGAATATAGATGTCCGCCCAACCATCCCGGTCGATATCCACCAGGCATTCGCCCCGTTTGGCGAATGGGGCAACGGACAATCCCATCGCATTGTTATCCATGATCTCAAACGTCGAGAGATCCTGTGCCGCACCCTCTCCCAGGCAAAATACTGCAACCGCAGTCAGCACAAGCCTGCAGGCATTCTGATATTTCATCGTTCTGCCTCCTTTCGGGTTTGTTCACAGATGCAAGGATGCCCCTACTCCTTCGTCTCCACCGTTGCCAGATAGATCGCAGTGATCGGATCGCCCGCAGGACCCTGTTCATGCGAGGAGTAATAAGAAATCAATGCACGTCTATGCGATAAAGCGACAAAACCGGGATATGAGTTATCGCCTGCGCTGGGCAGGCTAAGACATTGGCGCAGCGCGTCTTTTTCCAACCAGTAAAAGACCGTAGTGCCGACGCCATCGTCCGCAAGTTTACGACCGCCGACCAGAAAGCGGTCATTCCATTTCACCAGCAGAGGACCGCCGATATAGCGGTCAAGGTCTTTGCGCTCCCAGCGGACAAAGGGCGGCTGCGAACGGCAGATTTCCGCCGCTCCTCTGCCCCGCCGCGCGATGGCGAGGACTTGACCGTTTTTTTCAAAGCAGAATGCGGTTTCGTCTCCGTACTGCTGCTGAAAAAGCCCCACGGTCCTGAACACCAGACCGTCTTCGCTGACCAGCATGGCGGATTCCGTCAGGCGTCGGCTCTCCTCGTTGCGCGGCATCTCGACGAACTGATGCTTTCGCCGGCCGCACAGATAGGCCCTGTTTTTCCACACCGCCGCACGCCAGATATAATGGCCATAGGTGCCTTCCAGCATGTGCGGCCCGCTCCAGCGGCGGCCGTCTTCGCTCCATACGCCATAACCTAAATGTTGGTTCAGATTGCGCTGTTCCGAGGACGGCTGGGCGCTTTCGCAGTACCAGGTGCCGGTGTAGACAAAGAGTTTGTCGTGAAACACCAAAAAATGAGGATCGCGCACGTCGCGGTTCGGCACGCTGAACTGATGCACCTGCTCCCATTCTTCGGCATCACGACTCTTCAGCACGATGATGGAAGAAGAGGGAAACAGCATGTGTCCATCCGGGCAGCTGCGAAAAGTCAGATAAAAGGCGCCCTTGAAGCGGACCAGATCGGTGAACGCATTATGCTCGCCGTTATGAAAAACCCGCTGCACGGAAACGATATTCAGCTCACCGGGATCCTGGGCGCGGCAGCCGGAGACCAGAAAAAGCGCTACGCTCAGAATCCGGATTGTTTTTGCCAAAACCGTCATAGGCGACTTGCTCTCACGATCCTATTGCACCAAAACCATTTTCCTGCTCAGAGCGGCTTGACCGGCGCGCAATTGATAGATATAGAGGCCGGCGGGCGCGGGACGGCCGTGTCGATCCCTGCCGTTCCATACCACCCGATGGTGACCCAATGCCTGTTTCTGATCCACCAGCTTGACGATCTCCTCTCCAAATACATTGTAAATCGCCACCGAAACCTCTTGCGCCTGCTCCAGCTCATAGGCGATGGTGGTGGATGGGTTGAACGGATTGGGATAGTTCTGTTCCAGGTTGAACCGCGTGGGCGCTTGCCGCTCCTCCGCTTCCACCGCAGTGGCAGACAGCTCCACGATTTTATGATACCGGTTGATCTCTAGGTTCGTGAACGTTTCGACATCCCCCCGCGGCCAACGGATCACCAGCGAATCGATCGCCGCCGCCTTGCCGATGCCGAAATGAACATAGGGGTTGTCCTGCATTTTCCAGCACTGGGCGGCTTTGGTGTAGCGTATCTGCTTTTTGCCCCCGGCGTAGAGCGTGACCAGGCTGCCCAGAGCGTCCTTGTTCGATTTGCTGCCCCAGAGATCAAAGCCGATCCAATTATTGGGGCTCGTCAATCCGGTGTTGTGATACACCAGCGTGCCATAGTCCAGGGAAGGGGAAAGAATATCCAACAGACCGTCCATATCGTAATCCAAAATGGCCGCGCCCTTGCGGTCGCCGATCAGATCAGCGAATCCGGCAAACTGGGCGACCGAGATAAAGCTGCGCACGCCGCCCTCTTCCTCATTCAGCAGCATGGCCTCGATATCCTCGTGGTCGTTGATCGACATAAAGCAATCCTGATCGCCGTCGTTGTCGAAATCCCCGACGTTGAGCGTGGATTGACCGTTATCGGTAAAAAGATCCAGCATAGTCTCCTGGGTGGCGTTGACGAACGTGCCGTTGTCGTTTCTCCACACCTCATCGCGGTCTTCATAGCCGGTGAGGAAAAAGTCGAAATCGCCGTCCAGGTCATAATCGAACCAATCGAGGAAACGGATGCGATGGAAGGGCAGAAAGCCGACGGCCGCGGAAACGTCGGTCAGATGTCCGCCGTCGTTGCGGAACAGTTTCCATCCGGCGGATAGGTCCGGATCGCCGTCCAGGTCCCAATCGATCCACTGCACGCGCGTGGTGTTGTAGCCGCGATCGCCGTCGGCGCCCAGTTCATTGACGCCCGCCAGGCCCACTTGCGCGGCGATGTCGACGAATGTATTCCCGTCATTGCGGTAAAAGAGAAAATTGGGATTATTGGTCTGCGCCATGAGGCAATCGAGATCGCCGTCGTTATCCCAATCGATCCAGGCGCTCTGTTCATACCCGTAGGTGGTGACGAAACCGGGCATTTTGTTGATCAACCCAAGCTGCTGGGTGATGTTGACGAAAACGTTGTTGTCGTTGCGGAACATCTGATGAGAATAATCAAAACCGATCATCAAATCGCGGTCGCCGTCGTTGTCGAAATCCACCAGGACCGGCGTGCGTGTGGCGTTTCCCTCCCACTCCGCCGCCCGCAGCTCCGGCGAATTGCCATAGATGTCGGTGAACACGCCGTTATAGTTCATATAGATTTCGCTGTCCAGCCGGCCGCGCCATTTGTTGTTGAACAGATCGGGCCAACCGTTGCGGTCGATATCCGCAGCGCTGCAGCCCCATCGGTCCACCAGTACCTTGGGCAAACCGATGGACTCGGAATTGGTCCGGACGAACATCGGCACGTCCTGAGCCCACAGGAGGCCAGTCAGAGCGATTAAACAAAAGCAGATCAATAAAAATCGTTTCATGCTACTCTCCTCGGCATATCGTTTATTTTTCATTTCTCGGCTTGGGGCTGCGCGAGCAAATCCGCATGGTCCGATCTAGCACAAGCCGGCAATGCCGCTTCATACTCTCACCCTGCTTGGGCCGGCGGAGGCATCATTCGATGCACCCGCCGACCCAAAGTCCTGAACCACTGGTTGAAGGCCGGCCATCCGCGATCGATATCAGCGGATGATGGCGAATTTGCCGGTCTTTTGCCCCACCCCCGGGGCTTCGACATGATAAAAGTAGGTCCCCCACGCCACATCCATGCCGTCCTTGGTGATCAAATTCCAGGGTTCCACGCCGTCATCGTGTGAAGCCCGGTGCTCCAGGGTGCGCACCAGTTTGCCGTTGATGGTGAAAATGCGAATCGTGCATTCTGTCGGCAGATGGATGAAATCGATGCGCCGTTCGCCGCGGCCCATGACGTTGAAAATCGGCGGTTCCACGGTATTGACCGCAACATAGGGATCAGGCACCACGCAGATTTTATCCAGCATGTCCTGCTTGGCGCGATCGGCGGTGTAGCCCCATCCGGAGGTGGTGAATTCGAACACATCGTCGGCGTTAAAGGGCTTTTTAGTGGTAAAATAGAACACATCGCCCTGCTTGGGCAGAACCGTATCCGCCAGAGCGGGCAGGAGGAATTTGATCTTCCATGATGTGTTGTACCTGCGGCCCACCCGATTGGTGATGATGGTGATGTAATCCTCCGGCGTGATGGAACTGTCGGCAATGCCGAACTCGGTGAAGACAAACTCCTCCTGCTTGTTTTTAGTGATATTCCACACTTGAAAGTTGACCGGAACTGCAAACCGCGGCACCGGGGAATAGGTGGTGTCGGCACGAGGACCGAGAATGCGTATCTCGAAATCATTGGGCAGCGCGAGAAAACTGGCGCCGGGATCTTCCGAGACATCGCCCACCAGCGTGCTGTTGCCCCGTTTCCAGCCCATCTGATTGGGCGCAGCCACGCTGTCGTTTTCGATCATAAGGATAAAGCCATCCATGATCCGCTGATCCATCTCGCTGGGATCAAATTCAGCCGGTCCTTTATACAGTAGACGATGGGGAGAAGTGGTGATATCGGTGACGGCATAGCTCTTGGTCAGCCGTTCATCCGTGGTATCGGTAAAGGTGACGGCGTAACGATGATCATGGCGCACGGAATCAGGCATCAGGATGGTGACGTTCACCTTGCCGGCGCCGATGCCAGACACATGCTCCACGTTGCCGTTCAGACTTGGATAGCTGTATCCTGAAGCTGGAGCGCGCGGCACGACGATCGCCGTGTTACGTCCATGGCTGGTCACATTGCCGGCCATGTCGGTCTGGATCACCTTTTGGCATTCACTGGGCCAGGTCGGCAGCAGGTTGGGGACGTGATGGATCCCTTTATCGTAAAAATAGGTGTCGTACCCCTTGTCCACCGAGACCACCGCATAGTAATAGGTTCTGCCGTTTTGCACCGTGGTATCGACAAAACTATGGCGCAAACCGGTATCCTTGCCCATATTGTAATGCGCGCCGGTCGTGCCGATGGCGATGGGATGTGCGCCGACCAAACCATCCGCCAGATCGAACTGCGCCATCGGCTTCCAGAGCAACGGATTGCCGAACGCATCGGAGATGGTTTTGATGTCGTTGAAAGCAGGGTCGGTGGAGCGGTAAATATTGTATAGACCAAAGTCCTCTTCATAGACCGGATCGCGGGACTTTTCCGCCCGGGTGTCCCATATCAAGGTTACCCTGCGGTCTCCAGGAATGGCGGCGATGATCGTCGGCTCCAGCGGCGGTTTCTTGAAATTATAATCGTGATCGTAGATTTCCTGCATGGTGCGCTTGTTGCGGATGATGTCGTCAAAATCATTGCCCACCAAACAGGCGATGGCGAATCGTTCCGAAAAACCACGATCCAGATGATAGAAACCGCAGCCGTAATGAAAGGCAACATCCAAACCGCCGGTGGGCGGTGAAAAAACGCCCGGAAAGTCTTTCACATACCAGGCTTCTTCGTCGACGGAAAGCACATCGCCGGCCGAGGTGCCGTAAAAGCTGGTGAGACCGATCTGGTCGATCTCGTCATTGTCCGTGCCTTCAAAATTGGGCTCCGGCACATCCGGCACGCCGTTGCCCTCATAGGGATCTTTGCCCAGACCGGGCCAATCCATATCCAACGGCCCCAGGCCGTCCTGGCCCACATCGTCATTGAGGTCCTCGCAATCGAGCAAGCCGTTTTCATTCAGATCTTCGCCATTATCCAGAAGACCGTTGTTGTTAAGGTCCTCCCAGTCCCAGACGCCGTTCCCGTTGGTGTCGGTAAAGGTGCGCCAGTCGCCGTCGTCATCGATATTGTTTTCCTGGCTCTCATCCACACGGCCATCCTCATCGTTATCCCGGCCGTCGTTGGCGATGCCGGGGCTCTGCAAAAAGGCGAAACCGAAATAGCCGGTCCTTTTGCCTTTGGCGGACAGACCGTCCAGATCCCACTGATAAGTGATGTCGTCCACCGTGTCAAAGCTGGAATCGTCGTCGCCCGCATCGCTGCTGGGGCCGGAGGTGCCGATATCCGCATCGATGTACATGCCGACGAGGTTTTTATCCAAACGTCTTTCGCTGATATTTTTCACCTGGTAGATGGAGATAATGATATCTTCGGCCATCACGTCCGACCATTGATAGTTGCGCACCTCCACTTCTACCCCCACGCCGCGGCGGCCGTTGGGCCAGGGCAGCGTATCCTGCGGATTGGCGGTAAACGGATAATAGAGGAACTCGTCGTTGTTACGGTCATCCATGAGATAGTAGCTCTCCTGGTCTCCGCGGACGTAGGCGCCGTATTCGCCGTTCCATTTGCCTTTGCGGCTGCCGACATCGCCGGGATAGCTGCCGGCCGGCCAATCGGTAGGCCAGGTCTCAGGAAGATGGCTCATGGCCGGATACTCGATCTCATTGTACAGCTGATCGGTCAGTTTGCCGTTGCCGTCGATGTCTTCACCGACATCCAGGGCGCCGTTTCCGTTCAGGTCTTCTGAAATACCTGAGATATAGAATCCATCGTTGTAATAGCCTGGCAGCGGTTCCCAGCCGTAAGTATGCGAGTCATCCGGCGCCCGGTCGCGGGGACCGCCGGTGTAATTGTCGGTAAAGATATGGATGGTGTCGCCGCGGGCATCGATGACCTCGGATCCGACGAAATAGATGAACTCGAAGCCATAGTTGGTTCCGCTGCCCTTGGGCCATTCCAGGCGGATGTCCAGCGTCCGGCTGCCGAGATTGCCGAAATTGCCATAGGCGGTGCGGATGAGATTGCCGTCATGAATGCCCGAGCGGCGGAAGGAGCTGAAATCTTCCGCAGTCTTGCGCAGGGGCGCAATGGAGATCACGGTCTTGTCATCCAGCACAGGCCGCTCCTGCGCGCCCACTTCCTGGGGATCGCCTACAAAAGAGGCGGCCGCAAAACAGATCATCCCTGTCCAGATCAAGGTGGTTACTTTCCGTATCATTATCGAAATCCTCCGATTGGCCAACGTTAAAATTCCAGCGATACGCCCAACTGCACCTTGCGCGGTTCAGAAAACCAATGCGGTCTGGCGTCGACTTCGCTCAATTGGTAGACGCCGTTCAAAGAGTCGATGCGTTCCTGTTCAGGATAGCGGAAGGTCCGATCGGCAAATCCGGTGCTGGGGAAAACCTGCAGATGGTTCGCAGTGTCGAAAAGATTGAAGCATCGGGCGAAGAACACCAGATTCCGCGCTCCCAGCTTTAAATACTTTTGCGCATACAGGTCGACGTTATAAGTCATGGGCTTGCGTTCGTTGTTCTGGAACACGGTCTCCAGCTGCCGCTCCTGCGGCGTATCCGCTGTGTAGGGCAGACCGGTCCCCAAACGGCCGATCAAGCTGACCGTCCAATTTTTCGTATCCCCTACACGCAGGGTGCCGTTGATCGTGTGGGTCTGATCCCAGTTCAGCGGGATCACCTGCTTTTGCAGCTCCGCCGGCCGTGTGCTCTGGTTCGCCTGGAAAACGGCATTGGGATCCGAGGCGTTGCCGCGGGCCACCTGGTAGGTATAGTCCAACCGGCCGGAGACGAATCCCGACGGCTTTTTTTCCACCGAGACGGTGATGCCTTTGACGTTGCCGTAATCGCGGTTGGCATAGCGGAAATAGACCCGTTCATCGAGCGTGTCAAAGATCTCCTGGCCGAGCAGATTGCGGATATCTTTGGAATAGACGGTCAACTCCATGCCGAAATTCGGCGCCAGCTGCTGCTGAAGGCCGACCTCGTAGGCCACGGTCCGCTCCGGCTCGAGGTCCGCATTGCCCATGATCGTCTCCTTGTATCCGGAGGAGAGCTCAAACTCTGAGTTGTAATAAAGGTAACGGAATTGCGGGATTTGCAGAAAATGGCCGTAGGAAACGTGAATCACTCCGCGATCGGAGATGGGGAAGGCCAATCCCAGCCGCGGGCTCAGCTGATACTTTTTCGAAGCTTTGACAAATTCGGTCTGCAGACCGCCGGTCACCGCGTTGTAGGCCGCTCGCGGATTAGCCGGCACGACGCCGTCGGGTTGGAAATAATCAAAGCGCAGACCGACGTTGGCGATCAGCTCGCCCAGTTCCAGCTTGTCCTGAGCATAGACCGCAAACTCGAGCGGTTTATGCGTGTACATATTGTTGAGCAGCGTGTTTCTATCCGGAACCAGCAGCTGCGGCGGCCGGGCGAGCGCATAGAATTCGGCAAAGGTCGTCCATTTGGTCGTGGGCAGATAATAGCTGTTAGGGATGGTCGTGGTGGTCATCTCCTGATAATCCAGGTTGAATTTTTTGATCGATAGCCCGAACTTGGCCAGGTTGATTTTATCGATCTGCCAGGTCATATCCCATTGGGCGAGGTAATTCTGAAAATCGATATATTCACGATCATTTTCCGTGCCGCCGAATCGATAGCCCAACAGCGAGGAAACCTCATCCTGATATCGGGGATCCGCAGCGGATTCATAGAGATAGGTCTTGCGATTCTCACCGAAATAGGAAAGATTGAGTTCGTAGAACAGATTCGATTTGAGCGTATGGGTCAGATTGACCGTGTGATTGAAAGCCTTTTTATGTTCAGTGGGCAGGCCGTCGGGAGTGTAGCGGTAGGCATTGTCATAGATGATGCTTTCGCCCTTATCGGCAAAAAAGTTATAAAACACTCGAAGGTTTTGCGCCATTTGATAGTAGAGCTTGGCATTGACGGAAATTTTTTCCGAGGCGTTCATGGATACAAACGAGCGGTCGCCGCTGAACAAGCCCAGAGAATCAGCATAGCGGGCATAAGGCAGATACTGGCCGAACGTTCGTTCGGGAAAATTCAGATTGTACCATTGTTCGAACACGCGGATCTTCCAGCTGTCCTCCGGATTGTACCGCCGTTCGCCGTTCAGCCAACCGCCGTCCTGGTTGTAGCGGGCAAAGGCATAGAAAGAGAGTTTTTTCGACAGCGGAATCGGTCCGGTCAAATTGCCCTGGATATTGTATTCCATATTGTTCGTCGGATCGTCGATGCCGAGGAAGGTGTCCGTCTGCCGGCTGAAATGCGAGCCGGCATAAGTGGAGAGACGACCGGCATAATGGCTGTCCGGCGTTTTGGAAACGATATTGACGATGCCGGACTGCGCTTGCCCGTATTCGGCGTTGAATGTGCCGCTGATGACCTGCAGCTCCTGAATGACCTCATTCTCGATTTCGATGGCGCTGCCGCCGTCAAAACGGTTGGTTACCGGAACGCCGTCCACCAGGTAGGCTACTTCGCCGCTGCGGCCGCCGCGGAAATGCAGCTGGCCTTCGGCATCCTGGGTGACGCCGGCCTGCAGCTGAATCAGCTCAGCCACCTCGGTCACCGGCAGCTCGGCGATCTCTTCAGAGGCCATATACGCCGCGGTATTGGTGCGATCCACCTCGATCACCGGCCGGTCCGCCACGACCACTACATCATCGATCTCCAGCGCCTTGGACGACAGTTTCGCATCCACCTTGCTGGTCAATCCGACTGAAACACGAATGCCGGACATGGTGCGGACCTGATAGCCCAGGCAGGAAAACTTTAAGGTGACAGTGCCTGGAGGGACGTTGATAATCGAATAATATCCCTCCACATTGGTAACCGCTCCCAGAGTGGTGCCCTCGACCAGGACATTGACCCCGGGCAACCCTTCTCCGGTCTGAGTGTCTTTGACCGTACCGGCGATCTTGCCGGTGACCTCTGCAAAAGAGACAGAGCAGCAGGTTATTCCAAAAAGCAGAAGGATGATGGAAAGAACGGTCGGTGAACTGTTACGCATCGGAACTTTCCTCCATGAAGAATAATATCCCTAATCGCACTGCACGTTGTTACCGGACCGCCCGGTCGAAAAACCGGGATCGGGAAGTAAAGCCGGCTGTCCCTTCTCATCAGTACAGGGAAGGCCGAGCCGCCTGAAGATTAAAAGTTGATAAAGTAGAAAAGCCTTTTTTTAAAAAGAGCCTGTCGCACCGGTGATCCCCCAAAGGGCCAAGGGACAGCCCGCATCGCTGCGCAAAGGATCAAGAAGAAATGAGCATTTTTCTGCTATCTCTACGATGGACCGTGGAGGCATCCATGAGTTTGAAATCGCTGAACAGATGTCTGGGCGGCACCACCACCACCTTGGTCTGATTTTTGAAAAGCTTCATCTGCGTATCGTCGATTCCTCCAGTGGTAATCCACAGATCAAAATCGCTCAATTGGCCGTAAATGACATTCGCAGGCCGCTCGAGCTTGGTATGGTCGGCCAATAGGATTTTACGCATCCCCCTGCGCAAAATGATCTGGTTGGTCCGTGCCACCTCCTCCTCTTTTGCCAGACACCGGCCTTTCAGATCGATGGAATCAACGCCGATGAATATCGAATCGAATTTGAGCGTCTCCAAAATGCGGTCTGTCAGACTGCCCTTCAACAACAGCATATTGTGCTGGTAGTCGTAGCTGCCGCCGAGGATATTGAGCGTGATGCTGGGATATTTTTTCAGCTGCTGAATCGCAGCGATATTGTTGGTGTAAATGTTGAGGGAGCCGATTTCACCGAGACACGCCGCGAATTGAAGGATGGTGGAGCCGTCTCCGAGAAGAATGGTGTCTCCGGGATTCACCAAACGGGAGGCCTCTTTGCCGATCGCGGCTTTCAGATCCAGATTCATTTCAAATTCATGGTTAAAGATGGTCCCGACCGATTTTTCGCCAGCGGTAATGCAACCACCCAGCGTTCGAATCACATCGCCGCTTTTGGCCAACTCGTCCAGATCCCGCCTGATCGTCAATTCCGACACCTGAAATCCTTCTGCTAACTCTTTTACCGTCCATTCTTTATAGAAAATGGACAACAGGTTGAGGATATAGTTCTGTCGTTCAGAAGGTCGCATAGGGCAACAGATCTTGAATATTTTATTCACAAAATTTGAACAAATTGTTCAGGCAATATATATATCCATTTGCAAAAACGCAAGAAATTTCTTCAATATTTTTTAAACGACTATAGAGCATGAGTATGATGATGGGAGGGCTGCAAATAACCACGATGGTTTACAGGTAAAGGGCGGCCGCACTTTGCCAGCGCTAAATCAAAAAGCCCCTGACAGCATGGTCAGGGGCTTTTAGTACCCCTAGCAAGATTTGAACTTGCGACCAACGGTTTAGGAAACCGCTGCTCTATCCAGCTGAGCTATAGGGGCGTGGAGAATGACGGCGCACAAGAAACTCTCGATCTTGTGACAACATATGATTTTAATGTACAAAATTTTCCATATATGTCCAACAGCTAATTTATCGCTGCTCCACAATCAGTTTTGCCAAGCGACCGCGGGCCTGCTCATAGGCAGCCGGATCGTGATTCCATTGCTGAAACGAAGCGGCCACGCCGGCGACGATGCGATCCACGTCTTCACGCTTGCCTTTTGCGGCCGCCAGAGCCATGTACTCATAATCCTCGGCCGCCTCTCTGAACAGCTTGAGGCGAATGGACGGTACAAAACCATAAACGCCGGCAGGCGCACCAGGATACAGCATCACTCCCTCTCCCCAGAAATGGCCGCGATAAGTCGGCGCTTCCCACACTTCCTGCAAAGACCGGTGGCCTTTGTAGGCCACGCTGGACCAGTATAAAAAACCGCTGATGTGCAAATTCCAACTGATCCAAAGGGGCGCACGAAAATGAACCGGCTCCATATCGATTTGCCACCACGGCGTAGCCTCAGAACCTTGACAGAGCGCGGTGTAACTCCACAGCTGTTCTCCTTTGGCCAACCGTTGCTTGGCACTGGCATCATCCCACAGTCCCCACAACGGACACCAAATATCCACTGCACCATACAGATCGCCCCAATCAGCCTGACTGGGAATGGTCTGTTCGGTGCACAATCGCGCGAGCCCTGAATCCGCAGAGTGTATCAGCGCCCCTTGTCTGCGAACAAGCTCGTACTCGCCGGCATCATTAGGCTCATCCTCGAGGTAGACATACGCCTTTTCCAGATAACCTAGCTCGCGTAGCCAGGCGGCAACGGCAGCCAGATAAGCCCGGCACTTTTCAGGTTCCTCCTGGTAACGCAAGGGCACATCCAGTGCGTTGAAATGCTCCTGTTCCACCAGCTGCCGGATCCGTTCGCTTTCCCCCTGATCGACAAGCCCACGCTGTGTGTCCCAGTGCGGCCAGATTGAACCAGGGGTGGCAGGCACAGCCCGGTGCTTCAGCAACGCCTGGTTGTACAAATGCTCCATCGCATGAAACTCTTTTGTGTCCGGTTGCAGGCCCATCAGTTCAGCCGCCTCGCGGTAAAGAGGACCAAAGTGGGAGCGCAGGGCGATGTCCTGCGGCAGAGTAAAATCCCACACAGTTACTTTTATCGGCACTGTCTCCAGATGAACGCCGTTCGACCCAACAACTGCTGTTCCTGAATAGACGCCCGGCGCTGTCCCCGGCGGCACATAGAGATCGCACCATACCTCAGCGTTCTCTCCCGGCGCCACGGAGAACGGTGCTGCGATATAGCTCGCATCACTCTTTTGCTGAGCGGCCTGAAAGGGGATCAGAGCATCCGGATACCAGCCGGCGGGATTCCGAGCGCCAGGGCTTGGTTGTGCGATATGCAGATAGTGGGCGCGAAAAAGCTCGACCTGCTCTGCAGAGATAACGGCATGGCCTGCGGCCAGCGGCCCCACCGTCACGTTCACGTTCTTCAGCGGACGCGCGCCCGCGCGGATGATCAGGCGAAAGGGCTCGTACTCGTTGGCAGCAACCTGAATGTTCACCTCCCTGCATGGACCCGGAGCCGTATCGCGCAAGACCCGCTGCCAGGGCGATGCCACCCATACCGTCGCTTGATTCTGCACGCAGGAGAGCAGAATAATGAAAAGAACCACCAGCCCTTTCCGGCTATTGAAGAAAGCAGCATGGCTGGGGACGCAAAGCAAGGCAAAGAATCTGGGTCGATTCATTTTATTCCTCATCAGCTGCGCCGTCTCCGTTTCAGCGGATTCCTCAACAGGCAACTCATTACTCCTGGATCCACTTGCGTTTCAGCCCGTTGTACAAACCTGTATGATCGCTTGGCTCGCTGCTGCGTTCATTCCAGCGCAGCCACAGGCCTTCCGGTCTGCCGTTCTTAAATACGCCCTCCGCCCGTTTACGGCCGTTTTCATACCAGGCAGTGAACGGTCCATTCTCCAGGCCGTTGCGATAGGTGATTTTGCTTTTTTTCTGTCCATTTTCATACCACTCGGTCCACACTCCATCCTGCCGGTCCTTTTTATAGCAGCCTTCGATTCGTTTTTGACCGTTCTCATACCAGACGGTCCACGCACCGGACCGGCTGCCGTTATGGTAGAAGGTTTCACTCTGTTTTTGGCCGTTGGCATGCCAGACCGTCCACACGCCTTCTTGTTTTCCGTTCTGGTAATATCCGACAATCTGTGTTCGGCCATCGGCAAAAGAGTTCTCCACCTTTCCGCTGTAGGGCCTCTTCTGCCCAATCAAGTAAACCCGTTCACCGCGTTTCTCGAATCTCACCGTGTCGATCTGTTGCGCGTTCAGAATGGATGCGGTTAAAACCAGTAATCCGCCGAACAGGATGAGAGCGTTCATAGATGCCTGCCTCCATGATGCTTCAACGCCGGACTGCAGCGGACTCAACGGCGGACAACGGATGAATCGTGTCAGCCCGGGCCGGGACCGAATGGAAAAAGGCATCATCCATCTCTAGCGGGGATGAATCATGCCTTTCCAGTCCATAGCCTGATGCACAAGAGCGCTGCAGTCCGTACCGATAAAAGGTAAAGGATTAAATCTTGGAAAACAAGCTTTATCAGTGGGCTCTTTTTTATCGATTGCAATTGACGGAGCAACCGCGTAATTTAAAATATCACACTCGTTCTACCACAGGGCCGGCCCTGCAGAAACCCTCTCAAGCGGAATTATTTCCATGCGGCTGAACACTGATTCAAAATTTTATCTTCTCTTCCGTTCCCTGCGGCACCGCAACTTTCGTCTGTTCTTCATCGGCCAGTCCATCTCGCTCATCGGTACATGGATGCAGCTGCTGGCGGTCAGTTGGCTGGTGTGGAGGATGACTCACGATCCTTTTCTCCTCGGGCTGGTGCCGTTCATCGGCCGGCTGCCCACTCTTTTTCTGGCGCCTCTGGTCGGCGCTCTGGTGGACCGCTGGGACCGTCACCGGCTGGTGACCGCCACTCAGGTGTTGTCCATGCTTCAGGCGTTGACCCTGGCCCTGTTCATGTTCACCGGTTGGATGACCATCGGCATACTCATCGCGCTGCAACTGCTGCTGGGAGTGATAAACACCGTGGATATGCCCAGCCGACAATCCTTCATGATTCAGATGATCGATGACCGCAAGGATCTCACCAACGCCATTGCGCTCAACTCGTCCATGGTGAACGCAGCGAGGCTGGTCGGTCCTGCCATAGCCGGAATGCTGGTGGGCTGGCTGGGTGAGGGTGCGTGCTTTCTGGTCAACGGATTAAGCTATGTGGCGGTGATCGGCGGCCTGTTGGCCATGCGCGTCAAGCCCCATGCGGTTGTTGACCGCAGCGTGTCGCTTAAACGCACGCTTAACGAGGGATTTCGCTATGCCTTCGGCTCCACCTCCATCCGCTCGATTCTGTTGCTGCTTGCCCTGGCCAGTCTGGTGGGACAATCGTATGTAAACCTGCTGCCCATTTTCGCCGACCGGATTCTTAAGGGCACCTCGTTCACTCAGGGCATGTTGATGTCGGCCGCCGGGCTCGGCGCCCTGGCAGCCGCTGTGCATCTGGCTGTGCGCACAACCGTTCGCGGATTGGGTCGTTTGATCGCTCTGGGGCCGCTGGTCATGGGCGCCGGTCTGATCGGCATCGGCGTATCACGATCTCTATGGCTGTCTCTGCCGGTCATGGTGATCATCGGCAACGGAATGATGACCCAGATGGCGGCCAGCAACACCATGCTGCAGACCCTCACGGCGGATGACAAGCGGGGCCGGGTGATGTCGTTTTACAGCATGGCCTTTCAGGGCATGGTGCCGCTCGGCGCTCTGCTGGCCGGCGGCATGGCGTCTTGGATCGGCGCCCCCTGGACCGTCATCCTCGGCGGTCTCTGCTGCATTCTCGGGGCCATCGTGTTCTACCCTGCGCTGTCCGGAATACGCTGACGAGCAAAAAACCTCTGTTTACTTAAACCTGAACAGGCGACAGCAGCCGTCTGAATATCAATCGACAGCGTAAAACCGGCGCCGATGCCGATGCTCCATTGATCAACCGCCTGAGCACGGGCGTCTTTTAGCGGACATCGCCGGGATAAGGCGTCTGATATCCCTTGACAGCGTGCCAAATGATGCGATTGAACGTGTCGTCATCGATGCGGTCCACATCCGACAGATCCTGGGCCAAAGACTTTTCCGCCCAATGCCGTGCGTCGCCGTTCAGGCTTTGCAACGGCGGATTGATCTCATCCAGCGGAATGTTGTTCGGCAACGCTGTATACGGCGTAAAATTAGGCGTCGACGTAAAGCAATCCAACATGGGCTGAACCGCTCGATCGAGCTGGTTCATCGGCTGCAGGCCGAAGATGCTCTCGATGGTGCGCACCATGGAGATCTGGCTGTAAAAAGTCGAGATCACCTCTCCGCGTTTAGTATAGGGACTGATGACCAAACCCACCGTGCGGTGGCCGTCCACATGGTCAAAGCCGTTCTGTGGATCATCCTCTGTAACCAGAATGCAGGTCTCGGGCCAGAACCGGCTTTTTGAGACCGCTTCAACGATTCGCCCCAGCGCCAGATCGTTGTCCGCCACCGCCGATCGCGGCATAGGCAGGTTCGGCCGCGTTCCCGAGGTGTGGTCATTGGGCAGGAGCATGATGATAAAATTGGGCAGATTGTTTTTCTTTTCAAACTGCCTGAGTTCTTTGATGAACTCGCGTGCGCGATAGACATCCGGCACAGTGGTGGGAAACCCGACAAAGGTCGGACACAAATGGGGCTCCAGCGTGGCCAAATTCGCCCGGGCGCGAATTTTCACCCTGCTGGTGTTGTTCAGATAATCAGCGTAGACATCCATGAATTCCGCGTCAGCCGGAGTGATCTCAGCCTTGACGAACTCGCCGTAATCGCGGAATGTCAAACCCTTGCCCAGCACATGATCCCAGATGAATCCTGAACTCGCATAAGCCAGCGCATCATCGCCGTCATAAGGATAGCTGCGGACAAAATCGCCGAAAGATTTTTCCAGGTAATCCGTGACATAAGCCTCATCGGTCCACTGGTGGCCGTCGGCGCTGAGAATGCCGTTGCAGTAGAAATTATCCAGCAGCACAAAGGTCTCGGCCAGGGCGTGGTGGTTGGGTGATACCTCGCGTCCGAACAGCACCAGGCTCGAATCGCCGTTTCCCTGCGCCAGATCGCCGAAAACCTGGTCATAGGTGCGATTTTCTTTAATGATATAGATCACATGCTTGAAATGGGAAATCTGGCCGGGTTCGACGGGAATCGGCACTTGGACCGGCGCAACGTTTGCGCTGACCGTGGTCGCAGCCTTATTCCCAGCCAGCTGATTGTTGGCCGTGACCTGACGGCTGTACTCGGCCAGCATCTTTTTGTCCGGCAGCCTGATGATGGAAAGAGAACCCAGATGATCGTGCGAGTTAAATCCTTGCCGCTCCGTGGGCATGTTGCGCGAGCCGCAGCCTTTGACGTTGGCGACAAATAAAAAATCGCCTTTGGCGTCGATCTTGATTGCGCCCGGATACCAACCGGTGGGAATATACCCTTCGATCCGCGTCTCAGCCAATGGGCCGCCGGATCGAAGGCCCAGCCGCACCTGACAAATGGCATTTTCCGTCGCATTAGCGACATAGAGCACATTGCCGTCGGGAGAGAGGGCCAAAGCCGTGGGCGAACTGCCGAAGGGCAGGTTCGCCGATTGTTTCACCGCAATAATTTCCACCACCTCGTCGGTGCGGGTGTCGATGACAAAAATTTTATCACTATTGGTGCAGGCGACGAACAGGCGGGAGCCGTCGGCATTGAGAATCAGAGCTGAGGGATGCAATCCTACCTCGATGTTTTTGATCTCGCGCATGGCGTTCAGATCCACAACGGACACCGAGCCGTTGTTGGCAATGCCGGTCCGCGGATCCACTAGAACCTGCGACCCCGAGCTGTTGGCCGTGGCCTCCCCTTTTTGCGGCCTGCGGCCTCCATAGTTGCTGACATAAGCGCGGTTGCCGGCAAGCGCCACGCCATAGGGCGCCATGCCCACCGCTACGGTTTTGACCTGTCCGGCTGGCAGATCCACCGCAGCCAGGCTGTTGTAGCGGCCCAGCGCCACCCAGAGCCGTTTGCCGTCCGGCTGCAAGGCCATGCCGCAGGGCGCCGGATCGCCGCTGATCGTCTCGCCGATATCGGCGCGGTATTTGACCACCGATTCTTCATTCAACCTCGGCAGGACCAGCGACTCGCCCCAGCGCATGATATTCTGTTCATCCAACTCAGCCACGCGGATGCGATCCTCCGCCTCGGAGACATAGATCCGCTTGCCGTTGGCAGACCAGACCAATCCGGTCATCGCGGCGCCGCTCTTGGGGAAAGGCAGGGATTGCACAACGGTCCGTTCACGCACTTTAATCAAATCCAGCGACCGCCAGTTTTTCACCGCCAGCAGTTTCTCGTCAGGGCTTAGAGCCAGGTCATTGGGACGGCCGTAAAATTGAATCTGAAATCCTGCCGGTTTGATGATCTGATGGGTGGGCGCCACATAACTGCCGTCGGCCTGCGGGCCGACGAGCAGCCGGTTGAGATCCTGCGCTGACGCCGTACCGATGACCGATAGAGTGATCAGCAGAGCCAGGACCAGCCTTATTATGCAAATTGTAGGGTCCATATATTTTTCCTTTCCATGTTTGCCCAGGACTCTAAAAATAGGAACCGCCAACGTCAAGCCTGCAGAGCGGCCGCCTGCTCTAATATAAAATTTCTACTCTTTAAAGCAATGAAAACATCGTTTCATTCATAGGGGCCAAATTATGCTTTAATGGCAAATGGAATGTATGTATATCGAAGCAGACGGCGGTCAGAAGAGAAATGCCGTGCCGCTGCAGACGCAAGCCGTTTCCTCTGCACAGTCTGCGTTACCAAGCTGAATCCTGAATCAAACCGGAAAAGACGACGAACTTGGCCGCCCCCGATGCCGCCATCATGATGATCTCCTTGGCAGCGACCATTTATGCCGGGTTGCGGGTTAAAAAACTCAAAGAGGATTTGGAGGGATATTTCGTCGCCGGCCGCAAAGTCGGATTATCCCTGGGAGTGGTCGCCCTCGCGGCCAGCGAGATCGGCGTCGTGACCTTTATGTACATGACCGAATTCGGCGTTACCATGGGCTATGCCGGTTTCGCCCAGTGAAAATCCTGGCAGTGCCTGGGGAGAATAAATGAATCTGGAGTGGATTTGGCGGTTTCTGTTTTACGCCTTCTCGGCGCTGTACTTCACCATCACGATAATAGTTTTTTTTACGGGTTCCAAGATCTGCGCAAGCTGCCGTCCAAATCGGAAACAGAAGACGGCCTCGCTGGTCGTCTGCCTGGCAGAACACGATCCCGACAGTAGGTTCGGTCACCAGACGCCGTTGGTCATATAGTCGTGCATAGCCTTGGCCGCGCGCCGGCCTTCGCCCATGGCCAGGATCACCGTAGCGGCGCCCAATACGATATCGCCGCCGGCGAACACTCCTTTTTTCGAAGTCCGACCGCCCGCAGCATCCGCAATGATGCCGCCCCATTTGTTGGTCTGAATGTCCGGCGTCTCGCGCGGAATCAGCGGATTGGGGCTGTTGCCGATGGCGATGATCACCACATCCACTTCGAGAATAAATTCAGAGCCCGGCAGTGGAATCGGCCGGCGCCTTCCAGAGGCGTCCGGCTCGCCCAACTCCATTCTGATCAGTTCGATGCCGGTGACCCGGCCGTCAGCATCGCTGAGGATGCGTTTGGGATTGACCAAAAAATGAAATTCAACTCCCTCCTGCTCCGCATGTTCCACCTCTTCCACCCGCGCCGGCATCTCTTGACGGGAGCGACGATACACGACGATGGATCGGCCCGCGCCCAAGCGCAACGCCGTCCGCGCCGAGTCCATGGCCACATTGCCGCCGCCCACCGTGGCCACTCGATCCGCGCGAATGATGGGCGTATCTACAGCCGGAAAGTCGTAGCTTCGCATCAGATTGGCACGGGTGAGGAATTCATTGGCGGAAAAAACACCGATCAGGTTTTCTCCTGGGATGTTCATGAAATTGGGCAGACCGGCGCCGGTGCCGATGAATACGGCGTCATATTCCTGCAGCAGTTCGTCGACGGACTTGATCTTGCCGATCACATAGTTGTATTTGAATTCCACACCCAATTTTTCCAGATAGCGCACCTCATAGTCGACGATCTCCTTGGGCAGCCGGAATTCCGGGATGCCATAGGTCAATACGCCGCCCGGTTTGTGCAGCGCCTCGAACACCGTGACCTCGTGGCCCAGACGGATCAAATCGCCGGCCACGGTCAGGCCGGCCGGCCCGGAACCGACCACAGCGGCGCGCTTGCCGGTTTTAGGCGGCAACTTCGGCAGGTCCATAACCCCGGTGCTGCGTTCCCAGTCCGCGACAAACCGCTCCAGCTTGCCCACGCTGACGGCGGCTTCTCTGGATTTGAGTATCTTTGCCACAGAACACTGCAGCTGGCATTGTTCCTCCTGCGGACAAACCCGGCCGCAGATGGCCGGCAACATATTCTTTTCTTTGATCTTGGACAAGGCTGCTCTGAAATCGCCCTGCGCCACCAGGGCAAGAAAAGCGGGTATATCGATACCCACCGGGCAGTTGACGACACAGGCGGCTTTTTTGCACTGTAGACAGCGGTTGGCCTCTTGGATCGCCTGCTCCGGCCGAAAACCCATGGGCACTTCGTTCTGATTGTGGATGCGAACCGCGGGGTCCTGCTCCGCCATGTGCTGCGGTGGAATGGCAAGGCGTTCCTTGGCGTTCATTCCCGACCCTCCTTCCCATTCGCGGACAGGCGACATTCGTATTCCTTAAAGGTGTTCAACCGCAGCATCATCTCGGACCACTCGACCTGATGAGCGTCGAACTCTGGCCCGTCCACGCAGACGAATTTGACCTGGCCAGCCACGGTGACGCGGCAGCCGCCGCACATGCCGGTGCCATCCACCATGATGGAGTTGAGACTGGCAAGGGTGGGGATTTGAAACGGCCGGGTGGTCTCTGCCACCATCTTCATCATGATAGCCGGACCGATGGTGATGATCTTGTCCAGAGTGCGCCCGCTGTCGATCAACTTTTGCAGCGACTCGGTCACCAGCCCTTTGTCTCCATAGCTGCCGTCGTCGGTGGTGATGATTATCTCATCGCTGATGGCGCGGATCTCCTTTTCCAGAATGATCAGTTCTCGGGTGCGGGCGCCGAGGATGGTGATCAGATAATTGCCCGCCCCTTTGACCGCCTGGGCGATGGGATGCAGCGGCGCAGCGCCGATGCCGCCGCCGATGCAAACCACCGTGCCCCACTTTTCAATATGCGTGGCCGTCCCCAGAGGACCGACCACATCCTGTAGTTTTTCTCCGATCTGCTTCTCGGCCAGCAAGCGGGTGGTTTTACCCACGCTTTGGGAGATCAAAGTAATGGTTCCCGCTTGCGGATCTGCGTCCGCGATGGTCAGCGGGATGCGCTCCCCGCCCTCCCATACACGGATGATGACGAACTGACCGGCCCGGCGTTTGCGGGCGATCTCGGGGACATATACATCGAAGCGCGTCACTCGCGGAGCGATAACCGTCTTGCTGAGGATGGTGTAGAGTTCTGGCAACATACTGTTTCCCGATTTATTCCATTTTTGAAAGGTACAAAATCCTGCAATCAATTCAAATAGAAAAGGAAGCCGATGAACAAGGCTCGTCGGCGTGAGGTCCAGGCTGTGCGTAGATCGCAGCCGTCTTTCAAGTGATAGTTTTCAGGTCCAAGGACCGCGCGGCTGGTGGAAGGATCCCATTTCGCTGTGGGTGAAAAAACGCTGATTTTCATTTTTCTGTTGTACCTTATCATTTTCTTTTATACTTTCACCGAATAATTTATTCCATCAGATGGGTGGATAAAAGGCCCTACGCCATGATGCAAAAAATCGCTTTGCTGATCGTTCTGCTCTGCAGCGGCAGCCGCGCCGCGGAAACGGCGGTCCCCTCTTATTACCGCCTCGATGACCGTCTTTGCCAAAACCTTGTGCAAATCGTTCAAGAGCTCGGATTGCATGGCGATTTCGATACCACGGAGGATGGAAAAGAGAAAATCTCTCTGGCGGTCATTGATCTGACCTCTCGCCCGCCGCGGCTGGCGGGTGTGTATATGGATAACTTTATCTACCCGGCGTCGGTCTACAAGATGTACGTCGCCGCCGCTGTGCTGGAGAAAATATCCCAGGGCGGACTGAACCTGACCGACCCCCATGTCATCGCCTCCCCTAACTGCGTGGATGCAGTCAAAGAGATCCGCTGGGATCCGCGACCGGTTTTGCAGCCGGGGGATACGGTGACGGTCAATTACCTGTTGGATCTGATGGTCACCCGCAGCGACAACACGGCGGCGAACTGCCTTATCGATCTTGCGCAGCGTAAAAACATCAATGCACTGATGCAGGCGTACGGCTGGCGCGGCAGCGAGGTGACTCGCAAGTTTTTAAGCAGAAAGTACGAGGATCCTGAATATAAAACCATCCGCGGAACAGAGACCTGCGCACTGCATGCGGCTGATTTTCTCTACAGGATTTACACCCGTCAATTGATCAATGACTGGGTCAGCCAGCAGATGATGACGTTTTTAGGCAGACAGCTGGACAAATCCAAACTGGCCGGCGGCCTGCCGGCGAATGCCATGTTCTATCACAAGACCGGATGGTACGCCGAATGGACCCATGACGTGGGCATTGTCGACACCGGCCGAGTGCGCTATGTCATTGCCTGTTTTCTGCCCCTGCCGGCCAAGGAGGCGTTGCCCATATACCGCGCATTATCGAGAAAAATATTTCACCTGATGAACGGCCGCGGTGAGTGACGTTCATCGCCATTGGATGTGGATCTTTTCAAGGAGCGAGAAGATGAGCCCGAAAACCTATGATGTGGTCGTGATCGGCGGAGGCATCGTCGGATTAGCCACGGCCATGGCTTTGAGCAAAAAATATGCAGCATCCCTGCTGGTCATCGAAGCGGAAAAAAAGCTGTCCGCGCACCAAACCGGCAACAACAGCGGGGTTATTCACTCCGGGCTGTACTACAAACCGGGCTCTCTCAAAGCGCTCAATTGTGTAGCCGGCCGCGAGGCCATGTACGCCTTTTGCCACGAGCACCAAATCCCTGTGGACCGATGCGGCAAAGTAGTAGTCGCCACTCAGGAGAGCGAACTGCCGGCTCTGCAGGAACTCGAGCGTCGAGGCCTTGCCAACGGACTGAAAAACCTGCGGCGGTTGAACCGGGAAGAGCTGACCGAGTACGAACCCCATGTAGCCGGCATCGCCGGCCTGCATGTGGAGGAGACCGGCATCGTCGATTACCTGGTGGTCAGCGAGGCCTTCAGCCGCATCATTCAGGAGAACGGCGAGGTCAGAACCAGCACCCGTTTTCTATCTTTGAAACGAGAGCAAAACCAGCTGATCATCAACACCAGTCAGGGGGATATCGCCTGCCGGAATCTGATCAACTGCGGCGGTCTGCAATCAGACCGCATCGCCCGGCGCTGCGGCGTCAAACCCGGGCTGCAGATCATTCCTTTCCGCGGCGAGTATTATGAGGTGATCGAGGAGAAGCACTATCTGATCAACCATCTCATCTATCCGGTTCCGGATCCGCGTTTTCCCTTTCTCGGGGTTCATTTCACGCGCATGATCAAGGGCGGCAGAGAGGCCGGGCCCAATGCGGTGCTGTCCTTCAAACGGGAGGGTTATCACAAAACCAGCTTTTCCCTGGCGGACACCCTGCAGTTCGGCCTGTACGGCGGATTCTGGCTGATGGCGATTAAATTCTGGAAGATGGGGTTAGGAGAATTTTATCGTTCTTTCAATAAAAAGGCGTTTGTGCAGGCGCTGCAAAGATTGGTGCCGGCCATCGGCTATGACGACGTGAAACCCGGCGGCGCCGGTGTGCGCGCACAGGCGTTGGAACCCAATGGGGCTCTGGTGGACGATTTTCGCATCGTCGAGGCGGAGCATCAGGTCCACGTGCTGAACGCGCCCTCACCCGCAGCCACTGCGTCGATCTCGATCGGCGAAAGCATTGCCGACATGGCCGCTAAAAATTTCTCACTGAGCTTGAAAAAATAGCGCAACACGATGGTCGGCGCTGGTCGGTTCGACTCGATGATCGGTCTATTTGATTTCCGCCGGGCTTGTTGAGCCCGGCGATCCCATCCCCTGCAGCGGCAGCTCGCCTCCAGCGCTGCCGCCGGTCCTACTTCCACAGAGACGGCAATTTGAAACGGGAGCCGATGAATAAAAACGTCGGATTGCTTTTGTGGCCGTTGAAATCCACGCCCAATCCCACCTGCAGGTAATTCCAGAAGATCAGACTCGCACCCAGGCCGGTCTGCAAAGAGTTATCGTCGTCGCCCGAATTCACATTGCCGAGGATAAAGGAAAAATCCACGCTCATGAATTTTTGCATCCACAACGGTTGATAGGACATGCCGATGCCGATGGAACTCAGGATCGCCGTAGTCGCCTCCCCCTCGAACGGTATCTTAAAGAGGATGAACGAGGTGGACGGTTGAAAGGCCTCGTACCACCGACGCTTGACGATAAAGGATTGCATCAGCCGGTTCTGATCGCCGGGATTGCGTACGATCAACTCTATGCTTTCTCCGGATCGCGCGCGGATCCGCGGCCGCCACTGCCAGGTCGTTCTCTCCTGGCCCGGCTCCAGGCTGAAGAATCGCTTATCCATGGATTCCGAACGGACGATGTTGGCTGAATCCAGCAGCACCGCAAGGATCTCCACTTTCTGCACGCCGGAATCGGCCGGCAACGAATCGGGCATCAGAGTCACGCGGATGCCATCATCGATGTTGACCGGCCGCACCGTGCGCGTCCAACCGGCGTGAATCAGATCGCCCCTATGGGAAAAGACTTCCAGGCGGGCGAAGGAGGCAAAGGGCTGCCAGGGCCGTACCGTCAAACTGAAATCCTCAAAGCGGAAAGGAATGCCGGATACGCGCGCCTCCATCGGATACACCCCCGGGGTTGCCATCCGGCTGCTGATGGCCTGAGCTCGAATGAGATCGTCGCGTTTCTCGATTACTTTGAACACGACCTCTGCTTCATCCAGATTTAAATCGACTTGAGCCAAGCGGCTGCCTTTGATCACCAGATTCAGCGTGTCCAATGGATGCAGCACCCTCTGCGGGGAGACAAAGGTGATCACCGGCGGTTGCAGCACCTGGAGCACCCCTTTCCAGGATGGCGCGCTGCCCGCCTCGCTGAGGGTAAAGGTCCGTCGGTCGAGAAAAGTCTTTTCCGGCTTGTCGTGCAAAAGCAGTTCCACCTCACAGGTGCTGTCATCGATGACCTGGGTGACCGGAAAACGGTTGGATTCGATGTTCAACTCGTAGGAGCGTTGACGTTGTAAACGGCGGTTGCCGGCAGCCTCCACCGCGATCACCAACCGGGTCTTACGGTCGAGAAACAACAACCCATCATCGATGCGCTGCACCCGCGCCGACGATAGGGGCATGGCCTGACCGATAAAGAAATTGGAGGTGTCCGCCTGACCATCGGCATTGACGATGACCAGACGATAGGGTTGGTTTTTATCCAGGGCCGGCAGAGAGACCGTGAGATCGAGATAATGGGCGGTGACGGCTTCGACCGACACATTGCCTTCATCCGGCGTCAGAGCAGCGCGCAGTCCTTTATAAAAATTCTGCCCGTTGAGCCGCACTTTGCGTTCGCGGCCGTCCGCATTGATCGTCGGCATCACGCCGGTTATCTTGGGGGCCTGATCGCTGGTGAACACCAGAGCGCCGAATCCATCCGGACCATAGGCGCTCTGCAGTCGAAAGGTGTGCGGTCCCAGATCGACGCTGCGACCGTCCACCTCCAGGGCAAAGCGCAGACTGTCGGGACTGTAGCTCGTCCGCCGGGCCGGATCCTTCATCACTTGGATCGCCGAATCGTCAAAATCGATGGTGCTGGACGACAGCAGGGCGCTTCCGCAGACCGTTATAGAGGCCATGGTGCGTCCGCTGGACGCCAGTCGCAGGGTATCGCGTCGTGTCTGACCGCTCTGATAGACTGTGACATAATCGACGGTCGGCATCTGCGACAGCCGCACCTCCAGCTGCAGCGCCAGTTTTTTCTCACCACTCTGGTCCACCACCAGCAGTTCATGCACGCCATAATCGCCAAAGGTGGAGTCGATGGCGATGCCGCAGGCCAGTTCAGCGGGCCCCAGAGAATCCACCGAAACGATGCTCAAGCCGCGGCTTTTTCTGCTGAACAGCACGGTGTCGCGGCTGGTGAACCGACAATCCAGATGGTAAACCGTGCGCACTTGTTCCACCCGGTCGTGCCAGGATGGCACGGTGAGAGCGGAAATCGTCATGGTCGGTACGGATTGTGCAAAAAGCAGGCCGGCGGCCAGCAACCCTATCCCCATTCCCATTCTGGCCAGTCTGTTTATCATTTCTTTTCCTCTAATTTACGTATTACCCGGGCGGGATTTCCGGCCACCACCGAGTTGGCCGGAACATCTTTGGTAACCACACTGCCGGCGCCGACGATAGCGTTTTCACCGATGGTCAGACCGCAGAGGATCGTGGCACTGGAGCCGATGGAAGCGCCCTGTTTGACAAAAGTGGGCTCACAGGTCCAGTCCGCCTCTGTCTGCAGCGAGCCGTCGCTGGTCGTGGCGCGCGGATATTTATCATTGATGAACGTCACATTGTGACCGATGAAACAATGGTCTTCGATGTGCACGCCCTCACAGATGAAAGTGTGACTGGAAATTTTGCAGTTCTTGCCTATGGTGGCGCCCTTTTGAATCTCGACAAAAGTTCCGATCTTGGTTCCATCGCCGATCTCGCACCCGTATAAATTGACAAAGTTGAAAATCTTGACGTCTTTGCCCAATTTCACCGAATCCGCAATACTGACGAATTGCATACACGTTCTCCTGGATAAAGTAGGCCGAGCTCACATTGAAGCGCACGGGCTGCCGCCCAAGCGCAGAATTCATTCTTGCGACATTTGGCGTTTCTGGATCGCCCCCTTCATCTGCCGCTCGGAAAAGGGGTCATTTTCTCTTTAGCCAGAATGGAAAGATATTGACCGTATTCGTTCTTGCGGTTGAACCGCGCCTGTTCCTGCAGCCGGTCGGCGGTAATCCATCCTTTGCCAAAGGCGATTTCCTCCAGACAGGCGATTTTGAATCCCTGCCGGTCCTGGATGGTTTTGACGAAACTGGCGGCGTCCAAAAGGCTCTCATAAGTACCGGTGTCAAGCCAGGCGAAACCACGGCCGAGCAGGCGCACCGCCAATTGCTGATTTTGCAGATAGATCCGGTTGACATCGGTTATTTCCAGTTCGCCGCGCGCAGAGGGTTTGATCGTCCTGGCCACCTCGATCACGCGGTTGTCGAAAAAGTACAAGCCCACCACCGCATAATTGCTTTTCGGCGTCTTGGGTTTCTCTTCGATGCTGAGCACGCGGCCCGCGTCATCGAACTCGACCACGCCATAGCGCTCCGGATCGCGCACCAGATAACCGAAAACCAGCCCTCCCCCTTTCGCTTCGATATGCCGAACCGATTCTTCCAGCAGGCCGCGAAAGTGCTGGCCGTAAAAAATATTATCACCCAGGATCAGACAAACTGAATCTTTGCCGATAAAAGAGTCGCCGAGGATGAACGCCTCAGCCAGGCCGTTCGGCGCCTCCTGCACCTGATAGCTGAGCCTCAGGCCGAACTGGGAGCCGTCGCCCAGCAGCTGCTCAAAACGGGGGAGATCCTCCGGCGTCGAGATGATCAGCACCTCCCGAATGCCGGCCAGCATGAGCACCGAGAGCGGATAATAGATCATCGGCTTGTCATAGATCGGCAGCAGCTGCTTGCTGACCACCCGGGTGATAGGATACAACCGGGTGCCCGCGCCGCCGGCCAAAATGATGCCTTTCACAAATGTCTCCTTAAAAGAATAGAGGAACGCGCTTGAGAAAAACGAAAAAGCCAAAAGTTACAGTCTGATCTCTTTGCCGCGCGCTTTGATGGATTTCTCCGATGCCTCGAGGATGCGCACCATATTCACGCCGGCCTGGCCGTTGGTCAATGGTTTCACGCCCTTTTCGATGCACTCGACAAAATGAGCCACCTCGGCGGACAAGGCTTCGGTCAGCGGCACCTTGGGGGCGAACATATCGCCGGTGCGGTATTGAATCAGCGTGTCATAGATCTCATCCTTGGAGCGGTTGACGGTGATGCCGGCGTCATAGATTTTAATCTTGTCCTGCGGCAGATTGTCGTCCCACACTATCATCTTTTTAGCGCCGGCGATGATGGTCTGGCGGAGTTTGACCGGAGACAGCCAATTCACATGGATATGAGCGATCAGATGGTCAGGAAAGTAGATGGTCAGATAGGCCACATCCTCCAAGCCCTGGCCGACGTGGTCCGAACCGGTGGCCACGACCGCTTCCGGTTTGCGGTTGAGAAGAAAATCCATAATGGCGATGTCGTGCGGCGCCAGATCCCAGATGACGTTGACGTCGTGTTGGAATAGGCCGAGGTTGATGCGCACAGAGTCGAAATAGTAGACGTCGCCGATCTCGCCCGCATCGAGATATTTTTTGATCAATCGCACGGCGCCGGTGTAAATGAAGGTGTGATCCAGCATCAGCGTCACTTTTTTCTTTCCGGCCAGCTCCACCAGTTCCTCGGCCTGCGCCGAAGTGGAGGTCATCGGTTTTTCCAGCAACACATGCTTGCCCGCCTGCAGCGCCGCTTTGGCGATTTCATAGTGCGTGAACACCGGCGTACAGATGGCCACCGCATCGATGGACGAAGAATGGATGATCTCGCTATAATCGGGCGTGGTCTGAATGGTGGGAAACTTTTTCCGAATGAACGCCAGCCGCTCGGGCCGCAGATCCGAACACATCATCATGTTGGCCCCTTCAAAACCGTCGAAATTACGGATGATGTTGGGGCCCCAATAACCTACGCCGATCACGCCCACATTGATCATATACCCTCCTGTTTCTGAATAAAGAGGTTGCTGTTACGGCATCCTGATTGGTTTAAAAAGATCCAGAGAGACGCCGGCCTGGCCCTGCCAGAAAGATCGTTCGGCCCCGGATTGATGGCTCCAGTTGGATGCTCTTGTGTGACGGGCGTGTCCGAACACACAGAAGCCCCAACGGGGCTGCCAGCTCAGGTCGAGGGTCAACAGATCCAAAGATTCAACGACGCCGAAGGGAAATGGTTCATGATAGTTTTCACCCTTCGGCAGATCGAGCCATGGCTCATCGAATTCCGCTTCAATACGCCCCTCCCCCTTTCGCCGATGTTCATAAGTGATAGAAAGCCGCCAAGCGGAGACCGGCCAATAGGAAAGTCCGGACAACAGCCGGGTAAAGTCGTTGCCGAGAAAGTGGCCCAGAGGCAGCCGACGATGCAGCCATTTTTCCCACGGATTAACGGTATTGTAGGTACGATTAGCGACCGCGGTGTACTCGGCGAACAAGTCCAACCCCCGCAGCCAAAACGGATCCGACCAGTCGACGCCCAGCAGATAACCCCATTCAGCCGGTTCTCTGTCGCCGGGGCCGGAATTTTCCACCTGCAGATCATCGATGAGCAGATCGGCATAAAAGAGCCAGTTGCGCGCCGGCTTGACCGCCAGCTGCACGCTGCCCAGGGTGTTGGCAGGATCAGGGCCGTTCATCTGCTCAGCATGAAAAAACGCAAAGGGATTGCAGTATGCTAAATTCATTCCGGCGCCCATTCCGCCATAGATCACCGCCTCCTGCAGCGCCGCAGAGAGAAACCGCCACGGCCGCACCTCCAGGCGATGACCGGACAGATAGCGGTTTTGTCGGTCGACCGCTCCAGCCGCCATATAGCGGCTTGGGTCCAGAGTGGCGACAAAGAACTGGTAAATAAACCACGGTTGACGAAAAGACAGCATCACCTGATCCAGCGGCCGCGAGTGATCGGAGATGAACAGCGCGGCGTCATGCCCCGGCCCCAGCCGAAGAAAATCCCGGCCGATCTTGAACTCCAATCCATCTCGATACAGGCGCAGAAAGGCCTGTTCGGTATAGCCGGCGAAACCGTTCTGTTGAATGCCGAGATAATCAGGCTGATTGTCCAACCGCGAATCAGCGACCATAACGTTGTACAGCTGCAGCCAGGGCCTGAGCTGAACGCCCAGATGCAGTCGATGCACACCCGCGTAATGCTTGTCCTGTCGATCATCGACATATCGTTCATCCGACTGGGCGCCGATCAGCAGGGATCCGGTTCGCAGCCCCTCGTGTTGCAGGCAGGTGATCAAGTTCAGGCTGCGTTCATAGGCCACAGCCGATGCCTGCGTAGGGCTGGTCAATTCGGCGCTCAACGCCTTTTGCACATCCGCCGCGGTCAACGGCCGGCTTAATGGGGAAAGCTGCCAGAGGTATCCTCGTGTCTGCAGAAAACGGATGTAGGCATCGGACCAGTGGGAAGGCCGAAGCGTCTGGCTCATGGCTGCCTGCAACAACAGCAAAGATAGAACAAAGGTAATTCTCTTGATCATGGATCGCTTTATGAGAGTAAGTTCCTGTGCCATAGGGGTGAAAAGAACGACCGCTGTTTTTACAGCGGTGAGCGTCGTCGAATTTTACCTCCCCTTCAGAAAACGCCGGCAAGCCGCCCCACCCGGCCCGCTGCGGCCGGCACCGGCTGCAGCCCTTGCCGGCGGCAACGACTGGAAATCGGACCGCGCCGGGACGCCGCAACCGCACGCGCCATCCCTGTACACGGTTTAATAGGTGATCGTCGCCTTGGCCAAATCCAACACCATCTTTTTGTTCTGGTGTTTGATCTCCATCTTTTGGCTGCCTGCGGCGGACTGGAGATAGGGTGAATCGAACAGCGGATAATCGGTCGGATCATCGTTCCGTCCGTTCACCAGTCGCCGGCCGCTGTAATCACACTCGAGCACATCGCCGTCCAGTGTGCGATAGCGTACGCACAGGGTGCGTTCAAAATCGATGAGTTCCACCAGATTGGCTCTGATCGCGGTCTGAAAATCGGCGAACGATTTGCATTCCTCAGGTTGTTTGACCTCCAAAATAAAACCGTTTTTGACGTCATGGCTGCGCAACCGCCAAACCTGTTTTTCTTCGATCCACTCGTATTTCTTCAGCGGCCGGAAGGCGATATAAACCGTCGGCGTGCAAGCGAAAATCCAGCCGGAGGCATCCTCGATGCGCTCCTGCAGGTCTTTGGAGAAAAAGCCGTCATAGTGCCGATAGACCACATCCGGCCCGCTGAGATCGTAGAGGCCGATCAGCGTATTCTTGTATTGCATGAGCTTTTCATAGGGCGAAGAGCCCACCAATTTGTCCTCTTTGTCGTAGGTGGTCTTGGAATCCACCACATCCGCCACAATGGAGCCGAGCAACGAGGTGAACAAAGAGCCCATATCCCGAGCTGAATAATAGGGATGCAGAGTGAACAGCGTGGTCACCTCGCCCGGTTTGACCGCTTTCCAGGTCAGCGCCCAGGTATGCTGCAGGATCTGTTCGGTGTGGCCCCATTGAATGCTGCCCAGCGCGGTCGACGGCGTCATGTACATAACCTTGTTCACCGTGGGATTGCGCTCCTCATAATAGCGCAGCCGGTTGCGCGATCGCTTGCGTTCGTAGCTGACATACGGTTGACTGCGGTCCGTGGCGATGCGATAGAGGATGTCCGGCAGGCGGTAATCGCTCATGGCGCACACCAGGCAGTTGCCGAGAAAATTAACCGGTTCCCCCTTGCGGTTGAACAGCGGCCGGTCGCCGAGGAAAAAGGCGGCGGTCTTGCTCATCATGCTCTGCCGTTTGTCGAATATATCCGGCTCATAGATGCGGCTGTGCGGGCCGCAATATTGGCCGTCGAGATAATCGATAAAAAAATCTGCCAGCAGCCAATGGATCATAATCTCGGCCCGTTTTTTCATCACCGGATCCCGGCTGAATTGGTTCAACATGAACATGGGGGTGAGAAAGAAAGAGAGATAGGCGGGCGAGTCGAACTCACCCTGGCCGATGGTGGTGGTGGTGGTCATCCAGTAATTCAGCCAGCCCTCGGCATCCAGCCTGTTCTCCTCCGAGCTTTTGCCGTTGAACCAGGAAGGGCCTGGTTCGTTGGGCCAGCATTGCGACGCCAAATATAGTGAAGTGTAATACATAACCCAATGGTTCTCAGTATCGCCGCGATACGGCGTATAGTCCTTCAGGGATCGGCGCACCTTGGCTTTATAGGCCGCCGGCATGTTCTTCTGTCCGTACAGATACATGGACATCACCGGATACAGCCAGAACATGTCGCCGCGCGGCCGACTGGTGACGCTGTCGATGATCCGCAAAGCGGTCGGGACATCATAGTTCTGGTTCAGCTTGACCATGGCGCGAAACGCGTCCGGTCCATAGGGCAGCTTTTTATAATACGAAAGTACGCTGTCGCAGCGCTGCTGGTATAATTTATTGTAATCCGCCGCCTGAACAGCGACGGAAAAAAGTAGGGCATATAGAAAAAGGATGCGAAATGGTTTCATGATCCAGCTCCCTCATAGATACGCTACATGTAAGAACCCACTCCTGAGCCGAGCGGCTGGTTCGATCAGCCCCGGCGGACGTCAAAAAATGCCCATGCAATACACCCGGCCGTCGGGTTCAGCCGCGCAGGTGAAATGGCTGCCGCTGTCCGCGCTGCGCCATAGACCGTAATTCAACAGGCCGGCAAAAATCAACCGATTGTCCGTGGGGTAGATCGCCAGACTGCGTACCGTGCGGTCGCTGATCTCGTTATCCAAATGGGTCCATTTCTCGCCATAGTCGGTGGATTTGTTGATCCCGCAGAGATAACCGCCGCAGTAAAGCACGCCCTTTTCGACGGGATCAAAAACCAACGTATAGATCGTTCGGCCGCGCATGCCCATGGCGCGCTGCCGCCAGACTTTGCCGCCATCGCGGCTGACATAGACGCCGGCATCGTCGGTGGCCGCGGCCAGCACGGTCTCGTCATACGGTGCGATTTGAATCTCGTGCACTTCTCGACCTAACAATCCGCACGGCTGCCAATTTTCACCGCCGTCCACGCTTTTCATGATGCCGTCGGCAGTGGCCAGAAACAGCACCCGCGTGTCCGAGGGCAACAGGGCCAGACCATTACAATAAGTCTGACTGGTGGGTTTTAACCCCTGACTGATCTTTCTCCAGCTATCGCCGTAATCGTCGCTCTTCCAGACAAAGGAACTGGAGGTGGCGTAGACAGTCTTGGGGCGGAGCGGATCCAAATACACCTTGGTCACTTCGGTGATGGTCCAGTCGGTGACGATTTTCCATGTTTTGCCCGCATCAAGGCTGCGCAACACGCCGTTGCCCGCTGCCAGAAAGATGTTCTGGCCGTCGGTACGGGTGTCGACCGCCACGCCGAAAATAGAGTTGTTTTTCCACCCGCAGCGTTCCCATGTCTGGGCGTCCTTGGCGCCGTAATACAGGCCAAAGACCTGAATGTCCTGACCCACCACGGTGATCTGCTTGCGAAACACAATCGAAAAATAGATCAGCGGATCACGGCCGAATAGCGGCAGGGTAACCGTAAACATCAGAAGCAGCAACAGGACCACACTTTTTCTCATGAAAAACCTCCCGGATGATTAGTCAGCTAAATTAAAAAATTTTAAACAAAAGTCAAAGATATTGTTGCAGCGCGAGGATTTTAACTAGTGCCGAGATGCCTGTTCCTACTCCTCCTGCCTCTTTGCGCCCCTGCCCTGCCGGCTCAGGGATTCCGCCTGCAAAGCTCAAGCAGCAACCCACCTTGGCCGCATTCGTAGTCTATCGGCGCAGTTCCCAGGGCGCGTTGCAGGAAGGCCTATAAAACTAATTTCTGCTTGAATATGGCGGCCTGTTTGCCTACTTTAACGTCAAGCTCAGGGAGGACACGATGAAAGCTTTTGCCGCGTTGCTGCTGATGGTTCTATTGATAAGCTACGAAAAATCCAGACCCGACTCCGCCACTCCTGGCGGTCAGATCCTCGATCAGGACAGCGTAAACCTGCTGGCCAAGGCAAAATGGACCGTCAGCGAAGAAAAAGCCACCCCTTTTATCAATGCCAACGGCATCTATCAGGATGGTTCTTCGCCGATGTATCGCGATAAGGATGGTACACTCTGGGCTATGAGCGGGCACACCCACTTGGGACACATCGTTATGTTCAAAGGCAGTCGCCTGGACGACCTAAAAGAGGCCTATCCAATCAAAACCAATTTTAAAACCGGCGCAGGACCCTGGAGCTGCGGACCAGCCATGACCTGATCCACTGGAGTGATCCCCTTGAACCGGCCGGCAATGGGGATGAGTTCCACCGCCACTATTTTACCGTTGCGTCCACCGCCGCCAGCAGGCCGCACAATGTGGTCGAGGATCATTTCAGCGTGCTCGGCTGCGACAATGGCACGGATGTGAAAAGACATGACGTGACATTTGAACGATGATCCTGACGGTTGCGAAAACACGATTCTGAAAAAAGGAGCTTCGTATGGTTGTTGTACTGTTTTCCCTCTTTGCTCTGGTTGCAGGTTCCGCTGACGCTGTGGCCGCTCAGCCCATGGCCACGGTCACTGTGGCGGCGCACAACTCTTCGCCCTCCGCCCGATCGACGGCAGACTATGTCTGTGACGGCGAAGGGGATCAGGAGGAGATCAACGCCGCTCTGACGAGCCTGCCGCCGGCAGGAGGCCTGGTGTTCCTCATGGAAGGCACGTATGACATTCGCAAAGTGCAGGGAACCCTGGGAGGCATCCTGATCCAAAGAAGCCATGTGATCCTGGCCGGGGCCGGCGCGGCTACGCGGCTGGTATTGGCGCCGCATCAGAACACCAACGTCATTCGCATCCTCGGCCGCGATGTAGGCTGCATCACCATCCGCGATCTCCAGGTAGACGCCAACCGCGAGCACAACGCAGAGGGCAAAGGCGATCCGAAAATATCTCACGACCGTTTCGAGTTCTGCGGCATCAAGGCGTTCTGCGGGTGGCCAGGGGAATCCGGAGAATCGCCGACTCATGACATCACGGTCGAGAACGCCACGGTCCGCAACGCCCATCGGCTGGGCATCATGCTCGAAGGACCGAACATGAAGGTCTTCGGCAACACGCTGGGAAATGCGGGGTCGGATGTGGTGGAAATATTGACCGGGCCGGGAGAGATCCGCGGCAACCTGATCGAAATCACCGGCCCAACCCACGTTGCCATCGGCAGCGACTGCGCCGATTCCATCCTTATGAACGATAATATCGTGCACATCAAACCGGGCGGCCGGCTTGACATCGCCTTTCGCTCCTGGAAGGGTTCGCAACGCCATGTGATCGCCAACAACCTTGTGATCGTGGATTCCGCAGGCGTCTGCGCTCAGGCCATCGATGCACGCGGTTCGCACACAGTGATCACCGGCAACTGCCTTCAATCCACCAACTCCGCGCCGCTCACCCGTCTGACGGTCAGCGGCGGGGATGCGCTTATCAGCGCCAATGTGCTGGAAAATATCATGATCGAAATCAACGACCTCAGCGGCGAGAACAAACCCATCATCCTTGGACCCAATTTGCTGGACAACACCTCCATCGATCATAAGGCCGGCCATCTGATTAGAAGCTATTAAGGGCACGCCTTTTTATCAAGCCCATGGACGCAGACGACGACCGCACACACGACCATTTTACGCTTTTACCGCTAGGATCGCAGAAAAGCATAGCAGACGGATGGGCATGGCCCTCAGCGCGGGTTAAGCAAACCGTGCTGCCCCTGAGTTCGATGTGATCGTTTTTTTTTATGCTTGAATTTTTCAATTTGAACGCCTACTTTGACGCTGAAATGATCGCCTGATCTATATAATAGGAATTGGTCATGCACCCAGCGAAGATCATCAAACCGATTTCTGTGGTTTTTCTGACAGCCATTCTGTTCCTACAGGGCTGCGGCGCTGCCAAGAAGCAGATCCTGCCGGCAAGTCTCAGGCAGCCTAAAATAGGGCTGGTTCTGGGCGGCGGCGCCTCACGAGGTTTTGCCCATGTCGGCGTGCTCAGGGCCTTGGAACAGGAAAAGATTCCGATCGACCTGATCGTCGGCACTTCGGTCGGCAGCCTGATCGGCGCGATCTATGCCGCCAACCCCAATAGTTTTGAGCTGGAGTGGATGGCCTTTGAGCTGGAGAAAGACGATATCTTTGATTTCTCCCTGCTTTCTTCCCGTACCGGTCCGATCAAAGGCGACAAGTTGGAAAAATTCGTCGTCAAGCACGTTAAAGCCAGAAATATAGAGGACATGAAGATCCCGTTCTACGCCGTCGCTTGCGACCTCAACACCGGCGAACCGGTGGTTTTCGACAAAGGCCCTGCGGAAATCGCCGTGCGCGCCTCCACATCCATCCCCGGCGTCTTCACCCCTTTGAATATCAAAGAACGGATCATAGTGGATGGCGGAGTGATCGGCAGCGTGTCGCCCGAGACCGCAAGGCAAAAAGGCGCGGATATCGTTATCGTAGTGAACATCGGCAAGAGCATCACCAATTACGAGACCGGCAATATCGTCCAGATCACGCTTCAGGCCATCGACATCATGGGCCATCAGATCGACAAATATAAAAATAAAGACGCCGATGTTCTGATCGAGCCGGAAGTGGGCAACGTCGGCACCATGGATTTTTCCAAGAAAAAAGAACTCATGCTGGCCGGCATCAAGGCCGGACAGGCGGCTATCCCGGCCATCCATAAAGCAATAGAGGATTTCAAGGCCGGACGACTCGGTCGAAATTGACCGCGGCGGGCAGCGTAATTGCGATTGTGCACTTTTATCTTGATTTTCAGATGTCGATTGTCTATTTTGTAGCAGGGTGGAAGAGAGGGCGGAAGTGAAGAGAGCGCCCATCATGTTCCGGCAACCTTTATCAAAGGACGCCGGACAATTCCCTGTGTGGCTGCATGCGGGAAGATGAGCTCCCTGAGCAGATCATCATTTTTTCGCGCATCACTGAATCCGGCAGCCTGGTTGGCGCACGCTCCAGATTATTCATGTACCTCCTTCCTTATTATCTTTCATCATTCATTTGGCAGCACGCTGTAAACCGGTGGAATGGTCCCATTCTACCAGCGCAGAGGAGTATAGTTTGCCGATGCCGTCATCCCAACCCGTTTCCTAAAGCAACGGGATCTGCCGCGGAACGCCTTCGGCATAACCGGATAAGCCAACCAGTATTTCGACTGTCATCAGCTTAAAGGAGGAAAAAAAACAGCACAAAAATGGGCGGGGAGCAAAGAGAGCTGAATCCAACCTTTCTGAAGTAGTTCAGTATTCGCAACCCCCAGAGGGGTTGAAGGGTTCATCGCCGCCTAAGGTAACCAGTTCTAGTAAAAAAAAGCCCGAAAAGAAATCCAATCTCAAGGAGGACACTATGAAAAAGGTTCTATTGGTACTGTTCATCATCGTTTTGGCAGCCTCTCTGGTTCAGGCGGCGGACGACATTCGTCCTAAATGCAAAAAAGGCGACAGATCATTGCTGTTCAGCTTTAACGGCATCAGTGGGCTGTTGTTGAGCGGCCTAGGCAGCGTCTTTGGCGGCGATGGCGGAGATGGGGATCTGGCGGGACTCCAAGGGCATCCGGACTTGAACAGCTCCATCCTCTATTCTCCCGGCGTGGGCGGATTATACTATATGAACGATTACACCGCCCTTCGTTTCGGCATCGGCTATGCCAATGTTAAAAACGCCGAAGATGAGGACGGCGATGTGACCGACACCAACGCGATGATGGCGATCTCAGCCGGCCTGCAGTATCATATCGCCACGGCCACAGCGGTGTCCATCTACACCGGCGGTGAATTCTATTACGGCACCCTGAGCGCCACGGCGGAAGACAAAGACGCTGAGACCGAAAGCACCACCTCCTACAACGGCATCGGTGTGGCCGGTCTGATCGGTGCGCAGTTCTATCCGTGGAAGAACGTCAGCTTTGACATGGAATACAAAATCGGCTATGCCTCTTTTTCGTCAAGCGGCGAATACACCGTCGGAGACGATTCTGATGACTGGAAAGGCGGCTCCACGACGGTGATGGGCGTCTCCAACTGGGGCATCACCCTGAACATCCATTTCTAGTTCCATTCCAGCAATCCCTGCAGAAAAGCCGTCTCGAATTCGAGACGGCTTTTTTTTTGCAGTTCAACACCGGCCATGCAATCGCCTGGCTGAGGATGCAGTCCCTCGGGCTGGAAAAGAGTTGCGAAAGTCGTCTGCCCTGCTGATCATGCCATATATCTTAAGCGCCGGAGCTCTAGGAATCCGCAGGGATTCTTTTCGCCGCTGGGTTCCCTGAGCAATTTTGAAACAGCCGCCGAGGATACTAGCTCTCTGCATAGCCCTATTAATCGAACGCCAAACAACGGACACAAAACAGATTGATCCGGATCAATGGAGCAACAGCATTTTCCGCGACTTGTCAAATTGTCCCGCCTGCAACCGATACACATAAAGGCCTGAGGCTGCCGGTTCACCGCTATCGTCCAAGCCATCCCAGACAGCGGATTGTTCACCGGCGGATTGATGGCCGTTGACGAGGGTTCGAATGACACGACCCTGAAGATCAGCAATAGTCACTTGAACGCGGCACTTTTCGGGCAGAGTATAGCGTATCACGGTCGTTGGATTGAACGGATTGGGATAATTCTGGTGCAGCGCAAAATTTAGAGGTGGCGCGTGATCGGGCTCGGCGACGCCCGTTGCGGTCACCAGCGTCAATTTTCCCAGAGGCCGGGCCGAGTCCCAGAGGGCGCCCAACGGCCATTCCGCAGCATAGCCATAGTGATAGGGAGAATAATTCGACGGATCATCGAGTATGATGGCCATGCCAAAGGTCGCGCCCGGCTGCAGGTACAAGCGGCTGACGACCATGTCGAAGGCGATTTCATACTGGATATGACCGCTGGCGTCGGTGATCGCCCGGTTGACGCCGACAGCCGGCACCGGCGCATCGAAACCCAGAGTGTTGGGATAGGCGCCCCAATAGCCGATATAGACAGCAGTCGCGGTGTTGATCGCAAACAGCCCCTCGCGGCTGAGACTGGCGGCATCCCATTCCTGGTTGTTGTCCTTGTCGAAAAGGATGCCTAGCAGGTTGCCCGGTTCGATAATCGGATCATTCGGATCATCGACGGCAAGATAGAGATAGCGGTCGTTATTGGCCACATAGAGAGTGATAGGCAATAACGCGTGCGGATTGGCGATATTCATGGCCGTTGCGTTCGCCCATTCGCCGGCGGCAATCTGACCGTCGATGGTCGGCTCGGTTCCGGGAGCAAAAAAAGATGACACGATGGTGTAACCGGTGTCGGCAGACGTGGCGCTCGCTTCAATGGATTGCGGCCCTTCAACGCCGCCGACCACCGCGCTGATGCGATAATAATAGGTGGTTCCGGGAGTCACGTCGCTGTCGATATAATCCCGCATTTGTCTTCCGAGCAAGCCGCGCTGCGCCAGATTTACGCTCGCCAGTGCCTTGTAAGGTCCGCCGGCGGTGGTGCTGCGGTAAATTTTATACTCGTCGATATTGGGATGCGCATAGACAGGATCCCAGGACAGAGGGATAAAACCGGCAAATCCCGTTCCGGCGGTGGGATTCAGCGGCGCCAGTGGTCCCCGTGCGAATCCATAGATATCCCAATTAGAGTTGCGGAGATCCTGCCATACGGTTATGCCCGCGCCTCGCGCATCGAGCGCCAGTCTGGGGTTCAGTTGATCCTTAGGGACATCGCTCAAAACCGTGCTGTTTCCCAGGGGCAGACCGCTGGCGTTGAAGTTTTTTCCCCAGATATCATAAGTACCGTTTTGATCGGAATGCCAAACGACGCTAAAGCCGCCGTTGATCGTTGTCGCCACATCCGGCCCCCAGTGCTCGGACAAGGCGCCCGATTCGGGGATGACGAAATATTCTATCGATGACGACCCGTCCGGGTTATAAATGTGCGCATAGACTGTTCGGCGAAGCGAGTAGATCATATAACAAATCATCAACCGGCCGTTTTCATGCAAGGCAATGGCAGGCGATTGGTGACTCTTTTCGATCGAATCCAGGCTCACCAAAAAATCATCGCCCACTGCCGCGCCGTCGGCGTCAAACCAGCGGGCGTAAATTTGGGAAAAGACGTTGTTGTTCCGTACATCCTGCCAGGCGATAAGGAAGGAGCCATCCTCTTTCATCGCGACATCCGGAAAATCGCAGTACTTGGTAGCGGGACCGTTAACCTGAAAATTGGATCCCAGCGGCGACCCGTCGGAGCGGTACCGTTGGGCAAAGATGTTGTTGGTCCAGTCGTGCCAACAGATGACGAAATCGCCGGCACCGTTCATGGCTATGGCCGGGACTCGTTGACTGTTGGCGGATTCATCTTCATTCACCTTGAACCACCAACCGATGGGTGCACCGTTGGCCGCGAACCTTTGTGCGTAAATATTCATATTGCCCTCGCGCTCATCCATCCAGGTCACCACAAAATGGCCGCGATCGTCCACGGCGACGTCCGCCGCTTCCTGGAACCCGGGCTGCGGGTTGGGGGACACCGGCAGGTTCTTGCCGACCGGAATTCCTTTTGCATCCACCAGCTGCATGTAAAGTCTGAAACCGCCGGCCCGGTAATCCTGCCAGCAGATCACGGCGCAGCCGTAGCGATTCATGGCCACGACCGGATAGTCCTGCTGATAGCCGACGGTATCGTCGCTGATTTTATAGTCATTGGTCATTGCTGCATAAAGGACATCCGTATTCTGCTGTAAAAAGGATTGCGGATGAGTGGATGCGAAAGGAACAAGTAGTGTGGAAAGGAAAAACACACCCCCAAAGACCAGCAAAGACATTTTCATCATGCACCTCCTATGGGGATGGCGGATAAGCGGGCCATTCGCCAGGGCTCAAAATATGGAAATCATTAACCGCTGATAATCGGTATCGATACACACCGCTGAGAATCTAGTTCTTAGCCAGAGTTATCGATGGCAACGTTATTCTCTGCCGTTCACTCTCTGCTACAATTTTTTATCAGCATCAATTATAAAACTGTAGTTTTGCAGGTTTTTAATGCTTTTTGTGAAAGAGACAAATCGCCGTTCCGATTTTTGGAAGAACGGGTGAAGGCACAATTTGTCTTGCCGTGTACCATGGCAGGGGATCCCAGACTTCCGGCTGGCGTTGAGACGCTTGTTGAAGACTCCATAGCGTTGACAGGGTGGCCGTCGAACAGGTCAACGTAGCGGATCGACAAACGGCCTTTTCAACGCGACATTGCCAATGCGACCAGCCTAATTGTTCCTTGAGATCCTTGAACATATTTTCCAAGAGCCATCGTGCGGCCACGCGTTTAGCCCGAACGTGGCGTTTTTTACCGTATAATTTTTATTGAATTCATCGAAGCGTTTGTAACATTTGCCCAAGTGAATTAAAGCTGGGTTCCAAACGTATGCGCGGACAAATCGATTGACATTGGAAAAATGCTGCTGCAACTTGGCGGCTTGACAGCTGCCGTAACGGTTTTTTTCGGACGGCCCAGTAGTATGCCAAGAATTAGTGCTTGGAAATATTGGAAACTAGGCCGGGTGAAAACCGGCTCTAACTTAAAAAGTAACTTATGAAAAAGCTCAAGAAGTTGTATACTATTCATAGCTCTTCCCTTTCAATTACTTGTTGTAAAAACAAAGTGACCTGCTAATGAAAGGTACGGGTCTTTTTATTGTTGTCGAATCCTTATTTTATAAGTGTAAAACTACAGTTATAAAATACAAAGAGTTTTATCATTTTGCTCGAAAATTGGAAATTATTTTTTAAAAGGATGATTGTTATTTCCGATATTAACCCCTTCAGGGCAGGCCTTTCTAAAACTCGCAGTGCCGCCGTATCTTTGCGATCATAGTTGGTCGATATCTTTTCAATAAGTTGCTGCTCTTTTTCTCTACACCGCAATCCGGACAGCGCAACTGCGCAAAGCCTCCCAGCCGATGTCCACAAACCGAGTTCGACGTTGTCCCGCCTAATCGACGGTCAAATGGACGCCGTCTGGTTCATTATCATACCAAAGCCGTAAGGTTCTGCTGGAATCATGCCACTCCTGTTTAAAATCAACCGGACCAGTCGTTTTGACCAGGCTGATGGTTGTCGGACGATGCGGCAGATACAGGCGTGCGACCCCTTTGATGTTGGCTGGCCCTTTGAACGTGCACTCGAATAGATGAGAATCCTGTTGCTCAGGATACCAGCGGGAAGCGGCCGCCAGCACGGCGGGTTCCGTAGCGGTATGCCGCGTCAAATTGAACAACAAAGCCGTCTCACCCGGAGCGACACGTTTTTGCAGTAAAACCGGCAATTGCGGGTCATACAAATCGATCACTGGACCCGGAACCGTATAGACAGAGTCAGAGACGCTCTCTTTCATCACTGCAACGATATCATAGACGTCACGCTGCAAATGCAGCCGGTTCTTTAGCTGAAGAGGGGGCAAATTCATTTCTGCAAGGGCGCGGCTGACCAGGCTCTGCACCACATTATCTTTCTGCATGGCCAGTTCTTTGGGATCTTGGCGCAACACCCGGACAAACCCTCGGCCTATTTTAGCGGAACCGCTGTGAGAATGGAAACCGAGTGATTGGAACAAGTGCGCCGACGGCGAGGCAAAATGGTTATCGTTCTGATTCCACCACTCGCGCACCCGTTGAAAGGGATCCTGATCTTTTCCCAGGTAAATCAGGATGCCGCCGTTCTTCACCCATTCCGTCAGAATCGAATGATATTTTACATCAAGCGGCTTCATATTGCTGTAGGTCATCAACAACACTTTAACGGATTTCAGCGTCTCCGCAAAAGGCAGGTTTTCCATTTGCACGATTTTGACCGGAACGCCCAGTTTCAACAGCGGCAGAGCCATGCCGAAAAAATCGGACAAATCCGGATCGCTATAGTCCGGGAATTCGGGAAAACGTTGAAACATCATGGCATCGGACACCAACACGCCGATGTGCTGATGGCCGTCGATTTGTGCTTCTGAAACAGGCATGCTATTGAGCGCATTGATCATGATCATGATCTGGGTGGCATACGCCGCGGGTATGGCGGTGCGCACCGTATCGTCCGCTGTCTGATAGGAAGCGAAAAAGATACGATCAGGCCAGGGCATGACCTCATAATGGGCGACCGTGGGATTGAGCAATTGCGCGGTAAAAGTGCTTTCATAGTTGTGTTTGTAATCCTGCCAGGTATGTTCCGGATCATCCTCAATGGGATCGGTCAGAAAATACACACGACGACCGGTGGGCTGCGTCATGGCCGTCATGGAGCCGTACTCAAGAAATGCGGTTTCAAACGTGCGTTCAGCACGGACCCCTTCATAGTAGACCGGACTGCGCGCCGTGCCGGTCCATACCTGTGCGATATAGCCATCCATGTTGCTCAGACCGGCCAAACTGGCCTCCGGGCTGATAATGCCCCATTTGGCATAATTAATCAGGGAATGGGTGGGCACGTAGGTGGCAATATTCTTGCCCTTGCCGGCGCCATAGGACTTGACGAAAGCAAAGACTTCATTCAAGGCCCGCTGATAAAGATGATACTTCAGTTTGGAGGAACGCCAGGCCGCGTCCGCGCTGGTGTGAGGCGCTTGCCAGGGCTCATGGTAATACGCCTGCCACTCTTTTTGAAAAGCTTCGCTGTAGCCTGCACGCGCCCAGAACTCGGGTTCCTCCAAATGAACGGCATCCACTCCCTCATCGATGGCTGTTTTGACCAAACTCTTCAGATAGGCTACATAAGCCAAGAGGGTACGATGTAGGGCACCACCCCCTTGTCATGCCAGATGATGTCGCCCTGTTGATCAACCTGGCCGTCTTGCAGATGGGTTTGGCCGTCAAAGCGTCCCTGAAAATAATCTGCGTAATTACCCCAGGCCACGCCGGTCATGAAATGCAAACCATAGCCATGCTGTCGCCAACCGGCCATCCTTTGCTCAAAAGAGGCGTTCACACCGTAGACAATCGCCACATCAGAGTGAAAATCGACCTCAGGCCGCCAGGGTCCGGCCGTCTGAAAGCAGGTTTTATCCTGCGCAACAAGCGACCATGGAAGATAGAGGGAAAGAAAGAAAAACCTGATGTACACCACAGCCTCCTTTATTGACATGTGTTTTCACGAAAAAGGTGTTCCAGCTGGAAGGCGCTTAGGCAATGTGTTGCCGAAAAAGCGCCATGATCAAGGTGGCAAATGAAAGCACGGTGTAGAGCATGGCCATGCGGAAGGCGATCATTGCATGGCGGCCTTTCTCGGCCTGCGCCAACAACCGGTAAGACAGAAGTGGTATTAAGCCTAACACGACAAGGGGCGGCGCCAGCCGCCAGATGAACCATCCCCTTTGAGCCAGAAACAAAAGTAAAATGATGAAGCTTATAAGTCTTGACGATACGGTCACAGCGGCAGCTCTCTTCAGACCAGAAATAACCGAAGGAGTGCAGTAACCATTATCTCTGTCACTGCGATAGTCAAAGAAACAGGCGGTGGCCTGGTTGCCGGCAGCGGCCAGAACCACAAAAAGGAGGAAGAGAAGATACGGGGCGAGAAAAGGAACCGGCACTGCCTGGGCGATACCCAGAAAAGTCACGGCGGCCATGATCAGCCCAAAGTTTAGAGCGCCCAACCAGCCACAGCCCTTGGCTCGCCAGTAGTAGAGCAGACCCAGCAGAACCGCCAGTCCGCCGGTGATCGGGACCAGCCTTTGGGTCGAAAGACTTGCGGCCATCATACCAAGAATAGTCAGAGTAATCGCAAAGGCTAGTCCTGTCCGCAGGCTGATCCGGCCGAAGGGCAGGGGTCTTCTGGCGGCGCCCGACCGATCGGCGTCGACGTCGAAATAGTCATTGAGTGCGCACATGCCGGCAGTGCCCAATATCGCGGCGCTCAGAGGGATGAAAATCTCCACTTCATAGCGTCCCTCTTTGGCAATGAGGTAGCTGGTACCCACGGCGAAGGAGGGGAGCAGAAGCGAGATCGGACAACGCGCCAGCTGCAGATAGTTTATCCAGGCCATACATGTCCTCCTGTCCGTAAGCTAGATCAAGTTTTTACTTCTTCCTCTCCTCCTCACCGGTTTCCTATAATCGCGCGGGGAATCTTTCCCTGGACAGACCCTTCGTCCAGACCTTCTGCCCGGTTGACGCCACTATTCTTAGCCAAATAACACTCGAGCGATGAATGAACTTATCAATGGATGCCCAGGTTAGTTAATTTAATACATACTAAGCGGATTTCCAAGCAGATAGGAGATTAAATAGTTAAAATCTCTCTGTCGTCAAAATGCCCGTTTCTCCGGCAGACGAACAGAGGACTTTTACTCGCTTCGGGGCGGGAACTGGCACTGTTTGAGACCGCCAGCTGGTAAAAATCCCTTGACATTATGAAAAATAATTGTTTTTTTATATTAAAGGGTCATAGGGGGAATATAAGAATCATTATGGGCGCATAAGATCGGGCATTGTATTTCACAGAGAGCTGTTCAAGTACGGGGCCTGCAGTGTTTTAGTGAAGCGATGGTGAAACATCGCCGATGAAACGGCACAGGAACTGAGCGAAATCCAGAAATCGCTTCATGCAAACAACAGGAAAGAGACCCTTCATCAAAGATGCAAAATCAGCGGCACGACCAACGCGGTGCATAGCGACCGGATATCTTGTCTCCTAAACACCCAACCTACCTCAAAGCTGTTGCACCAAATCATCAGATCCAGCGCATCTTGTCCATGCATCATCCCCACATTTCTTTCGATCTAAAACATACTCAAATGACCGACTTTTACGCAGGCTTTTATGTCGGTCATGCATGCGATTGTGTCTATGCATCTTCATCCGTTTTACTCTGCTGATGAGATTTGACGACGATTCCGGGAAACACTCAAAGGCGAGGAAAAGCAGAGGAAAATCTAAAGCAACCCTAAAAACTGGCCGGTGGAGATAGCCCATCCTGCATGACCAAACCCGCATTTACTTTGTTCTCATCCTGAGGTGGTTATGAAAAATCTTTTCGCAAAACCAGCAATGCCGTCAGCGGCGATGTTCATAATGTGTGGGATGCTTATAGTCGCTATGCAGCGACCGGTCCACTCACAATCTCCTCCACCAACAACCGCCCGAATGGTCTGGCATGCTATGGCCTCGGGCGGCACTATGACCGCCGTAGGAAGCGGCATTCGCCTGCGTGGCACTTCCGGACAGATCGCTGGGCAAGCGACCGGCGGTCCCGGACTGGCGATGCACGCCGGCTTTTGGTGCTCCGTCGATTTTGTCACTTCCGTGCATCCTGAAGACGGACAGTCTATGCCAGCGAAATTTGAACTGGAACAGAATTACCCAAATCCCTTCAATCCTATGACCACCCTTGGTTACCATCTTCCCTGTCAAGCCCAGGTGCAATTGCAAATTTATAACCTACTCGGGCAGTGCGTACGGAATTTGGTGCAGGACATGCAAAACGCCGGATATCACCGCGTCATATGGGACGGCCGCGATGATTTTGGCAGAACCACTGGCTCAGGCTGTTATCTGTACCGGATTGTTGTGGAATCGGTGAACGGATTGAATGGTGCAGCTGGCGCGCGATTTACCAGGACGCATACCATGCTGCTGCTCAAATAGAGCCTTAGAATGGCCGAATTCAAAGGAGAATATCATGAAACCACAAGTTATTTTTCCTTTAGCGATCCTTATGGCGCTGGCAGTTGTTTGCACATCGTCGGCACAGATCCCCCGTCTGATCAACTTTCAAGGCTTCTTGACCGATGACAGCGGCGCCGCCCTGGCCGATGGGCCCTATGCACTGACCTTTTCCCTCTATGATGTCGACAACGCAGGAACCGCATTATGGACCGAGACGCAAACGGATGTCATGCTATCCAACGGCTTGTTTCAGGTCAATCTGGGCGAAAAAGTACCGCTGACTCTAAAATTCCAGGAAGCCCATTGGCTCGGCATAAAAATCGGCGCCGATCCGGAGTTGGTCCCGCGGATTCGTCTGACCGCCAGTCCCTACAGCTTTCATGCCGTTCATGCGGACAGCCTCCGGGGCTTTGCGGTAAGCGAAACCCCCACGGCCCATACGCTTTTTCCACTTGGCGCTGATGGCAAATTTCCGGCCTCTGTTTTGCCGGCGAGCATGGCGCCTGGATCGCATGCTGCAACCCATCAAGAAGGAGGCGACGATCCGCTCTCAGTCACTTCCGCCATGATCGAAGATAGTACTGTACAACAGCAGGACCTGGCGTTCGCATTGCCGGAGCGGTTTGCTCTGAGCGCCGCAGACGGCTCTCCAGCTCAGGCCGTCTATGTCGACAATTCCGGTCAGGTTGGAGTCGGCACAACGAAACCGGCGGCTCGATTGCATGTCACCAGCGACAGCGGTCACGTAGGCAATTTTCTTCTGACGAATAGTCATGCTTCAGAGCATATCTTGCATGTCGAATATACTGGCACATCCTCCGGCGGCGATCCCGTGGCGATATACGCTAAAACCGATGTCAATTCCGAGCATGGCGTCGGCGGCTATTTTCAGGGCAGTCAGGTGGGCATCGCAGCCTACACCGGCAAGGCGGTCATTCCGGGCAACACCTATTATGCGGTCAAAGGGATCACCGAATTCTCTGCTGCTGATGCCATCAATTCATTCTTCGGCTTGTATGGCGTAGCCCGTTCGCAGGGAACCAACTATGGCGTCTATGGCGAAGCCGAACCAATCGAAACCGAATTTGGCTATAACGGCACATCTTACGGCGTCTATGGCAAAGCGCCGTTGGGCGGCTGGGCAGGATATTTTAACGGTCGCTTATTCGCAGCTGGCAATGTCGGCCTCGGTGTCGACAATCCGGTGGAGAAACTGCAGGTGGCAGGCAGGATCCATTCGACCAGTGGCGGATTCAAATTTCCGGACGGCACCGTGCAAACCACCGCCGCCATCGGAGGTGGAGGCGGAACGGGCGATATCACCGCAGTACTGGCCACGGGCGGACTCGCCGGCGGCGGCGACTCGGGCGACATATCCCTTTCCATAGCTCCATTGGGCGTGACCAGTGAAAAGCTGGCCGACAATGCCGTGACCGCTGCCAAAATCGCCGACGGCCAGATAGGCAATGCGGATATCAGCAGCACTGCCGGCATCGCCCAGTCCAAGATCTCCAATGCAACGCGCACCATCGATGCCGATATGGTGGACGGAAAACATGCCAGCGAATTTCTCAGCCTGACCTCGGATTTCGGCCGCTCCGGCGTCAGCACGGATCTGTACGAAGGCGCGAGCAAACTGACGGACAAGTACGTCAACGAGGGGCAAGCCAATGCCGTCAACTCGGCCATGATTCAAGACGGGACCATACAGCCGGCAGACCTTGGATTCCCAGTCGCGGATGGCCATAGCCTGGATGCTTCGGACGGAAGTCCTGCGGATGCCGTCTATGTAGATGCCAACGGCAAGGTCGGCATCGGTACGACGACGCCAGCCGCCAAACTCGATATCGAGGACGGCAACAATCGCATGGGCCTGGTATCAGGCAATTCACAGGTCATGGACAGCTATCTCAATGATAGCAATTCCTTCATGCTCCTATTCAACAAGGGACGCGGAACCCGGTCCACTCCGTCTGCAGCGACAAATGGCGATCGCCTCATGGTACTGTCCGCGCGCGGGCACGACGGCTCTTTTCCCCGCAATGCCGCAGAAATTCGCGCCGAGGTGGATGGCGCTCCTGGAAATTCCGACATGCCCGGCAGAATCGTCATGGCCACTACGCCCGATGGCTCGGCGAGCACAGTGACGCGCCTGACCATCAAGAGTGACGGCAACGTCGGCATCGGAACCGGATCGCCTGGGGAAAGGCTGGAGGTCGCCGGCGCTGTCAAGATGACGGGATTCAAATTACCGACCGGCGCTGCCAATGGCTATGTGCTGACCAGCGACGCTTCCGGCACAGGCGCCTGGCAACCCGTTGCCGGAGGGCTGGGAGGCAGCGGGGCCACCGATTATATCGCCAAATTCACAGGCAATACCCAGCTCGGTCCCTCTGCGATCTATGAATCCAGCGGCAAAATCGGCATCGGCACTCAGTCGCCCGGCAACCTGCTCACCCTGCGTTCATCCGGTCCCTGGATCGAGTTTCAGGACTCTGACGGAGGCAACAAATGGCTGGCCGGCGTCAATGGCGGCAGTCATTTCGCCGTCACTGAAATTCTGCCGAATTTATCGGCCAACACCAGGATCGTCGTGCAGGAAGGCGGAAATGTGGGAATCGGCACACAGAACGCGGCCAATCTGCTCACGCTGGCGCAAAATTCCGCCACCGATCCCATCGCCGATGCGTGGACGGTATACAGTTCGAAACGCTGGAAGCGCAACATTCAACCGCTCCAGGGAGCGCTCGATAAAGTGCAGCAACTGCGGGGTGTTTCTTTCGAGTGGATTGCCGATGGTAAAAAGGATATTGGACTGATTGCCGAGGAAGTCGGTCAGGTCCTGCCGGAAATGGTGGTCTATGAAGACAACGGTCAAGATGCCAAATCCGTCGATTACGGTCGCATGGTCGCCGTGCTCATTGAAGCGGTGAAGGAACAGCAAAAGGAAATCGCGTTTCTCAAAGAGCAGGTGCAGGCGTTATCGCAAACAAAATAAAAAGCAGGACAACAGGTGCATGCTTTCCGGCCGGACGCTGATTTCATTTGCACACTGGAAAACACGTCATCCTAAGATTGGTGCATCCATAAGGGACCATCTCAACGATCTGAGACAGAGAATCGGCTGTCGCTGGATTTCCATAAGCCATTGGCGTATGTCTCTGGTTATCCCAGTATCGGGGATAAGCGTGACTTGAAACACGCATGGGCACCTCAAGCTTTATCGGACTGTCGTCCCAAGGATATTCTGACTCGGATTGTTTTTTTACAATGGCCCCTGCCCGGTTCAAGTCTGTCAGATTAAAGGCATAAAACGGCGGATGAAGCGGTTTTTTCTTGGACAGGATGGAGGCTTCATACCATGTCCAATCCTCAGGCAGCGGCGTTAAGGGGGTGCCCGCCACAGGCGCCCAGAACGTAGGATATTTTACCGAAAACACCAATGGCCCGCATTCAATGGCCCGCAAAGGTTCTTTCTGAAAATAAACATCTTTTACGCGGACCAGTGTTGGAGTCATAGCTAAAAAAATGGTAAGCGCGTCATCCTTCCATGTATTTTCAACAGGCAGGTAACCATCCGCATTGACGGAACCGTTTACCACCACTCCATTAAGCTTGATTTCATGTTTCCTGCACCAGGAAGGAATCTTGATCATCAGCTTTTTCTTCCAGGGTACAGTGGTCTTTATATGCAGGGTGATCCGTTCATCGAAAGGATAGCGGGTCTGTGCAAAGATGGTCAGACCGGTACCCTCCTTTGAAACAAAATGGACGCTGCACGGTCCAAAAGCGTTCAGATACAAATTCTCATCCTGGTCACGCAGAAACATGGCCCGAATATACTCCGGAATAATGCGCACTGATTGAGCTGGGCAGCAGCCCACCTGAAAGCAGGGAGAGTAGACTTCAAATGAGTTTAAACCGAATTGGCAGGACTCCATGGTCGCGAATAACTGATTAGGCGAGCTCATATAGGCGATCGCCCGCTCATCCTTTTTACGCGCGCCCTGTGCGGCATTAAACAAAATGCGCTCCATCAAGTCTCCGTATCGGGCCTTCCCCGTTATACACGCCATCCACGAGAAGGTGTTCAGGAAAGTTGAAAAATTGCAGTACTCAGTGACATGATTTGCCGAAGGAGGCGAAAGATATTCGAAATTGGAGGCCGGGGCGCCATGGGGTTGCCAGCATTTGTCCATAATCTGGTTCAAACCGTTAATCGATGCCTCAAGATATTCCACCCCACCGCCTGCAGAATATATCAACGCGGGATGCTTGACATTCTCACCAAAGGCGACCACATGATCTTCATTATATTCAAGTGAATCACGCTGCAGCGAAGCCATGCCATGGTGGAATGGATCGTGCGCATCCAGCCATTTTATATAATCCAAACACCAGTTATAAAGCTTTTGATCTCTGGTCTTCATGTAGACAACAATCATCGACTCCATCAATATAGGACCCGCATACGGCGTTTTATGATCGCCTGCCCAGTTTTCGACGAACCAGAGCAATCCCCGGTGAACAGCATCCAGAATAGTCTGATCTCCGGTTGCATCGCCATAGTGCAGTAAAGCACGATAACACCAGTTGGCTGACCAGGCTGAATAATCTTCCAGTCTGTTTTCGTTTTTACGATAACTGCCAAGATAACCGTCCTCCTCTTGAAGCGCCAGCGTCGAATACACCCACTTACGAGCTTTGGCTTTCAATTCCGCATCGTTAAGGGTAAAGGCCAGCTGAATCAGACCGGTCCAATACGTGCCGGATATTTCACCGCTCCAGCCCGGACTTACCGGGGATTTATGCTGCCGGTCTACATAGGGCCTGGCGATCATTTCTGGTTCCAGTTCATCGAGATGGCCCCCCATTCCTGCTTTATTCCGTTCAAGCTGCGTTTTCAGCCAGCCTTCGGCTGTTACAGCTCCAAGAGGCAGTCGGGAAAGGTGATTAAAGGATTTTGTTACTGAGGCCGTATCCTTTGTCTTGCATACCACCAGCGACAGCATGATAAAAACCGCCACGGATAAGAGAAGTGGTTTTCCGAATATCATTATTCCTCTTTTCTTGATTATCATTTTTCAACAAGACGATTCGTCAATGATACAGGCATCGCAATCGGAATAATCGTCCATCATTGGAAACGTTGGCGCGATCCTATTCACAGGACCTTTCATCTTAAACATTCCTTTACTGTAATCTACTATGGATATGCTTTTTACCGATGCATGAAAATTTTAAGAGAAACGAATCATCATCGGTAAATGGACAAGTGAATGCAGGGAATTTGAAAAAGGGACAGGAAACAACAAGAAGCTCATCTTTGATAGCAGACATGACATAGGTAATCCACGTCGAAGCGGGGCTTTAATTCAGCCCCTCTGTTTTTCACCGGCGGCAGCCTCACCATCGTTTCCTTGTGACAAGTTCAGGGCAAGTTCTCCACGAACCAGGTGGCGCGATATATTTTCAACCGCATCCTCCTGGTATTTGATCGAAAAAATTGATTATCTTCACCCCTGCTGCCTGTTTCGACAGGATCCGAACATGCTAGTTGAATCCACCTTCCGCCCCTTCTTAACCCATTCCGCCCAGACTACCAGATCTTGGTGAAATCCTCTTTCTTCGGATTCTGATGAATGTCGATGAAATAGCTTTCATATTTATCGGAGAGCATCAATGGATCGCGGCGGAACAGCCGGGAGATCAGCGCCAAAGGAAACAGAACGCCGTAGAACACGATGGTCAGCACGATTTTGGGAACGACCGATGCCAAAAGATCGGCCAGCTTCATCCAGATCCAGTGAATTTTTTCGCTCAACCAGGGAGAAAAAATGCCGATCAGACCCAGCAGAAATGAAAAAACAACCCATCCTCTCCAGTTGAAAATCAGGTACAGGGCCAAGCATCCCGTCGAAAGGACCAGCAGGGTGGATTTCGCCGCTTCCTTGTTCATGGCGCAGGTTCCGGTTTAAAACAGAGTGTAGATAAAGGGGGCGATGGCCGTGCCGCTGCCGAACACGATCAACAAACCCAGGAGCAGCAACAGAATGATGATCGGCGCCAGCCAGAATTTTTTCCGCTCCTTCATAAAAAGCCAAAGATCTTTCAAGAACTCCATGTATCGCTTCCTTTCCCTGTTCGCCCACCCTTCAATCGGATTGAAATGCTTCCATCCACTTGGACCGGTTTTGCCAGTCGGGCTGATCCGTTTTTTTCAGGATAAAATCGTTCACCACCAGTTCATCCATCTCAGTCCGCATAAAGCATCGATAGGCATCGTCCGGCGTACAGACCATGGGCTCGCCGCGCACATTAAAACTGGTATTCACCAACAAGCCGTACCCTGTTTTTTCCTTGAACGAAGCGATAAGCTGCCAGAATCGTGGATTCGTCTCTCGATGGACGGTCTGAACGCGCGCGGAAAAATCCAAATGGGTGACCGCCGGCACATCGCTGCGTTCATGGTACAGCTTTTCCCACAGATCCATCTCGTGAAAGCGGTCGGGCAGCTTTATTCGTCTCTCTTCCCGCACGTCGGCGATCAGCAGCATATAGGGGGAGGGCGCCGGCAGATCGAAATATTCGTTCGCATCCTCATACAACACCGCGGGCGCAAAGGGCCTGAATCCCTCGCGGTACTTGATCTTCAAATTCAATTTTTTCTGCATCTCCGGATTTCGCGCATCGCCCAGAATGCTGCGATTGCCAAGCGCCCGAGGGCCGTATTCCATTCGGCCCTGGAACCAGCCGATCACATGGCCCTGTTCGAGGAGATCGGCCACGGTCCGGCAAAGCTGATCAAAGGAATCCATCCGCTGATAGGCCGCTTTGTGTCTTTTAAAGGCAAGGAGCGCCTCTTTGTCGGAAAATTCCGGTCCCCAATACGCCCCCCGCATGGCATCGCCCTCCAGCGTCGGATTCCGTTCTTGCTCAAAATAAAGATGATGAGCGGCCAGCGCAGCGCCCAGGGCGCCGCCGGCATCGCCTGCCGCCGGCTGGATATAAATCTCTTTGAACAGTCCCTGTTTAAGCAGTTTACCGTTGGCCACACAGTTGAGGGCCACTCCCCCGGCCAGGCAGAGATAATCGGCAGCGGTGATCCGTTTGGCCTCTGCGGCCATCTTGAACACGATCTCTTCAGTGACCTGTTGGATCGCATAGGCCAGATTGCAATGCGCTTGTTCCAGTTCGCCCCCGGGCGCCAGTACGGGAAATCCGAACAGCGACTGCCATTTTTTCTCTTTGACCATAGACAGGCCGGTCGCATAGTTGAAATAATCCTGATTCAGCCGGATCGATCCATCCTCGCGCACCGTCACCAGATGCTGCTTGATTATACGGATGTAGGTGCGGGTCTGCTCCGCATCGGGATTTCCATAGGGCGCCAACCCCATCAACTTGTACTCTCCCGAATTGACCCGGAATCCCAGGTAATAGGTAAAGGCGGAATACAACAGTCCGACGGAATGAGGAAATCGCAATTCCTTCAGCAGGGTGATCCGACGGCCTTTGCCGTGGCTGATGGAAGCAGTGGCCCATTCGCCGACGCCGTCAATGGTTAGGATGGCCGCTTCCGAATAAGGCGATGGATAAAATGCGCTGGCCGCATGGGACAAGTGGTGCGCGGGAAACAATAACTTGCACTTTTTTCTATCGTATTTTTCAATCTGCGCCAAACCGTCATGCAGCATTTTTTTCAGAAACATTTTTTCTCTGATCCATACAGGCATCGCGGCGAGAAAGGAGCGCAATCCCCTGGGCGCAAATTGGTAATAGGTTTCCAGCAGGCGTTCAAACTTGAGCAGCGGCTTGTCGTAAAAAACCACGGCGCTCAATTCATCAAGTGCCAGTCCCGATTCTTCCAGACAGTATTTGATCGCATGAGCCGGAAACTCGGGCGTATGCTTTTTACGCGTGAAACGTTCTTCTTGCGCAGCAGCGACGATACGGCCGTCCTGAATCAAAGCCGCGGCTGCATCGTGATAAAACGCAGAGATGCCTAAAAGGGCGCTCATAGAAATCCTGTTTTCGGCGAATGGAGCGAAGGAGTGCTGTTCCGCGCGTCGCTGGCACGCGGGCATCGTCTTCAGTAAGATAAACAAATTTTCTTTCTGATCAAGGCTTTTCGGCAGCCTTCCAGTGCGCTTGCAGATCCGCACATACGATGGCCGCGACCGCGCGGGCGCCGTCCTTGCTGAAATGCACGCTGTCGTAATAATAGCAAGAGTTTTTCGGCATTTTCGCTCACCCCCGCGACAACAAAGAAAGCGCCGGAAGACTATTCTTTGGCCGGCTCGGCTTTTTCCTTATAGAGATTTGCGCTGCGGACCTCTTTGGACGGCAAAGCCATGCGGCGGCGGTTCACCGGGTACTGGTACCAGAAGGCGGCGCAACTGACATCGTCGGAACGAAGATAATAAATGTCATCCGGGCTGCGGCGTGGATGGTTCTTGTAGCCAAAGATCAGCGTGTCGCCATAGACCGGTTGCAGGAGCGACTTTTTACCGTTGCCCATTTGCTGCACCGTGACCTTGATGTTTTTCTGAAAATAGATCGGGTCGTAAATGTGAAACCGGTACAGCGAATTAAATGGAGGGCGGACCAGTGGAGCCCCTTGGGTAGGCGTGCCATGTTCCACGAGCCCCCATGCCGCCCCGATATAGTCTTCCAGTCCAGTCCCGCAAATAGTCGGGTATGCATCGTCCCCGTCGATGTACATCTTGACTTCTCCCTCCCCCCACCAGCCCGGGGAAAGGGGCCGCACGCCCAGCACGCAGCCGAGGTATTTTCCTCTGGCGTTCGCCACCTCGAGGATGACGAAATCCCTGCCGTACACCGTCGGATTTTCCCGGTTGAAAGAGGCGTGAAACCGGCCGTCCTCATCCGTGACTCGATCGCCGAGGGTAAAATCGATCTGGTAAAAAAACCAGTCAAGATCCTCATCGCTCTCATTGGCGATGGTGATGCGGGCTTTGTCGGCAAAGGGCATGGGGATGAAGCAGTTATAGCCGCGTCCGGTTTGAGCGCTGACCAGATCCGAATACATCGGCGCCACAGCCCCATGAGCAAGGCCGAAAAAATCCGACAACGGGACCTCCACGGCAGGGATCGTTTCAGATTCCCAGTACATCCTTAGAATTAAATTGCGCAGCACCCTGGGCTCGATGGAGGACGCCGTACACCAGATGTGCCGAATCATGCCCGGACCTTTTTGATCTAAAAGGGTCGCGACAGCGCCGGCCTTGAACAGCTTTATCGCCGGACTGGCTTTCAATCCGTTGCCGCTCATGCCGCCCCGGCCGGGCTGAGCGGTTGGATTTTCCATCGTGGCGCTGCGGCTGACGAGAGTTCTAAGGCGATAGAGTCCGCCCTCATCGCGTTCACTGCATCCCAGAAATAAAAGAAAACAGACCGCCAGTGCCATACTCTTGTTGAACATTTTACTTTCTTCCCTATGCCAATATAAACCTGCCTGCGCCGGAACAGACGGCGCATCTCTCGATAAAGCATCGCGCTCAGGCCGCGCCGATACTCATGAGCGGCGCCGCATCTTTGTCCGTCACACTTTGCCTATGCTTTTAGAAAAATGCTTTTATATCAATAGACAAGGACGGACTAGGCGCCATGCGGCACTTACTCACTCTGCCAGGAACCGGCGCAAAAGTCATCTCTCTTGCAGATGAAATGCGCCATTCCGCCAAACCAGCTGGTACAAAAGAGCGCCTGATGCCGAGTCCAGCGTACGAATTGTGGTTCCAAACTCGGGCAGTTTATAGACCGCCGAGATCTCTGCGCCGACCTCCTGCTCAAGCTTTTTCATAGCCTGTTCCATCTGGCGGACCGGCAAGAGATCGTCGAGGATCTGCCAGGAACCGTCCGTTGCGAACGCCAGCAGTTTGAATTCGTTGCACATGCATCCGGCGCCGCAGTCGATGGAAACAGCGATGACATCCCGACCACGGAGCCGATCTTTGAAAAGAGCCACTTCAATGGAATAACGCATGCCATGGTCAATATGCGCCAGCAGATAACCATTCTTTATATTTTTATGCTGAATGGCTTGCAGCCGGAAGGTCTCCGAGTCGGTGAATACCCCCGCCTCGCAGGCGAAATAATCGCCGGGCATGGCCAAGTAATAGCCGACGATGTCTTTTCCCTGACTCACCGCAGTGGAGGCGCCTGCCGACAAAAAACCAAGTGCCAGGAGAATCAATCGTCGAGCCATAGAACCGCCTCAAACCGTTAGGAGATCGTGATCGGGATGTGCTATTTTCACAATGCGGAAGGCATACATTGTCTTATGGAAGGTCATTCCTCAAATAACAGCCAGCGGCTTCTGCCCTCCGGAACACGCCACAACCCCTTGCCCTCATTGGCTGAAAGCTATAATAGCCAATCCACTCTATAAAATCAAGCAGAAAGTAAGCGAAGAAAATCTGCTCAATCAGCTGCAGCTGGACATTGAAAAGTTCCAGCATGGCTGGTAAAGCAGGCTTCACAGCCAACCGCCGGCCAGAATCCGAAAGCAGCGGACGCGGCAGCACGGCTCTCTCCGCCCCGCCGCTCAAATTCTGCTTGCGAATCAATGCCGAAATGCTTAATTAGACCAACAGGCGCTACGATGGTCATTCAACCCCGCTGCAACGCGCCTGCCAGAATGTAGAGATCGGCCTGCGTTGGTGAAAGCAATGGCTGTTGCCGCAGTCTGAAGAGTGCCACAGCTGAGGGAGATAGCCCGGAAACGAGATTACCTGCACGAGCATCAGCAAGGACAACCTGGCTCAACGAAAAAACGAATGAAATGTTCCGTCCGGAGGAATTAACGGTGATTCATTTATCGCGGCGTGAGTTTATCAAAGCAAGTGCGGCGGCGGCCGTGACCGCCTCCCTGCCGGCTGCAACCGCCCCCGTGCAAGCGGCGCCGGGATTGTGGTGGGGCATGCTGCTGCACCTGGGCGTAAACATGTGGTCCGATATCCCGGTCGACAGCTGGGGCGCGTTCAGACCGGATGAATTGCACCTGGTGTGCCAGGCCGATCACCTGCGCTTTGACGAATCCGTCTGGCAGGCGCTCACCGGCCGAATGCAGGCCGCCGGCATGAACCTTATCGTCATCGATATCGGCGAAGGCTTGCACTATAAAACCCATCCAGAGCTTTCGGTCAAGGGTTCCTGGCCCATCGGGCGGTTTCGCAAAGAACTCCAACGGCTGCGCGCCATGGGTCTGGAACCGATCCCAAAACTGAACTTTTCCACCGCCCACGACACCTGGTTAAAGGAGTACAGCCGGCAGGTCTCCACTGCTGCGTATTACAAAGTGTGCGCTGATTTGATCCGTGAGGTGTGCGAGATTTTTGACACGCCCCGCTTTTTCCATCTCGGTTATGATGAGGAAACGGCCGGACATCAATCCAAGTACAGCTATGCGGTGATTCGCCAGGGAGAACTATGGTGGCACGACTTTTTCTTTTTCGTCCGCCAGGTGGAAAACCGGGGCGTTCGGCCATGGATCTGGTCCGACTATTACTGGAATCACCCGGAAGAGTTCCTCCGTCGCATGCCCAAGTCGGTGCTGCAGAGCAACTGGTATTATGGCGCTGACTTAAACCCGGCTAAAGTGAAATACGTCCAGGCCTATCTGGATCTGGACCAGGCGGGATTCGATCAGGTGCCCACTGGATCGAACTGGAGCACAGACGTTAACTTGAAAGGCACCGTCTCCTTCTGCCGAAAAAATTTGACAGCGAACCGGCTGAAAGGCTTTCTGATGGCGCCGTGGTTTTTCACTCTGCCGGCGTATCAGGAAAAGATACTTCAGGCCATCAGCCAGGTCGAGGAGATGATCAATAGTAAAGCCGAATAAAAAATCTACAGACCGAAAGGGTTATACGCACCATTATAAGTTGTCGCAACAATCTTCAAGGGGATCCCTACCGCGTTCCCAAGCGTCTGATGCCTAGCCTGCAGAAAGGACTATTTTATTATTGCCTGCCAACTTGCGCGTCAGCAACCTTCCTTCTTTTTAGCCCGAGGTCTTTGGGTTCCTACACCTCCCGTAGGCAAGCTCAGCTTGGGCATCGCCGATTGCGGCCGGGTAACCGCAGATTCTGCTCCTGTCTGCGGAGTACCGCCAAAATATTTGCTTACCTCTTTGGCTTTGGCAAAGACAGCCAATTGCTCGGGGGAGGGATTCTCAGGCTGAGTCGGAAAAAGAACCTGGTCCTTCCACTCATCCAATCCGCCAAAGAGCATATAAACCGATTTGTATCCTTTAGCTTTCAGCAGAAACCAGGCCTGGGCAGAATGAATACCGCCCTCCGAATATAGTATAATCTTTTCATTGCGCTGTAAGCCGGCATCGGTCAGCCCGGTCAGTGGGATGTTCTCTGCGGTCGGAATTGCATATTCTGCGAACTCTTTTTCCGTGCGCAGATCGACGAGGCGGTAATCCGCCCTGTTTTTGATGATCCAATCGGCCAGCTCTACCGCCGATACGTGATCGACCTGCTTTTCCACGATGAGGGCCATTTCTTTAGTATTGATTTCGGTTCTGGCGCCGCCATAGGGATCACCCGCAAAAAGGGCGATGAAACCGAACAGGAAAAGAGCCAACGCGAGCTTATGGTTCAAACTCATCTTCCTGAATGATTCATACCATTTCATGGTCACTAGTCCTCCTTTTTGGCGGCCATCTTTTTTTCGCCCCACTCGGCGGCGGCGAAAGCGCCGAGCGCCATGATGCAGACCAGAAAAACCATTAATCCGTACGGCAAATGGAACAACTGCGGCAGGGTTACCTTGCCCATGGCGGTTGAAGTATAAAATTTCTCAAACAGGTGGAAAACCTCGCCAAAAAAGAGGATGCCGGCGAAAAGTCCCGCCACGTAGGCCCAGCCGTCATAACGACCGGTTGAGGCGGAGACACAGGCTGTGCCTGGACAGTAGCCGCCGATCACAAATCCGATGCCGAGGATCAGTCCGCCGGTGATCTGCGGGACCAGATTGGTAGGAGTGACATACACCAGCGACAGGTCAAGGAATCCGAAGATTGAGAGATAATAAACCCCGACCATCGCCGTGACAATGGCGGTGAACATCACTTTCAACACCGTCATATCCGTGAAATAGAACTGGGCGGCCAGCTTGCGTCCGTTGCCGAAACCGGCACGTTCTAAAAAGAAGCCGAAGCCTAGGCCGATAAAGACGGCGACAATCAGGCTGACCTCGTCATTGAAAAGACCATATTTATAAAAGGGTGCACTCATGTCCACTGCCTCCTCATTATGTAGGCAAAAGCATAGCCGCCAATAAAGACCGAAATCATGAAAGCCCAGCTGCCCAGGTTGAGCAAAGCGCCGCCGGTAAGAGCCTGGCCGCTGGTGCAGCCGCGGGCCAGCTTGGCGCCGATAGCCATCAATCCGCCGCCCAGGAAGGCATAGATTAGCCGGCTGCGGCTGCTGATGCGCGGGCCTTTCTCAATCTTTCCTTTAACCCGGTTGCCAATTTTTCCCGAGATAAAGCCTCCCAAAAAGACACCGATCACCTCAAATACAAGCCAGTCCTTTAGAGGATTGGCGGTGCCATCGCCCAGGTATTCGGCGTAAAAAGCGTTGGCATTGGCGTGCTCTGGTGCGACCTTTTGTACGCCATAAGCGACGACAGAGGAAAAGGCGCCGGAAGCTCCCAGGCCACGGCCCATGATCACAAATGCGGCCAAAAGCACAAGCCCCAGGCCGATACCCGAAAGATAGGGGTTCCAATAGGGTTTAGGCGCAAATCCATCCGCCTGTTGCGGTGAGGTCATAGATTTTCCCTCCAAGCATGAACGGTAATTCAAGTTTTGGAATGCGATGAATTAGTAAAGCAAGCAGAGAATGAATTATTTAAGGAAATGCGCATTCAAGTAATGACTGTACTGCCCGGCCTGCACCAGGACCAAGCGCAGGACAAATCCTCCAACAATCACCATGATCGGCGCCACCGGTGTGTGCTTGATGCGGTGGCTCACGGACAAATTTTGAATGAAGAGCGGAATGAGTATGCCCATCAGGATTACAAAGACCCAGAATACGGCCGCAAAAGGCCCGGTCAGCAGCAGCATGGCCGACTGAATTTGCACCTCGGTCGAGCTAAGCAGGGCGATGAAAAAGAGGGCGAAAACAAAGAGCTCGATGGTGAGGAAAAGATTGTCCGCCCGTGCCAGCATCTCGCTCTCCGCCCGGTCCCTGGCTATCATGTGCACTAAGGCCGAGGCGGTCGATAGCCCCGAAACCAGAAAAAGAACACCGAGAATGGCGCTGTTCCACAACGGTCTCGCGCCCAGGCTGCTGAGCAGGATCCCGGTATAGATGCCGAGCATGATGCCCAACACCAGATTGACCTTGCCCACATGACGTTTAATATTTTTTATAGCAAGAATCTTCTGCGACCAGATCTTGAGGAAAGCAAGACGATCACCGATCCAGGCTGGGACGTTGAGGAGAAAATTAACCAGCAAAGCCGGATAGACCAACAGCAGAATCCAGGATCCCCATGACATGGGCGATTTGATCTTGAAGGTGGTATAAACTCGCCAGACATAGGCCTTGTGTTCAAGGTCGAGAAAAAGAGCGAGCATGCCTAGGCTGAGCAGGAACAGACCGATCAGCGGTACCTGGTAGCAGACGCACTCATGGCCTTCGTCCCGCCCCTTGATAAAAAAATAGCCAGCGATGATCATCATCCCAGCAACCAGACCGCCAAGGAAGAGGTAGACTGGAATCTCCCAGCCCCAGACATGGACGATCGGGTCGATCAACTCATTGTGACGGGTCGTTGTCAGTTCATTCATCTTAGCCTCTTAAAGGGATTAAACCAGATAAAATAGTTGTGGATCAGTCCCTGCCTCAGGCGCGATGGCGTACCATTTTCTCTCTGCTAACAGACGGCTCACCATGCTGTGGACATCCTCAAGATCGCCGAAATACATGCAGTGTGTCGGACAGACTGAAACGCAGGCTGGGTCCTGCCCCTTCTCGACCCGGTGGATGCAAAAAGTGCATTTGTCGGCATAACCCTCGGGATGGATAAAGCGGGCATCATAGGGGCAGGAGGCCAGGCATGCTTTGCAGCCGATGCAAAGATCATGATAAACCAGAACAACGCCGCCAAGATCATGCACATGACTGGCGCCGGTGGGACAGCAATGGACACAGGGCGGGTTGCCGCAGTGGTTGCAGCGTTCAGTGCGTATCTCCATTTGCACCGTGGGAAATTTACCCCTAGCTTCAGTGGTAATCCAATCCCGGTTAAAGCCCTCCGGAACTTTGTTCTCGGCCTTGCAGGCGACAACGCAATCCATGCAGCCGACACATTTCTTCGTATCTATGACCATCGCAAACCGTGCCATCCTACGCCTCCAGCTCAAAGGTGACGAAATTCACATTCATCGCAGTGCCCCCCATGAGGGGATCGGTTTTATAGCGGGTGATGAGCTGGGCGTCGCTCGCCCCCTTCTGATAAGCAAACTTGAGCATGCGTGAATTGTGACCAAATCCATGGATCATATAGACGCAGTCGGTACGGATGCGTTCTGTTGCCTTGACCTTGATCCGGTTGCTAATCACGCCGTCCTGATTCTTCAAACGGATAAAATCGCCGCTTTTGAGGCCGTAGCGGTTGGCGATGTCCTGATTGATCCAAACTTCGTTCTCGCCGATCATATCCATTAGAACGCGGTTGGATTGAGTGCGGCTGAACGAATGCACCGGGGCACGGCCGTAGAGCAGGCGAAAAAAGCCCGCAGGCGGAGGAGCGGGCTGGGTATATTTGGGCACTGGATCGAATCCGGCCTCAGCCAGCTGCAAAGAGTAGAACTCGATCTTGCCCGAAGGAGTCGGAAAAACGTCGGGAACTCCCTCTGCAAAGTAGATCGGCTGCTTTTCACCGCGGATGATGCCCTCTTTTTTTAGCTGGCCATAGCTCAAACCGGCCGCATTGAGGCGATGTTCAAGATACTCTTCAATATCCTTCCAGGGGAAATAATGGCCAAGATCGAGCTTGTCGGCCAGTTTCTTGGCTATCCACCAATTGGGCTTTTGATCGTGCGGCGCTTCGACCACCGGCTGGCGTAAAGAGATGAAGGGCTCCCGGAACCACTCAACATTTAGGTCGTCATGGCGCTCCAGATAAACCGCCTCGGGCAGGACGACATCAGCCCAGCCGGCGATTTCGGCAGGGATCACATCAATCACCACCAGCAGGTCGAGGTTCTGGATCGCCCGGATGGTTTCCTGTTCGTCTGGAAGAGCATGGATCAGATTGGTGGCATAGACGAACCAGCCCTTGACCGGATAGGGCTCGCCGCTGATGGTCGCCTTGCGGATGCCGTTGGTATTGACTTCGTGGGCAAAGGGAAACTTATTATCAGGATTGTCGACCTTGGGCTTGTCCGAATGGGGATATTCGGGATAAGGATAGCTCGGCACATCCATACTAACCGGATAGTAGAAACCGCCCTTGACGCCCCAGTTGCCCATCAAGGCATTCAAGAGCGCGATCGCCCTTGAGCGTTGGGCGTCATCGCCGTACCAGGTGACATGTCGGCCGGGATGGATAAGCGTGGCAGGCTGGTAGCGAGCCATTTCGCGGGCGGTCGCACGGATCACTTCAGGCTCGATCCCGGTTTCTGGGTAGGCCCATTCGGGAGAATAAGGCAGAATCTCGGCAGCGAAATTGTCAAAGCCAAAACCATACTTTTCAACATAGGGCTTGTTATAGAGCCGCTCTGTCACCAGGACCTGCATCCATGCCAGCAATAAAGCCATATCCGCGCCAGGCTTGATCGGCAGGTAATATTTCGCCTTGCCCGCAGCTACAGATACACGCGGATCGACGACGATGAGGCTGACGCCGTTGGCGAGGGCATCGCTGAATTCCTGTACTTGGGTGTTGTGCATGTTTTCGCCCAAATGCGAGCCGATCAGCACCAGGCATTGGGCATTTTTAATATCAGTGCGCTCAGGGGAGGCGACGTCCTCGCCGAAGGTGAGGTTGAAGCCGACATCGCGCGGTCCGCGGCACTGGGCGAAAGAAGGGGCGCCGATATTGGCGGACCCGTAAGCTTTGAATAGATGTTTGATAAAATTTCCGCCAATACCATGACTGAAAAGGGCCATGGCTTCTGGGCCGTAATCATTCTTGATTTTTTTCATCTTGTCGGCAATGAATGTGAGGGCCTCATCCCAGGTGACCTGGTTCCACCGCTCCTCTCCTCGCACAGACTTGCGCATCAGGGGATATTTAAGCCGGTCAGGATCGTAGTGGGCGCCGATGCCGCCGGTTCCACGTGGACATAGCCGGCCGCGGCTGAGCGGATCGAGGGGATTGCCCTCCACCTTCCACAGTTTGCCATCCTCCACGTAAGCGATCGCCCCGCATTTCCAGAAGCATATGTCGCAAAAGGTTGGGATTTTCTCAAGACCTTTTGACGACTTGGTTTTGGCTAGCTCCTCGACTCGGCCGAGAGCGCTTTGAGTTGCGGCAGAAAGAACGACCGATGCCCCACCGATCTTGAGAAATTTGCGCCTTGAGACAGAATCCATACCCTCTCCAGCAGTGTTAGAGTTCACCCAATCTTTACGACACAGCAAAAATTAGATAATAGCCCGATGAATTACAAGCAAAATGTGGCTAATGTCCGCTCATCTATGGATATTTTCAACACCCGTCATCTGAAAATTTTTTTGCAATTGCTGCAAAATCCGCCTTGGTATTCAAGTTAAAAAAAAGCCACTCGTCGTAAAAAGGCATTTTTTCGACGTCCACGATAACAGCCTGAGCCTTCTCGACCAAAGTGTAGAGGGATAACGATCGGTTGCTAACGGCTGAAACCGGTGCGGTCGTGACCAAGCTATTTTCAATGATCGGCAAAAGACTCTTCGAGTAAAGTCCGGGGAAAAATTGCAGTCGTCCGCAGGCACGGGCGAGGACGATGGGACTCGGTGAAGGCGCCTTGATGATGCACTCTATCACTTCCCGATTCATAAAGGGAAGGTCGCATGAGATGATCAGATTCCTTAATGTTGATGATCGGCTCAATCCTGTATGTATGCCGCCTAAAGGTCCCAGACCAGGATGGATGTCCGTAACGACCGTGAGTGGTAGAAACCCATATGCCTTTGCATCGTTGGTGATGATCAGATTGTGGGCAAAGAGGGACGTCATCAACACAGCGATCCGGCCAATGACCGTTTGCCCGCCTACTGTGAGCAACGCCTTGTCCTGCCCCATCCGCAGGCTTTTCCCCCCTGCGAGGATGATTCCTGTAATCTCGTCGTACATTCTAATCTATCGCTTTATGGTGCGAATACGCTGCAACAGATCCGCCTGCAGCGACGGCCGGACGGCGATCAGCAGCGGCCCAGTGTGATGACGCAGCAAATAATCGATTCCCGGCCATAGCCCGTTACCGCTCGCTTCGAGGGGGCCGAACTCGTCGATTACAATAATCCCGCTGCTGCTCCTTAAAATTTTATTCCCCCAGTCGAATGCAAACCGCGAGAATTGAAACCGTCCGCAGGTGATCATTGATCCTTTACCGTCAGGTGCACTCGCCGCGAAAAGTGACCCAGCAGTTGGGTTGATATTTTTTTCATCCAATGAAGAATCCCCCGTCGCTGGTTCGTTCATGCGAGCAAGTGGACGCCGCTCGCCGGTTGCCACCGCTTCTAATTCATACGTCGCTTTTATGCCGTTCACCCATAAACCATGACTGAGCAAACCGTCGATTTTGAGGCCCCGGCTGCGCGCCCGTTGGACAATAGCCGCCAGCCAAGTCGTTTTGCCGCTATTAGGACGGCCAACAGCCAGAGCGATGCTCGGCGAACTCATTTTTTTCCGCCCATCTGACTGTTCCGAGCGGTGAAGAGAACCGCAGCGATCAGCCGACTCAGCAAGGCATGTAGTTTGGCCGGTCGACGGCCGATATGGCGCCACTCCACATCCTTAAAAAAAACAGCTATCGTTTCACGCAGCTCCGGCAACATGGCTTGCGAAAGCCTAAAGACTTGATCCAATTGCTGCAACCGTAGAACACTCAAGCCGCGTGAAAGCGTCAGGGGGGAAAGCCGGTTGGTCAGCATTTTTATCGTTAACATAAGAATGATGCTGCGCTCAACCATTAAGAGATTGAGCCGCAACATGGCGCTGTTGAACGGCACGCCGAGCCAGCGGCCATCCCGGGGACTTGGAAGAATTACAGGAATGGCAACCAGAAGTGCAAAAAAAAGCCAGAGTTTCCAGCGCAAAAAAATACGATAAGCGCGCGGTTCGGCGAGTCCCAGCACGACCAGAGCCAAGGGGAAAAGATAGAAGTGATTTCCCTCTTTCAGGGATAGGGCTGCCGCCACACCCAGGAAGAAATATATCAAAGTCCGCGTCAGGTTGTATGTTCCATTTTTTTGAGTTGCGCTTCCGCTGATTGGGCGAGGTGAAAGGCATACCATCCGGCCGCAGCTCCAATCAGCGCGTGAACAGTTATGTAAAAACCAATGAAAAAGGCAAAATGAACGAATTCGAGATGAAGCCAAGATTTTATCTGTTGGAAAATTGCCCAGTAGACCTCAAAGATCCTGCCACCGTACAGGAAGGCCTGAGTGATAAATGGATGCAGGGCGGTGTAGCCAACCACAACGGTTCCGGCCAGGATGCAACCCAAACGGCCTGTGCCGAAGAGGATTACAATAAACTCAGCACAAAGAGCTTCCAACAGAATGGCGAGAAAAGGACCGGCGATGACCATGCCCGTAGAAAAAATCTTGAGCAAGGCAGCTACGCCGCCCATCAATAGTATCGCTCCGTTGTGATGAACGAAATGCCGTCCGGTCAAGGCGATGACTGCAGCGACTGAGGCCAGGATGGCCCCGGAAAAAGGCAGACGTGTTCCTTTAAGCGCTGTGCCAAGTGTAATTTCCATCAGCCCCCAGAGCGCGCCGAAAACAGCTATCAATGTAGCATCCCCAGGTGCGAGCAGGCGAGGTTTAGCAGATTGGGGTAAGATGCACAGCCTCCTAGGATATCATGATGAATGTGGCGAAATAACAGTAAAATGTCAACAAGATCATTAAATGGGGTTTCTGCTGTTCTGGTTTGCTTCCTTGCAGGGCGATTCTGGCAAACAATTAGGTGAGCAGGTTTTTGTCGATCGGTCCCTCATCCCTTGAACTCGTTGCCCACTTTGCGCGCCCGCGCCGGCTGATCCAGATTAATGCCCAGAGCCAGACCGATCTCGATGAGCAGATTCCAGCCGGCGCACAAAAACACAAACGGATTCATCTCTCCGGCATCCGGCACTCGCAGGGTGGGAAACGGCGTCTCGTCAGTGGAAACGGCGATCACCGCCAGACCAACGCCTTTCTCCAAAACCTGGCTGAATTTTTCTATCTCCTCTTTGATTGGATCGATGACAAAGACCACATCACTGGGTTCCATCACCTCCTCGATGCCGTGGACGGCATAGGTGCCCTCCAGGTAATCCGATTTTTTTCTGGTAATCTCATTGGCTTTGAGCGTGAGCTCTTCAGCCACGCCGTCGTTATAGCCGGCAAAGTAGAGGGTCGGAGCCTGAACCGCGGCGGCGATGATGGCGGGATCGATAGGCATCGTCAAAGCCTGCTCCATTTTCTCCGCCGCATCGGCCGGCCAGGGTGTTTGGGCGCTGCCGCCGCGCAGGTTCCAGAGGATGGACTGATAGAACAGGGCTTGCTCGATGACGCTCTTGGTGGCCGCCACCGCTTGCTCCCAGCCGCAAGTGAGCAGGAAGGTTTTCGTGCACACGGCCTCCAGAGGCGTTCCGTCGTTGGCGCAGAGCGCGAAAAGGCGGCGATGGCCGCCCTCTGCCAGTTTTCTCGCCAGCAGCACAGCCTCCTTGGTTTTTCCGGAATTGGAAGCGCAAAAAACAGCGAAACGGCTGAGATCATAATTTGCGCATTGCCGACAGCCGTCGGTGGCGATGGACAGATCGAGGCCCAGGGTCAGAGCCTTAGTCACGGCGTTTTTGGCCGGAAAAATCCGACTTGACCCTTCGCCGGTCAGCATTAATCGGCCCGCCTTTTTGATCGCGGCGGAGACCTCGGCGGACTGTGCCGGATCATAGCGTCTCATCAGCCCGATAGCATCCATCATCTCCCGAACCAGTGCGTAGCGGCCGTATCGATCTTGTTTGAGATTCATGGCATCCTTCCTTTCAGCGTCCAGAGCACCCTCGGTCAACTTTTCTCCTTGATAATACGAATCTCTTCCATAAAACGACGCGTCTCCTCACGCACTTGATGAATAAAATCATTTTGCTCGATCGTGCCGACCGCGGCGGTCATCTCTTCCAGGTTACGGAACGTAGCGCGATGAAATCGATTGTCAAAATCCTTCTTACGCGAAATATACACCTGATCACTGATATAAGTTTGAATTCGAATCGAGTCATCGAGCAGCGCCAGCCACTGTTTTTTGCTCAGATCCTTGCACTGCAGCAGCGCGCATAAGACCGCGTAGGCATGCCGCTGTTTTTCAAACGGATAGGCAGCCCACAGCTCATCATAGCGATCGTGAATGGCCTGCCAGGAATCCAGTTTGGCAGCAGCGATGTCGGCGCGCAATTGATCTGCATCCTGTTCCGGCATCAGCTGGCCGCCAAAGTTCACCCATCTATCGATGTGGCGGCCGCGCAGCGTTTTACGCAGAGCAGGGAATCCGGCGCGTGGATGGGAGCGCAGAAAGGCGATCAGGTTTTTGACGCCATAATAACGAACCATGTCCTGATAGGCCCGATAAGCGGCATGAGCTTTGAGGATGAGCACCTTGCGGTTGGACCGTTCCATGTCCTCGCCGAGAATCTCCAGGCCTTTGGTTTTATCCTCAGATGCGCTCAACAGGTCGCGTCCCAGCGATGCCAGGGTCTGCTCCGTCTCGTCTCCCTGATGCCGGCCTTGCGACCGCAGCCAGGCCTTGGCGGTCCAGATCTCCAACAGACGGCAGGCGGTCAGAATCTCCTCGATGGTGTCCGGGGCCAGGGCGTCAAATTCGATGTTCTGTTTTTTTATTTTCCGCTTGTCGCGGCTGGCATATTTGGCGGCGTTGCGTTTCAAGGCATACATGTTGTACAACCACCAGTAGGCGGGCATGATTTCCAGACGGTCCAGCGAGGCGTTATTGCTGAGCAGCGAGAAAGGCAGCGGAATATCCAGCTCTGCCGGGTAATCCGCCTTGGAGAGCAAGACGAATGAGGCAAAGCGGCTGGAATGTTTGATGCTGGTGCACAGCCCCGGCCAAAAACCACGCCCCGCCTGAATCTCATTGTCATTGGCCCGGCTGTTGTGGTTGGAGCCGATGGTGGCGCCGGCGGCCACATTGCTCTGCCCGAGCACGACGCCCGCTACCAGAAAAGAATTGTTGTGATGCTGTTCGTGCGCCGGAAAAATCAGATTGTTGAGCACTTCGCAACAAGAGATGGTGGAATTGTCGCCGAGAAAGGAATTGATGAGCCGAGCGCCGTACTTGAGATTGGAATTGTCCCCGAGCACGAAGCGGACGGCCTTGCAGCCGTAAAAGATGTGGCAGCCGTAGCCGATGATGCCGTTGACCAGTTCAACCCCCTCGCCGATCTGCGTGGGCTCTTCATAGGAGGAATTGATCGTCAGATTCTTGAGCTTGTTGGCGCCCTTGATATAACAGTGCGAGCCGATCTTGACGTCCTTGAGGATCAGTGAATTTTTAATCACGCATTGATTGCCGATCATGCCGTAATATCCCCGATGGGAATCAAAGCTATTTTGCGTGATCTCCTGCAGCCGAGCCTGCAAGCGCCGGTCGTCCCGATATTTGGCCCACAGATAGGCATCGGCCGCGATCATGCCGTCAAAAGGGGCCACGCGGCGGCAGCCGACCTCGTTCATCAGATCCAGCCAGATGCGCACCTCCTCCTTTTCACCGTCCTTGACAATGCCGTTGCCGAACTTGGCGTGATCGCTGGTGTTCATCTCATCCACCTTGGAAAGAATGCAGCGGTCGCCGATGATGAAATGGGACAAATAACCGACGTTGTGAATGGCCACATCGTCGCCGATGTCGCAGGCGATGATGATGCTGCCGGTGATGCCGGTGGGCAGCTTCAAATCGTTATGCTCCAGCACGGCGTTCTGCAGCCGTCCGATCCGCACCATGCCGAAAAACTGATTGTTGACCAGCAGCGCGGGTTCGAACTGGTCGGTGACGAGAATGTCGTCCCAATTGCTGGAGGTGTTGTTGTTTTTGACCAATCGTTCCACTTCCGCGGCGTGCAAATGCCGCCATCGGCTGGTGGGCCATAACGATTGCAGGTTCCGGTAATAGTATTCATCTTTGTTGTCCGGAAGAAATTCATCGGGAATAAAATTTTTCCCGATCGAACCGGGAGGCAGGATTGAGACCGTGTCCATAAGCAACCCCTTTTGCTTTTCATCAACGGTCCGTTGAAAGGCCCAAGCCTTGCAACGTCGGGCGCGTTGCTGATTCTTCTGCCGCGAGGCCTGAGCGCCCTGAGCTATTCATAAATATAACAAATATATTAGAAATAAATGGGGTTTTTTATTTTCAGAGGCCAGGGGAGGCTGCAGCAGGAACCGCGGATTCCAGCCCGGCCGGTTGCGCTTTTTGACGCAAACGCTGCAACTCCAGGTCGACCCGATCTTGGATATCCTGGATCGTCTGCGCATCCAGATGGCGGAACCGGCTCTGCATTTTAAGGTAATCGGCCACCGGCAGGCTGCCTGTCCTGTTCAGCGTATAGGTGAGGCCGTCCTCCACCTCATAGAGCGGAAAGGCGTTGCAAAGAACCGCGGTGCGTGCCACCTGAACCGTCTGGGCCGGTGCGTAGCCCCACCCGGTCGGGCAGGAAGCATAGAGGTGAATGAAGCGCAGGCCGGTGCGGATGGCTTTGGCTTTGCGTAGTTTGCGTTCGAGATCCTCAGGAAAGGCGATGCTGGCTGTGGCTGCATAGGGGATTCGGTGCGCGGCAAGGATCTCCACCATGTTTTTCTTCTCTGTCCGTTTCCAACTGCTGTCCGGCGTTGTCATCGTCCGCGCGCCAAAGGGGGTGGAAGAGCTGCGTTGAACGCCGGTGTTCATATAGGCCTCGTTGTCATAGCAGATATAGATAAAATCCTCACCACGTTCCGCTGCAGCGCTCAGGGCCTGAAAACCGATGTCAAACGTTCCGCCGTCGCCGGCCCAGCCGAGCACAGTGGTAAAAGTCGCTCCGCGCATGTCCAGCGCAGCGCGAAGCCCGGTGCAGGCCGCTGCGGTGCTGGCAAAAGCAGTGTTCAACACCGGCACTTTGAGCGATGTTTGCGGATAGCTGCTGGCGATGATGGCCCAGCAAGAGGCGGGAATGACCACCATGGTGGCTTGGCCCAGGGCGCGCAAGGCCAGCTTCATTGCGATAGTGGCGCCGCAGCCGGGGCATCCGACGTGACCGCTGTACATCAACTCTGGACCGTTATAAAGCTCGTGTGTCATCGCAGCATCAACTCCTCTTTCAAACCCAGCCAAACGCTCTCCGAATCGGGCCGGTCGGCATCGCGGGTTTTGGTATACAGCTCCTTGATCAAGTCCACAGTGATATCCCGTCCGCCCAGGCCGCTGATGTAGCTGTACACGGCCGTGCCGCCTTTTCCGTGCAGGGCTGCCTTCAGTTCATTGGCAAAGATGCCGCCTGAGCCGAAAGAACAGTTGCGGTCGAGCACAGCAGCCTTTTCGATCTTTTCCAACGCTTGGCGGACGGCTCGGCTGGGAAAAGGACGGAACAGGCGAAGGCGCAACAGGCCGGCTTTTTCGCCCTGCTCGCGCAATTGATCCACAGCCACCCGGGCTGTGCCCGATGCCGTGCCGGTCGTCACCACAACCACATCGGCGTCCGCGCAGCGATAAGTCTCCAGAGATCCATAGCGACGCCCGAAGCGGATGAAAAAATCGTCTTCGATTTGATCGAGGAGATCGGGCACAGAATCCATAGCCATCTGCATGTTGCGTCGCATCTCCATATAGACGCCGGGCGGCGCAACGCCGCACAGGCCCAGGGGATGGCCTTGGTCCATTTTGAACGGAGGTTCATAAGGAGGCAAGAACGCATCGACCGTTTGCGCATCCGGCACCTCCACCGGCTCGTAGGTGTGGGAGAGAAAAAAGGCATCCAGGTTGACCATTGCCGGCAGATGGACCATCTCGGCAAGCCGAAAAGCCTGCAGGGTCGTATCCAACGCCTCCTGGCCGTCCGCGCAATAAAACTGCATCCATCCCGTGTCCCGCTGCGACAGGCTGTCGGATTGGTCCATCCACAGATTCCAACCAGGCCCCAGGGCGCGGTTGACATCGACCATGACGATGGGCAGACGGGCGCCGGCCGCCCAGTGCAGCATCTCATGCATATAGGCCAGCCCATGCGAAGAACTGGCGGTAAAAGAACGCACACCTCCGGCTGCAGAGCCGATGACCGAGGCCATGGCGGAATGCTCGCTCTCCACGCAGATAAAGCGGCCGTCCAGAGAGCCTTCAGCGCAATACCTGGCGAGCTCTTCGACGATGTGTGTCTGCGGCGTGATCGGATAGGCAGACACCACTTTGACCCGTGCCAGGCGCACGGCCTCTGCCACTGCCTGACTGCCTTCCAGCACTTTCATCATATCGGCGGCTCCTCCAGAACCATTGCGCAGCGCGGGCATTCGGTCACACAGATGCCGCAGCCTTTGCAGAAATCAGCATCGATCCAACGCTGCCACCCAGCGGCAGCACTGTCCGGCTGCAGGCCCTTGTCTGCTTTGATCAGGACCGCGACTTCCGGGCAAAAGGTCCGGCAGTTGTCGCAATCATTGCAAAGACCGCACTGGAAGCATCTTTCGGCCTGCCGCACCGCCTCTTCGCGGTCCAACGTCTTTTCGATCTCGGCGAATGAACCGATGGACAGCGCGGGTGGAATAACTTCTCCCCTGCCCGCTTGCGAATGATCGAAATACGCGGCATTGAGATCAGCGAACTCGACCACGCGTCCGGATCGTTGGCCTCTCGGGCCGTGCATATAGAGTTCCATGGACAGCCCCTGACCGGAACCGATCCGGCAGCGTTCAACAGCTGGAGCGACACAGGCGCTTCCGCCCTTGAAATAGGCGTCGAGGACGATGGCGGCCTCTTTGCCCGAAGCAATGGCATCCGCCACACTCTCCTCAGCGTTCACCAAATCGCCGCCATAGACCGTGGGGAGGGTTTTCTCAGAATTCAGCAGGGAGACGCTGTGATAGAGGAGCAGCCGGTCCGCTGTCGGCGGCGGCATCATCCAGGGCTCTGCGGCGTCAGCGCCGATGGCGGCATAGATCTGATCTATCTGCAACAGGTCTGTATCCCCGGGGATCGGCGCAACGCGCATTCGTCCGTCAGGGCCAAGGCCGTCGGTGCGCATTCTTTGGATTCGCAGGGTGAGTCCGCTCTGACCTGCGGTGATCGACAGGGGAGCGCTCAGTTCGATGAACTGGACGCCCTCGGCCGAGGCGCGGCGAATTTCATCGCTAAAAGCGGGCATATCTTCGGCGCGGCGGCGGTAGACGATGAGCGGGGAAATACCGAGGCGCAGCAACGACCTGGCGACGTCCATAGCGCTGTTGCCGCCGCCGATCACGGCTGCCGTCGATGGCGACGCGAGCGGGCCCGCGGCTTTTTCGAGGCTCTTACTTCCATTCTGCATGCTCTGCTTTAAAAAACAAAGTCCGTCGACGGCCAGTTCTTCGCCGGGTATGCCAAGGCGTTTAGAACGACCGTTGCCGCAGCCGATGAAAAGCGCGTCATAGGACTGCCGCGCTTGCGATAAGAAATCGGCGTCCACACGATAAGAGCAAAAGATGCGAACTCCCAGCGATTCGATGCGTTTGATCTCGCGCTCCAGCGCCAGCAACGGCAGCCGGTATGACGGTATGCCGTAGCGCAGCAGACCGCCGGCATGACTTTCAACCTCAAAAACGTCGCACGCATGGCCGAGCCGCGAAAAAAAATAGGCAGCCGCAAGCCCGGCGGGGCCTGAACCGATGACAGCGATTCGCTTGCCGCTGGAAGAAACAGCGGGAGTCTCCATCTCATACCCATTGTTCCAGGCCTCATCGTCGAGAAAACGTTCCAACGCATGGATGGACACCGGGGCGTCAAAAAGTCCGCGATTACATCCTCTTTCGCAGGGATGAAAACAGACCCGACCGCACACTCCGGGGAAAGGATTTTCACTGAGCAGGAGTCGCCAGGCATCGCGAAAGCGACGGCGGGCCGCCAGCAACTCCACTCTGGGGATATCCTGGCCGCAGGGACAATGGACTGAACAGGGCGCTGTCTTGTTCTGATAGCGAGGTTGGCTAGGGCTCCAATGGCCGGTCTTGTTGCTGGTTGTCGGAGCAAAGGCGTTGGACATCAGAAGGGGAACCGGGATGATCCGTTTCGCTGCCTCACGCATCCTGTCCCTCCTCCATCGGCGACGACGAGGGATGAAAAACCGATGCACCGCTCACCATCCCATAGATCATCGCGCGATCATAGGCCGCTCGGCTGGCCGCTACATTTTCAGCGATTTTGGCCGGCATTTCCGCAGCAATGGCTGAGGCGATGTGCTCCAGCGACGGTTTGTCGAAAACGCGGCTGAACGCGCCCATCATCGAAGTGTTGGTGATCGGCTGGGTCCGCGATCCCAGACCCAGCTCCAGGGCGATACGGCTGGCGTCGATGCAGGCGATTCGAAATCCATCAAACTGTTGCAGCTGGTCAGGAAGGCTGGGCGCATTAAGCAAAATCCATCCCCCCTTTTTCAAGCCTCTGGTCACATCCATCAGACGCAGCAGCTCTGCATCCTGAACCACCACATGGTCCGGCGTATAGACCTGGCTGCGAATATAAATTTTGCTTTTATCCAAGCGCAGGTAAGCTTCAACAGGCGCGCCGCGTCGTTCAGAGCCGAAAACCGGAAACGTCTGCACCCAGTACCCTGCTTCAAAAAACGCCTTGGCCAGCGTAATGGAAGCGAGCACTGTGCCTTGACCGCCTCTGCCGTGAAAACGAAACTCTTCCATTCCATTCATTCCTGATTGGCTGATGCCGTGCGATATCGCGAAAAAAACACCGAACAAATTCATGGCGATGCATGAATGAAGATCGAAGGGGAGTAAAGCCCCGCGTTAGGAGCGATGAAAAGTCGGTCTTATCGAGGGTCAAAAACTTTTTGGCCGCGCATCCAACCAGATTCCGCAGCAAGGCCATCCTGTATCGATTCCAATGGAAAAAATAGATAAAGAGGCAATGAAATGCAATAAAAAAATATACCGACCATATGTGTGGATGCACAGGCTGAACGGGCGCAGCCAGCCGAGGGCACGCCATACTTAAAAATACAATGAATTCACCGTTCACCTCGGCTCGAGGCGGCAGCCGCTTCAGCACTTTTTTATTGCATTTAATCGAGCCATTTGATATACTGAGATTAGAGCATTCGACCAGCGGCAGATTGCTCTGGGGCAAAGGCTCAAACGGCGGGTTAACCGCAATGTGAGCCGTCTACCATCCAAGCCGACTTTTTTCCTATCCTCAACCGGAACCGTTCCACCGCCATCGAGTTCAGAATAGGCAAGCTTTTGATTCACAACAAGTTGCATAGCTTTAATCGATTTCTAGTCCATCGAACCTTGCCAAGGTTAACCGAGCAGGAGGTTTAAATGTCTGAGCGCACCGCTCCGCACGATCAGGTCGCGAAAAACCTGGATGAAAGAGATTTTGGCAGAGAACGGCTTGTGGAAATGAAAGCGTTTTATGACAATCTCTTGCATGATCATAAAAAGGTGGCCCCCTGCTTTATGACCGGCAGAGCATGTGTATATACCGAATTCATCGATGAAAACAAACGAAAAACAGAAATGGGGCTGCAGCGTCTCAAGCAGGCGGTAGAAAAAGGAGATGTGAGTGATTTCGAAAAATACGTCAAGGAGAATAAGCTGGAAGAGCAATCGGTCAGTGGTTTTATGATTATGCCGTTCAGGCCTAATATCGAAACTTTTTTTAAGAACTGTCTAGAGCCCTTTTTCAGGTCCGAGTACTCTTATTATCTGGAGTTGCGCACGGCCAGTCAGGTAAAGCGGCCGGGAGTGATCATATGCGAAGGAATCTGCAAACGGATCCAGGAATCGCCGTTTATTGTGGCGGATATTTCGGTTCCGAACAACAACGTTTTTTATGAACTGGGTTTGTCGTTTGGGCTTCGACAAAAGATATTAGTCATCTACAAAGAAGAGAACAGTCCGGAAAATAATTTGTATGCTTACCAGAAAGAGATCATCGAACTACTCGGAGAGCTTAAACTTAACAGACCTTTCATCTATAAAGGCATGACTCCGCTCACACTGTTGAAGCGGCCGTCCGAAGGCATTTTGGTCAATTTCAGTGAAAATCTGTGGATCAATGACGTTCAAATCGATTATCAGAAAAAGGACAGCCGGATCCTGCTGTTTGATCTGGATGCCAAATATCTTCCGGTCTGCACCGAGCCCGCGGAGCCGGAGCGGCCTTTGCGAAGCCAAAGACCTCCGCGGGATGACCGGCCGGACATCAAACTCGATTTTGATGAGCACCTGATGTCCTCCGTCGGCATTTCGATCAACAAGATCTCCGCCAAGATCCACGGCAACGAAGTCATCAACTATTATAAATCGCAGATCGAAAACTTGAAAACGACCGTCAATATTTCCAACAAAAGATGCCATGAGATCAAAGAAAACATCGACAATTGCTATTGCCTGATCGTCAGGACCGGCGGAAAAAAATGTCACCCGATGGCGTATTTTTGGCTCGGGTACTGCCACGCGATCGGTAAGAATGTCATTCCGATCACCTGTATCGCCAAGCCGGACAGCCAGGTGTATGATCTGGCGTTTGATATACGCGCCCAGCGGCACATCACTTTTATTAAATCAAAGCCAGACCTTCTCGGCGGCGAAATCCGCGATACGCTCGAGCTGATGATTCGATCCGATTTCAAAGAGTGGTCGCGACGGATGTTTTGGAATAAAATCATCGGCACCGGAGGAGAAGTCAGCATTTTCACCGGCGCTCTTCACAGCGGCGAGCATTCCCGGGAGATGATCGGCGATTGGGACTTGCTGACAGTTTCGGAGTTGACCTCCTATTTCGGCAGCCACCAGTACCGTTTCCGCATCGAGCCTCCGATCTATCCACCGGAACGAGCCTATGACCGGAACAACACCTTTGAGAAACAGCGGTATTTAAGCAGCCTGAAAGACATGCTCAGGGGCAAAAATTGCATTATCATCGCCTCCCCGGATGTCAATCCATTGACGGAAATTGTATTAGGCCAGTATTACGGCGTTGCAGGCGAGGATCTGTTTACCGATAAAAAACTGCAAACCGATCTCTCACCGCTCATCGTCTACAAAGAAAAACAGCTCAGCGGCCACAGCGATGCCTCCGCCAGAGCCGGCCAGCCGGGCATCGAACCGAGCAAAGTCTATCCGCGCGTTTTCTATAAAGAGGAAGTGCCGGAAATGCCGACCTCCGCTGACAACGACAAGGCAGATTGGCTGCGGACGGGATTTAAATTTTCCAATCGCGATGACGATAAATTTTACCGGAAAATACCTAGTTATTTCAATCAAAAACTGCAAAAGGATCTGCCGATTTTTTCAGTTTATGCCAATCTGCTGATCTTGCGCAACACCTTTCAGAATGAAAGCGAAGTGAAACAGAAGGAATTAAAAGAAAACGACCACTATATCATCGTCATTAACGGCGTGGGAGGACCGGCCACGTATGCAATGACTCATCTGCTGACCGGCGGGGTCAGCGATAAATTCACCAGATACAAATTTACCAATGACCACGGGCAAAAGGAGACTTTTGATCCGCACATTCATTCCGAGATTGTGCTGAGTGAAATTTTAAGCAAATTCAAAGAGGGCGTTCAGTCGATTGAATGCGTGTTGAAAGTGGATATTGTCAGCAGAGACAGAAAAGTATCAGACGACGACCGCAGCGACGGCACCGATCAGCAGACAGATCCCAACGCGCCGAACATCATAATCAACGATTGGCGGCGTATCTGCAGGTGGGAGATCGTGCCCAAATGCTTCGACTCCCAGTCGTTTAGAATCAATTGAGGGGCGGCCGGAACTCCTTTCACTGAGGGGCGCCGGTCCCCTCGAGGCGTCCCTCGACGCTCCGGCCGGCATGCAGACATTCGGGATTCGCCCAAACGGTCTGATAGATGCGGATGGTCGGTCCGGAGGTGTTCTGCTGATCCGGCACAAACTCTTTTACCAGTGTGTGCTGGTTGAAAAAGGCCTGATAAAAGGAGGCCTCCTGCGGATATTGACCATCGCGTTTGAAGAACCTGCCGTAATCACCGCTGCTGGTGATGATATAATCCAAGCTTTGAATATCGGCTTTGAGCAGTCCGCAGATCCCCAGGTAGGTGGTCAGGGGATGCGACGCAGCGGTCTCCGGCGTATAATGCTCCCGCCCGATACGAGCGCAGTTGGGAATATGGGTTTTAATCCATTGGCCGGCTTCGAGGCGCGTATCCGGCAGATTAGCGAGGCGAATGGTCTCCGCCGCTTGACGGTACTGCTGCCATGAGGTGGCCGCCACTCCAGCCGACGCGATGACGACGCCGACGTACAACACCAGCCGAACGATGGAACCGGCGCCTTGGGTTTTGGCATAACGGTAGAGGCTATAGAGCGCAAAAGCCGCACTGATGGCCAGAAAGGGCAAAACCGCCACCATGTTGCGCTCGAAACGCACCCGGTAGGAGCCCATAAAAAAGAAATAGACAAGCGGGAAAACCGCCGCCAGGGAACCGAGCTCTTTTTTACCTTTCATCAAGACCAGACCGGCCAAAGACAGCAGCAACGGCCAGGTGCCGAAAGTCGAGCGCAATTTCATCCAATAGTACCCGTAACTCACCGGACTCTCCATGCCCTGATGACCGGAGCGGTAGTGAGCCGATTCATAATGAAGGGCTTTAAGCAGCGCCAGGGGTTTGATCAACGCATAGGGAGTGGTGATAAAAAAACCCAGCGGAATGAACAGCAGTCCCCAAATCAGCTGCTTTGAAATCAGCGAAGTTTTGCCCTCACGGTACAGCCAATAATGGGCGAGCAGGAGGCCGCCGCTGCTCCAGAGCGCGGTGTATTTCACGCCGATGGCAAGACCGATGACCAGCCCGTTGAGCAGATAGAGGCTGGTCGTGGGCCCTTTTTGATACAGCCGGATGGAACAGGCGATGGCTAGGAGCACGGCTGCTCCCATGGGTAGGTCCACGGTGATATAATACGAGTTGACAATGTGCAGCGAGGTAAAGGTCAGAATCGCCGCCGCCAGCAGCCCCGACCAGCGGTTCATCATCTTTTTCGCGATGTGAAACGTCAGCAGCACGCTGAGCGTCGCGAGCAGCACGGTGAACAGACGGCCGGCGTAGTAAAGCCGCGTGACGGAACAATCGCTGAAAGTGCGCACCCCCTCCTGCCATTTGACCAGCAGATAGCAGCTGTACTGCACCGCCGCCTGCAGGTACAAATAGAGGGACGGATAATTGAAAAAGTGCGGATCCGGATCTCCGGTTTCGATCATGCGATGGGCCGCGTCAAACACATAGAATTCGTCAGGATGGGTCAACAACGGAAAACCGAAAGTAGCGCCGCCCGCTCGAATGATAAAAGCGATGGTCAGCAACAGGCCGAGCAACAACCATGACAGATAAGATTTTACAGCAGCAACGCGCAGCATACGCTCTCCCTGCATCCTGTTAACGTTTCAACGCGATCAGCACACTGCCGATGAGGCCGTTGAGAATGAAAAAGAGCAATCCCATTAAAAGTCCCACCGCCATCATCTGCTCCGCCGCGACTCCAAAGGGCGCAAAAAAGTAGATCAGCACAGCTTCGCGGGTTCCAAAGCCGGAGATGGAGATCGGCAGCAAGGATACCACGTTCACCAGCGGTTGAAAGAGAGCCACCTCCCACATGGAAACCGGCACGCGCACGGCTTGAAAGACCAGAACGCTCCGCACCAGGATCACGAGGGTCACAGCGATGGACAGCGCCAGATTCAGACCGTAGCGCCGGTTCATTTGCACGGGCCGGCGTTGGCGCATGAAGCGAAACGGCAGATTGGGACAGTAGGCCAGGGCGATCGACAGGCCGGACAGGGCGAGGAGCAGCCAGAACGGAAGCCGCAACGGCATCCGGCCGAAAAAAAATGCCGGCAGACAAAAGAGCCACAACACCGTTAGGTCATACACTCGATCGTTGACGATGGTCCAGAACACCTGATCGCGTTTTGCCTCGGGCAGTAAGCGCTGCACTTCATAGATCTTGACCAGTTCGCCGATCTGCCCCGGCGTAACGGTTCCAAGGCTGTATCCTTTGAAATAGATCAGCAGCGTTTGCAAAAGCGACAGGTCGATGCCGTAATCCTGGAGAAAGATGCGCCAGCGATAGGCTTTGCCCAGGGTCATGGGCGCCACCAAAAGCGCAGAAAGCAGCAACGGCCACAAGCGCACCCGGCGCAAGTGATCCCAGAGCACCTGAAAATCGATACGGGTCAACAGATAGACCAGAATCAACCCTCCCAGCAGACGGTAGCTGGAGCGGACGATTTGCCTTCTAGTCACGGTCATTCACCGTTCCCGCAGAGTTTGTCGGCGGCGGGCTGGGGGGGTGCATAGGCAAGCGCTTGAGATAATAGAGCATCTCCTCCTGGTTCAGACGCATGCGGGCAAACATGTCTAAAATAAAGCCAAGGATCAGGCTGACGGCGGAGAGAAAGAAGAAAAATCCGGATGCGAAACCAGCCCATTTGTGCGGAGTGAATTCACCGGTGTGCAGATAGTGGAGGATCAGGAACAGCCCCAGGCTGACGGCGACAATGAACGAAAGAGCCGCGATCGGAGCGAAAAGACGAAAGGGCCGGTAATCGCGCAGCGTTTTGATGATGATTTTGAGCGTCTGATAGGTGTAGCGGAACAGATTGGAGGCGACGCGCGATTTGCCATGCTCGCGCCGGCCGCGCACCTGCACCGGCAACTCGACGATGGGGATGTTTTTAAAGGCGAAATTTAAAAACGTCTCCTGAGTGTAGGTGAAATTGCCGAACAGGTTCAATTTGAGCAACGAATCTCTCGAGTAGGCGCGAAAGCCGCACGACACATCATAGAATTTTTGTCCGGTCATTCGACTGATCAGGCTCGACATCACCTGATTGCCCCAGAATTTGATCCTGCTCATCTGCGGCCGGAAGGCGACATCTTTGAACCGTGAGGCGGTGACGAAATCAGCGGCGCCCTGGACGATGGGTTCGATCAAGCTCTCGATATCCGCAGGGTTGAACTGGCCGTCTGCATCGATATTCACCACTATGTCGTCGTTCAGCTCGAGGGCGAGGCGTCGACCGGAGTTGAACGCGGCGCCGACGCCGCGGTTGAACGCGTGGCGAAAGACCACAGCGCCTTTTTCTCTGGCGATCTCGCCGGTGCGATCGGTGGAGCCGTCATCGACGACCACCACATGGTCCACGAACCGCGGGATTCCGTCGATCACCTGGCCGATTTTTTTTTCTTCATTCAACGCCGGTATGATGACCGTTATGCGCTTGCCGTTATACATCCTTTGCTCGCTGTCTGTTTATGAAAAACGCTCAGGGCCGCGGCCCAAACAATAGAACCTGACATTTGCGCAGATCGTGTCGCTGGATCAGAGGGCGCTGCGCCTCGATCCGTTGGATCAGAACCTCCATCTCCTGCGAAGGCCATTTGTGACAGAACACCAGCCACAGGCGGCCAGGCACCGACTCGATCCGCTGGAATTGCTCTTCATTGCCTGCCAGATTGCCCAGATGCTCTTCACCCCAAATCACCTGCAGCCTGCCGCCGGTGCGGTTCTTGATCGGATACTCGGACTGATAGCCAGCGGCATGATCGGTTCCATAGACATAAAAGGGCAGAATGGCGCCCCAGTGGATAAAAGCGGTGTCGCGATCCTGCGCATTGTCCATGAGAAGAGCGATCGCCTTGTCCACGCGCCGGCCGCCGGCGAAATGCAGCCTGCGCACATCATGAAGATTGAGATAGGAGAGGTAGGCCGTAAAAAGCACCACACCTGCGATACAGGCGTTGGCAACCAGCCGCCGGCGCACCGCCAGCCGATCATACAGCTCGCGCAGGCCCGCCGTCGCCATGATCAGCCAGGCCGGCATAGTGAATGTGACCAGCTCATAAGCCTTTAGTGGATACTTGCCGGCAAACGATCCGAGGATGATAAGCAGATAGGGGGTAAAGAAAAAAGAGAGCAGCAGCCAGTTGCGGCGGCGAAGGCTGAGCACCGCCCAATAGGCGATCAATGCGTTGATCAGAGCGCCGAAAGCCAGATCCCGGCGAAAGAACAGCATGGGAATGCGAAAGGTGTGATGAACCATACGCGCCAAATAACGCGCCCAATATTCCCCCTGATTCCACCGCGACCAATCAAAAAGTTGCAGGCCGGACTTGGATATGTGGTCGATAAAGGCGTCGTTGCCAAAGGCCGGTTGTATGATCAAGAAAAACAGAACACCCAGAGAGGCGGCAGCCGCCAGGGATGCTCCGGCATAGTGGATCAATACTTTCTTCTTTTCCGACCAGGCCGCACGCCGCGCGAGCACATACACCGCCAAAGTAAGATACACGGCGGCGGCGACGAACACAGAGCCGAAACTGATCCAAAAGGCCGCAGCCGATACCACACCCAGCCAGACCCAGTCCCTGGTCTTTCCCTCACGCACGATGCGCCAGGCGATCCAATAGATCAAAGCGCAGAAAAAAACATCCGCAGTATAGTGTTTCATGGTTTTGGCGATGGTGAGCATGAGGCTGGAGGCAAAGCCTGCCATCACCAGCGGCAGAAGGGCGAAGCGGCGACCCATTATGGACCGATACATCCAGTAAATCATCAGCACGCCGGCTACGCCGAACAACCAGGGAAAAAGCCGAAGCGCCAAAGGCGTGGGACCGAGGACCACCACCGCTGCGCGCATCAACAATCCCAAGCCCGGGGGCATATGAACCGGCCAGCTCTGAAAGTGCTCGCGCACCGCCTCTGCGGGCCAAGCGACCTTAAAAAGGTCCCAGTCTTCGCCGACCAAAGCGCGCGCACGGAAAAGCTCATCGCTGGACAACACCAGCCGATCCAGTCCATAAAACTGCATCCAGGCCAGCAAAACCAGCAGCACCGCCAAAATAGCCCCTGCCGTTCTCTCCTTCACGCCTCCTCCTCATCGTACGGGCTTGATGGTCAAGCCCATGCGGATTACCCTCTATCCTTCACCTCACTGCTGTTTCAGCCTGACGTTCTTCGGCGCCTGGGGCGGCGTCGTGTCCGGCTCGACATCATCCCCCATATATCTGAATCGCATGGCGTCGGCGATCACCGGACCGTTGGCGGCGTTCGAAAGATGAACGTAAGATTGGCTGCCTGCCGGCAGATAGACATACCCCAGCCGATTCCATTGCCCGGCCTGAATGCGCTGATTGATCAGTCCGCGCAACTTGACCGCGCCGTTTACCACAATTTTAAAAGGCACATTGGTAGCCTCGGCATATTGGCCGTCCGAGCCGCCGTACCAGCCATGCCATTCGCTGATCTCGTAATAACCGGCCACGCCGATGGTGGGCCGGTAGCGCGCGGAATCTGCGCCGGTGCCGGCAACCACACCGTGATAACCGCCGGAGATCAGGTAATCGTCGTCGCCCGAGACCGCGCCGGTGATGCTCCAATAGGGGTTGTTCTTACTCAGATCGAGCGAGCCGGTGGATTGATAGATCTTCCAATTGCCGAACACTTCAACCGGCTGGCTGCCGGGCGAGGTGTCGTTGTTGTACGAATTATCGACAATAATGTCGCTCACTGCGGTGGTCGGCTCCTTGAACAGCAAAATGCCGTCGCCGCGCAAATCATCCTCGTTGTACAGCATGCCGTACAGGCTGATGGGAGAATCGACCAGCAGGCCGGTGTTGACCGCCGCATCCTGGCCCGCTTTAAGCCGGTAATAGGGTCCGCCGCGCAGATCAGCGGGGTTGAGCGTCTGAGTGGCGCCGGTTGGATTACATGCAGCAGCGCCCTTGTCGAAATAGCGGATCACAATTCCATTGCTCAGAGTTTCCGCCGCGCCCACCGGATACCCCAAATCTGTTTCGTATTCATCGTACCAGTAGGGAAACCGGTAGTTGGCGCCGAAAACCAGCCCATAATAACAATCGAACATCAGGGCGGTGGTCAAGCCGAACCGCATCTTGCTGAACCGGTCTTTGCCGTTGGTCGCCCATTTCTCCGGAATATAATCCTCAATGAACATCAGGCTCGGCTTCTGCCCCTGGGCCATCCACTTGGTGGCGTCGCCCTGTACGCTGGTCCACATCGCCCAGCGCAGAAAGCCCTCGAACAGGTGACCGTTCATTCTCTCGTAATACATATCCAGCGCGCCGCCGGGATTGACGGAAAACAGATTCAGCGCTAAAGGCGCCAGCGATTGCATCATCGCCTTTTCGGCATCGATCCAGTTCGCCAGACCGTTCTGCCAGACGCTCAGCAGCTGCGTCTTGCTCCACTCATCCCGGTCGTCGACGCCGTTGTTGTTCATGTCCAGCGTGCCCTGATAATAAATGCGATAATGGAAATAGTCGTGGAACAATCCGTCAAAATCGCCCAGGGACCAATCGCACTCTGAAACCAGATTATCCCAGGCAAGATACTGCGATGCGTTCCGGCCGTCCACCTGCGGACAGAACTCGCTAAAGTTAGCCAGAACCCCGGCGCCTGAGAGCCGGATGGGGCTTTTAACCACCGCCCCGGCTTCATGAACCGAATTGATGGCATAGATCGAACTCACATCCGTGGGAACGGAGATAGTGGTGTCGTTCGGCAGAGCGGTCACTTTAACGACGTCGTTCTCGATGACCGCAAAGATAAGGTCGATATTGGTCTCAGCACCCGAGTTAATGCCCGTGATGGAATCTACATATATTTTCGACTGCCCCGGTTCGATGCGTCTTTTCAAACGCCCCTGATAACTGCGGTAGAGATAAAACTCGGGCGGATCATTGAAATACACTCCGTTCCGGCCCATGCCGATGATCAGTTGATCCGGATTGTTTTTTCGCAGCTCGCGCGCCAGTTGTGGTCCGTTGATGTCATTGGATAGTCCGATCAAAACCATATCAAAGGGCTTTAGCCGCAACAGCCGTGTGCCGATGGAATAATTGGGCCATCCTCCAGCCTGGTTGGTCGTGTACACCGCAATGCGGGGATAAGGAGGGTTGGTGCGCTCATAACCGTTAGCAGCGGCCGTAAAGCCCCACATACCGGCCAGCAGCACAACAACACATTCCAGCCGCATCCTTTTTCGCATGTCTACTCTCCTATCTTCTCACTGGCAATGGGCCTCAGGACGGCCCTGAAGCGCCTCTGCGCAGGGGATACAATTAAACTATAAAATAACAAAGAATTGCAAAAAAAACAACCTCTATTGTATGCCTGGTCTCAATCGGGCGGTATTTGCCAATCCCGAGGTTGCTCCGGATTGGCCGTCCTTTTTCATTGTTCGGATGCGCTCAGCCAGCAGGCGTTTGTTCCGCAAGAGATGCATTTCATTGTGAAAAGCGACATAAAGACCGATCGGCAACGCCAGAGCCCGCCACTGCTGCAACAGCACCGGCAGCAGCCGATAGTCGGGCGCGCCCATGTTATACATGACCAGGGCTAACAATCCGGTGAGGCTTCCGGCTGTCAGATGATAGTAAAATGGATCCCGCACCTGCAGCAGCTGGTAGCCAAAAAGAAACGCCAGGCCGATCAAAAGCAGATACAGCACAGCTGCAAACACTCCCTGCTCCGCAGTGATGAGCAGATAGGCGTTATGGACAATCCGGGTACCGGCAATTTGTTCATCCGAATAGTGACGATAATTGTTAAGGCCCACGCCGAACATCTCGCGGCCCGAAATCACCCGCAAGGCGTCCTTTGCCAGATTCACCCGGCTGTGTTTCTCCCTCCCTGAGATGGACCGTTCCGCCCCGCTGAAGCGATGCGAAATCACGTCGCCATATTTCACGTTGAGGGCGACAATGCCGATCAAGGCTACGGCGATGAAAAGGGCGGTCTGTTTGGACGTCAAGACTTTTTTCTTGAAATCGACCAGTGCAAACAAGCTCATCGCAATTCCGAAGGACACCCAGGACCCCCGGCTGAACGAGGCCAATAAAGCGCCGGCTGAAATCACGGTGAGCGCCCACCAGGCCGGCTTGAACTTGAGGTGAATGAACATGCTCATGCGAAATGCCAAAGGCAGCAGGGAAATAATGAACGCCCCAAAGGCATTGGCGGTTCCGATGGTGCCTTCCGCCCGCCAATAGTTGCTGATTTGAAAGAAGGGCAGCACCACCGGACCGATCTGCCATTGCCAGAACCCGATCAACGCCTGGAAGCCCAGCCCCATCATCAATCCAACCGCAAAAGAACGACACTCCTTGCGTGTGGCCAGCCGCGTCATCACGCAATAGTACAACAACACCGCGCGAATGAGATGAACGTAGGCAAAACGAAAGTCGCCCTTGTCTACGGCAATGAACTCACCGACCAGAGTAAAGAGCAAAAAAATGAAAGCAAGGCTTCGCGCCAAATAGATGGAGCCGCCTAGTTTTTTCGGCAGCGGCGCGGAGCGCTTGAGCAACAGCAGCAGGTAAAGCGGTATATCCATGGGCATAAAAACATCTGAACCGCGCGGCACGCCCTTTTCGGAAACATAGAGAACCAGCGTGACCCCTTGGTTGATGGCCATCAGCATGCCCAGTGCGATGAACAATGCCGGAAAATATCTTTTCATACTGCCTGTCCGTAACCGTAGCGCTTTTTCATCCATCTACCCTATATGCGCTATCCGATCGCCTGGGCGGCCTAAAAGCCGAAAAGCAAGGCATCCATGCGGCGATGGCCAGGCCGGCCAACAACAGCAAAAATCCGTCCACCGGTATGCGGTAACGCGTTTGAGTAAAAAACAGCGAGTAACCCATGCTGAGGGTGACCAGAGGGATCAGGATCAGGCTGACCAGGGCGGTCTGTTTGCGCACCCGCCACAGCCCGATCAACGACAGCAGCAGGATCGGAGTCAGCGTGATCAATGAAATCCATTGCAGCGTTTGCGATGGTTTGCGCTGTTCGTTCTCCACACCGGAAATGAACGGCGACCAGAAATTGGCAAACTCGGGTAAAAAGTGACGCGTTAAAAAGATAGCCGGATTTTCCAAAATAGTTCGATAGATGTTGAAATATTTCTGATAGGGAATATCCCGGTAATACAACCGGCACTCTTTCGGGCGGTCCGGCCGACCGTTGCGCACCTCCCAGAGATCGGCTATTTTCCATGGCGGCAGCCAGATCATCAAACCGTTGGCATCCGGCGACCCTTTATCCAATTGGATGAGCAGAGCGATGTGCCGGACCTGTTCCGGCCTGGCGCCCATGACGTAATTCAAACGAAACACATCCGCGTCGACCGGCTGGCTATAGACCGCGGCATACGCCCATCTTTTTTCCGCGCCGTCTACATGAATCACGCTGTCGGCGAATTGAATCGCTGAACTGCCTTGCCACTGCGCCGAGCCGCCGGTTCCGAGCTTCCAGTGGATCGAGGTGTCTGCGGCGGTGATGATTCGGCGGCCGAACTGGGCGCTGCGCAGCTGAAACCGTTCTCCTCCATAGGCGATCAGGCCGACATACCGTTCGTCAGCGTCCCAGGGGATCGGTTCAATGGGCGCCAGCGTGTGCAGATATTCTCCATCCAGATAACAGTCAAAGACCGACTGTCCACCCTGATTCCGTTTGACCGCGGTAAAGCTGCGGCCGTCAAAGACCGGCTGCGATTTTGCCCGAAAACTGCGCAGCTTGATCGACATTCGATACAGATAGCGGGTTTCGCCGACACAGGCGCGGCCGGGCGCACAAACACCGAACAGCTGATGATTGCGCAGCGTCCACGGCGTCAAGCAAGCCGCCACTGTGCCGACTAACAGCACCGCGTGCCTTAACCGGCGTGACCAGCTCATGCGCCCAACAGCCAGCAGCCAGATGAGCAACAATCCCAGGCCGGGCATAAAGACCGGAATGGACAGCGCCGCCAGAGCGGCTGTTGCAGAAGCCCATAACAACCGAGCGGCAGTGGGCTGATCATAATAGCGTACAAACAGCCAGATCGTCAGACAGAGAAGAAAAGAAAACAGCTGAGTCACGTACAGCAAACCAGCGATAAAAATAAAATAAGGGTACACAGCAGATAGCACCAGGGTCCATCGGCCGGCTGACGAACCGCCGATCCTCCTGGCCAAACCGTACAGCAGCGCCATCTGCCCCAGTCCCAGCAAAACCTGCAAAATCCGCACCAGCCAAAACGCCCGGCCAAAAACAGCATAGGCGGCAGCCAGGAAAAGGGGATAAACAGGTTCCAGGCAATAGTTTTGGTATTCGCCGTAATAATGCAGGCTGGGGCCGAATCCTTCCCCACGCAAAAGACTCTGAGCTGCCTGATCATAATGCACAGTATCGAAAAAATCAATCGTCTCGCCCAGTTGCGCGATATACAACAGCCGCAGCAAAAAGGCAAAGGCCATCACCCAGGCGAAAAATCTTTGCTCTGAAGATAATAACCGCTGGAAAAACAGTTTCATGAAATCATTCGCCTTTGGCTTGTATCCTTCAGCATCCGCAGACCGGTGATCATTCCTATCTTTTTGTATTATAGTGACAAAGCATGCCGGATGCTGAAAAACATTAGCGTAAATCTTATGCCAGAATCGACCTGGGTTCAAGCAAACCGGTCGACTATGTGCAGACCGCTGGTCTGTCACGGCTTTTTTCTTGATAATTGGGCGCCAATTGGTTATTTTTCACAAGTGACAAAACACAAATCAACGCGCTAAAGGCAGAAAGAAAACTAAATGAAACACAGCAATCGTCTGCGTATTACATCCTACCATATCAATCGCACCGGCGAGGCCTCTCTCCCATTTCTCTTCTGGTACATGCAGGAGATCGCCTGGGAACACGCCCATGAACTGGGATTCGGTTTTGACCATCTGCGTCAGGACCGGCTTTTCTGGGTTCTGGCCAGACTACACGTTAAACTGAAGCGAAGGCCTAGATGGACGGAAACAATCAGCCTGGATACTTGGTCCCGCGGAACCGACGGCTTTTTCGCCTATCGCGATTTTCAATTCCTGGATTCTTCACAACAAGAGATCATCACAGCCACCAGCAGCTGGCTGGTCCTGGACTTGGACAACAAACGGATTCAACGTCTTCGTCAGCTGAAAAATTTTCCAGAATACAAGGAGAGCATCCTGGGCGCTAATCCGGAAAAGGTAGAGTCCGCGGCGACAGAGGACGACCCTGTTTTCAAACCTGTTCATTTCAATGACGTCGACATCAATCAACACATCAACTCTGGTCGTTATCTTGAGCGCATTGATAACGACTACACTGCTGAATTTCAATATAAACATGATCTTAAAGAAATATCTGTAAATTTCATCAAAGAGGGAATGCCGCAAGATCTTTTAGCAGTGCGAAAACAGCTGCTGTCCAGCCGGGAGCATCTCTGCAGCGTGATCCGGCAAAGCGATGGAGCGGATCTCATTCGAGCCAGGCTGATCTGGGAAGAAAGAACAAATCAGGGGCTAGGTGATGCGCCGATGCAGTAAAGGCGAATAAACCCGGCGGCCACTGGTCCGTTGTTCGAAATGAAAGCGCACAAAGCTGTAACAAGATGAGCTTTTGTTTACCTTGGGCCGAAAAGTTGGACAAAACTCTTTGCTATTGACTAATAAAATACTATATTCATATCAGGTGCCTTAGCCTCAAGGTGTGGGGCTTCAAGTCAAAGTCCACATGAATCACTCAATCAACTTTCATGACCCGCCGAATGGCAAATTGAAAGGAGAACACCATGGGAAACGCACTACCTTTAATCATCCAGCTCATCAGCGGCGCGTTGGGCGGCAATCTCGCAGGTTCTTTGATGAAAAAATTGTCGCTGGGCTCTGTCCTCAATTCCATCATCGGCATTCTGGGCGGTGGGTTGGGTGGACAGATTCTCAACTCGATCGGTGCAGCCACCAGCTCTGGCCCCGGCCTGGATCTTGGCAGCATCATCAGCAACATCCTTGGCGGCGGCGTCGGTGGCGGCGTAGTATTGGCGATCATCGGACTTTTAAAGCAGGCATTTGGGAAAAAGTCGTAATTCAGATTCACCAGGCCCTTGTTGCACCTGCAAGGGCCTCCATTTTGCGTCGACAAGCATAATCACCCTCCAGCCTAGGCTGGATAACTCTTTGGTTAACCGGAGAAGCGTGCTATGGCGAACATCAAGGACATTGAAGGGATTGGCCCGGCCTATGCCGAAAAGCTGAAACCAGCCGGCATCACCACAGTGTCTGCTCTGCTGACAAAGGGGGCAGGACCTCAGGATCGACGGAACCTGGAGGCGGCCACCGGCATCAGCCATGAATTGCTCCTCAGGTGGATCAATCATGCTGATCTGATGCGCGTCAAAGGAATCGGTCCGGAATATGCCGAGCTTCTGGAGGCCGCCGGCGTCGACAGTCTGCCGGAGCTGGCCCAACGAAACGCTGAAAACCTTCATCCTGCAATGATGGCATGCAATGGCGAAAAAAAACTAGTTCGTCGTCCGCCCTCTCTCAAACAGGTAAAAAGCTGGATCAAACAGGCGAACCATTTGCCTCGCGCTATCACTTATTGATCCGCCTCTGGCGTTCACTTTGGTGCAGGGTATCCGTCGGATGCCTTGCACTTTTTTTTTATAAGGAATACGGCCATGGCGCACATCCTTAAAAAAACGTCTTTGCTAACCCTCCTGCTGCTCACCCTTAACACCCTGATGTTCGCAGACCAGCCTAACAGCCTAGCGGTGAAAAGATGGATGGAATCCTCCTTTGCCCAACCGGAACGCTTTTTCTTTTCCTTACGTTATGACGAAAAGCCCTTTGCGCAGCTGGTTGACCAATACAAAGCCGACCTAATCACCAGACGAACCGATACGGACCAGTTGGAGCGCGACTATATTTTCACCGATCCAGCCACCGGCCTACGGCTTACTTGCACTTGCACGCTTTGGGAAAATTCATCGGCGGTTGAATGGGTCCTGCACATCAAGAACGCCGGCAAGCGAACCACACCGATCATCAGCGACCTCCTGGCTCTGGACATGGTCACCGGCGGGCAGCGCAAGGATCCGGTCCTGCACTATGCCCGCGGAGCGGTGTGTTCTTGGGACGACTTTCAGCCCATGCAGCGTGTATTTAATCGAGGCGCCAAAATGACCTTGCAGCCTGGCGGCGGCCGCTCCTCCAGTGATTTTCTGCCGTTTTTCAACCTCGAGCAGGCGGATCATTCGGGTCTGATCATCGCGGTTGGCTGGAGCGGAGAATGGAAAACGGAATTTTCCACGGATTCGAGCCGAGCCACGCGGATCCGCAGCGGCATGGCCGTGACCCGGCTGGTGTTGCATCCGCAAGAGGAGATCCGCAGTCCACGCATCGCTCTGATCTTTTATCAAGGCGCACCTGAAGATGGCCAGAACCTGTTGCGCCGCCACCTGCTCGCGCACCATCGACCGAAAAGAAACAACCAGCCTTTTTCCATGCCGCTTTTCGCCGCCAGCTGGGGCGGCACCCCGGCAACCACTCATCTCGACGATTGCAGAAAGATCATCGAAGCAAACTTGCCGGTCGATACCTACTGGATCGATGCCGAATGGTTTGGCGCTGGCAAATGGCATCAAACCGTAGGCGATTGGCATGTCAAAAAAGAGCTCTATCCTCATGGCCTCAGGCCGATCAGCGACCTGTTGCACAGCGCGCAACGATTCTTTCTGTTATGGGTTGAGCCGGAGCGGGTCTGCCAGGCCACGCCCTGGTACAGCGAATATTCCTCCTGGCTTCTTTCCGTTCCGCAGGCTCAGCGTCATTACAATTGGGGCCGGTCCCAGGCCGAACCGGACTGGGTCAAATGGGAAAGTCTGAGAAACCAAATCTGTGATAATGACCGGCTTTTCGACTTGAGCAATCCGGCAGCGCGGAAATTTTTCACCGACTATTTTTCACAGCTCATCGAAACCCATGGCATTGACTGTTTCCGCCACGACGCCAACATCGGGCCGCTGGAATTCTGGCGCGCTGCCGATGCACCGGACCGGCAGGGGTGGACAGAGATCAAATGGGTGGAAGGCCTGTATGCGTTCTGGGATGAACTGCTGCAGCGTCACCCTGGGCTGATCATCGATAATTGCGCTTCCGGCGGCCGGCGCATAGATCTGGAATCATTGAGCCGAAGCACACCGTTCTGGCGCACCGATTATCCGAGCAACACGATAGCCAAACAATGTCACACCTACGGCCTGGCGTCCTGGGTTCCGCTCAATGCAACCGGCGATGTTCGCCCGATGACCGATGATCTTTACGCCTTTCGCAGCACTTTTTCCAGCAGTATGGTGCTTGATCTCTCCGGCATCGGAGCGATGGATGTCCACGATCCCAAGCTGGTGCGCGCCGATAAACTCTTGCAGCAGTATCGCGCTGTGCAAGACTATTTCCTCGGCGATTACTACCCTCTCTCCTGCTATTCGCAGGCCGAGGACGCCTGGATGGCCTGGCAGTTCAATCGGCCGGACCTCGGTGAAGGAATGATCCAGGTTTTTCGCAGGCCCAGAAGCTGTCTCGAGTCCGGCACCTTCCCCCTGAACGGCTTGGAGCCTGAGGCAAAGTACATGGTGCAGAATCAGGATGAAGTCGCTGATCATGAAAGCACAGGTCGTGAGCTGATGGAAAAAGGAATAGCCGTTCATCTTCCGGAACGGCCGGCTGCGGTGGTAGTGATTTACAAGAAAAAGCGGTAATCGGGTGAATCCCTGCTTGCCGGCTCGCCTTTTTACGCCCGCCTGCGGGTCCGACTAAACCGCAGGCGGCTGATTCGCGCTCTCCCCTCTTCTGTTTATCTTTCCTTTCTGCCTCCGAGCCAATCAAAAAATAACACTGCTCCTTCGATAAAGCCGGCTGGGGTATGGCATGGGGTTTGCTCAAAGTGCCCGTGTTGGCCGTAGAGTGCAACGGCGAAGGCGGGTCTGAAAACTTCTTAACTCAACTCATTAAAAATCAATATCATTATTCCGCCATCGCAGCCGCTTTCTACCTACAGAACCAACTGTCATAAAAACACTGCAAAAAACTTGATTAAAATGTTTCAGGTGTCACAAATAATCAACTCGAGTAACGTTGAGGACAAGGCCATGAACAGAGCAAAAAGCGGTATCGCGGTTGTGTTGTTCCTCGGCATGCTGGCAGCGGCATGGGCTCAGGAAGCAGAATTTCGCACCGTCATCGTCCGGAACGACCTGGTGGAGGGCGGTGAACTCCATGCCAATCTTGAATTCAGATTGCCCGGCGCGCCAGCTGCCAAGACGCTCGCCTCCGCTGTCTGCCATCTGCGATACGAAGAAGATTTAGTCGGCTGGCCCGATGATCCGGCAGTGGCCTGGGCCATGGGTCCGGAGCTCGGTTATGCCGACTCGGTCATCAAACGCGAAGGTTATTATCGCATTGTAATCAACGGCAGCGGGGTCAATGCCAGCCAGTCTTTGATCCAGTCGGGCGATCCAGCCGGCTGGGATGCAGACAGCACCTGGCAGACCCTTGTGACCTTGCGCTGGTCCATCGCCAGCGTCTCCGCTGCACATCTCACCATCGAAACGGACAGCCTGGAGGCCGAATACTTTCTCAACCTCGCCAATACGCCTCAAAGCGGGGTGAACCGTTTTCTGATCACCGGCACTCTGAAAAAAACCGAATTCGCCGATCCCTGTGAGGCTTCGTTCATTATCTCCCCTGCAGTGGTGGAGGTGGGACAGCCCATCAGCTTTATCAGCGAATCCAGCGGCGCCAAGTCCTACGAATGGGACTTTGGCGACGGCTCCACGGCCAGCGGTTATCCGATATCCCATGTGTATACCGCGCCGGGAGAGGTGACCGCCACATTGCGCATCACCTGTGAAGATGGAAGTCAGCAATCGGACACCGATGTCTTTACCGTTCTGCCAGCGCCGCCCTGTCTGGCTGCGTTCACTGTATCCAAGACCATCGCCCAGGTGGGTGAAAGAATCACCTTCACCAGCGCATCCAGCGGAGCTCTGTCGTATGAGTGGAATTTCGGCGACGGCAGCACCGGCACTCGGCGCGTCGCCAACCACACCTATGAAACCGCAGGCACCATGCTGGCGACTCTCACCATCACCTGCTATGACGGCACGAACACCAGTGCGCCGGTCGAGATCACCATCACTCCACCGCCGTCCTGCAAAGCCAGCTTTACCACCAATCCCCGGGTGATCGAGGTCGGGCAGTCCGTATCCTTTATCAGCGACTCGTACGGCGCACTGACCTATGAATGGGATTTCGGCGACGGCGCCACAGCCACCGGTTACCCGATGACCCATGTCTATACCACACCGGGCGAAAAGAGCGCGACCCTGCGCATCACCTGTGAAAACCGTGAAAAAGCCTCCGATACCGATATTCTCGTGGTCCTCGCTTCGACCTGTATCCCCTCTTTCACCTACGATCCACAGGTGGTCTGCGTAGGGACGGCGGTGACGTTTACCGGCAATCCGGAAGCGGAAGGCTGGGCGTGGGACTTTGGCGACAACACCACGGATAACGGCCAACAGGTCAGCCATACGTTCGCAGCGGCAGACACTTTTATCGTCACCCTGACCAACCAATGCAGCGGCGGCCGCTCCGGACAGACCAGTCAAACGATCATCGTCCAGGCTGAACCCAAGGCGGATTTTAACGCGGCGCCGACCAGCGGCCCGGCTCCGTTAACCGTGAATCTGACGGACCAATCGACAGGTCAGCCGAGCGCATGGACCTGGGATTTCGGCGACGGCCAACAGAGCAATGAACAAAATCCGACTCATGTGTACACAACGCCTGGCGTTTACAGCGTGACACTGACCGTAACCAACGCCTGCGGATCCCACTCTAAGGTCAAAGAAAATATGATCCAGGCGGAACAGGTGTTCGTGCCTGAATATGACTACGGCACTGCAGCGTTGCCCATGGTCCGCCATCTGTACCATCCAGCGGCCAGCATCGGAGCGGTGGTCACCGCGGAAACCGCATCCACCGACCTGTCGGAAAACGACGGCATTGTGCTCAGCGATATGATGCCGGGAAAAAGCGCCAGCCTTCAGGTCATCGTGAGTCAAGATGGTTTCCTCAGCGCCTGGATTGACTATGACGGCAACACCGCTGATTGGGAGACGAATCCTCCCGACAACGTGGTGGCTGCACAGAGCATCGCCGCCGGCGTCGAAACCACTTTTACCTTCGACATCCCCGGCAGCGCTCCGGTCTCTGATCAACGCTGGCTGCGCATTCGCTACAGCGTCGGTCAGCTTGCCGATGTCGCTGCAGCCATGGGCTTTTCCGACCAGGCGTACGGAGAGGTGCAAGACTATCTGTTCGGGTTGACGCCGGTTGAATTGAGCAGTTTTACCGCAGTCAACAACCAGGGGGTCATCAAACTCGAATGGCGAACGCAGTCGGAAACAGAAAACCTGGGATTCTTGATGTATCGGTCAGAGGCAAAGGACGGCGTTTATCAGCAGATATCCGAAGGGATGATCCCCGGCGCCGGCACCACGGCCACGGCCCATGCCTATCTCTTTGAAGATCACAACACAACGGCCAATCAAATCTATTATTATAAATTGGCGGATGTGGATTACAACGGGCGACTGCGCATGCACGGCCCAGTGGAGGTCATGGCCAGCGCGCCTTCGGAATACCTTCTGGAGCAAAACTATCCCAATCCATTCAATCCAGAGACACGGTTGTCGTTCTCGCTCAAAGAGGCGGGGTTCACCACCTTGACCATCTTTAACCTGAACGGACAGGAGATCCGCTCTCTGATCGCCAAGCATCTCAACGCCGGATCCCATTCCTGCAGTTGGGACGGCAAGGACCAGCATGGCCGCACCATGTCGTCAGGCACCTACCTCTACAAACTGCGGGTAAATGGGCACGAAGTGACCAAAAAAATGGAATTCCTGAAATAGTTTTACCCTTTAGCTGAAAATAACATCCCCATAAAAAACGCCGGCGTTTGATGCGTCGGCGTTTTTTTTAAATCTGGAAAAAGACTTGTAGGGAGATCCAGGCCTGCCAGAATTTACGCTATCTCTGCACCCGCGCTGATCCCCCTTGGGCAAAGGCTTCTACCTCGGACAACTTGGCCATGCTGATATCGCCGGGGAAAGTGGTGAGCAGAGCGCCATGCGCCCAGCCAAGACGAAGCGCCTGCTCCGGCGACTTGCCGGTGATCAGACCGTAGAGCAGACCAGAGGCAAATCCGTCCCCGCCGCCGATGCGGTCCACCACGTCCAGTTGGCATGTCGGGCTGACAAACCGCTGGCCATCCAACCACAGCACCGCGCCCCACTCGTGCCGGTTGGTGGAGTGCACCTCGCGCAGAGTGGTGGCCACCATTCTGATGTTGGGGAATTGCTCCACCACTTTTTCAATCATGCGAAAAAATGTATCCGAATCCAGCTTGGATTTTGCAGCGACCTCTGGGCCGCGGATGCCAAGGCCCAGTTGCAAGTCCTCTTCATTGCCGATAAGTGCGTCCACCTGATTGACGATGCGGCGGAGCACAGACTGCGCCTTTTGCAGACCGCCGATTGGAGCCCATAGTTTGGCCCGATAGTTCAGATCAAATGAATTGATGGCGCCCGCCGCATGGGCCGCCTGCATGCCTTCGATGATCAGCTCAGAGGTGGTCTCAGACAGCGCGGCGAAAATGCCGCCGGAGTGAAACCAGCGCACGCCGGAGGTGAACAGCGCCTTCCAGTCGAAATCTCCGGGTTTCAACAGCGCACCCGCTTCATTGGAGCGGTTATAAAAGACAACCGGCGGCCGCACGCCCTGGCCGCGATCACTGTAGACCGTGGCGATGTTGGGACCGCGTACGCCGTCATGCTCGAACCATTTGTAGAATGGGGTCACCCCGGTTTCGCGGATGCGGGCCTGCACCAATTCACCGATGCCGTACCGGACCATGGCGGTGGCGATGCCGGTCTTGAGACCGAAACAATCGGAGAGGTTCGCCGCCACGTTGTACTCCCCACCGGAAACATGGATATCAAAGGTCCGTGCCTTGCGAAACGGGATGATGCCGGGATCCAGGCGATGAACCACGGCGCCCAAAGAGAGAAAATCCAATGCACAGCTGTCTTGTCGAATGTTCAATCCGCTCATCAGTTCACCTCAATAAATGATTCACAATTGTAAAATAAAAGGTACATAAAAATTTGTTCATATCAAACCTTTTCCATCTCTTCTCAGGCGGTCAGCTTCCTGCGCCTGCGCGTCAAGGGCGCAACGTCTTTGCGCTTGACCGGCCTTGTGCTAATCACTCGCTGGGCTTGTCCGCATAACCGGGCACATACTCGGCGCGTTTGATTTTATTCGTCGGCGTTTTGATAAAAGGCGAAGACTGCTCGAGGACGCGGTTGATCTTGGAAAAAGCAGGCAGTTGCCCGTTCACCTGACGCCGCACGCTCTCCAGAATCGTAGAGATATCCTCCGCAATGGCGGTCTCGTCTTGGTTCTGATGCAACGTTTCAATGTAGCCGTAATTGGGATAGATGCGCGCGACCAGCTGATGGTCCAGCATATAGACCAGGGCCTCCTCGACAAAAGGATGCTCCGCAAGCTTGGCCTCGATCACCTCGGGATAGATGTTTTCTCCGGATGAGCCGATGATGACGTTTTTAGACCGACCGGTGATGAACAAAAATCCATCTTGATCCAAATAACCGCGATCGCCGCTGATGAACCATCCGTCAGCGGTCAGCGCCCTGGCGGTCGCCTCCTTGTTTTTATAATACCCCTTCATCACCTGTGGGCCCCGTATCCAGATCTCTCCAATCCCGGTGGCCGGATCCGGGTCTTGAATCTTGATCTGCGTATCGGTGATGGCGTGACCCGGGGATCCCATCTTTTGTTCGCGCATGGAGGAAAAGGTGACCAGCGGACTGCATTCGCTCAGGCCATAGCCGCAGCAGTAGGGGATGCCGCCCTGCTTCAGGAACGTCTCCACCTCGGGCGAAAAACTGGCCCCGCCGATAATGACGCAGCGCAGCCGGCCGCCCAGCGCCTGATAGACTTTTTTCCCGACGATTTTATACAACAATCGCTTCGTCGCCGCGGTTTTCGACAGCAGCCTGAGAAAAACGCTTTTGGCAATGATGGGCATCACCTGTTTGTGATAGATCTTTTCGAACACCAGCGGCACAGCGCCAAGGATCGTCGGGCGCACTTGCTGCAAGGCGGACAGAAGCACTTTGGGAGAGGGCGGTTTGTTGAAGTAATAGATACAGGAACCGCAATAGATGATCGATAGGAACCCGGAGGTGGAACCGAACGCATGCGCCATGGGCAGGATAGAGAGGATCACGCTGTTGCGGTCGATGACCTTGAGGAGGTCCGGCCCTTCAAACAGATTGCTGACCAGGTTCTTATGGGTCAACATAACCCCTTTGGAGTGTCCGGTGGTGCCGGAGGTGTAGAGGATTTCCGCCAGATCCTCCTCTTGGATCGCCGCCTTGGCTGGTCCCTGGCCTTTGGACCGAGTTTTGAGCACCTTCTCAGGCAGGTTGTGCAATTGATTCCACAACCCGGCCTTGGATTTGCCCGTGCGGGCAAATAAGGAGAAATCGTTCAGATTGATGACCAGGGAGACCCGCTCCAACACCGGAAGGTTCAGCGATTGAAACAGGGATTCAGAGATAAACGCGGCTTTGGCCTCCGAGTGCGTAAGAATGTGATCGATGTCGTTCTCTGGAAACTCTTCCAGGATAGGAACCGCCACGGCGCCGGAGGTCATGATCGCCATATAAGCGACAGCCCATTGGGGAGACGAGTTGCCGAGAAGCACTACTTTATCTTCTTTGCGGATGCCCCATTCAGCCATGGCCGCCTTAAGCGCCTGCACCCGCCGGGCAAATTCATGATAGGTGAAGGGTTCCTCACCCACCGAAGCGAGAGCCGGACGCGGTCCGTACTCCTGGATCACTTTGTCAAAAAAGACATCCAACGTATAACGCGATAGACCGAATTTCATGATCAGCCTCGATGCAATGGGACCCTTTCCAACTCACGGCAGAAACCGCAGAATGCGATAACACAAGGTAGATAATACAAGAATCCGCAGAAAAAGACAAGGGGAAAAACCGCGTCGCCGCACGCAAAGGCTGAGAACGTCGCCAACGCCTCGGTGGTTCGAAGCCGGCCGGCGCCCTTACCACGCGAATATCACCCCTACACGCTCTACGGAACAGGTTAGATGCCAGCGGCGGCCGGCTTGGGCGGAGGAAGTCGAAGGCCGTTTACACAAAACTTGGGAGCCGACCCAGCAGCCGATAGCGCTGCCGAGAAAAACGTCGGAAAACCAGTGAACGTCATGATAGAGGCGCGCGGCGGTGATCACGCCGGCCGAGCTATAGCACAAGATTTTGCCCCAGGTAGCCTGCGTTGAACCGGCCCACACAGTGGCGGCGGCGAAAGAGAGAGCGACGTGGCCGCTGGGCAGAGAAGCCAAGTCGTCCTGAAGCGTGAAGGGTTTGAAGAACAGCTGGCTGTCGCCTGCCTTGGGGCGCCGGCGACCGATGGCTGCTTTGCCGGCCGCTATCATCAAGGCTGAATAGGCGCAAGCCTGGGTGGCGCGCAGTCCAGCCCTGCGCCAGCCCGACTGGTTAAAAACCAGTCCCGCCGCATACACTCCTCCGGTCAACAGCAGAGTGCAGCCGTTGCCGTAATAACGATCCACTGAGAACAAGTGATCGTTGAAGGATGAACGCTGATGCTGTGCAAAGCGGCGTATGTCCTTATCGACGGCGAACAGGGCAACAGTGGCGGCCAGCACAGCGGATGCGGCCAGCCACTGTTCTGAAGAAAAGTGCAGCGGCGCTTTGAGCAAGGTCACGCCGGTCTGCACGCACTCTGAAAAATCGTTGTGCAGGACAGAGGCGACGGGCGTCTCTTCAGGATCAGCGGCGAACGCGTTCAGGGTGAGAATTAAAAAAAGCCACCCGCTTAGACGCAATCGAGCATGCATCGTCCTGTTCGATTCCATATCAAGTAGGATCCGTGCATCGTCCGGGCCGACGTCGGAACGGCCGGGCGCTGGCCTTTTTATTTAACCATGCCGGAAAAACCGGTGAACGCCATGGCCAAAATGCCGGCGGTGATGAGGCCGATGGCAGCGCCGTGCATGGGCCCGGGAATGTCCGTCACCTCGAACCGCTCGCGGATTCCGGCAAAGATGATCAACGCCATGCCAAAGCCGAGCGCGCTGGCGAACGAAAAAATGATGGATTGCACCAGGTTGTAGTTTAACTTGATGCACAAAATCGCAATGCCGAGCACCGCGCAGTTGGTGGTGATGAGCGGCAAATAGATGCCCAGCGCATCGAACAATCCTCTGGCGTATTTGCGCATGAACAGCTCGACGAACTGCACCAGGCTGGCGATCACCAGGATGAATACGATGGTCTGCAAGTACTCCAAATGCAGCGGATTCAAAATGTACCTCTGAATCGGCCAGGTGACGATGGCGCACAGGGTCATGACAAAGGTCACGGCCATGGCCATTCCGGTGGCGGTCTCGATGGAATTGGATACGCCGAGATAGGGACAGATGCCTAAAAAACGGGCAAAGATAACGTTGTTGATCATGATCGCGCTGAACAGCAGCGTGAGCATGGAGGCGACGGTCATGGGTTCGGCGCTCATGCGTTTTTCCTCCTTGATTCAATCCAGTTGGCGGCAGCGATGGTGAGACCCAGAGTGATAAACGCTCCGGCCGGCAGGATCATCACGATCACCTGGGGAAAAGAGGCGGAGAGAACCTGGAGGCCGAAAAACGTGCCGTTGCCGAGAATTTCACGCACCATACCGAGGATCAGCAGGCCGCTGGTGAAACCCAATCCCATGGCCAGGCCGTCGACCGCGGACAGCAGCACCGGATTCTTGCCGGCAAAGGCCTCGGCGCGGCCGAGAATGATGCAGTTCACCACGATCAAAGGGATAAAGATGCCCAACGCTTTATGGATATCGGGGAAAAAAGCGTGCAAAGCCAAGTCGGTCATGGTGACAAAGGTGGCGATCACCACGATATACCCCGGAATGCGCAATTTTTCCGGAATCATTTTTCGCAGAAGCGAGATCACCACATTGGACAAGATGAGAACCAGTGTGGCGGACAGTCCCATCCCCACCGCATTGACAGCGGAGGTGGAAACCGCCAGAGTCGGGCACATGCCCAGCAACATGCGCAACGTGGGATTTTCCACAATCAGGCCGTTTTTAAAAACAGAACCTGCGGTCTTTTTGGCAGAGCTCATGTTCACATCCTCAATAATTAATTTCCCACAACCAGCTTCAGGTCCTGCAGCCCTCTTTCCACCGCCAGTGCGACCGCGCGACTGGAGATGGTGGCGCCGGTCACCGCATCCACCTGGCCGCCGTCCTTTTTCACCTGATAGCGAAAGCTGGCCAGAGAAGATTTTTCAAACTGGTTTAAAAAGCCCGGCAAACCGGCCTTGCTGCCCAGTCCCGGCGTCTCATTATGCCGCAACAACTTGACGCGGCCGACCACGCCGTCTGCTGACACGCCGTAGATAACCGCCACTTCACCGCTGTAACCGGTGAACACCGTGCTCTCTACCGCATAGCCCATCAACTGGTCGCCTTTTTTCGCCGGATAAAAGATCAGGCGTCCCTGTTTTCCCTGATCCTTTTCTATTTTCTCCATGGCCGGCTGATTGTCAAATCCCGGCATCACCAGAGCCAGAGCGTCGTTGAGCTCTTTTTCCTTGACCAGGCGGATCCGCTCGGCCGTGGCGCTGTTCACCAGCGCCAGAGCCAGGCCGGAAAAAAGAGCAATGATGAAAATCGGCGCAATGATTCTGGGCGAGACCTGAGGCTTTGGTTGACCGGTTGCGTGAATTGGTTCAGCACTCATAATTTTGCCTCCTTCATCTTCACCGCACCGAAGAGAGCCGGTTTGGTCCATTTATCGATCAGAGGCGTCAGCCCGTTCATGATCAGGATGGCAAAGCTGACGCCTTCCGGAAAACTGCCCCACAGGCGGATGGCTGCGGTCAGCACTCCGCAGCCGGCACCGAAAACAAGCTGCCCGCTCCGCGACACCGGCGAGGTGACCATATCCGTGGCCATAAAAAAAGCGCCCAACATCAGCGAGCCGGTGGCAAGATGAAACAGTGGACTGGCATAGTGCGCCGGATCCACGAGATGCATAACGCCGGTGATCAATGCGACCACGGCCACGTAGGATAGCGGAATCTGCCAGGTGATGATCTTGCGGCCGAGCAGATACAGCCCGCCGAGCAGCAGCATAAACAAAGAGACATCGCCTAGACAGCCGCCCTTGTTGAACAGGATATAGTTCCACAGATCTGTTTGGCTGAACGCGTCGAGGAACTTGCTCCAGCCCCCCTCCTTTAAGGCGCCCAACGGAGTGGCGGAGGTCACTGCGTCGAGGTTCAACAGCGGATCCGCGTCCCGATTCAACCAGCTCGCCGCTTTCCAGGAAGTCATCTGCGCCGGAAAGGAGATCAACAGAAACACTCGTCCAACCAGAACCGGGTTGAATGGATTCCGGCCTAATCCTCCGTAGGCGTGCTTGCCAAGTCCCATGGCGATCAGGGCGCCGACCATCATGATCCACCAAGGGCTGGTCGGGCCGAGATTCAAGCCGAGCAGAACGCCGGAGACCAGAGCGCTGCCATCGAGCGTCTGGCGCCAAGCCTCCTGATGCGGATGGCGAAAACGAGCAAAAAAATATTCGAAGGCCAGCATGAACAGAATGCTCGAAGCCATCACGCCGACCGCTCGAAGGCCGAAAGCCCAAAAGGACCACAGGGTGACCGGCAGCAGAGCGATCACCACATTGTACATGACTTTGGGAATGGAGGTCTCCGCCGCGATATAGGGCGAACTTTGCAGCCGCATATTTTCGATGGGCAGATCTATCTGATTTGGAGGCATTTCCACCGCGGTGCTGATACGGGTTTCTTCTGCCATGGCCTACTCCTTTCCCTGCTTCTTGGCTTCACGCCGGCGCCATTCATATTTGGCCAAACGGCACCACTGAGTCAAGCGCTTGTGCGCCGGGCAGGCATACACGCAGGTGCCGCATTCGATGCAAGCGAGCGCATCTTCTACCTTATCGTACAGGCCGTATTTCATATAATTCATCACCTCGTTCGGCACCAGGCCCATGGGGCACACCCGGTGACAGTTACCGCAGCGCAGGCACTCCCGTTCCTCATAGGTGTGCACCTCTTCAGCCGTCAGATAGAGGATGCCGCTCGTGCCCTTGGTCACCGGCGTTTCAATACGATGAGTGCTCTTGCCCATCATCGGACCGCCGTACACAATAGCGGCGATCTCCTTCTTGGCGCCGCCGCAGAACTCGAGCAACTCTTTTCCGGAAACGCCGATCGGCGCCAGAACGTTCTGCGGTTTTGCCACCGCGCCGCCGGAAACAGTAACGATGCGGCGGATCAGGGGCAGTTTGAATTGCACCGCTTCATAAAGCGCGGCCGCTGTGGCCACGTTCTGTACCAGCACCCCCACATGAGCCGGAAGCTTTCCCAGGGGGATGATGCGGTTCAACACTGCGTGCACCAGTTGTTTTTCCGCGCCCTGTGGATATTTCGTTTTGGCCAGGACCACGGAGAGATTGGGAAAGTCAGCGACCACCGCCGCGAGCTTTTTCGCCGCTGTTGATTTATTGTCCTCCAGAGCGATGATGCCCTTTTTGGCAGACAGCACCTTGAGCATCAGCAAAAGGCCGTACGCCACTTTGTGCGGAAAATTTTGCATCAAGCAATCGTCCGCGGTCAAATACGGCTCGCATTCCGCCCCGTTGAGGATCACGGTTTCCACCCGGGTCTCTTTCGGCGGCGTAAGCTTGACGTGGGTGGGAAAAGCAGCGCCGCCCATGCCCACCAGGCCTGCCTCTATGCAGCACGCCAGAATATCCTCGCTGCTCAGATGCTCCAAGTCCGGCGCCGGCGAGTCGGCGTTGAAATCCATAAACGGCGGTTGATCGGGGGTCACGGTGATCTGTACCGCTTCGCCGAGACTTCCGAGCAGATCCCGACGGCTGATGGACTTGATCTTGCCGGCCAGCGGGGTATGCACGCTGACGCTGACAAATCCGGCCGGCTCCGCGATCTTTTGCAACGCCTGAACCTCGGCCCGTGCTTCCACAACCACCTTCGAGGGCGCGCCCAGATGCTGGTTCAGCGGAATGAGCAACTCTTGCGGATTGGGCAGAACGCTGTATCGGCTGGAATCGACCAGTTCCTTTCGCTCCGGCGGATGAATGCCGCCTTTGGAAAACGTCACTTTTTTCACAGCAGGCATCATAGGCTATTTTTCCACCTCCACGGCTTGCGCGGTTTTCGCTTTAAAGGCGCTGCGATCGCGGTCCGGAATCAGCGCCCGAATGGTGTTCTGTGGACACACGGCGACGCATTCGCCGCAGCTGGTACACAGGTTGTAATCGATCTTGACCAGATTGTCGTCCTCGGAGATGGCGCCGACCGGACAGGTCTTGATGCACTTTTTGCACACAATGCAGCCGACCTGGCAGTATTCTTTCACCAGCGGCGCCCGGTCATGCGAGCGGCATGCGATCACCACATCCTTGCTCGCCGGCACCAGCGAGATGATTCTGCGCGGGCACACCTCCACGCACTTGCCGCAGCCGATGCAACGGCTGCGGATCACCTCGACGATGCGGCCCTTTTTCACAATGGCGCTGCTGGGACAGACGGAGATGCAGGTGCCCAGACCGATGCAGCCGTAGGGGCACATTTTTTCCACTCCGCCGATCAACTGCGCGGCGCGGCAATCATTGATGCCGTAATACGTGCCGACAAACTTGGCGGCGGAAGAATCCCCATTGCAATGAATGACCGCCACCATGGACTCCAGGTCGGCCAGCGAAGCGCCGAGCAGCCGACTGATCTGCGCCATGTTTTCCGAACTGGTCACCGGGCATTTGCTCTTCGCCTGACCGGAGATCAGCGCATCGGCATAAGCCCGGCAACCTGGATAACCGCAGGCGCCGCAATTGCTGTTCGCCAGCAAGGCCGTTACCAGGTCGATCCGCGGGTCTTCCTGCGTATAAAAGACGCGAGCAGCAAAATATAAAACGCCGGCACAGAACAACCCCAAACCTCCCATCACGGCGGTTGAGATCAACACAGGATTCATGCTTCTCGGCTCCTTGTTATAATGCGTATGTTTTCCACACCACCCATTTTTTTACGCGCATACGTAATGCACCAGATCAGCAATGGGATTGAAAAAAAAATGGCCAGCAACGAACCCAGATCAGGATCCTGCAGGCCCAAGAATGCGGCGAGCACTCTGCCCAACAGGGCAAAAAGAAACAAGAGTACGGCTGGAATCATATAGAGGAGGAAAGAGGCTTTGGCGACGAACCGCGGATCAATTTGAAGGTCCACAGAATCGCCGGGCGCACACTGCATTCCCTCGGGCAGGGGCAGGCGTAAAGTCCTCATCTGCTGCTCACCGGCCATCAGGCATTTGTTGTGGCAACCGGCGCAGGCGGAAAGAACCGGGATGCGCAAAACCGCGAAACCGCCGTCGACATCAGTGACGCGCACATGATCCTTGGTCAGGGAAGCAAACGATTGGGAACAATCCGGACCATGCAGAGCTGATCCGTGCACAGACCTATCCATGGCCGATACATTGCTGAATTAAAATGGCAAACGATTAATGTATAATTTGGTGAAATTAATGCAGCATTACAAGAAAAAAAATTCCTTCCATGCTCCGCCGCACGGTCTAGGGATGGCGCCGCGGCTAATCAATGAACACCGTTCAGCCTTGCTCGCCGTCCGGCAGAGTCCGCAGACCATGCCGTTGGGCATCAGCGGTCATGATGCGACGCAGCTCCCGCGCCGTCGCCTCCGGCAGCGGCTGTGGCGCAGGAGCGGAGAGCAGTTCCTGCAGCCGCTGATGGCTGCGCTCGCCGATGGAATGACCGGCCTTGCGCCGGCGCACTTCATAGGGATCCCGATCGATGACCGGTCCAGGCACAGCGATCTCTCTGCGCATAAAATTCAGCGTGTGCTCAGAGGTGAAAAACAAATCGCCGGACTCCAGATCTCCGAATAAATCCGCAGCCAGCTGATCGCCGCGCGGCTCGATGCCACGCACCAGTCGATGAATCATTCCGCAGATCTCATGATCGATGATCAGTTTTTCCAGCGACAGACAATTTTCGAAATCCATCATGCCTGGGCCAGAGACCACATTAACTCCAGCCAAACCGGCGAGCACGGCGCCCATCGCGGCCTCCAGTCCGGACTGGGCGTCCAGCACCTTGGCATCGGTCAAGGACATGTAGGCGTGCGTGGGAAGATTGAAATACTTGCCGATCTGCACATAGCCGCATTCGATCATCATGGTTTCAATGGCGCCCATGGGAGTGGTCCCGGTACGCGGATCCATGGCCACCGGCGAACCGCCATAGATCACGGGCGCACCGGCCGCGGCCAGTTGGCTAAGGACGATCCCGCTCAACGTCTCCGCGGTATGTTGTACCAGACTGCCGGCCAAAGTGGCAGGCGCTGTCGCCGCGGTGAGCGGCATGGACACCAGCTCGACCGGGATGCCGGCCCGGCTGCAATCGATCAACGCCTGACTGGTCAGTCTGCTCCATTTCAACGGCGGAGACGGACAACAGTCAAAGACAGCCAGGGGTTTATGGCGCAAAGCCTTTTGCCCGCCGCGCACCGCAGCAAGCAGATCATGCATCACCTTGAAGCCGAGCAGGGTGAACGTGCCGGTGATGATCGGTTTGGACGAATGTATCAGGGCCAGATACAGACGATAGCGATCCACCACTGCCTGAGGAACATCCCCGGCCACCAGCCCGGTGCTCTGCGCCGCCAGATGCGGCAGACGATCGGTTAAACGGGCCAGACGGATGAGATCTGCGGTCTGCGGCCGTCTCTCCTGTTGCGACGGCCAGTCCAAAATGCGCAGCGCCGAGGAGCCGGGATTGAAATGAATCCGATCCTCGCTCAAATCCAAGGCCGGCTTGCCGTCGCGATCATAGAGGATTAAGGTTGAAGGAACCGTGTACAGCGCTTTTTCCACCAAGGCCTGCGGAATGCACACCCGTCGGTTGTGCAACACGCAGCCCCCATCCAGCAACAGCTGAGTCGCTTCAGGGTTTTCCACCAGCACGCCGACCCGGCTCAACACCTCAAAGGCTTCCTGGATGATTCGCTCGAGGAGAAATTGGTCCAGCATAAAGATTTTCGGACGCATGGAACACCCTACGCTTTTCATTTTTTCACGTAAGCCATCTTGCCTGTGGAAAGCATAACATTTTCCGCCGGCCGGCAACAGATTCGCAGACGGCCGAAAGGTCTAATAAAGCCGCAAGCCAACGACCGAGGTCGCGATGCAATCGCAAGTGTGGTGAAGCCGGTTGTCGACAAATTCCGTGAGAGAATTCTATCTATTGAATGCATGGTCTTTAGGCAAAATGATTCATCCATAAAGTTCACCAAGGGCACGAAGAATCTACAATTCGATGATTTATCGAACAAGATCATCGGCGGTGCAATCGAGGTTCATAGAAAGTTTGGACCTGGCTTATTGGAATCTGCTTATGAGCGATGTCTTGCGAGAGAATTTTTTCTGGTTGATATTGCTTTTAAGATCCCAAAACGCATACCCATGGCATACAAAGGCCTTCACCTCGATTGCGGATGCCATTTAGATGTGCTTGTCGAAAATAAAAAAATTCTTGAAATCAAAGTGATAGACAAATTAATACCGATAGTTGAGGCGCCAATATTGACCTATAGGCAATCGGCCAAAGCGTCAATCGGTTTGCTGATAAATTTCATTGTCGAGCTTTCAAAGGAAGGGATCAGAAGGTTTGTTTTGTAAAGCTTCGTGACTTTGCCCTTCGTGGTTTTAACAAATCGCCAACCCATGCACTCGAGCAGATGCCCCTACGGCGACGACCGCGCAGCGCCGTATTCGCCATTGCCGCTTATCCAATTTGAGGAGGGCGAAAAGCCAGCGCGGGGCGAACCCAAGTTCCTGCCCGCATCGGGTCCCGCCGGGGAGGTTTACTCCACCAGGGGACGATCCTTCTCCCAGTCCCACATAGTTTTACGTTTCAGATCAGCGGCGGCCAGTTTATAATCGATATAGGCGTTGAGATAAGAGGTCTTGGCCTGGGTCAGCCGGTTCCGGTCCAGGGCCAGTTCCTGGCTGGTGATGTCGCCGTTGTTGAAACGGGCCAGCGAGATGTCAAAGGCCCGCTGCGCTACCTCCTGATTTCTTTGCAGCACTTGCATCCGGCTTTCAGACTCGCGCAGGCGGGAGACCACCTCGCGCACCTGACGCTGAATGGTCACCTTCTCTTCCTGCAGCATAAGCCGGCCGTTCTCCAAAGCGGCCTGAGCGGACTGAACCTCTGCCGAGTTGACCCCCCAGTCCCACAAGGGCACGGAGAGAGAAAAAACCACACCGCGATTGTGCGGTCTGCGCTTCATGTCGTTTTGGCTGGAGGTCCACAGCTCCGCCCAAGTGCTGCCATAGGGAAGATTGGAATCACTGACGCCGGTGAGATCATAAAACGCATCGATGTCGCCGCGGATCGCCTTGCGGGCATCCACCTCCTTGACGTTAAGCCGAGCCAACTCCACCGAGATTTCGTTCTCGCGCAGCTCTGAACGATATTTCAGCGCGCGTTGCACCGCCGCAGCCTCCTCCACTACAAAAGGCTGATACTGGAAATCGGTCTTCACGCCGACGGAATCCTGCAGCTGAATGCCCACCAGCTGTTTGAACTCATCCTCATTGCGCCACAACGCCACCTCGGCGCTGAGCAGATCGCTGCGGCTCTGGGCCAGATCGACCTCCATTTGCAGCGCCTCGACCTCCGGAATCAGACCGCTGGCGTATTTTTTTGCCGCCAATTCATAGAGCTCCTGCTGCTGGCGGAGGTTATCCTGAGCGATCTGCAACGCGCGGGTGGACTGGTACAGATCGAAAAAAGCGTTGGTCACTGAATAGATGATGTTCAACTCGCTGCGACGAAAGAGGTTTCTGGTCCGCTCAAAATTGAGATTGGCGGTGGTCAGATTTAGTTTCAACGTGTTAAGGGAAAACAGGGGTTGGGTGAAACGCAGACTGACCGAAGAGATCAGTTCACTGCGCTTTTTCGTCTGATCCAAGTCCAGCTCATAGGTGGAAACGTCGCGATGATAGGCCTGAGACTGCAGCCGCAGGCTGCCATTGGTAGGAAGGGGCTGGGAGATATCCAGCGTGCCCTGGTAGCGGATGTCGCCGATGGTGTTGTAAACCGGCAGCTGCCCAGCCACCTGAATCTCAGAGACCGATTCTCTCCAATAGGGGGTATTGAGCGCCAGGGAGGCGTTGGTCCGGAACCGGTTTCGGGCTGCGACGAGATTTTGCTCAGACTGGATCAGCGACAGCCGCAGGGCTTTCATCTGATAGCTTTTTTCCAGGGCGATGGCGATCGCCTGGTCCAGCGTCAGCATGGTGCGCTCGCGTGCGGCGGTCGTTGCGCCCAGAGCGAGGGCAAACAGCATTATGAGGTTGGATCGCTTCATGCGAGTTCCTTTAAAAACTTGGCAGGGCTTGCTCATTCATAGCGCAGTGCGACGATCGGATCGAGCTCCGCCGCCTTGCGCGCGGGATAAATGCCAAAGACGATGCCCACCGCAGCGGACACGCTGAAGGCCAGCAAAATGGCGCTGATCGAAACGATGGTGCGCCAGCCGGCGTAGAGCGCGATGACCTTGGTCAAAAGAAATCCAAAGAGAACGCCGATCGCGCCGCCGACAAAGCTGAGGATCACCGCTTCCACCAAAAATTGACCGAGGATGTCGTGACGGCGCGCTCCGACGGCGCGGCGTACGCCGACCTCGCGCGTGCGCTCCAACACCGACGCCAACATGATGTTCATAATGCCGATGCCGCCGACCAACAGAGAGATGCCGGCGATGGCGCCCATGACGATGTTAAAGATGCGCTGCGTCTTCTGCCTCTGTTTCAACAGCGCCTCCGGCACGGTGACGGAAAAGTCATTGACATTATTGTGACGCCGCCGCAAAGTTTGCTGGACCAGGTGGGCCGCTTCTTGGATGCGGTCAGCGTCCGTGACCTGGACGATGATGCGGTCGATCTCGCTTTCAAAAGCGCTGCGCGGAAACCGTTTCATGGCGCAGGTGATGGGGATGTAGATATTTTTATTCAGATCCTGGACGGCGCCGAATCCGGCCCCGCCCAGGGTCGGCTTGCGTTCCATCACACCCACCACGGTGTACCAGCTCTTGCCGATCTTGACCTTTTCATACAACGCGTTTTGAAAGTGAAAGAGTTGCGCCCGCACCTCAGCGCCCAGTACGGCCACTCGGCGCGCTTCGGTCACATCGAGATAATTAAAGAACGCCCCTTCCACAGCCGCATAGTTCATGGCGCTCTCGAAATCCGGCGTGGTGCCCACCACCATCGCTTCGATGGTCTCGCGGCTGTACACCACCGTGGCCTTCACCTGACGCTGGGGAATGCCGGTGGCGACCAATGGATTCACCTGCGACAAGGCATGCGCATCCAGAGGTGATAATCCGCGTGAAAGGTTACTGCGCCCCTTGCCCTCCTCCTTGTCCTCCGGTGGAATGTCATCGATGAGGATGTTGTTCATACCCATCAATTGGATCTGCTTCAACGCCTCTTCTTTGGCGCCTTCGCCGATCGAAAGCATGGCGATGACCGCAGCAACGCCGAAGATGATGCCCAGGGCGGTGAGGATGGAGCGCAGCTTGTGACTGCGCAAGCCTTCGAGGCCGATCAGTATGCTCTCCTGATAGATCATGGCATTTTTCCTGCACGTACAGACGCTGAAACCAGATGGGCATGCATGGATCGGTTTCTCCGCCTAGTTGACGATCATGACCGCAGTGCCGCCGTTAGAAGCGGGGGCAGCGCTTTTCTCCCGCACCGGTTCTGAGGGGCCACTGATATCCTGAATGGGCTGGGTCGGATCATGCAACGCCACTTCATCGCCCTTTTGCACTCCGTCCTCGATGATAACGTAATCGCTGTTCTTGGCGCCGACTCGGACCAGTCGGCGATCGAATCCTGTGCGTTTGACATAAACGACGGTGGTGTCGTTTTTCTGGAAAACGCACTCGAGCGGCACAAACAGTTTGTCGCTGAACCGATCGGTGATCACCTGGCACTGTGCGGTCATGCCGGGCCGCAAGCGTAAATCCGAGCCCTCCAGAATGATCTCCACGTCAAAGGTTTTGATCTCCGAGCCCCGCTCGCGACTGGCCAGGGTGGCGATCCGCTCCACTTTGCCGTAGAAGCTGGAACCTGCCAACGCATCGATAGTTACGATGGCCAGCTGTCCAACCCGAATGCGGCTGATGTCGACCTCGTTCACCTTGGCTTTGACCATCATCTGCGACAGATCAGGGATTTCCACCAGGGCCATGCCGCGCCATGGCGTATCGCCCACTTTGACTTTGGCCCGACCGTTAGCGCCCCAGATCTCCTGCAGAACCGCCAATCCGTCGATGGGCGCCCGCAGGGTCAGATTTTCCAATTCCTGCAGCTTTTGGTCCAAACGCAGGCGGGCCTGCTTCACCTTGAGCTCTGCTTTGGTCAAATCCGCCTGATTGATGATCTCCTGGGACTCGAGTTTGTTTTTCGCCTGGCTCAACGCCAGCTCCGCTTTCTTCAGGTTCAGCTCCTGTTCGCGCTGTTTGGCCACGGCTTCATATTTCATCTGTTCAAAGCGCAGACGGGCCTGTTCATTGGAATATTTTTGCGTCTCGTAGCTGGTCTGCAGCTGCGACATGGTGGATTTTATGTTGGCCTTGAGGCTGGAGAGCTCGGCCAGCGCGGATTCGTACTCGTTCCTGCGGTCCTCAGTATCCTGTGTGGCTTCGCTGGTGTCGAATTGCAGAAGAAAATCGCCCTTTTTAACCATGGCGCCGTCCTGAACCAGGGCGACCACCCGCAGGTTGCCGCGTACATTCGAAGGGACGCCGACCGAGACCGATTTAACTGCATACAGTTCACCGCTCTCACGGACGTCGATGATGAATTCACCGCTTTGGACCGGCACGGTGGCCAGGTTCGGCGTTGCGGCGCTGTGGATGAACCAGGCCAAGAGCAGCAAACACAGTCCGGCGGCGATCGCCACCGGCAGCCGCCATCGTCCCAGCCGGGTGAAAAAATTAAAATTCATTTTTAGTTTCACTTCAGCCCTCTCACTTCTTGATCGCCCGGTTGCCTGCAAAGTCAGCGGTCCAACCGCCGCTTCAGGGCGCCGGATTTACAGCAGGAACGGTCCCTTCTCTTCCGCCTGCCGATGCGGCCGGCTGCCGCCGGGAAGGACTATATTCGTAGTGCAAGCCGCGCTTTTTCATTTCACCGAAAGTCTGCTGCCAGAATTTTTCATCAGCCCGCAAACGCTGCAGATCAGCGGCCAGGCCGATCCGTTTGGCGCCGGCGTTGGGGCTTCTCCACGCGATCAGGTCTCCTTCGCGCACACGCGGGCTGTTGATGATCACCCAGGCATCGGTGCGCTCGCCCGGAACGACCGGCGTGGGCGCCGGATAATCCTTTTCACGAAAGATCACCGGCTGGCCATCGATCTCGTACAATGCGCCGAGAGGAATAAAAAGCGCCGTGGTGTCCGGCCGCACCAGGATCTCCGCTCTGGCCGTCATACCGGGTTTGAACAGCGAATCCGCCCGATCCAGACGAACAACCACTTCAAAATCCTTGATCATGGAATTCCAGTTTTCTTTCTGCGCCAGTTTCGCCATATGCACCACACGGCCGGAAAACCGGCTGTTCGGATAAGCGTCCAACGAAACGACCGCCGGCTGGCCGATTTGGATGCGCGAAACATCCATCTCGTTCACGCGCAGGCTGACCTGCATGCTGTCCAGATTGGGAATGCTGACCACTGCCTCGCCTGGGTTGACGTTATCTCCCAGGGCGATCTTTTTGCGGTTTTCCCATCGGCCGATTTCATTGTACACCAACATTCCTCGAATGGGTGCACGCAGCGACAAATTTTGGATCTGGCTTTCCAGCTCCCGCTTTTCCAAGCGCTCCTCCGCAATGGCCAACTGGGCGGTTCTCAGCGCAGCACGGTCGATGATCTTTTGCGCTTCGAGCTGCGTTCGCGCCTGGTCCAGTTCCAGCAACGCTTTCTGATGTTCCAGTTCCACGTCCTGGCGCCGCACCTGGGCCTCATACTTCATCAGGTCCCGTTGCAGCACCGCGATATCGCGTGAATATTCCGACGTGCGCAGATCGCCTTCCAGTTGCTGCATGCGCGCCTGCTGTTCCGCCAGCAGTTTTTTCTCCTGGGCCAAGGCTGAGATGAGCCGGTCTTCGGCAAGATCCAGCCGTTTCTGCAGCTCGGCCGTGTCAAACTGAGCCAGCAGCTGCCCCTCCTCCACCACCAAGCCCTCGGGGGCGAGGTAGAGAACCTGAAGTTGCATGCGCCACTCCATGGGCGCTTTGACGTCGATCTGCTGTACAGCGCGCACTTCGCCGGTCTCGGTCACCGAAACGGTAAAGGGCCCACGGCGGACGCTGGTCCAGGAGGGCTCTACAGCACGCTCGTGCATCAGAATGAAAGACAGCAGCAGTATCATCAGCGCGCCTGCGCTGATGAGCCAGACGCGGCGCGGCGGATAGGATAAGAGACTCACCTTCGTACCGGCAAATGGATGATTTGGTTCAACGAGCGGGAGCCATGAAGCAGGATCCCTTATTTCATTCTAGCAAAACGGGGTTCTTCGATGCGAAGACGAAGTGAAACACGATGGGTGTTTTCCAGATGTTGATGGCTGAGAAATGCATAATCAAAATCAAGCCGCGGCAAACGCAGTCCGGCGCCGGCGCTGAAATGCCCTATGTCGCTGCCCACGCGCAGCGCCACCACTCGATGAACGAGCATCTCTGCGCCCAGATGAAAATCCAGGCTCACAGGGCCCACATGCGACTGGCTGGCAAACCGCCGGTTTTCGAAACGAACATCTGTGTCCGCTGCCAGTAGAAACGAGGTGCGGATAGCGGAAAACCAAAAGGGATAAGCCAGCCCGGTCTTGACCGTGGGGCTGATCAGCTCGCGCGTGCCGGTATCCCAGGCCAGTAATGTGGTAGTGAAATCCTGAATATTGAGACCCGTTTGCAGGCGGCCGACAGGATTCCATTGAGCGGCCAGATCAAAGCCCAAACCCCAGGCCGAATTGTCGCCAACCCCCTTGTGCACCATTTTAACGTTTACTCCATAAGCGAGGCGGCGGCCGCTCTGGCGGCCGTAGCTAAGATAAAAAGCGTACTCTGCGTCGGAAACAGTTCTCGAAATATAGGGCCGGTTGGCCACTATCTGTCCGGATTCATTGGTGTATTCGGCGCCCACCGGCAGACCGGGCCGCGGCAAAGCGGTGTAAAAGATATCATCCACTGCCAACCGAACCATGCTGATTCCCAGGCCCTCCAGTTTGCGGAAAGGCGCGGCCAGGCCCACGTAATCGTAATTGACCAGTCCGTTGAACATACGCGCATGCATGGCCGAGAACTCGGGATAAGCCAGGCGGGAAAGGCCGGATGGATTCCAGTACCCGTTGGTGACGTCTCCGCTGATAGCCACGTAGGCGCCTCCCATCCCCAGCGCACGGCTGCCCACGCCCAGAGACATGAACTCACCGGCGTACTTGGCGGTGCCGGCTGCCTTCCCGGCGCCGGCCAGACTGATTACTAAAAACAGAACGGCTTTTTTCACACGTAGCCCTTCATTAATTATTTTCTCAATAAAACGATTGCCTTCGCAAGCAAAGAAATGCGCCTGCTCTATTCTTCCCGCGATGCCAGCTGTTTGAGTTCATCCAGTTTGCTCAACGCCTGCAGGGGGGTCAGCTGGTTTGGATCGATGTTCTTCAGTTCTTCGCGCACCGCTTTTTCCAGTTCGCCGAAAAGGTTCAACTGCTGCACCTTTTCCTTCTGCCGCTCATGATGCTCCGCCAGTTTGGGCCGGCTGGAGCCATTCAAAGCCTCAGCCTCCAGGTTTTGCAGGATTTCCTTGGCGCGGCTGATCACCTCCTGCGGTAGACCGGCGAGTTTGGCCACCTGAATGCCATAGCTGTGGTCACAGCCGCCGGGGACAATTTTACGCAGAAAAACGATTCTGTCGCCCCATTCGCGCACCGCCACATTATAGTTCTTTACACGCGGCAATATCAGTTCGAGTTCCGTCAATTCATGATAATGGGTGGCAAAGATGGTCTTCGCAGCCAGATGCGCCGTATTGTGCAGATGCTCGGCCACGGACCAGGCGATGGAGAGGCCATCGAAAGTGCTGGTGCCGCGTCCTATTTCGTCCAACAGGATCAGACTGGACGGCGTGGCGTTGTTAAGGATGTTGGCTGTCTCGTTCATTTCAGTCAGAAAGGTGCTCTCGCCGGCGGCCAGGTTGTCGGATGCGCCTACGCGCGTAAACACACGATCGACGACGCCGATTCTCGCGCTTGCCGCAGGAACAAAGCCACCCATCTGCGCCATGATGACGATCAGGCCGACCTGGCGCAAAAAGGTCGATTTGCCGGCCATATTCGGGCCGGTGATAATGAGCAGCTGCTGCGTGCGATTGTCAAGAAAGGCATCGTTGCGGATAAAAGGTTCGCCCGGCCGCAGCAGTTTCTCGATCACCGGATGCCGGCCTTCACGAATGTCGATGACCGGTCCGTCATCCACCTCCGGCCGCACGTACTCGTTCTCCACCGCGACCTGCGCCAATCCCACCAGGCAGTCCAACTGAGCCTGCATCGCGGCGTTGGTCTGCAGATCACGGGTGTATTCCAGGATCCGCGTGCGCAATTGCTCGAACAGCTCGTACTCCAGGGAGACGATCTTGTCCTCTGCACCGAGGATGCGCTCCTCGTATTCTTTCAATTCCTGAGTGATATAGCGTTCCGCGTTGACCAGCGTCTGTTTGCGGGTATAATGCACAGGCACCTTGGACAGATGCGGATTCGTGATCTCGATGTAATAGCCGAACACTTTGTTGAAATTCACTTTCAAAGACGGGATGCCTGTGGCCTCACGTTCCTGCTGCTGCAGGCGTGCGATCCAGTCCTTTCCACCATAGGCGATCTCGCGCAGTTTGTCCAATTCAACACTGTAACCGCGTTTGATAAAACCGCCGTCGGTGATGGAGAGCGGCGGATGATCCTGGATGGCGCGATCCAGTTCAAAGGCCAAATCCGGCAGCGGCTGCAGGTTCGCAGCGCATTCAGCCAGCAGCGGATCCGTTGCCTCCTGCAACAGCTTTTTTATCTCCACGACGGTGCGCAGGGAGGTCAACACCGCCAGCGCGTCGCGCGCGTTGGCGCGCGCAGTCGCGAATTTGGCCAGCAACCGTTCTAGATCGCCGGCCTTAGCCAGCGCCTCGGCCAGGCTGCTGCGCAGGGTGGCGGATCGAAACAGGACGGCGATGGCCTCCTGACGACGGTGAATGGCCGCGGGTTTGAGCAGAGGCCGCAATATCCATTGCACCAGCATGCGGCCGCCCATGGGGGTGTGGGTGCGATCCAGCACGGAAAGCAGCGTGCCCTGCTTCTGCTGTTGATTCATGGACTGGATCAATTCCAGGTTGCGACGGGAGGCGGCGTCGATCATCATGTACTCGTCGCCGGCCATGCGGCGGATTCGGTTGATGTGCACCAGCTTTTCTTTCTGATGTTCGCGCAAATAGCTGATCACTGCGCCGGCCGCCTGCAGACCGACGGTGAGTTCCTCCAAGCCGAATCCTTTGAGATTCAGAGTTCCCAGATGGCTGGTGAGAGTCTCGCGGCAGTAATCCGCCTGAAACGTCCAATCGTCGCGTTTTGTAACCGGGCAGCCGATCTGTCTGAACAGACCGCTGAAATCCTCCATCTGCGATTCCGCGGCCAGCAGCTCAGCCGGGGACAGGCTGGCGACCTGTTCGATCAAATCCGATCGCGGCACTTCATTTACCAGAAATTCGCCGGTGGAGACATCCACCACAGCCAGGCCGACCAGACGGGCGCTGCCGAACAGGGAGACCAGATAGTTGTTGCGCTTGGTCTCGAGCAGGTCATCGGAGACAGCCGTGCCCGGGGAGACGATCTCCAGCACCTCGCGCTTGACGATGGTTTTGGCCAGTTTGGGATCTTCGGTCTGTTCGCAGATGGCGACGCGATAACCGGCTTTGATCATTTTGTTGAGATAGGTGTCCAGGGCGTGGTGGGGAAAGCCTGCCAGCGGCACGTCCGCCGCTTTGCCGTGCGCGCGCGAGGTGTAGGTGATGCCCAGCACTTCGGAGCCGATGCGGGCATCCTCGTAAAACATCTCGTAAAAATCGCCCATGCGAAAAAACAGGATCGCGTCTTTATGCTGGCTCTTGATGGCCAGGTACTGCTCCATGAGCGGAGTTTTAGCTCTGTCTTTGTTCACGCCTGTGTCCGTCTCATCCTAAGGATGCAGGTTTGCGCGGATCCGGAAGCGAAGGAGAAACGGATCCGAGTCAGGGGCATACCCTTTGATCAGCGCCGGCCCTAGGCCGGAGCGCTGTTGGATTGCATGGATAAATCAAATCCCCAGTTCAACTTGGTTCGCAGGATCGAGAAAAAGTCCCGTTTGTTGCTTGAAACCCATCGTACCGAGTAATCGGCCTTGCTGATCTCCAGCCAGTCCCCCGCGCGAATGACGAAACGGTTCTGGCCGTCGATATTGACCTGCACCGGTTTATCCTGACCGCGCGTCGAAATCGACAGCACGCTGCGCTCAGAGAGCACAATGGGGCGCACGGTCAGCGAATGAGGGCAGATCGGCGTGACCAAGATGGCCTGCATCACCGGCATCAACAGCGGGCCGCCGGCGGAGAGCGAATAAGCGGTGGAACCGGTCGGTGTGGCGATGATCAGTCCGTCACTGCGATAGGTGTTGAGATAGTTGCCATCCACCAGGGCGTCGATCAGGATCAGCCTCGCCGAAGTTCCCTTATCGACCACCACGTCGTTCAACGCCCAATAGTTTTTGATCTGTCCGGAGACGTGCACACGAACCGCAAGCACCATGCGTTCGATGATCGTATAGTGCTGGTTCACCAGATCCTGCACGGTTTCGCGGATCTCATCGGTCTTGGTCTCTGCGAGAAATCCCAGCCCGCCGAGATTAACTCCAAGGATGGGTACGCCGCTGGCGCCCACTTCACAGGCGGTGGAGAGCAAAGTGCCATCGCCTCCGAACGCCACCACCACCTGACTGTGTTCGCCCAGCTGCGCCAGCGGAACGGTTCTGTCCGCCGACGTCAGTTTAAGAAATTCTGCGTTTTCAGCGGCATAGAGAGCCTGCGCCTCAGCCTCGCGCAACAGGTCGACAAAATTTTTAATCACCGGCCGCGCTCTAGGCTTGAAACGGTTGGCGACAATGCCGATGGTGATCATGCGATCTTTTTCCTTCGATGCATGCGGAATAGATCCTTGATTCTCGTTGTCTTTCTGTGCGCGCCCAGAGCCCCAGATCGGGCGACCGCCTGACAGATCGCCTCCGGGCTCAGGCCAACGTCATCCAGCAGTTGTTCCCGGTCGCCCTGGGGGATAAAAGCGTCCGGCAGGCCGCAGCGGATGATCTCAGGTGCATGATGTTTTTCATCAGCAAAATACTCCAGCACCTCGCTGCCGAATCCGCCTTTGAGCACGCCCTCCTCCAGGGTGATGATCAATGGAAACGTCTCGGCGAGGCGATCCAGCATCTTTTTATCCACCGGCTTTATGAAGCGGACGTTGATCACTTCAGGACTGCAGCCCAGTTGTTTATGGATTAGATCAGCGGCGGACAGCGCCCGTTGCAGCATCGGGCCCACGGCTAAAAGGGCCACCTGGTCGCCGCTTCGCATTACTTCGCTTTCGCCGATGGTCAGCGCTGTGACCGAATCGGTCAACGGCACGCCCATGGCGTGTCCGCGCGGATAGCGGATGGCAATCGGTCCCTCGCGGTATTGCAGGGCGGTAAATACCATATGACGAAGCTCTTCCTCATCTCTCGGCGACATAACCACCAGGTTGGGGATGGTGCGTAAATAGGCAAGGTCGAAAACACCGTGATGAGTGGGACCATCGTCGCCCACCAGTCCGGCGCGGTCGATGGCGAACACCACCGGCAAACGCTGCAGCGCCACATCGTGGATGACATGATCATACCCGCGCTGCAAAAAAGTGGAATAGATGGCAACCACCGGACGATATCCCTGTTGGGCCATTCCAGCGGCAAAGGTGACCGCATGGCCTTCGGCAATGCCGACGTCAAAAAAACGGTTGGGAAACCGCTCGGCAAATTTCGTCAGGCCAGTGCCCAAAGCCATGGCTGCGGTGATCGCGACGATCCTTTCGTCCTGTTCAGCCAGCCGGCACAGGGTCTGGCCGAACACCTCGGTCCAACTGGGGATCGGCGAGGACTTGATCGCCAGTCCGGTTTCGATATCGAATTTACCAAGGCCATGAAAAACCGGCGCGTTGTTTTCCGCCGGAACATACCCACGCCCTTTCTTGGTCAGAACGTGCAGCAGTAGAGGTCCGTTGAACCGGCGTATTTCGCTGAGCACACTGATCAAGGCGGAAATGTTATGCCCGTCGATGGGTCCGAAATAACGAAATCCCATACGTTCGAATAAGACGCCGGGAACGACGAATCCCTTGAGAGTGGCTTCCATGCTTTTAGCCGCGCGGCGAATGCGCGGCCCCATTTTGTCGAAACGGCCGGTAAAATCCCAGATCTCATTCTTGATCCGGTTGTACATGGGATTAGAGATCAGGTTGGTCAGATAGTGAGCCATGGCGCCGACATTGGGCGAGATCGACATGCTGTTGTCGTTGAGGATCACGATAAAATTTTTGCCCGAAGCGCCCGCATTGTTGAGGCCCTCATACGCCAGGCCGCCGGTGAGGGCGCCATCCCCCACCACAGCGATCACATGATATTTTTCGCCCGCCAGATCGCGCGCCGCCACCATGCCGTAGGCTGCGGAGATGGCGGTGCTGGCATGGCCGACGCCGAATGAGTCGTACGGGCTTTCGGACGGTTTGGGAAAACCGCTGATGCCCCCCTGTTGACGGATGGTCTTGAACTGCTCACGCCGGCCGGTGATGATCTTGTGGGCATAGGATTGATGGCCGACGTCCCAGACGATCTTGTCGACCGGGCAGTCGAACAGCTTGTGCAGGACCAAGGTCAGCTCCACTACGCCGAGCGACGGCGCCAGATGACCACCGGTTTTGCTCAGAGTGTCGACAATGTATTCGCGGATCTCATGCGCCAGCCGCACCAACTCCGGCACGGAAAGCTTTTTGAGATCCGCCGGTGAATTGACATTGGGTAAAATGGGGTCCATACGAACAGAATCATTCCGTTTCTTCATCATCCAGGGTATAGGAATCCTGGTCTTTGATCAATATCTTTAATTTCTTTTCCGCTTCATCAAGCTTGCCGGTGCAGAAGGCGGCCAGCTTATTGGCCTCTGCAAAGAGCTTCAAGGATTCATCTAGAGACTGGGAGCCGTCCTCCAGCTGATCGGCGATCTCTTCCAGCCGCTCCATGGCGTTCTCAAAGTTCAATTTGTTCATGATCGACCCAAGTTAACAAGGGTAAAAGATAAATGCGATTATTTTTTTTCCACGACGACTTGGTCCCATTTTCCGTTGGATATCTCGTCCACGCGGCCCTGCCACCGGCCGTCGTGAAGTTGAACGGTCAGTGTCTCCCCCGGGGTTACAGCCGCCACACGGGTTACCAGATGCCGGGTCTGCTCATCCCAACACAGCGCATAACCTCGACGTAAAACCGATTCCGGGCCCAAGCTGGTCAGCAGCTGACGGTTGTGCGCCAGGCGCCGCTGATCCTGGACCAGACGATTCCGGCAGCTGGAGCGGATGCTCTGCAACAGCTCATCCACCCGCTGCCGCCGCTGATAGAGCAAATCCGCCGGACGGCGCAGGCCATAGTGCGAACGCAGCCGCATCAGCCGATCCCGATGCTGATGCAGCGATCGTTCGAACGCCCGACGGCAGCGATTCTTCAACTCTCGCAGGTCCTGACGCAATGCGCTGTGCAGAGGCGCCACCAGCTCTGCAGCCGCTGAGGGCGTAGCGGCGCGAAGGTCTGCGACAAAATCCGCAATGGTGAAATCGATCTCATGGCCGACGGCCGAGACAACAGGAATGTGTGAGGCGCGAATGGCCCGCGCTACTTTTTCTTCATTGAACGGCCACAGGTCCTCGAGAGATCCCCCACCGCGGCCGACGATGAGAACGTCCACTTGGTCGAACTCGTTGAACTCGCGAATCGCCTGAACGATGTCCTCCGCCGCTTCTTCCCCCTGGACCAGCGTCGGCCGCAGTATCATCTGCAGGCCGGGCGCCCGCCGGCGGATGATCTGCACGATATCGCGCAGGGCCGCTCCTGTCGCAGAGGTCACAATGCCCACTGCGTTCGGAAAACGAGGCAACGGCCTCTTGCGGTCGGCGTCAAACAGACCTTCCGCGTGCAGTTGCGCTTTGAGCTTTTCAAACGCAGCCTGCAAAGCCCCGACACCAGCCGGCGCCATTTTGAGCACATCCAACTGATAAGTGCCGCGCTTTTCATATACGCGCACTTGACCGAAAACGCGCACCTGCATGCCGTCCCGCGGGGTAAAAGTCAACAACAGGTTGCGCTGACGCCACATGACGCCGGCGATCTGCGCGTCCTGGTCCTTGAGGGAAAAATACATATGACCCGAGCTGTGACGGATGAAATTGGAAAGCTCACCCTGCAGCCATACGGGCGGCAAATGATCCTCGAGCAGACTTTTAATCTCGCGCGTCAATTCTGAGACCGAATAAACCGCTGCGAAAACCTCTTCCTGATCCATACGATCGCTTTCAACAACACACACCAGATGCCCGCTATTCCAGTCGCCCGTGCCGGCGCTTCAACAGGGCGGATAGATCTGCAAAACAAAAGGGCCAAGAACGCGTCTCAGCCCTAGGTTTGTCAACGGAGTTTCTTCTTATGTCTGTCCTTTCGGAGTCTTTTCTTCCGTTTGTGCGTTGCAATCTTGTGACGCTTACGTTTCTTCCCGCTCGGCAAGACGATCACCTCCTATTCCTGATGGGATATGGGCTCTTCTTCAGAAAAGCTTTTTGCCGTATAATCATTGATATATTTCTTCAATTCCTTTGACGGCCGAAACACAGGCGCAAAATGCTCTGGAATTTTTATCGTTTCCCGGGAGACTGGATTGATGGTCGTACGGGCCGCCCGCTTGACGATGTAAAAATTTCCGAAACCGCGTAGATCCACTCGCTCCTTCTTCTGCAAAGCATAGCGCACAGTTGCCAGAAAGCCGTCGATCACGGCCTGTGTTTCCAGCTTGGTCAGCCCGGTCCCTTCAGCAATTACATCTACAATTTCTGCTTTAGTCATTCCTTGGCTCCTGATTTGATGGGGCAATAACTCGTTCAATGAACCATGAACAAATGCAGATCGAGATCTTTTGCACATTCTCTCCGGACTCGACTCGCTAAAGCACCCGCTTGATACGCTCGATTTAATGACATTGGCTGCAGTTATGGGAATGGCAGCCGGAACAGCTGTGGCCGGATGCAACCGTGGTTCCAGAATGGCTCTTGGAGGCGAAACCAAACAGGGATAGGGCGCGCGTTATCTCACTGCTTCCGCAATGGCGGCACACGATCGCCTGCTCGGAGAAACTCGAACGTATCAGCTCTTCAAAAACCTTCCCACACCTGTCGCAACGATATTCGTGAATGGGCATGTCGACCCTTCAACATATCATTATAATTGTAAATAGTTTAGTCAAATTTTCAACAAAAAGCAAGCTAAAAATACAACCTTAGAGCAAGAAACCAGGCATGAGCGTGCTCTATGAAAGCGGATGCAACTGCATGCTGAGTTGCGCCGACCGGTGGAAACCTAGTTTACAGCCTTGGTCATTCCTGGCAGGCGGTTGCGCAAACCTGTCCATAAATCCGGCGTAACTTGGCTGCACTGACTGTCACGTCATATCGCTCTATGGCGCGCTGCCTGTTCGCCTCTCCCATGGACCGACGTAAAGAGCCATCCAACAGCACACGAGACAACGCAGCAGTCAGCGCCGGTCGATCACCGGCCGGAACCAATAAACCGTTACGACCATCCTGCACCGCATCCGGAACGCCGCCGGTAAAAGTTGAAACCACTGGAAGACCGCATGCCATGGCCTCCAGAATCACCACCGGAAACACCTCGGCATAAGAGGGCAGACAAAAACACCACGCCTGCTGAAGATATGCCAACTTTTCCATTCCGTACCTGGGCCCCACGAACTCTACCTGTGTGGCAACACCCAGCCGCTGTGCCAAACCTGCAGCCTCTTCGACCTCACCTGGCCCGACGACGATCAACCTGATGTCAGGAATCGTTTTAGCCAATTCGGCCAAAGCTGGTAATAAATCATAAATGCCTTTGCGCTTGCACACTTCACCGATAAAAACGATGGACGGAAACGGGGCGGCCTCATTCACCCGGTTAAGATAATCAGCGGTTCTGATGCCGGTCTCCACCAAAGCGATCTTTTCAGCTGATAGATACTGCTGAAAAAACTCGAACCAAAAAGGGGACAAGGCGATGACCCGGTCAAAACGGCGCAGATGCCAGAGCAGCAAGCGCCTGGTCCATCTGCCGCTTTTCTCCACAAAAGAGTCAAACGCGGATCCATGGATATGCACTACCACCTTTTTACCAAAGAGCTTGGCCAGATCCAAATACACGCATTTCTCCCAATAAGACAAATAAGAGGAGGAGTGCAGGTTCACCACCTGGTCGCCACCGGTCGCCAGCCGGTATAACATCTTGAAAAAATGACAGACAGAGTAGCCGAAACTGTACAGCGACATACGGAGCGGACGATTAAAAGAACGGGCGTACCCAGCGACAGATTTAAACTGCTGCGCACTGCGGCTTTTCGGCTTGGAGATATCGAGATGATGCACCTCGCACCATTCTGCCAGCTTGGACTGGAGCAGATCCTCCACTACAAATTCGATTCCGCCGATTTGCGGTGGACGGGGACCGACCATAAGTATTTTAAGTTTTGAGCACATAGAGCCTCCACGCTTACAAGATATGATTTATTTCCAATAATTTCAAGTATTTTATACTATAGTTCATATTTTCATGCACACGGACATAAATCGACAAAAATGTAATTGAAAGCACGTTTCTAAATATGACTCTTGACAATTGTTTTTTAAAACACTATATTATCTGTGTCTTAACGGGCGATTAGCTCAGTTGGTTAGAGCGCTGGTCTCACATACCAGAGGTCATAGGTTCAACTCCTATATCGCCCACACCGGCAAGCCGGCTTTCATTGTCGTGGTGAAGCCGGCCCATGTGTGTCTCGAGGTGATGTGAATTGAAACATCCGTCGGTTCCTACGTCTTTGTTCAAAGACAGGCAGCTGTTTCAAACGCAACATTTCCTTTTTTAAGCCCAAGCGCCCCACTAAAAGATGCCTGGGCTTTTTTTTTCTATATCTAATTTTCGCGATCTAGTTAAGGATGGGTACCTGCCATGAATCGCCCATTTTGCAAACGCAGATATCCCTGCACTTTCATTCTCGGGGTTTTCCTCTGCCTGGATCTGGTCTTTTTTGTCGCCGCTGCATTTGCCCAATCGCAGATTTTTGTTCTCCCCGGGGAAAGGATCGTCAGGATCGACAAAGGCATTCCCCAGATGCACCGCAAGATCATGGATTATCAATGCCCGCAGACTGGCTATTACCGTATCTACAGCCGCGTGTGGTATAACAGTGGAGATGTGCAATTAAATGAAAGCTTTTACATGGATTGGCGGACGAACATGGGTTCGGCCGTCACTCCAATAGATACCAATGTCGCCGGCCCCTATCGAGTTATTAAGGATGATCCCGGCCCGCCTCACCATGCCTGGAGAGAATGCGGCACCTTTTATCTTACCGCCGGCCGTTACAGCTTGTGGATGCATCATTATTCCCTGATTTCCGACTCCTTTCCTGAATTTCTCAACAGCGCACTAAATCCCATAATACCCGAAAGCGTCCGTCTGACCGACAGCCTCAAAATCGTCTATTATCCGGGTACCGACGGCGCCGTCCGCATTACACCCATTACTATGGGCGCCAAACCCTATCAGGGACAAATGGCGCCGGTCATCATGAACGGTGAATCCTTTCAATACCGCCTGGCCGTGTATAATCGAGGTGAAGAAATTCTCGGAGCGCCTTTGCTGCGCAATACACTGCCGGATGGAATCCTGGCAGAGTCGTTTTCCACAACGCCGACTCACATTCAGAGCCATCAGCAGGAATGGCTGTTGCCCGATTTGGCAGCCGGAGATTCTCTGGAGATATTCGTCACCGCCCGAGCGACGCAAGAATTTCCCGTCGGCTTTACAGCCTTGCTGGACCATGCTGAACTTGAAGTGGTCAATGATCCAGACAGCACCAACAACCACGATCAAGCTGTGGTCTATGGCTATAAAGCGACGCCGACCGCCGCTGATCTGCAGATCAATCTCACTGCAAAAAGCGATACGCTGGTGGAAAAAAACAGCGTGCTGTCGCCAGCGGTCAGACCAGGCGGAAAAATCGCTTATACGCTGGAGATACAAAATTTTGGTCCGGATGAGGCGTCAGAAATCGTGGTCAGGCAAATTTTGCCCCCCTTCTTTACTGTACAAGGAAGCGATCCCGTTCATTCGCCATTCGGAACCGGCTCAGTGATCTGGCACTTTGACCATTTGGCCGCTGGACAATCGTTGACTATCTCTCTATGGGGGGAGGTCTCTTTCGCCCTACCAGCACAGGATTCTCTGCTGGTCAGCTATAGCGAGGTGTCCGCAACTACTCAGGATCCATTGCTGTCTAACAACAAGGATCAGGCCTTGGTCTATGCGCTCCAAGCCGAACAAGAACCGCCGATCCCGGCCTCTAAAAATTTCGACCTGGCTCTGGACTATCGCGCCGTCACCGACACCACGATTATGGTGAACGGTCAATCGCAGCAGGCCGTGCTCGCAGGCCAAACCTATTCCTATCAGATCACCCTGACCAACAATGGGCCCGGAACGGCCAGGGATATTCTCCTTTGGGCTTTGGTCCCGGATTCGGTCTCGATCTCTTCCCCAACCCCCTTTGTCCAGAAAAGCGACACCCTGTTCTGGAATCTCGACTCGCTGGCCGCCGCCGGCTCGACCCAAATCACGTTCAACGCCTCTGTGGTCAAACTGCTGCCACAGGATCCCTTTGAACTGTTCAGCGCCGGCCGCGTCGCAGCGGACAATGACACCACCAGCGGCAACAACGACGGCCAGGCCTTGGTCTATGCGCTCCAAGCCGAACAAGAACCGCCGATCCCGGATGTTCCGTTACCCTATATCACTGCGCAGCCTGCGCTTGTTCAGGTGAATGATTCGGTGACCGTGGAGGTCAAGGTGGAAGGGGCGATTGTCACTTGGGACATCTGGGTCTATTATGTGAATGGCCGAATCGATTCCTCTTTCGCTGATGACTATATTCTTGACCATCCCCTCATCTCCGGCGTCTGGCATCAGGATCTGCCCCTGTTCGGCGACACGCGGCTGCTCACCTCTGCATTGGAGGAGCCCGTCATTTTCGAACTCCGTGTACGCGATGCATATGGTCGAATGGCGACCGCACAAAGTATGATCAAGATTTTCAGTATGAATCGGATGAAATTGGATAGAAACGTCTACGAGCCCGACCGGCAGGAGCCTTTGGCCATTCAATTCAAACTTTCCTCCAACCGGGTTGCGCGTCTCGATGTATACGACATTGCAGGGACCCATATTGCCAAACTGAGCGAAACTGATTATTTGGCGGGGTGGAATACCTACTATTGGGATGGCCGGACCTCCGGCGGTATGCTGGCCGGCTCCGGAGTGTACATCATAACGATCCATAGTGGTGATTTCAAGGACTGGAAAAAATGCATGATCGTGAGATAGTCAATATGAAAAACCTGGCGGCCCTGTTGCTGATTCTATGGACGGCGCAGATCTTTGGCCAGATCCGCGCCGGCGCCGCTTTTCTAAAGATGCCGCCGGGGAGCAGATTGCAGTCCATGGGCAATAGTGCAACCGCTTTGTTGGATGATCACCATGTGGTGTTCGCCAACCCGGCCAGTGGAAGTTATCTGCGCGAATGGTATTGGTCAGCCAGTTACACTAAATGGATCGCCGACATACATAACGCCTCCCTGCTGGCGGGCAAGAGCCTGTCGATGCCATGGAGCCGGCGCATGCAGTTCAATCTGGGGTGGTTGTATCAGGGAGTCGGAGAATTCGACAGTTCTGAAAAAGGCGCCGCCCAGGTCTCGGCCAATGATTGGGTGCTGTCGGCAAATATCGGTCAGCCGATCAGCTTTCTGAGCGAACGTCTCGCCGTCGGCGTGGATGCAAAATTCTTGAACAGCAAATTGGCGCAATATAGCGCCCATACATGGGTTTTTGATTCAGGGCTCATGTATCGAACGCCCCGGTTCACCCTGAGCAGCAATCCCAACAGCCTGTTTCAGCACGGGATCATCTCCATCGGTCTCTCGGCTGCCAATATGGGTGAACCCCTTACTTTTATACGACAGAGCACGCCGTTGCCGCGCGAGATGCGGGCGGGGATTGCCTTCTATGCGGGCCGGCATCATGGCGTTCAGGTTCAATTGGCGGCCGATTATCACACCCGCCGCGATGAAAGAGAACACCTCGGTTTTGGCGCGGAGGTGAGCTGGGATGAGCGGTTCGCCATTCAAGGGGGCTATAATTCCAGCAATGATCTGCTGGAAAAATATTCTTTCGGCCTCAGCTTGCGTCTGGACGACCTGAACAGCCCGTTGAGCGGCGTGTTGCCGGGAAAAAACAACGCCCTGCGACTGGATTTTGCATCGATGAACGAACAGGACTTTTTCCATCATACCTATCGCGGCACAGTCTCGCATTTCCCGGTCAAACCAGAAGGGTTTGAATTCGTCACCCCGCCGTCCAACACCAAAGTGTACAGCGACAGCGTCATGTTGAGCTGCCAGGTCAGCCGCGAACCGGATCTCTTTGATAACGTAAAGTATCTGATCCTGCTGGATCAAGACAGCAGCAAAGTGGCGCAAAAGCTCGATCTGATCCAGCTCAATGCCGGACATTATCTGCAGGCGCCGGATACAGACCTGATGATGACCGTCAAGGACCTGCAAGCGCCTCGGACGCCCGCTGCCAATCTCACCGGCGGTGACTATTACTGGGCTGTGGTGGCCTACGATGCCGATCACCACATTCGGTTGGCGAACAAAGGCCATCGTGTCATCGACCATTTCAAAGTGCCGATGGCAGATCTGATCGCCGAGGACGTCACTTTTGAGCATAATGCATGGATTACAACCGACGATTATCACGGTAAATTGAGGGTACGGCTCTCCAATATGGGCCAGCACTGGGCCAAGGATGTGATCTATGCGGTCTATGACTCTCTGCAAACAGCGGCGCCGAACACCGTCGGTTCCTTGGAGAAGAAAGTCCTGCGCACCGGCCATTTGCCGGTGATGCTGCCGGGCGAGTCCCGCTTTCTGACCATTGACTGGAACACGCCGTATCTGGGCAGACATGGCATTTCGGTGGAGATCAAAACCCGTCAACCCATTGAGGAGCTGGACAAGGGCAACAATCGAATCGTCAAATCTTTTTACACCATTCCCAAGGGCTTCTTTGCCGCCCAGGATACGATGCAGATCATCACCGCGATCACCCGCTCCTTTGCGCTGCCGATCATCACCGAGGTGTGCTTTGACACCAACGCCACCCGTGTCAAAGACGAATATCTGCTGAAAAAAATCGTCGATCCGCCGCTGGACATTCTCTCCGAGCGGTTGGTCAAGCATCGCAACATTCAAATTCGTCTGCAGGGCTTTATCGATCCCAACAGCGGCGAGACCGATCCGGACCTGGCGAACCGACGCGCGGAAGCGGTTCGTGATTCCATGCTGCACAAAGGGGTGTTGGCGGAACAAATCAGCATTTTGCCCGGCGTGGTGCTGGCCCCGCGCTATGTGCCGGCCAATCCGGAGGATGCCCGCTGGGTGTTCGAAGAGCGGCGGTTCGTCAAGATCACCACCGACGATGCCCATGTGCCGGTGCTGTTCTCTCCCTTGAACTATGTGGACGTAGAGAACATCACCACTCCGGTCCTGTTCCAAAGCGACATCAACAGCGCGGTCGCCCTGAAACGAAACGTGGTGACGCTGCAGACCGAGATCGTTCAGGACAGCCTGCTGATGGAATCGCCGTCGCCGACGCGCATTCAGGGTCCGATCACCTGGGAAATACCGGTGCACGATTATTTTAAGAAAAGCCCCTGGATCAATCAGCAGATCCAGTATGTGGTCCATCTGACCGATTCACTGCAACGCACTTTCAGGACCTATCCGCGCTCATTTCTGCCGGTAGGCAAAGCGGAACTGCGCGAACACACCGTCGCTTTTCCATTGCAATTCAATAAGACCGATCCCCTCTACAGCTTTTACTGGGCGAGCATCCTTGAATCCATCGAAGAGATCTTTACCGATCCGCAGAAAAGATTCCGCTTCTTCGGACACGCCTGCGCCATCGGCAATGCATCCTATAATTTGCGATTATCCGAAGAACGTGCCCTTTCTTTCCATGACAGCTTTCTGAAATATGTGGAGCAGAACTATCCGGCTGTGTTCAACCGGATTGTCCGCCGGACCGATTCGGCTAAAGGGTATGGCGAGGATAAACCGCTCGGCGTGATCCGCAGCAGCGGCGAGACCGTCTTGATCGGCGAAAACAATCTGCCCACCGGCCGCAAGTTCAACCGGCGCATAGAGATCAATTTCTACACGGTGAACAAATGAAAGGAACCCTATCCGTCCGCCAACTTGAAACTGATAAAAATTTCTTGCATTTCATACGGGATGATGTTACTTTGCAGTACAAACGCCAAGGACTCGTTCAAAATCCAGCGCAAGCATCGCTGGAGTTATGGAGTGCATAGAACTTTATGAAAAAACTGGGCGGTAAACCGCTGTGGCTGAGCGGTTTTATCCTGGGGATCGGAGCCATTCTTCTCGGCAACCATGCGCTTAAAATCACCGCTACGGACCGTTTTTGCGATATCTGCCACACCCATCCGCACGTCCTAGACTCGTGGAAAAAATCAACTCATTTCAAAAATAAGAGCGGAGTGGTCACCCATTGTGTGGAATGCCACCTTCCGCCTGAGGGCTGGCCCTATCTCAGGGAAAAAGCTCGTCTGGGCGTTCGCGACGCCTATGGCACGTTGTTCAAAGACGTCAAACGCATCAACTGGGAGGCCAAATCCAGGCTGGAGAATGCCGTACACTATACCTTCGACGCCTCCTGCCGCCGCTGCCACAGCGACCTTTTTAGTAAAAATCTGACCAGCAAGGGTGTAGACGCGCACGTCTATTACCTTAAAAACACCGCCGGCGTGCGGTGCATCAACTGCCATTTGCAGGTTGGGCATTATCAGGAGATGGCAAAAGTGGACACCGCCATTCTGGCGAAAAAACCGCAAAAGCGCGTCCGGATCACCCGCCGTCCTCTGCTCAATGTCCCGTTTGAAAACTATACGGAAACCATCCCCGGCAGCCAGGTCACCTTTGATATGATCGCCATTCCCGGCGGAAAGTTTCTCATGGGCAGTCCGGAAACCGAGAGCTGCCGGGAATCCGACGAAGGGCCGCAAAGACAGGTGACCCTCAGCCAATTCTGGATGTCCAAAACAGAAGTGACCTGGGCCGAGTGGGAACGCTACTTTGCCGAACGGGGCCGCGGCAAGCGGGAATATTGGGCCAAGGACGTAGACGAGCTGGACCTGGTCACCGGACCGACTCCGCCCTACGGCTCACCGGATCAAGGCTGGGGCAAGGGCGCACGGCCGGCCATCACCATGACCCATTATGCCGCCACCCAGTATTGTGAATGGCTCAGCGAAGCAACAGGCAAACTCTACCGCCTTCCCACCGAAGCAGAGTGGGAATACGCCTGCCGCGCCGGATCCGGCGACCCCTATTTTTTCAAAGGAGATCCGGTCCGTTACACCAGGCGCAAGCTATGGAACAGGCTTGCCGGCGTCGACACCAGCCTGATCGCGAGCTATGCTGTGTATGAGGCCAACAGCAACAGCCGCACCGCACCGGTGGCACAGGGCAAACCAAATCCCTTCGGTCTGTTCAATATGGCCGGCAATGTCGCTGAATTCTGCCTGGATTATTATGATCCCCACGTTCTGTCGTCCTACAGCGATCAAGGCGTTGTAGACCCGAGGGGTCCCGAAAGCGGCAGCGAGCATGTCATACGCGGAGGATCCTTTAAAAGCGATGCAGCGGATTTGCGCAGCGCCAATCGGGATTTCACCCGAACCGATGCCTGGCTGATGACCGATCCGCAAAATCCAAAGAGCTTGTGGTGGTATTCCGACTGCGTGGATGTAGGATTTCGCGTGGTTCGCGTCTACGAGAAATAAGCCCGCCGAGCAGGCGGTGCAGCGGCATTAAATTAGCCAACGACATTGAATCATAAAGCAAAGGAGTCCATCATGTCCCATCAAGAGAGCAAATTTTCCCGTCGCGATTTTTTCGGCGCCGTGGCCGCTGTTTCCACCGTCGCCATGGCAGCCGGCAGCTGCGCTAAAAAAAGCGCTGAAATGCCGGCGTTGGCGGCCCAGGCGCCGGACGGCGCGCCCATCAAAGCCGGTCTGATCGGCTGTGGCGGCCGCGGCACCGGCGCAGCCAAAGATTTTCTCAAAGCCGGCGGCAACCTGGTCATCACCGCCATCGGCGACACCTTTCAGGATCGCCTCGATTCATGCCGGGAGCAGTTGGCCAAAGAAGGTCAGAACATCAGCAACGATCGCTGCTATGTGGGTCTGGACGCCTATAAAAAAGTGATCGATTCAGGGGTCGACCTTGTGATCATGGCCACTCCGCCCTTTTTTCGGCCCGAACATTTCAGCGCTGCCGTCGACGCCGGCAAGCATGTGTTTATGGAAAAACCGGTGGCCGTGGATCCGATGGGCGCCAAGCAGATTCTGCAGGCCGCGGAACAGGCGACGCAAAAAGGCCTGTCGGTCGTCACCGGCAACCAGCGCCGCAATCAATACCACTATCTCAAGGCGCTTCAGATGGTCCGCAACGGCGCCATCGGCGACCTAGTCGGCGGCCAGGTTTACTGGAATCAGTCGCAGCTCTGGTACAAAGAACGTCAAAAAGGCTGGAGCGATATGGAATGGATGATCCGCGACTGGGTCAACTGGGTGTGGCTGTCCGGCGATCATATCGTGGAACAACATGTGCATAACATCGACGTGATGAACTGGTTCATGGATGCGCATCCGGTCAAGGCCGTAGGCATGGGCGGCCGCGCGCGTCGCGTCACCGGCGATCAATTCGACTTTTTCGCCGTGGATTATGAAATGGCCAACGGCGTCCATGTGATGAGCATGTGTCGTCAGATCAACGGCTGCGTCAACAACGTCAGCGAAACCATGGTCGGCAGCAAGGGCGTTTGCCGCCTCAGCAGCGGCATGGCCAAACTGACCGATGCCAAAGGCAAAGTGATCTGGGAATGGAACAAAGAAAAAGAGCCGGAAAAGAATCCCTATGAACAGGAACATGTCACTTTGGTCACCGCCATCCGCAGCAACAAACCGGTGAACATGGCCAAAGACATCGCTGAATCAGTGCTCACCGCCATCATGGGCCGCACGGCGGCCTATACAGGCAAAGAGGTAACCTGGGACGAGATGATGCAATCCACGGAAAAGCTGGGAGTCGCCAACCTCGCCATGGGTCCGGTGCCGGAGCTGAAAACCCTGAAGGTTGCCGTCCCGGGAACGGAAAACAATTGAGGAGCCCCTTGATGCCTATCGATAGAAGAGATTTTTTTAAAATGAGCGCGATCACCGGAGCCGCTGTCACACTGCCCATAGCCGCCTGTACGGGTAAAATGCCCCGGCCGGTAACAACGGCGGTGCTCAAACCGTCCTGTCAGGACGGCATCGCGCCCGGTGAAACGATTGTCGCTAAATTGGATTTTATCGAAAAATGCGGTTTTGTCGCTGTGGAGATCGGCGGCAGAGGACTGGCCGACCGGATCGGAGAATACCAGAATGCATTGCGCGGCCGCAGCCTGCAGGTGAGCGCCATCTGCGCCGGTTTCACCGGCGTGCCGATCTCGGACAAAGAAGAGGAGCGGAAGGAGTTCGTCAGATCCATCAAAGAACTCCTCGCTCTGGCCGGCGCGCTGGGCGCGGTCGGCGTCATCGCCGTGCCGGCGTTCAACAGCCAGCCGCAGCTGCCGCACAAGGAGGCGCGCGAAGTGCTGCTGCAAATGCTTCCGGAGATCGGCGAGCATGCGGTGAAAAATAAAGCCGTGTTGCTGCTGGAGCCGCTGAACCGCAAAGAGGCCTATTTTCTCCGCCAGGTCGCTGATGCGGCCTCCATCTGCCGCGACGCTGATCATCCGGGCATCGCCTGCATGGGCGATTTCTGGCACATGACCTGGGAAGAGACCAGCGACATGGGCGCTTTTATCTCCGCCGGGAAATATCTCCGCCACGTGCACATCGCCAGCCGCAAACGACGCAAAATGCCCGGCGAGGATGAAGGCGATAACTATGTCGACGGCATGAGAGGTCTCAAAATGATCGGCTACCAGGATTACATCAGCCTGGAATGCGGATCTGTGGGCGACAAAAACGTCACCATGCCTGCGGCGGTCAAGCTGATGAAAGAGCAATGGGAAATAGCGTAAAGACAAATCAGGACCAAGGCCCTGATCCCGGCTGTTGCCGCGGCTTTTACGGCAACGCCGGGTTGCCTAAACAGCCAACTGATGATTCACTGCTTTTCCTTGTTAGCTCATGAGCAAGTCTTTCGCGTTATCGGCGACTCTCGCTTGCTCGATTCGCATTCCCAGCGTATGAAGAAATACATGCAGCAGCGATGAAAAATTTTCGCCGCTGGAACAGTGCATAGGCCGGCGGCATGCGCTGGTCAGCGCGTCCTTATGGAAGTCGAATAACCTGCCTGTTCTATCTTTGCTGATCCAGCAAAAAATGATGAGCATCTCGTAACCCAGATCAGAGGGGGTTGCTATGATTGCAAGAGCACAGTATTCTTACAGTGACCCGGTTGGAATATTGTGCTTTTCTATTTATGTTTATGTCTAGCGGCAAAGAACCGCACTATCCAATTCTCCCCACTTAAAATTGGGAGATGACCAAGATGAGCATTCATGCTAAAATTGCTTCGGTGCTGCTGGGCGTCGCCCTCATCCTGGCTTGCGGCAAAAAAAATCCGGTCAAGCCTGAACCGAAGGATGAGGACATAATCCAAGCGCGCATCGGCGCCGCGGGCGGCAAGCTGGAAACCAGCGAATTTAAGCTCACCGTCCCAGCCGGAGCCTTCGCCGCTCCGGCCGAACTCAAACTGCAACTGCAGCCCAGCCCGCCAGCCTTTTCCAGTTTTGTCAAGACCCACAGCTTCCGTCTCACCGGATTGCCGCAAAATTTCTTTAAAGACTTGCACCTCTCTCTGCAACACAACAGCACGCTCTCTGACTCTAGCTTCATTGTCATGGCCTCGTCATTGACATCGCTTGAAGTCGATTCTACGCTCCTTTCCTACTCGTTTTTTCCGGCGCACGATTCTTCCGGACGATTGCTCTGTACCATCCCGGCGCGCATGGCGGGGACTGACTGGGCCCGCAAGCCGGTCGCCTGGAGCGACGACAGTCCGCTTTCCGATCTCTTCGACGACTTATTCGGCATCTCCGAGTATGATACGCGTTACTATGGCAATGTATCCTGCATGAGATGCCCCAAAATCATGCTGGAGAGCATGACCACTCCCATTCTGATGGTGCCCTCTATAAGCGCGGAAAAAGTAACTTCCCTGGGGCTGTTTTTTGAAAAGCCAGCGGTTTATTACGAAATGATCGTAGGCGACTTTAAAAGCCCTTTCGGCGCAGAAGCTCAATATGTCGTCATGGACTTTGGCAATCAGTCCGATACCAGGAGGCCGCAGCAGTATTTGACGCTGACTTATAAAAAAATGGTCTGGAACGACCGCTTTGCCATCTGCAGACAAACCGCCCGGGAATTTTTCTTTCGTGTCCCGGCAAGTTATTATTCTAAGCGAACGAAACAATACAACTACCTGTCTGTAGATCATGTCTGGCTACATGCCGCTATAGGCTCATGGTTCGAAGAATGGTTGCCTCCTGAGGATCCGAACTTCGCCCCGACCGGCTTAAAGGGGAATGAATTAGATATATTTGACGGCCTTGTGGCCGGGGGAGGGTTGCCGGGACGAAATATGAGGCTGCATGGGTATGCTGAAGCGCCGCTTATCAAATATCTGGTCACTCATTATCGCGAAAGCGCGTTGAACCGTATCTATGATGACATCGCCGCCGACAAGCATCCCGCTGAGGCCTTGAGAAACAGCATGGCCGATCCTCCTCGGGTGTGGTGGCCTGATTTTATCCGGCGCTATATTTCGGGTGAATTTTATGGGATCCAGAATCAGACATTTCTGGACGGCGTCAGCCGAATCTTTCAAATCCGTTCCAGCCGCGACACCCTGACCTCCTGGTCCGACAATTATCCTGATATCTCCGCAAAACTCTACAGGATCGATCTAGAGTATGCCGACGTTCCGGCCGGCGCACAGCTGCAGTTCGCTGTCTCCACCAGTGCGACGCAAAAGGAGAACGCCAATGTGATGCTTTTTGGAATCAACCAGGGAAAATTAGAGTATTGGACCCAGGGGGATACGGTCAATGTGGCGAAAATCAGGGATCTTACCCAGGCGGGATATGATATTCTTGCAGTGGTGAATTACAGCAAACTCGAAGCACCCTACTATCGCACCGACGGGATCACTCTCGATGTACGCGTTTTTCAGCCTGCCGCGTTTACAACCGCCCGGTTCAAGGCAAGGATTGAGGGGGTAAGAACGTACAGTGATGGCTCGACATGGGATGCCGGCGTATTATATGTCAATGACAAATGGCGAGACGGGACCTACCTAGATAATGTCTTTCAGGCCGTTTGGAACATTACCACAACTAATCCGACGGCTGAAGGCCGACTTGTTGTAAGGCTGGATCCCAACAGTTCGCCTATCAAGCTGACCTATTTTGAATTTCATGAAACCACCCGCAGCGGTGATAGGGAAAATCTGAACATCATCAGCAAACAAAATTTAGCCATCCCTGGACAAGCGCCCTATTTGGGTGGAAGCGCGCGGATCTTTAGAATCGAAGGCGCCCAAGCCTGCGCCGCTCTAGCTTCATTGAACAACCATTATGAAGCCACATGGGGAGGCTGGAATTTGACCAGCTTTTCCTGCGATGATCAGAGTTATGTGGAGATAACGCTGGAGTGATCAGGGTTCAACCGGCAGGAAAGTTGATTTTTCCGGGGCTAAAAAATCAAAGAAATCATCGTCCCTCTGGCGTTGAAGCCCGGCCATTTAACCATTTTCGCCGCCCAGCCATTTCCGGCATCCTTCTTCTGTGAAATTTTACGCTTCGCTTGTGTACGCCGGCTCAAACACATCTTTGCTTAATTACGACCAACCGGCCCACCTTTTCTCCGATGTTTGACGCCTGCACATGATATAAAGAGATGCCGGCCGCAAGGTACATGCTGTCCTTTGACATGACATCCGACACGGCGGTGCCGTCGTTGATTCCACATTCATGTTCAATGGTATCCACCAGACAGCACGGAATTGCAGCTAGGCGTATGATACTCCGGTTGGGCACATAAATAAAATACAACGCCATCAGCCGCGGCCCGCCCCAATAGACTTGATGGCTCTCATAGCTCCGTTGTTCTATACAGGTTCGGCATCACCGTTATCCGATCCAATTCCGACCGCGCTTGCTTCCAGCCCATTTTTACTTTTGTAGTCATGAACTCATACGCCTCTCCGCCCTGCGGCGGCATATGCATCCGCACTTTATAAACATCACCCGGCTGCGGTCACAACACCTCCGCCGCAATAGGGCGATATCGAGCACACGCTCTATTCGACTACATCCATGCTGCGCACCATAGAGCGCCTACTCGGCTGGCCGCCTATAAGTCAATATGAAGCTCTCGGCAACCCTATGTGGCGCTGTTTCAATAAAACAGCCGGTCATGCTCCCTTTTCCGCGCGTCCCTGTCAGGTCGATTTGAACGAAAAAAATATGCTCCGCTGCAAATGGTCGCATCTCAGCGAATCCTTTAATTTTGCCCAGCAAGATCGGTGTCCGGATGCGCTGTTTAACCAAGTCATTGGAGAAAGCGGTGAAAGGTTTGGACAGTCCTTGTTCGGCGCCGCCGCCTGCATCGTTTTTAGGGTCGAAGAGGAAGAGGAGGATCAGCCCATCCCAAACAAAGAGAAATCCCTTGCATTTGCTAAAGTATTTGATTATTATTTACTGCGTGGATCGATTACAGCATCCTTGCAAACGTTTCAAACCTTCGCAAGGTTGTTGTTCGAGCACAGATCACTCAGTATGAAATAAAAGATTGTGGTTCATTCCAGGTAGTAAGAATGACATGATCTAAATAAGAGCACGAATTGTGCCATTATGATATGGCGGGATTTGTGCTTTTTTGTTTATGTTGAACAGGGGCAAGATCGCTCGGCAGATTCCTTGATCGCTGCAGCGGTCTCACAGATCGCCGGGGAAATCTTTTCGCGGGCGAAATAGTTGCTTGGGCATTTTGTCCACAGATAATCTGGAATACTGACGCCATGAAGAAAAATAATTTTAAAAAAACTAACAAAAAGGGGGCGAAAATTCACCCTGTTCCGCCAAAGGCGGTGCCCAACTACAAGCTGAACAAAAAAATGCAGAAACTATATCGCATGAACTATGACGGGAAATAGTTCCGTCGGCATTTTGTTGGCCTATTTAATTATAGTTTTTACGCTTAAGGGCCAGAAAATGTCTGCCCCCTCAAGTAACAGTCGCAAAAGGCGACCGACGACTGGTTTCAGGGGCAGCCGGATTGGAACCTTGGTGTTATATTTTTAGGGGGCCGTTCCAGCCTAAGGAGATCGACCATGAAAAAACTGTGCCTTGTTCTTTTCGTTCTGATCTTCGGGATGCTAATGACGCTGCATTTTAGAAAACCAACGGGACATCCTGCCGGGAACAGATTTACCGCTGCCGAGGGTACGGAAGAGGATCCTTTCGCCCGCAGCCGCTATGAATGGACGCTCCTGCATGATCCCGCCACCCATTCCATCCCCAGGCATATCGGCATCCTGCAAAATAATTTTGTCAATCGATTGGCAAAGCAGAATGCATCGTTGCAGTTTCTCCCGCAGGTGCAAAACTGGATTCATCGTGGTCCTTACAACATCGGCGGCCGCACCAAGGCGCTGGCCATCGATGTTAAAAATGAAAATATCATTCTTGCCGGCTGTGTCTCCGGCGGTATGTGGAAATCCGTTGACAAAGGCAAGTCTTGGATAAAGACGACCGCACCGCATCACCTGCACAGCGTGTCCTGCATTGCGCAGAACACTGCGCCGGGGAAAGAGCACATCTGGTACTATGGCACAGGAGAATGCGGCAATGGTGAGAGAGGCAGCAGCGCAGCCGGTCCTTTGGGAACCGACGCATTCGACCGGGGCGACGGCATTTTCAAATCCATGGATAACGGCTCCAGCTGGTCTCCGCTGCCGTCTACGGTTTCCGGAACTGCTCTGACGACAGATCCGTTCGATTTTATCTATAAACTGGTCACCTTTGGAGAAAACAGCATTCTGGCGGCAACCTCCAGCGGCGTTTTTCTCAGCACCGATGGAGGAAATGCATGGCAGCATGTTCTGGATTTCGGCGCCGATTATCCCAGCAGCGATATCATTATGACCAGCAAGGGCGAGTTTTATGCGGCGATTGACGGCCATGGACCCAAAACCGGACTGTATAAATCCCTTAATGGGCAAACCTGGGAGGATATGTCGCCGCCCAGTTGGCCCGATTCTACAACCCGAACGGTTATCGCCATCTCGCCTGCCAATGAAAAAATCATTTATTATTTGACGGAGGTCGGCTACTGGAAACAGACTTTAAAGAAATTCGAACAAGGGGTGGGCTGGACCGATTTGACTCAAAACCTGCCGTGCAACGGAGAAATGACCACCTATGGCGCTAAAATGCTCATGCTCCACGCTAAACCGGACGATCCCAATACCCTTTTTCTTGGCACGGTGGGCATGTATCGCAGCCAGGATGGCGGGCGCTCGTTTGAAGTCATCGGCGCTTTCAGCGATTTTCATGTCGATCAGCACTCGATTGTTTTTTTCCCATCCAATAATAAAAGTATGATTGTCGGCAATGACGGCGGTCTGTTTGTGACCCAGGACAATACAGCGCCGACCAAATATGATCCCCAATCCGGCGAAACTCACATTGAATGGAAAACTCTGAACAACGGTTATATCACCACGCAATTCTATACAATTGCCATCGATCACGGTACGCCGAACAGCGAACTGATTCTGGGCGGAACTCAAGATAATGCCTGGCTTTATACCTGGTCTGCCGATCCCTTGACGCCCTGGCAGGAAATATTTGGCGGCGCGGCCGACGGCGGCTATTGCGCCATCAGCGACGGCGGTCAGAATTTTTACACCAGCCATGCAGCCACTTTTTCGTTCTGGCGCCATGATTTTCCCGCCGGCGTTCTGCGCTGGACAGAGATCACGCCGGCCTCAGCCATCGGCATGGGTTTGTGGATGAATCCGATGTTGCTCGACGCGCATGATTCCAAGATCATGTATTTGCCGTCGCGTAAAGAATTGTGGCGCAATTCGGATCTGACCGCCATTCCCAATGTTTTCCCTCCAAAGCCGACTAATGTGAATTGGAGCAAACTGGAGAATGTCAAGCCGGATTTTTACATTTCTGCTCTCGCCATGTCGCCGGCTCAGCCGAGACGCCTGTATTATGGCACCTTTGCCGGCACGATGTATCGTTTGGATGATCCCCATCAAGGCCAGCCCACGCCGGTAACCCTTGCCGGCAATGGCATACAATGGTATGGCAGTCGATATGTCCACTGCATCGCTGTGGATCCGCGCAATGGAAATAAACTTTTGGCCGTGTTCCCCAATTACAATACCATGAGCATTTATATGTCTGAAGACGGCGGCGATAATTGGACAGCCGTTGCCGGCAATCTGGAAGAGCATCCGGACGGTTCCGGCAACGGACCCTCGGTGCGCTGGGTATCGATACTTTATGTGCAGGAGCAGCCTGTTTATTTCGCCGCCACCAGCGTCGGTTTGTTCTCCACGGTCAAACTGGACGCTATGAACACGGTGTGGGTGCAGGAAGGTGCAGAAACCATCGGCAACGTGGTGGTTGACATGATCGATGTGCGCCAGTCCGATGGGTTCATTGCAGTGGCCACACACGGCAACGGCGTTTACAGTGCGCATTTGACGCAAATCCAGACTGCTGTTGCACAGCAGACAGATCGACCGAAGGATTTCGACCTTTATCCCGCTTTTCCCAATCCATTCAATGAGAGCACCAGGATTCGATTTGTTCTGCCGAGAGCAGGCTCAGTCAAATTGGAGGTTTTTAAGTATCCACCCTGTGAAGTACATATGCGTGGCGAACTAGAAATTTCGTATATTGGCGGCGTCCAACCAAGGAGAGACCACCATGCCCACACGCCGCTTAGAAAAACAGGAACACATGTTCGCCATAGTCAAGCAATA